>CAWHYD010000005.1:0-508551 GCA_963833685.1 uncultured Alphaproteobacteria bacterium | reverse complement strand
GGGCACCGATGGAGCAACGGGCGCGAAAGCCCCGGTTACCCTGGGTTTTTCCTTCACCCGCCGCGACAGCGACCCGGACCGTGCCCGAAGCGATCTCGCGGCGGCGGTCGAGATCATCGCCGCGAGCGAGGAAGTGGAAAAGGCCCTGGGCGACGCGACGGAACGGCTGAAGCGGGATTTGACCGACGAAGCCCTTGAAGAACAACAGCGCCTGGTCGCGGCGCAACATGGATTAAGGCGGAGGCTGGCGTCGCTCGCCGGCACCGACTAAGCAGCGCAACGCAATTTAAGCAGCGGAACATATGGCGAAAAACGACACTCCCGAAATGGATACGGCGGACGCGGGCGATGCCCCGCTGATCGACCTCAACGATGCCTCGATCAAGAAGATGATCGCCCGCGCCAAGAAGCGCGGCGTCGTCACTTACGAGGAGCTCAACGAGGCCCTGCCGCAGGACCAGATGTCGTCCGAGCAGATCGAGGACGTCATGTCCGCGCTCAACGACATGGGCATCAACGTCGTCGAGAGCGCCGAAGACAGCGACGACGACGACGATGACGACAAGGACAATGAGCCGGCGCCCGAAGAGGAAGTCGACCCGCTCGACGACGGCGGCCCCCGCCCCGCCGCGGCGGTCAAGAAGGAAGCGGTCGACCGCACCGACGACCCGGTCCGCATGTACTTGCGCGAAATGGGCGCGGTCGAGCTCCTCTCCAGAGAGGGCGAAATCGCCATCGCCAAGCGCATCGAGGCCGGCCGCGACATCATGATCTGGGGCCTGTGCGAAAGCCCGATCACCTTCAACGCCATCATCGGCTGGTCCAACGCCCTCAACGAAGGGCCGCATGCAGCTGCGCGAAATCCTCGACCTCGAGGCGATGCTCTCCAAGGGCCCGACCGCCGAGCAGATCGCCGCCAGCGAGGAAGGCGGCGAAGGCGGCGCCGAGGGCGAGATCAGCGAGAAGACCGCCGGCCCGACCATCAAGGAAGAGGAAGAGGTCGCCGACGAGCCCGAGGCCGACGCCAACGAAGACGACGAGGACATGGTCGAGCGGCGCACCCAGCCGCAGGCCGAGGAAGAGGACGAGGACAACACCCTGTCGCTCGCCCAGATGGAGGAAACGCTCAAGCCCCAGGCGCTCGAGAAGTTCGCCGAGATCACCGCCATCTTCAAGAAGTTCAGCAAGGTCCAGGCGCACCGCATGGACGCGTTCGCGACCCTCACGGACTTCCCCGCGAACGAGGAGAAGAAGTACCACAAGCTGCGCGAGCAGCTCACCGCCGAGGTCGAAAGCGTCCAGTTCCACGGCAGCAAGATCGAATATCTGGTCGAGCAGCTGTACAGCTACAACCGCCGCCTGACCGCGCTCGGCGGCCAGATGCTGCGCCTCGCCGAGCGCCACAAGGTGCCGCGCCGCGCCTTCCTCGAAAGCTACATGGGCCGCGAGCTCGACGAGACACTGGCTCGGCGAAGCCGCCAAGACTCGACAAGAAATGGGCCGCCTTTGCCGCCGCGGAAGGCGACACGGTCGAGCGCATCCGCGCCGAGATCGCCGCCATCGCCCAGGCCACCGGCACCTCGCTCCAGGAATTCCGGCGCATCGTCAACATGGTCCAGAAGGGCGAGCGCGAGGCCCGCATCGCCAAGAAGGAAATGGTCGAGGCCAACCTCCGCCTCGTCATCTCCATCGCCAAGAAATACACCAACCGCGGCCTGCAGTTCCTCGACCTGATCCAGGAAGGCAATATCGGCCTGATGAAGGCGGTCGATAAGTTCGAATACCGCCGCGGCTACAAGTTCAGCACCTACGCCACCTGGTGGATCCGCCAGGCGATCACCCGCTCGATCGCCGACCAGGCGCGCACCATCCGCATCCCGGTGCACATGATCGAGACGATCAACAAGCTGGTCCGCACCGGCCGCCAGTTCCTCCACGAAACCGGCCGCGAAGCGACGCCCGAGGAGCTCGCCGAGCGCCTCTCCATGCCGCTCGAAAAGGTCCGCAAGGTCCTCAAGATCGCCAAGGAGCCGATCAGCCTCGAAACCCCGATCGGCGACGAGGAAGACAGCCACCTCGGCGACTTCATCGAGGACAAGAACGCCGTCATCCCGGTCGACGCCGCGATCCAGTCCAACCTCAAGGAAACCGTCACCCGCGTGCTGGCCAGCCTAACCCCCCGCGAAGAACGCGTGCTGCGCATGCGCTTCGGCATCGGCATGAACACCGATCACACGCTGGAGGAGGTGGGGCAGCAGTTCTAGGTGACCCGCGAGCGGATTAGGCAGATCGAGGCGAAGGCGCTCCGGAAGCTGAAGCATCCGTCGCGGAGCCGGAAGATGCGGTCGTTCCTCGATCAGTGATTTCGAAGCAGCCGGCTGGGCTTTGCTGTGGATTTCGTGCAGACTTGCTCCGTCTCACGCGTTTCCCCTTCTCATGACCATCACCCGCTCCGGCTCCCAAGCCCATGTCAAAGGCCCTGCCGATTATTTCACCGGCGATGTCACCATCGAATGGCAGTTCAGTCGCGACGACCCGGCCCGGCTCGCCGGGGCGCTGGTGCGGTTCGAGGCTGGCGCGCGCAGCGCCTAGCACACGATCCGCTCGGCCAGACATTGGTCGCAACTCACACAAAAAAGGCCCGGCGTTTCCGCCGGGCCTTCTCTGTCACCGTCGCACGCCAAAGCGCGCGAAGATCCCAACCTTTAGAAGCTGGTCGTCTCCTCGGACACGCCGGCTTCCATCCGCTGGCGGCTGCTGTTGTGCCCGCCGTTGCGGAACAGCATCTCGCGGATTTCCTCGACCGGGCGGTCGGCCTTGTCGGCGTCGACCGACAGGAACGTCCCGCCATCCTTGATGTGGCCTTCGTAGTAGCTCGCGTCCTCTTCGCTGACGCCGTGGCCGGTCATCAGGCCGGTGAGGCCGCCGACGCCCGCGCCGACGCCCGCGCCAATCGCGGCGGCGCCGGGAATGGCGCCCGAGGCGATCGCGCCGGCCGCGGCCAGCGGGCCGACGCCGGGAATGGCGAGCGCGGCAACGCCGAGCAGGCCGCCGACGACCGCGCCGCCAAGCGCGCCCTTGACGCCGCTGCCGGCAGTCTCGCCGGCGTCGCTGTCGCCATCCTCGACCGTCGTCGAGCTGTCCTGCTCGCCGTGCTTGCCGATGATGGAAATGGCGTCTTCGTTAATCCCTGCCGAGCGGAGATCGGACAACGCCCTTTCGGCCTCTTCGCGGCTGTCGAACACGGCCGATGCGATGCGGTCACTCATAAGACTCTCCTGTCGGAACTGGCGCGGGCAGAAACGCCCGCGTGCATACCCAACCGTTTGAATCCACTGCCGTTCCTCGGACTGGCGCGTTGACGTTCGGTTGGGCTGATGCCGATGTTAGGGCGTTGTTCCAGGGAAGTGGGGGAGCCGGTTTGAACGTATGCACTCGGCGAGCCGTCACGGGAGTAAATCCCGTGACGTCAGTCCTGTCCGCTTCGCGGCAGGCTGGCCGGGCTTTCGCGCTCTCTTCGACATTGCTCCGCCGACGCTGCGCGTCGGCGTCGTCTATGCTCGGGCGCTCATTTGAGCCCCTTGGCCATATTCAGGTGGCTCGTCACCGTCGGGATCAGGCCGTCGGCGAAGGTCTTGAGCGCGGCATTGTCGCCGGACGCCGAATAATTCTTCAGCGCGTCGAGCGTCTTGGTGTGGGCGTCGACCTGGGCCGCGGCGTAGGCGCTGTCGAACGCGGCGCCGGTCTGGCCCTTGAGGCCGTCGAGCGCGGCCTGCTGCTCGGGGTTGAGCGTGTCGTCGGGCGTGATCGCCGGGCTCTGGCCGGCCAGCGTCGCCTTGAGCTTGGCGGTCGAGGCGCTGTGGGCGGCGATCATCTGGGTGGCGAACTTCTTGACCGCGGCCGAGCTGGCGTTGGCCGCGGCGAGCTTGGACGTTTCGATTTCGAACTTGTCGCTCGCCGCCGCGGCATTGGCGAAGCCCTGCGCGGTCAGCGGCGACGGCGCCTCGGCCGTCATGTTGGCCGCGCCATTGTCCACCGTCAGGTTGACGTCGTCCCCGGCGTTGGTGGTGGTCGCGTCATGCTTGCCGCAGGCGGCGAGGGTCAGGACGCTCCCCGAAACCAGGATCAACAGCTTCATTCTCATGCTCACTCTCCTTTGCGCCGCGCGTCGCCCCTAAACGAGCCGGGACGGCCCGCGTTCCTGCCCAATGACGGAGCCTTGGCCCGCGGCGCTCGTTCAGTCGGAGCAAGGCCTTCCAGAGGAGAGAGAGCGATGAGCATTTTCGGCAGCATCATGAACAAGATTTTCCATCACAATGCGGCCCAGGCCGCGCCCGCGCCGCAGCAGGCGCAGCCGCAGGACGGCGGCGGCACCGCGACGATCGCTCCCGCCCCGGCTCCGACCGCGCCGGCGCAGAACGTCGATGTCGGCCAGGTGCTGAGCGAGATGGCCTCAATGAAGGGCGGCGGCGGCAACTACCAAAGCTCGATCGTCGACTTGCTGAAGCTGCTCGACCTCGATTCGAGCCTCGCGGCGCGCAAGGAGCTGGCGGACGAGCTCAACGTCCACGCCGGCGCGGACGGCAGCGCGGAGGAGAATATCGCGCTCCACAAGGCGGTCATGGACAAGCTCGCCGAAAATGGCGGCGTGGTTCCGGACAGCCTGCGGAACTGAGCCCTCAGGCGGTGGTGACGGTCGCCTTGCGCAGCGCTTCGGCGGCCTTCATCTGCTCGCTGCGTTGAGCGCGGTCGGCGAGCGCCTGCCACGCCGCTTCGGAGCGGCGGCAGCGTTCGCGGACATGCTCCAGCGTCGCCGCTTCCGCCTCGGCCCGGGCCTGGGCGGCCCGAGCGAGGAAGAAGTCGAGGCTGGAGTGACGGAGTGCTGGGGTCGACAAGGCTTATTCGCCCTGCGGGGCTTCGTCCGTCTCGTCGCCGGCCGAGTCTTCGGCTTCGGCGGCCGGCTGGTCGGCGCCCGCATCGTCGGCGGACTTGAGGTTGACCGCAGCCATCTTGCCGCGGCGGTCTTCCTGCAGCTCGTAGCTGACGCGCTGGTTTTCGCGCAGCGTGCGCATGCCCGACTTCTCGACGGCGCTGATGTGGACGAACGCGTCATTGCCGCCCTCGTCCGGCGCGATGAAGCCATAGCCCTTGCTGTCGTTGAAGAATTTTACGGTGCCGGTAGTCATAGTTCGTCTTCCTTAAGTGCGGCCCCCAAGTGCGGAGGCGCTTCGTGCTAGGAGCTACAAGAGAAGGAAGAAGGAGCCGCAAAGCGCCTCAGGACCGTCAATTTGCGACTAGTAGCGGGGCCCCTATGCGCCGGTTCGGTGCGAAAGTCACCTGTGGCGCAGCATGAAGGGGCCGCCGCCCGCCTCGCGGCGCGGCAGCTTGGCCTCATATTCCTCGGCCAGGGCCTCGAGCGAATTGCGCAGGTGAGCGTCGCCGACCTGCCGCGCGAGGCGGCGGCAGCGCTCGGCCCGCTCGATGATCTCGTCCCGGTTCATTGCCTGAGCGAAACGGCGCGGCGGCATGCGAAGTTCCCAGCGTTGCCCGCCCGTTACGGCTTCTTCACTGGCCGTTCACGCGTCGCAAGGCTATGCCGCGGTTCGCGACGCACCCGACGGCAGGGACATTGTCAGCCTACCGCCTATCCGCCCCTTACGAGCAATCCTCACCGCGCCGACGCCTCACCGGCCTCGGAGCGGCGCTGGCCGTCAATGTCGGGCTGCTGGCGATCCTGCTGACGCTCGGCATCATCCCGACGCCCGGCAGGAAGGATTCGACGGGCATCGTCGTCGACCTCATCCCCGAGGGCGAACATGCCTCCCCTTCCCAGCAGCGCAAGGCCCAGCCCAAGCAGGTCAAGCCGCAGGTCCAGCAGGCGCAGGTACAAAGGCCGGTGCCCAAGCCGCCGCCGATCACGCTGCCGGTCAAGCCGACCATCGCGGCGCCGCAATATACGCCGATCATCGAGCTCAGCAGCGCCGAAATGGCCGCCGGCAACGTGTCCAACCTGCCCCACGCCGAGTCCGGCAGCGCCGGGGATTCGGAGACGGTTGGCCACGCTCCCAACGGCGAGCTGCTGTACGCGGCCGAATGGGCGCGCCGCCCGACCGATGCCGAGCTAGGCGGTTACATGCCCAGGAACAGGCCTGACGGCTCCGGCCTCATCGCCTGCAAGACCATTGAGGACAACCGGGTCGACGATTGCATCGAGCTTGGCAGCTATCCGCCCAGCTCCCACCTCGCCAGCGCGGTGCGCCAGGCGGCCTGGCAGTTCCGCGTGCGCCCGCCGCGCAAGAACGGGCGTCCGCTGATCGGCTCGTGGGTGCGAATCCGCATCGACTACGAAACGATCGGCAGCAATTAGGCGGCGGCGGGTTCGCCCTCCGGGGCGCCGCGGCCGAGCTTGTCGGGCAGCGCTTCGCCATCGGCAGTGAAGGCCAGGCTGACCGAATTGATGCAATAACGCTCGCCGGTCGGCGGCGGCCCGTCGGGAAAGACGTGACCCTGGTGAGCGCCGCAGCGGGCGCAGACGATCTCGACGCGAGCCATGCCGTAGCTGGTGTCGCGGATGGTCTTGAGATGGTCCGCTGCAAAGGGCTGGGTGAAGCTCGGCCAGCCGGTCCCGCTTTCGAACTTGGTGCCGCCGTGGAACAGCGGCAGGCCGCACAACCGGCAAGTGAAAACGCCCGGCCTCTTCTCGTTGAGGAAGACGCCACAGAACGGCGCCTCCGTTCCATGTTCCAGGAGGACGTGCTTCTCCTCCTCGCCGAGGTCGGCGACCAACGCCTGGAACTGCTGCTCGGTCGGCGGGGTGAGATCGAAGCTGTCGGTCATTTGGCCTTCTCCGCTTCGGCGAGCACCTTCCGCACGACGTTGGCGGGGATCGCGAAGCCGATCCCGACATTACCCTGTCCGCGGTCGGGACTGAACAGCGCCGAGTTGATCCCGACCACCTTGCCGCGAAGATCGATCAGCGGCCCGCCGCTGTTGCCCGGATTGATCGGGGCATCGGTCTGGATGAAGCGGCGCGGATCGCCCTGGCCAAGCGTCCGGTTGGTGGCGCTGACGATTCCGGACGTCACGGTCTGGCCGATGCCAAAAGGATTGCCGATCGCGACCACATAGTCACCGACTTCCAGTTTGTTGCTATCCGCGAGCTCCAGTGAAGGCAGGCCCTTGGCACCGATCCGAAGCACCGCGAGGTCGAGCTCCGGAGACAGCGCCACGGGTTCGGCCGCGAAGTGGCGCCCGTCCTTCAGGCCGACCTCGACCGTGCGGGCGTTCCGGACGACGTGGAAATTGGTGATGACGAGCCCATGGGCGCCGTCGACGATGGCGCCCGAGCCCGCCGACATGACCGGCTGCATCGCCGAATCCGGCACGCCCATGTAGCGGCGGAAGAACGGGTCCTGGAGAAGCGGATTTTGCTCGGCCGGCGAAGGCTGCTCGACCCGAATGTTCACGACCGCCGACGAGCTCGCTTTGACCAAGGGCGCGAGCGTCGGCTCGCCCCCGAGCGGCTTGGCGATCGAGGGCGTCGGCGAGCTGCCGCCGTCGGCCGGGATGAAGCGGGAAACGAGACCGCCGAGCACTGCGGCGACCAGCAGCAGGACGGCGATAATGAGGGTGGAAGGCGAGTTTCGAGTCTGATTGGGCATGGTCTCATAACCAGACAGGAATGGCGGCGTTCCGTTGCCATCGTCAGCTTGCATCAACTCCGAACCAGTCACAGACGCGCCCAATGAACCGGCTCTTGTTCTTCTTCGCATTGGTCGGCTTCGCCGTTCCCGCGGCCGCACAGTCGAACGTCCAGACGAGCGCGGAAGGCCTGGCCGAGGATGCGGCGCAATATGCCTCGCGGTTCGGAGTGACGCCGAAGGAAGCGCTCCGTCGGCTCGAGGCGCAGCAGGCGAGCGTTGCCGAGACCACCGCCATTGCGCGTGAGTTCGAAGGGCGGCTCGCTGGGATCTCGATCGAGCATGCGCCGAACTATCGGATTGTGGTCCTGCTCACCGGTACTGAGCCAGTCGCGGATCGCTCCGCGCACGGCGTCCCGATCGTCTTCCGCAGCGGTGCCAGGGCGACCCATGCCCAGGCCGTGATGGCCATGCGCCGGCACCTCATCGACCTGCGCAGGGACATGCCGGGATCGCACGGCGCAGGATACGATCAGCGCACCGGCGAAGTGGTGCTGCTGGTCCGCGGCGAGGACGCGCAGCGCTTCGGCCTCGACGTCATCCGCGCCCGCGCCGAGGCAATCGGCGGAGTGCCGGTGCGGGTCGTGATCAACGATCTCAACGAATCCAACATGTCGGTAGTCGGCGGCGGCCGGGTCGAAGGGACTGAGGACGGCCATCGCAAGCGCTGCACCAGCGGGTTCGTCGTCACCGACGGCAGCCGCGAGGGCATCGCCACCGCGGCCCACTGCCCCGACGAACTCGTGTATCGCGACGCCGAACGCGACAACGTTCCCCTCGCCTTCGCCGGATCGTGGGGCGCGGCCTACCAGGACGTGCAAATCAACGTCAGCCCTGAGGCGAGCGAGCCTTTGTTCTTCGCCGACCGCGACGCGGGATCGCTGCGCACCGTGCGGAGCTGGCGCAATCTCGCTGCAACCCGCGCGGGCGATTTTGTCTGCCACTGGGGCGAAAGCTCGCACTACAGCTGCGCCACGGTCGAACTGACCGACTATGCGCCGCCGGGAGAATTGTGCGGCGGGCCCTGCGAACCGACCTGGGTGACCGTTACCGGCCCCTCCTGCAACAGCGGCGACAGCGGTGGCCCGGTGTTCAGCGGGTCGGTCGCCTTCGGCATCGCCAAGGGAATCAACCGCCGCCCCGACGGGCGCTGCGCCTTCTATTATTACATGTCGACCGATTATCTGCCGCCGCCGTGGCGGCTGCGCTATGAAGGGGACGGCCGCTAGGCGGCGATGTCGCCGCGCTTCTGGTCGCTGCCGGGGACCGGTTCTGCGGGATCGTTACCGATCTTCACCACGCGGTTCTGCCCGTCGACGTGGACCACGCGCGGGGTCATCGCGCGGGCTTCTGCATCGTCCATGACGGCGTAGCTCATGATAATGACCATGTCGCCCGGATGGACGAGATGGGCGGCGGCGCCGTTGATGCCGATGACACCCGTGCCGCGCGGACCCGGGATGACATAGGTCTCGATGCGGGCGCCGTTGGTGTTGTCGACGATCGCGACCTGTTCACCCTCGAACAGCTCGGCCGCGTCGAGCAGGTCCGCATCGATCGTCACCGAGCCGACGTAGTCCAGGTCGGCCTGGGTCACCGTCGCTCGGTGAATCTTCGACTTCATCATGATCCGCATCACAGCAGGTCAATTCCTTCTGGGCGCCACTCGAGGCGCGGCTCGTACTAAATTTGCATCGATCCGTCGAATATCAATGCTGCGGCGCAATATCGCACTTGCAGCAAGAGGCGCCAATTCCCAACTGTCGGTCCCGGTCCGTGGTGGAATTTCCCACTGGCGGCCGGCGCAAGGTTGCCAAGCCATTGAGACTTGGCCTTTTTCAGAATTGGCACGGCTCTTGCTGAGTAACCAGCACGAGATTTTGCCAACGGAGTGAATGATGAACGCGCAGGAAGATCAGGTCGCACTGCCCATGAGGAGCCACACCATTCTTGGCGTGTGCGAGGCCATCGGCGAGGATTTCGGGTTCAACCCGACGCTGCTGCGCGTGCCTTTCGCGGCAACCGTGCTGTGGAGCCCGATGTGGTCGATCGTCGCTTACTTCGCGCTCGGCGTGGTGGTTCTTGCCTCGCGCCTGCTGGCGCCGAAGGCGAAGGCGCCCAAGGTCGAGACGCAGGCCGAGCAGCCCGCGTTCCATCAGGCCTATGAGCACCAGCCGGAGCTGGCTAAAGCGGCTTAAAAATCGCCGCGAGCGGCGGCGCGGGCTTCGAGCAGGTCGAACAGGGCGCGGTGCTGGAGCAGCAATTGTTCACCGCCGAATGCCAAAGCGCGTGAACTCGACGGGGTTTCGGTCGAACGTTCGATGACGTCGATGACCGAATTCTCGTCGGGGAGCGACGGCGCGGGAACGTCGGTCCCGCAACGCGACGCGGCACGATCGAGGAGGCGGCGGATCGGCCACCAGTCACCGACCAAGGCGGTAGCAGCCCCAAGCGCACAACCATCGCGTTCGGACATGGCCAGGGTTTCCAGCGCATGGCGGGCGGCAACCAGGCTCGATTCGCTTTCGGCGGCACCCGGCGTGCTCGGCATTGGGCCGACCGCGGCGGTCAGCCGAACCAGATACAGGCGTTCGCGCTCGAACGCCTCAGACGCACGCGCAAGCCATTCCTGTGTTTCACCCTTGGGGCAGCGCTGGAGTGCGAGTTCGATCAGGCCCGGATAACGGCCGTGAATGCTGCACAGCAGGTGCACGGCGTCGGAAACGTCGCGGCCGCTATGCGGTCCGGCGGCATCGAGCAGGGCATTGAGATGCGGATGGCGCGCGCAACCGTCGCCCGCCACGCGAGCCAGCTGCGCTTCGGCAACGCTGACCATTTGCTGGCCGACGGACCGATTGATTGCCATTGCCGTCCTCTCGTCTGCGATCCCGCGAAGGAACCTCGTCGGATGGTGCTAGCGCACAGGGCGTAAAGAGGAGGTTTATGCGGGGGTAAGCTTTTGGGAACCGTACCGCCCGCCCGGCCTCAGTCGTCGCGGTAAGCCAGCTCAAAATTGCCCCAGCGTCGGCCCTTCACCCACAAGGGCACGTAGATGTTCTTGACCGGGATCCAGCGGTCGCCGAGTTCCATGCGATAGGTGGCGAGCGTGGCCGGCTTGTCGCTGGCGAGCGCCATTCGGGTCTGCTGGTCGATCATCACGCGCCGGTTGCGGCAATGTTCGTCGTTCCACACCGGATCCGGGCCCTGCGGCTGGCTGCGCTTGGTCAGATGGGTCGGCAGATAGCCGTTCATGTCGCCGATCGCGCAGCCGATGATGCGGGTGTCACTCGCTTCGGCAAGGTCGAGGATCGGGCGCACATGCGTATCGGCGGTGGCGTTGAAGCGAACATCGTACTGGATCGGGTTGGTGCCCTCGATGACGCGATAGTCGCGGTCGAACACGTCCTCGACGCTAAGCTCGCCCTCGGCGACGGCGCGCTCGATCGCGGTCATGATCTGGCGGCAGGTTTCCTGCGCCTTGAGGATGAAGGGCGTGTCGTCGATCTCGGCACCGGAATTGGCGAGCGTGTCGAGCATCGTGTTGGACAATAGTTCGAGGTGCTGGAGCCGCTTTTGCGCGGTCTGCAACTCATGGCCGTTCTCGCGAGCGTCGGTGGCGAAGTCGGTAAGGCCGGCCTTCACGCGGTCGACGCTGGTCTGGATCATGCTGGTCGAATGGGCGATGCCCTCGGTCTGGCGGTCGACCATGCCGACGATCTCGCTGACTTCGCGGACGGTGTCGCTGATCGTTCCGAAACCGCCCTGCGCGGCCCGGCTGCGCTCGACGCCGGTCTTGATCTCGGTCGTCACGGCACTTGCCTCGCGAGTCAGCTCGCCGATGGTCGAAGCGATCTGGCTGGTGGCCGCGCGGGTGTCATGCGCGAGCTTCTTCACTTCGGCCGCAACCACCGCGAAGCTGCGCCCGGCATCGCCGGCACGCGCCGCTTCGATGGTGGCGTTGAGCGCCAGCATGTTGGTCTTGCGGGCGATGGTCTCGATGGTCGAGGACACCATTTGCACCTGGTTCATCGCCGAGGCGAAGCCGGCCATTCGCTCGCCGAGCTGGACCACCAGCTCGGTCAGCCCCTTGAAGCCGTCGATGGTGCCTTCGATCGCTTCGCGGCCGGCGTCGAGCTTGGCCTTGGCCTGCTCCGCCAACAGCCGCGCTTCGTCGGTTGAATTGCTGACCCGGGCCTGGTCGCCCATCAGCCGCGTGGTCACCTCCTCCAGGCTGTCGAGCATCTTCATATGCTCGCCGATGCGTTCGGAAACGCCCATGACGTAACCAGCGACGTCGCTGCATTCCATCGACAGTGAACCGCAATCGCGCGCGACTGCGCGGATGGCGTTTTCGGTGACTTCCTCGATCCCTTGCGTGGCCATGTGACCCACCGCTCCCCAATATCCAGGAGCCGGGATACGGCGAACCTCCTACTCTTTCGTTAACCACGCACGGATGGAGTTCAGTAAATCAGGTGAGGCCGCCGATGCTCGTCCCAATCGCGCTCGTCGGGAAGCGTGATTGCATCGAGGTCGCCGGGCGTACTTGCTAGATCGTCGACCCAGTCGCGCAGCAGGGTCGAGCCGTTGATGACGTCGATGGCGAGCTTGTCGAACACATATTCGTAAGCGAAGTCGCGCCACAGCGGATAGTCGGGATACAGCCGCCGGATCGCCTTGAAGGCGAGCGACTGCAGCCGCCACGGCTTGAATGCCTGCATGGTCGTAAAACGAACCTTCGGCATGGATGAAGATGCCGTGGTTGAGCTCGCCGGCATGCTTGTGGAAGGTCGGCTGGAACGCGATTTCGCGCAGCTTGCAGCCCGCCAGCCACTGCGGCGCGAAAGCCTCCATCTCGGCCATCACCTTGCGCGGTTCGAGGTCGGGCGCGCCGAACAGCTCGAGCGCGCGGGTGGTGCCCCTGCCCTCGCTCAGCGTCGTTCCCTCGAGCATCACCGTTCCGGCATAATCGCGGGCCATGTTGAGGTTGGCGGCGTTGGGGCTGGGGTTGATCCACACCCGCTCGGGCGGCCAGCCGAAGCCGGGCGCCGCCTCGGGCTCCCATCCCTCCATCGCGATGACGCGATAATCCACGTCGAGCTTGAACTGCTCGATGAACCAGTGGCCAAGCTCGCCGAGCGTCAGGCCGTGGCGCATCGGCATCGGCCCGGCGCCGACGAAGCTTTCCCAGCCCGGGCGCAGCGTCAGGCCCTCGACCGGGCGTCCCGCGGGATTGGGGCGGTCGAGCACCCACACGCTCTTGCCGTGCTCGGCCGCAGCCTCGAGCACGTAGAGCAAGGTCGTGACGTAGGTGTAGATGCGGCAGCCGAGATCCTGGAGGTCGACCAGGATGGTATCGAATGTCCCCATCGACTGGCCGGTCGGACGCCGAACCTCGCCGTAAAGGCTGAAGACCGGCACCTGGTAGACAGGATCGGTGAAGTCGGGCAACTCCATCATATTGTCCTGGAGGTCGCCGCGGACGCCATGCTGCGGCCCGAACATGGCCGAGATATTGAGCCCGGCGGCGAACAAGGCGTCGAGGCTGTGGGTCAGATCCTGGGTGACGGACGCGGGATGGGCGAGCAAGGCGACACGCTTGCCTTCGAGCGGGCGGCGCAGCTCCGGGTCGGCGAGCAGCCGGTCGATACCGAACAGGGTCATGACGGCTGCTTAAGGCAGGCGGGCGACGAAGCAACCGGGGTCGTGGAAATCCGGCTTGTCGCCGGTATGAGCCAGCGCCCAATAGGATTTGGTCCCGTCTTTCTCTTCCAGGACCGCGGATAGCCCCAGCTCCCAATTGGTGTCGGCCGGCACGGCGATCGCGGCGCCGAGCGCCCACCAGGTGAGATTATCCTCGACGCCGGATATACGGATCGGCCGCTTCGCCCTCGGCCATGCCGGTACGGGTTGAGGTGAAATCGTAAGCCGCCCACTGCACCCGACGGCGCAAAATTCCACTCGCGGTAATTGCTCCTGGCCGAGAGGGCGCAAAAAGGCCTCGAAACAGGTCGTCTTCCACAATTCGTCGGCGCGCTCGGTTTCGGCGGGCTCCGGGATAACGAAACGCGCCGCGGGCGCCCCCACCCCGAACCAGATGTTGGTCGTCGCCACGGCAGCAAGCGAAGCCGCGTGCTCGACATTCGCCCAGACCTTGAGCTCGGGGTCCGTCGGCGGCGAAGCCGGGTGCTGAATAAGGTTGAACTGCACCCGCGCAGCTTATCACCCATCCGCCTGTCCTGAGCTTGCCGAAGGACCGTTCTTCGACTTGGCAAGTTGGGAAATTCTGGGCCAATCCCCTCGGATCGCGCCATCTTCTTGGCCCGGCTCCAGCCCTTGAGCTGGCGTTCCGCCTCCTTGGCCCCGTGTCTCGTGGTAAATTCCTGGCTCCAAACCAGCTTCACCGGCAGATGATCCGCAGTGAAGCCCTTGATCCTGCCGCTTTCATGCTGCGCCATCCGATGTTCCAAATTGTCCGTGTGCCCGACATAAAACATGCCGCCTCGACAGTGCAGCATGTCGGCCCAGAACGACATTCGCGGAGCTAAGGTGAAAACCGGCCCTTCGACAAGCTCATGGCAAACGGCTGTGGGTTTGCTACGCTGAGTCTCACCGCAACCGATCATGGACGCCTATCGCTCATCCCTCCTCCGCCTGCTCGACGAGCGCGATTATATCCACCAGCTGACCGACGCCGCGGCGCTCGATGCGCTGGCGAACAAGGAGGTCGTGACCGCCTACATCGGCTTCGACGCGACCGCGTCTTCGCTCCATGTCGGCAGCCTGGTGCAGATCATGATGCTGCGCCGGCTGCAGCAGGCCGGGCACCGCCCGATCGTGCTGATGGGCGGCGGCACCACCAAGGTCGGCGACCCCAGCGGCAAGGACGAAAGCCGCAAGCTCCTGACCGAGGACGAGATCTTCAGCAACATCGCCGGCATCCGCCGCGTGTTCGAACAATTCCTGACCTTCGGCGACGGCCCGAGCGACGCGATCATGGCCGACAATGCCGAATGGCTCGACCGCCTCGCCTACGTCCCCTTCCTGCGCGAGGTCGGCAAGCATTTCACCATCAACCGCATGCTGACCTTCGACAGCGTCCGCATGCGCCTCGACCGCGAGCAGCCGCTGACCTTCCTCGAGTTCAACTACATGATCCTCCAGGCCTACGACTTCCTCGAGCTGTCGCGCCGCGAAAGCTGCCGGGTGCAGATGGGCGGCTCCGACCAGTGGGGGAACATCGTCAACGGCATCGAGCTGACGCGGCGCATCGACGGCAAGGAAGTGTTCGGCGTCACGACGCCGCTGATCACTACCGCCGACGGCGCCAAGATGGGCAAGACGGCGTCGGGCGCGGTGTGGCTCGATGACCGGCTGCTCAGCCCGTACGATTACTGGCAATTCTGGCGGAACACGCAGGACGGCGACGTCGGCCGCTTCCTCAAGCTGTTCACGGATTTGCCGCTAGAAGACATCGGCAAGCTCGAAGCGCTCGAGGGCGCCGGCATCAATGACGCCAAGATCGTCCTCGCGACCGAAGCGACGGCGATGCTGCACGGGCGCGAGGCGGCGGAAGCTGCCCAGCGGCACCGCCACGGAGACCTTCACCGGCGGCGGCGCGGGAGAAGATTTGCCGACCCTGGCAACCGGCGGTTCGATCTCGATCCTCGCCGCGTTGACCGGTCTCGGCTTTTGCGCCTCGAACGGCGAAGCCAAACGCAAGATCGCCGAGGGCGCGGTGCGGCTGGAGGATCAGGCCGTCAGCGATGCGGCCATGACCGTTGAGGTAGGCGATGCGCCGGTAAAGCTCAGCCTCGGCAAGAAGAAGCACGGCCTGCTGGTGAATTAGTCGACGTGCTGGGGGGTTACAGATGGACGTGCACAAACCGAAGTTGATCCGCAACTGGCGAGAATTCCTCAAGGAATATGCAATCATCGTAATTGGCGTGCTTACCGCTTTGTTCGCCGAGCAGGCGGTTCAGTCATTCGAGTGGCACCAGAAAATCGATGCCGTCGTTGCGGACATGAACAACGAACTTAGCGCTGGCGATGGGCCGCAAGCCTATAGCCGGATCGCCATTCACGACTGCGTTACGTCGCGTCTCGAAGGCTTGCGGGCATCGATCGAACGCGGTGCTCGCGCAGAAAGCCGCAACCTCATCGCCAATTTCTGGTTGCCGAACCGGACCTGGGACTCACTCGCCCGCGACGCTGCAACCGCATCTGACGTTTCCGCGCACATGCCGCATGACCGAATGCTCCAATATCGCATCGCCTATGAGATGGTGCCCGACATGCAGCGGCTCGCGGAAAAGGAGCTTGCCGACCTCGGGCATCTTCGCGCCCTGCCCGCGACTGGCGGTCCAATCGAAACGCATGAGAAGCTTGCTGAACTTGATGCGATCGAGGCGCTCAAGCTCGACAACGCCACTTTCACGAGGGAATCGCGGTTTCTGCTTTTTCGAATCAGGACGATGCACATCGGGCTCGACCGCACCTTCGTCGAGCGAAACATTCGGGCAGCGCGCGCTCATTATGACAGCTGCATCACCTCTCCACGCTTGTCGACGACGTTGGGCCAGGCCATGCTCGAATAACGTCATCCGGTGTGAGAGACGACCAAGTCGAGTTTCTACCCTGAACGGATCAGCCCCACCGCCTGGTCGCGCTCGAACAGATAGAGGCAGGTGCGCGCCGCCTGCCCGCGCTCGCCCTTCAGGCCGCCGTCGCGGTCAAGCAGCAGCAGCGCGTCGTCCTGCGCGATCTGCGCCAGTTCCTCGACGTCCTCGGCGCGAGCAACGCGCAATGCCTCCTCGCCCGACTGGCGCGTGCCGAGAATTTCGCCCGGCCCGCGCAGCCGCAAATCCTCCTCGGCGATGCGGAAGCCATCGTTGGTTTCGCGCATCAGCGCCAGGCGGGCGCGGCCGACCTCGGTCAGCATCGGCCCGCGGATCAGCAGGCAGATGCTCTTGCCCGTTCCGCGCCCGACGCGGCCCCGCAGCTGGTGAAGCTGGGCCAGGCCGAAGCGCTCGGCGCCCTCTACGATCATCAAAGTCGCGTTGGGGACGTCGACCCCGACCTCGATGACGGTCGTGGCGACCATCACCGCCAGCTCACCCGAAGCGAAGCGGGCCATGACGGCGTCCTTGTCCGGGCCCTTCATGCGCCCGTGGACCAGCCCGACCCGATCGTCGCCGAAGCGCAGCTTGAGGATGCGCGCGCGTTCCTCGGCCGCGGCGGCGTCCGACTTCTCGCTTTCCTCGACCAATGGGCAGACCCAATAAGCCTGCCCGGCGGCGGCGATGTGGCGGCCGAGGCCGTCGATCACCTCAGGCAATTTCTCATCGCTGATCACGCGCGTCTCGACCGGGGTCCGGCCCGGCGGCATTTCGTCGATCCGGCTGACGTCCATCTCGCCATATTGGGTCAGCGTCAGCGTGCGCGGGATCGGCGTCGCGGTCATGACCAGCAAATGCGGCGGCTTTTCCGCCTTCGACGAGAGCAACAGACGCTGCGACACGCCGAAGCGATGCTGCTCGTCGATCACAGCCAGCCCGAGATTCCGGTAGGCCACCTTCTCCTGAAAGATGGCGTGGGTGCCGACGAGGATGTCGATCGATCCGTCGGCAAGGCCCATCAGCACGCTTTCCCTGGCGCGGCCCTTCTCGCGGCCGGTGAGGATGGCGATGCGTACGCCGAGGCTGTCGAGCTGGCCGAGCAGGGTCGCATGGTGCTGGCGGGCGAGAATTTCGGTCGGGGCGAGCATGGCCGCCTGCGCCTTGCTCTCGACCGCGGCCAGCATCGCCGCCACCGCGACCAAGGTCTTGCCCGAGCCGACATCGCCCTGGAGCAGCCGCAGCATCGGCAGGTCTTGCCCCATGTCGCCGCGGATTTCCCGAATGACCCGGCGCTGGGCCATGGTCAGCTCATAGGGCAGCTGAAGCCGTCGGATCAGTTCGCCGGTGCCCGGCAGCGGCACCGTGCGATGGCGCCGCTGCGACTGCCGAAGCAAAAGCAAAGCCAGCTGGTTGGCGAAAATTTCGTCATATGCCAGGCGTTTGCGCGCAGTTTCTGCGTCGGGTTCTCGATGAATCTCGGCCAGCGACGCCCGCCAGGCCCGCCACGCCTCACGGGCGGCAAGGCTCGGCTCGATCCATTCGGGCAACTCGGGCGCCCGTTCCAGCGCCGCGATCGCCAGCTCACCCAACCGGCGGTTGGTCATGCCTTCGGTCAGCGGATAGACCGGCTCGCGGATCGCGGGTTCAGGTCCCTGGCCTGGCTGCGAGACTTCGGGATGGATGATCTGCCACTCGTCGCCATAGGCTTCGAGCTTGCCCGAGACGATGCGCTTCTCACCCATCGGCAGCGTGCGTTTCGCCCAGCCCGGATTGTTGAAATAAATCAGGCTGATGGCGTTCCCGTCGCCGTCGGTCGCGAAAATCCGCATCGGCCCGCGCCCCGAGCGGCTTTCGCGAGTCTCGAACGGCGTCAGCTCCAGAATGACGTTGCGGCCGAGCAACTCCATGCTGGCCGCCTGCGCCCGCACCCGCTCGATCGCGCCCGTCGGCAGATGGTAGAGCAGGTCGACGACGCGGGTCAGGCCGAGCTTCTTCAGCTGCTTGGCGACCTGCGGGCCGACGCCTTTGAGCGCCTCGACCTCGGCGAACAAGGGGTTGAGGATCTCGGGGCGCATGATGTTTCATAGCCGCGCTTGGTCGGCCCTGTCAGTCCCGACTGTTCGCGGTGACGGGCGTCGATGGTAAGAGCGAGTCGCGGCATTGGGCGTCCGCGACAAGGGGGAACGATGATCAGGATGTTGCTGGCGACGACGCTCGCCTTCGCAATTGGCGGTGCAAGCGCCGTATCGGGCTCGCCGATCGAGCCGACGCTGGACCAGGTCCGCGCCGCGACCGAGAAATACCAGGACGTGAAAGCGGCGATCGCCGACGGCTACGTCCGCGATCCGATGGACGAATGCGTGACGGCCGCATCGATCGGCTACCCGCCCGAGTTGGGTGCGATGGGAATTCATTATGCCCGTGACGACCTTCTTGGGATCACGGGCCCGCCGAACCCTCGCGTGGATGGGTCGGGCACCTACACCGACTTCAACAAGCCGGCTATCCTGCTTTATGAACCGCAGGCCGACGGTTCGTTGAAGCTCGTTGCCGTCGAGAATCTGGTGTTCGAAAAGGCATGGAACGCCAAGCACAAGAGCCGGCCAACGTTCCACGGCGTGCCGTACAACCGGATGGCGGATGACCCGGCAACGCCGGTCGACGAAGGCCACATGTTCATGCCCCACTTCGACCGCCACGTCTGGCTCTATCGAAACAATCCCAATGGCATGTTCGCGCAGTTCAATCCCAACGTGAGCTGTGCCGCGCACCAGCCGGCAAAGTCGGGCCAGGAAGCGCACCCAATGAAGTAGCGCGAGCCGGTCTTTCGGATCGGCGCGCCTTCGCCTACATCGCGCCCATGCCTTCCGAAGCGGAACTGAAACGCCTGCACTGGCGCGCGCATCATCGCGGCACCAAGGAAGCCGATCTACTGATCGGCGGGTTCTTCGACGCGCACCATTCCGGCTGGGACGAACAGGAATGCGCCTTGTTCGATGAAATGCTGAGCGAGCAGGACGTGGACATCATGGCCTGGGCCATCGGAACCGCCGAGCCGCCCGAGCGCTTCCAAGGACCAATGACCGAGGCGCTGAAGAGCCTGAATTACATCCGGATCGCCAGGTGACCGAACCGCTGCAACGTGTGCTTCGGGCCGATCAGCCGCTGACGCTGGCCGGCGTTCCGGCGGGCTTCCTGCCGTGGCTCGCGGCCGACCTGGCGCGCGCCGCTCATGGGACCGGCAAGGGCGGCCGCGCGGTGGTCATCGTCGCCGACGAAGCCGCGATGCGCGCGCTGGCCGAAACCGCGCCGAGCTTTGCGCCCGAAGTCGAAGTGCTGACCCTGCCGGGCTGGGACTGCCTGCCCTACGACCGCGCCTCGCCGGCGCTGCGGGTGATGGCCGAGCGGTTGGCGACGCTGAGCGCGCTCCAAGCCAAACACGACAAGCCGCAGCTGCTGGTCGCGACCGCGACCGCGGCGACCCAGCGGCTCCTGACGGCCTTCCGCGTCCGCCAGCTGACCCGCCGCATCGCCGACGGCGAGCGCATCGACCGCGAGGCGCTGATCGCCCAGCTCAACGCGCTCGGCTACCAGCGCAGCGACACGGTCGCCGAGCATGGCGAATATGCGGTGCGCGGATCGCTGATCGACCTGTTCCCGGCCGGCGAGGAGCAGGCGCTTCGCCTCGACTTCTTCGGCGACGAGATCGACAGCCTGCGCCGCTTCGACCCCGCCGACCAGCGCTCGACCGCCAAGGCCGACGGGTTCACGCTGATGCCGGCGTCCGAGGCCTTGCTCGACGAGGAAGCGATCAAGCGCTTCCGCTCGCGCTACCGCGAAAAATTCGGCGCCACCGCGACCCAAGACCCGCTCTACCAGGCCTTGTCCGAGGGGCGGCGCATGAGCGGCATGGAGCATTGGCTGCCGCTGCTCGAGGATCGGCTCGATACCCTGTTCGACCATCTCGGCGAGAACGACCTGATCCTGCGCGATGCCAATGCCGACAAGGCGCTCGAGGCGCGCCGCGAGGCGGTCGACGATTATTACCAGAACCGCGTCCGGGCGATGGAATCGCAGCCGGGCAGCTATCGCCCGCTCGAGCCCGGCGCGCTCTATCTTGCCAACAAGGAATGGGCTGGCTTCGTCGCCGAGCGCCCGATTCACCTCGCCTCGCCCTTCCCCGAACCGGAATCGGAGCGGATCATCGACTTCGGCGTCGAGGCCGCGCGCGACTTCGCGCCCGAGCGGACCCAACAGGCCAATGTCTATGAAGCGGTCGCGGCCCATGTCGCGGCGCTGCGCAAGGCCGGTCACAAGGTCGTGCTCGCAAGCTACACCAAGGGTGCCCGCGAGCGCTTGTCCGGGCTGCTCGAAGACCATGGCCTGAAAGCCCAGAAGCTTACCGACAATTGGCAGGACGCGCTTGGCGCCAGGACCCAGCCCGCCCTTCTCGTCCTGCCGCTGGACCACGGCTTCACGACGCCCGACATCGCCGTCCTCACCGAGCAGGACATGCTCGGCGACCGCCTGGTCCGCCGCCGCCGCAAGAAGGCGACCGCGGCCTTCCTCGACGAGCTTGCGACGCTGTCCCCCGGCGACCTCGTGGTTCACGCCGACCACGGCATCGGCCGCTACGAGGGCCTGACCCAGATTCCGGTCAGCAAGGTCCCGCACGACTGCGTCGCGCTCGAATATGCACGCGGCAACAAGCTCTACGTCCCGGTCGAGAATATCGAGCTGCTGACCCGCTACGGCAACGAGAGCGAGGGCGTGACCCTCGACAGCCTCGGCGGCGAGGGCTGGCAGCGGCGCAAGTCCAGGATGAAGGAGCGGATCCGCGAGATCGCGGGCGAGCTCATCAAGACCGCCGCCCTGCGCGCGACCCGGGCCGGCGTGGTCGCCGAGCGCGACGCCAGCTACCCGCAGTTCGTCGACCGCTTCCCCTATGAGGAAACCGACGACCAGGAACGCGCGATCGAAGACGTGCTCGGCGACCTGGAAGCCGGCAAACCGATGGACCGGCTGGTGTGCGGCGACGTCGGCTTCGGCAAGACCGAAGTCGCGCTCCGCGCCGCCTTCGTCATGGCGATGTCCGGCAAGCAGGTCGCGTTGATCTGCCCGACGACGCTGCTCGCCCGCCAGCATTACACCAACTTCGTCGAACGGCTTCAGGGCTTCCCGTTGGAAGTCGGGCGGCTGTCGCGGCTGGTCCCCGCCGCCGAGGCCAGGAAGACCCGGGAGGGCATCGAGAAGGGCATTGTCGACATCGTCATCGGCACCCACGCGCTCCTCGCCAAGAGCATCCACTTCAAGCGGCTCGGCCTGGTGATCGTCGACGAGGAGCAGCATTTCGGCGTCGCCCACAAGGAGCGGCTGAAGGCGCTGAAGACCGACGTCCACGTGCTGACCCTGACCGCGACGCCGATCCCGCGGACGCTCCAGATGGCGATGTCGGGTCTGCGCGATCTCAGCGTCATCCAGACTCCGCCGGTCGACCGGCTCGCGGTGCGGACCTACGTCACGCCGTTCGACGGGGTGGTGGTGCGCGAGGCGCTGCTGCGCGAACATTATCGCGGCGGCCAAAGCTTCTTCGTCGTCCCGCGCGTCGCCGATCTGCCGAACATCGAGGAATGGCTGGGCGAGCAGGTGCCCGAAGTGAAGTCCGTCACCGCCCACGGCCAGATGAGCGCGACCCAGGTCGAAGCCCGGATGAGCGCTTTCTACGACCGCAAATATGACGTGCTGCTGTCGACCACCATCGTCGAAAGCGGGCTCGACATTCCGAGCGCCAACACGCTCATCGTCTATCGCTCCGACCGCTTCGGCCTGGCCCAGCTCTACCAGTTGCGCGGCCGCGTCGGCCGGTCGAAGACCCGCGCCTATGCCTATCTGACCATGCCCGCCGATCGCGCCATCACCGAGGCCGCCGACAAGCGCCTGCAGGTGCTGGCCGACCTCGATAGCCTCGGCGCGGGCTTCCAGCTCGCCAGCCACGACCTCGACATCCGCGGCGCCGGCAATCTGCTCGGCGACGAGCAGTCGGGCCACATCAAGGAGGTCGGGTTCGAGCTCTACCAGTCGATGCTGGAGGACGCGATCGTCGAGATGAAGGCCGGCGGCGTGCCGCAACGCGACGAGTTCACGCCGCAGATCAGCGTCGATGCACCGATCATGATTCCCGAAGCCTATGTCCCCGACCTCGACCTCCGCATGGGTCTTTATCGCCGTCTCGGCGACCTCGAGGACCGGCCGGCGATCGATGCCTTCGCGGCCGAGCTGATCGACCGCTTCGGCGCGCTGCCCGAGGAAACCTCCAACCTGATGAAGATCGTCGAAGTGAAGCTCAATTGCCGCGAGGCGATGGTGGCCAAGCTCGACATCGGCGCCAGGGGCGCGGTCGTGACCTTCGCCGACGGCGGCTTCCGCGACTTGCCCGGGCTGCTTGGCTATATCGATCGGCTGAACGGCTCGGCCAAGCTGAGGCCCGACAGCAAGATGGTGGTGAGCCGCAATTGGGCTACTTCCAGCGCCCGGCTCGACGGTGCTCTGCAGCTGTCGCGCGGCCTTGCGCGGGTCGCTGCGGCGGGAGAGAAGAGACAAGCAGCGTAGAGCCCCTCCCTTCCAAGGGAGGGAATTGAGACTCCTCAGCGGGCGGCGCCGCGCACGAGGTAATTCCACGTTTGGAGCGTATTGCGCCCCGCATGGTTAGTTGACAGACTGCCCAACGCGCAAGGATTCTGCAGTTGTCCGACAAGGCACCCAAGGATCGGGAACAGAAGGCCGCCGAGGCCGAGGTCAAGCATTTCGCGGACGACCTTGGGCCGTTCGTGGTCGCGGCGGATACGACGCGCATGCCGATGGTGTTCACCGACGCCAAAAAGCCGGACCATCCGATCATCTTCGTCAATGACGCATTTTTAGAGCTCACGGGCTACGAGCGCGACGAAGTGCTGGCGCAGAGTTTCAACTTCCTGCTCGCGCGCCGGACCAGCCGCGACGATCTCGACGAAATCGCGGAAGCGTTCGCAGGCAAGGAAGGTGATCCGGAGAACCGCTATAGCCACAAGGACGGGACAGAATTCTACGCCACGATCTTCGTCAATCCGGTCAAGGACGAGGCAGGCAAGGTCGTTCAGCATTTCGTCTCGCTGGTCGACACGACCAAGCACCACCAGGCCCAGGAGCACGCCGCCGGGCTGATCGACGAGCTCAATCACCGGGTCAAGAACACGCTGGCGACGGTGCAGTCGATCGTCGCCCAGGCGGTGCGCAACTCATCCGACCCGCACACCGTGCGCGAGTTGATCGAAACGCGGATCGCGGCGCTGTCGCGCTCGCACGACCTGCTCGGTCGTGAGAAATGGAAGGGCGCCGGCCTGCACGACCTGGTCGTCCAGCTGCTCGAGCCGTTCGGCGTCGCCGATGGCCACGCCGAGCGATTCACGATCGAGGGCGACAACATCCGGCTGTCGCCCAAGGCGGCGCTGGCGCTCGGCATCGCGTTCAACGAGCTGGCGACCAACGCGGTCAAATATGGCGCGTTTTCGAACAAGGCGGGGACGATCTCGATCGCCTGGACGCTCGAGGAGAAGGCCGGTGGGCGGCGGCTGTGCCTGCACTGGCGCGAAAAGGATGGGCCGACGGTCACGCCGCCATCGCGCAAGGGGTTCGGATCGCGCGTGCTCGAACAGGGCCTGCCGCACGAGCTCGATGGCAAGGTCTACCTCGATTATCCGCCGGAGGGCGTCGTTTGCACAATCGACATGCCCGCGCCACTAGCGGTGCTCGATGGATGATCGATTGCTCTCTGGCCTACGGATCCTGATTGTCGAGGATGAAATGCTCATCCTGATGGCGATCGAGGACATGCTCGACGATCTTGGCTGCACATCGGTCGCCACCGCCGCGACCATCGAAAAGGCACTGGCCCTGATCGAAGCGGGACCGTTCGACGTGGCGATCGTCGACGTCAATCTCGGCGGGGAGCGAAGCTATCCCATCGCCAAAGCCCTGAATGCCCATGGCGTCCCGTTCGCCTTTTCGACCGGCTACGGCGGGCACGGCGTCGCCCAGGGCCACGGCAATGGTTCGGTGCTCAGCAAGCCGTTCGATTTTCCGCAATTGACCAAGGTGCTGACCGCGCTGCTGGAGCCGGCTTAGCCGCCCCGCGCCGCGCGGGAATCAGGCGGCCTGGATTTCCGCGGTGGCGACGAAGCGGAACAGCTCTTCCTGCGTGAGCGCCGCCGAGCCCAGGAACCCCTGGTAGAGATCGCAGCCCCAGTCGGCGATCAGGGCCAGCTGGCTGGCGTCTTCCACGCCCTCCACCACGACCTTGAGGTTGAGCTCGCGGGCAAGACGGATCATCGCCTTGACGACGATCCGGTCGCGCTCGCCGCCGACCAGGTCGGCGATGAGGCCGCGGTCGATCTTGATCATGTCGAGCGGCAGTGTCGTCAAATAAGCGAGGCTGGCATAGCCGGTGCCGAAATCGTCGATCGCGATCTGCACCCCGCGCTCGCGCAGCCGAGCCAGCCGCTGCGGCGACCTCAGGCCGGTTGTCGAGCAGCGCATTTTCGGTGATTTCGACCGTCACTCGCGCGGGATCGATGCCCACCGCGCCGATTTCGTCGAGCAACCACTGCTCATATCCCTCGCGGCCGATTTCCTGCGGAAGGACGTTGAGCGATACCGTCAGGCCCCGCAGCGGCCCTTCCCAGACGGCGGCGGCGCGCAGCGCCTTGCGCTGGACCAGCCGCGACAGCCGCTCCTCGAACCCGCCGACGGCGGCCCGGGCGAACAGGTCGATCGCGCTCGGCGAGACGGGCGAGCGCGCCAGCGCCTCGGCGCCGATGACCCGGCCTGAGCGCGGCGCGATCAGGGGCTGGAACAGGACGTCGACCTGCTCGCGCGCAATGGCGGTTTCAAGCACCCAGTCGCGGGGCAAAGCGGGCGCCCGTGCCCCTCCGGACGCCCGCTTGCCCCACTTACGCAAGTTGCCCCACATCATCATGATCAAGGTGCGTAACGCCCGCTTGGGGGCGCCGGAAGCGCCGGTTCAAGCTGCGCTCCGAAACGGGACAGTGACGTTGCGCGGCTGAGGCCCTATCCTCACCTTGCCCGACCATATCGAAAGGTCAGTCTTGAGCGCCGACGCTTCACGCCCCGATATCCGCGCCGCAATCGACCTCGCCGGCAGCGGCATCGGCCTGCTCGCCTCGCCCACCGACGTCGCCCAGGCCGCGGCGGAGCAGCTCCAGCGGCACTATCGCTTCGCCGACCCCGACGACGCGGAAACCCTGGTCGCGCTCGGCGGCGATGGGTTCATGCTGCAAACCCTCCACGCCATGCTGGAGGGGCAATGCATGAAGCCGGTGTTCGGCATGAACCGCGGCACCGTCGGTTTCCTGATGAACGAGTGGCGCATCGAGCAGCTTCCCGAGCGCATCGCCGCAGCCAAGGCGATCCGCGTCGCGCCGCTGGAAATGAAGGTCACGACCGTTTCCGGCCAGACCTTCACCCATGCCGCGATCAACGAAGTCTCGCTGCTGCGCGAAACCCGCCAGACCGCGAAGATCGAAATTGCAGTGAATGGCCGCGTCGCGCTGCCCGAGCTTGCCTGCGACGGCGTGCTGGTCGCGACGCCCGCCGGCTCGACCGCCTACAATCTTAGCGCCCACGGCCCGATCCTGCCGCTTGCCGCCAGGATGCTCGCGCTGACCCCGATCAGCCCGTTCCGCCCGCGCCGCTGGTCGGGCGCGATCCTGCCCGACGACACGGCCGTGTGCCTGACCATCCTGGAGGCGCATAATCGGCCGGTTTCCGCGGTCGCCGACCAGATCGAGGTGCGCGATGTCGCCAAGGTCGAAATCCGGCTCGATCGCGATCGCTCGCTGTCGCTACTGTTCGACCCCGAGCATGCGCTCGACGAACGCATTGCAATGGAACAATTCCTGACCTGAAGCGGGTTGCCTTTGGCAGAAGCTGCGCTATCTAGCCGCCACCTTCCGAAGAGGCATTCCCCGGTAGCTCAGCGGTAGAGCGTTCGACTGTTAATCGAATGGTCGCCTGTTCGAATCAGGCCCGGGGAGCCATTCCTTCTTGGATCAGTCTTCGTGGCCCGAGCGCCACAAGGCCCCGGTCAGCGGCTCCAGCAGATATTGAAGCGCGGTGCGCTTGCGCACGGTCATCACCGTCTCGACCGGGAGGCCGGGGCGAAGCTCGCCCTTGCCGAGCACGGAGCGAACGCGATCGAACTCGGAGTCCGGCACGACGATCTCGGTGCGGAAGTACGCGCGGCCGCTCTTCTCGTCGCTGAAGCTGTCGGCCGACATGGTTTTCACCTTGCCGCTGAACAACGGCAGCGAACGGTCGTGGACGGTAACGAAGCGAACCTGCGCCGTCTGGCCGACGTAGACGTCATCGGCGTCACCGGGGTTGACCTGCGCCTTGATGACCAGCTCGCGCCCGTCGGGGACGACATCCATCAACGTCTCACCGGGGCGAACCACCCCGCCGACGGTGAAGACGGTCAGCCCGACCACCTGGCCCGTGGCCGGCGCCCGGACCAGCGAGTGCTGCAGCTGCTCGCGGGTAGCGACCAGCTTGGGCAAGGTTTCGGAGAGCTTGGCCTGCGTGTCCTTAAGGTCGCTTTCGATCGATTCGAGGCGCGCGCGGCCAACCGACAGCGACTGCATGCGGGTTTCGCCAATGCCTTCGCCGGCGCGGGCATATTCGGCGGTCATCGCCGCTTCCTGGCCCTGCAGATCGGCCTGGGCGCGCTGAAGTTGACGAACCCGGTTCATCGAGGCGTAGCCCTTGGCCGCGACCGACATGAGGCCGTCGAGCTCCTGCTGGATCAACTCCTGCTGGCGCTTGAGCGCCTCGCGCTGCTTCACATAGCCGCCCTGCTGCTGGACCAGCTGGCCGGCGCGTTGGCCGAGCACCGAATGCTGGGCCGAGTCCGATCCGGCGCGGGCGTGCATTTCCGAACGCTGCAAGGCAAGCACCTGCTGCGCCAGCTCGCGATCCTCGGCGGGTATCGATGCAAATTCGGCGGGAACGGCGAAGTCGCGCTGGCCGGTGCTTTCGGCAAGCAGCCGCGCCCGCTGGGCAAGCAGGGTCAGATAATCGCTGGTCAGTGCCCGCTCGGACGCCCGCAGCTCGGGCGCTGACAATTCGATGAGCACATCGCCGGCACGAACATGCTGGCCTTCGCGCACGTGAATCGCGGTGACAACGCCGCCGTCGCGGTGCTGGACGCTCTGGCGATTGCCGGAAACGGCGATGGAGCCCTGGGCATGGACGCCGGCATCGAGCGGAACCAATGCCGCCCAACCGAGGAACACCACGAAAAAGGCCGCGGCGATGATCGCGCCGAGGCGGATCTCGTTGGTCGGATTGCCGGAATCGACGTCATCGGGCGCCGGGAGGACGAGTGCGTGCTCATGCCGCATTCTCCGCGGTCTTGGGTCCGGCCAGGCGCGCGACCACGTCCGCCGACGGGCCGATCATCTTGGGCCGGCCTTCGTCGAGGACCAGCAGCCGGTCGGCGGCCTCCAGGACGCCGCGGCGGTGGGCGATGACGATGACGGTGGCGCCGCGCTTGCGGGCTGCGGCAATCGCGGCAGACGAGCGAGGCTTCGCCGGACTGGTCGAGGAAAGCGTTGGGCTCGTCGAGCACCAGCAGCCTCGGCTCCCCGTAAAGCGCGCGGGCCAGCGCCATCCGCTGCGCCTGGCCTGCGGAGAGGCCCGCGCCCATCAGCCCGAGCGGCGTGTCATAACCCTGCGGAAGCTGGAGGATCAGCTCGTGCACCCCGGCTTCGGTGGCCGCCGCGACCACCGCTTCGTCGACCTTGCGCGCTTCGTCGGTGCTTTGCGGCTGCGCGAAGCGGGAGATGTTCTCCTTGATCGTGCCTTCGAACAGCGACGGCTCCTGCGGCATGTAGCCGAGATAAGGCCCAAGCGCGTCCTGGTCCCAATCGGTCAGGCGGGCGTTGTCGAGCCGCACGGCGCCAATGGTCGGCTGAAGCGCTCCGACGAGGATCTTGCCGAGCGTCGTCTTGCCCGATCCGCTGGGGCCGATGATGCCGAGGATCTTGCCGGGCTCGGCGCGGAAGGTGATGCCCACCAGGATCGGCCGCCCATCGCGGCCGCGAACGCCGACCTCCTCGACCTCGAGCAGGCCCTTGGGCGCTGGCAGCGTGGTGTAGATGCGGGTTTCGCCGACCTGTTCGAGCGCGTTCGACAAGCGGCGAACGGCGGCGCGCGCGGCGGCGAGCGAGGACCAGGCGCCGATGATGCTTTCGATCGGCTGGAGCGCGCGGCTCAACAGCACCGACGAAGCGATGATCGCGCCTGCCGAAATATCGCCGGCGATGGCCAGCAATGCGCCGAGGCCGAGCGCGGCGGACTGGATGAACAAGCGGAAGAACTTGCTGGTCGCGGTCAGCCGCGGCCCGACATCTGCGCCTCGACCATGTTGGCGAGCGCGATGCCGCGGTGACCGAGCTGGCGGGCGACGATCGCGCCGGTCATGCCGAGCCCCTTGATCGTCGTGCCGTGAACCGCGGCGGCCTGCTGGCTATTATGGGCTGCGGCCATCGCCGTTGACGCAATCTCCATGCGCGCCTGGGTGGCGCGCTGGTTGGGCCAGGCGAGCGTCACGAGCAAGGCGGCCGCGACCACCGCAAGAATGCCGATCCAGAAGTGCAGCATGAAGGCGACGAGCAGGAACACCGGGGTCCACGGCGCGTCGAACATCGCGGCGATGACCGGCGTCGCCATGGTCGTCCGGATCGAATCGAAATCGCGCATGGCCTGGCCGGCGGCGGCGCTGTCGGTCGCCATCATCTGCTTCAGGATGCGCGGCGCGAGCAGGCGTCGAGGCGCTGGCTGGCGCGGACCAGCAGCCGGTTGCGGACCATGTCGAGCGCCGACAGCGCCAGCAGCGCCAGCGCCAGCGCCAGCGTCACGAACAACAAGGTCGTCTTGCCCGCCGGTCGGGACGACACGGTCGTAGACCTGGAGCATGTAGAGGGTCGGCGCGAGGTAGAGGATGTTGATCAGCAGGCTGAACACCGCGGCCGCGACGAAATGCGGGCGGCACTGGCGAAGCGCATCGGCAAGCGCCGGCGGAAGTTCGAGACCGAGGATCTTCATCGCTTAAAGCCGAACTACGGCAATGCGCCGCCTAGCGTCAAAATGCGTAAAGTGCATGGAAAATCCCTACCCCGCAGGCGTCCGCTTTGAGGCCGCGGCGCCTCCTAAGCGACGGAATTTACAAAAAATCAAGACAAAAGTCAAAAAACCGTCCCGCATGGGGACAAACGCTTCTATCCCTCCAGCGCAGCCATCAGGGATGCATTGCCGCCCGCGGCCGTCGTGTCGATGCAGGTCACCCGCTCGGTCGCGAAGCGCGCGACGTAATGCGGGCCGCCGGCCTTCGGGCCGGTCCCGCTCAGCCCCTCGCCGCCGAACGGCTGGCTTTCCACCACGGCGCCGATCTGGTTGCGATTGACGTAGAAATTGCCGACGCGGGCATGTTCCTCGACATAGTCGCGAACTGTGTCGATGCGGCTCTGGAGCCCGATCGTCAGGCCGTAGCCGGTAGCGTTGATCTGATCGACGACGCCGGAAATTCCGTCCGCGGGGAACCGGACCACGTGCAAAATCGGCCCAAAGTTCTCGCGATTCAAGGCCTTAGTGACTTTATTTCATAGAGCGCGGGAACGACAAAGCAGCCCTGCTCAGCTTCGGCGGGCGCCTTCAGCCGGCATACTTTCGTGGCGTTCTCGTCGAGCCAGGAGAGATGGTCGTCGAGCGCCTTCTTCGCGGCCTCGTCGATCACCGGGCCGACATCGGTCGCCAGATCGGCGGGGTTTCCGACCTTCAGTGCCTCCATCGCACCCTTGATCATGCGGATCATCCCGTCGGCGACATCCTCTTGCACGAACAGCACCCGCAAGGCGGAGCAGCGCTGGCCGGCGCTCTGGAACGCCGAGGAGATGACGTCGCGGGTAACCTGCTCGGGCAGCGCCGATAAATCGACGATCATCGCGTTCTGCCCACCGGTTTCGGCGACGAACGGGATGATCGCCCCGTCGCGCTCGGCCAGGGTGCGGTTGATCATCCGCGCGGTCTCGGTCGAGCCGGTGAAAACCACACCCGCCAGCAGCGGATGCGTCGTCAGCGCTTCCCCCACCACCCGGCCCGAGCCGGGAGCAAGCTGGACCACGTCCTTGGGAATCCCGGCCTGATGCATGAGGTCGATCGCGAGCGCGCCGATCAGCGGCGTCTGCCCCGCCGGCTTGGTGACGACGGCATTGCCCGCCGCCAGCGGCGCCGCGACCAGGCCGGTGAAGATCGCCAAGGGGAAATTCCACGGCGAAATGCAGGCGAACACGCCGCGGCCGTGCAGCCGAAGCTCGTTCTGCTCGCCGGTCGGGCCCGGCAGCGGCAGGGGCTTGGTGAACTGGCGCCGCGCTTCGGACGCATAGAAGCGCAGGAAATCGACCGCCTCGCGCACTTCGAGCACGGCGTCGATCAGCGTCTTCCCGGCTTCACGAATGCAGAGCGAGATAGAATTCTTCCCGCATGCTCCTCATAAAGGTCGGCGGCGCGGTCGAGCAGGCGTGCGCGCGCCTCCCCGCCGAGCGCGTCCCAAGCCTGCTGCGCTGCATGGCCGGCGCGAACCATGCGGTCGACTTCGGCCGCGCGTCGCTTCGATGCACCGTCCCCACCGTGATCCCGCGATCGGTCGGCGAGGTCGATCGGCCCTCGCCTTCGCCCTTGCCAAGCGTGGGCTTTGCGGTCCAGCTGCCGGCTTTCGAGCTCTCGCCAGCCGCTCCAGCAGCGGCTCGCGCACCAGCGGGTCCGACAAGATCGACGCCGGCGCTGTTGCGGCGTGCGGCTCCGAAGATGTCGCGCGGCAAGGATGATCTTCGGATTGCGCTTCGGCTCAAGCGCTTCGAGTTCGGCCACGGGATCGCGCACCAGCTCGTCGAGCGACACCTGCTCGTCGGCGATGCGGTTGACGAAGCTGGAATTGGCCCCGTTCTCCAGCAGCCGCCGGACGAGATAGGCGAGCAACTCCTTGTGGCTGCCGACCGGCGCATAGATGCGCACCGGGGTCCGCGCATCGCCGACATGCTTCTCGAGCGCCGCAAGCTCCTCGTAAAGCTCCTCGCCCATGCCGTGCAGGCGCTGGAATTCGAACGGCCTTGCCGTGGGCCAGCGCCTTCACCTGGCCGATGGTGTTGGCATTGTGCGTCGCGAAGGCCGGGTAGATGACGTCATCCGCCGCCAGCAGCGTCTTGGCACAGGCGAGGTAGGAAACGTCGGTCGCGACCTTGCGCGTGAACACCGGATAATCCGGCAGCCCGCCGACCTGGGCGCGCCTTGATCTCCGTGTCCCAGTAGGCGCCCTTGACCAGGCGGACCATGAGCTTGCGGCGATGCGCGCGAGCGGCCTCGATCGACCCAGTCGCACAAACGGCTTGGCGCGCTTCTGATAGGCTTGGAGCGCGATCCCGAACCCGCTCCAGCCATTGGCGAACAATGCATCTTCAGCAAGCAGCGCCTCGAACACGTCGAGCTGCAGCTCGAGCCGGTCGGCTTCCTCCGCGTCGATGGTGAAATGGACGTCGGCCTTGCTCGCCTGAAGCGCCAGCTCCCGCACGACGGGGATGACATGGGCCAGCGCTTCGTCGCGATGGCTGAACTCGAAGCGGGGATGAAGCGCGGTCAGCTTGACCGAAATGCCCGGCGACTTGCGAAAACCGTCGTCAGCTTCGCGCGCGATGCGATCGAGCGCGTTGCGGTAGGACTGAGTGTAGCGCTCGGCGTCCTCGAAGGTCTTGGCCGCTTCGCCGAGCATGTCGAAGCTGTGGCTGAGCCCCTGTTTCCGTTCCGGTTTCGCCCGCTGCAGCGCCTCGTCGATGGTGCGGCCGAACACGAAGTTGCGGCCGAGGATCTTCATCGCTTCGCGCACTGCCGTGCGGACCACCGGTTCGCCGAGGCGGCCGACGGCGCGGCCCAGCGCCGCGCGCCAATTGTCCGACCGGTCGTTGGCGCCTTCCAGCACCTTGCCGGTCAACAGCAGCGAGAAGGTCGCGGCGTTGACGAAGGAAGAATCCGACCGCCCGACCTTCTCCGACCAGTCCGGCCCCGACAACTTGTCGGCGATCAGCTCGTCGGCGGTGTGGGCATCGGGGATCCGAAGCAGCGCCTCGGCGAGGCACATCATGGCGATGCCCTCGTCCGACCCGAGGTCGTAAGCGTGGAGAAAGGCATCGACACCCGAAGCCTTGTGCCCGCGAACCGCCTTGACCAGCGCGCGGGCGGTCGCGGCGGCTTCATCCGCCTGTTCCGCGCTCAACCGTGCCTGGGCGATGCGCTCGTTCGCCACCTGCTCTTCGTCAGGCCGGTAGGCGCGCCTCAATGCCGAGCGGTCGACGGTTACGGCCATCGCCGGGACAGCTACGCGAGCTGTCCGTGGCAATGCTTGTACTTCTTGCCCGACCCGCACGGGCATGGGGCGTTGCGGCTGACTGGCGCTTCGGCAACTGCGCTGTCCGCTTCGCCACCCGGCAAGGGCAGCGGCGGAATGCTTGCCAGCGGCGGCAGGTTCGAAAGGATTGATCCAGTCGCGGCATCGATGTCCGCCGTGTCGTCGTCGCCCGAGAAGGGATCGAGGTGCTGGGTGATGAAGTCGGGGAGCACCGGCGGCGGCGCTTCTTCCATCTGCACCTGCACCCGCATCAGCATCCGGGTCACTTCCTCGCGGATCGCGATCAGCAGCCGTTCGAACAGCATGAACGCTTCCTGCTTATATTCGTCGATCGGCTTCTTCTGGGCGTAGCTGCGCAAGTGGATGACCTGGCGCAGTGCGTCGAGCGTCGCCAGATGCTCCTTCCAGTGATGGTCGAGGGTCTGGATCAGGATCTGCTTCTCGACGTCGATCCAGCGCTCCGGCTCGACTTCGGTGAGCTTGGCCGCCATCGCGTCGTCGGCAAGCTCCTGGACGCGCTCGGTGATGATCTCCGGCTGAGACCTCCTCCTCCTGCAGCCAGTCATCGACCGGCGGCTGGAGGCCGAACACCACGTCGAGACTCTCCTTGAGGCCCTCGACGTCCCACTGCTCGGGATAGGTGCCGGCGGGGCAGCTCACCGCGACCAGCGATGCCGCGGTTTCGAAGCGCATGTTGTGGATGACGTCGGTCACGTTTTCCGCGTCCATGATGTCGGCGCGCTGCTCGTAAATGACCTTGCGCTGGTCGTTCATCACGTCGTCGAATTCGACGACCTGCTTGCGGATGTCGTAATTGCGCGCCTCGACCTTCTTCTGGGCGGTCTCGATGGCCTTGGAGATCCACGGGCTGACGATCGCCTCGCCGTCCTCGAGCTGCGAGTTCATCAGCCGCGAGAACATGGTTTGCGGTCCGAAGATGCGCAGCAAATCGTCGTCGAGGCTGAGGTAGAATTTCGACAGCCCCGGATCGCCCTGGCGGCCCGAGCGGCCGCGCAGCTGGTTGTCGATGCGCCGGCTTTCGTGGCGCTCGGTACCGAGCACGTAGAGCCCGCCGATGCTGAGCACGCTGCTGCTTCTCGGCGACGATTTCCTCGCGGACCTTCTCGGCCTGGGCGTCATATTCCGGAGTGCCGATCTCGAGCGCCGGAAACTCGTCCTGCATCCGGAAATCGAGGTTGCCGCCAAGCTGGATGTCGGTGCCGCGGCCGGCCATGTTGGTGGCGATGGTGACGGCGCGCAGCCGCCCCGCCTGGGCCACGATATGCGCTTCCTGCTCGTGGAAGCGGGCGTTCAGGACCGAATGCTTGATGCCTTCCTTTTCGAGGAATTCGGACAGCACCTCCGACTTCTCGATCGACACGGTGCCGACCAGGACGGGCTGGCCAAGCTCCTGCTTGTCCTTGATTTCCTTGGCGATGGCGGAGAACTTTTCCGGCATCGTCTTGTAGAATTCGTCGTCCTCGATCGGCGCGCAGGACCGGCACGTTGGTCGGAATCGAAACGACGTTCATCTTGTAGATGTCGAAGAATTCCGGCGCCTCGGTCATCGCCGTTCCGGTCATGCCCGACAGCTTGGGGTACATGCGGAAATAGTTCTGGAAGGTGATCGAGGCGAGAGTCTGGTTCTCGGGCTCGATGTTGACGCCTTCCTTGGCCTCAACCGCCTGGTGAAGCCCGTCCGACCAGCGCCGACCGTCCATCATCCGGCCGGTGAACTCGTCGATGATGACGACCTTCCCGTCCTTGACGATGTAGTCGATGTCCTTCTTGAACATGACGTTCGCTTTGAGCGCCTGGTTCAAGTGGTGGACGACCTGGGTGTTGGCGATGTCGTAGAGGTTGCGGCCCTCGATCAGCTCCTCGCTCTCGAGCAGCCGCTCGGCCTTTTCGGTGCCTTCTTCGGTAAGGACGACGCTCTTCTGCTTTTCGTCGAGCTCATAGTCGGCGGGGACGAAGGTTTTCACCAGCTTGTCGACCGAGATGTAGAGGTCCGACTTGTCGTCGGTCGGGCCGGAGATGATCAGCGGCGTGCGCGCTTCGTCGATCAGGATCGAGTCCACCTCGTCGACGATGGCGAAATTGAACGGCCGCTGGACCATCTGCGTCGCGCGCATATTTCATATTGTCGCGCAGATAATCGAAGCCGAGCTCGTTGTTGGTCGCGTAGGTGATATCGGCGGCGTAAGCCTCGCGCCGCTGCTGATCGTCGAGGTTGGGGATGATCACCCCGACCGTCATCCCGAGGAAGCGGTAGATCTGCCCCATCCATTCGGCGTCGCGGCGGGCGAGATAATCGTTGACGGTGACGACGTGGACGCCCTTGCCTTCAAGCGCGTTGAGATAGACCGCCAGCGTCGCGACCAGCGTCTTGCCTTCGCCGGTCTTCATTTCGGCGATCTCGCCGCGGTGGAGCGCGATGCCGCCGATCAGCTGGACGTCGTAATGGCGCTGGCCGAGCGTGCGGATGGCCGCCTCACGCACGGTCGCGAAGGCTTCGGGGAGCAGATTGTCGAGCTTCTCGCCCTCGGCGAGCCGGCTGCCGAAAGCGCTCGGTCTGATCGCGCAGCTCGTCGTCGTTGAGCGCCGAAATATTCGGCTTCGAGCGCGTTGACCGCGTCGACATATTTGCCAAGGCCGCGGACATAGCGGTCGTTGGCCGATCCGAAGATGCTCTTTGCCAGTGCGGCGATCACATGAAATCCCTTAAAAACCCGCGCGTTCAGGGGAGGCGGAACGCTCCGCCAACGCTCTGGGAAACTGCGCCCGGCGATGTAAGGAGCGCACCTGGCTATCGTCAATTGAAGCGGAGGCGGTTGTGACGGGTTTAACCGGCGGATGCCTGTGCGGACAAGTCCGCTATGAGCTGACCAGCGAGCCGTTCGACTGCCGGCTGGTGCCATTGCCGCACCTGCCAGCTCAACAGCGGCGCGCCGGCGATGGTTTTCGCCAGCGTTCCCGACGGCGATTCGTCTGGACCACAGGCGCGGACCTGGTGAAGTCGGTCGCTTCGTCGAGCTTCGGACACCGCGAATTTTGCGGCGAATGCGGGACGCCATTCCTGATGAAGGTCGACCACCAGCCGGAAACCGTCGATTTCAGCGTCGCGACGCTGGACGAGCCGGGCGCGGTCGCGCCCGGCTTTCACATTTTCTGGGGCAGCCGGTGCCGTGGTTCGACCCGCGGCGACGATCTTGCCGAAGTTCGACAAATTCCGGCCGGATACGCGGGGACTCGAAGGAACCGACCCGCCCAACTCCGAGCGCCTAGTCAGCCCGCGCTCGACTGCGGTTGCTGGTCGAGATTGCTTTCCAGCCATTGCTGGATCTGGCTGCGCGGCGCCGCGCCGACCTTCTGCGCGACCGGCTGGCCGCCCTTGAACAGCAGCATGGTCGGGATTCCGCGCACGCCATAGCGGCCGGGGATGTCAGGATTTTCGTCGATGTTGAGCTTGGCCACGGTCACCTTGTCGCCCAGTTCGGCCGGCAATTTCCTCGAGCGCCGGAGCGATCATCCGGCACGGGCCGCACCATTCCGCCCAGAAGTCGACGAGCACCGGCTCCGTGGCGCCGAGGACGTCGGTGGCGAAGCTCTGGTCGGTGACGGTCTTGGTGGCCATGGCGGCGACTCTCCTGCAAATCGCTTAACGCGCATATGGGCACTCACCCTCGCGCCCCTCAAGCGCCAAGTTCGAACAGTTGCGGTCCGGCGGTGTACAGCAGGGCCGCGCTCACGTCGCGCCCGGGGAAAATCACCCTCAGCGCCTCGGCGTAAGCCTGCATCTGGCGCGCGATGCGACGCGGGGATCGCATCCTCGTTCGCCGGCACCCTGCCCGGTCTTGAAGTCGATCACGGACACGCGTTCGTCCTCGATCAGCAGCCGGTCGACCGTCCCCGCGATGACGCGCCCGTCGGGCAAGGTCGCGGCGAGCGGCGCCTCGCCCAGCGAGCCCGGGCCGAACAGATCGGCGAAGCGGTCGTCGGACAGGATGCCGCAAACCTGCATCGACGATCTCGTCCCGGGCTCGCCGCATCGGCGAGGCCCGCGGAGCGTTCGAGCCACCGGCGCGCGGCTTCCGCGCCGACGCATCGACGTCCACCGCGACCAGTCGCTCGAGCAACTGGTGGATGAGCGTCCCGCGGATGCGCCGCCGCGCGCATTGCGGGGCTCGGCGGCGGCAGTGCCTCTTCGTCGGTTCCGATGGCCGACGGCGCCAGCGGCCGTGGCGGCCGCGCTTCGGGCGGGGCCGCCCGCTTCGCCCATTCCGGCATAACAACCGGCGGCAAGCTGCTCTTGTCCCTCAGTTTCTTGCTCTTCGCTGACACGCAGCGACCCATAGGTCTCAGAGGCTCCGAGCGAGCTCATCGCCTGCTCGACGATCACGTGCCAACTGTTGGCCGGACGCGGGTCCGATCCATCCTTCTTTGCCTTGGGCATCACCCCGCTGACGATCAGCCGGTCCGCGGCGCGGGTCAGGGCCACGTAAAGAAGCCGCCATATGCTCCTCCAGGTCGCGCTTCTCCTGCTCCTGGATGATCTCCTCGAACGGCGGGCAGCGCTCCTCCTTCTTCGGCCGAAGCAGCGGCGCCTTGCGCGCGCCCCGACGTCCAGCTCGACCGTAATCGGCGGCCGCCCGAGCCGGTTCGGGGTCAGCGGTCGCGTCAGCCAGGATCACCACCGGCGCTTCCAGCCCCTTGGCGCCGTGGACCGTCATCACCCGCACTTCGTTCGCCGCGCGCCGGGGTCGCGCTGGATGTCGACCGTGCCGCGCGAGAACCAGGCTGAGGAATCGGTCGAGCGACGCGATTTCGTTCCGCTCGAACTCGAGGGCGCTGTTCATCAGCTCGTCGATCGGGTCGCGGGCAGCCATGCCGAGGCGCGAGTAGAGCTTGCGCCGGCCCTGCATCGGCCCCGACAGGATGGTTTCGAGAAAGCGCGACGGCGTCGTGAAGTCGGCGATCCGCAACAGCTCGGCCAGCACTTCGTGCGCATCGCCGAACTCCCCTGCCCGCTGCCGAAGCTCGCGCCACAGCGCTCCCTTGCGCCCATAAGCCAGCGTCGCGCAGCTGGTCCTGGTCCCAGCCGATCAGCGGCGAAACCAGCAGGCAGGCGAGGCTGAGGTCGTCGTTCGGCTGCACCGCGAACTTCACCGCGGCGACGCAGGTCCTGCACCGCCAGCGGCTCGTGCAGGTGCAGCCGGTCGACCCCAGCGACCGGGATCCCGGCGGAGAACAGCCGGGCGACGATCAGCGAGGCCAGCTCGCCGCGGCTGCGGACCAGGATGAGGATGTCGCCGGGACCGAGCGGCTCGCCCGGTCGAGGGCAGGACGGGCGCCTCATCGAGCATCCCCCCGATCCGATCGGCGAGGCTCTCGGCGTAGTAGCGGTCGCGCAGGGAAACCCAGCGCTCCTCGCCCTCGTCGGATTCGTCCGGACTTTCGGGAATGGCGAAGGGTGGCCACAGCTCGACCTGGCCGGGGCGCTCGGCGTGATGCGCACGATGCGCCGGCGGCGGTTCCGCCAGCGCCAGGGCCGCGTGGCCGACCGTGCCGATCACCGCGTCGACCACGTCCAGCACCGGCTGGGCCGAGCGGAAGCTGGCGGCGATGGACAGGTCACGGAACTGGCGGGCGCGCTGCCGGTGAGAGAAGAGATCGTCGCCGAAGCCGAGCAATTCGGCGCGGCGCCGGAAATCCTCCCGGGCCTGGTGGAAGCGGCGCGGATCGGACCCCTGGAAGCCGTAGATCGACTGCTTGAAGTCGCCGACCATGAACAGGGTGCGCTGGCGCTCCTCGCTCTCGCTCGACCCGCTGAAATATTCCTCGACCAGCTTGTCGATGATTTCCCACTGCGCGCTGTTGGTGTCCTGGGCTTCGTCGACCAGTACGTGATCGACCTGGCGATCAAGCTTGTAACGCACCCAGTCGCCCATGCCCGGCTGCTTCAGCAGGTGCCGCGTCCAGTCGATCAGGTCGTTGAAGTCGGCGACGCCGGCAGCGCGCTTGGCGCGGGTATAGGCGGCGGCGAAGGCCTGGCCCGCGCGCAGCCCGGCGGAGATGTCGGCGGCGAGCCGGGCTCCGTTCTGCTGGCGCAGCAAGTCCGCGATCAGCACCGCCAGGCGCCCCGCCTGCTCTTCGTAATAGGGCTCCGCTCGCGTCTGGCCGGTCGCTACCTTGACCGTGTCCTTCTCGGTCAGGACCACCTTGCGCAATTCGCCGAGCCGCGCCGCCCGCTCGATCGCAGTCAGCGCGAGCCAGTCGTCAATCGTCTGGGCGTGACCGAGCCCGGTCGAGGTTCCCCATTTCCGGTTGGCATTGGCGACCGCCCGCAGAAGGTCGCAATCGAAGCCCTCGTCGCCGCATCGATTGGCAATATAGTCTTCGATCGGATTCGTCGGGCAGGTCCACCAGCCGCGCCACCGCGGCCGCGATCGTGTCGGGCGGGCCGAGCGCCGCCATCGCTTCGGGCCTGCGGGCGCAGGCTTGCAGATATTCGACGGCGCCGGTCTCGCCGAGGCGCCGGCTGAGGCGCTGGACGTCGCTAATCAACCGCTCGTTTCCGCTCGCCTCGGCATCGGCCATCAGGTCCGCCAGCGTGCGCCGCACCAGCTCCTGCTCTGCCCGCCCCTCGATCGGCTGGAAGCCCGGCGTAATCCCCGCCTCGGCCGGAAACGCGGCGAGCAGTCCCTGCGCGAAGCTGTGGATGGTCTGGATCTTGAGGCCGCCCGGGCAATCGAGCACCTGGGCGAACAGTTGCCGCGCCTTTTCCTGGGTCCTCGGGTCGTTCGGCTCGCCGAGCGCGAACAGCTCCTTCTTCAGCATTCTTCTCGGGCAGCCGGACCCAGGCCGCGAGCCGCTTGCCGATGCGGTTCGCCATCTCCGCCGCGGCCGCCTTGGTGAAGGTCAGGCACAGGATCGATTCCGGCCTCGCGCCATTCAGCAGCAGCCGAAGCACGCGCGCGGTGAGCACCTGCGTCTTTCCCGTGCCGGCGGAGGCGGACAGCGCGGCATGGATCTCCGGATCCGCGGCCAGCGCCTGCTCACCCTCAAGCTCCGGAAGCTGCTTAAATCGCGCGCTCATGCGGCTTCACATGCGGCGCCGAACGCCATAGAGAATCGCGGATGAGCGACAACGACGAATGACACCGACCGCGACAACGACCGCCGGCGGGAGAAACTTGCGAAAGCGGGAGTGGCCGTCGGAATCGGCTCGGCGGCAATCGTCGCCGCGCTGCTCTACGCCTCGCGGGTCAAAAGGAAGCCGCGGCGCTAGGCTCATTTGCGTCCGTACCATTCTTCCAACCGCATCAGCTGATCGTAGTCGCCATAAGGCGCATACGCCGGGTTGAGCTTGGCGGTGAACGGCTCGCGGCCGGTCAGCCATTGGTGGGCGGCGTCGGCGAAGTTCCGATGGGCGTGGGCGAGGAATTCGCCCGGCTGCATGTCCTTGTCGGGAGACATCAGGCGCCCGAACTTGCCGCGATAGCGCGCCAAAGACCAATATTCGAACGCTTCCGGGTCGCCGGTGACGCCATCGAAGCCGCCGGCGCGGCCGATCAGGCCAAGCAGGCCGAGCTGGAGCGCGAAACCCTCGTTCACCGTCTTCTGCGAGGGCGGCTGGCCAGTCTTGTAGTCGATGACCGCAAGGCCGCCGCCGGGCAGTGTGTCGATCCGGTCCGCGCGCCCATACACCGTCACGCCGGCGAGCACGGCCTCGCCGTCGGCTTCGGCCCGCAGCGGCCTTCGTCCCTCGGCCTGGTTGGAGCGCTCGAGGTTGGCGATCCAGTCGATGGCCTCCAACAACCGCGGCGCCCATAGCGCGCGCAGCATCGGGTGGATCGCTTCGTCGGCCAGCAGCCGTTCGGCGCGCGGGCGCAACCTGTCGGGATCGCAATTGTCGTGCTGCTGCCATTCTTCCAGCACCTTATGAACAGCGGTCCCTTTCCACCGCGCATTATGGTCGTCATCGACGGGATCCTTTTTGCGGATGCCGAGAATGGCCTGCGCATAAAAAGCAAACGGATCGGCCTTGAGCCGGTCCACCGCCGTCACCGAGATCCTGTCCGGCCGTTGCTCAGCCGGGGGCGACGGTGCCGGCCGGTCGACCGGCTGCGGCGGGCCGGGGTCGTCGAGCGCCTGCGTGATCCGTTCGAGCCGCACGTCGCGCGGAAGCCCGCTCCCGCTGATAGCGTCGAGACGCAGCAGGAAACGAGAGGCGACGGTGGGAGACTTCGCATCGCGCCGGGCGCGAGTGAGCAACACCTCCGGACCCCCCAGCGCCGAAGCAAAATCGTGCGCGGCAAGGCCGATCCTGAAGTCCAGGGTCGGAAGCTCGAGCGTCGCTCGAACCTTCGGCGGCAGCCATGGATCGGGCACCGGCAAGGCCGGCCATACGCCCTCGTTGAGGCCCCCAAGCACGACCAGGTCTGCGCGCTGAAGCCGAGCCTCGAGCAGGCCCCAGATGAAGATGCGCGGATGCCCCCCATAGGGCGGGCGAACCGCTTCCCTGTCGAGCAGCTGGCGGAGCAACGGCACGGCATCCTCCGCGCCGACCATCAGTTGTGCCGCGGCTGGCGACGACTGCAGCTGCGCGAGCAGCTCGCCGGCGGTCCTTCCCGCCGGCCCGCGCCAGGCACGATCGTCGGCGAGGGCCTGCGCCGCGTCGGCCAGCACGCCGGCAAGCGCGGCCAGGCTCAACGGTTCGCCGAGCAATCCATCGATCTTTCCGACGCGGGGGCGCGCCTTCTGCCATTCGCCCAGCGATCCGAAATGGGCGTCCAGCCCGGCGATGCCGGCGGCGGGCCGCGGGCCGCGCAGCTTGAGGTCGAGCTTTCTGACCGCGTCGAGCCAACTCAGGCGATCATCGTCTTCGCCGCCGACCAGCGGATGCTTGAGCAGCGCCAGCAACGGCACTGGCGCCAGTTCCTCGGCCGCGGCCGAGGCAATGCCGAGCAGCAGCGTGCCCGCCGGTGTTTCCGAAAGCTTTTTGCCGGCGCTGTCGTCGGCCTCGATCCCCCAGCGCGCAAGCAACCCCGATACCCGGGCGGCGAGCTGGCGGTCGGGGGTCACCAGCGCAGCAGTTTTGCCAGGGGTTTCCAGTGCCTCGCGCAGCGCCAGCGCAATGGCTTGCGCCTCGGCGGCCGGGTCGGGCAGCTCGGCGCGCCGAATTCCGCTCATCCGCCGCTGGGCCGGCGGCAAGCTTTCCCACTTATGGGAGAAGCGCGGCGAGGCCATCGCATTCGCTACCGTCCGCGCTCGGGCCGGAGGGGATGCCGCCCGGCCCGACCAGCGCCACTTCTTCACTTCGGCGCGGCCAACTCCCATCCGGTCGAGAACCAGCTTTAAATGATATTGCGGGTGGGTCGCGTCCCCGGCCCCGAGCGCGTCCCATTCCTCGTCGGGGAAGACGTCGCCGAGCCACAGGCCCGGCAGGACCGCCATGCCGTCGGGCATCCGCGCCACTTGGGCAACCAGCGCGGCGACGGCTGGAGCCGCGGTGGTGATGCCTGCGGCGACGGTGAAGCCCGGGGGCGGATCGTCCTTCCATCGTTCGACCAGGCGGCGAAGCAGGATGTTGCGCCGCTCGGCGAGGTCGATCGCGCCCTCGTCCCGCAAGATGGCCGGCCAGACCTGGTAGATCAGGTCGAGCTTCTGGAGCGATTTTTCCCAATGCGCCGCCAGATCGCTGGTCTCCGCCACGGCCTCCTTGAGCCGATGCGGGTCGACCTTCTCGACCAACAAGGCATCGAGCGTCCGCGCCAGGTCGGCGGCGAGCCTCAATGCTTCCGCGGAACCCTCGCCGCGAAGGACTGACGCCAGCCTCAGTAGCCGCTCGGTCGGCTCGATCGCCGGTGGCACGGCCTCGCCATCGTCGATCGTATCGAGCGCGCCGCCAACGCGTTCCTCGAGTTCGGGATCGCCGACGGGAATCAGCCGCGGCAGCAACAGACCGCTCCCACTCGCCCTGACGAACGCTTCGGTCACCGAGCGGACGGCGCGGTTGTTGGGCAGGAGGATACGGCCTCGTGCCAGCGCCAGGCTGTCGCCGCCAAACAGCTTGATCAGGCCCGCGGCCAGCGCGTCGGCGAACGATCGGTGCGATGGGATGGTGAAGACCGCGGGCCTGACCGCCCCGATCTCCTCAGACATTCTCGATCGCCGCTTCCGTCATCGGGATCGACTGGGGCGTGCCGACATCGAACCACAGTCCCTGATGCACCGCGCCGAAACAGCGGCCTTCCTCGATCGCGCGATCCCACAGGATATTGGTCGAGAAAGGTCCCGAGGGCGCGTCGCGCAGCAGCCGCTTGGACACTATCTGGATGCCGGTGAAGACGAACGGCGCGACATGGCTCCGCTCACGCCGCCGCAAGCGCCCTCCGGCGTCCATGTGGAAATCGCCCATGCCCTTGTGATTGAGCGCCCGCGCCTGCGGGACCAGGAGCAGCAGCGCGTCCATCTTCGCATCGTCCCATTGCGACGCCAGCAGCCGCAGGGTGTCGGCGGGCCCGTCGATCCACAGATTGTCGCTGTTGAGCGCGAGGAACGGGTCGGCGTCGATCAACGGCTCGGCCCTGACCAGTCCGCCGCCGGTTTCCAGGAGCATGTCGCGCTCGTCGGAAATGACAACCTCCAGCCCATGGTCGCGGCTGGCGAGATGCGCTTCCAATGCGTCGGCGAGATAGTGAACGTTGACGACCACTTTCTTGACGCCGGCCGAACGCAGCCGTTCGAGCACATGGTCGAGCAGCGCCTTGCCGCCGACCTCGATCAGCGGCTTGGGCCGGGTCGCGGTCAGCGGCCGCATGCGCTTGCCCAGGCCGGCGGCCATGATCATCGCCGTATGCGGAACCTCCGCCGGCACTTCGGCGCGCAGACGAAGGGCGCGGCGGGCGTTGCTCATGCCGCTTCTTGCAGCCACGGGTTGCGGCGATTGTCGCCGGAAACATTGGCGTCGAACCAGGCCCGCACCGACGCCAGATGCGGCTGGGCGAGATCGCGCTCGAGCAGGCCCCACATGCGCGGCTGGAACTTGCGATAACCAGGCTTGCCGTCGCGCTTCCACAGCCGGGTAAACACACCCAGGATTCGCGTATTGCGCTGCGCCGCGAGCGCCCAATAGGCGCGCTCGAACTCCGCGCCATGGCCGGTCGCGGCAATGTAGCGATCGACCATCGCCCGCTCGATCTCGGGCGGCACGTCGCGGCGGGCGTCTTCGAGCACCGAAGCGAGGTCGTAGGCCGGGTGACCGGCGCGGGCATCCTGGAAGTCGAGCAGGCCAAAGCGCGTGACCCCCGCCTGCCCGTCGACCAGCATGACATTCTCGGCATGATAATCGCGCAGCACGGTGACCGGCCCGAGCTCATCGCCCGCCACCGGCTCCAGCACTTCACGCCATGCCGCGAGGAAGCTGTCGCGGTCGCAATCCAATCCCACCGCCGGGCAATACCAGTCGGTGAACAGCGCCAACTCTTCCAGCCACACGTCGAGCCCATGCGCTGGAAGCCCCGGCATTGGATCGTGCTGGTGAAGATGGACCAGGACGTCGGTCGCGAGCTCGTACAATTCCTGCTCGCGTCGCGGGTCCTCGTCCAAACATTCGCGCAGCCGCCAATCGCCGAAATCGCCGAGCAACAGCAGGCCCTTGTCGAGGTCGCTGGCAAGGATCGGTGGCGCGCTCAACCCCACCGACGCCAGCCACTCCGCCACCGCCACGAACGGCCGCGGGTCCTCATGCGGGGGCGGCGCGTCCATCAGCACCGCGCTTCGCTCGCCCTCGACCACGCGGAAATAGCGGCGGAACGACGCATCGCCGGCCAGCGGCAGGATTTCCGCGCCCTGCCACCCGCAAGAGGCAAGGAATTGAGGCGCATAGGGCGGCGGTTTCATTTGGGAGGCCATCGTCCTTCCCATGACGGGGGCACATCGGCTGTCAAGATTCTGTCGCCATCCTGCCCGAAGTCGAGCGACAGCCTGAGCGCTTGCGGCCAGCCATCGGTTCCACTCCGCTCCGGCCATTCGACCAGCAGCAATGCATCCGCGGCCGAGTCCAATCCCAGCTCTTCGATCTCCGAACTGGCCTCGATCCGATAAAGATCGACATGCCACACCGGCGGATCGAGCGCCTCATAGGGCTGGACGATAGAAAAGCTCGGGCTCGGCACCTCACCCTCGTGGCCCAACGCGGCGATCAGTCCCCGCGCCATCGCCGTCTTGCCGACGCCCAGCGGCCCCGACAGCGTGATCACGTCCCCTGCTCGCGCCACTCGCGCCAGGCGGGCGCCGAGCGTCGCCGTTTCCGCCTCATTTTTCAAAATCATCGCGACCCGCGCGGGATCGTCAGGGTCACGGTCGTGCCCTTGCCCTTCTTCGATTCGAGTTCGACCGTGCCGCCATGAGCCTCGACGAACTGACGCGTCAGGGGCAGGCCGAGGCCCAGCGCCGCCTCGCCGCGAACGCCCGCCTCGACCACCCGGTCGAAGCGGTTGAACACGCGCGGCAGGTCCTTAGCCGAAATGCCGGAGCCATTGTCGCTGATGCGAATGACCGCCTGATCCTTGTCGCCTTCGGACGTCAGCGTGATCTTGCCCTTGCGGTCGGTGTAGGCGACCGCGTTCTGGAGCACGTGCTCGACCGCCTCGCGCAGCCGCCTGGCGTCGGCGAAGACATGGCCCGTGCTCGGCTGGATATCCGCCTCCAGCTTCTGCGCCTTTTCCGCTGAGCGCGCCTTGGCCTGATTGACCGCGGTCCGAACCAGCCCGCCGAGATCGACCCGCTCCTTCTCCAGTGCGACGCCGCTGGTGTCGCCGGTGGTCAGGTCGAGCACATCGTTGATCAGCTTGGACAGCCGCGCGACCGACTCCAAGATCGCGTCGACATAGTCCTTGCCTTTGTCGGTCAGTGCCCCCGCATATCCCCCCTGCAACAGCTCCGCGAACCCGCCGATCGAAGTCAGCGGCGTGCGCAGTTCATAACTGACGTTGGCGACGAAGTCGGTCTTGACCCGGTCGGCGGCCTCGAGCGCGGTCGCGCGCTCGCGCAGCGCCGCCTCGATCCGGCTAGAATCGGTGACGTCGACCATGGTGAACAGCGCGTTCCCGTCGGGCAGCGGGACGGCGGCGAACTGGAAGTTGCGGCCGTCGGTCATCGAAATTCGCCCGTTGGCCGACTGGCGCTCGTTGGTCGTCGAGCGAACCATTTCACGGATTTGCGCCGCGGCGGTCGGGTTGACGAGCTTCTGCGCCATGGCCGGCACTAGCTCGTCGACCCGCGGGTGCGACGCCAGCCATTCCTCGTCCAGCTGCCAGTCCTCGAGGAAGCGGGCATTCCACAGATACAGCCGCCCATCGCTGGCGAACACGCTGATCGCCTCGAACAGGTTGTCGAAGGTCGCGGCACGAACCCGCAGCAAGGTGTCGCGCGCCGACGCGAGCCGCAGCTGCTCGGTCCGGTCCTCGAGGATCAGGCGGAGGCCGCCGTCGGGCAGCGGCTGGGCGACGATGCGGATATGGTCGCCGTTGGGCAGCGACCATTCTTCCTCGATCACTTCCTCGGCACTGGTGAACCAGCCGCGCCGCTCTTCCTTCCACGCCGGGAAATCGCGCGCTTCGGGCAGGCGGTGATTGTCGCGCATGCGCTCGATCACGCGGTCGAATTCGGGCTGTTCCGACAACCATTCCGGGTCGAGCTGGGCCATTGCGGCGAACGGCTGGTTGAAGAAATTGAGGCTTCGGTCGGGGTCGAACTGGGCCGTGCCGGCGGTCAGGCGGTCGGCCAGCTCGCGCTGCGAATCGATGTAGCGGGCAAGCTCCGACCGGGCGTCCTCCAGATCCTGGACGTCGACCGCGAAGCCCGCGACGGCGCCCGTCGCAAGCGGGACGTTGACGACGCGCAGCATGCGCCGCTCGCCGCGGATGATCGCCGGTTGCATGCGCGAGACGACGCGATTGCTGTCCTGCGCTTCCCTGGCGGAAGCGATCGCGCCCTCCCCGCCCGGCAGGTCGATCAGCTCGGCGCCGCGCTCGATGACTTCGGCGGCGTCGCGCCCCTCGACCGCAAGCACATAGGCGCTGTTGACCAGGCCGATGTGGAGGTCGGGGCCGCGGTACCACATTGGGAACGGCGCCGCCTCGATCAGGTGGGTGAGCGAATTGAGCGCCGCTTCGGTCTGGCCAAGGCGCACCGCGAGCCGCGAGCGCTCCTCCTCTCCGGCGCTGGCGTCGGACAACCACAGCAGCAGCGTCCCCGCCGGCTCCGACGACGGAGCGCGTCCGCCGCGCACGTCGAAGGTCCGCGCCGAAGCCTGCGCTCGGACCTTGCGCGCCACGCGCCCCGCGGAAATCCGGGCCTCGGCGATGTCCGCCTGAAGCGCGGCGAGGTCGTCGGGGTCGATCCCCCCAGTCTCGGTGGTCAGTTCGCCAAGGCTTCGTACCTCGCCTTCGAGCCCAAGCTCGCGCAGCAGCCGCGGGTCCGCCTCGATGCGGTCGTTGGCCCGCACCACCAGCGCCCGCGCCGGGCTCAGCTCGAGCAAGGTGGCGTTGGCCCGCGCCGCCTCCAGCACCTGCTCGGCCAGCCGGAAGCGCCGTGCCGCCAGCACCGCCACGGCCACCGCGATCCCCAGCCAGACAAGGCCGAGGACCGCGATTGCCCAGATGATGGCCGGAATGCCGCTCCCCATGACCGGTTCATAGGGCTACGCGGCAGCGGAAAGGAAGCGACTTAGTAGCGGTAGTGGTCCGGCTTGAACGGACCCTCGGCCGACACGCCGATGTACGACGCCTGCTTGTCGTTGAGCCTGGTCAGCTTCACGCCGAGCTTGTCGAGGTGCAGCCGGGCGACCTTCTCGTCGAGATGCTTGGGCAGGACGTAGACGTCGTTCTTGTACTTGTCGGCGCCGGTCCACAGCTCGATCTGCGCCAGCACCTGGTTGGTGAACGACGACGACATCACGAAGCTCGGGTGACCGGTGGCATTGCCGAGGTTCACCAGGCGGCCCTTGCTCAGCACGATGATCTTCTTGCCGTCGGGGAACTCGACCTCGTCGACCTGCGGCTTGATCTCGGTCCACTTCATGTTGGCAAGCGCGCCGATCTGGATCTCGCTGTCGAAGTGGCCGATGTTGCACACGATCGCCATGTTCTTCATCGCCCGCATGTGGTCGACGGTGATCACGTCCATGTTGCCGGTCGCGGTGCAGAAGATGTCGGCGCGGGTCACCGCTTCCTCCATCGTCACCACCTCATAGCCCTCCATCGCCGCCTGCAGCGCGCAGATCGGGTCGATCTCGGTCACCAGCACGCGCGCGCCGCCGTTGCGCAGCGACTGGGCCGAGCCCTTGCCGACATCGCCGAAGCCGGCGACGCAGGCGACCTTGCCGGCGAGCATCACGTCGGTCGCGCGGCGGATCGCGTCGACCAGGCTCTCGCGGCAGCCGTAGAGGTTGTCGAACTTCGACTTGGTCACGCTGTCGTTGACGTTGATCGCCGGGAACGGCAGCTTGCCCTGCTTGGCCAGCTCGTACAGCCGGTGGACGCCGGTGGTGGTCTCTTCCGACACGCCCTTGATCGCCTCGACCGTCTTGGTGAGATAGCCCGGACGCTCAGCGAGGAAGCGCTTCAGCGTCACGGCGAAGATTTCCTCTTCCTCGTTGGACGGCGTGAACAAAGTCTCGCCCGCCTCGATCCGCGCGCCCCACAATGCGAACATGGTCGCGTCGCCGCCATCGTCGAGGATCATGTTGCAGGTTTCGGTCCTGCCCCCAGTCGAAGATGCGGGCCGCGTAATCCCAATAATCCTCGAGCGTTTCGCCCTTGGTCGCGAACACCGGGATGCCCCGCGCCGCGATCGCCGCGGCGGCATGGTCCTGCGTCGAATAGATGTTGCACGAAGCCCAGCGCACTTGCGCGCCAAGCTCGATCAAAGTCTCGATCAGCACCGCGGTCTGAATCGTCATGTGCAGCGAGCCGGTGATGCGCGCGCCCTTCAATGGCTTGGCCGCGCCGAATTCCTCGCGCAGCGCCATCAGCCCCGGCATTTCGGTTTCGGCGATCTCGATCTCCTTGCGGCCGAAATCGGCGAGGCCGAGGTCTTTCACGACAAAGTCGTTGAATCGAGTTTCAGCCTGCGTCGCCACGTCGAGAGTCTCCGATTGAAATGAATGGTCGCGCCATACCGGGCGCCGCTGCCGCGGCCCTAGCGCGAGACGCCCGCCAAGGCAAATATAAAGAATTCCTTATATGATGCGTCCCGGCCAAGCGCGCTCACGCCGGCGCGAATGTCGGCGGCTTCCGCGAAGCGCGATCTGCAACTCTCTTTAGCTGCCTCTCGATCGCTCGCGCACGAGGAAACAATTTTCCGTCCAGCCCGTCGAAACGGTGGTCCGATGCGTAGAACATGAAGCCGCCAGGCACGCGCACAGCGATGCCGACCGTTCGGCGATCAAACTCGACTGCAAATCGTTGGGAATTCGTCATGACTCTGCTCCGTCCGTGCAGCAGCCAGCCGAACGCGATGACGCGCGCACCGACGGCTGATTGCCCGATTTGTTAAGAAGCGCGCTCGCAGGTGGCGGCGCGCAGCTAGTTGGAGAGCCCCAAAGCGTGCACCCGTCTAGGAAGCCGGGGCGCTCGGAGCGCTAAAGTCGTGCCGTACTGCTGCCCGGATGCAGTTTCGACAGATCGAACTGAGAATGCTCAGCCATAGTGTGGATATGGACGCATGGTCGGCGTAATCAAGTACGACACGCAATTCCCCTCGACCCAAGCGAACAGCCTTAATCTTTCGACGAATGCGGTGCGAGTGCCGCAGGCGGATCGCTTGCTGGGAACGTGCCTTGAAGCGCGTCATCGAGCGATCGCTCGCGGCGATCGATTCTCTCTGCCTCGACCTCAGCTTCAGTCTTGCCGCAACCGTCCTGCAGTTTTGGTCTCATAGGTTCTTCCCGCGGCCCCAAGGCACCCACGACTATAGTTTCGCGCCGCAGCGGAGTCCCTCGTGGATCGAATGTCCGCCCTTTTCCCCGTGCTTGGATATTCGGGTTAAGTCACCATATGGAGGTTGTGACTAGACCCGCCCAAATTCACCCCGGCAGCAGTACTGCACGACAGTCGGCCCTCGGTCGGGTGAATGTCCGCGAGCCGGACCCAGCCTAGGGCGCAGCACGAACCAGTTTCACGAAGCACAGACCGCTCAGGCCATGAAGGGTCCGGTCTGTCCGAACTTCGGCTCGCTTTCTCTCAATTGAGACGAGCACAATGTATCATCAACAACTCGAAACCGGGCCGCTCTCGGCCCCACACGTCGGTTCCATTGGCACTCCCCGGGAGCAGGTCAGGTCGCTGCTTGCGCGCTACCCCAACGTTAGCGAAACCGAGTTGGCGCGGCTGATTAGCCTGTATCGCGGATTCTCCGCGCTCGACACGGCGCTCCTTCTTTCGGAGGAGGCTCTCGCGCCCAGATTCGATCAGTTCAGGGTGGAACATCGCTCAAAGGTCCGGCCTGCTTTTCGGCAATATGCCGGGCTGTTGCTTTATACCGTCCTCACGATAGCGATGCTGGCGTGGGCGATATCAACAGTGTGATGACTGCGCGCGCTGGTAAAGGATGAGCGCACGCCCCTACGCGGCTGCACCACCGACTATGCGGCCCCGGTCTCGCTGGTCAGCAGCCTCGGATCGATGCCCTCGGCCTTGAACGACGCCGCCCAGCGCTCGTCGGTCGGGGTGTCGAACAGGATGTTCGCCTCGCCCTTGGCGGCGAGCCAGCCGTGACGGGTCATTTCCTCGTCGAGCTGGCCCTCGCCCCAGCCGGCATAGCCGAGCGCCGCGATCCAGCGCGCCGGGCCGCGGCCTTCGGCGATGGCGCGGAGCACGTCGATGGTCCCGGTCATGGCGAAAATCTCGCCGTGCTCGCCGTTGACGTGAAGCGTGTCCTGGCCGCCCCAGTCGCTCGAATGGAGGATGAACCCGCGACCCGGCTCGACCGGGCCGCCATGATGGACCGCGACATCGGGCGCTTCGCCCGGTTCGATGTCGAGCTGGCGCAGCAGGGTGCGAAAGCTGATCCCGGCGCGCTTGTGGCCGACGCCGATCCCGATCGCGCCATTTTCGTCGTGGACGCACAAGGCGATCACCGCCCGCTCGAAGCGCGGGTCGGCCATTCCCGGCATCGCCAGCAGCAACTTGCCGGACAGGAAGCTCGGTTGGTCAGGCATTGTCTCCTCCATGGTCCGGCGGTCCGCCCGGAGCAAGGGTTGAGCCACCCTTCCGCCGACCCTATCTGGCGTTTCACCCGACCCCCGAGAGGAATTCCGCGATGACCATCCAGATTGGCGACCGCCTGCCCGACGTGCCCTTGACCATTGCGACCGCCGACGGGCCGCAGCCGACCACCAGCACCGATTATTTCGCCGGCAAGCGCGTGGCGCTGTTCGCGGTGCCGGGCGCGTTCACCCCGACCTGCTCGGCGAAGCACCTGCCCTCCTATGTCGACAAGGCCGGCGACCTTAAAGGCGCGGGCATCGACGAAATCGCCTGCATTTCGGTCAACGACCCGTTCGTGATGTCGGCCTGGGGCGAACGCGACGGCTCGGCGGACATCACCATGCTCGCCGACGGCAACGGCGCCTTTGCCGACGCCACCGGGCTCGCCTTCGACGGCAGCAAGTTCGGCATGGGGACGCGCTCGCAGCGTTACTCGATGGTCGTCGACGACGGCGTCGTCGAGCAGCTCAATGTCGAGGCGCCGGGCGAGTATCGCGCGTCCAGCGCCGAGCACCTGCTGGACCAGTTGGCGACGGCCTGACCCGCTGCCGGCGCGGCTCGCCGCCAGCTCGCAACGACCACTAGTTCCGGGCGTTGTCGAAGGCGGGTTCAAAAAAGAGGAGTAGCGTAACATGGCGAGCAACAATCGTGGCGGAAATCGCGGCAATCGCGGCCGCAACAACAATCCCGAAGGCAAGAACCAGTACAGCAATGGCTGGATGGGCTCGGCCCGCGACAATCCGCTGACGACCGCCGCGGCAGTCGGCGGCGCCGTCGCGGCCGGCGTCTTCCTGTGGTCGCGCCGCAACCAGATCACCGACCAGCTTTCCAGCCTGTCGGACCAGATCAGCGAATGGCGCGAGGGAACGGGCAGCGAGTTCGCCAGCGCGGACGACACCGCGACCGAAAGCTTCATCGCCAGCCCCAGCCGCCGCGGCGGACGAAAGAACCAGACCGACATTGCCGAGGAAGCCTTGACGCTCAAGGAAACCGGCAAGGCGACCGCCTGACGGTCACCCTTCCGAAAAATCGATCAGGGGCGCTTTCGGGCGCCCCTTTTCTATGCCGTCAGGAATTTTGCGATAGCCTCACCGAACTCGGGCTTGGTGATCGAGCTCATGTGCGTCCCCGGCACTTCCGCAAAGGTGGCGTCGGGCAAGGTCTCGGCCAGCTCCCGCCCCGATCCGTTGTCGTCGTCCTCGGCCCCGCATACCACCAAAGTCGGCATGGTGAAGGCCTTGAGCCAGTCCATGAACGCGTCGGCGAAACTGTCGAGCAACAACGCCGCCGCAACCCGGTCGATCCCCTGGCTTTTCATGAACTGGATCGACAGCCAGTGCGGGTCGGTGCGCGGCGGCCGCTGGTCGAACATCGCGATCGCCTCGAGGAAGAAATTCTTGCGCCGCTCCCAATGCCTCAGCCCCTCGAACCCGGCGCCGCCGAGGATGGCGCGGCGCGGCTTCAGCCCCTCGCCAATGCCTTCGACCGTGGTCCGAGCCCCCAGCGAGAAGCCGCCGAGATCGAAGTCACTGAGGCCGAGGTGCGCGACCAGCTCCTTGAGATCGCGGGCCAGGATGCCCTTGGGATAATGTTCGGGTTCGTGCGGCCTGCCGCTCAGCCCATGCGCCCGCAGGTCCGGCATGATCACCCGAAAGCCTTCCGAGGCGATCCGTTCGGCATGACCGAACTTGATCCAGTTCATGTCGGCGTCGGAAAACAAGCCGTGGAGCAGCAGCACCGCCCGCCCCTGCCCCAGCTCATGATAGGCCAGCTCGACCCCGTCGGACGCGCTCCAGCGATGAAGTGTCGCAGGGAATTCCATCGGCTGCGCAATGTCAGTCCGGGCTCGGACTGGCAACGCGTTACCGATAGGATGCGCCATAGGTCGACGGGATTTCGGCGCTGATCGGTTGGCAGACAGCAGGCGGGCCACCCCCGACCGGTGGGTTCTTGGGATCGATTTGCGGAAAATCCGTGCCGAGACCACTCTGCTTTAGAATCGCCCGAATGCTCTTCTGCGCCCGCTCGTAGTTGCCGTTCATCCGACGTGCCTCGACCAGCGCCTGGGCGAACCGATCGATGGTCTGGGCGTCGATTGGCCGGCCGGGTCCCGACATCGACATCAAGGTCACCCACGCCTCGTTTGCCGCCGGTTCATTGTCGCGAATCAGCCCAATGAACCGGTAAACCCGAGCCAATGAAGCCAATTCCTTGGCCGGAAAATGCGTCGCCGTTTCCGCGGAAACCTGGCTTTGCCAGACCCCGTCGGGCCAAGTCCCGCCGGATGGAGGATTGAATCCACCCAACGGCGGGAGCCGGCCGGTGCGGATGGCGCCATTCAAGACTCTGCCCAGCTCATCGAGCCGTCGATCAGCGCACGCCTTTTGCGGCTGCTCCAATTCCAGCAGGCGCATATTGTGGCCAACTTCGTAGCGGATGACCTGGCGCGCCTCGCCCACCTTGCGACGCCAGTTCCAATCGTCGGCGATTGACCCCAGGGCGAGTGCAACCAGCACGCCGAGGACGATAATGCCGACTTCGCCAAAAAATGCTCGCCAGCCGTGCATCGGCTTCGGCACGCGGACACGCATAGGAACCGCCTCCCCCTTCGGAAGGCTAACAAGAGATAGAGACGCTGCCTATCCCGGGAACTTGCCGGTGGCGCTGACCCATTTGTCGACCAGTTTTTGATTCTCTTCCGTGCGCTTCTCGGGAAGGCCTTCGGTATTGAGCCAGGCGCGGTGCGCGCTCTCGGTGCCGAAGTGATGCGTCGGCTTGAAGCGCGACGGGTCGTCGAAGGCGGCGACGGACAGGTCCATATTGCCGGTGCTTTCGCTGAAGACGAACCCGAGCGAGGTGCCGCACTCGCGGCAGAACGGCCGCTTGGCAATCGGCGAACTCTCGTACCAGTCGGGACCGCTTTCCCAACTGACGTCAGCTTCCTTCATCGACTTGAAAGCGATCGACACCGAGCCGGTCGCGCGCTGGCACATCCGGCAGTGGCACAGGTAGGCCGTGTCATCGGTAACCTGGGCCGTGAAGCGAACCCGCCCGCAGGCGCAACCGCCGGTCACGGTCTCGGCCATCACGCCGCTTTCTGGAGGTGCTTGCGCCCGAGGAGCTCGGCGATCTGGACCGCGTTCAGGGCGGCGCCCTTGCGCAGGTTGTCGCTGACGATCCACAGCGACAGCCCGTTGTCGACCGTCGGATCCTCGCGGATACGGCTGACGTAGGTGGCATATTCGCCGACCGCCTCGACCGGCGTCACGTAGCCGCCCGGCTCCCGCTTATCGACGACCATCACGCCTGGTGCCTCGCGCAGGATGTCGCGCGCCTGGTCGGCGGAAATCTCGTCCTCGAACTCGATGTTCACCGCTTCCGAATGGCCGACGAACACCGGCACGCGGACGCAGGTGGCGGTCACCTTGATCGATGGATCGAGGATCTTCTTGGTTTCCACCACGATCTTCCACTCTTCCTTGGTCGAGCCGTCGTCGAGGAAGACATCGATCTGCGGGATGACGTTGAAGGCGATCTGCTTGGGGAAGAAGCCGGGTTCGTTGGTGTCACCGACGAAGATATTGCGCGATTGTTCGAACAATTCGTCCATGCCGCGCTTCCCGGCGCCGGAAACCGATTGATAGGTCGCGACGACGACGCGCTTGACCTTCGCGGCATCGTGAAGCGGCTTCAGCGCCACCACCAACTGCGCGGTCGAGCAGTTCGGGTTGGCGATGATGTTGCGCTTGGCATAGCCGGCGAGCGCCTCGCTGTTCACCTCCGGCACGATCAGCGGAACGTCGGGGTCCATGCGATAGAGCGAGCTGTTGTCGATCACCGTGCAGCCAGCGGCCGCGGATCTTGGCGCATGGAGTTTAGAGACCTCCGACCCCGCCGCGAACAAGGCGATGTCCCAACCGGCGAAGTCGAAATGTTCGAGGTTCTTGACCTTCAGCGTCTTGCCGCTGTCGCCGAAGTCGATTTCGTCGCCGGTCGAGCTGGACGACGCCAGCGCCGCAATCTCATCGAGCGGGAATTGCCGTTCGGCCAGAATGTTGAGCATTTCGCGCCCGACATTGCCCGTCGCACCGACGACGGCGACCCGATAGCCCATGATCATGTCCTACGCTGAAGTTGAGGGGGCGAGTTGGGCCCGCCCCCTTCACTTGTCAACGCGGGCCGCCGGGCACCCCATTCTGCTCGAGGAAGCGCAGGATCGTGTTCCAGCGGTGCGCCAGCAGCTTGGGCCCACCAGAGCGGTGCGTTTCGCCGGGATAGAGCATCATCTCGAACGGCACGTTTTCATGTTGCAGCTTGCCGATCAGCTCCGAGCTATTCTCGAAGAATACATTGTCGTCCGACATACCGTGGATGATTAGCAGCGGGTCGGAGATGCGTCCGGCGTCGGCGAGCGCGTCTGACTTGGCATAGGCAGCTCCGTCCTTCTGAGGCGTACCCATGTACCGCTCCGTATAAGCAGTATCGTACAGCTCCCACTTGGTGACCGGAGCGCCGGCAATGCCCGCAGCGTAGAGGCCGGGATCAGCCTCCATCTGCTTCAGCGTCATGTAGCCGCCGTAGGACCAGCCATCGAGGGCGATCCGCTTGGGATCGACGAAGGGCAGCGATTTGAGAAAAAGGGCGCCGGCCTTCTGGTCCTGCACCTCGACAGAGCCCATGGCGCGGTAGATCTGCTTTTCGAACTCGACGCCGCGATTGGCACCGCCGCGATTGTCGATTTCAAAATAGATATAGCCCTTGTCGACGATGGCCTGCTCGAGCGCGCCGCCCCAGCCCTTCGACACCGACTGCGAATGGGGGCCGCCATAATGTTCGAACAGCACCGGGTACTTCTTGCCGGCCTTCAGCGGCGGCGTGACCATTCGCCAGAACAACGTGGTTCCGTCCGGCCCCTTGATCGTGCCGAACGTCGGCAGCCGGTGGCTGGCGAGATAGGGCGCGTACGGATGGGTCGCGGTCAACTGGTTCTGTTCGACCCAGGTCAGCAGCTTGCCGGTGGAATTGGCCAGATAGACCTGGCTCGGCTGGGCGGCGGAAGACCGCCCGACCATCAGCGTCTTGCCCTTCTTGTCCATCGACGCGCCATTGGAGAAGGCCGGATCGGTCAGGCGCCTCGGCTCACCCGGATTGAGGTAATCGACCGCATAGACCTGCTGCGCCAGCTGGTCATCCTTGTTCGCGCCGAAGAACAATTGATGTGAATCCTGGTCGACACCGGCGAGGCTGGTGACCACCCAGGGTCCGCGGGTCAGCTGCGTCCAGCGGCCGTCGGCGAAGCGATACAGATGGCCGAAGCCGTCGCGTTCCGACCACCAGATCAGGCTTCCGTCGTCGAGGAATTTGTAATCGTCGCCGATGTTGATCCAGTGCTGCGGAGCGGCCGTCTCAGTGAAGTAGACGTGGCTTCGGCCCGTGGCTGGATCGACTGACAGGACATCGAGGCGGTTCTGCGCGCGGTTCTGGACCTGGACGTAGAGCTTCTTGCCATTGGGCGCCCAGTCGACGCGGGTAAGATAGATGTCGCGATCGCGGCCTAGATCGACCTTCACCTTGTGACCGCCATTGGGGTCGATGACATAGAGCGAGGCGTCGACGTTGTTGGTGCCGGCTGCCGGGTAGCGCTGCTCGAACGTCTTGGTGCCTGCGGTGCCGATGGCCGCGCGAGTGACGACGTCGACCGGCTTTTCGTCAAAGCGCTCGACGGCGATGCGAGCGTCGGTGGGCGACCACCAATAGCCGGTGAGGCGATCGAGCTCTTCCTGCGCAATGAATTCCGCCTCGCCCCAGTGGACGAGCGAGCCTTCCTTCGGGGTGATCGGCTTGACCGTGCTTCCGACAGGTCCGACCCACAGCCGGTTGTCGCGCACGAAGGACAGATATTTGCCCTTCTCGCTCAGCACCGAATTGAGCATTTCCCCCTTGCCGGTGCCGTTCGCGACTTTGACCGAGCCATCGACTCCGGCGAGGTACAGGACGCCGTCGAGGGGAACGAGGATCGACTTGCCGTCCGAGGACCAATCGTAAGTGACGATGCCCTTGAGGCTGACCGTTCCCTTGCGCTCGCGCTGCATCTTTTCCGCTTCGGACATCGCCTGGTTGCTGCCGAGCTTTTCGGAATCGACCAGCATTCGCCACTGGCCGGTCTGGCGGTCGAACGCCCAAAGATCGTAGCGCTGGAGATCGGTCGTCCGATTACGGAGAACGGCGAGGTAGCGGCCGTCCGGAGACAGCTTGGCGCTGCGCGGCACGACGCCGTTGAGCGACGGACTTTCGTAGACCCGTTCGATCGACAAATCCTTTTGGGCGACGCCCGGCGGCACCGGAAGCTGCGCCAATGCGGCGGCAGGCGCGAAGAAAGCTGTTGCTGCGAGGAGTGGAGCGATACGCACGGGCGGTTCTTTCAAGCAGGAAAACGGAACTCCGGAGGAAACCGGGCAGCACATTCATTGCGCATCCGCGTTGGATTGAAAAGGCCGGGCTCCCGCCGTTGATCGAACAGGAGGCCTGACCAACTCGCTGCGTTCTGTTATTGCCGAACCAAGGCGTCCGGCGCCGCCGGGCGTTCTCCAGCCAAGGAGGTCGTCATGGCCACGCGCGCACCCGCCGTTCGTCCCCGGTCCCGACAGTCCATCACCATCCGCACGATCGGCAACGAGGATTTGCGGCTGTCGCTACGGCAGGGCCTTGAGGATTTCCGCGACATGCGCGGCGACATCCTGTTCGCGGGCCTAATCTACACTGCAATCGGCATTGCCGCAGTGGTGATGACCGCAAGCAAGCCCCTGATCCCCTTCCTGTTTCCGATGGTAGCCGGAGTGGGACTGTTTGGGCCCGCCGCCGCCGTCGGCTTCTACGAGCTCGCCCGGCGGCGGGAGAAAGGCGAGCATGCGAACTGGTCGCATTTCTTCGACTTCCGCAAGCGCCCCGCCGCCGATGACATGGGGCTCGTCGCCGGCCTGCTGCTGCTGATCTTCTTCGCCTGGCTGATCGCCGCGGGCGCGCTTTATGCGGGGCTGTTCGGGTGGGAAACGCCGACCGGCCTCGTCGCTTTCTTCAAGGATATTTTCCGCACCGTGAACGGGTGGGCACTGATCCTTGCCGGGGCACTCGTCGGCGCGGCGTTTGGCTGGGTTGTGCTGGCGATCAGCGTCGTGTCCCTGCCGATGCTGGTCGATTGCGACGTCAGCGCCGCGCAGGCGGTCTCCACCTCATGGCGCGCGGTGCATGCCAACAAGGCGGAAATGGTCCGCTGGGGTCTGACCGTCGTTGGCCTGCTGGTGCTCGGCTCGATCCCGCTGTTCGTGGGACTCGCCTTCGTCCTGCCGTGGCTCGGCTATTCGACCTGGCATCTCTACACGCGGCTGGTCGACCGGGATTCGATCCCCGGCCGGCAGCGGCGCAAGGGCTAGGCTTCCGAAGCTTCGGAAGCCTTGTTGGCGGTCGGGGTCTCGCGGCGAGGGTCGCGGCGCTCGGCGATACGCGCCGACTTACCGGTGCGGCCACGCAGGTAGTAGAGCTTGGCGCGTCGAACGGCGCCGCGGCGCACGACCTCGATCTTGTCGATGATCGGCGAGTAAAGCGGGAAGACGCGCTCGACGCCTTCGCCAAAGCTGATCTTGCGGACCGTGAAGCTGGAGCCGACGCCCTTGTTGGCGCGGGCGATGCAGACACCCTCGAAGTTCTGCACGCGGGTGCGCTCGCCTTCGATGACCTTGACGCCGACGCGGAGCGTGTCGCCAGGGCGGAATTCGGGAACGGGCTTGTCGGCGGTGAGCGCGTCAATGGCTTCGCGCTCGAGGGTCTCGATCAGGTTCATTTCGAATCAGCCTTCGTATCTCGTCGCCGCGCGCCAGAGGGCGGTGCCTGCGATGCGCCCCCGTGGCGCTCGATCAGGTCCGGCCGCCTTAGCCGTGTGTCCTGGACCGCCTGGGCATGTCGCCATGCCGCGATCCTCGCATGATCCCCCGACCGCAGCACTTCGGGGATCGTGCGCCCTTCCCAAGTCACTGGTCGGGTATAGTGCGGATATTCGAGAAGCCCCTCGTTGAAGCTCTCTTCCTCTCCGCTGGAGGCCGCGCCCATTACCCCGGGGAGCAGCCTTACGCAAGCGTCGAGGATGACCATCGCACCAAGCTCCCCGCCGGACAGGACATAGTCGCCCACCGACACGGGTTCGAGCGGCCGCGCTTCGAAGATCCGCTCGTCGAATCCCTCGAATCGGCCGCACAGGAGAATGACCCCGTCTCCCTTCGCCAGTTTGCCGACGCGCGCCTGCGTTAGCGGCGCGCCCCTCGGGGTCAGGGCGAGCATCGGGCGGCCATCGCTGACGCTGTCCAGCGCCGCGGCCAGCACGTCGGGCTTCAACACCATGCCAGCTCCACCGCCGGCCGGTGTGTCGTCGACGCTCCGGTGCTTGTCGGTCGCGAAATCGCGGATGTTGGTGGCTTGGAGCGACCATAGCCCATCCTGCAGCGCCTTCCCGGCCAGGCTTAGCACCAAGCGGCCCCGGAAACATGTCCGGGTAGAGGGTCAGCACGTCGGCGCGGAACGTCACCTTCGGCGCCTCCGGCTGGTCAGGGTCGCGCCGACGAGGCCGCCGATCCAGGCCAGCAGTGCAAAGCCGCCGCCGAGCACCGCAATCGCCCGCATCGCGAGATCGTGCATGTTCCCGCTCTGCCCGCGGCCGGATGCGGCGACGAGCAGGATTGCAAGGATCGTCGCGATCAGCGTCACCGCGGGGAGGAATGACGCAGCGGTCAGCCTTCGGCGTCGGTCGCTCCACTCCGGGCGAACCGCGACAAGCAGCGACACCAGCGCCGAACCGGCGAAGACGGCGATCGCGAAGCCGATCAGGAGGAACGACCAATTCATGGGCTCGACGGGCTAGTCGGGAACCGCAGCTATCACAATCCATTGGGCAGCGGATGGACGAACCAATTCTCGACTGCCTGATCGTCGGTGGCGGGCCTGCGGGCCTGACCGCGGCGATCTATCTCGCGCGGTTCCACCTCGACATCCTGGTGGTGGATGCCGGCAAGAGCCGCGCCAGCTGGATTCCCTGCACGCGCAACCACGCCGGCTATCCCGACGGAATCGCGGGCAACGAGCTGCTGCAGCGAATGCGCGACCAGGCTTGCAAATATGGCGCGAAAATCGTGACCGAGTTCGTCACCAAGCTTGAGCACGACGCCGCGAGCGGTCTGTTTACCGCGACATGGGGTTCAGGCACCGCGACGGCGCACAGCGTGCTGCTGGCAACGGGAGTGAGCAACCGCCGCCCACCGATGGACGAGGAGCTTCACGACCAAGCCCTCGCGAAAGGCCTGGTCCGCTACTGCCCGATCTGCGACGGCTATGAAGTCACCGACAAGAAGGTCGGCGTGATCGGCAGCGACAGCCACGGCGTCGCCGAAGCCTTGTTCATCCGCAGCTTCACCGCCGACGTGACGCTGATCGCGCCCGACAAGGCGATGAACCTGAAGCCCGAGGATGCGGCCAAGCTCAAGGAGGCCGGGATTAGCTGCGTCGACGGTCCGACCCAGGCCGTGGCCACGCCCGACGAGTGCATCGTCGTCGATACCGCCGAAGGGCATTATAGCTTCGACACCATCTATCCTGCTTTGGGTTCCGATACCCATACGCAGCTCGCCGAGATGGTCGGCGCGGCCCTATCGGGCGACAGCTGCATCAAGGTCGACAGCCACCAGCGGACCGACGTACCCGGCCTTTACGCCGCCGGCGACGTCGTCATCGGCCTCGACCAGATCAGCCACGCCATGGGCGAAGGCGGCGTCGCCGCGACGACCATCCGCAACGACCTGGTCGCGCAGCAGCCGCGGTGGCGCGAATCCACCCGGGAAATGCAGGAAGCCGGAAGCGGCAGCTAAGCTGTATTGCATTTATAATACACCACCTGCTAAACCTCGGCGCAGGAGGGTTTTTCATGCGTTTTCTTGCTCTTGCCGCTTTGTCCGTTTCGCTCGCAGCGTGCGGATCGCCTGGCCCCCAGATCGCGCAGGCTGGGCCAAGCATCGAAGCAAAGCTCGCCGCAACCTGGCCGACGGCGGCGCCGCCGCGGCAGGCGGCTTTCAGCCGCGATGGGCGCCTGGTGGCGCTCAGCGATGCTTCGGGCGCGATCACCATACGCAGTGCGCACAGCTGGAAGATACTTCGAACGCTGGTTCACGGGGGCGGCGCGACGACGGTCGCCTTCACGAAGGACGGAACGGCGCTGGTTAGCGGCGGCTATGACGGGGCGATCCGCTTCTGGAACCTTGGCACGGGCAGGCAGATGGGCGTCATAAAAGCCTCCTCGTTGCCGATCTGGACTCTCGATTTGTCGCCGGACGGCATGCATTTGGCCGCGGCCGGGGAAGACAAGATCATTCGCATCTGGGACCTGCGAACGCCGGTTTCGCCGACGCAATTGCGCGGCCACAGCCTCAATATCTGGGAAGTGCGCTTCAGCCCGGACGGGAAACGCCTTGCCAGCGGCAGCTTCGACGCCAGCGTGCGACTGTGGGACGCAACGACGGGGCGCCAGCTGAAGACGCTGACCGGCCATACCCAGGCGGTGGTGGGACTGGACTTCAGCCCCGATGGCACGCTGCTCGCCACCGGTGGAGACGATGCAACGATCCGCTATTGGCGCGCGTCGGACGGCAAGCTGCTCAAGACCGTCGACAATGGCCGGCACGTCGACAAGGTCGCTTTCAGCCCAGATGGCCGATGGATCGCCAGCGGCGGCCATCCGCATGGGATGGTCGGCGAATTGTGGCACCAGTTGACCGGCGGCGGCGGAGAAGGCGATGCCGTCAGGATCTGGCGAGCCAGCGATGGGTCGCTGGTCGCGAACCTGCCCCACCCCGACGACACTTATCTCGTTGCATTCAGCCGGGACTGCCGCTGGCTGGTGACCTCGGGCGAGGACAATCGCTTCCGCTTGTGGCGGCTGCAGCCAAAAGGCTAAGCGAGGAAGTCGCGGTCGAGGACGATGCGCCCGCCCTCCAGGTCGGCGATGCCGTCGCGGAAGGGAATGAGCGAGCGCTTGCCGCCTTCGGCCTCGACCTCGAGCAGGTCGCCGGCGCCATAATTTTCGACAGCGACCACCGTGCCCACGGGCGCTCCGTCGCGATCGATCGCGGCAAGGCCGATCAGGTCGCCGTAATAATATTCGCCCTCGCCGAGCGCGGGCAGCGCCTCGCGATCGATCTCGACCAGCGATCCGCGCAGTGCCTCCGCCGCGCCGCGGTCGCCAACGCCTTCGAAGCGCGCGACGGCCATCTTGCCGCCATCGCGAGCCGACAGCAGGCGCCGTTCCACGCCTCCGACATACAGCGTTGAATAGCGCGACAGGCTCTCGGCGCTGTCGCTGAACAGCTTCAGGCGAAGCTCGCCCTTGACGCCATGCGCCCCGGCGACCGCGGCAAGCGCGATCCTGCGCTCACCGCGGCCGTCCGGTCCGGCCAATTACTCGGCCTTCGCTTCGGTTTCGGCTTCAGCCTCCGCTTCGGCCTTGGGCGAATCTTCGGTCGGCGGAGCGGCTTCGTCAGCGCCTTCGGCCGGTGCATCAGCGGATTCGCCCTGGTCGGTCGCGTCGGGCTGGTCCGCCGTCGCTTCTTCTGCGGAGGCTTCGACGGCAGCTTCCTCGGCTGGCGCTTCGGCAGCGTCCGGCGTTTCGTCGGCAGCGGGCTCCTCGGCAGGAGCTTCGGCAGTCGTTTCCTCGGCAGGGGCTTCCTCGGCCGCCGGGGCCTCCTCGGCGACTTCCTCGGTCACCGCCTCGGCTTCGGCGGTCGGCTCGGCCGTCGCGGCCTCGACTTCCTCGGCGACAACGGCTTCGGCCTCGGCTTGGTTGTCCTCGGCGACGGGCTCTTCCTTCGGCGCCGCAGCAGCTTCGGCGGCCTCGGCGGCCTTGGTAGCAGCGGCTTCGGCGCGCTCCTTGGCCTTTTCGCCCGGCTCCGCCTTCTTCGGGTTGTTGCGCGCCGGGCGCTCCTTGATGCCGGCGGCGTCGAGGAAGCGCAGGACGCGGTCCGACGGCTGGGCGCCGACCGACAGCCAGTGCGAGATGCGGTCCGCGTCGAGCTTCACGCGCTCGGGCAAATCCTTCGCCAGCAGCGGATTGTAGGTACCGACCTTCTCGATGAAGCGGCCGTTACGCGCGTTGCGGCTGTCGGCAACGACGATGCGGTAATAGGGACGCTTCTTGGCGCCACCGCGCGCCAGACGAATTGAAACTGCCATTTTTCTACTGTCCTTTCAGTGTATTCGATTACTTCTTTGAAAACTTGTCGAAACCGGGCGGGAGGTTGAACGGCTGACCGCCGCCGAGGCCCGGAAGGCCCCCAGCGCCGCCAAGACCGCCGGACGGAAGCGCTCCCGAAGGAGCAAGCCCGCCGAGCGCGTCTTCGAGGCCGCCCTTGCTGAACATCGCGGCGAGCTTGCCGAACCCGCCCATCTTCTTCAGCCGTTTCATCGCGGTCGCCATTTCCTGGTGCATTTTCAGAAGCTTGTTGATTTCCTGAACGGTCGTGCCCGAGCCCTTTGCGACGCGGATCTTGCGCTTGGCGTTGATCAGCTCGGGCTTGGCCCGCTCCTTCGCCGTCATCGACGACAGCATTGCCTCCATGTGGACGAGCGCCTTGTCGTCCTGCGCCTTGTCCATCGCGCCCTTCATGCCCTTCATTCCGGGCATCATGCCGGCGAGCGCGCTGAGGCCCCCCATGCGCTGCATCTGGCGGAGCTGTGACCACAAATCGTCGAGGTCGAACTTGCCCTTGGCCATCTTGGCCGCGAGCTTCTCGGCTTCCTCGACCTGGATCGTTTCCGCCGCCCGTTCTACGAGGCTGACGACGTCGCCCATGCCAAGTATTCTTCCGGCGACTCTTTCAGGGTGGAAGGCTTCGAGCTTGTCGATCCCCTCGCCCACCCCGGCGAACTTGATCGGCTTGCCGGTGACCGCGCGCATCGACAGCGCCGCGCCGCCGCGGGCGTCGCCGTCCATGCGGGTGAGGATCACGCCGCTGAGATCGACCTCGGCTGCGAACCCCTTGGCGACATTGACCGCATCCTGGCCGGTCAGGCTGTCGACCACGAGCAGGGTCTCGGCCGGAGTTGAAGCGGCCGCGACCGCCTTCATCTCGGCCATCAGCTGGTCGTCGACGTGGAGGCGGCCAGCGGTGTCGAGCAGGACGACGTCGAAGCCCTGGAGCTTGGCGGAACTCAGCGCGCGCCTGGCGATGTCGACCGGTTGCTGGCCGGCAACGATCGGCAGCGTCTCGACACCCGCCTGCCGGCCGAGGACAGCAAGCTGCTCCTGCGCCGCCGGACGAGCGACGTCGAGCGACGCCATCAGCACCTTCTTGCGTTCGCGCTCCGCCAGGCGCTTGGCGAGCTTGGCGGTGGTCGTTGTCTTGCCCGAGCCCTGGAGCCCGACCATCATGATGACGGCGGGAGGTGCCACGTTGAGGTCGAGCTCGGCGGTTTCCGAACCCAGCGTTTCGACCAGGGCGTCGTTGACGATCTTGACGACCATCTGCCCTGGCGTGACCGAGCGAAGCACTTCCTGACCGACGGCTTTTTCAGTGACCTGTTCGACGAAATCGCGCGCCACCGGCAGCGCAACGTCGGCTTCGAGCAGGGCCACGCGCACCTCGCGCATGGCCGCGCGCACGTCGGCCTCATTGAGCGCGCCGCGCCCGCGAAGCCGGTCAAATACGCTGCCGAGCCGATCGCTCAACGTGTCGAACATTCAATTCTCCTCGGCGATGCCCAGCAATCCAATGGGTTTTGGGCCCATATGGGGTGCGAAACGCAAATACGCCGGCGGGCGAAACCTCGCCGGCCAGCGCGCATCCGTGGACGCTCAACATCGATTTATGTCCGTTAAGACGCTGGGGCGCTTAGCGGCAAAGCGCCGGCCAGGCAACCGTCAGCGCTTCGAACCACCGCCCTCCGGCTTCCCGCCGCCGGAACCGCCACCGCCTTTGGGCGGACGGCCACCCCGGCGATGGCCCGCTCCCGGTCCGCGCGGGGGACCACGGCGGTCGCCGGAGCCCGGACGCTGACGCTCGGGCACTCGGTCCATCGGCCGCGATTGCTGCATCTGCTGGCGCGGACCGACGGCATAACCTTCCTTGAGCAGGCCGGTGAAGGCGCCTCGAGTGCTCGAGACGATCTGGTCCTGAAGCTCCTTGGGCAAATCGGCGAAGGTTATGTTGGGATGGATCGCCTGAACGTCGCGAAGCAGCTGGTTGGGCAAGCCCGCCCGAGGCGCGCTTCAACGCCTGGAGGGCGTCGATGCACCGCCGAGAAGATGACGGACTGCATGACGTCGGTTGCGGCTTTCGCCATTTCGCCCTCGCTAGACTTGGTCCCGGCCGCTCCCTAAGTCGCGGCCCATGCGGCGGCACTTCCACAAGATGCACGGTCTCGGCAATGATTTCGTGATTATCGATGCGCGCGAACAGCCGTTCGACGTCACGCCAGCCCTCGCCCGCGCCATCGCCGACCGCCGCACCGGGGTCGGCTGCGACCAGCTGATCGTGCTCGAGCCGAGCGAGCGCGCCGACCTCAAGATGCGCATCTGGAACAGCGACGGCGGCGAAGTCGAATCATGCGGGAACGCCACCCGCTGCGTCGTCCAATTGACCGGCGCGACCAGGATCGACAGCGACGGCGGCCTACTGGAAGGCGAGAATCTCGGCGCCGAGGTCGAGGTTGCGATCGGCGAGCCACGCTTCGGCTGGGATGAGATCCCGCTCGCCTACCCGATGGACACGGCCGCCTTGCCGATGGCGTGGGGAACGCTGGAAAAGCCGATGGCGGTCAATGTTGGCAATCCACACCTGGTATTCTTCGTGCCCGACGCTCGCGAGGTGCCTCTGGACACGCTCGGCCCGGAAATCGAGCACGATCACGCCTTTCCCGAGCGGATCAACGTCAACGTCGCGACCTGCGTCGATGGCCGGCTCAAGCTCAGGACCTTCGAACGGGGCGCCGGCGAAACGCTGGCATGCGGCACGGGCGCCTGTGCGAGCGCGGTGGCCGCGATCGTAACCAAGCGCGCGCAATCGCCCGTCACCGTCGACATGACCGGCGGATCACTGACGGTAAGCTGGGCGCCGGGCGAACCGATCCGCATGCGCGGGGCCGCAACTCATGTGTTTGAGGGTGACCTCGATCTCGAGGCGCTGCAATGAGCGTGGAGACCGTCAGCCTCGGTTGCCGCCTCAATTATGCCGAGAGCGAGACGATCGCGCGGTTCGCGCCGGCGAACGAGGAGTGGGTCGTCGTCAACAGCTGCGCGGTGACTAACGAGGCGGTGCGGCAAACGCGCCAGGCGATCCGCCGCAGCCACCGCCAGCGACCGAGCGCCAGGATTCTCGTCACCGGTTGCGCCGCGGAGCTCGATCCGGCGGCCTTCGAGGCCATGCCGGGCGTGTCGCGCGTGGTCGGAAACGCGCGCAAACTCAACGCTTTCGGCGCAAATGACGTCATGGCGCCAGCGGGGTTGCTGGCCAAGGTGAAGAGCTTCGTCGCGGTCCAGACCGGTTGCGACCACCGTTGCACCTTCTGCTCGATCTGGCAGGCGCGCGGGCCAAGCCGCTCTTTGCCGTTCGAGGCGATACGCGATGCCGTCGCTCGCGAAATCGACCGCGGCGCGCGGGAGATCGTCCTGACCGGCGTCGACATCACCGATTACGAGGGCGGGCTCGGCATCCTCTGCCAGCGCCTGCTCGCCGCCGAGCCGCGGCTTGAGCGCCTGCGCCTGTCCTCGCTGGACAGCATCGAGATCGACGAAGCCTTGTTCGAGCTGATCGCGGGCGAGGCGCGGCTGATGCCGCATTTCCATCTGTCGCTGCAGGCCGGGGACGACATGATCCTCAAGCGCATGAAGCGCCGCCACAGCCGCGCCGAAGCGGTGCGCACGGTCGAACGAATCAAGGCTGCGCGCGCCGACGCCACCATCGGCGCCGACCTCATCGCGGGATTTCCTACCGAAACTGAAGACATGGCATTGAACAGTTTGAATTTGCTCGATGACTGCGACATCGTCGCTGCCCACATTTTCCCTTTCTCGCCGCGCCCCGACACGCCGGCGGTGCGCATGCCGCAACTTGCGCGTGAGGTCGTGAAAGCCAGGGCGGCACGGCTGCGGGACGCCGCAGCTGAGCGTCGGCATCGCTGGCTCGAGAGCCTCGTCGGCACCGCCCAGCCAGTGCTGGTCGAAGGCGACGGGATCGGCCACACCCATCATTTCGCGCCGGTCGCGATCGACGGGCCCCTCGGCAAGACCGGCGTGGCGCGCATCATCGACAACAACAGCGACCGCCTTCAGGCGGTTTGGGCATGAGTTGGCTCGACCGCCTGCGCGGCGGCTTTGCCAAGACCGCGGATCGGGTTGCCGACAACCTGACGGGCATCACCAGCCGGGCCGCGCTCGATACCGCGACCCTGGATGATATCGAGGAGGCGCTGATCGCCTCCGACCTCGGCCCCGAAGCCTCGCGCCGGATTCGCGATGGCATCGCCGAGCGCCGCTACGAGCAACTCGACGAGCGCGGGCTTCGCACGATCCTCGCCGAAGAGATTGAGAAGATACTCACGCCGGTGGCCAAGCCGCTGCAAGTATGGGGCTTTCCGCGTCCTCACGTGATCCTGGTGATCGGCGTCAACGGATCGGGCAAGACAACCACCATCGGCAAGCTCGGGCAATGGCTGAAGGAGCAGGATTATGGCGTCCTGCTCGCCGCCGGCGACACCTTCCGGGCAGCCGCGATCGAGCAGTTGCAGATCTGGGGCGAGCGGATCGGCGCGCCGGTCATCTGGGGCAAGGAAGGCGGCGACGCGGCCGGGATCGTCTTCGATGGCGTCAAGCAGGCCACCGCGCAGGGCATCGACGTGCTGGTGGTCGATACCGCCGGGCGTCTCCAGAACAAGTCGCATTTGATGGACGAGCTAGCGAAGATCCGCCGCGTGCTCGGCCGCCTCAACCCCGAAGCGCCGCACGACATCCTGCTGGTGCTCGATGCGACGACCGGCCAGAATGCCCTTGCCCAAGTCGAGGTGTTCCGCGAGACGGCGGGGGTGACGGGGCTGATCATGACCAAGCTCGACGGCACCGCGCGCGGGGGCATCCTGGTCGCGGCGGCGGAGAAGTTCGGGCTGCCGATCCACGCCATTGGCGTCGGCGAGCAAGCCGACGACCTCCGCCCGTTCGACCCCCGGGCCGTCGCTCGCGCCATCGCCGGGCTTCCGCCCGAATGACGGGCAAGCCGACCAAAGCGGAGCCGGCCGGCGGCGCCAAGCTGCTGATCGACCTCGGTCCGTTGTTGATCTTCTTCCTGGTCAATTTTCTGGCGCCGGTCCCGGGACCGCTGAAAATCTTCGCCGCCACCGGCGCCTTCATGATCGCAATGATCGCGGCAATGCTCTTCTCGGCGATCCGCTACCGCACCATTTCGCCGCTGCTGTGGTTTTCGGGGATCATGGTGGTGATCCTCGGCGGCCTCACCATCTGGCTGCACAATGAGATGTTCATCAAGATGAAGCCGACCATCTATTATGCGCTGGTGGCCGGGCTTCTGGCCTTCGGGCTCGCCACCGATAGGCCCTTGCTGCAGCGCGTGCTGGGTAGCACCTACCCGGGTCTCGACGAGGACGGCTGGAAGAAACTGACCCGCAACTGGGCGATCTTCTTCGCCGGCATGGCCCTGCTCAACGAGGCGGTGTGGCGCAATTCGACCACCAGTTTCTGGATCGGCTTCAAATTGTGGGGCGCGATCCCCCTCACCTTCCTGTTCGCCGCGGCCAACATCCCGATGCTGCTGAAGCATGGGCTGATGAAGGAGCAGGCCGAACCAGCCGAGCCGGGGCCCATCGAATGAGCGATCCGATCCTATCCATCCGCGGCCTGCACAAGGAATACGGCACCGGCACGGTCGCGCTCAAAAGCGTCGACCTCGACATCCAGCGCGGCGAGATTTTCGCGCTGCTCGGTCCCAATGGCGCCGGCAAGACGACGCTGATCAACATCATTTGCGGGATCGTCACGCCGAGCGGCGGCGAAGTGCTGGTCGACGGCAAGAACTGGCGCACCGACTATCGCCACGCCCGCGGCCGCATTGGCCTGGTGCCGCAGGAGCTGACCACCGACGCCTTCGAAAGCGTGTGGAACACCGTCAGCTTCTCGCGCGGGCTGTTCGGCAAGCCGCGCGACGACGAAAAGATCACCGACCTGCTCAGGCGCCTGTCGCTCGGCGACAAACGCAAAACCATCATGATGCACCTGTCGGGCGGGATGAAGCGCCGGGTGATGATCGCCAAGGCGCTGAGCCACGAGCCCGACATCCTGTTCCTTGACGAGCCCAGCGCCGGCGTCGACGTCGAGCTTCGCCGCGATATGTGGGACCTGGTGCGCAAGCTGCGGGACGACGGCACGACGATCATCCTCACCACCCATTACATCGAGGAAGCCGAGATGATGGCCGACCGCGTCGGCGTCATCAGCCGCGGCGAATTGATCGCGGTCGACCAGAAGCGCGATTTGATGGCGAGGATGGGCCGCAAGACGCTCGATATCAGCCTTGTCGACCAGCTGGGCGTCGTTCCCGCCGGACTGTCGGAATGGAATGTCAGGCTCGAACATGACGGCCACATGCTCTGCTACGAATTCGACAGCCATGCCGAGCGCACCGGCATCGCCTCGCTGATGCGGCGGCTGGGCGAGCTCGGCATTGCCTACAAGGATCTGTCGACCCACCAGTCGAGCCTCGAGGACATTTTTGTCGAGCTGGTCCACGAGCCGAGGGCCAAAGAGGACAGCGCAGCATGAACCTGAACGGCGTCCGCGCCATCTACGGCTTCGAGATGGCGCGCTGGAAGCGCACCCTGTGGCAGAGCCTGATCACCCCGGTCATCACCACCGCGCTCTATTTCGTGGTGTTCGGATCGGCGCTCGGATCGCGCATGACAAGCATGGAGGGTGTGGGCTTCGGTACCTTCATCGTCCCCGGCCTGACCTTGCTGTCGGTGTTCATGCAGTCGATCTTCAATGCCAGTTTCGGCATTTATTTTCCGAAGTTTACCGGCACTATCTACGAACTGCTCTCAGCACCGATCTCTAGCTTCGAAGCGGTCGTCGCCTATGTCGGGGCAGCGGTGACCAAGTCGGTCATCCTCGCGCTGGTGACGCTGGTGACGGCCTTGCTATTCGTCCCCGTCCCGGTCGAGCACCCGGTCGAGATGATCCTGTTCCTGCTCGGCATTTCTACCGGCTTCTGCCTGTTCGGTTTCGCCATCGGGGTCTGGGCCAAGAATTTCGAGCAGCTGCAGATCGTGCCGATGCTGTTCATCACGCCGCTGACCTTCCTCGGCGGCGCCTTTTATTCGATCAAGACCCTGCACGAGCCGTTCCGAACGGTCAGCCTGTTCAATCCGGTCGTTTATTTGGTCAGCGGCTTCCGCTGGAGCTTCTTCTCGATCGCCGACGTGCCGGTGTGGGCCAGCGCCGCGGTCACCCTGGCGATCATCGGCGCCTGCATGGCCGTGATCGCCTGGATGTTCAGGACCGGCTACCGCCTCAAGCAGTAAGCTCCGGCGTTTGGGCGCCCTGCTGATTGGCGCGCTCGAACCCGTTGCCGTCGAGGTTCTGGGCGACGAAGTCCCAGTTGACGATGTTGGCGAGCACGCTCGACGCGAAGCGCGGGCGCTCGTTGCGATAATCGATGTAGTAGGCGTGCTCCCACACATCGAGCGTGAACAAGGGCACCATGCCGTCGTGGACGATCGGCGTGTCGGCATCGTGGAGCGAGGTCACGCGCAGGCTTCCGCGGTCGAGCACCAACCACGCCCAGCCATTGGAGAAGTGGTTGACGGCTTCTTCCTGTAGCTTCTGCAGCAGCGTTTCCGCATTGCCGAAGCCGTCCTCGATCAGCTTGGCCAGTTTGCCGTCGGGCTGCTGGCCCTGCGATGGCGCCAGGCATTGCCAGAAGAAGCTGTGGTTCCACAGCTGCGCGCTGTTGTTGAACAGCTTGTTGTTGCCGGCTTCCTTGGCCCTTTTGACCAGTTGGATCAGCGACGCGCCGCTGAGCCCCTCGTCGGCGTCGACCAGTTCATTGGTCTTGGTGACGTAGGCGCGATGATGCTTACCCCAGTGATACTCGAGCGTCTCGGCGGACATGACCGGTGCGAGCGCATCCTTGGCGAAGGGCAGTTCGGGCAGCTGGAAGGTCATGTGCAAGCAACTCCTTGATCTTTCGGAGAATCGCCGCGCCGCGGCCGAACTCCGTACGTGCGCCCCGCCCGCTCACTTGCGAAATGCTTGCCGAGCGGAGAATTTCAACCCTAGAAACGACCGCGTAACGAGCATTTGCGCTGAAGCGCAGCCGGTCGGGGGATCAAAGGCTCGAAGAAGGGGGAAGCGCAATGGACAAGTTCTTCGCGAATCTGTGGTGGGTGCTGGTGGTCGGGTTCGGCCTGGCAATCCTGCTGATGATGCTCCCTGACTATGCGATCGCGCCGGGGGTCAGCTCTGCCGGCGTCGCGACCGGTGTGTTCCAGTGGCTCCACGTGTTCTTCGGCGTGCTGTGGATCGGGCTGCTCTACTATTTCAACTTCGTGCAGGTGCCGGTGATGCCGGCCATCCCGGCCGAGCTGAAACCGGCGGTGAGCAAGCATATCGCACCTGCGGCTCTGTTCTATTTTCGTTGGGCGGCGGCGCTGACGGTACTTGCCGGCCTAATCCTGGCTTATCTCTACCACGAGCTGCACGAGGCGCTCGCGCTGAAGCCCGGGTTCCGGCTGATTGGCATCGGCATGTATCTGGGCCTGATTATGGCCTTCAACGTGTGGGTCATCATCTGGCCGAACCAGAAGAAGGTGCTTGGGATTGTCCCAGCTGACGATGCCGCAAAGGCCAAGGCCGCCAAGGCCGCGCTGATCGCCTCGCGCACCAACACTTTGCTGTCGGTGCCGATGCTCCTGGCGATGACCAACTTCCGCTGAACGCTCAGGCGCCGGCGTCGGTCAGCTTGTGGCGCTTCAGAGCGTGGCGCAGCTGGTCGTAGCTTAGCCCGAGCGCCAAGGCCGTCGCGCGCTGGTTGAAGCGGTTTCTGGCTAGTCCATCTTCGAGTAGCTGCCGCTCGTAGGCCGCGACCGAGCCGCGGAAATCGGTGGTGCCGTTGGCCCCCGATAACACCGGCTCAGCAGTCCGCGCTTCTTCCTCGGTAGATGGCTGAGCAGCGGTCGGCGCAGCCGCGTGGAACAACTGCCCGCCGGTCGGCGCCCAAGGCGAATGGAACGGATCAAAATTTATTTCTTCGATCGCGCGCTCGGGATCTTCGTGGCGATACACTGCACGTTCGACGACATTGCGCAGTTCACGCACGTTGCCTGGCCAGTGGTAGGCTTCGAGTTCTGCCTTGGCGCGCGGGCTGAAATCCGGCCAGTTGGGCCATTCGAGCTCCAGTCCCATGCGCCGGCCGAAATGTTCTGCGAGCATAGGTATGTCGCCCTGCCTTGCGCGCAGCGGCGGCAAAGTGATGACCTCGAATGACAGCCGGTCGAGCAAGTCGGCGCGGAACTTGCCCTTGTCGACCTGGGCCGGAAGATTTTCGTTGGTAGCCGCGACGATGCGGACATCGACCGAAATCGGCTTCGACGCCCCGATGCGGGTGATCTCGCCATATTCGGTCGCGCGCAGCAGCCGGTCCTGTGCCGGCATCGACAAGGTGCCGAGTTCGTCGAGGAACAGGGTACCGCCGTCGGCTTCCTCGAACCGCCCGTGGCGGGTCTTGGCGGCGCCGGTGAAGCTGCCCGCCTCGTGGCCGAACAGCTCGGCTTCGATCAGGTTTTCGGGCAGAGCCGCGCAGTTCATGATGATCAGCGGTCCCGCCCAGCGCGACGAAAGGTGGTGAAGGCGCTCGGCGATCAGCTCCTTACCGGTGCCCCGCTCGCCAATGACAAGGACCGGCCGGTTGAGGGGCGCGGCACGGCTCGCCCGCTCGACGGCGTCGAGAAAGGCCAGGCTCTGGCCGATGAATTGGTCCGCCCGCTCCATAATTGACCGACTGTTGGTGGCGAATCCCACCATTTGGCAAGGAATTTCGCTTGTTTGCCTAGGGGAAATATCCAGAATTACCGCAAGTGTGACATTTTCGCGAATTCTGGCACGGCCCTTGAATGATATTTTCCAGGTTTAGGGCCCTAATGACGATTATCGGAGTGCTTGAATGAGTATCTTTTCCCGAACACGGGATATCTTCGCGGCGAACATCACCGAGATGCTCGACCGGTCCGAAGATCCCGCGAAGATGATCCGGATGGTGATCCTCGAAATGGAGGAGACGCTGGTCGAGGTCCGTGCCTCGGCCGCGCGCTGCATCGCCGACGGCAAGGAAATGCGTCGGGCCCTGTCGCGCCTCGACGAGCTCCAACACAACTGGACCGAAAAGGCCGAGCTGGCGCTGAGCAAGAGCCGCGAGGACCTCGCCAAGGCCGCGCTGATCGAGCGCCAGAAGGCCGCCGACATGGCGGCCGGCCTGCAGGACGAGATCGGCGGCATCGACGGCACGCTGAAGGGTTATGAAGGCGACATCGCCAAGCTGCAGGGCAAGCTTCGCGAAGCCCGCGCGCGCCAGAACGCGATCGCCAATCGCTTTGAAAGCGCGGTTACCCGCGCGAAGGCGCGGGAGCTAATGAACGGTAGCCGGACGGAAGACGCTTTCTCCAAATTCGAGCTGCTCGAGCGCCGCGCCGACTTCGCGGAGGGACGCGCGGAAGCGCTCGGAATGACGGGGCCCAAGAGCCTCGAGGAAGAAATTGCAGAATTGAGATCGTCGGAGTTGGTCGATGCCGAACTCGAGGCCATGAAGGCCGCGCTCAAGGCCAGGGGGAAATAATCACATGGATGATCTTATTCCGTTTTTCGTTTGCGGCATCCTGTTCATCGGACTGCCATGGCTGATTTTCCACTACATCACCAAATGGAAGACCGCGGCCACGCTCACCTCAGGCGACGAGAAGCTGCTCGACGACCTCCACGATGCAGCCCGCCGGCTGGACGATCGTTTGTGCACGATCGAGCGGATCATGACTGCGGAAAACCCGAACTGGCGTCAGCATTGCCTACCGGAGCGCGAAACTCGTCAGCGCCTCCTTTCGGACGGGGAGTAACATGGCCTACGACGATTATCGCCCGGTCGATCGCGCTCCCGACCCCTACGAACGGCGCTACCTAACCGAGCAGCCGGCGAGCCGTACCCGCTTCTATCGCGACAAGCGCAACGGCAAGGTGATGGGAGTTTGCGCCGGCATCGCGGACTATACAGGTTTCGACGTCAGCCTGGTTCGGGTCTGCTTCCTTGCCGCGGTGTTCATGAGCGGCGGTGGTGTGCTGCCCTTTTACTTCATCGCCGGGATGGTCAGCCCGACCAAGCCCCACGCATTCGAAACCCGTGACACCGAGCGGCAGCAATTCTGGCAAGGCGTTCGCGCCTCTCCGGCGCGCGCCGCCCGCGACATCCACTCGCGCTTCCGCGACATGGACCGGCGGCTCGCCGACATCGAAAGCTATGTGACGACGGAAAACCGCTCTCTGGCCCGTGAAATCGATCAGCTGAAATAGGGGAAAGCCATGGATCCTCAACTCGCCCAGGTCATCGACCTGCTTCAGATCATCCTGCCGCTGACCACGATCATCGTCGCCCTGGCTGTTGGCGGATCGCTTCTGAATAACTGGCTCAAGATCAAGAACGGCTACCCGCTGCAGAATTCGTGGGGACTGCCGATCCATCCCAAAACCGATCAGGAAACCGCCGAGCGAATCCGGCTGCTGACCGGAGAGAACGCCCAGCTTCGCGCCGAGCTCGGCTCGCTCAAGGATCGTCTCGAAACTCTTGAGAGGATAGCGACCGACGCCCCGGCCCGGCTCGCACGTGAAATCGATACACTCGCCATGGACAAGGGAGGGAATGCGTAATGATCGGACCGGGTGAAGTGATGATCGCCTTGACGGTCGTGGGGCTGCCGGTGATCCTGCTGATGGTCATCGCCAACCGCTGGTTCAAGCTGCGCGAGAAGAAGCTGGAGGTCGAAGCCGGCATGGCGGCCGAGAAAGCCGCCCAATATGCGTCGGGCTCTCGCGACCTCGAGGAGCGTGTCCGCGTGCTCGAGCAGATCGTCACCGATGGCGGCGCACAGACCGCGGCGCAGATCGAGGCGCTCCGGTCGCCGGCCGTGCGGCTTGCGCGCAAGCGCCAGGAACAGCCGCTTCGCGACGCTTGAATCGCGGCTTGGGGCACACGAGATAATCGCTCGTTACAGGGAGGGCAGGCGTCGTGAATGATGTCGCAAGCTGGATTTGGGTGCTCATCCCACTCACCGCGATCGGCATTGCGCCGTTCAAGATGTGGCTGAAGATCAAGGAAAAGCAGATTGTCGCCCAGACCGACCTCGCGGCCGAGAAGAGCGCTCAATATGCGTCGCACGTCGAGCGGATCGAAGCGCGCCTGCGCGTGCTCGAGCAGATCGTCACCGACAGCGGCGCGCAGACCGCCAACCAGATTGAAGCGCTGCGCGACCAGGCCCGCATTCCCCTGGAGGACAAGACTCCATGAATCCGTTCGAGTTCGTCATTACGATCATCGTGATCACCGGCATCTTTTCGCTGCTGCGGCACCGGATGGGCGTACGTCATCGCTGGGAACGACCAGCGGTCGAGGAAGAAAGCGCGGAGACTCGACGGCTGCGCGAGGAGCTCGCCCAGCTCAAGGAACGGCTCAAGGTGCTCGAGCGGATCACGGTCGAGAAGGAAAATAGCCTGGCCAAGGAAATCGAGTCGCTCCGCGACCGCTAGGGTTGTAGTGGGCGCGCATGGCCGGGCTTCCACCGCTCACCGACATCCTCGAAGAATATCGGCTGGTCGAGGCGGAGGACCGGTATCGGCTGCTGATCGACCTTGGCCGCCAGCTCGAGCCCATGCCCGATGCACTGAAGACCGACGCCACGAAGGTGCGCGGCTGCTCGGCCTCGGTATGGGTCTATCCGACGGTCCAGGACAGTCGCCTGCACTTCCTCGCCGACAGCAATGCCGCGATCACCAAGGGTGTCGTCGCGCTGGTGCTCGCCGCGGTGCAGGACAAGCCCGCGGCGGAGGTCGCCGAGCTCGATATCGCGGAACTCTTGGAGCCGTTCCATTTATCCAAGCACCTCAGCGCCAATCGCACCCAGGGCGTTCCCAACATGATCGCCCTGGTGAAAGAGACGGCCCAACGCTACGCGGCGGCCGCATAACATCCACGGACAGGCTGGAAAGCCGTCCCTCCCTGTGCCAGCATTGACCTCGTGGAAAATGACTCGATCCGGTCCAGCGGGACCAACACCATCGTCGATGTCTGGGTCGACGGCAGGGTTCGCTCGATCTGCATCACTCGGGCGGCGATCGGCGCCTACCTTGGCTTCGATGAGGCCAAGAGCCTGTCCGAAGACGAACGCTGCGAATTCGTGCGCAACAACCTATCGCTGTTGATGACGGCGGCGCGAAATCGTCTGCGCGAACTTGGCGTGGGAGCCGATTCCGTCATTATCGATACCGGGGATCTTCCGCGCTCAGACGGGCGCAGCGGAGACCGGCGCGCTATCGACCGGCGCAAGGCCGAACGCCGCCAGGTAAAACAACCAAGGGATCCCAAGCTGGAGCGCCGCAAGAGCGACCAGCGCCAGGGCGAGCGCCGCGCGCCACCACCCAAACGATCCTGATCCTCAGGCGACGCCGTTCTTGCGCTCTTCCGACTTTCTCAGCACGTCATAGGCCGCCTGGACCTGCTTGAAGCGCTTGGCGGCTTCCTCGTCGCCCGGGTTGGCGTCGGGGTGGGTTTCCTTGACCAGCCGCCGGTGCGCGGCCTTCACCGCCTTGAAATCGGCGTCGCTGTCGAGCTCCAGCGCATCGAGGGCGCGCATTTCGTCCCGCGAGCGGCTGCCGTCGCCCGGCCCGGCCCATTTCCACTGCGCCGACTGCTTGAAGCCGGCATTGCCCTGCTCTTCCTCGGCCGCGCGGCGCGCGGCTTCCTCGGGGCTGAGGCCGGCGAAATAATTCCAGTTCTTGTTATATTCGGCGGCGTGGCCTTGGCAGAAGTACCAACGCTCCGGGCTGTTGGGCGCCTTGGGCGCGGGCCGGTCGCCGACCTCGCTGCAACCCTCGCGGTCACACAACCGGATCTTGGCCGCATGGCGCCCCTTGTCGCCATAAGAGCGCCAGCGCGGAAATCCCCAGTCGTTCGATCTGTTCTGCCGCGCCATTCGGTTCCAACTAGTCAGTGAGTGCGGCAGTTTCGAGCCGCTTCAAGAAAAAGCGCCAGAGGGCCTGTAAGCCGGGTTCTGTCCTTCGCGCCCGTGAAGGCGTGAATGGGCGGCCATTCCTCTAGGAAGCGGGTCACCCCGCCCCTCAAGCAATCAACCCGGGCGACGAGCCGGAACCAGGCCCATATGCCGCCCCTATTCGATCTTGCTCCCGGTGGGGTTTACCATGCCGCCGCCGTTGCCGGAGACGCGGTGCGCTCTTGCCGCACCCTTTCGACCTTACCCGTCCGAGGGCGGGCGGTAGGCTTTCTGTGGCACTTTCCCTCAACCCCGAAGGGCCGCCCGCCGGGCGTTACCCGGCACCGTGGTTCCATGGAGCCCGGACTTTCCTCGCCCCGCTTGCGCGGGCCGCGGCCGCCCGGCCCTCTGGCGAGGTCGATATAGGGGAATGGCGCCACGGTTGCCAGCCAGGCTCGATCGGCTGGAAATGAGTGGAAGTGCGGACATCGCGACCTAGTGGCGGTCAACGGCCCGCAGCCTCAGAATGCTCTTACGATTCCGATTTCGGTGCGTGCGCGCCGATAATCATAAAAGGCGATGTTGCTTCGGTTCCGCTCGACCGAAAACCGCAGCACAGGCGCGAAACCGGCATATTGCAGCTGCCGGAAGGAGGCGCCCAGCGAAAGCCGCGCGGAGCGGTCGTGACGCGGGTCAGGAAACAGCAGTAGCCGCTCGTCCGCATGCAGGTGGCCAATCTCGATGCCGAAAGTCAGCGTCATCCGGCCAACGTCATGCCATCCAGTCAAGCCCGCTCGCCAGCCGCTAGTCGAATAGCCCGGGTCTTTCAGCGCCTGCCGGTCAAGCGAAAAGCTTGCGGCCATGCCGGCTGTCGGCGTCAGCGCGCGCTCAACCTGAACCTGGCCCGCATAGCTCTTGCCATCCTGCAGGTCGTTGAGCTGGTTATCGATCAGCGCTGTCGACCCGCTGACACGGACCAGGGTGCGCGACCCGAGCGGATGTGAGAAAGTTTCGGCAAGCCGTGCCGAGCGCAGGAACGGCTTCTGCCCGAACCAGCGCTGCGTCGCGCCAAGCTCGAGCTGCAGCCGATCGCGCCCGAAGCTGAACTCCGGGCCTACGGCGAGGTCCGCGGCCAGGTCGTTGAACCGGCCCCGGCGATAGAGGTTGGCGAAGCCCGACGCGCGCAGCAGGAGATTGGTGTCGCCGCCAATCCCAAGACGCCGAAATGCCTGGCCGGTGAGCGACAGCCCCGTGCCCGATTTCGCTTTGCCGTCATCGGCGATCTGGAAATCGCCGAAGATCGTGCCGAGGGTGTCCGACCGGGTGGCGCGATTGACGTTGCTGTCCGGCGCGATCGCAATCTCGAAGCTTGCACCGGAAGGCCGCTGGGCGCGCAAGGCGGCGGAATAGCGGTCGATCAGTCGGGCGACCGCCGGCGGCAGCCCACTCGCCTGCACGGCTCGCAATGCACGAAGCGCGGCATTGGTGTCGCCAAGCAGCTGCAGCGTCTGAGCCAATTGCAGGCGGGCGGGGACCGCGTCAGGCTTCTCGTCGAGGAGCCGCCGCAACAGCAGGGCGGCCTCACGCCGGCGTTTCAGCCCGATCAGAATCCTGGCGTGGCGGAAACGCGCTTCGTTACGGATGTTCGAATCCGGATCGCGGGCCAACAGGTCCAGGACGCTCTCGGCCTCGCGGACCCTGCCGGCTCGAACCATTTGCTCGGCAAGGTCGAGCACCTGCCCGCCGCTCGCCCGGATCGTTCGCGTTTGCGTAGTGGGAGCATTGGCCCCTGGCGCGGAACTGGCCGCCAAGGCCAATCCCGCGGCCAAGACCCCAAACGCGGCAACCACTGGGCCGCCCTCTGTTACTTCGCTCCGATAATGGCGCCCTCAGCCTGATAGACCAGGCCGTCGATGGGCGACCGGTATGGAAACACGAAATTCCCGATCAGCTCCTCAGCTTTGGGCCCGGTGAACAGGCCACTGAAGCTATTGGGACCAGTGACACTCGTATCGAACTGACCGGAGAAGATGGTGCTGCCCTTCGAAAAAACGGTGTCGCGGAAATTTAGAGGATCGAAGTCAAAACCCTGGTGAAGGTCCGGGCTGATCGTCCCCGATAGCGTTCCCTGAGCGAAGTCGAAGGAAAGCCCGATCGTTCCCTCAACCGAGTAGTCGTCTCCGTGAGGTTCTGAGCTCACTCCGACGATTTGCCCTCCGTAGAATGCGCTTCCGATCACTGGCACTCCGCTCGCCGGCGTCGCCATGCCGATCGCTTCGTAACCCGACACGCCCGATTTGGAGTTGGCCCATTCGAACATCCTCGAATACTGATACGCGCCGCCGCCGCCGTCCCAGCCTTCGGTTCGGATCCACAGGAAGGAAAACTCATTTCCAAAGTCGATCAGTCCGGGACCTGGTGTCGACTGATAGGAAATCCCCGCCCAATTCTGACCCTCTGGGGCCCTCACCTCGTAGGAATTGGACGAAGCAACGTAGCGAACCTGCAGCTGGTTACTCTCATCCCCGCCTAGGTTACTTATCCCAGCGACCGCGAATTGCTGGTCGGTCGTTGCCCCCGGGATGATGGCGAAGTCAGTCGTCGGCGGCGGCGGTGGGGGTGGCGGCGGCGGTGGTGGCGGTGGTGAAGAGATCGACGCCATGTAGCCGCCGTCGCCGCCGCAACCGGTCAAGGCGAATGCAGTCGCCAGCAAAATCACAGACATCGTCGAAATGCGCATCATAACCTCCGCTCACGGATCAGCAGGATGATACGGACGCAAGTGAGTCGAAGCTTGAAGATGAGCTGGAGATTTCGTGGAGAAATTGCCCGTGCTAACATCCGCGAACGATGAGATACCGCGTTGGCGACCATGTCCTCGATTTGCGCAAGTTCGAATTGCGCAAGGACGACTGCATGGTTCCTGCCGAGCCGCAGGTTCTTTCGCTTCTATTCCATTTGGTCGAGAACCGCGATCGCCTTGTCAGCAAGGATGAATTGATCGCGACGATTTGGGGTGGCAGGGCTGTAAGTGACAGCGCCATTTCGAGCCGGATCAAGACCGCGCGGCAGCTTATTGGCGACGATGGCGAAGCGCAGCGGCTGATCCGCACCGTCCATGGCAGGGGATTCAGGTTCGTCGGAGAGGTGTCCGCGCCCGAACCAGAAATCGCCGGTATCCGACCGCTTGCCGAAGATTCCAAGCCATCGATCGCGGTCCTCCCATTCGAATGCAATGACCCGAACCTATCGGTCATTTCAGACGGCGTACCCCATGACCTGATCGTCGGACTGAGCCGGCTGCGATCGCTCATGGTGATCGCGCGGGGCTCGTCGTTCCGATTTCGTGGTTTGTCGGGAGACCTGGGTCAAGTCGGCGCCTCATTGGGCGTCGCCTATTGCCTGACGGGCTCGGTCCATGCCGTTGGCAATCGGGTCGCCGTAGCCGTCGAACTGGTCGACGTGACGACAAACAGCGTAATCTGGGGCGATCTTTCCGAAGGCTCTCTCGACGGGCTGCATGAGGTCCGGGAAAACATCCTTGCACAAGTCATTTGCACACTGGAATTGCAGATCGCCTATCACGAAGCCGAACGGGCGAGGCTTCGCGATCCCGAGGACTTGAAGGCGTGGTCCTGCTATCACCTCGGGCTTCAACATGTTTTTCGATTCAACCGGGCAGATAATGCCTTGGGTCTCGAATATTTCGAGCAGGCCAGAGCTCTCGATCCCGGTTTCAGCCAGGCCCACGCCGGCGTGTCGTTTGCACGGTTCCAAAACGCCTTCATGAAATATTCGAACGACGTCGAGGAAGACGTCGCCGAGGCGAGGCGCGCTGCGGAGACCTCGATCGAGTTCGACGAGCAAGACCCCACCGCAAACTTGATGATGGGACGATCGCTGTGGCTGGAAGACGAACTGGAAAGCAGCGTGCCCTGGCTGGAGCGGTCAATCGCGCTCAGCCCCAATTATGCGCAGGCCATTTACTCGCGGGCTTTCACGCACATGCTCATGTCTGAATCCAACTCCGGACATGAGAAAGCAAAGGCCGCTCTTCTGCGAAGTCCGATCGATCCGCTGCGTTATGCAATGCTGTCTTGTTCGGGATTTAACGAGGCGATCCTGGGCCGTGAGACCGAAGGCGCCATGCTCGTCGATCGAGCGGCTCGCGAACCGCGCGCGCACGTGATGATAGCGGCGATGGCCGCGGTCGCTCAAACCTGGGCCGGCAACAAGTCGGCGGCGCGTTATTGGGCGGAGGATATCAGGCAGCGCGATCCCAACCTCACGTCGCAGATTTTCCTGACGTCCTTCCCGTTTCGCGATGGTGGCGTGAGAGGGCGCGTGACCGACGCGCTCTCTTCACTGGGCTTTTAGGCGATCCTGCACGCTAGCTTGCGAACTGTGCTGAGGGTGTCGATCGGGACAGTTCGTGCTCTTCGTCAGTCATCTCTTCCTCAATGCCCTCGAAGAGCGGTGAAGAGAGATATCGTTCCCCGGTATCGGGAAGCATGCACAAGATCACCGATCCTGCTGGAGCACTTTCGGCGATCTGGCGCGCCACCGCGAACGTCGATCCTCCCGAAATTCCGGTGAGGATACCTTCTTTTTCAGCAAGAGCCCTTGCCCATTTGACACCCTCCGCACCCGCAATCGGGACGACTTCGTCATAGAGGCTGGAATCGATCCCTTCCTGCAAGACGAGCGGAATGAAGTCGGGCGTCCAGCCCTGGATCGGGTGAGGCTCCCACGCACTATGGCTCACGAGCGGTGCGCCATCGGATGCCCTTTGTTGTTCGACCCCGCTGCCGACCAATTGCGCATTGGCGGGCTCGCTCAAGACAATCCGCGTCTCGGGGCGCTCGCGGCGCAACACGCGCCCAACGCCGACCAGCGTTCCCCCCGTTCCATACCCGGTAACGAACCAATCCAGTCGCTGGCGAGCGAAGTCGTTGATGATTTCCCGTGCTGTCGTGCTTTCGTGCATGTCGGCATTGGCTTTGGTTTCGAATTGGTGGGCGAGAAACCAATCGTTCGCCTCCGCAAGCTCGACGGCCTTGCGATACATGCCGTAGCCCTTTTCCGCACGAGGCGTGAGAACGACCTTCGCGCCCAACATTCGCATCAGCTTGCGGCGTTCGACCGAGAAGCTGTCGGCCATCACGATAACCAGCCGATAGCCTTTCTGGGCACAAACCATGGCAAGGCCAATCCCGGTATTGCCGCTCGTCGCTTCGACGACCGTCTGGCCGGGACGCAGCGCGCCGGTACGCTCCGCATCTTCGATGATGTTGAGCGCGAGCCGGTCCTTGACCGAGGATGCGGGATTGAAGAACTCGGCTTTGACGTAGATCGTGACATTGTCGGGTGCGAGATTGTTGATCCTTATCGTCGGTGTATCACCCACGGTGTCGAGGATGCTTTCGAACAGTCTTCCGCGCCCCCGCGTGAACCTGATCACGTCGTTCCGTGCCATCTCGATCTCCCACCCTAGTAACTGGGACAGGGAAGGCTACGTCAGCGCCGCCAACATTCGCAAGCGTGCCGATGTCCGTCGCGATTACTGCGGCCTGGGAAGCAGGAGCGCGAGGAGCTTGGCCCGGCATTCGCCGTCGACGATGCCGTCAATCATGTCGGGGCGGAAACGGCGCTGGAAGGCGATCACGGCCTTCTTCTCGTCGGTCACGTCATAGCCGAAGCGCTCGAGCGCGAGGAGGAAACCGGCGTCGGTCCAATAAGGGTCGACCAGGTCGCGCGATGGGCTCGGCAGCGCGAGCCGGCGCTTCGCCAGCTCCCACCATGGGAACAGTTCGCCCGGGTCCTCCTTGCGCGCGGGCGCCACGTCGGAATGGCCGACGACATTGCCGCGGCCGATGCCGTGCCGTTCCTTGATGTCCGCGACCAGCGGGATGACCGACGCCATCTGCTCGTCCGGAAACTCGCGATAGCCGAACTCATGGCCGGGATTGACGATCTCGATCCCGACGCTGGCCGAATTCACGTCGGTCATGCCGCGCCAGCGCGACTTGCCGGCGTGCCAGGCGCGCTTCGACTCATCGACCAGGCGATAGATGGTGCCATCCTCGTCCACGCAATAGTGGGCGGACACCTGCGCTTCGGGCGAGGTCAGGCGCGCCATCGCGCCTTCACAATCGGGCATTCCGGTATAGTGAAGCACGATCATCGAGACGGGCAATTTGCGCTCGTCGAAATTGGGCGAAGGCCGCTCGATGAAATCCATCACCGGCGCATGGCGCACAAGCTTTGGCTTTGGGTCAAGCCCTGTGCGTGTCAGGCTTGGGCGGCGCGACGGTCGCTGTGCCGCTTTTCGATCCGGCTGCCGTCGCCCGTCAGCCGATAAAGGCCGCGCGCGTTGATGTCCGAACCGAGCCGAGTGGTCTGTCCGATCACAGTCTCGCCAGCCCCCAGCATCAGCCAGCCGTCCTCAGCCATGGCGCTGGTCAACCGCTCGAACGCCAGCGCCTTCTTGTCGGGGCTGAGGTAGAGCAGGACGTTGCGGCACAGGACGATGTCGAATCCGCCCGGGTGCGGCGGCGGCTCGAGCAGATTGTGGACCTGGAAGCGGACCGGGCGGCGCAGCGCTTCGACCGCGCGCCATCCGTCGGCGCTCTCCTCAAACCATTTGATCATCTGGTTGATGCCAAGGCCGCGCTGGACCTCGAACTGGCTGTAGGCGCCGGTGCGGGCACGGTCGACGCACTCGGTCGACACGTCGGTGCCGAGGATGTCGACTGTCCAGCCACGCCACTCCTCGGGCGCCTCGGCGAACATCATCGCCAGCGAATAGACTTCCTGACCTGTCGAGCAGCCGACCGACCAGATCTTGATCCGCTTGGTCTTGGCGCGCTTGGCCGCGAGCTCGGGCAGCGTATGCCGCTGGAGCAAGTCGAACGGCGAGCGGTCGCGGAAGAAATAGGTCTCGTTGTTGAGAAGCGCCTCGACCACCTGCTGAGACAAATTCGGCTCCTTGCCCATGACGAGGATGGTGATCAGCTCGTCGAGCGTGGCGATGCCGCGTTCACGGAGCAGCTTCGACAGCGCGGTTTCGATCCGCCAGCGGCGGCTCATGGTCAGTTGCTGGCCCGTCCGCGCCTCGAGGAGGCCGGCGAGGATTCGGCTGGAGCTATCGCTTATTTGCACCCGTTCGGCTCCACAGTACGCGCCGCAATGCGCCGGGCAATCTGGACTGGCGGAAGAGCGGCGCAGGCGAGCCCCGCCTCGACGATCGCGCGCGGCATGCCCCAAACTGCGCAAGTGGCCTCGTCCTGGGCAATGATCGAACCGCCACAAGCGACCAACCGTGCGGCGCCCTCGACACCGTCGCGGCCCATGCCAGTCAGGACAACGCCCAGAGCGCCGGCTCCATAGACCGCGCCGGCGGAAGCGAGCATCGGGTCGACCGACGGCAGGCACCCGCTGGTGCCCTTGGCGTGAGCCAGGCGGACGATTGCGCCATTCCGCATGGGCTCGAGCGTCAAATGCGCGTCGCCGGGTGCGAGCAGGATGCGGTCAGGAACCAGGACCATGCCGTCCTCGGCGACGAAAGCGTCGCGTTGCGCGATGGCGCCGATCTGGCGCGCAAACACACTCATGAATGGGATCGGAAGGTGCTGGGTGACCAGGATCGGCACCCCAATGCGTTTCGGCAGCGCCTGGAACAGGCTGCCGAGCGCGTGGATGCCCCCCGTCGAAGCACCGATCGCCAAGACGTCGATGGGGTCGGTGGGCATCGGCCGCAGAAGCATCGGAGCCGACTTGCCTTTAACCGGACGGACCGGCAGCGGTTCAGGCCCGGCCGCATAGCCAAGCGCCTTGAGCTTAGTCAGCAGCACTTCGGAAAATTTGCCATTGAAGCGTCCGGTGCCAGGCTTGGGCAAGGTGTCCGCCGCCCCGAGCGCGAGCGCCGCGACGGTTTGCTCGGCGCCCTCCTCGGCCAGCGAGGAGACGATCATGACTTTGGCGCCGGCGGCAGCACCGATAATCCGCGGGATCGACTTGAGACCCCCCGCGCCCGGCATTTCGAGGTCGAGGATGACGATGTCGACCCGGCATTCGCCAAGCGCTTCAACCGCCGCTTCGCCGCTCGCGGCGACGGCAGTGATTTCGAACGCAGGATCGGTTTCGATCATCCGCGACAGGACCGCCCGGGCGACCGTCGAATCGTCGACGATCATCAGGCGGATTCGACGCCTGTTGGGGCGCGGGTCCGGATAAGCGTCCCGCGATCTGGCGAGCGCCCGCTCCACGCCCGGCTCTTAAGCGGCGCCGACGAGCTGAAGCTTGATGTGAAGCGTCTCGCGGTCGAAGGGCTTCATCACATATTCGTCCGCACCGGCTTCGAGCGCCGCGCGGATGTGTGCCATGTCATTTTCCGTGGTGCAGAAGACGACCTTGGGCTGGTCGGCATGGCCGGTCTGGCGAAGGAGTTTCAGGAACTCCATCCCACTCATCACCGGCATGTTCCAGTCGAGCAGGACGACGTCGGGCATCTTGGCTTCACAGCGCGTCAGCGCCTCCTGGCCGTCGCCGGCCTCGTCAACCTCGAAATTCAAGGTTTCGAGGATATGCCGGGCGACCTTGCGGATCACCTTGGAGTCATCGACGATCAAACAGCTTTTCATGGCTCGGCTTTCCCGGTTCCTATCTCGCCGCGTGTAAACGCTAAGGGTAACGAAGAGCTTAAGCTGCGGCCTTGACCTCGGCGCCAGCGATTAGCGCGGCGACGTCGACCAGGAGCAGCGGACCCGTCTCGGTTTCAACCATGCCTTCCGACGCCCGTTCCCAGCCCGCGCCCATGGCGGCCCGCACAGGCATCGGCTCCGAGAGGGATTCGAGGACGTCTTCGACGCTATCGACGATCAAGGCATAGTGGTGGCCGTCGAGTTCAACGACCGCGGCCTCGCGGATGCCGTCCGAGCAATCCGTTTCACCCAGTTCGAGCGAGCGCATGCAGTCGATAACGGTCAGTACCCGGCTGCGCAGCGCCGACAATCCAGCGACGTGGCGCGGCGCGCGCGGCACCGGGATCAACGTATCCAGCTCAACCACCGATTCGACCGCGGCGGCGGGCAGCGCGACACGCGCGCCGGCGATGGTCACGACCAGCAGAAGCTCGCTCATTTCGCCCTCCCGGCGGTACCCGACTTGAGCGCGAACAGCAGGCTCGCCCGGTCGTAGCGATAGATGCTCTCGTCCTTTTTGTTCGCGGGCTCCGGCTCGGTGCGGAGCCAAATGGTGTTGGCGCCCTGATCCCCGACTTGGGCGCCCTGCGACGCAATCACCAGATCGGCAGTGCCTTCATGCTCTTCGCCAACAACCCGATAGCCGGCAGCCTCGATGATCGGGCGAAGCATGTTCTGCATCCACGGGTCTTCGCCGGGCAGCCGGCAGACCAACTCGCTCGTGAGGCGCGCGGCCGGCCCGACATGGTGAGCGAACAGCCAGTGCGCGTCGATCAGCTCGGCCGGCTCTCCATTGATCAGCGACACGCCACTGATCTCACCCGGCCGCTCGGCGTTGATGACGTCATTGTCGATGGTGGCGAAGTCGATGACCTCGCGGAAAGCGTAACCGACCTCGTGGCTGCCGTCGTTCAGCCGGAACAAGCGGACCTTGTCGGCGCCGAGTTCGCCCGCGGTCATGCCAGCAAGCGGCAGGATCGCCTCGCCAACCTGGACCCGAAGTTGGCCCGCCGCCTCGGTGACGGCGGTCGCGGCAACTTCCTCGATGCGATCGACCAGGGCGAGGCGGATGGCCCGGCGACCGCCATCGAGACCGCGGAACAGCAGCACGACGGTGGCCCTGGCTTGCGCCGTGGCCGGCCCTTCGGCAATCCGCGCGGTGCGCTCCTGCGCTTCCAGCTTGACGCCGCCAACCTGGGCCAGCCCCGCGGGGTCGAACAGCAGGATCGGACTGCCGTCATCGGCCAGGGTGGTGCCGGCATAGAGGCCGGTCGCCATGACCGCCGGAGCGGCGGGCTTAACGACCAGCTCCTCGTGATCGTGAATGCGATCGACCGACAGCGCATAAACGTCGCCGCCTGCGGGCCGAAGGACCACCAGGGTGCGGTCCTTCTCCGCGACCGCGCTGTCGATGCCAAGGATGGCGGCAAGCGAAACCTCGGGAACGCGGCGGCCGCGGATGGTCGCAACACCGGCACCGCCCAGATTTTCGAGCACGACCGATTCGCCGTTAGCGCGAACGATCTCCTCAATGGCCGAACGCGGAATCGCGAAATGCTGACCGGCGATCGACACCGTGAGCGCCGGGATGATGGTTAGGGTCAACGGGACGCGCAGCGTCATGCGAGTCCCTTCGCCCGGCTTGCTGTCGACCTCGACGATGCCGCCGATGCGCTCGATGTTCGAGCGGACCACGTCCATGCCGACCCCGCGGCCCGAGATGGAGGTTACCTGCTTGGCAGTCGAAAGGCCGGCCTCGAAGATCAAGGCGAGCTGCTCGCGCGGGCTAAGCTGTCCCGCATCGCTCTTGTCGACGATCCCTGCGGCAATGGCCTTTTCGACCAGCTTCTTGCCGTCGATGCCGCGGCCGTCGTCATGGATGTCGATCAGGATCTGGTTGCCCGACTGGCGCGCCGAAACGGCGAGGATGCCGATCTCCCGCTTGCCGGCCTTGAGCCGCTCGGCGGGGGTTTCGATGCCATGATCGACCGAATTGCGGACGATGTGGGTCAGCGGATCGCGGATCATCTCGATCATTTCGCGATCGAGCTCGACGTCGCCGCCCTCGATATCGACCAGCACCTGCTTGCCCAGCTCCGCGGACAGGTCGCGGACCATGCGCGGCAGGCCGACGAACAGGTTCTCGATCCGCTGCATGCGCGTGCGGGTGATCGCGTCGCGCATTTCGGCGATGATCGACGACAGGCGCTCGAACGCCCCGTCAACGGGCACATCACTCGCGGATTCGCGAAGGCGCCGGGCGAGCTCGTTGCGCGCCAGCACCATGTCGGAAACGGTGCTCATGACGCGGTCGAGAAGCTCCACCGACAGTCGGATGGTGCGCGGCGCGGACGCCGCCTTGCCCTGACCGTCGGCGGCAGTCGCAACCAGCGGCGTCGCCGGACCTTCCGCTCCAGGTGCGAGCGCTGCAATCAAGGCGCTGTCGTCGCCCGCGGGCAATTCCTCGCCGGCGTCGATGGCGGCAATCATTTCGGCGATGCGGTCGATGATAGCGAGGACGGCGCTGACCAAATGTTCATCGGGCACGCGTCGGCCCGCGCGAACGTCGGCCAGAGCATCTTCGGCGGCGTGGCTCAGCGCTTCAAGGCGCGGAAAGTCGAAAAAGCCGCAATTGCCCTTCACCGTGTGAACGAAGCGGAAGATGTTATCGAGACGCGCGCGGTCGTCGGGCTGCGCTTCCCAGGCGACAATCTCGCCGCCCAGCGCTTCCAGCATTTCGCGGCATTCGGCTACGAAATCGGCAATCAGATCGTCCATCGGCGAAATCGCCCCTCAAAGCGCTGCTTCGAGAGGGCTTATGCCGGGCAGGAGTTAACGCTGCGTTATCTACGCCGCCGGAAGCGTGGCCCCGATCATCAGCGCTTCCGCCGAAGGGTCGGACAGCCGGATCGAGCCACCGGCATCGATGGCGAGGTTGTGCGCGAGCCAGGCTGCGGCCGCCCGCGGTTCGACCGTGCCGCCGCTTCCCCCACCCGCCAGCGTATCGCGAAGCACCGGGTCAAGCAGGATCCGCGGACCCTCGGCGCGGATGGCCAGCTCGAGCTCGCCGTCGCGGGTTTCGGCGCCGACATCGAGGCGGCCGCCGCGGACCAGCGCGTCGCCCGCCAGGAGCGCGAGGTTGAGGAGCAATTTCACCGCACCCTTGGGCAATTTGTTCTCGTCGATCGCCCAGCCAAGCTCGATCCGCCGTTCCGGTCCGAACAAACCCTCGAGCGCGGCCTGGGCCTCATGCGTATCGATCGCCTCGCCGAACCCACCGGCTGCCCCGAACGCGAGACGGAAGAATTTGAGCTTGTTGGCCGAGGCCCGAGCGCTGTCCGCAAGTAACTCCAGGCACTTTTCGCGCATGTCGGGATCGGTCTCGTCGGCCAGCAGCTCGATCCCGTTGTTGAGCGCACCGACGGGCGACATCAGATCGTGGCAGAGCCGCGAGCAAAGCAGACTGGCGAGATCGACGGCGTTCATCGCGGCGCCTTCATGGGCCGGAGTTTAACCTCGCGCAAGGTTTGGCTAGTCTCCGCCTCAGAGAGGAAACGGCCTTGCGTAATCACCTCCTGCTGGTTCTTGCCGCGATCGCGGCCACCGCCCCGTCCGTCACTGGCGCCGCGCCGAAGCATCAGGCTCAGCCCGCCTTCCATCTCAACAAGGCGCGCATCGACCGGGCACTTCGGCACATGGTGAACGATGGGCGCGCCGTCGGTGTCTTGACCTTGGTCTGGAAGGACGGGCGCGAGGCCTACTACGGGACCGCCGGTTTCGCCGACCGCGAAACCAGGCGGCGGATCCGGCGCGACGACCTGTTCCAGGTGTGGTCGATGACCAAGCCGGTGACTGGGGTCGGCCTGATGCGGCTGTGGGAGCAAGGCCGGTTCGGCATCGACGAGCCGCTCGCCAACTATCTTCCCGAATATGCCGACACCAAGGTCTTCACCGGCATGGACGCTGCCGGCAAGCCGGTCCTCAAGGCGCCCGACCGGCCGATCCTGATCCGCGATATCCTGCGCCACACCGCGGGCTTCGGCTATTGGGATGGCCCAAGCTATCCCGAGCAGCAATTCACGAAGATCGACCCCCTCAACGTCGGCAACACCCTCGCCGAGTTCAGCACGAAGCTGGCGACAGCCCCGCTGATGTACGAACCGGGCACGCAGTGGCGATACAGCGCGGCGGTCGACGTTCAGGCGCGGCTGATAGAAAAACTCAGTGGCCTGCCATTCGAGACTTACATGCAGCAGCAGGTCCTGGAACCGCTCGGCATGACGGACAGCGCCTGGACCCAGCCCGACGCGCGGCTTTCCCGGCTCGCGTCCGCTTACAAATTGGGGCCTGACAAGAAGCTCCACCCGGAGTTGCGCGCCGACCTGCTCAAGCTCAACTTCAGCAACCGCGAGCTCACCATGGGTGGCGCCGGTCTCGCCACCACCGCCGACGACTACATGCGCTTCGCCCGCATGCTGCTGGGCCGTGGCACGCTTGGCGGTACGCGCATCCTCAAACCTTCGACCATTCGGTTGATGAGCACCGACCAGCTCGATCCGAAAATGAGGGAGAGGTTTTTCCTTCCCGACAAGGGAACTGGCGGATTCGGCATCGATTTTTTCGTCCGAACCGGCCAGGCCAAGAACGAGGCAGAAAATCGGGGCGCGGTGGGCGAATTCTTCTGGGACGGCGCCTGGTCGACCCTGTTCTGGGTCGATCCGGCCAACAACATGGCGGTGGTCTTCCTGGTCCAGACCGACCCCTTCGACGGTACGCTTCACCATGACATCCGCGAGGCGGTCTACGGACCCGATTATCTGGGCCCGGAAGGCGACTAAGCCGCCATTGAAGACTAGCGGCCCAAAACCCATGTTCCAGTCCAGGATGGGGGGAATTCAGACGATCGAGGTGCGCCTGGAGCCTGCCCATGCCGGCTGGCGGCTCGATCGCGCGCTCGCCGATGCCGTCCCGACCATGTCGCGCGAGCGCCTGAAAAGCCTGATCCGGAGCGGTGCCGTGGAAGCGAAGGGCGCCCCTGTTCGCGATCCCGCGGTCAAGGTCAAAGGCGATGAAAGCCTTCGGGTCGCCGTCCCGGAGCCCCGGCCCGCGCACAATGAAGCGCAGGATATTCCGCTGACCATCGTGTTCGAAGACGATCATCTGCTGGTGGTCGACAAGCCGGCGGGACTGGTCGTCCACCCGGCCGCCGGCAATTTCGACGGCACTTTGGTCAACGCGCTGCTGCACCATTGCGGTGGTTCATTGTCTGGGATCGGCGGGGTGGCGCGGCCTGGCATCGTCCATCGAATCGACAAGGACACGTCGGGTCTGCTCGTGGTCGCCAAAACCGACGTCGCCCACGAGGGCCTTGCCAGACAGTTTGCCGCCCATTCGATCGACCGCCAATACCTGGCGATTGTCGACGGAGTGCCGACGGCCAGCGGAGGCGCGGTCGACGCTCCGCTCGCCCGCTCGGCCGCCAACCGCAAGAAGATCGCGATCGTCGAAGGATCGCGGGGGAAGCGGGCCGTGACGCATTGGCGTCGGCTCAATCCGCTGCGCGATGCTGCGCTGGTCGAATGCAGGCTCGAAACCGGTCGAACGCACCAGGTCCGGGTCCATATGGCCTCGCTTGGCCATCCACTCCTTGGCGACCCAGTTTATGGCCGGGCCGGAAAGACGCACGGCAAGCTTCTGAAGGAGCTAGACTTTCACCGGCAGGCACTACACGCCACCGAGCTCGGCTTTACCCATCCGGTGACCAAAAGCAGGCTGTCGTTCTCCAGTCCCATGCCGTCGGACATGCAGGAACTGTTCAACGCACTTGGTGTATAGGGTTTAACAAGGTAGGGCGCTCAACCGCCCGCCAAAGGGAGAAGACGAAGAATATGGCTCAGTCGAAAGGGATCGTCTCGCTCCCAGCGTCCGGTGGGGAGGCCGGCCTCAACCGCTATCTCAGCGAGATCAAGAAATTCCCGATCCTCAGCCCTGAGGAAGAATATATGCTGGCCAAGCGCTGGCGTGAGCATGGTGACACCGAAGCTGCCGCCAAGCTCGTCAACTCACACCTGCGGCTCGTGTCCAAGATCGCCATGGGTTACCGCGGCTACGGACTGCCGGTCAGCGAGCTCATCTCTGAAGGCAATATCGGCCTGATGCAGGGCGTGAAGAAGTTCGAGCCCGATCGCGGCTTCCGCCTCGCGACCTACGCCATGTGGTGGATTCGGGCCTCGATCCAGGAATTCATCCTGCGCTCGTGGAGCCTCGTCAAAATGGGCACCACCGCCGCGCAGAAGAAGCTGTTCTTCAACCTCCGCCGCATGAAGAACCAGATCGATGCGTTCGAGGAAGGCGATCTCAAGCCCGCCGACGTAACCAAGATCGCGACTCATCTCGGAGTCACCGAGGACGAGGTCGTGTCGATGAACCGGCGTATGGCGATGGGCGGCGACACCTCGCTCAATGCGCCGCTGAAGGGCGACGAGGGCGCCGAGAACCAGTGGCAGGACTTCCTCGTCGACACCGGCCCGCTGCAGGATGAGCGCATCGCCGAAGATGAAGAAACGCGTGTTCGCCACGACCTGTTGGTGACAGCGCTCGACAGCCTTAACGAGCGGGAAAAGCACATCCTGATGGAACGCCGCCTCGCCGACGAGCCCAAGACCCTGGAAGAGCTCAGCCAGGTCTATGGCGTCAGCCGCGAGCGCATCCGTCAGATCGAGGTCCGCGCATTCGAGAAGCTGCAGGCCGCCCTGCTCCGCCTCGCCGGCGAACGCCGTCTGCTTCCGGCGGCCTAGCCTTTCTCGTCCGCTACCTTGGGAGCAGCCTTAGTCAGCCGTTCCCCTTCTCTTTGCTCCTCAGGCCGGTCCTCGACCGTGTCATCGGTCGCCACATTGTCGGCGGCCCATGCGCCGCGTTCGCCGAGGGGCTCCGGCGATCCGGTTGTACTGTCCTTGGCCGTCTGGTGCTCGACCTCGCTGTTGAGCTCGGCGCCGATGAGAAAGGTGTAAGCGGAGAAATACATCCAGGTGAGCATCGCCACCACCGCGCCGAGCGAGCCGTAGCTTGCCTCGTAATTGGCGACGCTCGCAAGATAGAACCCAAACAAGGACGTGAGGATCAGCCAGGCAGCCGCGGCGAATATCGAGCCGGGCGTGATCCAGGTCCAGCGCGCATCCTCGCGCGCCGGTGCGAAGCGGTAAAGCGTCGCGGCGACGGCCGCGGCGACCAGTGCAAGAAGCACGTAGCCGGCCACCTTCCCGACCGCGACGGCGGTAGGCGAGGCCTGCGGAAGCAGCCGGCCGAGGACGGCAACGCCGGCGGTCGCGCCGATTGCCGCAAGCGCGGCGACAAGTGCCCCGAGCGTCATCAGCATCGCCAGCAGGTAAAAGCGAACGAGGCTGCGCTTTTCCTTTTCCTCATACGCGATGTTGAGCGCCGTAATCAGCGCGGCGGCGCCGTTTGTCCCGCCATAAATGGCGATCAGGAACGCAAGCAGGATGCCCAGGCCCTTGGTCTGGCCGGACGAGTGGACCAAGGTCAGCAATTGGTCGCGGATCAGGGTCGCAACGTCACCAGGAAGGACCGCGGTCAAAGTCCGCATATGCTTGATCACGGTCAGCGGGTCGGCCGCGACGCCGTAGAAAAGGACAATCAGCGCCAACAGCGAAAGCAGCGCGAAGAAGCCGTAAAAAGCGACACCGGCCGCGATCAATCCGACATTATCATCCCACGTCCGCTTGTAGGTGCGCGCGAGGATATCCTTCCACGCCCGTCCCGGCATTTCGGCAGGCGAACGCGCCTGATGTCCCTTGCTGTCGATCATCAGGGCAAAACCTCGGGCCATCCCCGCCCGTTCCACCGCGAGCAGCGATGGAAGCGTAACGAGCCCCCTTGCCAACGCCAAAAAACAGGCGGACGGTGGCGGTTTCAGATCGGCGCCCGAGCGCCTCCTCTGAGCGACTCGCGCGCCCGTGAACCGGACGAAGGGAGAGTCGCATGGCCGGAGAATCCAAAGGCACCCGAGTGATCGCGCTGGTGGGACCCGCCGGCGCGGGAAAGACCAGCCTTGCCGAGGCCATGCTGTTCGCAGCCGGCGCCACCGATCGTTTGGGGTCGACGGCCAACGGCTCCAGCATCGGCGATTCAAGCCCCGAAGTCGCGCCAGCGCGGCGGCTCGACCGAGCTCAACCTCTACAATTTCGATTATCTCGGGGACAGCTTCGCGATCCTCGATTGTCCCGGCTCGATCGGCTTCGCCCCCGATGGCGCGCGGGCGCTGGCGGTGGCCGACGTCGCCATCGTCGTCGTCGACCCCGATCCGGCCCGCGCCCCCCTCGCCGCCCCGGCCCTGCGCGCCCTCGACGAGCTCGGCATCCCGCACCTGATCTTCGTCAACCGCATCGACCAGGCCCACGGCCGCATTCGCGACCTGCTCTCGGCGCTCCAGCCGATGAGCGTGTCGCCGCTCATCGCCCGCCAGATTCCGATCTGGGACGGCGAGAAGATCGGCGGGTTCGTGGATCTCGCGCTGGAACGCGCCTTCAAATACCAGGCGGGCAAAAAGTCCGAGCGCATCGAGATTCCCAGCGACTTGCAAAGTCGCGAGATCGAAGCGCGCACGCACATGCTCGAACAGCTCGCCGATCATGACGACGAGCTCCTCGAACAATTGCTGATGGACCAGGCGCCGACGCCCGAAAAAGTGTTTCAGGACCTCGCTCGTGAAACCGGCGAAAGCCTCGGGGTTTCGGTCCTGTTCGGCTCGGCCAGCAGCTCGTGGGGCGTTCGGCGACTGCTGAAGGCGCTCCGCCACGAAGCGCCGGGCCCGCAAGCCAGCGCCAACCGCCTTGAGGTGAATGACCCTGCCCTGTTCGTCTTCAAGGTCGTGCATGGCTCAATCGGCCGGCTGGCCATGTCCCGCGTCCTCGGTGGCCGCATCGTCGAAGGCGCCGACCTCAAGATCGCGTCGGGCGAACACGCCCGAGTTGGATCCCTGTTCAAGGTTCAGGGTGAAAAGACGCAGAAGATCACCGAAGGCAGCGACGGCGATGTCGTCGCGGTCGCCAAGATCGACAATGTTCATTCGGGTGAATGGCTGGGAACGGGCAAGCTGCCGCCGCCACTCGACATTGCCTACCCTGCGCGCAATTGCGCGATCGCGATCGAGCCTGCCGACCGCAAGGATGACGTCAAGCTGTCAGGTGCGCTTCAGCGCCTCGCCGAAGAGGACGGCGCGCTGGTCGTCGAGCATGACGAGGCCAATCATGAAATGCGGTTGCGCGGCATCAACGACGAGCATCTGAACACCGTCACCGCGCGCCTCAAACGCCGGTACGGAGTCGAGGTGAAGAGCCATACACCGACCGTGGGCTACCGCGAATCGATCCGGAAGCCGGTGACCCAGAAGGGCCGTCACAAGAAGCAATCCGGCGGCCACGGCCAATTCGGCGATGTCATCATCGAAGTGAAGCCCTTGCCCCGTGGCTCAGGCTTCCAATTCGAGGAACGGATTCACGGCGGATCGGTACCCAAACAATGGATTCCCGCAGTCGAGGACGGCGTCCGTGAAGCCATGGTCAAGGGTCCGCTCGGCTTCCAGGTGGTCGACTGCTCGGTCGCGCTGATCGACGGCAGCTACCACAGCGTCGACAGCTCGGAGCTCGCCTTCCGCCTCGCCGGCCGTATCGCCATGCAGGAGGCGCTCGGCGCCGCCCAACCGCACCTCCTCGAGCCGATGCACAAGCTGACCGTCGTCTGCCCATCGAGCGCGACCAGCCGCATTACCTCGGCGGTCGCCGGGCGTCGCGGCCAGATGCTCGGCCTCGCCCCGCGCGAAGGCTGGACCGGCTGGGACCGGATCGACGCATTGCTGCCCGAAGCGGAACTGAGCGGGCTCGAGGCTGAGCTGCGCGCGCAAAGCCAGGGGCTCGCGACCTACGAGGCCGAGTTCGACCATCTCGCCGAGCTGAACGGCCCGCTTGCCGACAAGGTCATTCAGCGAGTGCCCGAACCGGCATAGCTTGACGCCATTGGCTTGACTGCGGCGCAGCCACCGGCTTGGCTGCGGTCATGGCCAAAAGACTGACCCAGTTCATCCTGGTCGCGCTGGTGCTCGGCGTTATCGCCGGCTGGGCGATCAACGCTGCGATCGACGACGGCACGCCGGCGAGCGCGGCGCACCTCAAGGAAATCGCCGACTATCTCAGCATCGTCACGGCGGTGTTCCTGCGGCTGATCAAGATGATCATCGCGCCCCTGGTGTTCGCGACCCTGGTCGCCGGCATCGCGCACATGGGCGATGTCGCCGCCTTGGGGCGCATCGGCGTCCGCTCGCTCGCCTGGTTCATCCTCGCCAGCCTGGTCTCGCTGACGCTCGGGCTGATTTTGGTCAACACGTTGCAGCCGGGAGTCGGCCTCAACCTGCCGCTGCCTCCGGCGACCGCCGCCAGCGGCGTCGAGACCACGGCGTTCAACCTCAAGGACTTCGTCACTCACCTCGTCCCGGCCTCGATCTTCGAATCGATGGCCAAGAACGAGATCCTGCCGATCGTCATCTTCTCGCTGTTCTTCGGGGTAGCGCTGACCGCGGTCGGCGACGCCGGCAAGCCGCTGGTGCGCGGGATCGAAGCCCTGGTGCGGGTGATGCTGCAGGTCACCAACTACGTCATGCGCTTTGCGCCGCTCGCCGTGTTCACCGCGGTGACCAGCGCCATCGCCGAGCGCGGACCGGAGATCATCGCCACCTTCGGCAAGTTCGTCGGCAGCTTCTATCTCGGGCTCCTCATCCTGTGGTGCGTGCTGGCCGGCGCCTGCTTCCTGTTCGTCGGCGCGCGGACCAAGTTGCTGATCCGCTACATCCGCGACCCCATCGTCCTCGCTTTCTCGACCGCGTCGAGCGAGGCCGCCTACCCGCGCACGCTGGAGGCGCTGGAGCGGTTCGGCGTGCCGCCGCGCATCGCCAGCTTCGTCCTTGCCGCTGGGCTATTCGTTCAACCTCGACGGGTCGATGATGTACATGACCTACGCGACGATCTTCATCGCGCAGGCCTATGGCATCGACCTCACCATCGGCCAGGAAATCACCATGCTGCTGGTGATGATGGTGACGTCCAAGGGCATGGCCGGCGTGCCGCGCGCCAGCCTGGTCGTCATTGCCGCCACCATGGGCATGTTCCACATCCCCGAGGCGGGATTGCTGCTGATCCTGGCGGTCGACCATTTCCTCGACATGGGCCGGTCGGCGACCAACGTCGTCGGCAACGCCGTCGCTTCGACGGTCGTCGCGCGGTGGGAAGGCACGCTCGATCCCACCGGACCCGCGGAGATCGAGCCGCTGCCAGCGCCGTCGCACCAGCCGCCGCTGGCGCCCGGAAGCGAGCAGCCGCGGGCCTAGCCGAACGGCCGGTCGATGCTCGGTGGCGGCTGGGTGAAGAATTTCGGTCCCGCCTCGGTCATGTACCAGCAGTCCTCGAGCCGGACCCCGAACTTGCCGGGAAGGTAAATTCCCGGCTCGTCCGAAAAGCACATGCCGGGCGCCAGCGGCGTCGTTTCGCCATGGACGAGATAAACGGGTTCGTGCCCTTCCATGCCGATACCGTGGCCGGTGCGGTGCGACAGTCCGGGCAGTGCATAGCCGGGGCCATAGCCCCAGCTTTCATAAGCCCGGCGCACGGCGTCATCGACGGCGCCCGCCGGCACGCCGACCTTGGCCGTGTCGATGGCGATCTGCTGGCCGCGGCGGACCTGGTCCCAGACCTTGCGCTGCTCCGCGGTCGGATTGGCGCCGAACACGAAGGTGCGCGAAATGTCGGCCTGGTAACCGTGGACCGTGCAGCCGCAGTCGAACAGCACCGTGCTTCCGGCTTTGGTCACCTGCGGCTTGCTCGACCCGTGCGGCTGGGCCGAGGCTTCGTCGATCAGCACCAGCGCGAACTCCGGGCTGCCGCCGAGCGCCGTGGTCGCGGCGTCGATGGCATGGCCGTAGTCGCGCGGAGTCATGCCCGCCTTGGCGCGCTCGCCAGCATGCGCGCATCGCCCGCAGCGTGATGTCGTTCGCGACCTGCATCAGCTCGAGCTCATGCGCCGACTTGATCATCCGCTGGGCGCGAACGACGGGGTTGGCGCTGACCATCGCGGTGCCGGGAAGCTGCCGCTTCAGCCGGTCGAAGATGAAGAACCGGTCGGTCTCCTCGAACCCGACCGGCGAGCTGGCGACGCCGCGTTCGCGCAGGAAGTCCGCGATGAGCTTGAGCGGTTCCTCGTCCTCATTCCAGGTGCGGAATTCGGCGGGGACGTCCAGCGTCTCGGCGACCGAGGGCTTTTCGAAGAAGGGCGTGACGATGACCGGATCGCCGCGGGCCGGGATGACCGCCGCGGTCAGCCGCTCCGACCGCCACCATTGCACGCCGGTATAATATTCGAGGCTTGGGCCGGCCTCGACGACGACAGCGCCGATGCCGGCCTGGCCCATCAGCTGCTGCGCCGTCCGCATGCGCTCCGTGCGCTCGGCGGGGGAGATCGGCGGCGGCAGCTTGACCGGCGCAAGCTCGTCCTTCGCGGCGGCGGCAAGGCGCGCGTGATCCAGCGTCATCGCGCCGGCCAGCGCGCCGGCTCCGGCGAGGAAGGTGCGGCGACGAATCCGTGGATGATTCATGGGCTCACTGTTGCACGCCCGGACGGCATCGGCCAGCAGGCGCGTCCCATGTTCGATTCGGCATTCCAGGATGGCGTGAAGCGCCCCGGCACGCGCGAGATGACGTTCCTGCTCGCCGGGCTGATGGCGCTCAACGCCTTCGCCATCGACGCCATGATCCCGGCGTTGCCCGACATCGGCCGGTCGCTTCACGTCACGACCGAAAACGACCGCCAGCTGGTCGTCATCGTCTATTTCCTCGGCTTCGCCTCGACGCAGTTGTTCTGGGGTCCGCTGGCCGACCGCTTCGGGCGCAAGCCGATCCTTGCCGCGGGAATCACGCTCTACGGCCTGTTCGCATGCCTGTGCGCATTCGCGCCGAGCTTCGAGCTGCTGATCGCCGGCCGCTTCGCCATGGGCGCGTCGGCCGCGGTGACGCGGGTGCTGGTCATCGCCATGGTCCGCGACCTGTTCGAAGGCGAAGCCATGGCGCGGGTCATGAGCCTGGTGTTCATGACTTTCATGCTGATCCCGGTGCTGGCCCCCAACATCGGCCAGGCGATCCTGCTACGTCGCGTCGTGGCACGCGATCTTCCTGCTGCTCGGCGGCTATGCGGTGGTCATGCTGGCCTGGTCGTGGCTGCGCCTGCCAGAGACCCTGCACCCCGAGTTCCGCCGCTCGCTCAACTTTGGCGAGATGGGCCGGGCGATGGCCGAGGCGATCCGCGACCCGCTGTCGCGCGGCTACACGCTGGCGATGACGATCAGCTTCGCGGCGCTGATCGCCTACATCAGCTCGATCCAGCAGATCGTCTTCGACGCGTTCGGCGAAGGCCGGCTGATCGGACTCGTCTTCGCTTCGATCGCGGCGCCGATGGCATTCGCCTCGTGGCTCAATTCGCGCTTCGTCGGCCGGTTCGGGCTGCGGCGCGTCGGCCATTCAGCGTCGGCGGCGCTGGCGGTGGTGACCGCGGTCCATGCCGCCATCGGCTTCACCGGTCACGAGACGATCGCGCTGTTCATCGTCTTCCAGGGCCTGACCATGGCCTGCTTCGCGTTCACTTCGTCCAACCTCGGCACGCTGGCGATGGAGAATATGGCGCCGATCGCCGGCACCGCCTCGTCGGTCCAGGGCGTGGTCGGAACCGTCGGCGCGGCGATCCTCGGCTTCCTCATCGGCCAGGCCTTCGACGGCACGGTCCAGCCGTTCCTGACCGGCGTCGCCTTGTGCTCGGCGGGCGGGTTCGTGCTGGTCGTGCTGACCGAGCCCAAGAAGCTGTTTGCGCCGATCGGCCCGAGGACGATCAATCCGCTCGAGCCGATGATTCCCGACGATTTCGGGTAGCACGACAGGCCCCCACCCCGGCCCTCTCCCGCAAGCGGGAGAGGGGAAGTGCTGCCGCCGCCTATTCGCCGATGTCGTCGTCGTCCGAGACGCCGACCATCAGCGCCTCGCCGACTTCCTCGGTCCGCCCGCGGATGGCGTTCTCGATGCGCTGGGCGACGTCGGGATTCTCCTTGAGATAGGTCTTGGCGTTCTCGCGGCCCTGGCCGATGCGGACGCTGTCGTAGCTGAACCAGCTGCCCGATTTCTCGACCAGCCCGGCCTTGACCCCGAGGTCGAGGATCTCGCCGACCTTCGACACGCCCTCGCCGTACATGATGTCGAATTCGACCTGCTTGAACGGCGGCGCGACCTTGTTCTTGACGACCTTCACGCGCGTCGCGTTGCCGACGATATCGTCACGGTCCTTGATCTGGCCGGTACGGCGGATGTCTAGGCGGACCGAGGCGTAGAATTTCAGCGCATTGCCGCCGGTCGTGGTCTCGGGATTGCCGTACATCACGCCAATCTTCATGCGTACCTGGTTGATGAAGATGACGGTGCAGCGCGAGCGGCTGATCGAACCGGTCAGCTTGCGCAGCGCCTGGCTCATCAGCCGCGCCTGGAGGCCGACGTGGCTGTCGCCCATCTCGCCCTCGATCTCGGCCCGCGGCACCAGGGCAGCGACGGAGTCGATCACCAGCACGTCGACCGCGTTCGAGCGCACCAAGCGTGTCGACGATCTCCAGCGCCTGCTCCCCAGTGTCGGGCTGCGACACGATCAACTCGTCGATGTTGACGCCGAGCTTCTTGGCATAAACGGGGTCGAGCGCATGCTCGGCGTCGACGAACGCGGCCGTTCCGCCGGTCTTCTGGGCCTCGGCGATCGCGTGCAGCGCAAGCGTCGTCTTGCCCGAGCTTTCCGGACCGTAAATCTCGACGATGCGGCCGCGCGGCAGGCCGCCGACGCCAAGCGCGATGTCGAGCCCGAGCGAACCCGTCGACGTCGTCTCGATTTCCATCTTCTCGCGGCTGCCGAGCCGCATCGCGGAGCCCTTGCCGAACGCGCGGTCGATCTGGGCAAGCGCGGCGTCGAGCGCCTTCTGCCGATCCGATGTATCCAACCTACCCGATTCCAATCCGCTGCCGATGACTTTCAACTGCGCTGCCATGACCCCTGTCTCCTCGTCAATGCGCGGCCGAGCACCGCCTGTGGATGTCAGGGTCGTATCGCATTTGTTCTATGAGAACAAGTCAACGAAATGTGGAATGCGTATGGGCGGGGAGTCAGAATGACGTTTGCCTCACCGGGGCGACCACGGTTGCTTCGTGGGGGCGGGCACGAAAGCCCACCCCCGGGGTCGGTCTAGCGTACCTGGACGCGCACGACCGGCCGTTGCCAGGACCGCCAAATCGGCTCGTAGCGCAGCCGGACAGCGGAAATATCGCGGCGGTTGCCACGCAGATCCACGGCTCGGGTACAGGTCCCGGCGCGCAGGACGGCTCGTGTGTTCGCGTCCTGCCGGCGACCGTTGTCAAAACGGATATCGAAATCGCGCAGGCGCAGTGGCTGATTTATCGCGCACAAGCGGATCGCGCGCTGGCGGGTGCGGCCTGGCAAATAGATGGTGTCCGTGTCACGGCCGTCGACGCGAGTGTAACCGACCGTTCGCCAGCCGCGGTCGTTCCACCGCCAATGCTGCGCGTCGGCCGGTGCAATCGCAATCAGGGTCGAGGCGGCAGTCGCAGCCGCCAGAACAAATGTCCGTGTCATTTTCGCCTCCTTTAGGGGATGCGTTTAGAACGGAGCGAAGCTTTAGCGGTTGCCCGGTTCAACGCCGGAATGGGCACCACTGAACGTAACTTAACGCCAGCGAAACAAAGTGTTCAGGTGGCAATCGCGTTCGCGCGACTATCCCTGCTAGGCCTGCTTCCTGAGGTCATTCCCGGCCAAAATGAGGATTGGCTGGCCATCGGCCTTTGTCACCAGCGAATCATATTTGGACGCCAGTGCAAGGTGGACCCTGGCCGCCGCAGGCGATGCCGCAGACTCGGCACGGCTTCGCTCCTCTTCGGCGCGTTGTCTGAAATAGTCTCGGTCTGAGACGGACATGATCATTCCCCCGATCATAGCGGGAGCGCTCATGTCTCTCAGTCGCCGACGCGCTAAGGCGATTGTCGGCGATCAAAGCAACATGGGCTAATTTTCCTATAGATTTCATCACCCTTGTTAGCTTTTGCGTCCTCGTGTTTGCTTTATCTGCATGCCCCGCCCATATCTGGTTCATCGCTGACATACGGCCTCGGGCGTCGGCGGCTGAGAGTAATCGTGCTCCCCCCTCATTCCAGGATGGAGCACATGCCTTCTGATCCCTCTGACGGCTCGCCAGCGCGAGCTGATGGCAACTCATTCAACAGCGTTGAATATCTACTGTTCGACAGCCTCGTTCACCACCTGATCGAGAAGGGTGTCTTGACCAAGAACGACGCACTCAGCGTCGTGCAGGCAGCCGCCGAGGTCATCCGCGGCCAAATTCATGAGAGCGGCACTGCCGCCGCGCCGGTCGAGGCGGCGCTGGCTACGCTTGAACGGACATATTCAAGCTTCGAGGCACTGGCGGAGCGTCATGGCCGTCCGCTGGACGGCCACAATGTCCATCCCCTGCGCGCGCCGCTTCACGGCGACCGTCCCCATTTTCCATCGGACGACAATTAGCGGTGTCGGTTCCTGCGCTTGATTGAGTCGAGGTGCAGGTAGTCGCTCTGAAAATCGCCCGCCTCGGCAAGCTTTTTCCAGTCGCCGATGATCACCGACTTCGCAGTGGCTCGCTCGATAAGTCCATCTTGTTCGAGCGCCTGCAAGGTCCGGTTGACGTGCACCGCCGTTAATCCGGTGGCATCCGCCAGTTGGTCCTGTGTCATGGGAAGCTCATAATGCAGCTGCTCGAGGCCGACGGCGTCCAGCTTGAGGGCGAACTCGCACAACAGATGGGCAATGCGCGTTGCCGCATCGCGCCGCCCAACGTTCGCAACCCATTCACAATAGATCGAAGCATCGACCAGCGTGTCGAACCAAAGCGCATCCTTGATCGCCGAATCCTTATCGGAAAGCTCTCGGATCGCCTCGATCGGCAATTTGGCCATCTTGCATGCAGTCAGGGTTTGGACCCCGTGGTCGGCGACGCCCAGCAACGCGTTATGAAGGTCGACCAAGTCGCCTTTCATGTGGATCGAAACGATCTGCCGCCCGCCGCTGCCGACATATTTGAAACGGACGCAATAGCCCGAAAGAACCACCCAGCAGTGCGAGATATCGTCGCCTTCGCGAACGATGACCTTCTGCTTGTCGATCATGGTCACACTATGCGGCAGGTCGAGAAGCGCTTGCTCCTGCTCCGGCGTCAGGTTGACCCAGAGCCTGAGCTTGCGAAGCATCGGGGAAAGGGCAGGTGCGTCCATCGGAACTCTCCACGCGGCGGGTTGGAGCACCTCGCCGTTGCGCGAGTGTCATAAGAACCAGCAACTTCGGCATCATATTATGAATTTATTCGGCGTGCCATAGACGGGCTATTGGATCGAAGACGCCCCGATAGACACCAGGAACCGACCGAGCTTTTCGTCCTTCTCCGCGACGATGACTTCGGCGGCGAAGAAGGGATTGCCGCCGGCAACCTCCTCACTGCCGATATCGAGCGCGGCCTTGATGCCTTTTACCCGCGCGGCGTCGAACGACGGCAAATCGTGATCATCGCAGGCGGTGAACGTCTGATTGATGACGGTGATGCGGAATGTCGGCACACCGACGAAATCGCTCCGGCGTGTCCGGCGTTCCGCTTAGTCACATGAGTTAGGTCGTTTGTTGCAAGCGCGGTTCCCGGCTCAAGGCCGGGGATGACGTTAGGCGGGCGTGACTTCGCCCTGGCCGGTGCCGGCGTCGTCGCCGGATTCGGGGCGGGTGTCGAACACTTCGTCGATGATCCCGAAGGCCTTGGCTTCGTCGGCCTCGAGGAACTTGTCGCGGTCCATGGCCTTCTCAATGTCCTCGATCTTCTGGCCGGTATATTTGGCGTAAAGCTCGTTCAGGCGCTGGCGCATGCGCAGGATCTCGCGCGCCTGGATTTCGATGTCGGCCGCCATGCCCTGGGCGCCACCCGACGGCTGGTGGACCATGATCCGGCTGTTGGTCAGCGCGACGCGCATGCCGCGCTCGCCGGCGGCGAGGAGGAAGCTGCCCATCGAGGCGGCCTGGCCGATGCAGACGGTCGAAATCTTCGGGCGGATATACTGCATGGTGTCGTGGATCGCGAGCCCGGCGGTGACCACGCCGCCGGGGCTGTTGATGTACATGAAGATGTCTTTCTTCGGATTTTCGGATTCGAGGAACAGCAGCTGGGCGGTGACCAGGCTCGCCATATGGTCCTCAATCGCCCCGGTGATGAAGATGATCCGCTCGCGCAGCAGCCGCGAAAAAATGTCGAAGCTGCGTTCGCCCCGGTTGGATTGCTCGATGACGATGGGGACGAGCTGCGAAACGATGTCCTGATGGTCGATCACGGGGATTGGGTCCTCTAGAAGTTGGTCGCGCTTACATCGGGCGGATCGGAGCAAGGTTCAAGCCGCGCCCGGTCCGGGGCCCCTCCACCATGCTGCGCATGGTCCCCTCCCCTGCAAATGCAGGGGAGGATAGGCAAGATAGGCCAGCCGGCGGACTTCGCGCCGGCCGCGGGTGACGGTGTCGAGGATCAGCCCGGCGAACACGCACAGCACGGCGATGATGGTCATGCCGGTGACCAGGATCGCGGTCGGGAAGCGCGGGACCAGGCCGGTGTGGACGTAGGTCACGACCAACGGCACGGCGAGGATGATCGCGGCGACCAGCAGCAGCGCGCCGAGGCCGCCGTAGAACAGGACCGGGCGCTCGACGCGGTAGAGGGTGGCGATGGTCTTCAGAATCTTCCAGCCGTCGGCATAGGTCGAAAGCTTGGAGTGCGAGCCTTCGGGGCGGGCGCCGTAAGCGGTTTCGATCTCGCCGACCGGCATGCGCAGTTCGAGCGCGTGGACGCTCATCTCGGTCTCGATCTCGAAGCCGGCGGAGAGTACCGGGAAGCTCTTGACGAAGCGGCGCGAGAACACGCGGTAGCCGGAGAAGATATCGCTGAAGCTGCGCCCGAACAGGCCGGAGAGCAGACCGGTGAAGACGCGGTTCCCCATGACGTGGCCGCCGCGGTAGGCGTCCTTCGCTTCGTGGCGGCGGGTGCCGACGACCATGTCGAGCTGGTCGGCGAGCAGCAGCTCGACCATCGCCGGGGCGGCCGCGGGATCGTAGGTGAGGTCGCCGTCGGCCATGACGTAGACGTCGGCGTCGACGTCGGCGAACATGCGGCGGACGACGTGGCCCTTGCCCTGCTGGCGTTCGGCCCGGACGGTGGCGCCGGCCTTGCGCGCCGCGGCGATCGTGCCGTCGCTGCTGTTGTTGTCGTAGACGTAGACGGTGGCGCCGGGCAGCGCCTGCGCGGAAGCCGGCCACGGTCCGCGCGATCGCCGCTTCCTCATTGTAGCAAGGGAGCAGGACGGCGATGCGTGGTTGCTTCTGGTTCGCCACTATTCCCCCGGATCGTCATCCCGGCCCTGAGCCGGGATCCGCTTTCTCTTCGACAAGAAAGGCAGGCCCCGGGTCAAGCCCGGGGTGACGATTACTTCTTCTTCGCCGGCGCCTTCTTGGCCGCGGGCTTGGCTTCGGCCTTGGCGGGCTTCGCCGCAGCCTTGGCGGCTTGGCTTCGACCTTGGCAGGCTTGGCTTCGGCCTTCGCCTTGGCCGTCGGCGCCTTGGCCGCGGCGGCGTCCTTCACCGGCTTGGCCGGCTTCGGCTTGGCCGTTTCCTTCGCTTCGACCGGGCCCTTGGCAGGCTCTTCGACCTTGGGCGCAGCGTCGGCCTTGCCCTTCCTGGCTGCGGGCTTCTTGGCCTTCGCCGGGGGGGCCGCATGGTCGTGGCCGCAACCGGGCCCGTGGACGTGGCCCTCTTCGGCTTCGAGATCGGCCTCGAGCTGCTCGCGGGTCCCGGTGCGCTCGGTCACGTCGGCGGTCGAGAACAGATAATCGACGACCTTGTCCTCGTAGAGCGGGGCGCGCAGCTGGGCGGCGGCCATCGGCTCCTGCTGGACGTAGCGGATGAAATTGTCGCGGTCCTTGCCCTGATATTGGGCGGCGGCCTGGGCGATCAGCCGGTTCATCTCCGGCTCGCTGACCTCGACACCGGCGGCGGCGCCGACTTCCGACAGCAGCAGGCCGAGGCGCACGCGGCGCTCGGCGATGCGGCGATATTCGTCGGCATCGTCCTCGATTTCCTTGAGCGCCGCGGCCGGGTCGGGCTCGTGGCTCGCCTCATGCTGCAGCTGGCGCAGGATGTTCTGATATTCGGCTTCGACCATCGATTCCGGCACCGCGAAATCGTGCCGCGCCGCCAGCTCGTCGAGCAGCTGACGCTTCATGTGGGTGCGGGTGAGGCCGTTGAGTTCCTGCGCCTGCTGGTCGCGGATCAGCTCCTTCAGCTGGTCGAGGCCCTGAAGGCCGAGCGACTTGGCGAATTCCTCGTCGACCTTGGTCTCGCCGGCGGTCTTCACGCCCGTCACCTTGACCGCGAACACGGCGTCCTTGCCGGCGAGCTTGTCCGCCGGATAGTCGGCCGGGAAGGTCACCTTGACCTCGCGCTCCTCGCCGGCCCTGGCGCCGACGAGCTGGTCCTCGAAGCCCGGGATCAGCTGACCGGAGCCGAGCTCGGCCTGCATATCCTCGCCCGCGCCGCCTTCGAACGGCTTGCCGCCGACCTTGCCTTCGAAGTCCATGACGACGAGGTCGCCGGTCTTGGCGGCATATTTGCCCTCCTTGGCGTCTTCCCAGCGCTTGCTCTGCTCGGCGAGCTGCTTGATCTGCGTCGTCGACCGCGGCTTCGTCCGGCTCGACGGTCAGCCGCTCGAGCTTGAGGCCTTCGACCTGCGGCGTCGGCACTTCGGGCAGCGCCTCGACGGTGACCCTGACCTCGGCGTCCTTGCCGGGCTCGTAGCCTTCGTTCGAGCTCGACCTGCGGCGACAGCGCCGGGCGGATGTTCTGTTCGACCAGCAGCTGCTGGACGCCGGCCTGGACCGCGCGTGTTGAGCGCATCGCCGGTCAGCGATTCACCGTGCATCTTGCGGATGAGGTTGGGCGGCACTTTGCCGGGGCGGAAGCCGGGCATGCGCACCTGCGGCGCGATCCGCTTCACTTCCTGTTCGACCCGCGCTTCGATGTCCTCGGCGGGGATGGTCAGCATGAAGGCGCGCTTCAGGCCTTCGTTCTCGGTCTCGACGGTCTTGATCACGTTGCAAAAATCCCAAACAGAAATTCCATAGCGGCCCAGCGCTGGGGCTGAACGATCACGACGCTTATTGGCTGGTGCGCGCGAAGGGACTCGAACCCCCACATCTTGCGATACTGGAACCTAAATCCAGCGCGTCTACCAGTTCCGCCACGCGCGCGCGGCCGCCTCGAAAGGACGGGGGCCTATAACAGTCGGGGGCCGATTGGGCAACCCGAACGTTCTCCTTGCCACAGGAGATCGACACGAATGCAACAGCTTCCGCCCGAACCGCCGACGACCCCCTCGCCCGAGACGCCCGAGCCCTCGCAGCCGGGACGGCCGAGCGAAGCGCCGCCCGAGCAGCCGCCGCAGACACCCGACGTCGACGTCCCCTCGCCTTCGACGCCGGGCACGGACCCCTCGCCCACTCCGATTTCGCCGGTCGGCTAGGAACGCAGGCGGGCCGAAGCGACGATCGCTTCGTAATCCGGCAGGGTCGCCGCGTAATAATGCGACCGCGCGGCATCGAGCAGGATCATGTAGAGCCGGCCGCCGATCACCGCGCCGACGACGCGTCCGCTGCGCCACAGCTCATCGTCGTCGAGATGCTCATAGTCGAGCTGGAAGCCGCTGACGCCGAGGAACGGCCGCGGCTTCAGCGATAGCGTCCTGAAGTCGACCGCGCCGCCGCGCACCCGATACAGGCTTTCGACCATCGCCGCGATCTCCGGCGGGGTCATGTCGCTGCGGAACTTGGGGACCTGCTGGTCGGCCTTGCGGCGCTGGCGGATCAAGGTGTGCCCGCTCTTTACGCCGGTGACGAAGCTCATCGAATTGAGGATGGGCCCATCGAGGGTCCAGTCCTCGACCTCGCGAATGTCCTCGAACAGCTGGCTGCGGTGACGATTGTCAGGGCTGCGGCGGCATCACCGTCATGCTGCCGTCGCCGACGGACACACGCTTTACCCGGACCAGGGCGTAGTCGCTGAAGCCATTCTCGCCAGCGCCGAGCGAGGAGCAGCCGGACAGCGCCACGGCGGAGGCGACAAGGGCGAGCGCGATTCGTTTCATGGTCCCCCTCAACCGATCGCCTGCCGGACCCAGGCGGCGTCCGGCGCATCGGGCTTCATCGTCAGGTAGCGGGCGAAGGCGGCCTTGGCCTCGCCGGTCCGCCCGGTCTTCAACAGCGAGATGCCGTGCCAGCGCCAGGCGTCCGCCGGCGCGTCGGGATAGACCACCGCCGCCGCATAGCTCTGCGCCGCGCGAACATCGTCGCCCGGCTGGTTGCGCAGCCGCCAGACCTCGCCCTCGTAAAAGCGCAGCAGGCCGTTCCAGCCGTCCTCGGCCAGCGTCCGGATCAGATACTCGCTCGCGCCCGGGTCGTTGAGCTTGACCTGGTCGTCGAGCATGGTCTGGCGGAAGCCGCCGATCGTCGCGAGATAGCGCTCGCGGCCGGTGATGTAGGCCTTGCCCGGCGACCGTCATTTCCGCCGCGCTGACCTTGAGGTCGGCCATCCGGGTCTCCGACGCCGGGTGGGTCGCGAACGCATCATAGCCGCGGTCGCGCCGCTTGCGGCGATAGCTTGGCGCTGGCTTCCTCCTCGCCGATCAACTGGTACCAGACGCGGGCGATCTCCATCGGCTGGTAGCCGGCCTCGGCGATCAGCCTGGCGCCCATGGCGTCGGCCTCCGCCTCCATCTCGCGGCTGTATTTGAACAGCGACATGAGCGTGCCGAGCTGGGCGAGCTGGACGTAATCGCCGAGATAGGCGCCCAGCCCGGCGCCGCCGACCCCGGCGAGCATCGCGCCGAAGGAGAAGATGTCGGTCTTGCGCTTCTGGTCGCGCCATGAGCGGATCATGTGGCGGCGCAGGAAGTGGCCGCTTTCATGGGCAATCACGCCGGCCAGCTGGGCTTCGTTGCGCATCCGCAGGAGCAGCCCGGAGAAAACCACCGCGAAGCCGCTGGGGAACATCATCGCGTTGAACACGGGGATGCGCGCCAGATAGATGCGGAAATCCCTGGCGGCCGGACCGCCGACGGTGCCGATCAGGTCCTTGAGATAGCCGGTCAGCCTGGGGTCCTGGACGAGCAGGTTGGAGCCGGAGATTTCCTCCTCGGCCCGCTCCATCTCCTTCCACAGGCCCATTTCGTCGCGCTCGGTGGGCTTGAAGCCGGGGCCGATCAGCGGGACCATGTCCTGCGGCTTGATGCGGGCCTGCGCGGTCGCCGGTGCCGAGCGCCGCGGCCGCGGCGCCGCCGCCGACCAGCAGCGCCCGGCGGCTGATTTCGAGGCAGCGCGCGCACATCAGCGCGACCTCGCCTTCGATTGCTGGCGAACAGCCTGGCCGGGCTTCATCCGGCCGAGCAGTCGTTCGACCATCTGTTGCGCTCCGGCGGGCGTGCGCAGGTCGCCGAACTTGATTCCCGGCAACTGGCTGGAGGCCTGGACGACGTTGAACCACACCACTTCGCCGGTGCGAAGGTCGACCAGCGAGGCGTAATCGAGCTGGGTGGCGCCGCCGACATTGGGCGCGCAAAAGCCGATGAAGCAGCCGGCGAAGCCGAGGATTCCGAGCGCGACCCGGCCGCTCGACGCGACCTGGTCCTCGGCATGGAGGAACAAAGCATAATCGTAGCCGGTCTTCCGACCGAGCTTCACGGCGTCATCGCCAAGCGTCCAATCGAGCCCGCGACGGCGCTTGGTCGGCAGATAGTCGCCGAGATATTTGTGGATGACGATCGACTGGTCGACGGCGAAATTGAGCCGCTCGATGTCGGCCAGCTCCTGGGCGTCGACCCCCTGCAGCTCGTTGCGATGCTCGACGATCGTCACCTTGCCGCCGTGGGTCGCCTGCTGGGCGCGGAGCGCGGCGACGATGCTGGCGCGGGCCTGGTCGGTCCAGTCGGCGCGCGGCTCGGTCATGCCGCCGGTGGTCAGCGCGCCGACGGTGACGTCGGGGCGCAGCACCAGCAGCTTGTAGTCGCCCCGCGGCGGCGTGAACTGCATGTCGGCATATTGCCGCGACTGAACGCAGGCCGTGGTGGCCAGGCTGAACGCCACGAGCGCAGGTCCCCACTTGCGCATAAGGACTTCCTCCAAAGAGAGCGCGCGGGCGCCCTTCCCCATCAGTCGATCGGCACTTTGTGCCCGAACGGGCGTCGAAAGAAAAGCCCGTATTTCTAAATGCTTAGCGTGTCCCCGCGGGACAGCCCGCGACGTGCCCGAGGCAGCGGCCATCGACCGATCCCGGCGTGAGCGGAAGCCCGAGCTGCGCTGCGAGAGTCGGCATGATGTCGGCCGTTTCGATCGGCTGTTCGACCGTCGCGCCCGACAGGCCGTGGCGCCAGAACAGGATCGGCACGCGCCGGTCGTAATCCCAAGGGCTGCCGTGAGTGGCGACCGTGCCGGTGGGATTGGCGATGGGCGTAATGTCCTTCTTGAGGATCACATAGAGATCCCCCGACCGGCCCGGATAATGACTGGCGCGTGCCCGCTCGATCAGGCTCCATCGCTCGGGCGAGCCGGTCGGCAGCGGAGTCCCCGCGATCTCGGCCGCGCTGAACACCGCTTCGACCTGCGGATCGGCGCGCAGGGCCGCCGTCCCCTCGACGAGCGCCTTGCGGCGCGCCGCATCGGAGAGCTTACGGTCGACATAGACGTCGCCTTCAGGGCCTCCGAGCAGGCCGGGCGGCGTGACCAAGGCAGCGCTGACGCGCGCGGCACTGCTTACGCCCGCCAGCCGCTCGCGTTCAGGAATGTCCTTGCCGCCATGGTCGGCGGTCAGCGCCACCTCATAATCGATGCCGCGGCTGTCGAGCACGCCGAGGAAATCGCCGATCTCGCGATCGAGCTCCATCAGCTGGAGGCACATTTCCTGGCCCTCCGTCCCGTAGCGATGCCCAACATGGTCCGTCGCCGACAGGCCGATCGCGAGCAGGTCGGGCGCGGCATTTCTCCCAAGCCGTAGTTCGTCGATGAGGCCGAGAGCCAAAGCGAGCGTGTCCCCATCGAGCTCAGGCGAGGCTTCAAACCCATCGCGATCGCCCGCTGCACGAGCAAGCCGCCCACTGCCCACGGTCCTGCCGCCGGCGAGCGCGACCGGTGCTGCCTTGCCTGCACAAAATGGCGTGGGATCGAGCCCGGGGCGGGCGCGGGCCAGGCCCGCCGCGGCGCCCGCATTCACCTTCGGCACCACGGCTGGAACCGAAGCAGCGGCAAGGTCGCTCTGGAACCTTGAACCGGTCCAATACCAGCGCTGGTCGGGCGCGGGGCCGCTCATCATCACCGCCGCGCGGTCCTTGCCGGCGACCGCGACGGTGCGGCTTTGCGGCCATTGCGCCTTCATCAGTTCGCCGAGCGTCGGCACCAGCAAGTGCTTGGCCGACACTGTGTATTTGCTCGACGTGGAAGCAGGGACGCTCTCGTCCTCGGCGCAATTCACCCGTTTGTCGTCGCGCGAAACGGACTGGTCGATCCAGCTGTTGGCGACGATCCCGGTCCGCGAGGGATGGTCCCCGGTGAGCATGGTCGAATGGCCGGCGCACGTGTCAGTCGTGGCGTGGCCCTGGTAGCCGTTGCGGAACAGCGTCCCCGACGCCAGCCGCGCGAAGCCGGCGGTGAACTGCGGCCGATATTCGTCGAACAGGTCGGCGGAGAATTGGTCGACGGCGATGACGATCAGGAGCTTGGGCGGAGGCGGGACGGCTGGGCGCAGGGCCTGGCGAATCGCGGCGGCGGCGCAGCGAAGGCTGCAGCGGAGGCCAACAGTTTGAAACGCATGCGGGCAAGCCTCCATCGTCACTGCGGACTCGATCCGGGCCATCCAGCCTTCCGCGCGGACGCAAGAATAAGCCGCGTCGCTGCGCTCAAGCTCGGCATGACGAATTAGACCGAGCTTCGCCCGCAGCCGTTCGTTGACCACCTGCGGATTGGCCTTGCCGGCCATCGCCTTCATCGTTTGCCCGACGAAGAAGCCGAACAGGGCTTCCTTGCCGGCTTTGTACTGCTCGACCTTGTCGGCGTTGGCGGCGAGGATCTTGTCGATCTCGGCGTCGATCGCGCCGGTGTCGCTGGTCTGCTTGAGCCCGCGCTCATCGACGATCTTCGACGGCGCCTCGCCGGTTTCGAGCATGATCTCGAACACCTGCTTGGCCATGCTGCCGCTAATCTCGCCACTTGCGACAAGGTTGAGGAGCTCCGCCCCTTCCGCCGGAGAAATGCCCGTCGTCGCAAGGCTTTCGCCGCGCTTGTTGAGGGCACCGAACAGCTCGGCGACGACCCAATTGGCGCCCTGCCTGGCGTCCGCGCCGGCTTCGAGCAAGGCATCGAACCAGAGCGCCGTCTCGACCTCGGCGGTCAGCACGCTGGCGTTGTAGGCGCTGACACCGGCCCCCTCATAGCGCTTGCGCTTGGCGTCCGGCAGCTCAGGGAGCGAGCCGCGGCATTCGTCAAGGAACGCCTCGTCGAGCTCGAGCGGCAGCAGGTCGGGGTCGGGGAAATAGCGGTAATCGTGCGCGTCTTCCTTCGACCGCAGCGAGCGCGTCTCATTCCTGTCCGGGTCGTAGAGCCGCGTTTCCTGCGCGATCGTCCCGCCGCCTTCGATCAGCTCGACCTGGCGCTTGGCCTCATGCTCGACCACCGCCATCACGAAACGGACGCTGTTGACGTTCTTGGTCTCGGTGCGGGTGCCGAATTCCTGACCCGGCTTGCGCACGCTAACGTTGACGTCGGCGCGCATCGAGCCTTCCTCCATATTGCCGTCGCACGAGCCGACGTAGCGCAGGATCGATCTGAGCTTCCTGAGGTAAGCGCCTGCTTCGGCTGGCGAACGCATGTCAGGGCGCGACACGATTTCCATCAGCGCGACGCCCGAGCGGTTGAGGTCGACATAGCTCATCGTCGGGTGCTGGTCGTGCATCAGCTTGCCCGCGTCCTGCTCGACGTGGATGCGCTCGATGCCGATGGTCTTGGCGGTGCTCTCGTCCTTGTCGTCGACCAGCACCTCGACTTCGCCCTCGCCGACCAGCGGGTGATAGAGCTGGCTGATCTGGTAGCCCTGCGGAAGATCGGCATAGAAGTAATTCTTGCGGTCGAACCGGCTCCAAGTGTTGATCTTCGCGTCGAGCGCCATGCCGGTGCGCACCGCCTGGCGGATGCATTCGCGGTTGGGCACCGGCAGCATCCCCGGCATGGCCGCGTCGACCAGGCTGACCTGGGTGTTGGGCTCCGCGCCGAACGCGGTCGCGGCGCCCGAGAAGAGCTTGGACTTGGTCGCGGTGATCTGGGCGTGGACCTCGAGGCCGATCACGACCTCCCACTCGCCAGTTTCGCCCTTGATGCGATAAGGTGCGCTCGCGTCAGCCATCGTTACCACCACTTCTCCGGCCGGCCGTGAAGCCCGGCCCGCTCCTCGATCGCGAGGCCGGCGTTGAGCACGATCTGCTCGTCGAGCTCATTGCCGATCAGGTGCAGGCCGAGCGGGAGGCCCTGCCCGTCGAGCCCGCCGGGGACGCTCATCGCGGGCAGGCCGGCGAGGCTGGCCGGGACCGCGAACACGTCGTTCAGGTACATCGCCAGCGGATCGGTCGTCTCGCCGATCCCGAAGGCCGCGCTTGGCGCGGTCGGCGTCAGGATCACGTCGCACTGCTCGAACGCCTTGCGGAAGTCATCCTTGATCAGCGCCCGCACCCGCTGCGCCTTGGTGAAGTAAGCGTCGTAGAAGCCCGCCGACAGCACATAGGTGCCGATCATGATGCGGCGCTTGACCTCGGCCCCGAAGCCGTCGGCGCGGGTCGCGGCGTACATGTCGTCGAGCGTCTTCACGCCCTCGACGCGAAGGCCGTAGCGGACACCGTCATAGCGGGCGAGGTTGGACGAGGCTTCGGCCGGGGCGATGATGTAATAGGTCGGCAGCGCATATCTGGTGTGCGGCAGGCTGATTTCGACCGGCGTCGCGCCGGCATCCTTGAGCCATTCGATGCCCTGATCCCACAAGGCATTGATCTCGGCGGGGACGCCGTCGATGCGGTACTCCCTCGGAATGCCGACGCGCTTGCCCTTGAGGTCGCTCGACAATCCCGCTTCCCACTGCGGCACCGGCAGATCGAGCGAGGTCGAATCCCTGGGGTCGAACCCAGCCATGGCCTCGAGCAGGATAGCGCAGTCGCGGACGGTCCTGGCCATCGGCCCGGCCTGGTCGAGCGAGCTGGCGAAGGCGACCACGCCCCAGCGCGAGCAGCGCCCGTAGGTCGGCTTGATCCCGCAAATGCCGACGAAGGCGGCGGGCTGGCGGATCGAGCCGCCGGTGTCGGTGCCGGTGACGCCCGGCGCGATGCCGGCCGCGACTGCCGCCGCCGATCCGCCCGAGGAGCCGCCCGGGGTCAGGCCGGTGTTGCTGTCCTTGCGCCGCCACGGCGAGATCACGGGCCCATAAGCGCTGGTCTCGTTCGACGAGCCCATGGCGAATTCGTCCATGTTGAGCTTGCCGAGCATTCCCGCGCCGGCCTTGCGCAAATTGGCGGTGACGGTGCTTTCGTAGGGCGGCTTGAAGCCGGTCAGGATCTTGCTGCCGGCGGTGGTGTCGACGCCGCGCGTCGCGAACAGATCCTTGATCCCGAGCGGAATGCCCGCGAGCGAACCCGTCGCCTTGCCGGAATCCGCGGCTTCCGCCGCTGCGAGCGCATCTTCGGGGGTCTCGACCGTGTAAGCGTTGAGCGCCTTGGCCGCCGATACCGCCGTGTTGAAGCTCTCGGCGACCTCTCGCGCGGAGAACTCGCGCGAACGGAAGCCGTCGCGGAGCTCGGCGATGGTTTTTGAGGTCAGGTCAGTCAACGGCCGTCACCCCCGCGAAAGCGGGGGTCCCGCTTTTCTTCTGGCTCACACCCGAAAGGCAGCGGGATTCCCGCTTTCGCGGGAATGACGAGTGAGGAGCGCCCATCACTCGATCACCTTGGGCACCGCGAAGAAGCCGTGCTGGGCCTCGGGGGCGTTGGCGAGCACGTCGTCGCGGATGCCGCCGTCATTGACGACGTCGTCGCGCAGCCGGAGCTTCTGGTCGATCACTGTGGCTAGCGGCTCGACGCCGTCGGTATTCACTTCGCCGAGCTGCTCGACCCAGCCGAGGATGTTGTTGAGCTCGGGCAGGAGCCGGTCGAGCTCCTCGTCGCTCATGGCGATGCGCGCCAGCTTGGCGATGTGGCGCACCTGTTCGGGGGAAACGGACATGGATGGGGCGGATAGCGGGCTGCCCGCCGCCCTTCAATGGCTCCGTCAGAAGATGAAGTTCTGTGCAACGTGGAACATGTGGTCCCCGCCGAGCCACTCGATCACATCACTGCCTGAGGTGCCGGTCAGCACGTCGTGTGCGGCGATCCCTGTGATCGTGCCTGAACCTGCCCCGCTTACGCCGGCATGTCCCTGAAAATGCAGACCGGCCTGAACCGTGGCGACCGACGCGCCATTGAAGGTTATCTTGTCGAAGGGCGAGAAGGTCACGACCACGCTGGTACCGGAGCGGATGATCGAGAGGGCAAACGTGTACCCGCTGATCATTACCGCGTCGGTCAACCCGAAATCGCCGATGACGTCCTGGCCGTCACCCGGTTGGTAAAGGAAAGTATCCGCGCCGGCATTTCCACGCAGGGTGTCATTTCCCGGCCCACCGTTCAGCGTATCCTTTCCTCCCCCGCCATAGAGAAAGTCATTGCCGGCATAGCCGTTGATGAGATCGTTGCCGCCGTAGCCGTAAATCGTGTCGCTCAGGACGGTCCCATTGAGAATGTCAGCGGCCGATGTTCCGTTCAAGGTTGCCATGCCCGCGCTCCCGCCCTCACGCGAACGTCACAATTCCGCAGCGGTGGAACAGTCAAATGGCTGAGGCACAGGTGCGAAGCCCGACGCACGCAGCTTGATTGCCGATCGGCCTATTACTCTTGCGACCGAGACGCGGCAAACTCTCGAAAGTTAAGATGGCGAAGCGATCGGCTTAACTGCGGATGGCCCCAGTTTGAACGAGGCGCCGACGGGGTCGTATTCAGACCGGCTGGCCGTCAGCTGGCGACGCCGCCCATGGACGCGATGATTGCACCGGCTGCAGCGGCGGCCGTGACAACAACGGCGATCGCCGCGAGCCGCCTGCGGCGGACGTTGCTCCATTCCCGATAGGTGGGAATGTCGACCCAGAAGCGCCCGTCGTCGGTCGACCGCACCACGTCGGCATCCTGCAGGCGCTGGAACTGGCGCCTGGGAATGACGCCGCTCGGCTCAAACTCGACCGCGGATTCCGGCGACACCGCGTTCGCGCCCATCAAATGATCGAAAATCCGGCGCCGCGCCTTGGCGATGATCGCGGCTGCAGCAGTGGCCATGCCCTTCACTCCTCAAACGTCCGGCGGACCATAATCCCAGCCTCAATTCCGTCGAGCCCCGATCGACCGCCATTCGTCGGTTGGTCGAATCGGCCTCGTCTGATGTAACCTTAGCGTTACACGACGGGCTTGCAAATCCAGGGGAACGCCAATGCAGCCAATCGCTTCAGCCGCCATGAAAGCCGGGCTCGGCGGCGCCGCGCTGGTCGTCATCTTCATCCGCGTGAAACGCAGCAAGCGCCCCCTGCCCTGGTTCGGCCTGACCAAGCCGCCGCTTGTTGCGACACTGGGGTTCATCGCCGTCTATCTCGCGTGGATGGCGGGGACCGATGCGCTGACGCACTGGCGCGGACCGTGGGATTTGCGGCCGTGGCGGGAGGCGCCACTGCTCGCTTCGGCGCTGAGGATTGTAGCGGTCTGCATATTCGGCCCGTTCGTCGAGGAATTCATCTTCCGCGGCATGCTGTTCGCCTGGCTTCAGGAGCGGACGCGGACCGCAATCACGATCTTCGCTACCGCGCTCGGCTGGAGCCTGCTCCATTACAATTACCCGTGGTGGGTGATCGCGATCATCTTCGTCGATGGCCTGATCCTCGGGCTGGCGCGCTGGAGGACGCGGTCGGTGTTTGCGCCCGCCGCGATGCACATGCTCTACAACCTCTACGCGATCTGGTGATCAGCGCTGCGGCTTGATCGCCCGCAGCTTGAAGCCGACGACCTTCGTCGTGAAGTCGCATTGGAACGAGCGCCTGGCGTGGCCGTCATCGACCGTGCCCCAGACGATGATCCTGCCGATGCTGTGCTGTTCGACGTCAATGACATTGACGGTGCCATATTGCGCGGCCTGGGCGGTGCAGGCGGTGCGCGCGGTGGGCTGGTAGCCTTCGTTGCTGACCGGGCGCCCCTGCGCGCTTTGGGCCGCGAGACTCGCCGCCGACATCGCCATTCCGGCAACGCAGCCCGACAATGCCGGCGCGAGGAGGATGAGGAGCAGTGCCGAAGGGCGCATCAGGCGGGCATTGGCAGGATGGCGAAGCTCGTCAATAGTCGGCGCCAAGATCTGGGGGGATCGCATGAAGGGGCAAGTCGAGGTCTTCTATCACGTCCGCGCGCTGCTCGGCGTGGTCCTTGCGCTCGGCATGACGCGCATTCTCTCGGGTCTGCCGCAATTCATGAAGCACCGGCGCGAAAAGCCCCTCTCGCTTGCACACCTGTTCTGGACTGGAACCATCATCCTGATGGCCGTGCACTTCTGGTGGTTCGAATACACCCTGATCAACGTCCAGAGCTGGCACTTCGAACTTTACCTGTTCGTGCTGTTCTACGCCTTCCTGTTCACGTTGTTCGCGGCCATCCTGGTTCCCGACGACGTTGGCGAACACCGCGACTACGACGCCTATTTCATCGCGCATCGATACTGGTTCTTTGGCCTGCTTGGCGCCAGCGTGCCGATCGATTTCATCGACACGTTGAACAAGGGTGGCGATTATTACCAGTCACTCGGCGTCGAATATCCGGTGCGGCTGGTGGTGCTGATGCTGCTGTGCCTCATCGCGGGCCGCACCACCAATCGGCGCTTTCACGTCATCTTCGCCGGCACCTATTTCGCTTACTACCTTTCGTGGGTTGTGCGCCTGTACGATGTGCTGGAATAGCGCGGCGCCGCTTGCTCCCGGCTCCGCCGCCCAATAGGGCCGCCGCCAATGTGCGCCCGCCGCTTCCTTGGATGTATATTCGTCCTCACCGTGCTTGCCGTCGCGCTAGCCTTCGTTTTTTTCCAATACGGCGGGCGGGCGCTGCTGAGCCAGGCTGTGCCAAAGGGCCATTTCGAGGCGGCCAAGGCGGGCGGCGCGCCCGATTATGCGCTAGCGTCGAGCTGGATCGCGCGGCCGGGCGTCTCGAACGACCCCTCGTTATGGCTGCCTGATGGGGTCCCGGCAGCGACGCAAGGCAAGGCGGCAGTCTTTTACATCCACCCGACCACCTATCTCGAAACCGATCGCTGGAACGCGCCTTTGACGGCCGGCGGCGACGCCGAGTTCAAGACCCGCCTGTTCGTCCAGAGCCAGGCGAGCGCGTTTAACGGCGCCGGCAAGGTCTGGGCGCCGCGCTATCGCCAGGCGGCTTACGGCGCGTTCCTGCTCAAGAGCGATGACGCCAAAAAGGCGCTCGATCTCGCTTATGGCGATGTCGCCGCGGCGTTCGACCGCTTCCTCGCAGAAGCGCCCGCCGACGCCCCCATCATCCTCGCCGGTCACAGCCAGGGCGCGCTCCACCTCGAACGGCTGCTGAAGGAGAAAGTCGCGGGCCAGCCGATCGCGCAGCGGGTGGTCGCGGCCTATGTCGTCGGCTGGCCGATCAGCACGGTCTCAGACCTGCCTCAGCTCGGCCTCCCGGCTTGTACTGCGCCCGATGAAACCGGCTGCATCCTGTCCTGGATGAGCTTCGGCGAGCCCGCCAATCCCGGCATCCTGTTTCGCGACTGGGAAAAAGCGAAGGGACTGACCGGCGGCGAGCGGCGGCAGAGCGACGTGTTGTGCGTCAACCCGATCAGCGGCGTAAAGGATGGCGCCGCCCCGCCCGCCGACAATCCCGGCACCCTGGTCCCGACCGCCGACCTCAAGTCCGCGGCGCTTCAGGCCGGCACGGTCGGCGGCCATTGCGGCGGCGGGCTGCTGACGCTCGACGGGGCAATCCCCGCGCTTGGGCCGTTCGTCCTGCCCGGCAACAATTATCACGTCTACGATTATGCGCTGTTCTGGGGCGCGATCCGCCGCGACGCCGAGCGGAGGCTGGCCGCATGGCAGCGCTGATCGCGACCTTGCCCGCGGAATTCGCTTCCACTCTGCCGAGTGGCGGCAAGCTCGCCGGGCTCGACATCGGCACCAAGACCATCGGCCTCGCCATCTGCGACGCCGGCTGGCACTTCGCCGGGCCGTGCGAGACGCTGCGCCGGTCCAAGTTCACCGCCGACCTCGAAGCGCTGCGCGCCTTCGTCGCCCGCGAGCATGTCGTCGGGCTGGTCGTGGGTTTGCCGCTCAACATGGACGGCAGCGACAGCCCGCGCACCCAATCGGTGCGCGCCTTCGCCCGCAACCTGCGACCCCTGGAGCTGCCGATCCTGCTGTGGGACGAGCGCTGGTCGACGCAAGCGGTCGAGCGGGCGATGGTCGAGGCGGACGTCAGCCGCGCCAGGCGCGCCGAGAAAGTCGATGCGCTCGCCGCCGCGCATATCCTGCAAGGCGCCATCGACGCGCTGGTCAATCTTACGGCGCCGCAATAAGCGAGGCGCTTGTGGACATCCTGAGCATCGATTCGCTGACCGACGGCCAGATCGCGACGATTCTCGACCGCGCCGACCATTGGTTCGCCCAAAATCGCGCGGGCCGGCCGAGCCAGGCGCTGACCGGCAAGATCGTCTTCAACCTGTTCTATGAGAATTCGACCCGCACCGCGATGTCGTTCGCGACCGCGGCCGCGCGGCTCGGCGCGACGCCGATCTCGCTGTCGACCGAGCATAGTTCGGTGAAAAAGGGCGAGACGCTGGAGGATACGGCGCGGACGCTCAACGCCATGCGGCCCGATGCGCTGGTCATCCGCCATCGAGACAATGGGGCTGCCGCGGTGACCGCCGAGATCGTCGATGCGCCGGTGATCAATGCCGGCGACGGCACCAACGAGCATCCGACCCAGGCCCTGCTCGACGCCGCTACCATTCGCCATCGCTTTGGTCGGATCTCGGGGCTGAAGATCGCGATCTGCGGCGACATCCGCCACAGCCGGGTCGCACGGTCCAATGCCAAGCTGCTGCCGCGCCTCGGCGCTGAAGTCAGGCTCGCCGGCCCGCCCGAGCTCACGGCCACGGACGAGCTGCCCGTCTCAGTGGACGAGGCGATTGCCGGCGCCGATGTGGTGATGATGCTTCGCATTCAGCGCGAGCGGCTGGAGCGCGATGTCGACTATGGGCCTGGTGAGTATCTCGCGGCCTACGGCCTCAATGCCGACCGGTTGGCCAAGGCGGCGGCCGATGCCGTGGTGATGCATCCCGGACCGATGAACCGCGGGGTGGAGATCGCCGACGCCATCGCCGACGATCCCGAACGGTCGCTGATCGCGCTTCAGGTCGAAATGGGCGTGGCCGTGCGCATGGCCTGCCTCGAAATGCTGGTCGGCGGCGCTTAGCGCGAGGCGTATTGGACCGGCGCGTCGCCGGCGAGATTGCGCACGAAGCAGGCCCCGCCGCGGTTCTTCAGGACCTGGCATCGGGCAATGGCTTCGCGTTGGTCGGCGAAACCGGTGATCGACAGCCGCCAGAAGGTCCCCTTGGGCGACACGAACTTCGCCCGCATCGGCAGGTAGGCGCGAAGCGCGGGATAACGTGAGGTCAGGTGGTTCCAGCCGGCGCTCACACCCTCGGGCGTTCCATAGGCGCCGAGCTGGACGACCGAGTTCGAGTTGCCGCGGCGGAATGACGCCTGCTGCACGCGAGCCACGGGCTTGCGCGGCTTCGCCAGTGCGGCGGCATGCCTGGCCGGCGCGGGCTTGGCGGCAACGGCTGGCGCCACGTGCGGAAGCATTTCGGCGAAGGCCGTGCGAACGCTCGTCGCCGCCTCGATCAGCGCCGCAGTGACCGGCGCAGGTGACGAGGCGCGCTTGACTGGCCGCGGCGGCGGCGGCGCGGGCGGAACAGCCTCGGCGAATTGCGGGAACGGGGGCGGCGCGGGCGGCGCGGCCTCCGCGACGGCCAGCTGCGGCACAACCCCGACCGGCGCGGAAACCGCGGTCATGACTGGCGCCGGAGCCGGCGCGGCAACCGGAGTATTCACCGCTGAGGCGACGGGGGTTGGCACCGGGGCGGCAACCGCAGTCGGAACCGCCGCAACCACTGGAACCGGCGCGGCAACCCTCACAGGCGCGGCCTGGGCGAGGCGGGTGTCGGGCTTGACCAGCGCCAGGCGAACCGGCTGCCCGGCGTCGACAGCGGCGGGGGTCACCCCGACCAGCGCCGCGACCTGGGCCGAAGCGGTTTGCGGCTTGGCGAGCTGCATCCACTGCTGGATACGGCCGTCGAGCTTGTCGGCGGGAACGTCCTGGGCGGCGACCGTGCGCGCCTGGGTCCACTCGCCGCTCAGCGCGTAGGCAAGAGCGAGATTCTGGCGGACGCGGGCGTTGGCGCCAGTGTCTCGCGCCGCGGCCTGAAGCACGTCGACCGCAGCGCCTGGCTTGCCGGCGAGCGCCAGCGCAAGGCCGTAGTCGGCGGCGGAGAGGGTGAATCGGCCGACTGCGAGCGTGTTCAGCGCGGCGGCGTTCTTGCCGAGCGCGATCTGGGCCAGCGCCAGCTTGAGCACGACCTGCGGCTGTTCCGAGTAAATCGACAGCGCGTCCTGGTAGGCCATTTCCGCCGAGTGGAAGCGCCCGCCGGCGAAATAGGCGTTGCCGAGCAGCGCCCGGAAGCCGGCATCGTCGGGAGTCCTGGCAACCGCCCGCTCCCCGTAAAGAATGGCGTTTGGATAGTCCTTGGCGCTGAGCGCGAGGGCCGCCTTGCTCGCGAGGCCGACATCATCGCCCGACCGCTTGACGAAGTCGCTTTCCACTTTCGGCGCGGTGGTGGCGCAGGCCGCGATCATGGCGGTCATGGCGAGCAGCGAAGCAGCAGAGCCGAAGCGGTTGGCCTTGGACATCATCCTCATCCCTTCCGGTTGGCCGTGTCGGCCATGGCGTCGAGTTCGGGCATGTTGCCCAGGAGCTGGTCGAGCGCATCGGTCACCAGCTGCTGCGCCGAGCGGCCGTTGACCGCGCAGGCGAGCCGCAGCTTGAGGTGGCGGCCGGGGTCGAGGCGCAGCGTGAACGCGGCCTTGCCCTTCGCACCCGCAGCCGAACGCGGCCGCGGGGCCCGGCGCGGCTTGGCAGCCGGTGCTCGCGGGGCGACTGCGGGAACCAAGGCCGGCGCAGCTTCCACTTCGGGTTCGGAAGCGTCGTCGGCTTCCGGCTCGTAAAGCTCGGCGGTCTCGTCGATTTCCTCTTCGGCGGTCTCGTCGGCGGCAAGCCGCTCGACGATCTCGGCCTGCTGGCTGTGCACCGGCGAATTGACCGGAGTGAGCCCGGTCGGGTGAACGCGCGGATGCTCGACGACATCGTCGCCAAAGGCGTCATGGGTCGCGTCGCGCGAAGCATCGGCGGGCTTGGGGGGCTCAAACCCCATGTCGTTCCAGCCGAGGTCCTCGAGGTTGCCGCCGCCCATCTGGCCGAAACCCTGGGGTTTCATGGCGGGGCGGGCCGCGCCCTTGCGAGCGAGAAGTCCGGAAGAGAGGGAAGCGAAAGGCTTGGCTTCAGCCACGGCGCGTTCCCCTTACTGGCCGACGACGCGGCGGCCGAAGCCACCGACGGGACGCGGACTGGCCGGAGCAACGCCCGGCGACTGGCCGGGGGCCGCGAACACGGTGCGGCGGAAATTCTTCTCGAGCCGGTCGGAGATATACTCCCACAGCTCGGTCACTTCATTGGCGGACCGGCCTTTTGGATCGATCTCCATCACCGTTCGGCCATCGATCATAGAGGCCGCGTAATCTGTCCGGTGGTGAAGGGTGACCGGGGCGACGGTGCCGTGCTGCGACAGCGCGACCGCGGCTTCGTAAGTGATCTTGGCCTTGGGCGTCGCCGCGTTGACGACAAAGATCAGCGGCTTTCCGGCGCGGTCGCACAGGTCAACGGTGGCGCCGACGGCGCGCAGGTCGTGCGGGCTCGGCCGGGTCGGGATGACGATCAGCTCGGCGACCGCGATGACGCTCTGAATGGCCATGGTGATCGCCGGTGGCGTGTCGACCACGGCGAGGCGAAAGCCCTGCTGGCGAAGCACTTCGAGATCGGAAGCAAGGCGCGCGACGGTGGTCTGGGCGAAGGCCGGCATATCGGCTTCACGCTCGTTCCACCAATCGGCAAGGCTGCCTTGCGGGTCGATGTCGATCAGGCAGACCGGGCCTGCCCCGGACAGCTGCGCCTGCACCGCAAGATGGCCGGACAGGGTCGTCTTACCGGACCCGCCCTTCTGCGATGCCAATGCCAGGACGCGCATGCTTTTCCCCTCGTCAGGTGACGCCAATTCAATGGCGGGAGTGACACCAGAGGCTCTAAAATCTGGTTAACAGGCCCACGACCTTGTTGGCCCGTTTCCTCATGCCCGGACCTCGGTTAAACAGTGAGCCGAGGTGGGTACGGCGTGATTATCAAATATTTCGTTGCGGTGGCCGTGGTCCTGGGAAGCGGCGCCCCCGCGTCGGCGCAGTCGGTGAGCACCGGCATCGAAGCCTGGCAGCACGGCAATTATTCGGGCGCGGTCGGCATTTGGCGCCCGCTGGCCGAAAAGGGTGACGCCGACGCGCAATTCAACCTCGGCCAGGCGTACCGCCTCGGCCGCGGCGTGACGACCGACCTGGCGCTGGCCCGCAACTGGCTGGAGAGGGCCGCGGGCCAGGGCCACGTCGATGCCGCGACCACGCTCGGTCTATTGTTGTTCCAGAACGGTGACCAGGCGCCGGCGCTGAAATGGCTGAAGCTCGCCGCCGAGGCGAGCGAACCGCGCGCGATGCTGGTTTACGGGACCGCCTTGTTCAATGGCGACAGCGTCACCCAGGACCCGATCGGCGGCTACGCCTACGTCTATCGCGCTTATGCCTCGGGGCTGCCGGCGGCCAAGGAGGTGATGGACCAGCTCAACAAGCTGATGAACGCCGCCGACAGGCAGAAGGCGCTGGTACTGGTCGAGACGCAGGACAAGGCCGCGGGCCGGGCGCTGTTCGCTGCAAACCCACCGCCAAAGGTCGCCGATGCGTCCAAGGCCAAGCCGGCCAAGGCTCCGCCGCCGAAGAAACCCACGGCCAGGCCGACCGAGGTTGCGAAGGCCGAGGTTACGACGACGCCACCGGCGATCATGACCGAAAAGACAACCGCAAGGCCGGTGAAGCCTGCGCCGAAGCCAGTGCCGGCAAAGACCGAAACGGCGTCGACCGGCCCGGCCAGCGGCGGCTGGCGGATCCAGGTCGGCGCATTCAACGACCGGGCCTCGGCCGAGACGGCCTATCGCAAGCTGGCCGGCAATACCGCGCTGGCCGGCCGAGGGCCGATATATATTCCGTTCCAGAAGTTCATTCGGCTCCGCATCGGGCCGTTTTCGTCCAAGGCCAGTGCTGCTGCGGCCTGTAGTGCGGTGCGGGTCGCCTGTTACCCGGTCGCGCCGGGCAAATAGCCTAACGGCGATACCAGTCGCGGCGGCGCACGCCCTGGACCCACAGCAAAGCGTCGAGGCCGTGATGACGAAGCTCGGCATCGGCGACATCGGCAAGCGCCGGCTTGGCCCGGAAAGCGATTCCCAGACCCGCTTCTTCGATCATGAGCTTGTCGTTGGCGCCATCGCCGACCGCGAGCACGTCGGCAGCGCCGAGACCAAGTTCGTCGCGGGCCGCGACCAGCGCCTCGCGCTTCGCCATGGCGTCGACGATCGGATCGCCGACTTCGCCCGACAATTTGCCACCGGCGAACACCAGGCGGTTCGCCTTGACCCGGTCGAAGCCGGTCGCCCGCGCCACCGGTTCGGCGAAGGACAGAAAGCCGCCGGAGACGAGGAGGCAGCTGGCGCCGCCCGCGCGCATCGTCTGCACCAGCGTCTCGGCGCCCGCAGTCAAGTGGACCCGCTCATCAAGGCAGCGCCCCAACTCGCGTTCGTCAAGGCCGGCGAGCAGCCGCACCCGCTCACGTAATGCGGAAGGAAAATCGAGCTCGCCCTGCATCGCCCGCTCCGTAATCCGCGCGACGCGGTCCTTGAGCCCGACAAAATCGGCGAGCTCGTCGATGCATTCCTGGCCGATGATGGTCGAATCCATGTCGGCGACGAACAAGCGCTTCCAGCGCGGCTCGTCCGGCTGGACGACCAGGTCGACGCCCTCAAGCGAGTCCAGCGCCCAGCGCGCGGCCCTGGCGTCGCCGGAATAAGCGAGGTCGGCGGCGTCGCCTTCGTCGATCCAGGCAAGGAAGCGCGCCTTTGGATCAAGCTCGCGAAGCAGGCCGAGCGCGCGGTCCACCAGCCTGTCATCGAGCCGTCCCGCTGCTATCAGCGTCGCAATGGCCATGCCTGCGTCCCGTCCTCCACTTGTCGTCATCGCCGGGCCGACCGCGAGCGGCAAGTCGGCGCTGGCCTTGGCCCTCGCTGAGCAGATCGGCGGCGTCATCGTCAACGCCGACAGCGCGCAAATCTATCGCGACCTGCCGATCCTGAGCGCCGCCCCCTCCGCCGAAGACCGCGCCCGGGCGGAACATCGTCTTTACGGAACTCAAGACGGCGCCCTGCCCTGCTCGGCGGCGGATTGGGCGGAAATGGCGAAGGCGGAAATCGCCGACATTCACGCGAGCGGGCGAACGCCGGTTCTGGCCGGCGGGACTGGCCTTTATTTGCGGACTTTGCTCGACGGGATTGCGCCGGTTCCGGCGATCGACCCTGACATTCGCGCTCGCGTGCGCGCCGCGCGGGTCGAAGATAATCGTACCGAACTCGAGAAGACCGATCCGGAAGCGGCGGCGCGGCTGAACCCGGCGGACGCTGCTCGGACGGCGCGCGCGCTCGAGGTGGTCCTGTCGACCGGGCGGACCCTCAGCGAATGGCAAAAGCAGCGCGAAGGCGGGATTGGCGGCCAGGTGAACCTCAGCGCGCGAATCCTGCTCCCGCCGCGCGATTGGCTCTACTCCCGCTGCGACGAACGTTTCGCCGCGATGCTGGAGCAAGGCGCCGTCGAGGAAGTGCAGGCTTTGCTGGCCCGCAGGCTCAATCCGAATTTGCCGGTGATGCGCGGGATCGGGGTGCGGGAGATTGCGGCTTATCTGAATGGCGCCGCCTCGCTCGCCGAAACCGTAGCCGCAGGACAGCAAGCCACCCGCCGCTACGCGAAGCGCCAATATACCTGGTTCACCCATCAGCCGCCGGAAGATTGGGCGCGCGTAAGGGAGATTCCGACGGCGTCAGCGCTGCTGTAAGGGACGGGCATGGCATTCCTAAGAGACTCTGACATCGACCCCTCCCCGCTCGCCGGAAAGCGCGTGGCGATCCTCGGCTACGGCAACCAAGGCCGCGCGCAGGCGCTGAACCTGCACGACAGCGGGATCGACGTGGTCGTCGGGCTGCGCGGCGGGTCCGGGAGCGCGTTCGAGGCCGAAGCGGCGGGGCTGGAAACCGCGCTGCTCGAAGAGGCAGTCGGCTCGGCGGACGTCGTGATGATGCTCGCTCCGGACGAAATCCATGCCGCGCTGTATCACGAGATCGAGCCGCACCTGCGCGACGGCGCGGCGCTTGGGTTCAGCCACGGGCTGTCGGTCCGCTTCGGGTTCGTCACACCCCGCGCCGACCTCGACGTATTTTTGCTGGCGCCAAAAGGGCCGGGCACGGCGCTGCGGTCGCTTTACACAGAGGGCAAGGGCATGATCGCTCTGTGGGCGGTCGAGCAGGACGCGACCGGCAACGCCAAAGGCATCGCCCTCGCCTACGGCCGGGCAATCGGTTGCGGCCGCGCCGGATTGATCGCTTCGAGTTTCGCCGAAGAAGCCGAGGCGGATCTGTTCAACGAGCAGGCTGTGGTGTGGGGCGGAGTTCCCGAGCTTTTGATCGCCGGTTTCGACACGCTGGTCGCGGGCGGGATTTCGCCCGAGGTCGCTTATCTCGAATGCGTCGGCGAGCTGCACCTGATCGCTGAGTTGATCGAGGCGCGCGGCATTGCCGGCATGCGCGAGGCGATTTCGAACACGGCCGAGCTTGGCGCCCATCTCGGCGGGCGGCGCATCGTCGATGCTGGTGTCCGGGCGCGGATGACCGAAGTCCTCAGCGAAGTCCGCGCCGGCAAGTTCGCGAAGCAGCTAAGGGACGAAGAAGCGAGCAGTTACGCGCGGTTGGAGAAAGCACGCTCGGAAGCGCGGCAAAGCGCGGTGGAACGGGCGCGGCGCAACCTCGGCGAGGCCGACGGCTAGCCGATCTGCTCGTGCTTGATCTCGATCCGCTCGCCGACGCTGGCGCGCTCGAGATAGGCGCGCTGGAGCTTGCGGTGGGCGCTCGCCGACGCCGGGTTCGAAGCGGATGCCGCGCGCTCCTGCTCCTCGGCGGCACGCTGGGCGAAATAGATGCGATCCTCGGTCGCCATGGCGCTCTCCTCTCGTAGGCGCACGGCTATAGCAGATTTGTCGCGCAAAGTCGCCGTCAGGCGTCGGCCGACACCTTGCCTTTGGCTCGCTCAATCGCATCCATCAGCACTGCCCGCGCGTCCGAAGCATCGCCCCATTTGCCCACCCGCACCCACTTGTCGGGCTCGAGGTCCTTATAGTGGGTGAAGAAATGCTCGATCTGCTGGAGCACGATCGACGGCAGGTCCTGCCGCTCGCCGACGTCGGCGTAATAAGGAAAGGTCGTGTCGACGGGAACGCAGATGAGCTTCTCGTCGCCGCCATGCTCATCCTCGAGGTTGAGGACTCCGATCGGCCTGGCGCGAACGACACAGCCGGGAACGAAGGGGGAGCGGGCGATAATCAAGGCATCAAGCGGGTCGCCATCCGGCGAGAGCGTATGCGGGATGAACCCGTAATTGGCCGGATAGCGCATCGGCGTGTGCAGGATGCGGTCGACGAACAACGCGCCCGACTTCTTGTCGAACTCGTACTTTACCGGCTCGCCGCCGACCGGCACTTCGATGATCACGTTGACATTGTTCGGCGGATCGGCGCCGATCGGGATGAGGTCGATGTTCATGGCAGGTGCCCGGCGCACCTAAACATCGCCAGCCCGAAGAACAATGCCGACACGCTCGCGGCCACTGATCCGACCATATAACCGGCAGCGAGGCCATAAGAGTGGCGCTCGACCAGCAGCGCGGCATCGAGCGAGAACGCCGAGAAGGTCGTGAATCCGCCCAGCAGGCCGGTGGTCAGGAACAGGCGAATGTGCTGATCAATGCCCGGGCGAAAGACGAAATAGCCGGCGAACAGTCCCATCAGGAACGATCCGACAAGGTTGACGATCAAGGTGCCGAACGGGAAGCCGTAGCCGAACAACCGCGTCGCCGCGACGTTCACCCCGTGGCGGAGGGCCCCGCCAATCCCCGCGCCAACAAACACGATCAGGTAAAGCATAGTCCTCCTACTGCAGAAGATCTGCGAACGTAGGAGCCATCAGCATCAGGCGGTTACAAGGGAGACCCCATTCCCTGCGAGGCGCTGATAGCAGGCAAAACCTTGCCGGCAAATTACTTCCGTCCGAACAGCTTCTCGATCTCGCCATGACCCAACTTCACCCAGGTGGGACGGCCGTGGTTGCATTGCCCGGAGCGCGGGGTGACCTCCATCTCGCGCAGCAACGCGTTCATCTCGGTCACGGAAAGAATGCGTCCGGCGCGGACCGAGCCGTGGCAGGCGATGGTCGCGGCGACGAGGTCGAGCTTGTCGCGCAGGCTCAAAGGACCGCCAAGCTCGGCGATTTCTCCGGCGAGGTCGGCGAGCAAGCCGGCGACATCGGTCTTGCCGAGCGCCGCCGGGACCGGCGCGAACCAGCATCGCGGTCGGGCCGAAGCGTTCGAGCTCCAGTCCCATGCCGGCGAGTTCGCCTGGCCGCGCCTTCGAGCCGGTCGCAATCGGGCTCATCGAGCTCGACCACTTCGGGGACCAGCAACCCCTGGCGGGCCACCTCTCCCCCTTCCCGCGCCGCGCGCATGCGTTCGAGGACGAGGCGTTCGTGCGCGGCGTGCTGGTCGACGATGACCAAGCCGTCCTCGGCCTCGGCGACGATGTAGGTGGCGGCGACCTGCCCGCGCGCGACGCCAAGGGGGTAGCTGGGAACGGGTGCGGCGGCCGGTTCGGCACGGGCGACGGGGGCGGCCTCGAAAAGCTTTTGTTCTTCCCGCACCACCGTCACCCCAGCGAAAGCTGGGGTCCCGCCGTCGGCTGGATTCCAGCTTTCGCTGGAATGACGAGTTAGGTCAGACGTCCACATCACCGGCGCCGCGGCCTGTTCGCGCGCGGCGCTGCGGCCGCTTTGCTCGTCGAGCGCGTGGCGCAAGCCGCCGACGATCAGCCCGCGCACCGCCCCGGCGTCGCTGAAGCGGACTTCGGTCTTGGCCGGGTGGACGTTGACGTCGACCTCGTCGAGCGGAACTTCGAGGAACAAGGCCGCGATCGGGTGGCGGTCGCGGGCGATGAGGTCGCGGTAGGCGCCGCGCAGGGCTCCGACCAACAGCCGATCCTTAACCGGGCGGTCGTTGACGAACAGATATTGCTGGTCGGCAAGGCCGCGGTTGAAGGTCGGCAGGCTGATCACCCCGGTCAGGCGCAATCCGCCGCGGGCGCAGTCGATGCCGATGCCGTGCCGGTCGAGCTCGTGAGTCAGCAGCTCGGCCACTCGTGCCGGCGGCTCGGCCGGCTGCAGCGTCAGGATCCGCCGACCGTCATGGTCGAGGGTGAAGCCGACGTCGCTGCGCGCCATCGCCAGCCGCTTCACCGCGTCGAGGCAGGCGGCATATTCCGAGCGCGGGGTGCGCAGGAACTTGCGCCGCGCGGGGACCTTGTCGAACAGCCCTTCAACCTTGATCCGGGTGCCGGGCGGGAGCGCGGCCGGCCCCTCCCCCACCAGTGCGCCGTGGTCGATCTCGATCCGCCAGCCGTCGCTGCCGCGCGAGCGGCTGTCGAGCGTCAGCCGCGACACGCTGGCAATCGACGGCAGCGCCTCGCCGCGGAAACCAAAGCTGGTAACGCGGTCGATGGCATCGTCGGGCAGCTTGGAGGTGGCGTGACGCTCCAGCGCCAGGCGCATGTCTTCGCGGGCCATGCCGCAGCCATCGTCGCTGACCTCGATTAGCTCGAGTCCGCCAGCATGGAGCCGCACCGAAACGGACCGAGCGCCTGCATCCAATGCGTTTTCGAGGAGTTCCTTGAGTGCGCTCGCCGGGCGCTCGACCACCTCGCCGGCGGCGATTTGGTTGATCAGCTCCGGAGGCAGCCTTCTTATTGACATGTTAAGGGTCTTATCCCAATCCGAGACGGCCGGCGAAGCACTGATTTTTCCTGAAAATTCAGTGCGCATTCAATGGTCTGAATTCAATCGGTAATTAAGGGTGCCGGCGCGGTTTCGCGTTTGGTCGACGAAGCGAGAGACGGGGTCACGAATGTTCTGGGCGCGTTGGTTCAAATGGATGTCGCACGACATGGCGATCGATCTCGGGACCGCCAACACTCTGGTCTATGTCCGCGGCCGTGGAATCGTCCTCAACGAGCCCTCTGTGGTGGCAATCGAGACCATCAACGGCGTCAAGAAGGTCAAGGCGGTCGGCGAGGATGCCAAGCTGATGATGGGCAAGACCCCGGACCAGATCGAGGCCATCCGCCCGCTGCGCGACGGAGTCATCGCCGACATCGACGTCGCCGAGCAGATGATCAAGCACTTCATCCACAAGGTCCACGGCGGCAAGATGCGCGCCTGGCGCTTCCCCGAAATCGTGATCTGCGTGCCGTCGGGCTCGACCAGTGTCGAGCGCCGCGCGATCCGTGACGCGGCCTCCAACGCCGGCGCCAGCCAAGTCTATCTGATCGAGGAGCCGATGGCCGCGGCGATCGGCGCCGACATGCCGGTCACCCAGCCGATCGGGTCGATGGTCGTCGACATTGGCGGCGGCACGACCGAGGTCGCGGTACTGTCGCTGCGCGGTCTCGCCTACACCACTTCGGTTCGCGTCGGCGGCGACAAGATGGACGAAGCGATTTCATCCTACGTCCGGCGCAACCACAATTTGCTGATCGGCGAAGCCACCGCCGAGCGGATCAAGAAGGAAGTCGGGATCGCCAAGCCGCCTGTCGACGGCATTGGCAAGACGGTCCACATCAAGGGCCGCGACCTCGTGAATGGCGTGCCCAAGGAAATTTCGATCAACCAGGGCCAGATCGCGGAAGCGTTGTCCGAGCCCGTCGGAACCATCGTCGAAGGCGTCCGCATCGCGCTGGAGAATACCGCACCGGAGCTGGCCGCCGACATTTGCGACCAGGGCATCGTCCTCACCGGCGGCGGCGCCCTGCTGCAGGGCCTGGACGAAGTGCTTCGCGACGAGACCGGCCTTCCCGTCACCGTCGCCGACGATCCGCTGACCTGCGTCGCGCTCGGCACCGGCCGAGCGCTGGAGGAAGAGCAGTTCCGCGGCGTCCTCCAGACAGCCTAACGGAGACGTAAGCGGTGGCGACCGCCCGTCCCGGCTGGTCGCGCCGCGCGCAATACGGCCTGTTCTTCACCCTCATCGGCGTGATTGCCGGGGTCGTCATCGGCCTCATCCTGCTGGTCATGTCGCTGGTCGCGCCGCAGAGCTTCGCCGGCATTCGCGGCGCCGCGCTCGACATCACCGGCTCGGTCTCCGGCGGGCTGCATGAGGTAACCGATACCGCCCACGGCATGGTGTCCGGGGCGGGCGATTATTGGGATGCGGCCCACCAGAACGGCCAGCTGAAGCGCGAGCGCACGGCGATGCTCCAGCGGATGATCGAAGCCAAGGCGATCTTCCAGGAAAACAAGCAGCTCAAGGCGACGCTGCAGCTGCGCCAGCGGAGCGCGACCACCATCGCCACCGGCCGGATCGTCGGCTCCTCCTTCAACAGCCCGCGCCGCTATGCGATCCTGTCGGCGGGCGCGGCCGACGGCGTGAAGGTCGGCATGCCGGTGCGCTCGCCCAGCGGGCTGGTCGGCCGAATCATCGACGCCGGCGAGCTGGCCAGCCGGGTCCTGCTCATCTCCGACAGCGCCAGCATCGTTCCGGCGCGGCTGCTGCGCAACGGCATCCCGGTCATCGCCCAGGGCCGCGGCGACGGCACGGTCGACGTCCGCCCGCTCGAGGTCGGGCGCAACCCGTTCAGGCGCGGCGACATCATCATCACTTCGGGCACGGGCGGCCTCTATCCGCCGCTGGTGCCGGTTGCGCGAATCGTGAAGCTCGACGACGACGGCGCCGTCGCGCTTCCGCTGGCCGATCCGTCGACGACCAGCTTCGCCATCGTCCAGGGCCCGTTCGAGCCCGCGGCGGTCGCGGCCGAGACCGCCCCATCGCCGGCAGAGGCGCCCTGATGGTCCGCGCCGCGCTATCGACCCCAAAGCGGTTCAGGCGCGGGGCCAAGCCCTATGCGCACCTGCTGCCCGCGGCGACCGTCGTCGCTGCATCGTTCATGGCCGCGCTTCCGATCGTCTCGACCAGCGGCTGGTATCCCGACTTCGGTTACCTCGCCCTGCTCGGGTGGAGGCTTCTCCGCGCCGACCCGTGGCCGGCCTGGTGGGCCGCTCCGCTGGGCTTGGTCAACGATCTGTTCACCGGATATCCGCTAGGGTTTTCAGTCGCTTTATGGGCGGCGACAATGCTGGTCCTGGACCTCGTCGATCGCCGCACGATGTGGCGCGACTATTGGATCGAATGGGTGCTGGCGGCGGTGTTGGTGGCGATCGACGAATGGCTTCAGTGGTGGGCCGCCAGCATGGTCGGCGCCGCGCCGCCACTGGAACGGATGATCCCGCCCATCGTCATTTCGATCTGTATGTTCCCGGTGGTCGCCTGGATCGTTTCGCGCATCGACGCCTGGAGGCTCGGGCGATGAAGCACATGCGGTTCACCAACGCGCACCAGTCGATCACCTTTTCGCGGCGAATGCTCCTGCTCGGCGGCGCGCAGGCAGTCGTCGGCGCCGCGCTGATCGGGCGCATGGGCTGGCTGTCGATCGCCCAGAACCAGAAGTACCAGCTGCTGTCCGAAAGCAACCGGGTGCAGCTGATCCCGGTGCCGCCGCGGCGCGGCTGGATCATCGGCCGCACCGGCAAGCCGATCGCGATCAATCGCGCGAGCTTTCGCGTCGACATCATTCCCCAGCAGCTCGAAAAGGACCGCGATGTCGTCCCCGAGCTCGCCCAGCTGCTCTCCCTCGACGAGGACAATGTCGAGCGGATCCGGCGTGAGCTTGCGGAATCGCGCGGCTTCCAGCCCGTGTCCGTGGCCGACAACGTCACCTACGAGCAATATGCGGGGATCACGGTGCGCCTTCCCGACCTTCCGGGAGTCCAGGCGACGCGCGGCTATTCGCGCTTCTACCCCGACGGACCCGCAGTCGCTCACCTCGTCGGCTATGTCGGCACCGCCAATGCCAAGGAATATGAAGCCGAGAACAAGAACCCGCTGTTGATCATACCGGGTTTCAAGATCGGCAAGCAGGGCCTTGAAAAGTCGCTCGAACCTTACCTTCGGGGTACGCCCGGGGGGCAACGCGTCGAGGTCACCGCGCGCGGCAAGCTGGTCAAGGAGCTCGACCCCAAGCCCGACCGCAGCGGCCAGACCGTCCAGCTGACCATCGACGAAGGCCTGCAGCAATATGCCGCGCGGCGGATGGGCGATCAGTCGGGCGCTCTGGTGGCGATGGATGTCGCGAGCGGCGACGTCCTCGCCTTCGTGTCGATGCCGGCGTTCGATCCCAACAGCTTCAGCGACGGTATCGGGCGGAACGAGTGGAAGATGCTGTCGGAAAACGACCACATCCCGCTGCTCAACAAGGTGTCGCAGGGCCTTTATCCGTCCGGCTCGACGATCAAGCCGGCGATGGCGCTCGGGTTCCTTAAGCAGGGCCTCGATCCGAACCGGAAGTTCCATTGCTCCGGCGGGATTCAGATCGGAAATCGCTACTTCCGTGACGACGCGGCGCACGGGACCGTCGATATGCGATCAGCGATCGAGCACAGCTGCAACGCCTATTTCTGGGCGATGGGGCTGCAGACCGACCCGCAGCAAACCACGGAAATGGTGAACTATCTCGGGTATGGCGAGCATTTCGACCTGCCGATCCCGTCGCAGCGCTTCGGCACTATGCCGAACCCCAAGTGGCTCGAAGAAAAATACCACCGCAAGTGGCAAGGCTATGACACCGCCAACACCTCGATCGGCCAGGGCTATGTGCTGATCAATCCGCTGCAGCTGGCGGTGATGCCGGCGCGGCTGGCATCGGGCAAGCTGCTTCAGCCCCGGCTGCTGATGGCTGGGAAGCGCAAGCCGATCCCCGGCCTCGCGGTTGACCCGGAGCATTTGCAGATCATCCGTGAGGGGATGGCCCGCGTCGTTAACGGCGGTGGCACGGCAGTGGCCTCAAAGCTGCCGCTCGACGGCGTGCAGATGGCGGGCAAGACGGGAACTGCGCAGGTCTTTCGCCTAGTCGCCCGCGGGCACCAGGCCAATTGGGCGCTGCGCGACCACGCCCTGTTCATCGCCTTCGCGCCGGCCGACAAGCCGCGTTACGCGATCGGCTGCATCATCGAGCATGGCGGCTTCGGCGCCTCGGCCGCGGCGCCGATCGTCCGCGACACCATGACCTATTTGTTCGACCAGCAGAAAGCCTGGGCCGCGCTGGCGCCGCTGGAGCAGCAATGGGGCGGCTCGCTGGCCGAGCGCAACGCGCGCCAGATCGCGGCGTTCAAGTCCGTCGCGCATCCGCCCTCCCCGGCATGATCACCTCCGCAATCATCCCGCGGCCGCTGGCGAAGCTGCCGTGGCGGTTGATCTTCCTCGTCGCCGGAATCGCCTTGTTCGGACTGATCGTCCTTTACTCCGCGGCGGGCGGAGCGGTCCGGCCATGGGCGATGAAGCAAAGCATCATCTTCATGGGCTTCCTCGCCATCGCCATCGCCATGTCGTGGCTGAGCGAGGGGACGATCAAGGCCGTCGCCTTCCCGCTCTACGCAGTGACGCTGGTGATGCTGCTCGGAGTCGAGGTGCTGGGGTTCGTTAGCAAGGGCGCGCAGCGGTGGCTCGACATCGGCCCGATCCGCCTCCAGCCTTCCGAGTTCATGAAGCCGGCGATCGTGCTGACGCTGGCGCGTTTCTACGAGCTGGTCCCGGCCGGCGACATCCGGCGGTGGCGGGCGATCTGGCCGGCGCTGATGCTGCTCGGCGTCCCCGCCGCTTTGATCCTGGTCCAGCCCGACCTCGGCACCTGCATCATGGTCGTGCTGTGCGGCGTGACGGTGATGTTCCTCGCCGGCTTGCCGTGGTGGCTGTTCGTGGCCCCGGCGGTCGCGGTCGGGGTCGCGGCGCCGATCGTGTACAGCATGATGCACGGCTATCAGCGCAAGCGGATCGACGTCTTCCTCGATCCCGAAAGCGACCCGCTCGGCGCCGGCTACCACATCGCCCAGTCGAAGATCGCGATCGGATCGGGCGGGATCTGGGGCAAGGGTTTCCTCCACGGCAGCCAGAGCCACCTCGATTACCTGCCCGAGGGACACACCGACTTCGTGTTCGCGACCATGGCCGAGGAATGGGGGCTGGCCGGCGGCGTCCTGCTGATCTTCGCGTTCGGCGCCGTCATCCGGTGGGGCATGAGGGTCAGCCAGAATTCGCGGAGCCGCTTCGGCCAGCTCGCCGCGGCCGGATTGTCGGCGACCATCTTCTTCTATGTCTCGATCAATTTGATGATGGTCATGGGCCTGGCGCCCGTGGTCGGCGTGCCCTTGCCGCTGGTCAGCTTCGGCGGGTCGGCGGTGATGACGGTGATGCTGTGCCTCGGCCTGCTGATGGCGCTCGAGCGGCACCAGCGCACCGGATCGTCAACGCTGGCCTGACCCCCTCCCTGCCCTCCCCGTGTGCGGGGGAGGATGAAGGTGGGGAAACGGTTGCGCACCATCTGGCGCCATGCTACCGGCCCGCCGCTCCGAAGCGCTTGAGGCGCCGGAGCATAGCCTGACGGCAGTGGACGCATAGCTCAGTTGGTAGAGCAGCTGACTCTTAATCAGCGGGTCCTAGGTTCGAGCCCTAGTGCGTCCACCATTCCCCACCCTCGATGACGGCGCCCGCGAGGTGTTCAGTCCTCAACGCGCTCATTGAACCTTGTTTTCGCGCGGGCGGACTTAACTGTGTGAAGTGGGGTAGAGTGGAGACGTGACCGAAGAAATAGTGCGCCAACCCGAGCCAAGGACCTTCGCACAAGGCACGAGCGCGAAGGAGCTGGCGCTTCTCGACAGCATCGGCTGCGGCGATCGTGCGGCGTTTGAGGAGTTGTATCGCCTCTATCATCCTCGGCTCACCAGTTTCCTGATGCGGATGGTGCGCAGGCCGCAGCTGGTCGAGGAAGTGCTGAACGACACGATGATGGTCGTCTGGCAGCGGCCCGACAGCTTCCACGGCGGAAGCAAGCTATCGACGTGGATCATGGCGATCGCTTATCGCAAGGCGCTGAAGGGCCTTAAGCGGCAGGACGATCCGGTTGAGGACGATGATGGGCACGAACGCGTAAGCGAGGATGTCAGTCCGGAACAATCGTCCGCGAACCTTCGGCGGCGACAATTGTTGGCAAAGGCGATGGAAGAACTGTCGCCGGCGCACCGTGCGGTCGTCGATCTCACTTATTACCACGAACTGGACTATAATGAGATCGCAAGGATCCTCGATTGCCCGGTGGGAACAGTGAAGACGCGGATGTTTCACGCGCGTCGGCAACTCCAGCGCCACATTGAAGGCGGCTGGGAAGATTGGATTTAGGAGACTGACGGCAATGGCGGAAATCTTTCCCCTGAAGGCCAACGAACATGACAAGGTACTCGAGCTGCTGCCGTGGTTCGTGAACGGGACTTTGTCGGCCGATGAGACGGGCCGCGTCGAAACGCATCTTGAAGGGTGCGCCGAGTGCCGCGAAGCACTGTCATTCGAGCGGCAATTGGCGCGCGGCGTCGCTACGTTGCCGCTCAACGTCAACGACAGCTGGAACGCCATGGCGCAGCGCCTGAGCAACGAACGTCGTGAGCCGGCATTCCACGGCAACGTGCATTTCCTCCGTCGTCGGGTGCCGGTCGCCTGGGCCGGTGCCAGCGCGCTCGCCGCCGCGGCAACCGTCGCCATTGTCCTTGGTCTTCCGGCGGGTCAGCAGCAGCTGACCGGCCAGACGTATCACACCTTGAGTGCGCCCAGGACAGCGACGCCCGGACAAATCGTCGTCCTGTTCAAGCCCGATACGACCGAGCAGCAAGTGCGCGTAATACTATCCGCCCAGAACGCGCGCGTCGTCGACGGCCCGACTGCTGCTGGTGCTTATGTATTGCACGTCGAGGGCAAGCCGGCGCCAGCGCTAAACGCGCTTCGCCAATCGAGCCAAATCGTCCTGGCCGAGCCGATCGAGGGTGCATCCGGCCGGTGATCCGCCGCCTCACTCTATTCCTGGCGCTAGTGCTGTTCGCCGCGGGCCTTGGGGTCGGTGTCGCCGCTCGAGCCGAAACTCGGCCGGCTGACGATCAGGGCCGACAGATTTTGGTGATGTTGCAGATGCCGGCGGCGCATTACCGGCCCGGCTCGAGCTATTCGGGAAGCTATGGCGACTTGAGCTCTCGCGCCGCCGACCGCCGCAAGGCGCGCGGCATCGCCGGGCGTCACGGGCTCCAGCTCAAGGAGGGCTGGCCGATGCCGATGCTGGGCGTCGATTGTTACATCATGGAAGTGCCGGCCGGGCGGGCGATCGATCAGATTGTCGAAGCCGTCTCGCGCGAGCCGGGCGTTGCCTGGTCGCAGCCGATGAACGAGTTCAAGGTCAATGCCGCGCCGCCCGCGGCGAAGACCGATCCCTTGTTCGCGGTGCAGCCCACGGCGACCCAATGGCGGCTGCGAGATTTGCAACGCGTCGCCACCGGCCGCGGAGCCAGGATCGCGATCGTCGACAGCCAGGTCGACGTTCGCCATCCGGACCTCAGTGGCCAATTCGTCGCCGACCGCAACTTCGTCGGCGATTCGGTCAGCGGAGCCGAAAGCCACGGCACCAACGTCGCCGGGATCATTGGCGCCAAGCCAGGCAATGGCATCGGCGTCATAGGCGTGGCTCCAGGCGCGAAACTGATGGCGCTGAGGGCCTGCCGCGAGTTGCGCGCCGGCCGTCAGGCTGGACAGACACTGTGCAGCTCAATCGCGCTGGCCCGGGCAATCCAGTTCGCCATCCAGAATAATGCGGACGTCATCAACCTCAGCCTGAGCGGCCCGTCGGACCTGCTGATTGGCAAGCTGGTCGATGTCGCATTGGCCCGGCGCATCGCCGTCGTCGCTGCTTTTGACAAGTCTTTGCCGGCCGGTGGATTTCCTGCGGCGCGAAGGGGCGTTATTCCGGTTGCGGATGAGACCGCTCAAACCATTCCAGCCGGCGTCTATGGCGCGCCTGGCCGAGATTTGCCGACCACTCAGGCCGGCGGCGGCTGGTGCCTGGTTACGGGCTCCTCTTTCGCAGCTGCTGAGGTCAGCGGTCTTGCCGCTCTCGCGATCGAGCGCGGCAAGCGCCCAGTCGCCGCCAACCTGGTGCGCACCAGCGATGGCCGCATCGAGCCTTGCGCGACAATCCTCGGCTCCACCGCCCGCTGCGGCCAGATCAACTAAGCTAATTTTCCCGCTGCTTGCCGTCACCGTCGCAGTCCTGCTCGGCGCGCCGGCGCCAGCTTCCGCACAAGTCTCCGGAGGCATTGCGCTCGAAAGCGATTTCCGGCTGCGCGGCTATTCGTTGAGCGAAGGCCGGCCCGTGGTGAGCGCCCGTCTGGGTTACGACGCGCCGTCGGGCCTTTACGTCGACGGCTCGGGTACTGTGGCGTTCGCGACGAGGCGACGAGGCGCGCTTCCTCGGGGTCCAGGGCGACGTCGGCTATGCCAAGCGGCTCGGCAACGGCTGGAGCATCGACGTGGGAGCAGCTCACAATGAGCTCAGCTTGCCCTATTATTCTTACAGTTATTCGGAGGCCTATGTCGGCATCTCGCGCAGCCCGGTGTCGGCCTATCTGTTTGTTTCACCCAATTATTTTCACCCTGGAGTCGTCACGGTTTACGGCCAGGTCGACGCATCGATATCACCAGCGCGCAATTGGCAGCTCTCCGCGCATGTGGGTTCGCTGAATATCCTGGACAGGGCCGACGATCCTTATCTCGGCCGCGCTTCCAAATATGACTGGCGGTTGGGCGTTCAGCGCGAGCTCGGCAATGTCGAAGCCCATGTCGCGGTCTCCGGCGGCGGTCCCGGGCGCCAATATTATGACGGACTGAGTCATTCGCGAACGGCGCTCACGGCGGGCATGAGCGCCAATTTCTGAAACGGCTTGCGGCACATCAGGAACATCTGAACCCGGAATCATGAACTTGGACGGTTGGCGCGGGGACCTAAAGGTACGCGGAAAACGGATGGAGTTCTTCATGGCCGGTTCGACCTTTGGAATGGCGCGCAAATTTCGACTTGCGCTGATGCTAATTGCGCTCCCGCTCGGCGCCAGCGGCGCGGCAGCAGCCGGACAATATAGCGTGACGCTAAGCCAGATGCGCTTCGGCCCCGTGCCCGCCAGCGTTCATGTGGGCGATATGATCTCGTTCGTGAACAAGGACACGGTGCCGCACACGGTGACCGCGCGGGATCACAGCTTCAACCTCCAGATCCCGGCCGGCAAGCAGGCCACCTTGCGGATGACCAAGGCGGGGACGTTCAGCTTCTACTGCGTCCTTCACCCGGCGATGCGCGGCACGCTCAAGGTCAGCTAGCGACCCGGACCACCATCACCTGACCCCAGGGCAGCTCAATCAGCGTATCCGGCCTGTCCGCGAAGAAGCGTGCAAACAGGGCCCGGATGGCGGGGTCGTCATAGTCGTCGCCGATGAGGATGCCACCAGGCACCAGGCGCGGATGGAAATAGTCGAGGCCCGCTGAAGTGCTCGATTCCAGGTCGAGGTCCAAGTGGACGAACCCAAAGCGTTTATCCTCCAACCCAGCCGTGGTCGCGGGAAACACGCCAGGATGGAACTGGACGGCGGAATACCCTGCGAGCAGTTGTTGCACCGAGCCTAACTGGCCATGAGTAGTTTTGAAATGCTGGCGCAACTCGATCGCGGATGCTGTGTCGCCTTGACCAGGCTGAAGCGTTTCGAACACGTCAAACAAATGTAGCGCCAACGGGCCTTTGGCTTCGCAAATCAGCCTGGCGCTGCCGCCCATCAGGACTCCGGCTTCCGCCATCGCGGCGCCGGTTCTCGCCGCAGCGCGAGCGCACAGGATAATCTGAAGCGCGGCGGCGTCGTTCAACAGCAGCGGGACACGGCGGCGCGTCTCGCGAATGATTGCGAGGTTTTCGGTTCAGCACCGTAAAGCGGCGTCTCGATCGTCCCGCGGTGGGCGAGAATTTCGCGGATGATCCTCCCTGGCGTTGGCCACCTCCACTTGGCGCGGCCACGCGGCGGCACGTCCCCGCCACTCATGATCCGGGGCGCGATCTTGCGGACCGCTTCATCTCGACGCAGGCAAAGACGAACAGCGACGATAGCAAGGGCGTACGGAGCGGATAATCGACCAGGCTCGCGAACATCAGCAACGCGGTCACGATGACGCCCGCTCGCGCGAGTCCGCGATTCGGCGCGTTGGCCCGCTGCGTCACGACAACCAGCGCTGTCCGCATCCACCAGCCGAGAAATATCGCGAGTAGCAACAGGGCCGGAAGGCCGCCCTCGATGGCGAGTTGCAGCGGCTCGTTGTGCGCCTGGTTGAGATAGATGGTCGACAGCAGGCCGTCGGGCTCAAACGCCGGATAGATGCTAGCGAATGACCCAAGTCCCGCACCGACGGGGAAAAAAGCGCGCGCCGTCGCCATGAGTGAAGGCAGCGCGGCGGCGCGCGTGTCGGCCGCAAAGTCGGCGCCTCGCAGCCTGTGCACGGCTTCGCCCTGGCTGATGAGGGCAACCGCGGCGAAAGTGAGGAATAGGATGGCGAGAATCGCGATCCGCCGGCGCCCTCTCCCTTCTGGAAGCCGAAGCAAACTGCGTCCATGAAGAATCCATAGCGTTCCCACGATCGCGATTACCCACAGACGCAAGGCCCATGCGCGACCCCGTAAGGACGATCACGACGCTGGTGAGCAACGCGCAGGCTCCGAGCGCACCGAGCATTAGCGGTGCGCCCAGTCGCTTCGGCCGGCGCGCAATCGTCGCCGCTCCGAACGGCAGGGTGCAGGCGAGCAACGCCGCTTCGTGATTGCGATTGGCGAACAGGCCAACGGGCGCTCCCTCGGTCGTGTGGCGATAGAGCCGGAGCGTGTCGCCCGGAGAGGCCAGCTGCGCCAGGGCCAGAACCGCGCTGACGATGCCGGCGGTCACAAGCAGCGCTGCGATAGCCTTGCGATCCCTGGGGTCGAGGTAAAGCGCGGCGAGCAGCATCGCGAAAGGCGGCAACAATGCCTGTAATGCGTTGATGGTGAGGTCCGGAGTCAAGCTGAGCGGCCGCCACGCACTGGATCCCGCCGCAGCGGCAACCTCAGCGTAGAGTCGGTGCCCGGGCAGCGCTGCCCATCGCGCCACGGGCAACGGCACAAGCTGAAGTGCGGGGAGCGCAAGACAAGCCAGGGCGAAAGCAATCAGCCAGCGATCCGGGCGCAAGACCGTGAATTCCAGCGGCCAAAAGCTTGCCGCGATGCACGCGACCGCAGCCAGCCGGACCGGGACCTGGGCATATTCGTCGGAGGAGGAAGCGCCGCCGAACAACAGCAGCGCAAGCAACAGGAAACCGGCCACCGCAGCGCGGTAGCCGGGCAAACTTTCGAGCCCCGATGTCCTCCCGCCTGCCAGCGCCAACTGCGACGTCGCGCTCACGGCCGGAGGGCCGCGCCTTACTTGCTGGCCGGGCTGCTGTCGTTGTGGCCGAGCAACACAGCGGCGCCTACCACCACCGCGACGCCGGCAACGACCAGCGGAATGACCAACTTCGAGTTTTTGCCCGACGTCCTCGCCGGCACCCGACCGGTGTTTGCCCCTTGCGGGTAGACGTTAGGCTGCTCGAGCGACAATTTCGCCGCCGAATTGTTGGACTTAGCCGCATAAACTGGCGTGGCAGCCATCGACAATAATGCGGCGGCTGCGAGCGCTTTAGTAAGGGTCATTGGCAATCCCCTCAATCGGCCGGTGAATCCGGCACGTCGGCTTGGTTCCCCTCCCGCGCGCGCCTGGTTCAATAGACACCAAAGAAACTTGCACTGGGTACTTCCCAGGACCGCCCCCGCCCCTTTTTCGTGAACCCGCACCAGAAGCGCCGGAACACATAAGGATAGCGGGGTCGCATGTTGGAAGCTCCTGAAATCCCACGGCTGAGTGCTGATGAAGCCTATGCGCTATGGGCGCCGACTTATAGCGAGGAGACCGCGGTCTCGCTGCTCGAGGACCAGCTCGTCACGGCCATGTGCCCGCCGCTTGCAGGCCTTCGATTAATCGATGTCGGTTGCGGCACGGGCCGTCGAATGATTACGGCCGGAGCGGCGACGGCGACGGGGATCGAACCGTGCAAGGGGATGATCGAGGCTGGCGCCGCGCAGCGCAGCGGACGACCCGATCTCCAGGTGCTTCAGGGCGACGCCAGCGCCCTCCCCATTCGCAACGCAAATTTCGACATTGCCTGGTGCCGCCTGGTGCTTGGCCACCTCGGTGCCATCGCTCGCCCGTATCGAGAGCTTGCCAGAGTCTTGGTGACGGGCGGCCAGGCAATCGTCAGCGATTTCCACCCCGCGGCTTATGCCAACGGTCATCGCCGCACGTTCCGGAACAGCGGCGCGCTGTACGAGATCGAGAACCACCCGCATTCTCCGGCCGATCACATCGCCGCCGCCGAGGCTGCCGGTTTGACGCTCGTCGAGTGGGCCGAAGCAACGGTCGGTCCACCAATTCGCGATTTCTACGCGGCCGCAAACCGGCTGCGCGATTATACCGACCAGCTCGGCATGCCGCTGGTGCTCGCACTCAGGTTCGAGAAGGCCTGAGCGAGTGCGGGTGCTGGTCCGAGCGCGCAACGCGACCGTCGCCTGCGACGGGGATCGAATGTGCGCTCCGGAGGGGAAGTTCGACCTGGTTGTGGACTGCCGTGATGCCGAAGTTCGGCCGGGGCTGATCAACGCCCACGAACATCTTCACCGCAACCATTACGGCCGCCTGGGCAAGCCGCCCTACGCCAATGCTGCGCAGTGGGCGCGCGACATCAGCAAGCGCCATCGCCGCCAGATCGAGCGCGGACACCGGCTGTCGCCCCGCGAGGCGTTGCTGGTTGGAGCGTGGAAGAACCTGTTCGCCGGTGTAACCTCCGTCGTGCATCACGATGCCTGGAGCCCCGAATTCGGGAACACCTTCCCGCTTCGCGTCGTGCGGATCGCCAACGACGATTCCGTCGCGATGAGCCCAAGGCTGGGCGGCCAACGGCAGCCGGGAACTCCCTACGCGCTGCACGTCGCCGAAGGCACCGACGACGCCGCGGCCCAGGAAGTGTCGATCATCGACCGCGCCGGGCTGCTCGACCGCGACCTTCTCGCGGTGCACGCGGTCGGGCCCGGCCAGCACGGCGCCGAGCGGTTGCGCGCCTCCGGAGCAGCATTGGTGTGGTGCCCAAGCTCGAACCTTTTCCTGTTCGGCCGAACCGCACCCAAGGCCCTGTTCGACGACAGGACCGATGTGCTTCTAGGTAGCGATTCACTGCTCACCGGCGCCGGAAACCTGCTCGACGAACTCCGCTTCGCACGGGCGCTGGGCCACCTCGACGATCGGCGGCTGGAGCAGTCGATTGGCGCCGTCGCCGCAGAACGGCTGGGCTTGGCCGCGCCGAGCCTCGAACCGGGAGCGCGGGCAGACTTCATCCTGTTGACCGCGCCGTTGCTCGAAGCGCGTGCACGCGACGTACGCCTGGTCGTCACCGAGGGCGCTCCGCGCGTCGCCGCGGGCGAGGTCGCGCGCCAGCTCGACGGCCAAGGCGCGGCCGGCCAGCGAATGACCGTCTCGAGCGTGACCCGCTGGGTCAGCGGCGCGAACGCAATCAGTCAAATGGGGGTCCAATGACACGAAACGCCAGGTTGAATGCTCTTCCGCTCGCTTGCTCCATCGCCGTTGCCGCCGTCGCGGTTACCCCTGCCGCGGCGGTCGGACGGGCGGCCTCGGCGGCCGACCCCGCTGAAGCGGTCGCCGAGGCCGAGACGGAACAGCCCGATCCCAAAGCCACGGCGCAGGATCAGTCAACGGTGGTGCAGGACCAGGCCGCCCAGCCAACCGAGGGCGAGGTCGTGGACCAGAACACCGGCGACCGCGGCCATAGCGGCCCTTCAACCGACATCCTGTCGCGCAACACCGTGCTTTTGCTTCTCGACGGCCGGTTCGTAGTGGCCAACGGCGAGCGGTCGTGGGTCAATGGCGGGCTCGGCAAGACCCGTTTTGGGGGAACCAGCGACGGCGACTATCAGGCTTACGTCGTCCCAGTCGAAGCCGACCTCATCTGGACGCCGCGTTTTACCAGCTCGCTGAGCGCCAACATTTCCGCCGCGTGGCAGCGCGATCAGCAAAATGAAGTCGACCTGATCGAATCCTTCGTGAACTTCATGCCGCCGCAGAAAGGTCCGGTAGGAATTCCAGGTTCGCGCCGGACTGATGTGGCCGGAGATCTCGCAGGAACATTCCACTGGGGGCGCTTGGAGCGTCGTCGATACGATCACCCCCTCGGCAATCAACAGCTGGGTAGGCGAGGAAACCAAGGTTGTCGGCCTGGAGGGCACCGTGCGCACCAACCTCGGCGAGCACTCCTTTGCGCTGACCGGCGCCGTGTTCGGCTTCAACGACACGTCGGGCACCTTGCTGTCGTTCCGCGGCTGGGCCCTGCACGACGAGAAAGCGACGGCGTTCGGTCATTTCCCGCTGCCGCCGCTCAACTCATTCATTAGCGAGGTGCAGGAGCATCGGACGCGCTCGCTGATCGAGATCGATCACCGGCCCGGTTTTTATGGACGGCTCGAATGGCGGCCGCCGGCGCCCTTCGGGGCAGCCCTGTTCTATTACGACAATCGCGGCGATCCCAAGGCCTTCACGCCCATTGGGCAATGGGGCTGGCGAACCCGTTTCCTCAATCTCGGCGTCAATGCCGACCTCGACCAGAACACGCGCCTGCTTGCGCAGGCGATGGCCGGTTCGACGTACATGGGGTTCACGCAGAACGGCGAGACCTGGGTGCACACCCGCTTTCGCTCGGCGTACGTGCTGGTTTCGCGTCGGTTGGATGACCGCTGGACCATCGCCGGCCGGATCGAAGGGTTCAAGACGCACGAGCTTGGAAGCGAGATGTCGCCGCTCGAAAGCGAGGAGGGCTGGTCGACCACGGTCGCTGCCAAATACCTCCTGAACGACCGCGTCACGCTCAAGGCCGAGGCGCTGAACGTCCGCAGCAAACGTCCGGTACGCCTCAATCTCGGCCTCAATCCCTTCCAGGCACAGACCGTGTTCCAACTTTCCGTGGGAGTCCGGCTATGAAGCACGCACTGGTCGTCATTCTTGCCGCCGCGGCAGGTCTTGCGGGTTGCTCGAACGGACCTCGGCTCGGGGAGACCAAGGAGCCGATGGTGGTGACCAAGCTCGCCGACCTTCCCGCGCCCGACGGAGTTGATCCCTCGGCCGCGTTGCCGTACCGCATCGGCGCGCTCGACAAGCTCAACCTGATGGTGGTCAACGTGCCCGAGCTGACCGGCATCTATCGGCTCGACACGACCGGAAGTTTCGACCTTCCCTACATCGGCATGGTCAAAGCAGCGGGCCTGACCCCCGACGAGGTCGCCTCCGATATCCAGGTCCGGCTGCGCAAGGGCTATGTCAACGACCCGCGGGTTGCGGTGAACATCGACCAGGCGGACAGCCTCAACTTCAGCATCGACGGACAGGTCAACAATCCGGGCGAGTTCGCCGCCACTCCGCGGCTGACACTGATGCGTGCCGTCGCTCTGGCCAAGGGCCTCAATGAATATGCCCGGCTCAACGACGTGGTCGTCTTCCGCACCGTGAAAGGCGAGCGCTATGCGGCCCTGTACGACCTCAGCGCGATCCGCCGCGGCGTCTATGCCGATCCGCGCATCTATCCCGATGACGTAGTCGTGGTCGGCGATACCGCGTCGAGGCGCAAGCTGATGCAGTTCGTCCAGGCCCTCCCGCTGCTCACGACGCCGGTCGTGCTCGCATTGCAGAGACTGCGCTGATGGACGCCGTCTCACCCCAGTCGCTGGCCTGGATCAGCGGAGAAGTGCCGGTACTTGCCGGAGCCGCTCAAGGCGCGAACGGCGCCGATCCGCGCGAGCCGCCGGTTCGCCGCATCGTGCGCTTCGCGGCGCGGTGGCGTTGGCTGTTGCTGTCGGGGCTGGTGGCCGGGCTCGTGCTGGGCCTCGTCATGACCCTTGTCACGACCAAGCAATATGCATCGTCGGTCCGGCTCGAAATCGCGCGCGATACGGCGCGGGTGACGAAAATCGATGGCGTCGAGCGCGAGACCAGCATCGGCGACCAGGAATTCTACCAGACGCAATACGGCCTGCTTAAGGCGACCGGGCTCGCGGAGCGCGTCGCCGGTGACCTCAGCTATGTCGACGACCCGCGCTTCTTCGCGCAATTCGGCCGGACCGCCCAGTTCGAGAAGACCCGCGAGATCGGGGGCGGCGAAGCACGCCGCGCGAAGCGGCGCGAGATCGCGGGCGAGATCCTGCTCGGACATATAGCGGTGGCGCCCGTACGCGGATCGAGCCTCGTCGACGTTACGGTCACAACTCCCGATCCGGCGATGTCGCAGCGCATTGCCAATGCCTGGGCACAAGACTTCATCCAAATGACCATGGAGCGCCGCTTCGAAGCTTCGAGCTACGCCCGCCAGTTCCTCGAAAAGCGGATTGTCGCGTTGCGCGGCGCGCTCGAAACGTCGGAACGGCGGGCGGCCGAATATGCGCGGGCGCAAGGCATCATCAATCTGCCGCAGACGAGGATCGACGATGGCCAGTCCGGCATGGTCGACCGCTCGCCGCTCACCGACAAGCTCGAAACCATGAACCGCGAGCTGGCCTCGGCGACCGCCGACCGCATTACTGCGCAAACGCGCATCACGGGGCCTCAGCGCGCCGACGCCAACCCGCTCGCCCTCGACAATTCGGCAATCGCCGAGCTTCGGCGCGAACGCGGCGAAATCTCCGCCGATTTTGCCAAGACTTCTTCGGAATTCGGTCCCGAATACCCGCGCGTGAAGGCGCTTGCCGAGCAGCTCAGGAACATGGACGCGTCGATCGATCGCGAGGTCAGCCGGGTCAGCCGTTCGCTCGGGCAGACCTATACCGCGGCCGCCGACCGCGAACGGACGCTGGCTGGCACGGTGGCGGGGCTCAAGAGCCAGCTCGAGGACATGCGCCAGCGCAGCATCCAGTACGGCATCTACCTGCGCGACGCCGATACCAACCGCGAACTCTACAATTCGCTGCTCCAGCGCTACAAGGAAATCGGCGTTGCCGGCAGCGTCGAGGAAAACAATGTCGCGGTCATCAACCAGCCGCGGCTTTCGGGTGCACCGGTCAGCCCGCGCCTGACGGTCAACCTGTTTTTCGCAATGCTGGCCGGCGTGGTGGCTGCAATCGCCGCCGCGGCCGTCCTCAACCAGGTCGACGAAACCATCTCCGATCCGGAAGCGGTCCGCGGCAAGCTCGGCCTGCCACTGCTCGGCGTCTTGCCGATGGTCAAGGGCGGCGGCACGGCGGAAGCGCTCGATGACCCGCGCTCTCCATTGGTGGAGGGATATCTCGCGGTGGAAGCGAGCTTGAGGCTTGCCACGGCGCACGGCGTGCCCCGATCGATCGCATTCACGAGTACCCGGCCCCGTGAGGGCAAATCGACGAGCGCGACCGCGCTTGCCCGGCTGCTGGCAGCCGACGGAAAGCGGGTCGTGCTGATCGATGCCGACATGAGGGCGCCGTCGCTCCACAACGCCTTTGGCGTCGCCAACGATTCCGGCATCAGCAACCTGTTGTCGGGTGAACAGGATATCGATCGTTTCGTCCGGCCCTCAGGACAAGAGGGGCTTTCGTTCATTGCCGCCGGACCGCCGCCTCCCAACTCGGCTCGCTTGCTGATGGGCGATGGACTGCGTGAACTCATTGGCCGGCTCCTCAATGAATTCGACCACGTCATTGTCGACTCTCCGCCTGTCATGGGCCTCGCAGACGCCCAGCTGGTGGCGGAAGCCGTCGAAGGCGTGATCTTCGTGGTTGAATTGGAGGCGACCCCCGCGGGCGCGGCGCAGAATGCGATCCAGCGGCTGCGCGAAGCCCGTGCGCAATTCCTCGGCGCCATCGTGACCAAGCTCAACACCGGTCGCCGACCCTTCGCTTACGATTACGGCTACGGATACGGTCAGCGGCTGGCCGATCAGACGTGAGCAGCCGCGCCGAGGCATTGTGGCCGCGTCGGGCCCGGCGAAGGCAGGCCTTTGCCTTTGGCAGGCGGCAGGCCGCTCAGGCGGCTATCGCGCTGGGCGCGCTGGCGATTGGCGCGGTGGTCGCCCAATCGACCCTGGCCGAGGCGATGCGCGAAACCCATCCGACGCGCGCTTCAGCGCTTGCGCCCGGCAACGCCCGGGTCGCCATCGACGGCGCTCTAGCTTTGCTCGCGGGCGGTGCGGAGACGGGCGACGCGGCGGTCCGGTCGCGGGTTCGGCAAGCGCTGGACCGTGATGCGACCATCCCGGCCGCGCTCGAACTCGAAGCGCTCGACCGCCAGGGCCGGGGTGATCTCGCCGGCGCTGCGCACCTCTACCGTATGTCCGACCGGATCAGCCGACGCAGCCTCGCAACGCGCCTGTGGCTGGTCCAGGACGCGGTGGAGCGTGGCGATGCCGGCCGCGCGCTGGGTCAGATGGAGCTAGCGCTTCGCACCTCATCCGCCGCGCCCGACCTGATCTTCCCGGCGCTGGCCAATGGTCTCGACGATCCTGCACTGGTCCAGTCGATCGCGCGGCTGGTCGACCGGCCGAGCGAATGGCGCACGCCTTTCCTGACCTATGCCATGAAAAACGCCGGAGCCGCGGCGGCGGCCAGCCTGCTGGTGGACCTCAGGGATCGCCGCGGCATCAATGCCGCGGCCTTCGACATACTGCTGGTGCGGCTGGTCGACGACGGGCGGTTCAACCATGCCCGGCAGCTTGCGCGGCGCTTCGGGCGGGGCACCGCGAGCGCTTTGGTTGCCGATGAGCGCTTCGCGGACGAGCACGCTCACTACCCGTTCGGCTGGGCGCTGACTGAAGGAGAAGCAATGGGTGCTCGCCGTGATGTGGAGCGCGGCACCTCAGTCCTCAGCTATCACGCCAACAGTGCCGAAGGCGGCCAGGTCGCCGCCCAGGTCTTGTTGCTGAGACCCGGCAGCTACCGGCTCGCCACCCGCGTCGTCCGCGCCGATTCCGGCGAGCTTCAGCCCTTGTGGGTGCTGGCGTGCGCGGGAAGCAGCAAACCGCTGGCAACTGTGCAGCTGCCCTCCCGCGACGGAGGCGCGACAGCGAGAGTCGTATCGATTCCGGCGAACTGCCCCGCGCAATGGCTCGTGCTAATCGTGCGCCCGGCGCTCAATACCCAGTCGGGATCGGTCGCCGGGATTGAGTTGCGACGGGCTGATCCAGCTTGAACTGACCGAGCAGGCGAATGCCGGCAGGGCTGGTGCGCTGCCCTGTCCCGACCTGCTCGTAACCCGCGGATCGGGCGAGCGCGGCCGAGCGAAGATTGTCTGCGTCGGTGACATACCAGAAACGCTGGCCGGGCCCGCCGAACAGGCGATGGGCTTCATTCATTGCGGCGAGTGCGAACCCCTTCCGGCGATGCGCCGGGTTCGTCCACAATTCCCCAAGCTGAAGGTCGCCGCGCTCCATGAACGGAAAGCGATGCCAGCGCGGCGTGACTATCAGGCGGTGAACCAGTTCGTCGTCCCGCCACAGGCTAAGCTCGGCAAAGCGGCCATCGGCGAACAACCCCAGCCGGTTCTGCAGCCACACCGCCATGCAGCGCGCCGACTCCGGGCGCAGGCTCGGTGTCCAGACGCGCATGGAGACGCCTGGCGGAAGGCTTGATGCGTCGAGGCCCAATTCGACCTCGCGCAGGAAAAAGCACACGCTCACACCGACTCCAGTTCGCCGACGAACGTGTGCAGCGAACGCTTGCGGAGGCACAGTTCCCGCGTCGTAGCGTTCGTACCCCAGCGCCTTAGCATGGGATCGAGCAGGCTCAGCGCCAGCGGCCGTGCAACGATCGCAACCCCGGTCATCATCGCAATGAGGACATCGGCGCCGACCGACTGCCGCTCGATGTAAAGCAACCCAAGCCGACACTTCCACGGCCGGATCAACTGGTCGTAGGCGACGTCGGCATCGTTTTCGCCTTCGAGAATTTCGGCCTCGTCGGCGAACACGATCGAGGCGAGGTCGGTCAGGCCTGGCCGAACCGCGAGCAAGCCCATTTCAACCGTTGTGTATTTATCGACGCCGCCGCGGCGAACGTTGGGGCGCGGGCCGACAATGCTCATCTGGCCGGCGAGTACGTTCAAGAACTGCGGCAGCTCGTCGAGCTTCCACCGGCGCAGGAAACGTCCAAAGCCGGTGATTCGCGAGTCCGACGCCCCCGCGGAGCTTCCGCCAATAACCTCCGCCCCAATGACCATCGATCGGAGCTTGATCATCGCGAAATCGCGGTTCCCGCGCCCAACGCGCAGGCTGAGATGGAACGGCGAATGGCCGTCCTGCGCCCAGATCACCAAACACAGCATCGCTACAAGCGGCCACAGCAAGGCGATTGCGACGACGGCAAACACCATATCGAACAGGCGTTTCGCGGTCACGATTCCAGCATTTCGGATAAGGTGTTGGCGACCGAATGACGGTCGAGGCCATGGCGCTCGCGCAAATACGGCTGGTCGCCAACCACATCGGGGAAGCGGTCTGGCAGGCCGAGGCGGCGGAAGTGTCGGGGATGAACTCTGCCTTCGAGGAGGGCCTCGGCAACCGCGCTGCCGAGCCCGCCGACGACATTATGCTCCTCGAGCGTCAGGACGATCGGCTTGCCCTGCGCGGCGGCGCAAATGCCGCCGACGTCGAGCGGCTTCAGCGTATGAACATCGGCGACCGCGATCGAGCCGAGTTCCTCGGCCGCGGCTACAGCCTCTCCAAGAATTGCGCCGGTGGCGAAAATGATGGCGTCCTTGCCCTCGCGGATCAGCCGGATCTTGCCCACCTCGATTGGCCCTTCGGGCACGCCCGCCTCACCCTTGTCGATGCGCAGATAAGAAGGCTCGCCACGATCGTGCAGCTGCCGGGTCAATGCATACGCCTGCCAAGGGTCGGAGGGCGCGACGACGGTCATGCCTGGCATTGCCCGCATGACCGCCAGATCCTCGGTCGCGAAGTGCGACATGCCGAGCGGGCCATAGGAAAAGCCGCCGCCCACCGCGACGACGGTGACCGGCGCGGCGTGATAGCAGACGTCATTGCGCAGCTGCTCAAGGCACCGCAGCGTCGGGAAATTGGCAATCGAGTAAGTATAGGCACGGACGCCTTCCAGGGCCATGCCGCACGCCAGCGCCGTCATGTTCTGCTCCGCAATGCCGGCGTTGACGTAATTGTCCGGGAAGCGGTCAATAAAATCGTCGAGGACGCCGAAGCCGAGGTCGCCGTTGACCAGCATCACGGAGGGATCTTCGGCAGCGAGATCGGTCAGCGCTTGGACGAAGGCTTCACGCATCTTCGTCTCCGAGGGCATCGAGTGCGGCGTCATATTCAGCGCCGCGTGGCACGCGATAATGCCACAGCACCTGGTTCTCCATGAACGGCACGCCGGCACCCTTGATGGTGTGCGCGATGATGCAGAGCGGCGGGTCATTCGCGCCGCTGGCCTGCGCGAGTGCGCCGTGCAGCGCGTCATGGTCGTGCCCGTTGACGTGCAAGACCCGCCAGCCGAACGAAGCCCACTTGGCGTCGAACGGCTCGAGCACAATCGTGTCAGCGACCGGCCCAAGGCTCTGCAGCTTGTTGTAATCGACGATGGCACACAGTCGGCCGAGCTTGTGGTGCGCTGCGAACAGTGCCGCTTCCCACACCGAGCCTTCGTCGCACTCGCCGTCGCCGAGCAGCACGAACGTGCGTTGCTGGCCGCCGAGCCGCCGGAGCTGGAACGCCATGCCTGCGCCGACGCCGAGGCCGTGACCGAGTGACCCCGTAGAAAATTCGACGCCCGGCACGCCGCTGGCGCTGACATGCCCGGACAGGCGCGACCCGTTGCGATAGTAATCGTCGAGGGTAGCCGTGGGGAAAAAGCCGCGCTCCGCAAGCACGGCGTAAATGCACGCGGCGGCATGGCCCTTGGACAGGATGAAGCGGTCCCTGTCCCGCCAATCCGGCCGCGCCGGATCATGTTGCAGGACCGTGCCGTACAGGACGGCCGTGATGTCAGCGATCGACAGGCAGGAGCCGACGTGCGAGCTGCCGCCGAGATTGCACATGCGGAGGACGTGGCGGCGAAGGCGCAGCGCAAGCTTGCGCGTATCGACGCGGTCGAGAACCGCAGCATCCATCAGAAGAACGACCGGACCGCGCTGATCACGGCGAGCACCTGGTCGTCGCGCAGCAAATGGTTCATCGGCAACAGCAGCGTCCGATCGAGAAAGCGGTCGGTCCGCGGCAGCGATCCGCTCAGGCCCAGGTTATGGAAGCGGTGCAGCCCCAGACCGCCCCAATGGAGGATCGCGCCAATGCCTTGTGCCGCGAGATGCGTGCGCAACTCGTCGCGATCGTCGCAGCCGACGTCGTAGTTCTGGAAGATGTCGAAGCGACTGGGATCGGCACCGGGCGGATCGGGCAGATCAAGCGCGGCGATGTCCGCCAACCCTTCGTGATAGCGCCGCGCGATGTCACGCCGGCAGCCGATCGCCTCATCGTACCAGCCGATCTTGTCGAGCAGGATCGCGGCGTGGAGGTTATCCATCCGCGCGTTCGTGCCCCACAGCGCGCAATCTACCGCGATGGTCTTGTCGGGACCGGCGCCATGGTTGCGTCGCGCACGGACTTCCTCTGCGAGCTCGTCGTCGTCGGTAACCAGCGCGCCCGCATCGCCGAAGCAGCCGAGCGTCTTGGAGGGATAGAAGCTGAAGGCGCCCCAGCGGCCAAAGCGTCCGGCTGGGATGCCGTCCAGGGTCGCGCCGAGCGCCTGCGCGGCGTCTTCGAAGATCGCGAGGCCATGCTCCGTTGCAATGTTGCGGACCGCGTCCATGTCGCCGATCCGGCCGCTGACGTGGACCATCATCAAGGCCTTGGTCCGCGGCGTGATCGCAGCCCGCACGCAATCCGGGTCAACGACCCGTTCACCATCGACCGGGACCGGAATGGCACCGGCAAAGTGCACCGCCTGGGCGGCGGCAATGAAGGCATGGCCCGGAAGGATGACTTCATCGCCCACGCCGATGCCGCTGGCGCGCAGGCCGATCTGCATCGCGTTAGTGCAATCGGACAGAGCGATGGCGTGCTTGACGCCGAGATAAGCCGCGAGAGCTTGCTCAAAGCCGGCGACCGCGTCGTGCAGGATAAATCCGCCTAAGGCCGCCGTCTCCTGGAGGATTTGCGCGTAGCGGTCGGCGCGCTCCGCATAGAGCGCTTTCCAGTCGAAGAACGGGACCGGCTGGTTGGTCGCCAACATGAACTTCCCGTCCCCTCCTGCCCACTAAACCTTATCGGCGGCTCTATCGGGTGGGTTCCTCGGGCGGCCGCTGAGGTTTAACGGCCAGGAGCCCTGGGGCGGATGCGGATCCTCTATCTGACGCAGTGGTTCGAGCCCGAGCCCAACATCATCAAGGGATTGGCCTTCGTCCGCGCGCTTCAGGATGCGGGCCACCAAGTGACTGTCGTGACCGGCTTGCCCAATTATCCCGCCGGACGGCTCTATCCCGGATATCGCATGCGACCGGTCCAGCACGAGATGCTGGAAGGCGTGCGCATCACTCGCCTGCCGCTTTACCCCAGCCATGACCATTCGGCGGTCCGGCGGTCGCTGAACTTCCTGTCCTTCTTCTTCGCTGTGCTGGTTTATTGCCTGTTGAGGGCGCGGCGGTTCGACCTCGCTTATGTTTATCACCCGCCGATCACGGTCGGCCTGGCGGCGGCGCTGGCCGGGTGCGTCCGGCGCCTGCCTTTCATTCTGGACGTGCAGGACTTGTGGCCCGATACGGTGAGCACGACCGGGCTGCGTGGCGCCGACCGCTTGACGCCCGCGATCCGCATGATGTGCTCCTTCACTTACGCCCGCGCCGCGCTGGTCGTGGCTCAGTCGAAAGGCATGCGCGACGCGCTTGCGGCGCGCGGTGTCCCCTCCGCGAAGCTGCGCGTGATCCGCAACTGGGCGACGATGGAAGCGGCGCTTCCCGACCGCCCCGCCGACGCCGAAAAGCGAGCGCCGTTCACGATCCTTTATGCGGGCAACTTCGGACGCGCCCAGGGCTTGGCGACGGTGGTCGAGGCCGGTCGAATCCTGGCGCGCGAACGGCAGGACGTCGCCATCCGGCTGATCGGCGACGGGGTGGAGAAGGAAACGCTGGAAGAACAAGCGCGAAACGTGCCCGGCATCTCGATTGAACCGCGTATCTCCAGCGCCGAGGTGAGTACCGCGTTCGCCGACGCCGACGCATTGCTGCTGCACATCCGCAATGAGCCGCTGTTCGACATCACCATCCCATCCAAGACCCAAGCGTATCTTGCCGCCGGCAAACCCATCGTCGCCGGAGTAGGAGGAGAGGCCGCGAGCCTGCTCACAGACGCCGAAGCGGCTTTCGTCGTCGAGCCCGAAGACGCACCTGCACTCGCCAGGGCAATCGGGCGGATGGCGGATGTGTCCGATGCGGTTCGCCGATCGATGGGCGCGTCGGGGCGCCGCTTCTACCAAAAGCATCTCTCATTCGCCTCGGGCATCGAGCAGACTCTCTCGGCGCTGGAAAGCGTCGCTGCGTGAATGCTGTTGCAATTCCCGCCGGCGCGGTCGCGCGCCTAGTCCCGCTAGCCACCCGTTCGACCATTACGCGCATGCCGCTGATCGCCATCATGGGCTATGTGGTCGCGACCTTCATCCTGTTCCTGACATGGCCAATCGATTGGCCGATCTATTCGGCGGCCGACTGGCGATCACTGATCCTCTACGTTTCGCTGTGCTTTGCAGTGATCATCGCCGCAATGATGGTTGGTTCGCGCGGGCAAGCCCAGCTTGCCGCACCGCTTCCCGGTATCAAGATCCTCCTGTTTGCCGGAGCCGGAGCTGCCGCGGCGCTGTTGCAGCCGTCTTGCTTCGCCTACACCGGCCACGGCCCGACCTATGTGTTCGAGGCGCTGCAGAATCAGGGCCGGGCTTATCACCAGCTGCAGGTCGCGCTCTATTACGGCGAGGGCACGCGGACCATGATCGTGGTGGCGCGGTTCCTTGCCGGCCCACTGACTTACGCGGTGCTTCCGCTCGGCATCATCCACTGGCGGCGGATTGGCTGGAGTGGCCGCGGCGCGGTGATGACCGCGGTGTTTTGCTCGGTCGTCTTTTCGATCATGCGCGGCACCGACAAGGAAATCGCCGACCTGTTGGTCATCGGCACGGCAGCGCTGGCAGTGTCCTATGGCCGAACCCTGGTGCTCGCCCGCGCTGGCAACAAGGTCGGGCGCCGCTACTGGTTTCCGGCGACCGTATTGGTCCTCTCGCTGATCCTGGCCCAAGGCCTGTTCACCGAACGAAAGGACCAGCGTCTCGGCGGCTATGCCAAGCGCGTTTACGTCTGCGCCAACAACAGCCGCATTTGCGCCGATCTCGACAACAAGGCGATCAATTGGCTGCCGCTGCGACAGCGATTTGGTCTCAGCGAGTTCATCCTGTCGACTTGCTCGGGCTATTTCGGGCTCAACCTGGCACTTCACAAACCGTTCGAGTCAGCGCTGGGAATTGGTCATTCGCCGGCCGCGCTTTCGGTCTACGAAACCGCGACGGGCGACATGGACCCGCACATGCGGACCTACACCTATCGCAATGGCGACGAACAATGGTCCGAGGACTATTATTGGTCGACCCTCATCACCTGGATCGCGAACGACGTGGGCTTCGCCGGGGCAATCGCGGTGCTCGGCTTGCTCGGCTTCGCCTGGGGCGTCTGGTGGCGCGAGGCCGCGGCTGGGACCAGCGATCCGGCGGCGGTTCTGTTCGTCCTGGCGACGACGATGATCTTCTACCTTCCGGCCAACAACCAGGTGTTCGCCTCTTACGAAGGCTATTCGATCTTCTTCGCCTGGCTCGGCATTTGGTTCTGGCACCGGTCGCACCGGCGCCTGTTCGCAGCTCTTCCGCTAAAGCCGGCCCAATGCCCGGAATGATCCGCGGAATCGGCGTAATCGCGCTGTTTTTCGCCCTTCGAATCGGCTGCGCCCTGCTTCTCCTCAAGCTCGCCGCGAGCCAGCTCAGCGTCGGCGGTTTCGCGGACCTCAGCCAATACCTGGCCTTCGCATCCCTGGTGACTTTGCTGGCTGTGGGAGGCGTCCAGAACGGGCTCATCCGCCAGGTCGCCGCGTCGGGGTCGCGCATCGAACTTGTCGAGACACTCGCCGCGGCGGGCGCGATCTGGGTTGCTGCCAGCGCAGCTCTGCTCATTGCGGCACTGCTCGGCGCGAATTCGATCGCGGTGATCCTGGTTGGTCACAAGGGCGATCCCATCGTCATCATTGCATTGACCGCCATCGCTATCCTTGCCGGACCCGGGCAGATCCGATGCAGCACGCTCAGCGGCCGCGGGCGAATGATCGCCAGCCTCGCCATTCAAGGCCTGGGATTGGCGCTCGGCACTGCCGGCGCTGCCCTCCTGACGTGGCGCGGCCAGCCGGCCGCGGCCGCTTTGGCTTTCGCCTGTGGCTCGGTCGTGCCCAGCCTGCCGGTCATTGCCGACGTATGGGGCGGCTGGATGAAGCCGCCCCTGCAGGCGGTCGCTCTTCACATCCGTCAGCTCGTGCGATTCTCGATCGCCTTCGGGGCCGTGTCGGCTGCTGCCCCGCTGACCCTGTTCGCGCTTCGCTTCCAGTATCGCGAGACTTTCGGGCAGACTGCGCTTGCACATTGGCTGTCGGCCAACCGTATTTCCGACCTGTCGACCCAGCTGATCGGCCTGTTCATGGTCCAGATCTTCGTTCCCAAGCTCGCGCGGATGACGGACCCCGAGGCACGGCGGCGATTCATCCTCACCTGCGGCTTCGTCGGCATGGCGGTGATGGCGGTGCCATTGCTCACGTTCAGCATCGCCGCGGAGCCGCTCGTCCGCCTCTTCCTGTCGCCTTCCTTCGTGCCGGCGATCCCGGCGATCCAGACTTACATGGCCGGCGACATGCTGCGGATCTGGACCTCGATGGCGATCTATACTGCCTTCGCGCAGGGGAAGGCGGAACGCTATGCAGCGCTCGAGCTGCTGGCGGTTGGCTCGATCGCCGCGCTGACGATCCTGTTGATGCGGGAAGGTTTTTCGACCGCCCCGCAAAGGGCCTATTTCGCCACCCACGCAGGCTTTTGCATCGTGCTGCTGGCGGTGGTGCTTCCCTCACGCTCGGCGACCGCCTCCAGGATGGCGCAGACCGCGTGGCGGACGCTGAAGACTTCGGCGAGGCAATTGTAGGTTCGCTCCCCAAGCCCCGCGCGGAAAGCTGGATCGGAAGCGAGGAAGCAGGCTTCACGCACTAAGCCCCCGGCATCGCCAAATGCGACGGATCGGCCAACGCCGCGCTCTTCGAGCAATGCGGAAAATTCGCTTCCAGGTTCCAGCGCCGCCACAATCGGCAGGCCGGCCTTCAGATAGTCGAGCGTTTTCGATGGCATCGAGAAGGAGCGGACGCCGGGGACGGTCATGGCGAGACCAACATCGCAGGCGGTGAGGAACTCGCGATAATCGTCGCCAGGCATCGCCGGCAATCGATGGAGGTTTCGTCGCACTGCCGCTGCCTCGTCAATCTCGCGTGCCGACGGTCCATCGCCGACGACGAGGAAGGTCAGCGGCCGTCGTTCCTTTTCGGCGATCCCAGCGGCATCGATGATCAGTTTCAAACCGCGCCCCGCGGCGAGCTGGCCGCCGAACACCGCGATACTGCCTTCTTCGGGTAGGCCGTAACGCTTGCGCAAGGCTGACCGGTTGGTTCGCGGGACGGCCTCCACCTTGGTCCATACCGGGGTGACGCGCACCTGCTGACCTGGCTTGAGCCGAAAGTGCCTGCGCAGATAGGCGGCATTGGCGGGAAGCGTGCAGAAAATCGTAGTGAAGCGCCGCAGTACGCGTTGCTCCAACGCGCGCGCGAGCCATTGGAGCGGCCCGTGCGGAATCCGTCCGATTTCCGCATGATGGTCGGGAAAGAAATCCCAGATGAAAAGGAGACGGTGCCGCACGTGCGCTTCCTCGGCCATCCGGATGACCGGCGCGAACGTCACTGCGGGCGCCCAGGCGATGACCGCATCGAAGGCGGCCATGTCGATTGATCGCCGCGCTTCACGGCCGACATGGCGCGCGCTCAGCCAGAACTTGCTTACCATCCGCACCAGCTTGCCGAACGAACCGATCCAACGCGGCGAGACCCGCAGCACGGCAACCCCCTCTTCCGTCGTCAGCCGCTGGCTCGGCCGGCCGCCCTCGCCTTCCCAATCGAGCTGCAGCACTTCAACGTCGTGCCCCGCTTCGACGAGGGCTTCGGCCAGCTCCGTGGTGAGATAGGATTGTCCCGCCGCAAGGGGAAAACGCATGGGCAGCAGCAGGAAACGCATGCCTAGGCCCGTTCGCGCCAGATCTTCTCGCGCACGTACGGGGTGTAACTCAGGATGAGCCGGACAACCTTCTGCGAAACGTCAGGCACCGAATAATCCGCCGGCAGCCGGGGCGCCGCGTCGCGGTCCAGGAGAACGGCAAGCGCGCGCATCACGGGCTGCGGCGCAAGGCCAGTCATCATGACGACCCCTTCCTCCATTGCTTCCGGGCGCTCGTGCGCGTCGCGAATGTTGAGGGCCGGAAAGCCCAGGATCGCGGCTTCCTCGCTGATGGTGCCGCTGTCCGACAGAACTGCCCGGGCGTTCAGCTGGAGCGCGTTGTAATCCAGGAAGCCGAACGGCTTGCACAAGCGCACCAGTGGGTCGAACACGAGCCCGAGCGCCTCGATCCGCGCTCGCGTACGCGGGTGAGTGCTGAACAGGATCGGAATTTGGTGTGCCTCCGCCAGTGTCTTCAAGGTCGCCGCGAACAGCTGCAGCCGATCCGGCTCGTCAACATTCTCCTCGCGGTGGCAGCTTGACCACGAAATAGCCGCCCGCTTTGACCTTCTCGCGTTCGAGCACGTCGGAGGCATCGATCTGTGGCGCGGAAGTGGCTCAGCACCTCGAACATCGGGCTGCCGGTCTTGATCACCCGGTCGGCGGGAATGCCTTCGGCAAGCAGATACTCGCGGGCGATCGATGAATATGGCAGGTTGATGTCGGCGACATGGTCGACGATGCGGCGATTGAGCTCTTCGGGCACGCGCTCGTCGAAGCAACGATTGCCAGCCTCCATGTGAAAGACCGGAATGCGCCGGCGCTTCGCGGCGATGGCCGCCAGCGCGCTGTTGGTGTCGCCGAGGATCAGCACTGCCTCGGGTGCTTCGGATTCCAGGATCCTGTCGGCGGCGATGATGGTTCTGCCGATTGTCTCCGCCGCCGAGCTTCCCGCCGCACCCAGCCAGTAGTCGGGCGCGCGCAGCCCCAGTTCCTGGAAGAACACGTCCGAGAGTTCGGGATCGAAATTCTGGCCGGTGTGGACCAGCACATGATCCGTGGCGGCATCGAGCGCGGGAATAACGCGCGACAGGCGGATGATCTCGGGCCGGGTGCCGAGGATGGTCATGACCTTGAGGCGCGGTTACGGTCATGGTCGGCACGCCACGGTGTCGGGCCGCGCCCGGTCGAAGTTCTCGCTAGCCCAGATGCAGGACGATCAAATCCGTCGTCGCCGGTGTTGGTGATGTCGTGAGCCCAGCCCGGAATGGTCTCGATGGTCACGGGCTCGCCGCTGCTTGCCGTGAGTTCGAGGGTTTCGCCGGTGTCGACCTGGCGGAAGCGAAAGCGCGCCTCACCCTGAACGACCAGCATCTTCTCCGCCTTGGTGTGGTGGTAATGCTCGCCGCGGGTCTGGCCGGGGAACGCCTTGAGCACCGCGACCTGGCCGCTGTCGCGGGTGCGCAAGAACTCGGTGAAGGTGCCGCGTTGGTCGTCGTGACGGGTCAGCGGGTAGGCGAACTGCTCGGGCGAGAGATAGGACAAGTAGGTGGCGTAGAGCGCGCGGTCGAGGCCGCTACCGACCGACTCGACTTCCCCGACGGCTGCGACCGGCTGCAATGCGGTCGACCGTCGTGGCCACTTCGCCAACCGTCGTCGTATAAGTCCGCTCAGGATGCTCTGTCCCCGAGCGGGGCGCTTCGAGCAGCTCGATCCACTGATCGAGCAAATCATCGACGTAAAGCAGGGTCATCTGCGCGTCGGGGTCGTCGATCCTGAGCGGAAGCCCTCGCGCAAGGTTGTGGCAGAAGGTCGCCACCACCGAGTTGTAGTTGGGGCGCGCCCACTTGCCGAAGACGTTGGGGAGCCGCCAGATCGAGACAGTCGCGCAATCGCCCAGCAGCTGAAGCACCCGCTCGCCGGACAGCTTGCTACGCCCATATTCGTCGTCTGAAATTGCTCGCGTCGAGGAAGCATAAACCACCAACGGAGTCCGTTCGGCGGCGGCAACTGCTGCGGCCACCGTGGCGGAGAATTGAGCATTTACGCGGACGTAGTCGGCTGGATCGTCGGGCCGGTTCTCACCCGCCAGATGGAATACGATATTGCTGCGCGCCAGGGCGGCGCGCAACTCGTGCTCAGTCGAATAGCGGGTGATCGGAATCACCTCGCGCTTCGTCTCCGCCAGTCGCATGCGAAGGTTGCGCCCGATGAAGCCGTTGGCGCCGGTAACGGTAACGGCGCCGCCGTCAGAACTCATAAGCTGGCTCGCGCGCCAGGAATTGTTCGACTTCCGGCAGATGCCGCAAGATATTCGCCATCTCGTCGACGTCGACCTGGCGGGCATTTTGCGAGCTGAACTCGTCGGCGGTCATCAGCCGCTTGCTGCCTTCGGTGTAATAGGCGTCGTAATTGAGGTCGCGGCCGTCGCGCGGCACGCGATAATAGCGACCGCAATCCTTGGCGGCCGCCATTTCCTCGCCGCTTAGCAGGGTTTCATAGCGCTTCTCGCCATGGCGCGAGCCGATTACCCGCACTTCGTGATCGGGCCGGTCCATGACCCGGAGCACCGCTTGGGCCAGCCGCTCGATGGTGATTGCGGGCGCCTTCTGGACGAAGATGTCGCCGCTCTGCCCGTGCTCGAAAGCGTAAAGGCACAAGTCAACAGCTTCGTTGAGGCTCATGACGAAGCGGGTCATGGCGGGGTCGGTGATTGTAATCGCCCGTCCTTCGCGGACCTGGTTCATGAACAGCGGGACTACCGACCCGCGCGAGGCGAGGACGTTGCCGTAGCGCGTCGCCGTCAGGATCACGCCCGCATCCGCGGCCATGCGCGAGCGGCTGACCATCACCTTTTCCATCAGCGCCTTGGACATGCCCATGGCGTTGACCGGATAGACGGCTTTGTCGGTCGACAGGCAGATGACGCGGCGGACATCATTGCGGATCGCCGCATCGATGACGTTGGCGGTGCCCAAAATGTTGGTCGCGACCGCCTCGGTCGGGTGGAATTCGCATGACGGCACCTGCTTGAGCGCGGCCGCGTGATAGATGAAATCGACGCCCCGACAGAGCAGATCCATGGTCCGCGCATCGCGGACGTCGGCGATGTAATATTTGACTCGCCCGTCGCCGAACCGGCGGCGCTGGTCCTCCTGCTTTTTCTCGTCGCGGCTGACGATCCGGATTTCCCGCACGGGAAGCTGAAGGAAGTGGCGGAGCATGGTCGAGCCGAATGAACCGGTGCCGCCAGTGATCAGCACGCTGCTGTCTTGGAACACCTCAATATGCGACACCAGCTTCCCCCGCCGTTAGGCCTGTAGCCAGGCCGGGAATTCGTCCTTCAGTAGGTTCCGCGAGTACCGCTCCGCGTTCACACCGCTGATGCGGCCGGCGTCTGTTTGGCCTCATTCGCCAACAGGCGTGAGTAGATTGCCATCAATCCCGCGACCGTCGCATCGGCGTCATCGCGGACTGCGCGCGCCTGTGCGGCCCGGGCAATCCGCAACCGCCGTTCCTCATTCAGCGCGAGATATTGGACGGCGTCGGCCAGCCCGTCGGAGTTGCCGACCTCGACAGCCAGCGCTGCCTCCGGGGCCCAGTCGGCGACCTGGCCCACGCGCGTGCCCACGGTGGGAACGCCCGCCACAGCAGCTTCAAGCGCGACAACCGGACCGCCTTCGTGCCGGGAACTGACCAGCATCAAGTCGGCCCGCTCGATCAGCGAGCGAACCTTCCTCCGCGAACAATGACCGTGGAAACTGATACGGTCTCCGAGTTCGAGATGGTCAGCTCGCCGCCGCACCGAACCCCCGAGTGTGTCGAGGCCGAGCTGGTCGAGGTGGAACTCGACCCCTCGTTCGTGCAAATGGGCCAGCGCGAGAAGCAGTGTCTCCGGATCCTTGATCCGGTTGAGGTCCGCGACGTGGACCAACCGCAATGCCGAGCCTGGGACTTGCGCGGCGGGCTGTCTCACCGGCCAATGATTGAGCGCGACCCCGAATGGCAGCACCTGGCTCGCAATCCCGAGCTCAGCCGCCTCGCGGCGGATCGGTCCGCTCTGCGCGATGACGACGTTCTCGCCGGCTATTGCCACCCTGACGCGAAGCCGGCCCGCGAAGGTCCGCAATCCGCCGTACTCAATGTCGTCGAAGGCACAAAGATCGCCGCCCGGAAGCGTTAGCGCTGCCGGCGTGCCAGTCAGGGTCCGAAATGCCGCGGCGATGACGCCCGGCCCGCTTGCCCAATATGCGTGGACCACATCGAATGGCGCCTTACGATGCTCGGACATCATGGTGAGGAGCGTACGCGGGGTGACGGGGCGCCGCCCGATGTTGTGCACCGTCGCGCCAAGCAGCGGCCACTGGCCCGGCTTCGGTTCCTGATGGAGGGCAAAGACGTGCAATTCTGCCTGAGCCGCCAGCCGCTCGATTACCCACAGCAGCGCGGGAATGACGCGTTCGCGACCGGTGCGGTCAACCCCGCCGGGAACGATCATGGCAATCTTCAAGCGAGACGCTCCCGAAGCATTGCGATGGCGCGGTCGGGAGAATCATCCAGCGTCATTCGCCAGCCGCAAGGCGCGGCGATTTGTCCCAGCGCTTGCTCGATCGGCTCGCGCAAGAGATCGAAGCCAGGCTCGAGCGGAGCCAAGCGCTCGACCATCCAATCGCGAGATGCACGCTCCAGACCAAGGCGGTCGCCTCGTTCGATCGCGACGAGGGCCAGCTTGTCGGCACTCAATCGCGGCCGCCGCAAGGGAATTGCGAGCTTGAGCCGCCCGCCCCGGACCCGCTCCGAGTAAACTCCTGCAGGCGCATCCGCCGGGAGCAAGTGGATCGGACCCGGCCAGCCCCATGCGCGCAAGGGATTGGCCTGCACATAGGTGGTGTCTTCGGCCAGCACATCGAGGCCCTGGCGATGGGCCGCCAAGGCGAGCGAGCTCTTGCCCGAGCCGCTTGATCCGGCGAGCAGCACCGCTCTATCGCCGATCATGACCGCGGCCGCGTGGACCGGTGGGCGGCCTGAGCGAGTGAGCAGGAACAACAGAAGCGTCTCGGCCACCTCGCCAACCTCCAGCGAGCCGCGCGGCACTTCGCACTCTGCCGTGCGCCTGCCCGCATCGGCCCATCCCCTCACCCCTTCGCCGCGGAGCTGGAGCGATGAACCTTCGACGGCAACGCTGAAACCTACCTTGTCGGCGGCATTGTCGTTCCAGCGCAGGCGGATGGTGACTTCAGGATTGGTGGCCCTGACCTCTTCGAATTCCGCGGCGAACCTGGCGATTGCCGCGTCGAGCAGGAGGGTATCGTCGGCGATGATTCTGGTAGCGATGCCGAGCGGCATGACATCGATTGATGCCGCGCCAGCGCCGCTCAACCCTTCAGGCTCTCGAGACATCGGTTTTGTCGACATTGGCCGCCCGGTGAGTTTCACATGATTTTGTTCGCTCACTCGAACTTCATGGTTCAAGACGCCAAGCAGATGGAGCGGATGAGACCCTATCCGCCGCTGTCGACCCTGATCGCTGCCGCCTTGTGCCGGCGACAAGGCCATGAGGTGGCGCTGTTCGACGCCACCTTCGCCGAAGGAATCGAGGCGTTCGAGCGATACTTCCACCGGACCCAGCCGCGCGTGGTCGCGATCATGGATGACAATTTCAACTTCCTCACCAAGATGTGCACCACGGTTCGCCGCGAAAGCGCGCTGGCCATGATCCGCCTCGCGGCCGCTCGCAATTGCCATGTTGTCGTCAACGGTCCCGACGCGAGCGATAACCCTGTGCCCTACTTCGAAGCCGGAGCGGAGGCCGTGATCGAGGGTGAAGGCGAGACTACGATGCTCCGTCTCGCCGATCTCTGGGGCAGCGGCGAAACCGATCTCAAACGGATCGCCGGGCTGGTCCTGCCGGATAGCGGCACGACGGGTCCCTATCGCGCAGAGCGGGACCTTGACCTCCTGCCGTTCCCGGCGTGGGACCTCGTCGACGCAGCTGACTATCGCAGCGCGTGGAACGGCGCGCTGTCCTGGAACATCGCCACGTCGCGCGGCTGCCCCTACGCCTGCAACTGGTGCGCCAAGCCGATCTTTGGCCGGCGCTACACCGTGCGCTCGCCGGGGAATGTCGTAGCCGAGATGCGTCGGCTGAAGCGCGACATCGCACCTGACCACCTGTGGTTCACCGACGACATCCTCGGCCTCGACGCCGACTGGATCGACGACTTCGCCGACGAGGTTGCAGGCGCGAAGCGACGCATCCCGTTCACGATGCAGTCGCGGGTTAATCTGATCACGGAACGAACGCCGCGGCACTCGCGCGCGGTGGCGCGAGGGAAGTGTGGCTGGGCGTTGAATCGGGCTCTCAGAAGATCCTCGACGCGATGGACAAGGGCACCGCGGTCGAGCGCCGCGCGAACCGCAACGCGACTTCTCCGGGAGCATGGCATCCGCGCCTGCTGGTTCATCCAGCTCGGTTATCCGTCCGAGGAATGGGATGACCTCATCGCGACGCGCGACCTGATCCGCGACGAGCGCCCGACGAAATCGGCGTTTCGGTTGCCTATCCGCTCCCCGGCACCGTCTTTTACGACCGCGTTCGCGCCCAGCTCGGCCAGAAGCGCAATTGGCAGGACACCGGCGAGCTGGCGATGCTGTTCCAGGGAACGTTCGAAACCGGCCTGTATCGCCGGGTCCGCGACTTGCTTCACGGCGAGGTGGAAACCGGTGCCGCGGACCACGAGGCGTGGGAAGCGATCGAACAGGACGCGCAGCGATTCCCGTTCCCAGCCGCTATTCCTCGCCGCGGGTACGTAATCGCGTGCCTCAAGCCGGCCTTTCGCCAGCCGCCCAGGCGTTCGACAGCATAGCGGCCAATTTCGACGAACGCTTCGATCCCTGGCAAAGCGTGGCCGCCCAGCGCCGCGCTGTCCGTGCCGAATTGCTATCGGCGTTCAAGCCCGGCTCGAAGGTGCTGGAAATCGGCGGCGGCACGGGTACCGACGCCGCATGGCTGGCTGCGACGCGGCTGCGACGTGCTGTTGACCGACGTGTCGCCCGCCATGGTCCGCCATCGCCCAAGCGAAGTTCATCGGGCGCGCGGGCCTGTCGGCCAAGGCGGCGGGCGCTGAGCGAGCTCGGTCAGCTCGGGCTCGAGAAGGCAGCGCTTCGATGGCGCCTTTTCCAACTTCGCCGCGCTCAACTGCGTGACGAGCTGGACACCTTTCGCGCGCGGCATTGGCTCGGCTCGCTGCGACCCGGCGGCGCCGTCGTCCTGGTCTTGTTTGGCACCTGCTGCCCCGGCGAATGGATCGTCGAAGCGTTGCGCGGCGCGCCCTCACGCCATGTTTCGCCGCTTCGCCGCGGAGTCCGTGCCGCGCGCGGCTCGGCGGCAGCCACTTCAACGTCCGCTACCACCGCGCGCCGAGCTGAAGAAAGCGATGGCACCGTGGTTCGATCATGCAGGCACGCGCGGGATCGGCGTGTTCGTGCCGCCGAGCGCGGCGGAGCCCTGGATCAGCGGCCATCCACGCTTGCTTGTCGGCCCTTGAAGCGCTCGACCGGCGTCTATCCGCGGCCCTGGCGCCTCTAGGCGACCACGTACTTTACCGCTTCGTCCGCCGTGCGGCGGTCGTGAACCCATGCTCGACCCGCGCCACGCCGATTTCGCGACGGCCTACTCGCTCCATCGCCAGGCCGAGGGCCGCGAGCTGTCCGACGACGAGCTTGCTCCGCCTTCCCTAGCTGACGACCGGCCCGCAAGCGGAGCAATGGGCCGTTCGAGCCCGGACCTACGAAGCCTTCGTCGACCGTCTGCTCGAACCGATGCGCAGCAGGCCAGCGCGGCCGCTGACCGTGCTCGATCTCGGCGCGGGCAACGGCTGGCTGAGCTATCGCGTGGCCGGACGACGGCCATCAGGCGATCGCGCTCGATATTCGCGACGATTGCATCGACGGCCTTGGCGCCGCCGAGGCCTTCGCAGAACAGTGCCCGGCCGGAAAATCGAATGCCTCGTCGCGCTCGTTCGACGCGATTCCCTTGCCCGACGAGCTGGTCGACATCGCCGCTGTTCAACGCCTCGCTTCACTACGCGACCGATCTCGGCAAGTGCTTGGCGAAGCGCGCGCGTGGTTCGCGACCCGGCGGCCGCGATCGCCATCCTCGATTCGCCCCTTTTATGCGCGCGAAGCCGACGGCCTCGCGATGGTGGCCGAAAAGCAGCCGACTGCGGCCGCGCGATTCGGCGAACGGGCGGCGTCGCTCATGGCGCTGCCGTTCGTCGAATTCCTCACGCGCGAGCGGCTCGCCGCGTCGGCCGGCCTCGGCCTCGCCTGGGCGGCGGCACCGCGTCCGCTATCCGCTGCGGCTACGAGCTGCGTCCGCTGCATCGCCCGGCTGCGCGGCCGACGCCGCCCGTCGCGCTTCGACCTGTGGGTTGCGGACGTGCCATGATCCTGCTCGTCAACCCGCGCGCCACGCGCCCGTCCAACCGGCGCTTTCCCGCTGTCGGTCATGGCGATCGGCGCCGCGCTTCCGGCCGACGAGAGCTGGGAGATCGTCGACGGCAATTTGCCGGGCATGGACCCGCTCGCGGCCGTCAGCGGACTGGGTCGAGCGCCAGGCGCACATCGGCGACCCGGTCGAGGCGATCGCGCTCACCGTCATGCCCGGACCCCAGTTGGTCAGCGCGGTCCCATTGTCGCGCGAGACTCAAAGCACCGCTTCCCGAGCATCCCGATCATCTGGGGCGGCAATTTCGGAAGCCTCTATCCGGACCCGGTGCTCAACGCGCCTTATGTCGACTGGCTGGTCCGCGGGCAGGGCGAGCAGACCTTCGTCGATCTGCTCGAGGTGATCGACGGCAAGCTGCGACCCGCACGACGTCGCCGGGCTGGCGTTTCCGCGAGAGCGATGGCAGCCATTTCCTCGCGCCCGAGCGGACCTGGGCCGGACCTGACGACCTGCCCGACCCGCCCTATCACAAGATCAACGTCGCCGATTATCTCCATCCGACCTTTCTTGGCCGGCGCTCGGGCGTCTATCAGGCGTCGATCGGCTGCCCGTTCGGCTGCAATTTCTGCGGCGTCATCGCGGTCTTCGGCCGGCGCGAGAAGGTCCAGTCACCGACGCGCGTTGCACGAAATCTCGAATTCCTCGTGCGCACCCACGGCATGGATTCGGTCCACTTCTACGACAACAACTTCTTCCTCAACGAGCGCCACGCGCGCGAGATTGCTGCGGCCATGGCGCCACTCGGCATGCGCTGGTGGTGCGAAGCGCGGGTCGACATGCTCTGCCGCCTGTCCGACGCCACCTGGCGCGCGCTGCGGCAGGCGGGACTGACCATGGTGTTCTGCGGCGCCGAATCCGGCTCCGACGCCGTGCTCGAGCGGATGAACAAGGGCACGACCACCGCTCAGATCGACGAAGTCGCCGGCGCTCACGCGAGCATGGCATCATCCCCGAGTTCAGCTTCGTCTTCGGCGATCCCGATGAGCCGGAGGCCGAGATCGAGAATACGCTGCGCTTCATCCGCAAGCTCAAGCTCGTCAATCCGGCGGTGGAGCTGATTTCACTACTTTCTACACGCCGACGCCGCAGCGCAGCGGCACGTACGGCGACGTCGATCCGCTGTCCGGCGACGCCCGACCGGCTCGAAGAATGGATCGAGCCGCAATGGGTCGAGTGGATGACCCATGAGAACCCGCAAACGCCGTGGCTCAGCGCCAATGCCCGCAAACGGGTCGAAGGTTTCGAGCTTGTGCTCAAAAGCCGCTTCCCTTCCGTACACGACCGCCACACTCGAGGCTGGGGCAAGGTCCTCGGGAACCTCGCCGCGAGGCGCCGCTGGGCGCGCGAGCAATATGACAATCCGGCGCTGCTGCAGCGTATCCGCCACGCCGCGCGGATCGTGCCCGACGATTCTCAGGCCTACGGCCACCTCCGGCCGGCGGCGGAGTAGTTTCCGAAGATCGCATTGGCTCGCGAGCGATGGATTGCCGCGGTGTGGCGAAGCGAGCGGTGATCGGGCAATATGTCAGTACCCAGGCGTCTGAGCCAGCCGCCAAACCCCTGAGTCCATGCATAATGCTCCCGCACCGATCGCCGGTCGATGCGATGCGCGGTCGCTGGCCGCAGGGTCGCCGTCAACCGCCGGATTTCCGCCGGGGCGTCGCGCCCGCATTGCGCAACCACCTCGTCGGGCACGTCGCGCGGCGAGAGACTTCGTGCCAAGTGAAGCGCGGGGAAGGCAAAGGCCAGCGCCCCCGTCGCGCTTCCGAGCGACAGGAAGGCATCCCAATCGAGCGCGCGCCGTTTCCGGTCCTTGCGGATCACCAGCAACAGCTCGAGCAGTCGTAGCAGAGTCAAATTCTGGAAGCCTGAGCCGGCGTGCGCGGCGAGGTGCAGGAGCAACGCCGGCTGGCCAAGGCAACCCGCTCCATGAACAGGTGCCCATGCTCGCGCGCCGGAGAACGGCCGAAGCAACGACAATTTTGCTGCGCGCGCGCCGGGTGGCCCCTCCACATCCAGTGAATAATGGAGGTCGACCGTCCAGGGATCGTCAGCCTCGAGCGACATCATGGTCGCGGGCTCAAGTGCCGTGCCCAGCAACCGCCAACCGCTTTCCAACGGCCGGTCCGCAATCTGCACGAAGCCCGCATCGAGAAGACTTCGGTCGGCCGCGGCACGTTGTTCCACCGCCACCAACACGTCGATATCCGACATCGGCCGACAGCCCGCCTCAGGGAAATAGCTCGCCGTGTGCGCGCCTTTGAGCAAAAGCACGTCGACCCCGGCATCGAGAAGTCGGTTTGCGAGCGTCTTCGCTTGAAACAGCAGTGACTCCATTCGAACGCGGTTTGCTTTGATCTGGTCGGCAAAGACGGGGTTGCCGGGCAACATGCCCGCCTCCGACCAATGGCCAAGCATCGGTCCGATGCCGGAGGTGTAAGCGGCGAGCTTGAGGACCGGCGGCTCGTCCGCCATCTCCTGCGCGGAATCTCCCGCCAAGATCGCACGGATGGCGACTTCGAAATCGACCAATGCGGTGGTCCAATCCGCGCGGTCGACCTCTGGCCACAGCCAGAGCGGGTTGCCGTTCCGGTTTGCCCATTGTCGGCGCTGCTCGAGATTGAAACCCACCTGGGTCAGTTACCAGCGGTTGTGCCGAGGTTCAGGGCGTGAACACACTGCAAAGACCCGAACCGATGCACGCCGCGAGGGCACTCAAATATGAAAGGGGCAATGGCTTGACCGAGGGAGCAAAGCGCGGCGCCGATGCGTGCCCCCGGGTCAGCGTCATCATACCCACATACAATCGCGCCGAGCTCGTCCATCAAGCCGTGCAGTCTGTCCTCGCTCAGTCCTGGCAGGACTGGGAGCTGATCGTCGTCGATGACGGTTCCACGGACGAGACCATTGCAGCCCTCGAAGCACTGGGTGAGTGGCGGTTGCGGGTGCTCCCTGAGCCGCATTGCGGTCATGTCGCTCGCCTTCGCAATATCGGCGCCAAGGCGGCGCGAGGCGAATATCTGGCATTTCTCGACGCCGACGACGTCTGGCTCCCCCAAAAGCTGGAGCTTCAACTGCGTGCTTTGGGTGGAAAATCCGGATGTTGGTCATACGCCGCGCATGAGCTACTCGATGCGGCTGGCATCCGCACGCCGTTGCGCGCGGGCCGCTTTGAGCCCGTTTCCGGGCGCATCACGCGCGAACTCCTGCTGGGGGAAACCGGCGCAACGGTAATTACATGGCTGGTGCCACGAATCCTTTTCGAACAGCTCGGCGGATTCGATGAAAGTCTGTCGCTTCAGGAAGACTTCGACCTGGCGTTGCGGCTATCCGAGACGGGGGATGCCGTCGCCGTTCCCGGGGTGTTGGCGCTGGTTCGCGATCATGACGCGCGCAGGACGCGGTCAGCTGCCGACCAGCACAATAAAACGGCAATTGTTTTCCAAAAAGCTGCCCGACGGGCCACTGATCCATCATTGCGAAAAATCGCCAAACGAAACTCCGCCAAGCTGCTCGCCGCGGCGGGGGAAGCCCATTTGGCTGCCGGTCGCTTCGGGTCAGGTCCCATGCTGCTGCTTCGAGCGATGGCAGGCGGCGCCCCTCCGCTCATCTGGTCGCGAAGCCTTGCCGCTGGAGTTTGGCGCTGGGTCAGGTCGTCGTGACCTGGGGGAAATAACCATTACCACTAGCGAGCGTGCCTGTCGGGCCTTGTTCTGACCGATGGCCATGATGTTGCACCGCACCGCATACGAATTCGTGGACAAGGCCTGATCGCGTCTTATCGTCTTCGGGCGAACTGCCGAGGGGAACGGCCATGACTTTATCCACCATCGATCTGGTCGTCGTCATCATCTACGCGATCGGCATCTTCAGCCTGGCGCAGTGGGTCAGTCGCGAAGAAGCCGGGCACCAGAAAGACACGTCCGACTATTTCCTGGCGTCGAAGAACCTGCCGTGGTGGGCGATCGGCGCCTCGCTGATCGCGGCCAACATCTCGGCCGAGCAGATCGTCGGCATGTCGGGGTCGGGCTATGCGATCGGCCTTGCCATCGCTTCCTACGAATGGATGGCGGCGGCGACTTTGCTGATCGTCGGCAAGTTCTTCCTGCCGATCTTCCTCAAGAACCACATCTACACGATGCCGCAGTTCCTCGAGCGGCGGTACGGCGGGCTGATCCGCACGCTGATGGCGATCTTCTGGCTCGCGCTCTACGTCTTCGTGAACCTGACCTCGATCATCTGGCTCGGCTCGATCGCGGTGACCAAGGTCGCGGGCATCGACCAGAACATCGCGCTGGTGATCCTCGGCGCTTTCGCCTTGCTCTACCAGCTGCGCGGCGGGCTCAAGGCGGTGGCGCTGACCGACATCGTCCAGGTGACGCTGCTCGTGCTCGGCGGGCTGGTCGTCGCTTATCTGACGCTGACCAAGATCGGCGGCGGCGACCTGTTCGCCGGCTTCCACACGCTGGTCGCCAGCGCGCCCGATCACTTCCACATGATCCTGCAAAAGGGCGACCCGCACTACATCGACCTGCCGGGCCTCAGCGTGCTGATCGGCGGCATGTGGATCGCCAACATCGCTTACTGGGGCTTCAACCAGTACATCATCCAGCGCGCGCTCGCGGCGAAGAGCCTCGACGAAGCGCAGAAGGGCGTGATCTTCGCCGCCTTCCTGAAGCTGCTGATGCCGCTGATCATCGTCCTTCCCGGCATTGCCGCGGTGATGCTCGCGCCCGGCCTCGCCCGGCCCGACGAAGCCTATCCGACGATGATGCGGCTGCTTCCGCCGGGCCTGCTCGGGCTGGTGTTCGCGGCGCTGATCGCGGCGATCGTCGCCTCGACCGCGTCCAAGATCAATTCGATCGCGACCATCTTCACGCTCGACGTCTATGCCAAGCGCCGCCACGAGCGCACCCGCGCCGAGGACGACCGCGCCGAAAGCTCGAGCGAGGAGCGGCACCTGGTCCTGGTCGGCCGGATCACCGCGGTCGTCGCGATCCTCATCGCCATCGTCATGGCCCGGCCGCTTGGTCGGAAGCTCGCGAGCAGGCGTTCCAGTTCATCCAGGAATTCACCGGCTTCTTCACGCCGGGAATCACGGTCATCTTCCTGCTCGGCCTGTTCTGGAAGCGGGCGAACGAGGCCGGCGCGATCGTCGCGGCAGTGACCTCGGTCACGCTGTCCGCGATCATGAAATACACCTTGCCGTCGACCGCGTTGCGAACAAGCGTGAACGATTATCTGACGCCCTTCATCAACCGCATGGGCGTGGTGTTCCTCGTCTCCCTGCTGCTTGCCGTCATCGTCAGCCTGGCGACCCCGCAGCGGCCAGATGCGGACCGGATCGACACCGCCAACGTCAGCTATCGCACCAGCGCGACGTTCAACATCGGCGCGCTTGGAGTCCTGTTGATCCTCATCGCGCTCTACGCCACTTGGTGGTGATCGAGGAGATTGCATGAGCCTGTTTCGCTTGGTCGCCGCGCTGTTTCTGATCCTGGGCGCAGCTCCCGCGACCGCCCAGGGCGTGGCCCAGGCCGCGCCGCAATCGCAGGTCGTGGCGAGCGCCGCCTCCCCATCGGGCGACATCAAGGTCGACGTGACGCTCAATCCCGAAGGCCGCGTCGGCTATCAGGTGTCGCGGCTCGGCAAGCTGGTCATCGGCGACAGCCGCTTCGGCTTCCTGTTCACCGACGCGCCCGAGATGCTGCGCAACTTCAAGCTCGCCGGCCAGTCTGCACGCAGCTTCGACCAGAGCTGGGACGAGCCGTGGGGTGAATATCGGACCATCCGCAACCACTACAATGAGCTGACCGTCAGCTTCGACGAAACCAAGTGGATGCACCGGCGGATGACGGTCGTGTTCCGGATCTTCGATGACGCGGTCGGCTTCCGCTACGAGCTCCCGGCCGGGCCCGGCTTCACCCACGCCAACATCGCCGACGAGCTGACCGAGTTCAACGTCGCCGAAAGCGGCACCGCCTGGTGGGACGAAGCGCTCGAGTGGAACCGCGAGGAATATCTCTACCGCCGCACCCCGATCCAGGAGATCGGCACCGCTCAGACCCCGCTGACCATCCGCACCGACAGCGGGCTTCATCTGTCGATCCACGAAGCGGCGCTGGTCGATTATTCGGGCATGGACCTGCGCCGCGTCCATGACGGGCTGCTCAAGGCCGATCTGATGCCGTCCTCGACCGGGCCGAAGGTCAGCCGCGACCTGCCGCTGGCGACGCCGTGGCGGGTAATCATGATCGCGCCCGACGCCCCTGCCCTCTACAAATCGGCCCAGGCGATCCTCAACCTCAACGAGCCCAACAAGCTCGGTGACGTCAGCTGGGTCAAGCCAATGAAATATGCCGGCATCTGGTGGGCCATGCACCTCGACCAGGCGACCTGGAACAGCGGACCCAAGCATGGCGCGACTACCGCCAACGCCAAGAAGATGATCGATTTCGCCGCGGCCAACGGCCTCAAGGGGGTGCTGATCGAAGGCTGGAACAAGGGCTGGGACGACGTCGGCGACAATGGCTGGTTCGCCTGGGGCTGGGACTTCAGCTTCACCAAACCCTACCCCGACTTCGATATCGCAGAGGTCGCGCGCTACGCCCGATCGAAGGGCGTCACTATCATCGGCCACCACGAGACCGCCGGCAACATCGCCAATTATGAAAAGCAGCTCGGGCCCGCGCTCGATTTCTACGATCGCCTCGGGATCCACAATGTGAAGACCGGCTATGTCGCCGACGCGGGCGGGATCCAGGCGCTTGGCGAGGACGGCAAGGTCCACTTCGAATGGCACCAGGGCCAGGTGATGGTGAACCACCACCTCAAGGTCGTGACCGAGGCGGCCAAGCGGCACATCACCATCGATCCGCACGAGCCGGTCAAGGACACGGGGCTCCGCCGCACCTATCCCAACTGGGTCTCGCGCGAGGGCCAGCGCGGGATGGAATATAACGCGTGGGGCGAGCCCAAGAACCCGCCGGAGCACGAGTCGAACCTGATTTTCACCCGCATGCTGTCCGGCCCGATGGATTTCACGCCGGGCGTGCTCAGCCTGACGGGCAAGGGCAATACGCAAATCCTGTCGACGCTGGCCAAGCAGCTCGCGCTCTACGTCGTGATCTACTCGCCGATCCAGATGGTCGCCGACCTCCCGCAGAATTACGCCGCCAACGCCAAGGCATTCCAGTTCATCAAGGACGTCGCGGTCGACTGGGACGACACGCGGATGCTCGCCGGCGAGGTCGGCGATTATGCCGTCATCGCCCGCAAGGCCAAGGGCTCGCCCGACTGGTTCGTCGGCGGCGTAGGCGATGAGCAGGAGCGCCGCGTCGAGGTTCCGCTCAGCTTCCTGCCGGCAACCGGCGTGTACCGCGCCGAAATCTATCGCGACGGCGACACCGCCGATTATCGCACCAATGCCCACGACATCGTCATCGAGAGCAAGCTGGTGAGGAGCACCGACCGGCTGTCCCTGCGCATGGCGCCGGGCGGCGGCTTCGCGATTCGCTTCGTTCCGACCCGGCGCGACTGATGCGCCGCCTGCTGCTCGCCGCGCTCGCGCTGATCGCTTCGCCGGCGGTTGCGGGCGACGGGACCGGCCCGGTCCATGTCTCCTCGGGCAGGATCGTCGACCTCGGTATCCTCAAATCGCGCTACGCCGATCCGCGCCGCGTCGTGGTCTGGCTGCCCGACGGCTACAAACAGCACGAGCGCAAATATGCCGTGCTCTACATGCACGACGGCCAGAACCTATTCGACAAGGCGACCGCCGGCTACGGCATGGAATGGGAGATCGACGAGACCCTCGGTCGACTGATCCGCGAAAAGAAGGTCCGCCCGACCATCGTCGTCGGCATCTGGAATACGCCCAAGCGGCTCCAGGAATATGTCCCGTCCAAGGCGTTCACCGCCCTTCCCGCCGATTATCGCGGCCGGATCGCCGCGCTCTACGGCGGCGAGCCGCTGTCCGACGGCTATCTGAAATTCCTGGTCCGCGAGCTGCGGCCGACGATCGACCGGCGCTTCAACGTCCAACACCGACCGCGCCAACACAATCATCATGGGATCGTCGATGGGTTCGCTGATCTCGCTCTACGCCATCGACCAATATCCACGGGTGTTCGGCGGCGCGGGCATGATGTCGACCCATTGGCCCTTGTTCATGAAGCCCAATGGCGATTCCGTCAGCGAGCCTGAATATGAGGTCGTCTCGTCCGCTTTCGAGCATTATCTCGCCCCGGCCCTGCCCGATCCGCGCACCCACAAGATCTATTTCGACCATGGCAGCGAGACCCTCGACGCCATTTACGCCCGCTACCAGAAGCGGGTGGATGGCGTGGTCGAGCGGCGGGGCTACCGCCAGGGCATCAACTGGATGACTCGCAGCTTCCCTGGCCAGAAGCATAATGAGATCAGTTGGGCGTCGCGGGTCGAGATTCCCTTGCGCTTCCTATTGCCGCCGGAACGATCGCACTGAGCTCCACCTTCGTCGGCGCACGGCGCCCGTTCGTCGAAGGTCATGAGCATGCTTACAAAAGTTGACCTAGCGGCTCGCTTCCCTCGCGTCGCCGATCCGCTACATGCGCTCCCGACCGACTCTGCTACATGAGGACGATGCTCGGCCTGACCAAAATCTCGCGCAAAACCGCACTGCTGACGGTAGCGCTTACCCTGGCGGCGTGCGGCAGCGGAGCAGGTGATTCCGCCAAGGGCGGGCGCGGCGGGCCGACAAAGGTCGGCTACATGGTGGCCAGCATCACGACCGTGCCGTTGCCGACCCAGTTGGGTGGCCGGGTGGTCGCTTATGAAACCTCCGAGGTGCGGCCGCAGGTGAACGGCCTGGTCCGGGCGCGCTATTTCCAGGAGGGCTCGGTCGTCCGCAAGGGGCAGCCGCTCTATCGCATCGATCCGAGCCTCTACGAAGCGGCCGTCAATCAGGCCCAGGCCAACGTCACCAGCGCGCAAGCGACCGCGGAAGCCGCCCGGGTCAAGGCGAACCGCTATCGGCCGCTGGCCGAGATGGAAGCCGTCTCCAAGCAGGAATATACCGACGCCGCCGCGCAGGCGCGCCAGGCGCAGGCCGGCGTCGCCCAGAACCGCGCCGCGCTCAGGACCGCGCAAATCAACCTGCATTACACCAGCATTCCCGCGCCGATCACCGGCCGGATCGGACGGTCGCTCGCCACCGTGGGCGCGCTGGTGACGGCAAACCAGGCCGATCCGCTGGCGGTGATCACCCGGGTCGATCCGATCTATGTCGATATCCAGCAATCGGCGGCGGACATGATCTCCTTGCGGCGCGCCCTGGCGACCGGCGGGGTGACAGCCGGAAGCACCCAGGTCAGGCTGAAGCTCGACGATGGCAGCGACTACGGCTTCACCGGCACTGTCGAATTCGCCGAAATCATCGCCAATGAAAGCACCGGAACCGTCACTCTCAGGGCCCGATTCCCCAATCCGCAAGGCACGCTGTTGCCGGGAATGTTCGTCCAGGCGCTCTTCACCCAGGCGATCGAGCCCAACGTGTTCCTGGTGCCGCAGCAGGCCATCAAGCGCGACATCGGCGGCGAAGCCTTTGTCTTCATCGTCGGGCCGCACAACAAGGCCGTGAAGCGCAACGTCAAGGCGACCCGCACTTATGGTTCGGACTGGGTCGTCAGCGCCGGCCTCCACGCGGGTGACAAGATCATCACCCAGGGCACTGCCAACCTTCGCACCGGCGGCTCAATCCAGGCGGTCCCGCAGGGCGCCCCGCAGAAGATTGTGCCAGGCAAGCCGGGCGCGGGCGGTGGACGCGGCGGCGCGGGCGGCGGCTAAGCTTTGTCACGGATTTTCATCGACCGGCCGATCTTCGCCTGGGTCATTGCGATCGTCATCATGCTCGCCGGCATTGGCGGGATCTTCTCGCTGCCGATTGAGCAATATCCCGATGTTGCTCCGCCACAGGTGAACATCCGTGCCAGTTACCCGGGCGCGTCGGCCGAAACGATCGAGAACAGCGTCACCCAGATCATCGAGCAACAGCTGACGGGGATCGACGGCCTGCTCTATTTCTCCTCGTCGTCGAGCTCGCGCGGATCGGTGGGCATTTCGGCAATCTTCGCCAAGGGCACCGACCCCGACGTCGCCCAGGTCCAGGTCCAGAACCAGGTTTCACAAGCAGTCTCGCGATTGCCGCAGCAGGTTCAGCAGCAGGGCGTCAGGGTCACCAAGTCCAATCCCGACTTCCTCCTGATCGTGTCGGTTTACGATGCCACCAATCAGCGCACGAACATGGACGTGTCCGATTATCTGGCGTCCAACATGCAGGATCCGCTGTCGCGGGTCCCGGGCGTCGGCGACGTCAACGTGTTCGGCGCGCCCCACGCCATGCGCATTTGGCTCAACCCGGCGCGGCTCGCCGCCTTCGGGCTGATGCCCGCCGACGTCATCAGCGCGCTACAGGCCCAGAATACCGAACTCGCCGCCGGCGAAGTCGGCGGACTTCCCCAGCCCGACAGCCAGGAACTCAACGCCACCGTTACGGCCCAGGGCAAGCTGCAGACCGTCGACCAGTTCCGAGCGGTCATCCTCAAGACCGATCGGACGGGGGCGTCGGTGCGGCTCGGCGACGTCGCTCGAGTCGAGCTTGGCGCGGAAAATTACGGCTCGGTCACGCACGTCAACGGCCATCCTGGCGCGGGCATTGCGGTTTCTCTCGCTCCAGGCGCGGATGCATTGAAGACGGCGGAGTTGGTCAAGCAGCGAGTCCAGCAGCTTTCGACCAACTTCCCCGAAGGCATCCACTATGCCTACGCTTTCGATACGACGGATTTCATCAAGCTGTCGGTCGAGGAGGTTTCGAAGACCCTGCTCGAAGCGATCGTTCTCGTCGTCCTCGTCATCTTCGTGTTCTTGCAGAACTGGCGCGCGCTGCTGGTGCCGGCGATTGCAATTCCAGTCGTGCTATTGGGCACCTTTGCGGTCTTCTACATCGCTGGCTTCACCATCAACACGATGACCCTGTTCGGGCTGACTCTGGCGGTCGGGTTGCTCGTCGACGATGCCATCGTCGTCGTCGAGAACGTCGAACGATTGCTCCATGAAAATCCGGGGATGACCCCGAAGGAAGCGACCATCGAGTCGATGCGCGAGATTCAGGTCGCGCTGATCGCGATCGCAATGTCACTGTCGGCGGTGTTCCTGCCGATGGCCTTCTTCGGCGGTTCGACCGGAGTCATCTACAAGCAATTCTCGCTGACGATCGTCTCGGCGATGGTGCTGTCGGTCATCGTCGCCCTGGTCTTCAGCCCGGCGCTGACCTCGACCGTTCTTCGTCAGCGCTCCGCGAGCGGAACGCCCCGGGCCGGCTGGCTCGATCGCCGCGCCCCGGCGATCGGCAACGCCATCCATCGCGCGAGCAACTGGTTCAATAGCGGCTTTGAGCGCCTGTCGACCCGCTACCGCGAGATCATCGTCCGCGTGATCGAACGCAAATGGCTTGCGCTTGGAATTTACGCCCTGGTCTGCCTGGCGCTGGTGATCATGTTTCTGCGGCTGCCGACGGGGTTCCTGCCGACGGAGGACCAGGGCGCCGCGCAGGTCCAGTTCCGCCTGCCGCCCGGAGCGACCCAGAACCGCACGCAAGAGGTCCAGGCGGAAGTCGAAAAGTATTTTTCCAAGCACGAAGCCAAGAACGTCGAGACCTTGTTCACGGTCGCGGGCGGCGGTGGTGGCGGCGGCGCCAGCGGCCAGAACACCGGCCAGGGCTTCATCAATTTCGTCGACTGGAGCAAGCGGCGCGGCAAGGACAATACCGCCGACGCCATCGTGCAGCGCGCTTCCGGCGCGTTCCGCGGCCTTCGCGACGCGCAGGTGTTCGTGCTGGTTCCCGGCGCAATCCGCGGCCTCGGGCAGTCGAACGGCTTCACCATGGAGCTGCAAAACCGCAGCGGCATGAACCGGGAGCAGTTCATCGACGCGCGCGACAAGCTGCTGGACCTCGCCAATGCCAACCCGAAGCTGACGGGGGTCCGCATTGGCGACCTGCCCGACGTCGCGACGCTGAAGATCGACGTCGATCAGCAGAAGCTGACGGCGATGGGCCTCAACCAGAACGATGTGAACAGCACGCTGTCGACCGCCTGGGGCGGGCGCTACGTCAACGACTTCATCGACCAGGGCCGCGTCAAGCGCGTGTACGTCCAGGGCGATGCCCCGTACCGCTCCGATCCGCAGAGCCTGGGGCAATGGTATGTCCGCTCGTCCACCGGCGAGATGGCGCCTTTCTCCTCCTTCGCGCGAACCGGCTGGGCGACGACGCCAAGCAGCCTGTCGCGGTTCCAGGGCGTGCCTTCGTTCGAATTCCAGGGACAGCCGGCGCCGGGCGTCAGCTCGGGCGAGGCGATGGACGAGATGCAGAAGCTTGCCGACCAGGTGCCGGGCACGAGCACGGCCTGGTCCGGCCAGTCCTACCAGGAGCGGTTGTCCTCGGGACAGGCACCGCTGCTCTACGCGGTCTCGCTGCTGGTCGTCTTCCTGTGCCTCGCGGCCCTCTATGAAAGCTGGTCGATCCCGGTCGCGGTGCTGCTGGTCATCCCGCTCGGCCTGGTCGGCGCCATCTTCGCGGTGACCCTGCGCGGCCTCCAGAACGACGTCTATTTGCAGATCGGCCTTCTGACGACGATGGGCCTCGCCTCGAAGAACGCGATCCTGATGATCGAATTCGCCGAGCAGGCCGAGCGCAAGGGCGAGCGGGTCATCGATGCCGCGCTCGAGGCGGCGCGGATCCGGCTTGCGGCCGATCCTCATGACCAGCTTCTCCTTCATCTTCGGCGTTCTTCCGCTGGCGATTTCGACCGGCGCCGGCGCCAACAGCCGCATCGCGATCGGGACCTCGGTGATCGGCGGCATGCTCACCGCGACCCTGCTCGCCATCTTCTACATTCCGTTCTTCTTCGTCCTGGTCCGGCGCAGCGTGCGCGACGGGATCAGGGCATTGCGCGAGCGCATTCGCAATCGCCGCGAGGCGCAGGCATGAACAAGGGCGCGGCATTCCTGGCCCTGCTCGCCACGGGCTGCGCGACGATGGAGCCGAAATATGTCGCGCCCGATCCGGCGGTGCCGGTCTCGTGGCCCGCCGGAAGCGCCGAGCTCGGCCAGGCGGAAGCCGCGCTGCCCGCCCTCACCTACAAGCAGGTGTTCACCGACGTCCGGCTCCAGACCCTGATCGACCAGGCGCTGGTCAACAACCGCGACCTGATGATTGCCGCCGCCAATATCGCCGCGGCGCGCGAGCAATATCGCATCCAGCGCGCCGACCAGCTGCCCCAGGTCAACGCCTCGGGCGGCGTGACGCTGAGCGGCGACAAGGACGATACGGTCAAGGCCGACTATCAGGCCGGGCTCCAGGTGCCGAGCTTCGAGCTCGACTTCTTCGGCCGGCTGCGCTCGCTGACCAAGGTCCAGCTCGAACGCTACCTCGCGACCGAGGCAGGCGCCCGCTCGACCCGGTTGGCGCTGGTCGCCGACATCGCCTCGGCCTGGCTCGATTATGCCGCGGACCGGAGCCTGCTGCTGGTCTCGCAGCAGACGGCGGCCGCCGCCGAGAAGAGCGTGCGCTTGACGGACTTGCGCCTCAAGGGCGGCATCGCGCCGCGGACTGACCTCAGCCAGGCGCAGGAAATCCTGTCGCAGGCGCAGGCCAATCTCGCCCTCCAGCGCACCAACGTTGCGCAGGACGTCAATGCGCTGCAGCTGCTGGTCGGGGCGCCGGTCGACTCCAGCCTGCTGCCCGACTCGATCGACCAGGCCGGAGCAAGCATCGCCGCGCTTCCCGCAGGCCTCGGTTCGGCGGTACTCCTGCGCAGGCCCGACGTCGTCCAGGCCGAATATCAACTGCGCGCCGCCAATGCGAACATCGGCGCTGCCCGGTCGGCGCTTGTTCCCGAAGATCAGCCTGACCGGGCTGCTCGGCTTCGCCAGCTCAGCGCTGACCAGCCTGTTCAGCGGCGGCGCTTTCGCCTGGAGCGCCGGAGCCGACGCCAGTTACACCATCTTCCAGGCCGGCGCCGGCCATGCCAACGTGCGCTTGAGCGAAGACCAGCGCAACGCCGCGCTTGCGGCCTACCAGCGCGCGATCCAGACCGCCTTCCGCGAGGTCGCCGACGCGCTTGCCCGGCGCGCCACCATGGATGAGCAGCTCGCGGCGACCCAGCGCCAACAAGCCGCCGCGGCCGATGTCGCGATGCTGGTCGAAGCCCGCTACCACAATGGCATCGACAGCTATTTGAGCCTGCTCGACGCGCAGCGGTCCTATTACCAGGTGCAGCAAGTGCTGGTGCAGACCAAGCTGACCGCGGCGCAGAACCGGGTTACGCTCTACCAGGCGCTTGGCGGGGATTCGCTGCTTCAGAACGCGCCCCTGTGCGAAGTGCGCTACGTGACCACGGCGGCCGGCTCGACCCTCGCCAGTCACTGCCCGCCGCTCCAGCCCTGATCGGGGGTTTGCGCTCCTGAACGCACCCCCTAAGGGTCCGGTCATGAGCATATTCGTCACCGGCGTTGCGGGGTTCATCGGTTCGGCCACGGCGCGCGCCCTGCTCGAACGCGGCGACCGGGTCGTCGGCATCGACAATATCAGCGATTATTACGACCCCTCGCTGAAACAGGCGCGGCTCGACAATCTGGCGCGCGATTTTGGTGACCGCTTCCGCTTCGAACAGGCCGATTTCGCCGACGCCGATGGGCTGAAACGCGCGGCCGACAGGGTCGACATCGACGGCATCGTCCATTTGGGCGCGCAGGCCGGCGTCCGCTACAGCCTCGAAAATCCCGGCGCCTACATCCAGTCCAACCTGGTCGGCCATGCCAACATGCTCGAGCTCGCGCGGCACCGCCAATCGAAGCACATGGTCTACGCCTCGTCCTCCTCGGTCTACGGCGGCAACAAGGGCCTCCCGTTCCGGGTCGAGGACCGGGTCGATCACCCGCTCTCGCTCTATGCCGCGACCAAGAAGGCCGACGAGCTGATGAGCGAAAGCTATGCCAGCCTCTATCGCCTGCCGCTGACCGGCCTGCGCTTCTTCACCGTCTATGGGCCATGGGGCCGGCCCGACATGGCGATGTGGATCTTCACCAAGGCCCTCTACGCCGGCGAGCCGATGCCGGTGTTCAACCATGGCGAGATGCGGCGCGATTTCACCTATATCGACGATATCGTCCGCGGCGTCGTCGCCTGCCTCGACCATCCGCCCGTCGACGACGGCGCGACCAAGGCCGGCGGCAGCAACGCCCCGCACGCGCTCTACAATATCGGCAACAGCCGCAGCGAGGACCTGATGCGCGTGGTCGAGCTGCTCGAGGCCGCGACCGGCCGCAAGGCGCTGGTCGACCCGCAGCCGATGCAGATCGGCGACGTCAAGGAGACCTTCGCCGACATCAGCGCCATCGAGCGCGATCTCGGCTTCCGGCCTGCAACCGCCATCGAGGAGGGCGTCCCGCGCTTCGTCGACTGGTATCGGACCTATCACCAGCTCTGATGGCGCTTCCGGGGGTCCTCCAGAACCTGCGCATCCCGGTCATCGGCGCGCCGTTGTTCATCGTCTCCAACCCGAAGCTGGTGGTCGCCCAGTGCACGTCGGGCATCGTCGGCAGCTTCCCCGCGCTCAACGCCCGGCCCGCTTCGCAGCTCGACGAGTGGCTGCACGAGATCACCGAGGCTCTGGGCAGCTGGAACCGCGATCATCCGGAACGTCCGGCGGCGCCGTTCGCCGTCAACCAGATCGTCCACCGCTCCAACGACCGGTTCGAACAGGACATGGCCGTCTGCGCCAGGTGGAAGGTGCCGATCGTCATCACCTCGCTGGGCGCGCGGCCGGAGCTCAACGAGGCGGTTCACGGCTGGGGCGGAATCACGCTGCACGACGTCATCGACGACCGCTTCGCCCGCAAGGCGATCGACAAGGGCGCGGACGGAATCATCGCGGTCGCGGCGGGCGCCGGCGGCCATGCCGGGCGCTGGTCGCCCTTCGCCCTGGTCCAGGAGATCCGCGCCTGGTTCGACGGCCCGTTGATCCTGTCCGGCGCAATCGCGACCGGCGCGGCGGTGCTTGCCGCGCAGGCCGCGGGCGCTGACCTGGCCTATGTTGGCTCGCCCTTCATCGCGACCGAGGAGGCCAATGCCTCGACCGACTACAAGCAGGCGATCGTCGAAGGCGGCGCGGCTGACATCGTCTACAGCGACCTCTTCACCGGGATTCACGGCAATTATCTGCGCTCGTCGATCGTCGGCGCGGGGCTCGACCCCGACGCGCTCGCGGCCGGAAACATCGATGCGATGAAGTTCGGCTCCGACGGCTCAAGCAAGGCCAAGGCGTGGCGCGATATCTGGGGTTCGGGCCAAGGCATCGGCGCCGTCGACAAGGTCCGACCCGCCGCCGAGCTCGTGGATTTGCTCGCCGAACAATATGCCGCGGCGAAAGGACGAATTTGCGGCGCCGCTTCGTAATGGCAACTTTCGACGCAAATCGAACATTGTACCCTGGGCACAAGCCGCTGGTAGAGCGTTGAAAGGTTGCTTTCGCCCTGATACGGAAGGACGTCCGAGAAGATTCTTCGTCGCGGCTATAACATCGGAAGTGGTGCCTGTGCGTGGCGGCGTAATCGGCTCAGTGGAGGAATATCATGGCACACGACACGACCGATAGGCAGAACAGCGCGCCGAAGAAGAAGTGGGTGACGCCGGTGGTGAAGCAGATTGTGGCGGGATCGGCCGAGAATAATCCGCCCGGCGTGGCTACGGATAACCCCAACAAGCTATCGTAGGAAAGCTGGCGGTGATCAGACATTGCCACCCGTCGATCGGCGGGTGAAATGAGCCGCTGACGTACCGCGTAGCAAAGCCAGTCGATATTTTTCGACCCGCTCATCCGAATTCCAGTTACCGCCGCTCGGCCATTCGGCCAGAAGGCGGCTCATTCTGCCGGTATCGAGCAAACCGCGCACCTCAGGAATCGTAGCGCAGCGCGTAAGCTCGGCGGAAACCTCGGAACGCGCCGCATTCAAAGCGTCATGCCAGTCGGCCGCCTGATAGCCTTTTTTTCTTTCGTTGCGAACCGCCGCCGGCAGGCGGTCGGCGAACGCACGGCGGGCGAGCGATCTTGGAATCCCGCCGAGCAGGAACTGCTCGGACGGGATCGTCAGGCATAGCTCCACTAGCCTTCGGTCGGCTGTGGGATCGCGGAAATCGACCCCCCAGCCACCCAAATAACCTTTGTTGGTATTGCCAGGATCCCCTTGCGTCAGGCCCCATATGCGTGACGCATGCGGATCGGACGGCGGCCGCCGATTGATGTCCGAGCCCGTTTCGGCAGCCCATTGCAGAATAGCAGGCTCCAGTCCGGGATTGATTAGTGTGTAGTCGCTGAGCCGGCGGCCCTTGCCGCGGAGCGCGCCGATCGCTTGCCAAACAGTGGCCGGCAAATAGGGCGCAAGCAGTTGCGCTGCGACGGTGCCGAGCCTCGTGCCACGACGAACGAGCCCGACACAGGTTCGGGCGAGGGAGCCCCAGCGCCGCGCGCTCAACATCTCGGAAAGCGCGGTCATGCCGTCGTAGCTGAAGCTCAAATTCCCCATTTCACCACTCAACATGACACTGATTCCCGCGTGATCGCGCATCGTCGAGCATCGCGCTGGTCCAGACGGAATTGCAGAGATTGAGGATCGGGCGATCGAAGATCTGGAAATAGAAATCCAGGCGCGCCAGCGGGGACTTCCCGCTGGCCGGAATCCGCACATGATTGATGTTGGGGTAAAGCGCTGCGGTCGCGGCAGCCAGCGGCCATTCGTCAGCGATGACGTCGGGTCGGTCGCAACGATAGTCTGCCCGCGGAGCGGAGGTGTAAGCGACCAGGGACGCCGTGGCGCTCATTTGCATTGCCGCCGTGGCCGTCACCGCAGAGCTGTCCAAGCCGGCGCTGAGCTGCGTTCCGACAAGGTTGCCGGCACCTCGCAGACGCGATCGTACGGCACGGTCCAGCTCGCTCCGGACCGCCGCTTCATACTCTCGCGGATCCTTGAAATGGAGCGTCCGCCGCGGCGGATTCCAGTAACAATGGGAGGCCATCCCTTCCTTGCTTACGATAACGAACTGGCCGGGTTGGACCTTCTCGACTCCCTCGAAATAGCTGTCCGCGCCGCTTTCGGGCAGGAGCGCGAGGAATTTGGTCATCGCGGTCTGGCTGGGCACATAGGGCACTTCGGCGAGCGCGTGCAGGCCCTTGGGCATCGACGCAAACGCGAAGAAATCGCGGCCGCGATGATAATGCAGGGGCCGCTGCCCGAGGAAATCGCGGGCGAGAACGAGCTGCTGCCTTCGGTCGTCCCAAAAGACGATCGCGAAGTCGCCCACCAGGCGATCGATGACCTCATGCCCCCAGGCTTCAATGCCCTTCATCAAAAGGCCCGCGTCCGGCATCGTGTCCCGCAGCGGAGGCGCGATGGCGAGCGCGGCCGCCAATTCGTCGCGGTTATCGAGACGGACGTCGGCGACCAGGATGAGCGAGCCGTCCCCGCCGATCTGAGGCCCAAAGTCCCGGCTGTCTTCCGGCAGGAGCGAAAACAGTTGTCGGCCCATGGCTCAGCGGCCCGTTGCGTCCAGTCCCGGCTGTGCTGGCCGTATAAGCTTTGCGAACGGAGCATCCGGCGCACGTCGCCCTGGGCCTCCCGCCCGTCGAAACGCCAAAGTCCCGCAAGTGCCGTCATTCCATCTTCCCTAACGGCCTGCGATCGCCCTTTCCATCGCCGGCGCGGGGAAGTTCAGATGCTTCAGGAGGTTGGCTGTCGTTCTTCGGAATCGGCCGAGTACCTTGCAGTACCAGCAATTGACGGCGAACCGGTACTCACGGAATTCATCGCTGGGGCATTGCACTGGCCGCACTTCGTGAAGGGCCCATGATGGAAAGGCGACGAGACTGTTGTTGATTGGCGCGATATCGACGTGGTTGCCGGGCTCCTGTCCGATGGTTTCTGCCGGCGCGCCATAACGGTAGAGCCGCAATTCCCCACCGGTAAATGCCTTTGGCTCGGCATGGAAATAATAGACGGCGCTGATCACTCGGTCATGGCGATCGGCAGCGGCCAAGGGTGCTCGATCGGCGCCGATTGGGATGTCGAGATGGGGAGCGAAGTGCGCGCCATTCGGGTGGGCCGCCATCTGCAACTCGATCGTCGCCGGTGCCGCGCCGCTCGTTCCCGTGGCCCTTCATGACGGTCGGGAGCGCTCGCTCGAAGTGGGCAAGTAGCCGTCTCCCGAATGTCTCCGCGCACCTTTGCAACCAGCGCAATCCGCCGTTGCGGGTCGATGCGTCCGGCACTGTCCTTGCGCCCGGCCGTGACCGTAGCAGGAGCGAATAAGTCCTGGTTGGCGATCGCCCACTCGAGGAGACGACCGCAATCCTGAGCGGGCAGGAAGTCAAGCATCTGCACAAAGGGCGGCAGCGGTCCCAAATGATCCGGCAAATCATTCTTCCTTCGAGCCGATGCTGACGGCGGCCGGCGCGCCCCGCTCGAGGCGATTTGCGCCGAGCAAATTAATGGTGGAATGTTCGCGAATGAGCAACCGAGCCCCGAAAAGATCGTCCCTGGACACACGGGAACTCACTGCCATCGAGGAAATTCTTGCACCGCTATCCGTTGAGCGCTTCCTTGCCGAGACATTTGGTCGACACCCACTTCATTTAGCAGGACAGCCCGGTCGGTTTAGCCATCTTCTCGATTGGGACGGCTTGGCGAACCTCCTTGAAACGCATCATCTGGCGCCTCCCCGGCTGCAGATCGTGAAAGAGGGGAAGACAATCGCGGGCGAACGCTATCTGCGACCGGTAAGCGAAGGCATCGATCGCCTTGACGGCGGCGCGCTATCCTTCCTGCTGGATAGCGGCGCCACCGCGATCATCAATCATATCGACAACCTGCTGCCCCAAGTGGGGGCGATTGCCGACGCCATCGGCGACTGTCTTGGCGCGCGCACAGCGGTCAATCTTTACGCAAGCTGGCGCGAGGAGCAGGGGTTCAACGCCCATTGGGATTATCACGACTTTTTCATCCTTCAGCTGGCCGGACGCAAACGGTGGACCATCCACAAGCCGACCCGCCCCGATCCGCTGCGCGGCGATGCTTTCGAGCCTCCGCCCCAGGACGCAGTTCCGGAACGCGTTGAAATATTGGAAGACGGAGACGTGCTTTATCTTCCGCGCGGGTGGATCCACGCACCGACCCCTCTGGAACCTTCACTGCATCTTACGATCGGAATCGTTCACCCAACTGGAGCTGGTTTTCTGACGTGGCTCGTCGAGCAGCTAGAGGAGAACGCCGAGGTGCGCGCCTCGATGCCACTGCGGGGTGATGAGGTTTCCTTAGCGGCGTGGAAGCAGCGGATCGCTGGCATAATCGGTGAAGCACTGGATGGTGGAGCGCCCGAGCGTTACGTCCGTTTCAAGGACGCCAAACGCGGGGCTCGGCCGCGGTTTGCCTTCAATGACTTTGGGCGACGACCAGCGAGCCAGTGGAACCAGGCGACAGAATTCCGCTCAGCGTCCCTGCATCGTTTGATCCTCGAACCCGCTGAGGATGGCCGGGTCAACCTCATCGCCATGGGGCGCACCTGGCCTTGCAGTCAAATGGTCGCAACCGCACTTTCCAAAATCACGAGCACAAACCCAGTGAGTTCTCGGTGTACTGGAAACCGGCCTGAGTGATGTGGACAGCACGCATTTGCGCGCGATGCTTCAGGCCCTGACGGGCTTCGGTTTGCTGAGCACCGTGCAAACATAGCTGGCTTTCCAAACGCCTGCGGACAGAACTCTAAGCCCCCGAGATCGCAATTAAGGGGCAACGTTTTGCCCAGCTGGTATCGGCTTTCCGATGGCCAACCGCTGGATCCCGGCCGTTACAGGACGTTCAACCCAGTAATAGAAGAGCACGGCTGCCAGGATCGAAATCGCGACCGCCGAGGCCCAGGCCATCGGAGGCGAGACCCACGAACTTTGCCCCAACACAATCGCAAGCGCGTTGATGGTGAAGGTGTGTGAAAGGTAGATCGTATAGGATGCGTCACCGCCCGCTTGCATTAGGCGGCGGACGATTCCCCTGTGCTTCGGCTCTGGTCTCAACACCAGGCTGGCCACGACCATCGAGGCGGGAAGCCCCCAGCCGACAACACGCCCAAACCGGTCAAGGTCGAGCGGCTCAAGCAAGAGGAAACCGACCGGCGCCAGAGCCAGGCATAGGCCGGAGCCCCAGGTCGGCAGGCGCACCCCGGCCATGTACAATTGCGCCAGGAGGCTTCCCGCGACAAATTCCAGAATGATTGGGTCGGTATAGAACCACAGGGTGAAGCTTTCGGGGCTCACCACGACGCTCGCGGCTGCAAGAGCGCAAAAGGCACCGAGAAGGAAAATGAGCCCGCGCTTCACAAGGAGGGCAGCAGCGAAGGCGAGGTAGAAGAACGCCTCGTAGTTTAGCGTCCACCCCTGAGACAGGATCGGGTTGATTTTCCCGTCCGGGCGCGGCCACGGGATGAAGGCGTATGAGGTCGCTACACTTTCCGGGTCGACCACCGTGTTCCTGACGAGCTCCGGTGAATGCAAAACGACCAGGACCAGCAAGGTCGTGAAGAACCAGTAGGCCGGGACAATTCGGATCGCTCGCCGGACCAGAAACGCTCGAGCGCTTGGCCCACCGGGCATGTCCCCGCGCGTCACCCACGTCATTACAAAGCCGCTGATCAGGAAAAAGATGTCGACGCCGCCGTTCAGCGGCACGCCGCCGAGCAACCCGCGGTCTCGGAGGAAGAGGTCCGCGGCATGAGCCGTCAGGACGCTCAAGGCCGCAACAAAGCGAAGGACCTGCAAGTTGGAGATTAGCTGGCTTCGCACTGGAACGTGTCAGCAGTGTCAGGGAAAGATCGTCAAGCCGAATGTCCGCTTTCCCGCAGTGCGGACCCGCTTCTGGGCTAGGCTCCGCCCCCACCGAGCCCGCGCTCGAGCCGGCCCATCAGCGCCCGAGCCGGGCTTTGCGGGATCTCGGTTTCGACATTGCCCTCGTCGATGCGGTGGACCCGCGCATAAAGGTCCGAGCTGGCGTTGATCAGTTTCTGTGCCGATTCCGGCAGCTGCGACACGACCGCCGGATCGCTCTCCTGGGCATGGCCGAGCCGGGTTTCGCGGCGGCGGCCATCGCGCATCGGGATTTCGCCCGACTCGATTGCGCGCTGGGTCAGCAGCCAGGCGACGATGTGCATGATCCGGGTGGTCACGCGCAGCGATTCACAGGCGAAACCGACGCGGGCAAAAGGCTCCAGCGTGGCGCGGTCGTCGCGACCGGCGTCGTCGAAATAGGAACGCGCCTCATCCGCCAGCAGCATCGACTCGGTATAAAGCGAGTCGATCAGGCGCGAGGTGATGCGCACCTGCGGCTGGGGAGACGATTCGTCCATCGTGATGAGACTGGCATTGTTCATCGCCCGTGAAAACGCCTGAGATCATCCGGCGCGCCGCGAAAAGGCGTCCTGTCCCCGATCGGGACACGGCCGGGACGCCTCAGGCGATGATATCGGGGATGCTGGAATTGATGATCAGCTGGATCCGGTCCTTGAGTTGGAGCTTGCGCCGCTTGAGCCGCGCGATCTCCAGCTGGTCACCGATCGGCTCGGCGCACAATTCCTGAAGCCGCTCGTCGAGGCGGCGATGCTCGGCCTTGAGCGTTTCCAATTCGGTACCCGGTTCGAGGTCGTTCATTACCTGGGAGTCTAGCCGACATCGGCCGCCACAGAAACCGCGCTCCTCCCGCGACGAGCCGCGCGCGAAGCTGGGCGAGCGGAGCGATCGGGCAAGACAAAATCCGTGAAACGTGATTTATTGCGCGGTGGTGACAGCGAACGAAAGGAATTGGCACCAATGGACAAGGCAATGGTCGAGGAACTCGAATCCAAGCATGCCGCTCTTCATTCCCTGATCGAGGAAGAAGAGCATCGAAGCCACCCCGACGACGACCTTCTCCACCGACTCAAGAAAGAGAAGCTGAGGCTCAAGGACGAGCTGGCGGGCCATCTGACCCACTAAGCCGGCCGAATTTCAGCGCGGGCCGCTGTTCGCCGCCCGCGCGCTACCGCTTAATCCCCCGGCCTTCAGGAGGATAACCTTCGCCGCGCTGGGATGCTTTCCTAGGATCAGGATTCATTTCCACGCATTCATTCCAACTCAAACAGCTAATAGTCTGTGCGGCATCGATCGCACTGAGCGCCAAGAAGCCAGCTTCCGATTTGATTGCCGCCGCCCTTTTCTGATCGGCCCGTGACACTTCGAGTTTCGGATGCTTATGTCGAACCGCCGAGACGATGATGGCATCACGGTCAAGCGCCAAAGCCTTTGGCACCTCGAAGGCCGTCGAACTAAGCTTGGCTAAGTCGAATGGAGCTTCAGCATAGGATGTGGATGAGATTGCTAAGGCAAGGCTGCCTGCGACGGTGCTCCAAGAAAAACGCATAAGACCCCTCCGTTGTTAGGAAGGGTTTGGCGCTTCGCGAGCTACCTTCGTATTGCAGTAGTCTCCGTTTCGGTGCCAGTCGCAACATCGCGAAGAGGGGGTCTCTCGTTACTCTGTCCGGATCGGAGCTTGTGGTCGCAAGGTGCTAGGAGCGCAAAGTTGCGACGCCGATTATCACGGCGCGTTGAGCGATGATGATGCCGGTCCAGAAAGCGGCGCTTTCCAGTGTCGACACACAGACGCAGTTCGACACCCGCCACCAGCTAGCTGCGGCTAACAACAGGCCAACGGTTTGTCCGGCAAGCAAATATCGGAGAATCATTCTTCGGCACTTCCACCATGCAAGTCAGGAAGCACACTTAGCTTTGGAAGGTGAACCTAGACCGTCCCGGACGAACTGCCTCAATCGATCTTGAGCCAGGCTGAGATGCGCGGCCGCGTCCGGAGGGCCGCCGTGAGCATCAAGAATGTCCATTGCTTCGGTGATCAACTTCAGTGCTCGATCAATAGCACGCATACTACGAGCGCTCTGACGCGACATACTGACATCCCTGGTGCCGAGCTAGCGGGATGCCATCATATCACAGTCTGACTAATCTTGCTTTGCGTTAAGTTTAGAAGGGATGGCATTCTCACAGTAATAGAGGCGAGTCAGATATTTCTCGACCAAGTCATTTCCGTGGTCTGTCAGCCGAACGAATTGCACCCGAGCATCGGTCTGACTCGGGCCCCGCTCGATGAATCCTTCCTTGAACAGAACCGTCTGCCAGCGAAGGGCGGTTGTTTGAGGGACGCCGGCGCAGCAGCAAAGTCCGGAGACGGTCAACATGTGGCCAGATGCCGGAAGGTGATACAGGGCCAGAAGCATATCCCAAGCCGGTTCGCCGAATAGGGAGTTGTTGAGCAGTCGGTCCCGCAGTCGCCGGGCATCATAAATTCGGCGCGCCAAGCGGCGCAGTTCTTTTTGAGATGGTTGCCTGCGGGCTGAGATGCGCAACAGTTCGGCTTCCAAATCCGCGACCTCATCCAGGCGAAGCCTAAGATTGATCTGCACCATGAGGTCATCGTCAGCCCTAGTCGAAGCTTGGGCAGTTACCGGAAGTACGAGCTTGTCTAGGCGGGACACGTGCACAGTCCTCCTCAACGCCCGCAGGCGGTCGGATACCGAGCGAGGGATTGGGTAGGGGCCGAAACTTGGTCGCGCAAGATAATCCACTTCCGATATGGATGTATCCGAAATGGCGTACGACCTCAGGCCCGCATCGACGGAGGCAAGGCGCGATTTCTCGGTCCTACAGCACCCCTTTTGTGCCCTAAAGCTGTTCGATGGACGAGGCCCTATACGATGCCGAGGCTGCGGCGCGCCGGGCCCCAACCCGTTCATGACGGCCAAGACCGGGCCGGTCGATCCCGCGATTACGGTGACGCGATTACGGTCGATTACGGTAACAGTTTACCAAACGCACCAAATAGGGACGCGCTTCAATTCATCCTCGCGCGGCCTTCTCACCTGAAAAACACACGCCCGGACTCCGCAAGCGCGGTGACAATCGGTGCAACCTTCACGCAAGTGAATCGCGTGACATCGGACAGGCTCAGCCAGGCTGTTCCGACGTCCGGATCAATCGTCGCGCGAAACGCGCTCGATGCGCTCGTGGCGCTCCTGCGCCTCCAGGGTCATGGTCGCGATCGGGCGGGCTTCGAGCCGGGCCAGCGAGATCGGGTCGCCGGTCACTTCGCAATAGCCATATTCGCCTTCGTACAGGCGGCGGACCGCGCAATCGATCTTGGCGATCAGCTTGCGCTGGCGGTCGCGGGTGCGAAGCTCGATCGACCAGTCGGTCTCGCTCGACGCGCGGTCGGCGAGGTCGGGCTCACGCAGCGAGTTCGACCTGGAGCTGCGCCATGGTCGCGCGCGACTCCTCGATGATCGCTTCCTTCCAGTCCTTGAGCTTGCGGAGGAAATAGGCGCGATGCTTCGCGCACATGAATTCCTCGTCGTCCGACGGGCGATAGCCCTCGGCCAGGATCAGCCGGTCGAACCGTTCGAATTCTTCGCCATTGTATAGATCGACTAGAGCAGTCGCCATCATTCCCTCCCCGCACCACGGACCTCCGCATCCCCTGCGGAAGATCCAAACGCCGCCGCTGGCTGCGGCCGGGCCACCGGTGCAGCCGGAGGCGAATTAGGCTGGCTTTAGCGGGACTTACCCATTCAAGCAGCCGTTCCCCAAGCGCGCCTATAGATTAGCGGCGCAAGGCTTAACAAGAACTGACGCATTACCGGTGAACAAATCGCCAAGCTGTTGCGAATATGGCGCAATCCCCGCTCGGTTGCCCGCTGCTTCCGGTGCGGCCATAGGCTTTGGCGAATGCGCATCCTGCTGACCAACGACGATGGCGTGAACGCCCGCGGCCTGCGGCTGCTCGAAGCCATCGCGCGCAAGCTTAGCGACGACATCTGGATCGTCGCGCCGACCGAAGAGCAGTCCGGCGCCGGCCATTCGCTGACGCTTTCGACGCCGGTCCGCCTGCGCCGCCACGATGACCGCCGTTTCTCGGTGACCGGCACGCCGACCGACGCGGTGATGCTGGCGCTGGCCCACATCATGAAGGATTCGCCGCCCGACCTCATCCTGTCCGGCATCAACCGCGGCGCCAACCTCGCCGAGGACGTGACTTATTCAGGCACGGTCTCGGCGGCGATGGAGGGCGCGCTCGCCGGGGTTCGCTCGATCGCGCTCAGCCAGGCCTATTCGCGCGAGGGCATGGGCGACACCGTCCCGTTCGCGGCGGCCGAGGCCTGGGCCGAGCGGGTGCTGCGGCCGCTGCTGGATTTCGGAACCGAACCGACGACGCTCATCAACATCAACTTCCCCGCCCTGCCGCCGGATGAAGTCCGCGGAATCCGGGTCTGCCGGCAGGGCCTGCGCGACTACGGCCGGCTGCGCATCGTCCAGCGCACCGATCCCCGTGGCTACGATTATTATTGGTTCGGGCTTGGACCGGTTGTCGAAACGCCCAGCCATTCAACCGACCTCGAAGCGATCGCCGACGGCTATGTATCGGTCAGCCCGCTGCACCTCGACCTGACGCACGAGCCCTCGCTCGGCGCTATGCACGAGCGGTTCGCGGCCACCCCATAGGGGCAGCCGCGCAGTAACTCAGCTTTTGAAAAGTGGCTTAGTGGCCGCGCTCGGGTGCCGCGACCGGAGGCGCCGGGACGTTCGTCGCTTGCGCAAGCCAGGTCGACGTCGCGTTGCACGAGCTGGTGAGCGTCAGCGGCGTATTGGCCTGGAACGGCGCCGTATAAGGAAAGCATTCCTGCGCCGTGCCATTGTTCAGGCACAGCTGCCCGTTCGCGACCTGCCACGTCGCCGGGACGGTGTTGCCGGCCGGGGTCATGATCCGCGCGCTTCCGCCCGCGTCGAGATAGACGGTGTTGGTGACGCCGTTGGTCGTGACCTGGATCGGCTGGCCGACAATCTCGGAGGCGTCCTGGGCGAAAGCGGTGCCGCAGGCGGAGCCGGCGATCAGCGCGCCGATAGCGGCCCGAACCACAATTCCACTCTTCATCACGCCACTCCCTTCAAATCAGGCGAGTTCCGGATCTTAAGCCGGGCTGTTCTCATGCTTGCGAATGAGCAAATAAACGCCCGCGCCGAGCAACACCGCGGCAAGCCCGAGCAGCAGCGGGCTGACACCGAAGCCGCCGCCAATTGTCTCGACGGGCGGGACCGGGATCGGCGCGGGTGGTTCGGCAGCGGCAACCGGCGCCGAATCCACGGCGGGAAGCACGCATCCGGTAGCCGGCTGAGCCGTAGCGGCAGCAGCGGCGGCGGCCGTAACGGCAGCCGAGCCGCACAGCACCGCGGCCGGTGCCGAACCGCTCATGACGGCCAGCGCGGCCCATGGATTGACTTGCTGAACAGGCGCGGGATTTGCGGCGGCGACCGCCCCGGTGGAGCTAATAAGCAGCGATGATCCGATGATTACGCCGACAAACCTTAAGAGCAGGCCATCACTCAATCTCCTCGCGGCGCGTACGCGCGTTGCCCCCGCACTTATGAAGCGCCGGACCAATAGTCCAAAGTGAACTTTCGTTCCACCGGTGTGGATAAAATATTCTGACTGTCGTTAATCAGCCACGCTAACCGGCGTTAAGCTGCTGCGGCAGCGACAGAACTTTGCTCGCGTTGCCACGCCTGGAACATCAGGATCGCCCACAGCGCCGGCGTCGAATCACGTGCGCCCGCCAAATGCTGCTGCCAGCGCCCGGCGACGGCGGCGGCATCGAACCAGCCCTCCGCCCGAAGTACCGCGGGATCGAGCAATTCCTCCGCCCAGGCCCGCAAGCGGGCCCTTGATCCATTCGCCGACCGGGATCCCGAAGCCGGCCTTGGGCCGCTCGAACAGGCTTGTCGGGGCTTCCCGGTAGAGCAGCGCCTTGAGGATCCGCTTGCCGCCCCCACCGTTGATGTTCATCGCCGCCGGGATCCGCGCCGCAAGCTCGGCGACGCGATGGTCGAGGAACGGCGCCCGGGTCTCCAGGCTGACCGCCATCGACGCCCGGTCGACCTTGCACAGGATGTCGTCGGGCAAATAGCTGACCGCGTCGCAATACATCATGCGCAGCGCGTCCGGCGCGGCCGCCACCGACGTCCAGGTCGAAGGCATAGCCGTCCGCTTCCCCGCCCAGCACGGGTGAGCCGTCCTCGGCCCATTCGTCGAGGAAGGTCTCATAGACGTCCTCAAGGCCGCGAGCGCCGACGATGGTCCGCAGCGACTTGCGGACCTTGACCCCGAAATATGGCGGCGCCTTGCCCCGCAGCACGATCCGGCCAAGCCGGTCCCAGGCCGCCGCCGGCACCACGCCAGCCGTGCCCGCCGCCGCCATCCGCACCGGCCGCGGCAGATGCTTGAGCCGCGACCACAGCCGCGCCGTCACGAAATAGCGGTTGTAGCCGCCGAACAGCTCGTCGCCGCCGTCGCCGGACAGCGCCACCGTCACCTGCTCGCGCGCCGCCGCGCTGACCAGATAGGTCGGGATCTGCGAGGAATCGGCGAACGGCTCGTCGTACATCTCGGGCAAGCATCGGGAATGACCTGCTGCGCCTCGCGCGCGGTGACCACATGCTCGTGATGCTCGGTGCCGAAATGCCGCGCGACCGCGCGGGCATGATCGGCTTCGTTGAAGGCCGCCTCCTCGAAGCCGATGGTGAAGGTCCGCACCCGCTGGCTCGAATATTTCTGGTAGAGGGCGACGATCGGTCGAGCTGTCGATCCCGCCCGACAGGAAGGCGCCGACCGGCACGTCGGCCATGCTCTGCCCGGCGACCGCCGCGGCCAGCACCTGCTCGAGCTCGTCGACCGCCTCGGCCTCGCTGGCGATCGGGTCGGCCAGCCCCGCCTGCAGCACGTCGCGGTAGGACCAGTAGCGCGAGTAGGTCAGCGCCGCCGCCGCTGCTCCCGACCGCCGGCGGCTCGGCCAGCGGCCGCCGCGCCGCCTCCCGGTCGAGCTCGAGCACGCAGCCCGGCTCGAGCTTGAAGATGCCGCGATAGATCGACAGCGGCGCCGGAATGTAAGCGCGCTGCGTGAACAGCCGCAGCGCGCGGCGGTCGATCGGCGCGTCGAACCGCGGATGCTCGCGGATCGCCTTCAGCTCGGAGGCGAACACGAAGTCGCCGCCCGACCCAGCCGTAATAGAGCGGCTTTTCGCCGAAGCGGTCGCGGACCAGGCTGAGCTTGCGCTCCCTGCGGTCCCACAGGCCGAATGCGAACATGCCGACCGCACGCTCGAGCGCGCCGTCCAGGCCCCAGTGCGCAATCGCCTCGAGCAAGGTCTCGGTGTCGGTATGGCCGCGCCAGCCGCCCTGTCGGCGCGGCCGCGCCGCTTCGAGCTCGCGCGCGGATCTCGGCATGATTGTAGATTTCGCCGTTGAGCGTGAGGACGAAGCGGCCGTCGTGCGAGTGCATCGGCTGGTGCCCGGCGGGCGACAGGTCGACGATCGCCAGCCGGCGGTGGCCGAGCGCGATCCCCGCCTCGGCGTCGGTCCACAGGCCCTCGTCGTCGGGCCCGCGATGGGCCATGGCGCGGGCCATGGCGCGGATCAGCGGCTGGCTCGGCCGCCCGCTGCTCCAAATTCCCGCGATCCCGCACATGAGAGTGAGGTGACAGAGGCTTGGACCCCATACAAGCCTCCGATCCCAACAGCTTGAATGTGCTCCGCGCATCGGTGAAGAGGCCGAATGAGCATTGTCCGCCACACCAGCTACAATGTGGTCGGCGCGGTGATCCCCATCGCAATCTCGCTCATCACCGTCCCGCTCTACATCCAAATAGTCGGTCTGGACCGCTACGGCGTGCTCGCCTTGTGCTGGCTGCTGGTCGGCTATTTCAGCTTCTTCGACTTTGGCGTCGGGCAAGCCGCGACCCAGCAAATCGCGGCGCATTCATCCTCACCCGCAGCAGTGCGGAGCCGCATCTTCTGGAGCGGTTTCGGCTTGGCGCTGTGCCTGGCGATCGTCGCCGCGCTCCTGTTCGTCCCGATTTCGAAACTGGCGCTGCCGATGGTTGCTCGCGACCATGCGGCGCTTCGCGGCGAGATCGTCGCCTCCCTCCCCTTGCTCGCGTTCGCCGTCCCTTTGGGGATCATGCAGAGCCTGCTCGCCGGCGCGCTCGAAGGCCGGGAAAAGTTCTTCAAGGTCAATCTGATCGTGACGGCAGGCATGGCGGTGACCACGATCGCGCCCCTGCTGACTGCTTATTATGCCGGCAATCGGCTCGACCTCCTCATCCTGGCGTCCATGGTCACGCGAGTGGCGATCGTCGCCCTCCTCTTTCTCGCGTGCGTGGGCGCGGTTCCACTATCACTTCCAAAGACGCCGCATGGCGCCGAAGTGAAGCGGCTGCTGCGCTTCGGGGCCTGGACGACCGTCACCAACATCGTCGGCCCGATCCTGTCGGTGTTCGACCGCTTCGCCATCGGCGCGCTGTTGGGCGCCGCGGCGGTCGGGCTGTACGTCATTCCTTTCAACCTGGTCAGTCAGCTTGCACTCCTGCCGGCATCGGTCGCCCGCGCCCTGTTCCCGAGGGTAGCGGCCATGGACGAACTCGAATCCAAGGCGATGGCGGAAACCGCGCTGCGCCTGCTCGCCTGCGTCCTCACGCCCGCCACCCTAACGCTGGCATTGGTGCTAGGGCCCTTCCTCGAGCTTTGGCTTGGCAAGCAACACGGTTCGGCCGCCACCCCGGTTGGTTATCTGCTTCTGTTTGGATTTTGGGCGAACAGCCTGGCCAAGATCGCGATTTCACGCTTGCAGGCGCTGGGCCGGCCAAGGTTTCCAGCACTTGCTCACACTGGCGAGGTCGTTCCCTACGCTGTCGTCCTCTATGCCGGGCTGACATGGATGGGCCTGATGGGAGCGGCCATCGCCTGGTCCGCGCGCGCTGTGATAGACGCGATCATCCTGGGGCTCGGCAACAGGTTCGATCCAAGGATCGGCCGCAGCCTCGCCTGGCAGTCGGTGCCGATCCTTGCCAGCATTGCCCTATCCCTTTGGCTGCCGAGCTTCTCAGCGGTTCGCTGGCTGGCGCTCGCCGTGATCACCGTCGGCACGATCATCTTCATGTTTCGCGAGAACCAGGCGGAGCTGAAGGACCGCTTTCGTCAACTGCGCATGCAGCTGTTTAACCTGGGGGAAGCGGGATGAAGCCGGCGAAGGAATGGCCGGCGATCGACCTCGAAGGGGTTGGCGCATGCCCGATTTGCGACTCGGCAGGCCGAAGCGAGCTGCACGCCGGCCTGACCGACAACATCTTCTTCGTCGCGCCCGGGCGATGGACCTTATGGCAATGCGCCGAGTGCGAGGCAGCCTATCTCGACCCCCGGCCGACCGAAGCGTCGATCGGCCGCGCCTACGAACGTTATTACACCCACCACGATGCGGAAAATCCGGTTCCTCGAACAGCCTTTCAGCGCGTGCGCGCCGCCTTGGGCAATGGCTATCGCAATGCGCGATACGGAACGCGGCTGAGGCCGGCGACAGCGCTAGGACATTGGGTCGGCCGATTGGTCCCCCAGTTCCGCGACGCCCGTAGATTCGGCCTACCGCTGGCTTCCTCGCACCGATCGACGGGAAGACGCTCCTCGATATTGGTTGCGGCGGCGGGGAGTGGTCGGAATCCGTGCGAAGCGCTGGGTGGACCGTTTATGGCGTGGAACCCGATCCCGTCGCCCGGCGGATGGCGGAAGCCAAGGGAATACCCGTGTGGGGTTCGATCGAGGACGTCCCGCGCGACGCGCCGCGCTTCGATTACATCACCCTCAGCCACGTGATCGAGCATGTCCACGATCCCATCGGGCTACTCCGGTCTTGCCACGCGCTGCTCAAGCCCGGCGCAAGAATCTACATCGATACCCCCAATATCGACGCGATCGGCCACGCGAGGTTCGGGCGCAACTGGCGAGGCCTCGAACCACCGCGCCATCTGGTCATATTCGGCCGCAAGAGCTTGTATCTTGCCCTTGAAAAAGCGGGATTTCAGAAGCCTGCGTTCAAGACCAAACGGGTCTTCGCCTTCATATCGAGACAAAGCCTGCTGATGTCTCGAGGCCTCGATCCCTATGCCGAGCCCCCAGTGGGCGCCGCAAAGCTATCGCGGCTAGCCCGAATGGGGCCGGCGCTCACCCGCCATCGAACGGAATTCCTGACCCTGGTCGCCAAAAAGGCGACCGGCGCCCGAAGAAGAGCATAGTCGCATGCGCCCGCCGCTCCTTTCCGTCAGCATTCCCACCTATAATCAGGAAAGCTATATCGGACGGGCGATCGAAAGCGTTCTCGCCCAGGATTATCCCCACGTCGAGGTCGTGGTTTCCGACGATTGCTCGACCGACGGTACGCTGCAGGCGGCGCAGCGATACGCGGGCGGCAAGGTGAAGGTGACGAGCACGCCGCGCAACCTGGGGCGCGTCGCCAACTACCGCCGCTGCCTTTACGAACTGACCAGCGGCGATTGGGCGGTCAACCTGGATGGCGACGACTATTACGACGAAACAACCTTCTTCAGCGCGGCCATGGAAGCGCTCGCCGACCATCCTCAGGCCGTGCTTTATGCGGCAGGCGCGAAATGCCTCGACGAGGCCCGCGGCACGATCAGCCCGGCCCCGCTGCAGGTGTCGGCCGAGCTTACCCTCATGGACGGAGCGGACTACGTGCTCGGCTGGCCCGCGCTTGGGGCGAGCCAGCATTTCGCGGTCATCTACAACCGCAGGATGGCGCTCGACACTGGTTTTTATGTGCTGGATTCACTGGGCGCCGACACGGATTCGCTCTGCCGGCTGGCGCTCAAGGGGAAGGTTCTGGTCGCCAACAGGCACGTCGGCGTCTGGACGCAACATGGCTCCAATGCATCCTATTCGCTTGAACAGGCCGATTATCGCAAGGAAGAGGCGATGCTGCGTCATATCGCGGAGGCTCTGCGCGATCAGGTCGGCTCTCGCGCCGCTGACGCGTGGGTCCGGGACAGGATCGCCATGAAGGAACGCTTTTTTACGCAGTTGCTCGTTGAAAAGGGTCCGCTCGGCAGCGCGTGGTCACGCCTTCTGCGGAAGGCCACGCCGGACCTGTTTCATGTGAAGGAAGCGATCAAGCTGGCTTTGCGAACTGCAAGGCTTCGGTAACGGCAATGTGCGGTATTTGCGGATTCATCGACGCACTGGGAAAGCGCTCGACCCTTGAGGCGATGAATGCGGCAATCGCGCGCCGCGGGCCGGACGACATGGGCATCCACTTTGCCGAGGGAGTCGGTCTGGGCCACCGCCGGCTGGCGATCATCGACCTGTCGCCGCACGGTCATCAGCCCATGCGCGATGGCAGCCTGCTGATCACCTTCAACGGCGAAATCTACAATTATGCCGAGATTCGTGCCGAGCTGGTGGCCATGGGTGACACGTTTCACTCGTCGAGCGACACCGAAGTCATACTCAAGGCATTTCGGCGCTGGGGGCGCGATTGCGTCAAGCGCTTCATCGGCATCTTCGCGTTCGCTATCTACGACGAGCGCACGCGCGAGCTGCACCTGTGCCGCGACCGCGCGGGCGTCAAACCTCTATTCTACTGTCTTCCCGGAGACCGCATTGCCTTTGGCAGCACATTGTCGGCACTCAGACCCTATCTTCGGGAGGGCGGGTCGGACGCCATTGATCCGGACGCTTTGTCGCAGTTCCTCTCACTCGGCTATGTCGGCCAGGAACGCTCGATCCTGCGCGATATCCGCAAGCTTCCGCCGGCGCACTGGCTGACGTTCCGGGCCGGCACGGTCGAGCTCTATCCCTATTGGAGCATCGCCTTTGACGAGGTTGCCGGCTGGAATGCGCGGCCGCTCGATGACATCGTCGACGAGCTCGAGGGATTGGCGGTGGATGCCTTCCGCTACCGGATGGTCGCGGACGTGCCGATCGGCGTGTTTCTCAGCGCCGGTGTCGACAGCTCGCTCGTCACGGCGGTGCTAGCGCGTCACCATGGCCAATTGCGTACCTTCACGATCGGGTTTGAAGAGCCAGGGCTCGACGAAGCGCCCGCGGCGGAGAAAATCGCACGGCACCTGGGGACCGCGCATCATTCCCGGCTTCTCACCTCCGAGACGGCACTCAGCATTCTCGACCGCTACGGAGAGATTTTCGACGAACCGCACGGGGACGCTTCAGGCATCGCCACGACCTTCGTCGCGCAGCTTGCCAAGGAGCACGGGGTGAAGGTGGTGCTGAGTGCGGACGGGGGCGATGAGCTGTTTGGCGGCTACACGCGCTATGTCGAGCTGATCCGCCGTTGGAGTCAGACGCGGGCCCTCGGACCCGCCGGCCGGGCAGCCGCGCGCACAGCCCTGAATGTGCGAACCGCATTCACGAACCCGCATCGTGGTGAAAAATGGCGCCGCCAGGCCGATCTTCTCGAGCCCGCTCGATTCCTCACGTTCATGCAGCGCCGCATGGGTAGTTCCAGCTCAAACTACCTCGCGCGTCTTTTCCCCTCATATCGTGAACCGTTCCTCCCACCCGAGCTTCATGGCAATCTCGTCAGCCAGATGGGCGAATGGGACTTCAAGAACTATCTGCCGGACGACATTCTGGTGAAGGTCGACCGGGCCACGATGTATCACAGCCTGGAAGGACGCGATCCGATGCTCGACCATCGGCTGGTCGAGTTCGCGGCCCGGCTGCCCTCGCGATTCAAAATTGACGGCAGCACGACCAAAGTTGCGCTAAAGGCGCTGCTCGGGCGCTATCTACCGCGCGAACTGTACCATTTGCCCAAGCGGGGGTTTGCGCCGCCGATCGTGAAATGGGTTCGAGATGACCTGCGCCTGCGGATCACCGACATCCTGTCCGAACCAACCGACGACTTTGACCGCAAGCCAATGCTGGATCTCGTCGATCGATACCGCCGCGGCAACCCGGTCAATCTGGGCCTCATTTGGCACCTCTTTGCCTACCATCAATGGCGGCGGCATTGGAAAGAGAGCTGACCGCCACGGCGTCCACGAGAAGGCACATAGCGTTCGTGCTGCCGAGCATGGCTGGCGGAGGAGCAGAGCGTGTAGCGTTGCACATCGCATGCCGACTTCTGGAGCTGGGCCATCGGGTCGACTTGGTGCTGATGGAAGCCAGCGGCCAATTGCTCGAACTTGTCCCACCCGAAATCCGCGTCATCGACCTGAAGGCACGACGGGTACGGAACGCGGTGCTGCCCCTCGCGAGATATCTGCGGCGCGAACGGCCTGACACCGTCCAGGTGCGTATGTGGCCACTAACTGTCTGCGCGGTGATCGCCAAACTGGTCGCGCGAAGTAACGCCCGCCTGATCCTGAGTGATCATGCACATCTCAGCAGCCAATATGGCGAGTCACGCGGCGCGATGCTGGCCCTGAAGTGGAGCGTGCGGCTGTCTATCCGCTTGCCGAAGCCAGGCTCGTCGTATCGAAGGGAGCCGCAGCCGATCTCTCGCGCGTGTCCGGTCTCTCCCCTGAGCATTTTGAAGTGATCTACAATCCCTTGCCGCAAGCCGAAGGGTCCGGCGAACTGGACGATGCGGCCGCGTGGGGCGGCGAAGGCGCGCGGATCATCAGTATCGGCAACCTCAAGCCGGAAAAGATCACAAGCTACTAATCGAAGCCTTCGCGTGCCTGCGGCGACGCCGCAAAGCCAAGCTGATGATTGTTGGTGAAGGCGCGCTGCGAGAAGAACTGATCCAGCAGGCCGAACGTCTCGGGGTGGGTAAGGATGTCATACTCGCGGGGTTCGTGCTGAACCCGAGCGCGCTCCTCGCCTCCGCCAACCTGTTCGTGCTTTCCTCAAACCATGAGGGATTGGGCAACGTCCTTATCGAAGCGATGCGCGCCGGTGTGCCGGTGGTGTCCACGGACTGCCCGAGCGGGCCGGCCGAGATTCTCGAGGGCGGCAAGTACGGACAGCTGGTGCCCTGCAATGACGCGGCTGCGCTTGCCGACGCGATGCAGACAGCCCTTCGTTCTCCCATTTCAGGCGACGTTCTGAGGTCGCGGGCCGAAGAGATCAGCGGTGCTGCGGCGATTGACCGTTATGTTGCGGTGCTTACCGCCGCGCCTTCGTAAGTGCCGTCGTGGTCGATTATTGGAAGTCTTCGCAGGCTTGTATTCCGTCAAGATCCGAGCGGCGGTTTAAGGAAATCAGATCACGGTCAGTGGCGATTGGCAAAGCTTCGACCTTGAAACCTCGTTCGACGAGATGTTCCACCACGTACAAGAACCCATGCTCTCCTGTTGCCGCACCAATTGAACCTGCCAGCTTTTGCTTCAGCAGCGCGAACACCGGATCGACCCTGAACAGGAAAAGGCCGATGTCTCGCTCCCCCGGACGCGGTTCGATGTGCAGCTCGCGCGTTTCGCGCACGCCGCGGACTTGCTGCGCACCGTCGCGCTCAACGATTGTGTAGGCTTGGTCCACGACGCGCGTGACAAAGGTGAAATCACTGGAGGAAGCAAAGTGAGCCGCGCGCAATGCCGCAACGGTCTGGGGCTCCAACAGCGGGATATCGCCCCAAACGGTGAGAAGATGTTCAGCCGAGCCCCATCCGCTGGACTGCTGAAACTGAAGGATGGCGTCACCCATGCCCGACGCTGTCGGCTGCTCGACCAGCTCCGCGTCCAATCCATGGTCTTCCAGGCACGCGGCGACCTGCGCCTTTCCGGCGGGACTGACGATGATCACCGGCCGAGGATCGTATGACCGCAGCAGCTCGACAAGGCGAACCAATATCGGCTTGCCGAGTACCGGGTGCAGAGTTTTGGGATAGGGCAGGCCCGAGCGGGTTCCCGCCCCTGCCGCCGCGATAAGCGCTCTGAGCTCAACCATCGAAATCCTTGCCGATGCGCCCGGCGAGACCCCGCCGCACGGCTTTCCACAGGATCGGAGCGCGCTGCCCCGTGAGGTAACTTACCGCTTGGGCAATCGAGTTGCGGCGAGCGGTTCGAGCGAGAGCAGCGATGACCGTGGCCACATCGCGCACCACGACCTTGTCAAAGTAACGCCTGTTCAGGATCAAGGTGTTCTTGATGTAATAATAGAATTTCGGCGCATCGAGCGGCCTGGTCGACACGTCGGGGTGCAAGTGATGCGCGTCGAGGTGGGAGAGGACCGGTCCGAGGCTCCTCAGACGCATGAAAAAATCGACCTCATCCCCCATGAGAAAGAAGTCGCTATCGACATTGCCGATGCGCCGAACGGCCTCAAGCCGCACGAGCGCTCCGTTGAAAAGGTGCGCGAATGGGTAGGTGTCATGCACGGCCAAGCGCCGAAGCTCGTCAAGACGGCGGATCTTCCTTCTCGCGGCAACCAGAACGGGAAGGCCGTTACGGTTGAGCCGCGGAAACGGAAACACAAAGCGCTCCGGGTCGTCTTCGGAGAGCACGACCGAAGATATGCAGGGAATGCCGGGCTTCAGCCCCTCCTCGAGCAGTCCAAGGGCCTGGGGAGCAGGATAGCCGTCATCATCCATGAGCCAGACCGCGTCCCAGCCCCCGGCAAGAGCCTCGTCAATCGAACGCATCCAACCGCCGGCTGAACCAAGGTTTGGCTGCGTGACGTACTTGATGCCTTTCCGTTCCAGCATTTCGGTGGTGTCGTCGGGGCTGCTATTGTTGATGACGATCAGGTCATCGGGTTGCCGGGTCTGCGCCAAGACATGGTCGATGCACCGCTCAAGCAGGCGCCGGCGGTTATACGTAACGATCGCCGCAAGGATCTTCATCGGCCGGTTCCGAGGGCTGCGACGAACGGCGCCCATGAGCTGCCGCCTTTCCCATCGGATGCTATCCGGACGGCCTCGATCCCGGCCGCCGCCGCAGCCGCCAAGCCGCTCTCCGCATCCTCGAACACCAAAGCGTCCTCCGCACGAACATCATGGGCCTCGATCGCCTTCAGGAATGGCTCCGGATGCGGTTTCCCTTCACGCACCGTCTCCGCCGTTATCAGCGGATCAAACTGGCCAGCCAGGCCGACCGTCTCGAGCGCTGCCTGGGCCCCGACGCGGGACGCGGATGTGCACAGGGCGAGGGCGAAGCGATCCTGGGCTGCCCGGACAAACTCGACAGCGCCCTCGATCGAATGGAGTTCTGTCCGCATCAGACACAGAGAGATGGCCTGCTTTCTGGCAATGAGTTGCTCCCGCTCGATTGGGGTAAGTGAAAGGCCGGCGTCCAATGCGACACGGTCGACGGCATCCGCGGTGGTCAGCCCGGCGATGCTCGAATAGTCGACTGCTATTCCGTAAGGCTCGAACGCTTCGTTGAACGCGCGAGCATGAATGGGCGAGCTATCCACCAAAGTGCCATCCAGGTCGAAGATGAGCAGCCGTTTCCCCGCTAACAGATTTGCTGCCGCCAAGGGCGTCATCGCTGACGAGACGCTTCGTCATACAGCGAGAGAATGGCATCGATGACGTGATTGCCGTCATGCTTGCCGGGGGACGTGGCGGACTCAAAATCATCGACAATCCTCCGCACCGGAATGTCCGCGAAGTTTTCCTCGTCAAAGTCGACGTAGGTCTCGCCTGCCTTTCGGCGGCCGCTGTTTATCAGGATTGCGGAAAACAGGTCCTCCATCGCATACTGCCGTCCCTCCTCAGAAAGCCGCAGGTACTTAAAAGCGCCGTTCAAGTAATCTGACGCGCGGTACGTGGGAGTTTCGTAGTCGGCACCAATGTTCGCAACAAATACCTTCACCGCCCATCGATTGGCGGCGATCGTCTCGGCGATGCCACGAGACATGTATGTCGGATAGAGAGAACTGTGCTGCGTGCCGGCCGAATATACGATCACATCTGCCTGCTCGAGTGCCAGCTTGACACCCTGCGATGCACTGGGAGCAGCGTGATGTCTGCTGAGATAATATTGCTGTTCCTCAAGGGACAAAACGCCGAACCCCTCGCAATCGAGTGGCTGGTCGAGCAAATAGATACCATCAATCAGGACGTTGGATCGCAGTTCCACGATCTCGGCCTCTGAGTAGAGCACCTCACCGTTGCGCCGGACGGCGGCGAGCCACTTGTTCTCGACGCTATTCGGGAGAACCGTCCCCCTGAGCCTGAACAGGCGGTCTATAGTCCGGGTAGTAAGCTCCATGTCGCGCCTGCAGGCGAGATAACCGCCCGCATAAAGGCAGTTCATCAGCGAGCAGTCGCCAAACCGGAAGTGCGCGCTCCGAGCCTTTTCGATTACCTCCAGGCCGCTGATGAACTCACGAACGAAAATGCGGAGGGCCGCGGCGAACGTCTCCCGCTGCAAGGAAATCCCGGCGAGGGTCGGTGCTCCGTTGGCAAAATCAGCCATGTCCGCGAGGATCGCCTCCCGGCTCGCGTTTTCTTCGAAGCGGAGGGCAAATAGCTCCCGCGCCGGCTCCCGACGCCCAACCCGCTCGGGCAGCATCAGCTCCTGCACTTTGCGAATATCGGACGGGCCCAGCATGTTGAAGAAACGGCGTATTTCGCCGGTCGACTTGCCATCGTCATAGGCGTTGACGATTGAGGTGACGTTGAGGCCCTGCCGGCTCAGCAGCGTGGGGATGATCGAGGCAGCGCCGCGGCCGCCGTTGAGGACGACGATGTTCAGCATGCGTGGTTCAAAACGGCCGGATCGACGATACGGTCAGACTGCCGTGCGAGCTTCGTGTAAATTCGATCATAGCGCTTCACGCCTTCGTCGAGGGATAATGCGCCGCTCGTCTCACGAATGGAGCGTCGGTTGGGCTTTGACAGAACCACCTCCAGCGCCGCGCGAAGCGTCCCAGCCGTGAAATCGGTCACGATGACCGATCCATTCCTTTCTGGGTTTATAATCATGTCGATGTCGCCGTAGCCGCTATTCGCAATGATCGGGACATTCATCGCGAAGAGTTCACCAATCTTGGTCGGCGAACAACCTGCCTTCGACATCGTCGGTCGGATGAAGACCGGGGAAACCGTGGCGAGCGCAAGATAGGAGGGAATGTCTGCACGCTCTGCTGAGGTGAACCTGAGCGCGGCGATCGGCACCCCGACCTTAACCGCTTCGGCCTGAACAAGCTCCCACCCATTGTTGGCCAGGAATATGAATATTGCGTCGTCCCTCATTCCTCGCAGCTCGCCAAAGAGCGCCATCATGGGGCCAAGCAGATAGTCGGGCCCAAGGCTGCCAAGATACAGCATTACAGGCGCGTCGCCGGGATATTCAGTTCACTTCGCCGTTGCGCGACCTTGCGACGGTCAACGCGTGCTGGATCAAAAAGATGGAAGTCGGCGCAACACGGAATGACGGTGTAGTTTTCGGGGTTCCCGCCCGCCACATGGGGGTGGCGCGCGATCAGCAACTTCGCGGCGCGGTCGGTTAGCGTAACCACATGATCGGCGTTGCCCAGCGCTGCCGGCTCTCGCCTCAGAAACCATTCGTAGACCCACTTAAATCTCTTCGTTTCCCTGCCGACATCCGCCCAAAAGTCCCGAAAATCAGCAAGATACTTCGCGCCATGGCGGCGCTTTAGGCGGTCGGCCAATTCAAGCGGAAGGTATGACCGGCAATGGATGACGTCGGGCCGCTCGGCTGCCGCGATGCGAGATGCTGCCCGCCACATCGACCACAACGTCCAGGCCGACGACAGGAGCGGGGGCCGTCTCTTGTAGCGAACGCTTGTCCAGCGAATCCCCACCTGGTCGAATAGCGATTGGTACGATTGTGTTAGCGCGTCTCGCGCGGGCTTTTCGGCGCTGACGATGTGGATGGAGTGCCCCAGCCCAGCAAGTCCGATGAGGTAGGGCGCGATCTGCGCTTGGCCTATGTGATCCGTGATCCCGTCTTGCGTGAGATAGAGGACGGTCGCCATCAATCTGCTCCAGCAAGCCTGGCCTGCCGATCGACGACCTCGGCCAATGACTGCTCCCACGGCGGCATGACGAAGCCGAAGTCGCGGGCGAATTTCTCGGATGACAGCTGCGAATTGAGCGGCCGAGCGGCTTTGGTCGGCCAGTCCGGCGGTGGCGATCGGCTCGACGCGCGCGACTGGCAAGCCGCGGCGCGCGCAGTCGGCCATGATTGCGCGGGCAAAGCCGCACCAGCTGGTCGAGCCCGATCCCGGCAAGGTGATAGATTTCACCGAGGCCGAGCTCCGGCTGCCTCGCCGCCACCGCCGCACGATTGCGAGCAGCCCGTCGGCGAGGTCGAGCGCCGAGGTTGGATTACCGCATTGGTCGTCGACCACGGTGAGCACGTCGCGCGATTGCGGCCGCTGCCATCATCGTCTTGACGAAATTGCGCCCGAACGGGCTGTACACCCAGGCGGTCCGGACGATGAGATGGCGCGGGTTGGCGGCGCGGACCTGTTCCTCGCCGGCGAGCTTGGTGCGGCCATAGACGCCGAGCGGCGCCGTCGGCGCGTCCTCGCGATAGGCGTCCGACGCCAGTGCCGTCGAACACATAGTCGGTCGACAGCTGGATGACCGCCGCGCCGGCCTTGGCGGCCGCCGCAGCGACCTCGCCTGCCGCCTCGGCATTGATCCGCATGGCCAGTTCGGGCTCGTCCTCGGCCTGGTCGACCGCGGTGTATGCGGCGGCGTTGATCACGACGTCGGGGCGGATCGCCTCGATCGCCTTGGCCGCGCTTCCCGGCTGCCCGAGATCGAGCTCGGGTCGCCCGATCGCGACCAACTCCACCCCCGGAGCCGGCTCGACGCGTTCGATCAGGCTTCGGGCGAGCTGCCCTTCCCTGCCCGTGACAAGGATCTTCATCTAAGCGCCGCCGAGCCGCTCGCCGGCATAATTGCCGTCGCGGATCGGCCGCCACCACCATTCATTGTCGAGGTACCAGTCGACCGTCTTTTCCATGCCCGTTTCGAATGTTTCCTCGCGCTTGCCAGCCAAGCTCGCGCTCCATCTTCGAAGAGTCGATGGCATAGCGGCAGGTCGTGGCCCGGGCCGGTCGGTGACGAAGGCGATCAGGTCGCGATAGCTGCCGCCGCCAGAGCGCGGGCGCTGCCGGTCGAGGATGTCGCAGATCGTCTCGACCACCGTCGAGATTGGTGCGCTCGGACCGGCCGCCGACATTGTAGCTTTCGCCGACCTCGCCCTTGGTCAGCACCAGCTCGAGCGCGCGGGCATGATCCTCGACGTAACAGCCAGTCGCGGACGTTCTCGCCCTTGCCGTAGACCGGCAGCGGCTTTCCATCGAGCGCATTGAGGATCACCAGCGGGATCAGCTTTTCGGGAAAGTGGTAGCGGCCCGTAATTGTTCGAGCAATTGGTGAGCACGACCGGCAGGCCATAGGTGACGTGCCAGGCGCGCACGAAATGGTCGGACGCGGCCTTCGACGCCGAATAAGGCGAGGACGGGTCGTAGGGCGTTTCCTCGGTGAAGATGCCGCGGTCGAGCGCCAGCTCGCCGAACACCTCGTCGGTCGAGACATGGTGGAAGCGGAAGGCATCGCGCCGCTCGCCCTCGAGCCCGCGCCAGTAGTCGAGCGCGGCGTTGAGCAGGCGAAAGGTGCCGACGACATTGGTCTCGACGAACTCGCCGGGCCCGTCGATCGAGCGGTCGACGTGGGTCTCGGCGGCGAGGTGCATGATTGCGTCGGGCCGTTCTTCTTCGAGAACGCTGGCGATGGCGGCGGCCGTCGCAAATGTCGACCTGGTGGAAGCTGTATGCCGGCGATTCGCGCCACCGTGCGGAGGGAGTCGAGATTGCCCGAGTAAGTAAGCTTGTCGACGTTGACGACATCGTAGCCGGCGTCGACCAGATGCCGAACGACCGCGCCACCGATGAAACCGGCGCCGCCGGTGACCAGGATTTTACGGATTGCCATCAGGCGAGTTCGGCTGCGAGGTCGGCGAGCAATGGCGCGTCGCGGTCCTTGTCCGAAAGCTGGAAAGCGACGCCGACATCGGGCCATTCGATCCCGATCGCCGGGTCGTCGAACCGGATCGCTGCGATCATGTTCGGGGCTGTAGGGTGCGCTGACCTTGTACTGGACCTCGCAATCCTCGATCGAGCGTGAGGAAGCCGTGCGCGAAGCCCTTTGGCACGAACAGCTGATTCCACTCATCCGCCGACAAGTTGACGCCGACCCACGTGCCATAGGTGCGCGATCCCGGACGGATGTCGACGGCGACGTCGAACACCGCGCCGCGGCTTACCCGCACCAGCTTGTCCTGCGCCACCGGCGCAAGCTGGAAATGGAGGCCGCGAACTACGCCCCTGGCCGCCGAATAGCTGTGGTTGTCCTGGACGAAATCCACGGTCGAGCCCGGCTTCGGCCATCGCGTCCGCGATTCCACACCTCGGAGAAGAAGCCGCGGTCGTCGCCAAACCGCTGGGGGCGAAGCTCGAGCACGCCGTCGAGCGCAAGCGGCCGAACGTCAATGGCCATCGCGGATCTCGACCGCCCGGCGGCGGAGGTAGTCGGCGTAGCCGGTCTTGCCGAGCTTGTCGGCGCGCTCCAGCACCTGCTCGGGGGTCACGTGGCCGAGCTCGAGCGCAATTTCCTCAAGGCACATGACCTTCAGGCCCTGGCGATATTCGATCGCGCGGACGAAGGAGGCGGCATCGTGGAGGCTTTCGTGCGTGCCGGTGTCGAGCCAGGCGAAGCCGCGCCCAAGCCGGGTGACGTGGAGCGTACCGCGCTCGAGATAGGCGCGATTGACGTCGGTGATCTCAAGCTCGCCGCGATCCGACGGCTTTAGCGAGGATGCGATGTCGACAACATCATTGTCGTAGAAATAGAGGCCGGTAACCGCCCAGTTCGACTGGGGTTCGGCCGGCTTCTCCTCGATCGTCAGCGCGCTGGTCGGTGGCCGCGTCGAAGGTCACCACGCCATAGCGTTCCGGGTCCTGCGACGAGATAGGCGAAGACCGTCGCGCCTGCTTGTCCGGGCAGCGGCGCCCTGGACGATGTCGATCAGCCCCGCCCCGTAGAAAATGTTGTCGCCGAGGATCAGCGCCACCGGGCTGTCGCCGATGAACTCGCGGCCGACCAGGAAGGCTTCGGCAATGCCATTGGGCTCGGCCTGCTCGGCATAGGCCAACGCGATGCCGAACTCGCTGCCGTCGCCGAGCAGCTCGCGGAAGCGGGGCAGCTCGCCCGGGGTCGAGATGATCAGGATTTCCCTGATCCCGGCGAGCATCAGCACGCCCAGCGGGTAATAGATCATCGGCTTGTCGAAGACCGGCAGAAGCTGCTTGGAAATGGCGAGCGTGGCCGGGAAGAGGCGGCTGCCGCTGCCTCCTGCGAGAACGATACCCTTCAAGCTACCTCCGACCCCCAGCGCCTCGTGGCGCTTCTAGCCTTGGCCCGTGATCGAGCGCAATTGCGGCCAAGCTACATCGGAACGAATTGATAGGGCACCCAAGCTTTGGAGAATTGCGCATAATTGAGCCACACGAATTGGACCGTGACGGCATAAGCCAGCACGGCGATGACGGTCGCCGTGCCGCCTTTGCTCGTCAACAGGGGCAGCCGGGAAATCACCGCGAGCTGCAGCGGGAGCAGGTAAAGGGAAATCCGGTCGACCGCGGTCGAGGAGGGAAGGACCGCCAGCAGCACCATCATTGCGAAAGCGGCAAGCGAGAAATTTCGCCAGACCTTATGCTCATGTTCGGAGAAACCGAGCCGCTTGCCGACGACCACAAAGCAGGCTGCGGCAATCATGTTCATCGAGACGCGGATCAAGGCCCCTTGGGACGAATAGGCCGTGTCGATGTAATTGCTGATCAGACGATCCATCGTGTGCCCGAGAAACATGCGATAGAACATGATGCCGATCGACAGGACGACCGCGGTGTTGACGAGGCGATTGCCGCGCGCCGACCAGGCTACGACCGGAAAAATGATGATTGCTGTTGAGTGGAACAGCGCCGCAGCGGCGACATAGATCGCGAAATTGATCGCGCTCGCGCCCTTCACCTGCTGGGCCAGACCGGCCATCAGGATTCCGAGGGCAATCGCCTGCCGAGTGTAGCCCATGGCAACGACGATCACGAGGTAGGGAATGGCGATTGCGAAGGCGAGCCAGGGCCGTGGCTGAGTTGCGCAAAACCGCAGCAGCCCGAATCCGAACACCGTCGCGCCGATCAAATTCACGATCCAGAAGTCGTAGCCATTGTGGCCGACGGCCCAGTTGATCGCCTGATAGCCGGGATCGCCCATCTCAATCGCGCTGGAAAAGGAAAGCCGCTGGGCGTCGAAGAAAATCCGGACGTAATTGTCCCAGTCGCCACCGACTTTATAACGCAATCCGATCATTGCGATGGTGAGCAACCCGCCGAATACAAGCATTGGCGAATAGGTGGTGCGAACCCAAGTCGCAGGACCCCGGCCATTGCCCGGCGAGTAGCCGGACATGACCGGCACCGGCCCTGTTCGCGGGTTTTCGATGAGCGCGCCCACCGCAAAGAAGGCAAGCAGCAGCCAGTAAGCGAGCACTCATCACTCCTGTCAGGCGTAGGCGACCAATAGCCGAAGTGGATTCAGCGGCAACCCGTTGGTTTTTAAAGCGTCCAACGGTCGACTTCAGCCGGCAGGGCCACGTCGCGCCACATCCCCTTGAGATCGGCCAGCGTGCCGCCAGGAGCCACCAGCGCGCCAAGGCGCTCGGCCTTCATGTCGCGATAATCACCATGCTGCACCGCGCCAATGACCAGGTCGTAGCGGTGCTGGCCCGGCTCGGTCAGTTTCAGTCCATATTCCCGGTCCACCTCCGCCGCCGAAGCCAGCGGGTCGGCGACATCGACTTCATGGCCAAGCCATTTCAGGCGGCGGACCAGGTCGATGCTGCGGCTATTGCGCAAGTCCGGCACATTCTCCTTGAAGGTCAACCCGAGCACCAGCGCACTCCCCGCACTGCCGCGCCGGTCGTGGAGCGTGTCGGCGATCCACTGGCCCATGCCGTCGTTGATGCCTCGGCCGGCCAGGATGACCCGCGGATTGTGGCCCAGCTGCTGGGCGAGGTGGCTGAGGTAATAGGGATCCACACCAATGCAGTGCCCGCCGACCAGACCCGGCTCGAAGCCGAGGAAATTCCACTTGGTCCTCGCCGCGGCAAGCACGTCCCACATCGAAACCCCGATCTTCGAAAAGATCTGGGCGACCTCGTTCATGAAGGCGATGTTGATGTCGCGCTGAGCGTTCTCGATCGCCTTGGCGGCTTCGGCGGCCTTGATCGACGCCGCGCGGAAAACGCCGCCGCTAGTGACCGCTCCATAAATGGCCGCAAGCTGCTCAACCACCTCAGCATCCTCGCCCGCGATCACCTTGGTGATCTTGTCGATCGTATGCTCGCGGTCACCTGGGTTGATGCGTTCCGGTGAATAACCAAGCCGAAAGTCGGGTCCCCGCTTCAGACCCGCGACCTGCTCGATCCGGGGCCCGCAAAGCTCATCAGTGACGCCGGGGTAAACGGTGCTTTCATAGACGATCGTCGGACGCCGCGCCGGATCGATGAGGCCGGCCACCATACGGGTTGCCGCCATGACGGCAGTCAGGTCCGGCTGGTGAGCTTCATCGACGGGGGTCGGAACGGTAATGATGTAAACGTCGGCGCCCGCACAATCGGCGGAGTTCGCGGTCATACGCAGGCTGGTCGAACGGAGCGCCTCCTCGGCCACCTCACGAGTGCGATCGATTCCCGCCCCGAGCTCGGCAATCCGGCTGGAATCGATGTCGAAGCCGGTGGTTTCGAACTTTGTGGCGAGGGCCACGGCGAGTGGAAGCCCGACATAGCCAAGGCCGACGACGACGATGCGCGGGCGTTCGATCATAACTCGCGCACCTATGAGCGAAATATTGCGGCGGCAACCAACTGGTAACAGCTTGGCCGGTACTGCGGTGGCAGTGGGGCCGCTTCGATTCCAATCGGAGCGCGTGGAGCAATGTGGTTTGCACTTGCGACTTTGGAGCCGCACGTTGGACGATCAACCTGTTGAAACGACAATCTACTCGCTGGCGGATGCCCCGCCGATGCAACCCGATCGCCGAAGCGAGCAGCGTTACCTGAGCCTGCTGCGCGTCGGCACGATGATCTTCGACGACCGCCGCGAGTTATGCCTGATCCGCAACCTTTCGGCCGGCGGGATGACCATCCGCGGCTATTCCGCCATGGAGCGAGACGATGCGGTTGCCGTCGAGCTGCGCCAGGGCGAGCCGATCGGCGGCAAGGTCGCCTGGGTCGATGAGGGCACCTTCGGAATCACCTTTGACGAACCGATCGACGTGCTCGGCCTGATCGCGCCGCCAGACGATGGTCCGCGGCCGCGAATGCCGCGGATCGAGCTCGGCTGCACGGCCTGGGTGCGGGAAGGCGCAAACGTCCGGCGCACCCGCGCGCTCAACATTTCGCAGGGCGGGCTGTGCGTCGAGAGCCCGACGGCATTGACCGTCGGCGCCGAAGTAATTGTCACCATGATCGACATCTCGCCGATACCCGGACGGGTCAAATGGAGCGATGGTGATCGCTTCGGCATCGGTTTCCACCGGGTCCTGCCACTCCCGAACCTGGTCGGCTGGCTCCAGCAGCAACAGCAGGAGCAACGGAGCCGGAGGGCTGCGCTCTGATCAGCCTCGGGGCCGCGGCACCGGCGGCGTGTCGGTCCATTCCTCGACCACACGCCGTTCGGCGGGCGTAAGGTTGTGCTTGGTCAGCCCGGGCCGCCAATGAACCGGATCGGGCTGGGCCTTGGGCGTCGCGATGTAACGCAGCACTTCCGCCGCATCGAGCCGGCGCGCGAACAGCATTCCAGCGAAATTGCCGTCGACCCAGACGATCTTGCCGAGCAGGCGCAGCGCGCCGCGTTCGAACCAGGTCGTCTCGCCGGCGGCGGGAAGCGGCGTACCTTCGATCAGCGCGCCCTCCTCCGACAGATTGCGCAACTTGACCGGCACCCTCTCGCCCGCGACTTCCACGATGGCAGACAGGAGAACGGGCTTGCGGACCGAGCGACGGTTCGGTTCAGTGGGCTGATCGTCCATGGCGGATGTTTACCATCGGGATTGTCCGCGGCCGGTAATGATTGATCCGTTATGGACGCAAACAGCAGCATCATATTGTTGGCCGGCATCGACCGCTGCGCTTCCAAAGTCAGACCGCGTTCGTTCGCGGCTTCAGCGAATGCCTCCACCCGCCGCAGGCCCCATTCCGGATCGCGCCGCTTGAGGTCGGCGTCGAACGCTAGGTTGCTCGGAACGGTTTCGACGGAATCGCTGGTCCACGGGCCGTAAAGGATCAGCGGCGCACGCTGGCGCAAGGATACGCGCGGCACCATCGAGCAACCCCCGCGCCGCGGCCCACGGGCTGATGTGGACCATGTTGATGCTGAGCAAGGCATCCGCCTGGCTGACGGGCCAATCGGGGGACGATGCATCAAGAGCTACTGCGTCATGGAGATTCGGCAGCGCCGCTTCCCTCGCGCCAGGCGGCAATCGACGAGAAGGGCATCGGGATGGATGTCGCTCGGCTGCCATTCGAGGTTCGGAAAGCGCCTGGGCGAACGCCACCGCATGCTCGCCGGTGCCACTGGCGACTTCCAGCACCAGCCCTTTGGTTGGTAGCCATTCACGCAGCACTTCGATGATCGGCTCGCGATTGCGCTGCGCCGCCGGCGCCGAGCGCTTCGCACCGGGTGCTGGCGCTTCGTAGAAGCGGCGTTCGTCGGTCATCCGGCCGCCGCCGACGGGCCTCCGTCGAGCAGCCGCTTGGCGCGCAAGTACATCTCGATCCGCTGGTAGCGTGAACATGCCGAGCGCGAAGGCGATCAGCGGATCGGTCAGCATCGCCGGACTGACCCCGCCTGTCGTGCGCCGAGAATAGGCGCGAGCACCGGAGCGAACGACGATCAGCGCGATCAGGAAGATCATCGCCGCCGGGCGACGCCTTCTGGTTGAGCGCATGCGTTTCGCGGATCGACGTGGATGTGCATCATCTTGCCGCGCTGCCAGCCGACGCGCGGCGTCCAACCGCCAGCCCAAGACGCGGCAATCGCCGAGCCCAGCCGACGGCGGCAGCTGGCACGAACATCAGGCCGCGACCGCGAGATACGAGGACGCCGGCACGACCCACAGCGGTCTCCAGCTTGAGCGGGCGCAGTCTTGCCCATCGCGACGAAGGCGCAAGCCGATGACGACGAGCGAAGATGACGACCGTGATCGCGTAGCCGATCCGCGGCGGTGGACCGGATGTGCCTGCATTCAGCCCTCCCTTCTACTCGGCCGCTTCGGCCTCGGCTTGCGACAGACCAGCACCGGCTTGCGCGCCGCCAGGGTCTCGTCGAGACGCCGGCGCGGCGCATGAACCGGCGCCGCCTTGAGGCTCTGGTCGCCCGCCTTGGCGCGCTCGGCGATCGAGCGAAGCGCGGCGATGAACTGGTCGAGGCTGGCCTTCGATTCCGTCTCGGTCGGCTCGACCAGCATCGCGCCGTGGACGACCAGCGGGAAATACATGGTCATCGGGTGGAAGCCTTCGTCGATCAGCGCCTTGGCGACGTCGATGGTGCTGACGCCTTCCGCGAAGCCTTTGTCGGAGAAGATCGCCTCGTGCATGCACGGCCCGCTCCTGGCGAACGGCGCGTCGAGCACGTCTTCGAGGCTGCGAAGCACATAATTGGCGTTCAGCACGGCGTCCTCGGCGACCTGCTTCAGCCCATCGGCGCCGTGGCTGAGGATGTAAGCCAAAGCCCGGGTGAACATACCCATCTGGCCGTGGAAGGCGACCATCCGTCCAAAGGTCTGCGGATGCTCGTCGGCGGCATGCTCTTCCTCGACCAATTTGTAGCTGCCGTCGGGATAGCGCGCCGCGAACGGCAGCGGCCCATAGGGCGCCAGCGCTTCCGACACCACCACCGGACCCGAGCCGGGCCCGCCGCCGCCATGCGGGGTCGAAAAGGTCTTGTGGAGGTTGATGTGCATGGCGTCGATGCCGAGGTCGCCGGGGCGGACCTTGCCGACGATCGCGTTGAAGTTGGCGCCGTCGCAATAGACGAAGGCGCCGGCGGCATGGACCGCGTCGCTGATCGCCTTCATCTCCGGCTCGAACAGGCCGCAGGTGTTGGGATTGGTGATCATCACCGCCGCGACGTCGGGGCCCAGCCGCGACTTCAGCGCCTCGAGGTCGACGCGCCCGGCGGCCGTGGCCGGGATGTTCTCGACGCGATAGCCGGCGAAGGCCGCGGTCGCGGGGTTGGTCCCGTGGGCGCTTTCCGGCACCAGCACGACCTCGCGCTTGTCGCCGCGCGCTTCGAGCGCGGCGCGGATGCACAGCAGCCCGCACAGTTCGCCGTGAGCGCCTGCCTTGGGGCTCATCGCAACGCCGTACATGCCGGTGAGGTCGAGCAGCCAGAAAGCGAGCTCGTTGATCACCTGCAGCGCGCCCTGAACCGTTTCCTGCGGCTGGAGCGGGTGGACGTCGGCGAAGCCCGGGAGCCGCGCCACCTTCTCGTTGAGCCGCGGATTGTGCTTCATCGTGCAGCTGCCGAGGGGGAATAGCCCGAGGTCGATGGCATAATTCTGTCGCGACAAGCGCGTGTAGTGGCGGACCATCTCGGGTTCGCTCAGGCCGGGCAGGCCGATGGGCGCGGAGCGTTCGAGGCCGCCGAGCCGCGATGCGTGCTGAGGCAATTCGCGCGAAATCGACGCCGGTCGTATCGGCGCCGTCCATCTCGAAGATCAGCGGCTCCTCGAGCATCAGTGCGCGATTGCCGGTGACGGTCGTCGCTTCACCCTGTTCATTCGCGGGCGATGAGGGGCGCCAGCCGGAAGGATTGACGGTCATTGGACCACCTCCTTCAGCGCCGCTTCCAGCGCATCGATATCCTCGTCGGTCGCGGTTTCGGTCACAGCAACGACCAACCCGTTCGCAAGCGCGTCGACGCCGGGGTAGAGCCGCCCGAGCGAAACGCCGCCGAGCACACCCTTTTCGACCGTGGCGTGGACCGCGGGTCGCGCCTCGACCGGAAGCTTCAGCGTGAACTCGTTGAAGAAGCTGGCGTTAACCAGTTCGACCCCGGGGATTGCCGCCAGCCGCTCGGCAGCCTCACACGCGCGCGCGTGATTCAGTGAAGCGAGCTGCCTTAAGCCCTTTTCGCCGAGCAGGGTCATGTGCGCGGTCCACGCCAGCGCACACAGCACCGAGCTGGTGCAGATGTTCGAGGTCGCCTTCTCGCGCCGGATATGCTGCTCGCGGGTCGAGAGGGTCAGGACGAAACCGCGCTTGCCCTCGGCGTCCACGGTCTCACCGGCGAGACGGCCGGGCATTTGCCGGACATGCTTTTCGCGACAGGCGAACAGGCCGACATAGGGCCCGCCGAACTGCAGCCCGACGCCGATCGACTGGCCCTCGCCAACGACGATGTCCGCGCCCATCTCACCCGGCGATTTGATCGCGCCAAGCGCCACCGGCTCGGTAACGACCGCGATCAGCAGCGCGCCAGTGGCATGAGCAGCCTCCGCGATCGGCGTGAGGTCGGTGATCCGCCCGAGGATGTCGGGATATTGGACTACGACCGCGCTCGTCTCGCCGCTGATGCCGCCGATCAAGCGCTCGGCGTCCGTCTCGGCGGTCAACTCAGGCAACCCCGTGTCGAGCGCGTCCCCGGTGAACTTCGCCATGGTCGTCGCGACGCTGACGTAATGCGGGTGGACGCCCGAGGAGACGATCGTCTTGTTCCGGCGGGTGATCCGGTGCGCCATTAGGATCGCTTCCCACATCGCGGTCGAACCGTCGTACATGGAGGCGTTGGCGACTTCGCACCCAAGCAGCCGCGCGACCTGGGTCTGGAATTCGAACATCATCTGCAGCGTGCCCTGCGCGATCTCGGGCTGGTAGGGCGTGTAGCTGGTCAGGAACTCGCCGCGCTGGATGATGTGGTCGACACTGGCCGGCACATGGTGGCGGTAGGCTCCGCAGCCGAGGAAGAAGGGCACGTCGCCCGCGACCATGTTCTTGCGCGACAAAGCGGTCATGTGCCGTTCGACCACCATCTCACTGGCATGCATCGGCAGGCCGTGGATCGGTCCTGTGAGCCGCGCCTCTCCCGGCACATCCTTGAACAGCTCATCGATCGAGCCGGCGCCGATCACGCGCAGCATCTCGCTGCGGTCGGCGTCGGAGAGCGGCAGATAACGCATCAGGCGGGCTTCCTCATGATGAAGCGGAGGCGGACGTAGTCGGCGAGGTTTGAGCCGACGCGGTCGGCGACCGCGGCGCCAATTTCGGAGCGCTCCTCCTCGGGAACCAGAGCGCGGTCGAGCCAGCCGCGGCGGAAGGTGGTGACCCACTGGTCAACGCCATGCTCGATCGGGGTGGGGCGCTCGATCAGCCGCGCGTCGATCTCGCAAAAGCCGGCGGCTTCGTAGACGGCGGCGAATTCTTCGGGCGATGCGTACCAGTTGCTGGCCTCGATCGGCGGGACGTAGCCGCGGATGATCAGCTCCTCGTCGAGCGCTTCGCGCAACTTGGCGAGGTTGCCCTCCCCTCCCATCTCGCCGGCGAAGCGGCCACCGGGCTTGAGCGCGCGGAAGGTAGCGCGGGCCGCCTGCTCCTTGGCCAGCACCCAGTGCAACGTCGCGTTGGAGAAAGCCGCGTCGAACTCGGCCGCGAAGGGCATGTCGGCGGCGTCCATGAGCAGGGCGTCGATGCCGTTGGCCCGCGCCGCATCGATCATCTCGGGCGAATTGTCGATGCCGAGCACCGAGGCGCCGCGTGCGACGATCTTTTTCGTCAGCGTTCCCTCGCCGCAGCCGACGTCGAGGATTCGCTCGCCCGGCTTGGGGTCGAGCAGGTCGAGCGCCGCGCCGCCGAGCTCGGCGACGAAGCCGCCGACGCGGGCATAATCCGCGGCATTCCACTTGCTGGTCGAGGCGGCGGTGTGGCTCAAAGCGTTTCCAGGAACTCGCGGTAAGCGGCCTCGTCCATCAGCCCGTCGAGCTCGCCGGGGTCGGACAGCTTGAGCTTGAAGAACCAGCCCTCGCCTTCGGGATCGCGGTTCACCAGAGAAGGATCGTCGGCGATCGCGGCATTGCCCTCGACCACCTCGCCCGAAACCGGGGCATAGACGTCCGACGCGGCCTTGACCAATTCCACGACCGCGGCTTCCTGGCCCTTGGCGACCTGACGGCCGGTGTCCGGCACTTCGGCGAAGACGATGTCACCCAGTGCTTCCTGTGCGTGGTTGGAAATCCCGACCGTGGCGGTGTCGCCCTCGACCCGCACCCACTCATGTTCCTTGGTGAAATAAACGGTCATCAGGCGGCTCCCTTGCGGTGATAACGATGCGGGACGAACGGCATCGGCACGACCTTCGCGTCGAACAGCTTGCCGCGCTGCTCGAGCTTGAGCGCCGTACCCGCCTCGGCCAACGGGGTCGCGACATAGCCCATGGCGATCGGCCGCTGCAGCGAGGGCGAAAAGCCGCCGCTGGTGATCTTGCCCAGCTCATTGCCTTCGCCGTCGAGGATCAGAGCGCCTTCCCTCACCGGCTGGCGGCCCTCGACCTCGAAACCGACACGAAGCTGGGGCGCGCCATTGAGAAGCTCGGCGAGAATGCGCATGGCACCGGGGAACCCGCCATCGGCGCGGCGGCGCTTGTTGATGGCGAAATTGAGGCCGGCCATGACCGGCGTGGTCGCCGTGTCCAGGTCGTGGCCGTAAAGCGGAAGCCCCGCCTCCAGCCGCAGCGAGTCGCGCGCGCCGAGGCCGATCGGCTTGACCAGCTCGCTGGCGCAGAGCGCATCGGCCAACTCCGCGGCGACAATGCCGGGCACGGAAATCTCAAACCCGTCTTCGCCGGTATAGCCGGAGCGGCTGATCCAGAGATTATGGCCGTTCCAGTTGAACGGTCCACCTTGCATGAAGCCAAGCTCGCTGACGCCGGGAACGATCGGCTCGAGGGCTTCGGCCGCCCGTGGGCCCTGGAGCGCGAGCAGCGCCTGCTCCTTCATATGGTCGATAACCACGTCGCGCGGCAGTCGGCGTTCCAGATAATCGATGTCGCTGTGCTTGGTCGCACCGTTGACGACGACGTAAAAATCGTCGCCGCGCCGGGTTGCCATGAGGTCGTCGACAATGCCGCCCTCTTCCTCGAGCAACAGCGAATATTTGGGCTTCATGTCGGCCGCGGCCTGGAAGTCGCCGGGCATCAAGCCTTCGAGCGCCTTGGCAACGTTGTGGCCGTGGATCAGCAGCTGACCCATGTGGCTGACGTCGAACAGGCCGGCATTTTCGCGCGTCCACAGATGCTCGGCCATGATGCCTTCATACTGGACCGGCATTTCATAGCCGGCGAAGGGCACCATCCGGCCGCCACGAGCGCGGTGCCAGCCATCGAGCGGCAGCTGGTCGAGCGGCTGCGGTTCTGCGCCGGCGCCGCCTTGCGGATCGCCGCTAAAGGGAGTGCCCCGCGCCTGCGTCTCGTCGGTCGGGCCGTTGTGGGTTTCGCGGTTCATTCTGGCCTGCTCATCGCATTCGCTCCGCCAGCAAGGGTGCGACGGCCAACGCCCTGGCGAGCATTTGGCTGCCGCCCCCGTCTGTCTTGAGCGCCTGAGAGCTTTGCCCCTTCGGCGGCCCGCGTTGGCGGGCGCTTTCCAGACTGTCCAGGCGCGCGCGGTCCCTGATGCCTGAGAGATTCCGGGGGCGGTTGCTCCTTCGGCGCCGTCGTAAGACGAACTCTCCCGCGCGGCCTTCCGGCGGTTGCCCGCCGGTGACGCAGGCGGCCTTGGCTGGCCCGCGCGCGCAAGTCAACGCGCTAGCGCGTAGCGTTGTACTTGAGCTGGTCCTGCGTCAGCTGGAAGCCGATCAGATGCTCGAACGTCGCGCTGGCGACCGCGGCGCGGACGCCTGGCTCGGCGAGCGGATCGACCGCCGCTTCGCTTTCGCCGGACTTGCGGGGGCGAGTCAGGATCGCGCGGACATTGGCCGGGAGCGAGGCCGCACCGCGATTGACGCGCACGACAGCCTGGAGCCGGGTCCAACTGCGCGCGCGGCCGGGCGCGAAGTTGATGACAGCCTGGTGCACGGTCTTGGCCGAAACCGTGCCGTTGCCCCTGAGCGCAATATTGAAATAGGGCAGCGCGACCTGCCGAGCCTGGCCGGAATCCCGGCGCAGCGCGGTGACCGTGAAAGTGATCACCGAGACCGAATCATTGCCAGCATCCTGGCAGGTGGAGCGAACGTCGCTGATCGCCGCGGTAACGTCGATCGCAGTCGAATCCGTGCTTCCCGCAGGGTCGAACAAGGTGATGTCGCCGGTACCGGCGGGCACGCCCGCGATCGGGCAGGTACTGCGCACGGCATAGACGCCGCCGGCATCGTCAGCGAGCTGGCCGGTGCTGCGGCAGGCGCTGAGCAGTGTGATTGCGGTCAAAGCGGCGAGACGAAGCTTCAAGGGGGCAGATCCTTACCGAAGGACGAAAGAAGTCCGGGCGTTCATAGGAAGGCCCTTCTATGGCTGCAAGCGAAGGCTTACATGCCTTTCCCGATGCTGAACCGAACCCAGTCGCGGCCGCCCCTCAAGGTCCTGATCGCAGCCCCGCGCGGCTTCTGCGCCGGGGTCGACCGAGCCATTCAGATTGTCGAACTGGCGCTCGAGCGGTTCGGTGCGCCGGTCTATGTCCGCCACGAAATCGTCCACAACCGCTTCGTCGTCGAGCGGCTGAAGGGTCTTGGCGCTGTGTTCGTCGACGAGCTCGACGAAGTGCCCGACGATCGCCCGGTGGTGTTTTCGGCCCACGGCGTGCCCAAGTCGGTGCCGGCCGCGGCGCAAGATCGCTCGTTGACATACGTCGATGCGACCTGCCCTTTGGTGTCCAAGGTCCACCGGCAGGCCGAGCGGTTGATCGAGGAAGGGCGGCACATCCTCTTCATCGGCCATGCCGGCCACCCCGAGGTCATAGGCACGTTCGGCCAGGTGCCGGCAGGGTCGATCACCCTGGTCGAGACCGTCGATGATGTCGCCGATCTGGACCTTCCTGAGTCAGCGAACCTTGCGTTCCTCACCCAGACCACCCTGTCGGTCGACGACACGACGTTGGTGGTGGATGCGCTGAAAGCCCGCTTTCCCGCCATTCGCGCGCCGCGCAGCGAAGACATCTGCTACGCCACTTCCAATCGCCAGGCCGCGGTCAAGGCCATCGCCGGCGAATGCGATCGGATGCTGGTGATCGGGGCGCCCAACAGCAGCAATTCGCTGCGCCTCGCCGAGGTCGCCGAACGGTTGGGGGTCCCTGCCAAGCTGATCGAACGAGCAAGCGACATCGATTGGACATGGCTCGGGGAGCCGGCGACACTTGGCGTAACTGCGGGCGCGTCGGCGCCGGAAATCCTGGTTCGCGAAGTTCTCGAAGCCTTGGGTGAACGATTTGAAGTCACTGAGGAAATTGCTGACCACACGCCCGAGCGGATGATTTTCAAGCTCCCGCGCGAATTGGTTGCCTGACCTCACGTGAACGACCTCCAGCTCGTCGAAATCTTCACCGACGGCGCGTGCCGGGGCAATCCCGGACCGGGCGGCTGGGCCGCGCTGTTGCGCACCGGCGACAAGGAGCGGGAAATCTCCGGCGGGGAGCCGCTGACCACCAACAACCGCATGGAGCTGGTGGCGGCGATCCGTGGCCTGGAAGCGCTGAAGCGCCCGTGCCGCGTGGCACTGCACACCGACAGCAGCTACGTCCGTGACGGAATCACTCGCTGGATCCACAAATGGCGCCAGAACGGCTGGCGCACGGCCGACAAGAAGCCGGTCAAGAATGCCGAGCTGTGGGAAGAGCTCCTCGCCGCCGCCGCTCCGCATCGCGTCGAGTGGCATTGGGTGAAGGGCCATAGCGGCCATCCCGAGAACGATCGGGCCGACGCCCTGGCCTGCGCTGAGGCCGACGACCAACGGCGGCACCACCGCCTCTGAACCTTTGTTAACTGGGCGACACAGTGCCGCTCGCGTATCCGGCGCGCGCCAACTCGCTTACCCCTGTTGCGATGCTTGGTGAGGGGGAGGCTGCACGCACCTCCCCCTCTTTCATTCAGTCACCGAACCTGGCGGGCGAAAAGACTGCGGCGTCAATGCCTTGAGCGAGGGGCCGATCTTCTGCCCCAAGCAGCTGCGCCGCGCACAGGCTGGCAGCGGCGGGCGAAGTCTGGATTCCAAATCCGCCCTGCCCCGCGCACCAGAAAAAACCGGGCCCGTCAGGATCGAAGCCGAACACAGGCAGACGATCGGGTGCGAAAGTCCTGAGGCCCGCCCATTTGCGCTCGATCCGCTCGACCGGCCAGTCGACCACGCCTTCGAATCGATCGATTGCCGTCGCAACATCGATCTCTTCGGGCGCGGCATCGCAGGGATCGGTCGCAATCTCGTCGTGCGGGCTGAGCCAGATCGAGCAATCGCCTTCTCCCTTGAAATAAAAGCGTCCCAGCGAATCGTTGACGAGCGGCAGCTCCCTGAGCCCGCTTCGCCCAACGCGCAGCTGGACCATCGTTCGGCGCTTTGGGGCGAGGCCAAGCGGCGCGATGTCGCACGCTCGTGCGACATCGTCAGCCCAGGCGCCTGCGGCATTGACCAGAATTGAGCACGCCAGAGGCGAACCGTCGGCCAACGCGATTTCCCACCTGTCCGCTTCCCGCCGGCCGGAAACCAGTCGGGACTGGGTGGCTAGCGTCCCTCCGGCCTGCTTAAATCGGCGCAGACAGGTCGCGTGGAGCGCGGCGACGTCGATATCGGCGCAGCCCGGCTCAACCAATGCGCGAACCCATTGCGGCCGAATGCCCGGAAGCAGGCTTTCAAGCTCCGCGCGCTCGACCCGTCTGGCTTCGACGCCATCAGGAAGCTCGGGCCAATCGCCTTCCGACAAATGGAGTGCGCCACGGCCATGAAGGAAACCGCCTTCCTCAAAGAACGGCCCAGACGCCGCGGTCAGCTTAGCAACCTCCGGCCCACCGTAGCTTTCAAGGTAAAAGGCCGCTGAGCGCCCGGTCGAATGATAGCCGCACTGATCTTCCGCTTCGACGATCAGGGTGCGGCGCGTGGAAGCGATTGCGGCGCCGAGGCTTGCACCAGCAATTCCTCCGCCGACGATGATGACATCGAAAAACGACATTTCAGCACCCGCGGTTACGAATTGGAAAGCCCCGCCGTCTAGGGGTGGGCGCCATGATCAACGGCGCATTTACCGAAATCCTGCTCGTGGGGCTGGCCGCTTTGCTGGTGGTCGCAGCGGTAATCGATGTGCGCACCTTCACCATTTCCAACCGGCTCAACGCGGTGGTTGCGCTTTGCGCCCCGCTCTACTGGCTTTCGGTTGCGCTAAACCCTTGGCCGGGAATGGCAATTCAGATCGCCGGCGGGCTTACGGTGTTCACCCTGCTCGCCGGCGCTTTCTACGCGGGGATGATGGGTGGAGGCGACGTCAAGCTCGCCGCCGCGCTCGCCTTGTGGTTTCCGCCGGCCGGCACAATCAAGTTCCTCGTGCTGATGTCGCTAGCCGGCGGAGTGCTGACTCTCGTTGTTCTCGCGCTGCATCGCATGCACCGCCGCAAGGGCCGTCCCGAAATTCCGTACGGTGTCGCCATCGCTTTCGGCGGCCTGGCAATTCTCGCCCAACGGTTTCTTAACCAATTTGTCTGATTTGTGAGGCTGTTCAAGTGGCCCTTCCAGGGGAGGCGATCGCGCCATGGATGTGAAGAAACTCGCTCTGCTCATTGGAGCGCTGGTCATTGCGGTGGTTACCGCTGTCATGGCCAAGAATATGTTCGCCGGCGCAGGCGCGGAGCAAGCTGCTGCCGCCCCCGCTCCGGTCGGGCCCAAGGTGCTGGTCGCCAAGAAGGCGCTTCCGGCGGGAACGATCATCGATCCTGAAAGCCTGTCTTATCAGCCTTGGCCCAAGGAGCTGATGCAGAGCGCTTATTACGTCGAAGGCTCGCCCGACGGCGATCCCAGGAAGCTGCTTGGGACGGTGGTCCGTTATCCGATCACCGCCGGTCAGCCGGTTACCCGCGGTTCGCTCGTCGGCCCGCAGGACCGCGGCTTCCTTGCGGCGGCGCTCGGCCCCGGAATGCGCGCCATGACCGTGCCTGTGAACGTCAATTCGAGTGTCGCCGGCTTCGTCTTCCCGGGCGACCATGTCGACATCGTCCTGACTCAGAACGTCAGCGGCGGCGGCGACGGCCCGCCCCTCAAGGTCTCGGAAACGATCATCCGCAACGTGCGTGTGCTCGCCACCGACCAGCGGATCTCTGAAAAGGATGCAGACGGCAAAACGCAGGTCCGCACCTTCTCCAACGTCACCTTCGAAGTGACCCCCAAGCTGGTCGAGAAGATCGCGGTGGCCCAGAGCCTGGGCCAGCTGTCCCTGTCACTGCGCTCCATCGCCGATAATGGCGCAGAGCTGGAGCGTGCAGTCGCGGCGGGCGAAATCAAGGTCCCGGCGGGCACTAACCCCGTCCAGGAGCGGCAGATGCTGCTCAGCATGGCCAACCGCCCGATCAATTCGAACACCACCTTCTCGACCGGTGGCGACGTGTCGCGCTTCCAGCGCCGCACCGTCCCCGGCAAGCCCGGCGGCCCGATGATGGGCAATGCCATGGCCAGCGTTGGCAAGCTGCCTTCTGCGCTTGCCGGTGCCGCTGCTCCGGTGGGTCCGGTCGTCCGCATCGCTCGCGGCAATAACGTCACAACCGTCCCGGTGGGGGGTCGCTAAGATGAAAACTCGTATCAAATCGTGCCGGGCGTTTCTCGGCACTGCGTGCGCGGCACTCGCGATCGCCACCGGCAGCCTCACGGTTGCCACCCCGGCTGCCGCCCAGTCGCACTCCACGCGGCCGACCGAGACCCTGAACCTCAGCCAGGGCACCGGCCAGCTCGTCCGCCTTTCGGAACCGATGACCGACGTCTTCGTGGCCAATGATTCGATTGCCGACGTGCAGGTGCGCTCATCGAGCCAGCTCTACGTCTTCGGCAAGGGCAAGGGCGAAACCACGATCTACGCGACCAGCAAGTCTGGCCGCACGGTCTATGCCGCCACTGTCCGCGTCGGCAACAACATCAGCTCGGTCGACGAGATGCTGCACATGGCGATGCCGGATGCGAGCATTGAAGCGACGCCGATGAACAATCTCGTGCTGCTGACCGGCACCGTTTCGGCGCCCGAAGACATGGCCGAGGCACAGCGCCTGGTACAGGCCTATGTCGGCGAGGGCACTCAGGTCGTGACCCGCCTTCGGTCGGCAACGCCGCTGCAGGTGATGCTGAAAGTCCGCATTGCCGAGATGAATCGCTCGGCCATCAAGAAGATGGGCGTCAACCTGCTCAGCCACGACAGCGGCTCGGGAACGCTCATCGGCATTGGACGCGGCGATCCGGGAACGATCGATCCAACGACCGGCCAGGCGAAATTCAACATCCTCACCGGCGGGACGACGCTGGGGCTGTTCGGCCGCATCTTCGGCACCGACCTGCTCGGCACGCTCGACCTGCTTGAGAATGACGGCATCGTCAGCACGCTGGCCGAGCCGAACCTCACCGCGCTTTCGGGCGAGACCGCCAGCTTCCTCGCCGGCGGCGAGTTCCCGATCCCGGTGTCGCAGGGCAATAGTGCGGTCACCATCGAGTATAAGGAATATGGCGTCGGCCTGGCTTTCACGCCGATCGTCCTCGCCGATGGCCGAATCTCGCTTCGGGTTCGGCCCGAAGTCAGCCAGCTTTCCGACGCGGGTTCGCTCAAGTTCGGCGGCTTCACCGTTCCGGCGCTCACCACCCGGCGCGCCGAGACGACCGTCGAGCTCGGCTCGGGCCAGTCCTTCATGATTGCTGGCCTGCTCCAGAACAGCAATTCGAACAGCATCGAGAAAGCGCCGTTCCTCGGCGACCTGCCGGTGCTCGGCGCGCTGTTCCGTTCGACCAGCTTCCGCCGCGACGAGACCGAATTGGTGCTGATCGTCACGCCGTACCTCGTGAAGCCGTCATCGAACCAGCTTGCGCTGCCGACCGACGGTTACCGCGCGCCGGACGATATCAAGCGCAACTTCCTGGGCCAGACCTATGGCGGCAAGTCGGGCGTACGCGAGCCGGTCGCCGTGCAAGCCGTTCCAGCTGCTCCGGTCACCGGCGCGGCTGCCGCAGCCCCGGGGTTCAACCTGTGATCCGCGGCCCCTTCAGGAAGGATGCGACCATGCGTTCGAAATTGATCCTCATCGCTTTGTGCACGGGCGTGGCGGCGTGCAACACGCCCGACATGCCGGCTCAGGGCGTGGCCGCGAACCACATTCCGGTGGTGACGAGCGCTGACTATGTCTTCGACGCCGACGCGCCTGACGGTTCGCTGGCGCCGGGCCAGGCGGAACGCCTGAACGGGTGGTTCCAGGGCCTCGGCCTCGGTTATGGCGACACGGTCTATGTCGATGGCGTTTATGCCGATGCGGCACGCGGCCAGGTTGCAGCGATCGCGGGCCAATATGGCATGCTGGTTTCGGCCGGAGCCCCGGTCACGGCCGGCGCGGTGCGTCCCGGCGCTGTTCGCGTGGTGGTCAGCCGCCGCCGCGCCGACGTCCCCGGCTGCCCCGATTGGAGCCGGCCCGATCAGCCCAACTTCAACAACCAGACGATGTCCAACTTCGGTTGCGGAGTGAACTCCAACATCGCCGCCATGATCGCCAACCCTGAGGATCTGCTCCACGGGCGCGAAGGCAATGGTGTCGGCGACACCGCGACCGCCGCCAAGGCGATCGAGCTTTATCGGGCCACTCCGCCTTCGGGCTCGAAGGGCCTGTCGTCAGTCACGAAGGGCAGCAAGTAATGAACGCTCCTTTTCAAGCGCGCGCGGGCCTCCGCGATCCGTTCACCGCCTTCGTCTGCGACGATGCCGCGGCGGACATGCTGCGGCCGATCGCGGTCGAGCACGGCTGGTCCCCGGAAAAGGTCAACAAGGGCGGGCTGCGCAATGCGGTTCAGTCCCTGTCGGTCTCGGCCAGTCCGAACATCCTGTTCGTCGACCTCAGCGAGTCCGCCGACCCGCTCAACGACATCAACGCCCTCGCGGAAGTGTGCGAGCCGGGCACGATCGTCATCGCCGCCGGCACCGTCAATGACGTCCGATTGTACCGTGACCTCGTCGCCAGCGGCATTCACGACTATCTGCTGAAGCCCTTCTCGGCCGACCAGCTGCGCGACACCTTCGCCCACGCCCAGACGATCCTGTCGGGTCCGCGCGGCGAAGCCCAGGCCGACAAGCCGCACATCATGGCCGCCGTGATCGGCGTCCGCGGCGGCGTCGGCGCTTCTACCATCGCGACCTCGTTGGCCTGGCTGCTCGGCGAAAAGGCCCGGCGCACGACCGCGCTGCTTGACCTCGACGTACACTTCGGCACCGGCGCGCTGGCGCTCGACCTCGAACCAGGCCGCGGCCTCACCGACGCGATCGAAAATCCGAGCCGCATCGATGGACTGTTCATCGAGCGCGCGATGGTCCGTGCCAACGAGCGCCTGTCGGTCCTGTCGGCCGAAGCCCCAATCAACCAGCCTTTGGTCACCGATGGCAGCGCTTTCTTCCAGCTTCAGGAAGAGATGCGCAACGCGTTCGAATCGACCGTCCTCGACCTGCCGCGGCACATGCTGATCCAGCATCCGCATTTGGTCCATGATGCCCATGTTGCGGTCGTCGTATCGCAGCTAACGCTGGCGGCGACGCGCGACACCATCCGGGTTCTCGCCTGGCTGAAATCGAACGCGCCGCAGACCAAGGTCATCGTCGCCGCCAACGCCGTTCCCTCGGGCGGCGCGCTGGAGATCACCCGCAAGGACTTCGAACAGTCGATCGAACGTCCGGTGGACATCATCTTCTCGTACGATTCCAAGCTTGCGGCTCAGGCTGCGAAACTCGGCAAGCCGGTGGCGGAAGTCGCCAGCGGCAAGGCCGCGGCGCCATTCAACGCGCTGTCGACGGCAGTGCTGAGCAATACCAGCGAAGACGTCGCGGCCAGTGAGGCCAAGGGGGGTCCCGGCGCCAAGCCGTCGCTGGTCGGCGGCCTGAAGTCGATGCTGGCGAAGAAGGAAAAGGCCGCGGCCTAACGCCGTGTCCGTTCGCCCGGCGCGGCAAGCGCGCCGGGGTGGTTGAGTGAGAGGCGAAGGCAAGAATGTTCTTGTACCTACTCCTTGCTGGCGGCGTCGCGGCGCTCGGGCTCGCTTTCCTGGCGATGCGCGGACCCTCTGCGTCCAAAGCGGCAAAGCGCCGCATGGAGCTTCTCAAGGAGCGCCATGGCGGAGACGTGCTCGCGATCAACGCCCAGGCGCAGATCCGCAAGTTGATGGCGCAGCGCGCCAGCCGGATCGAAAGCTACGCCTCGACCCTGATCCCCAAGCCGGCGCTGCTGCGCAAGCGGCTCGAGCAGACCGGCAAGGAGATCACGCTCGGCAAATATGCGACGGTCTGTCTCGGCATCATCCTGCTCGTGTCGATGCTCCTGATGTTCCGCGGCGCTCCCATCCTCCTGTCGGTGTTCGCTGGCTTGTTCGTGGGCGTTGGCGCCCCCCACTTCGTCATCGGCAAGATGATCAAGCGCAGGGTCGCCAAGTTCAACAGCAACTTCCCGGACGCCATCGAGCTGATGGTCCGCGGCCTTCGTTCGGGTCTTCCGATCACGGAAACGCTCGGCATCGTCGCCGGTGAAATCACCGGACCCGTCGGACTCGAGTTCCGCGCCGTCGCCGACAAGATGAAGATCGGCCGGACCATGGAAGCGGCGCTGCAGGAGACTGCGGACCGCCTCGGCACGGCCGAGTTCCAGTTCTTCGTGATCACGCTGGCGATCCAGCGCGAGACCGGCGGCAATCTCGCCGAGACCCTGTCGAACCTCGCCGACGTGCTTCGGAAGCGCGCGCAGATGAAGCTGAAGATCAGGGCAATGAGCTCGGAATCGAAGGCCTCGGCCTACATCGTCGGCTCGCTGCCCTTCATCGTCTTCGGCCTCGTCTACATGATGAACCCGCATTACATGCAGGGCTTCTTCATCGACCAGCGACTGATCGTGGCAGGCCTGGGCGGGCTCTGCTGGATGGGCATCGGCGCCTTCATCATGGCCAAAATGGTCAATTTCGAGATCTAGCGGGGACGACCGGACCATGCAGCAGGTGCCTTCAGGCGGCCCGACCCTCCTCGGCTTCGACGTGATCTGGATCGCGACGATGCTCAGCGCCGTCGCGACCTTCGCGGTGCTTCTCGCCATCTATGCCGCAACGACGGTGAAGGACCCGATGGCGCGGCGCGTCAAGGCGCTGAACGAGCGCCGTGAGCAGCTCAAGGCCGGCATCGTTGCTTCGACCAACAAGCGCAAGAAGCTGACCAACCGCAACGAGGCGGCGGATCGCGTCCGCTCGATCCTGTCGCAGTTCAAAATGCTTCAGGACGACCAGGTCAAGAAGACGCAGGAACGCCTGATGCAGGCGGGTATCCGGACCAAGGACCTGGCCTTCTTCATCATTCTCGCTCGTTTCGTGCTGCCTTTGGTGATCGGCGGTTTCGCCGTGATCCTGATCTACTGGATCGACTATTTCCCGGCGTGGGGCTGGTTCAAGCGCTACGCGTTCGTCGCCGCTGCCTTCATCGGCAGCTACAAGGCGCCGGACATGTGGCTGAAGAACAAGGTCACGAAGCGCAGCCATGCCATTCGCAAGGGCCTTCCCGACGCGCTCGACCTGCTGGTGATTTGCGCGGAAGCCGGGCTTACCGTCGATGCCGCCTTTGGCCGCGTCGCCCGGGAGCTTGGCAAGGCCTATCCGGAGCTGGGCGACGAATTCGGCCTGACCGCGATCGAGCTCGGCTTCCTCAACGAACGCCGCCAGGCGTTCGAGAACCTCGCCACTCGCGTCGATCTGGAAGCGGTTCGCGGCGTCGTCACGACCATGATCCAGACCGAGAAGTACGGCACGCCGCTGGCCAGCGCGCTGCGCGTCCTGTCGGCCGAATTCCGCAACGAGCGCATGATGCGCGCCGAGGAGAAGGCCGCGCGCCTTCCAGCGATCATGACCATTCCGCTGATCCTGTTCATCCTGCCGACCCTGTTCATCGTCATCCTGGGTCCGGCGAGCTGCTCGATCAACGACAGCTTCCTGCACGGCTGATCCCTGCCCCGCGTGATGCGGCGGCAGGGAACGCCGTCGCGCTCCATGCGTAATGCCCGACGAGACCAACTCTGTTAGGGCGGCGAAATGAACAGCATCGCATCGGACCCAAACCTGTGGGTGATTTGCGCCCTCATCTTCCTGCTCGGCCTGCTGATCGGGGTATTCCTGACCGCCGGTGGCCGCCGCAAGTGGAAGACCCGCTACCACGGCGAGGTCGATCGCCGGCGCGAAGTCGAGCAAGAACACGAGCGCCACGTCAAGGACATGGATGAGCGCGAAAAGGAATGGCGCGAGCGCGATTTACTGCGCGCCGCGGCAATCAAGGACCCGCGCGAGCCCGGCGATGGCGAAATCCGCGGGCTCTAGCCCTCGATCTTCGAGAAATCCGCGACCTGGTTCACCGCCTCCCGGAAGCGGGTGAGCAGGTTCAGCCGCCGCTCGCGCTTGGCGGAATCGGGATCGTTGACCGTCACGTGATCGAAGAAATCGTCGATCGGCCCGCGCAGCGAGGCGAGCGCGGCCATCGCGCCGGTGAAATCCTCCGCTGCGACCGCCGCCGCGGCCTTGGGTTCGGCAGCATCGAGGGCGGCGATCAGCGCATGCTCCTGCGGCAAGTCGGCGCCGGCCTGGCCTGACGCCATCTCGGCGATCGCCGCGCCGACGATCGGATCGTCGACCAGCACCAGCGGGTCTTCCTCGCCGGTCTGCGGAATGCCCTGCTCTTCCGCCGAGCTCATCACCTGCGGCCCGGTCCAGCCTTCCTTCTTCAGGATATTGGCCGCGCGCTTGTAGGCGGTCAGCAGGTCGGCGCCTTCCTGAGTTTCCACGAATTGCTGCAATGCATTCACGCGGCGAACCATGCGAACATTATCGCCCTCCCGCTCCACCGCCACAACCGCGTCGATCATGTCGTGGCGAATGCCGGCGTCGCGCTGTTGCACCTTGAGCCGCTCGATCAGGAACGTCGCAATGTCGCGGCCCGCATTGGCACCGCCCGCATGTGCGGCTGCAGTGATCAGGTCGCGCATGGAAATGCGCAGCTCGTTGTCGATGACCAAACTGAGGATTCCGAGTGCCGCACGACGCAACGCGAACGGATCCTTCGAGCCGGTGGGTTTTTCGTCGAATTGGAAGAAGCCGACGAGACTGTCGAGCTTGTCGGCGAGGCTTACCGCAACAGTAACGGGCGCGGTCGGCACCTCGTCGCCTTGCCCGACCGGCTTGTAATGATCGCGAATGGCGTCGGCGACAGCCTTCGGTTCACCCTGCGCTTCGGCGAGATAGCCGCCGATCACGCCCTGAAGCTCGGGGAACTCGCCGACCATGCCAGTGACGAGGTCGGCCTTGGCCAGCCGCGCAGCGCGCTCGGCCTGGTCGGCGTCAGCGCCCTTCACTACACCTTCCTCGACCAGCCAGCGGGCCAGCTTGGCGACGCGCTCGACCTTGTCGGCGACGGTACCGAGCTTTTCGTGAAAGACGATTCCGCTGAGCTTCTGCGCCTGTTCCTCGAGCGGAATTTTGAGATCCTGTTCCCAGAAGAAGCGGGCGTCGCTCAGGCGCGCGGCGAGCACGCGTGCATTGCCTTCGGCGATGGCCTTGCCGCCGTCGTTGGCGTCGATGTTGGCGACGCAGACGAACGCTGGCGCCAGCAGCCCTTCATCGTTGGTGCAGGCGAAATATTTCTGGTTGGTGCGCATGGTGAGGACGATCACTTCGCGCGGCACGTCGAGGAAGTCGGCATCGAAGCTGCCGGCGAGCGGCACCGGCCATTCGGTCAGTCCCGCATTCTCGACCACCAGGCCTTCGTCGGGGAGCAGCGTCAGTCCCGCCCCCGCCGCGGCGTCCACGGCGCCGTCGCGGATGATGCGCTCGCGCTCGGCCTGGTCGACGATGACGTGGCATGCCTGAAGCTTTTCGACATAATCGGCGGCACCGCCGATGGTGATCGCACCGGGATGGTGGAAGCGATGGCCGACGGTGGTCGCGCCCGCTGTGATGCCATCAATCTCGACGGCCACGATCTCTTCGCCGAGCAGCGCGACGATGCCGTGCAGGGGCCGCACCCAGCGCATGCCGCCGGCGCCCCAGCGCATCGACTTGGGCCAGGGGAAGTCGGCGACGATGCGGCGGATCGTGTCGGCTAGGATTTCGGCCGCGCCCCTGCCCGCTCTCTCGACCACCGCGAAATAGACGCCGTCCCGCTCTTCCAGTCGGTCCTTGCGGAGCCCCGTCTTGCGCAGGAATCCCTCGAGTGCCTGCGGCGGCGCGCTGGTGCGCGGGCCCTTCAGCTCCTCGCGGCTCGCCTCGGTTGCGTCGGCCACGTCACGCGCGATCAGCGCCAGCCGCCGCGGCGAGCTGAACGTATCGATCGCGCCGACGGCCAGGCCAGCCTCGCTGGCGCATTCGGCGAACAGCCGCGCCAGATCGTTGCGCGCCTTGGCCTGCATCCGCGCCGGGATCTCCTCCGACCGTAGTTCGAGCAGGAAGTCGGCCATCAGGCGCGCGCCTCGACCCGCTCCAACCAGGCACCGCAAGCCGCGTTCGCGAGATCGCGCACCCGGGCGATATAGGCCTGGCGCTCGGCGACGCTGATCACGCCGCGCGCCTGCAACGTGTTGAACACGTGGCTGGCCTTGATCGCCTGTTCATAGGCTGGGATCGGGAGCTTATTTTCGAGGCACAGCTCGCACTCCGCTGCAGCCTTGCGGAACAAGTCGAACAAGGCCTCGGTATTGGCGACCTCGAAGTTGTAGGTCGACATTTCGACCTCATTCTCGCGAAACACATCCCCGTAGCTGACGCCTGCGTCGTTGAAGCGCAGGTCGAAGACGTTGTCGACGCCCTGGATGTACATTGCGAGGCGCTCTAGCCCGTAGGTCAGCTCGCCCGTCACCGGCCGGCATTCGAACCCGCCGACCTGCTGGAAATAGGTGAACTGGGTCACCTCCATGCCGTCGCACCACACTTCCCAGCCCAGCCCCCAGGCGCCGAGCGTCGGGCTTTCCCAATCGTCCTCGACGAAGCGAATGTCGTGCTTGAGCGGGTCGATGCCGATTTCGGACAGGCTGCCGAGGTAGAGCGCCTGGAGGTCGTCCGGGCTCGGCTTCAGCACCACCTGATACTGGTAATAGGCCCCGAGCCGGTTGGGGTTCTCGCCATAGCGGCCGTCGGTCGGGCGGCGGCACGGCTGTACATAGGCTGCTCGCCACGCGTCCGGGCCGAGCGCACGCAGCACCGTCGCCGGGTGGAACGTCCCCGCCCCCATTTCCATGTCGTAGGGCTGGAGGATAACGCAGCCGTGCGCGCCCCAGTAGCGGTGGAGCGTCAAGATCAGATCCTGGAAGCTCAGGCTCAAGCGACATTTCCCTTGGGCATTCGAGGGCGGGCTTTGGCTGTGTCTTCAGCAAACGGCAAGCTTGCGTCCTTAAATCCTGCACCCCACCTCGGAGTCCATGATGAAAAAGCTTCTCCAGCGCCTGTTCACGCCGATTGCCGCGCTTCTCGCGCTTGGTTCGGGCGGCGTCGCCTCGGCCAGGACGCCTATGGGAAAACCGGCGTTGTGGGCCATCGCCGATGCCGACACCACCATCTATTTGTTCGGGACAATCCATTTGCTTCCCGAAAATTTTCAATGGCGTACGGCCAAGTTCGACCAGGCGGTGAAAGGTTCGCACGAACTGGTGGTCGAGACCATCGTCGATGACAAGAATCCCGCCCCCCTGGTCGCTGCGATGCAAAAGCTCGGTTTTTCGCCCGGACTTCCCTCCATTTCCGAGCGCGTCCCCCCGGCGCAGCGCGCACGGCTTGCCGCGTCCATCGCCAAAAGCGGCGTTCCCGCGATCGCTTATGACAAGATGGAAACCTGGGCCGCGGCCTTCCTGCTGATGGGCAATCAGTTCAAGTCGATGGGGCTGCAAAGCGGCCAGGGCGTCGAAAGCGTGCTGCGCAACAACTTCCTCAGCGACAATAAGCCGATCGGCGAGCTGGAGACCAATTTCGAGCAGCTGAGCTATTTCGACCGGCTCCCCGAGAACGCGCAGCGCGCCCTGCTGATTGGCGCAATCATGGAAACGCCCGCCAGCAAGAAGGAATTCAGCGGCATGCTGACGGCCTGGTCGCGCGGCGACGTGGCCGCAATCGCCCGCAGCTTCGACAAGGACATGGAATCCTCGCCCCAGCTCAAGCAGTCACTGATCAAGCAGCGCAACGCCAATTGGAGCAAGTGGATCGAGCAGCGTTTGGCCCAACCAGGAGAAGTCATGGTCGCGGTCGGCGCTGGCCATCTCGCGGGCAGGGATTTGGTGATCGCGATGCTCCAGAAGCAGGGCTACAGGGTCCGCCGGGTCCAGTGATCGCGCCCCTGCCCTCAGCCCACCGCTAAATTCTCACAGGCTGCGGAATTCGCTAGACATTTCTTAATCCTCAAGTGACCATACTCATGAGGGTATCGGGCTGGGGGGTCTGATGCACGTGTCGAGTTGCCGGGGGCTTTTGCCACGGGTGAATTGCGCCCGCTCGCCACGCGCAAAATGACCAGTTCCGCGGCCCGCATGGAGGCTGTTGGATGGTCAATCTGCTCGTCGCCGCTGCAATCGCGCTGGCCTCGCCGGCCAGTCCTGCTGCCGCCCAAGTCGAAGCTCCGGCCGACGCGACCCCGGCGATGTTCGTGGTCCGCGACGCCGACACCACTGTTTATCTGTTCGGAACCTTCCACGCGCTCGATGGCCAGTCGGAATGGTTCAACGATGACGTCCGCAACGCCTTCGAAAGCTCCAACGAGCTAATCCTGGAGACGATAGTGCCGGAAGGCCCGCTGCCGCCGATCCAGATGCGCCGGCCGCTCGCGACCCAGGTGGCTCCGTCGGCATCGTTCCTGGCGACGACCAAAATGGCGATCAACGCCGGCAAGGCGCAGGGCATGCAGGTCGACAATGGCGCCGATATGGTCCTTCGCCACGTCGCCGAGCATGAAGGCAAGCCCGTCGCCGGGCTGGAAACGATTGAATTGCAGCTGGCGATGTTCGCGCGCATGGCTGCGTCCGCCGATGCCAACCGGCCGGTGGTGACATCGGGCGGGACCGCCACGCCGGCAACCGTGATCGCGAAATCGATGGCCGACATGCAGTCCGCCTGGAAACGCGGTGACCAGAGCGTGTTCGTGAACATGCTCGGCCAGCTCAACCAGGCTTCGCCGGCGACCTACAAGATGCTGTTCACCGATCGAAATGGCCGCTGGGCCGATTGGGTCGCGGCGCGCTTGCAAACGCCCGGCACAGTGTTCGTCGCTGTCGGCGCGGGCCATCTCGCCGGCCGGGACAGCCTCCTGGTCCAGCTGGCCCAGCGGGGGCTGGAGTGCCGCCGGGTCAACTAACGGCCTCCAAACTTGCTTTTCCAAGGCTCCTGCCCTAGGGGCCGCGCTCCCGCCGATGTCATCCCTGGAGGCGTGGCGGGCCATAACAATCGGAGACATGCCAAAATGAGCGATCAGCTGACGCTGCCCGCCGAGGCGCGCGACCGGGCTGGCAAGGGAGCCTCCCGCGCACTGCGCCGAGATGGACGGGTACCCGCCGTGGTTTACGGCGAAAAGAAAGAGCCGCTTTCGATTCACGTCGAAGAGAAACTGCTCAGCAAAATGCTTTCGAGCGGCCACTTCATGAACTCGGTCATCATGATCGACTTCCAGGGCAAGCCCCATCGCACCCTGCCGAAAGCGGTCGATTTCCACCCGGTCTCGAGCCGGCCGATCCACGTCGATTTCCTGCGCATTGGCGAGCACACCAAGGTCACCGTCGCGGTCCCGGTGCGGTTCGACAATGAAGAGGCTTCGCCGGGACTCAAGCGCGGCGGCGTTCTGAACGTCGTCCAGCACGAGCTCGAGCTGACCTGCGACGCGGCGCACATCCCGAGCGAAATCCACGTTCCGCTCGACGGGCTCGAGATCGGCGATTCGATCCACATCAGCCAGGTCAAGCTACCCGACGGTGCCATCCCGGCAATCGAGGATCGCGACTTCACCGTCGCCACCATCGTCGCTCCGTCGGCGATGAAGGCCGAAGAGGACGAAGCCGCTGCGGCCGAGGGCGAAGTCCCCGTCGTCGGCGAGGAAGGCGAAGAGGGCGAAGCTGCCGAAGGCGAAGGCGGCAACGAGGGCGGCTCGCAAGAGTAATCCTTTCGCCACTAAGGAACCAGGAACCGCTCGCCTCCAGCGTGAGGCGGGCGGTTTTTGTTTGCCTGCGTCCCTGCTAGCGAACCCCAATGCAACTCTGGGTCGGCCTCGGTAATCCCGGCAGCGAATATGCCATGCACCGGCACAATGTCGGCTTCATGGCCGCCGACCTCATCGCCGAGGCGCATAATTTCGGCCCGTGGCAGAAGAAGTTCCGCAGCCTGATCGCCGATGGCCGTATCGGGCGCGAGCGCGTCATGCTGCTCAAGCCCCAGACCTACATGAACGACAGCGGCGACGCAGTTCAGCAAGCGCTGAAGTTCTACAAGCTTGAAGAGGATGACGACCTCACCGTCTTTCACGACGAGCTCGACCTGGCCGCTTTCAAGGTGAAGGTCCGCGTCGGCGGCGGGCTCGCCGGTCACAACGGCCTGCGCTCGATCAATGCCGCGCTCGGCCCCGACTTCCGCCGTGTGCGCATCGGCATCGGCCACCCCGGTCCCGGCCGCAAGGAGCTCGTCACCCCTTACGTGCTCGGCAATTACGCCAAGGCGGAGCTGGAGCCGCTGTCGGACATGCTGGCCGCCATTGCCTCCGAAGCGCAATGGCTGGCCGAGGGCGACGATGCGCGCTTCATGAGCGAGGTTGCGCTGCGGCTGCAGCCTTAGGCCGGGCTTTTCGTTCGTGCCGAGCTCGAACGGCAGCGATCATTTCGTTGAAGCGAGGATCATCGCGCAGGTTGTCGAAATCGGGGTCGTGCTCGGCACGGCGGGCGAAGGACTTGGCCGCGGTCGCGAAAATACGACCCAAAAGCTTTAGCGCGCCCTCCCGGTCATTCAAATGGGCAGCCAGGACGCAGGCGAAATTGTAACGCATGGTAAGGTTGTCGGGATCGATCAGGATCGCGCGATCAATCCACTCGCGGGCGCGATCGGCCTGACCCAGAATTGCATAGCCGCCGGCGATGATCCCAAGCGCCGCGCCATTGCTTGGATCCTGCTCCAAGGCCTTCTGAGCCTCACTCACCATTTTCTCGCGCGGTATGGCGCAATTTTTCCTTATCCCCGCGCGCTTGATAACAGGTCGAAAGGAGCGCCCAGCCGTGGAAATCGCTGTCCATCGTCTCGATGGCTTTTTCGAAATGTTCGGTCGCCTCATCGACCTTGCCGCGAAGCATGGACAATTGTCCGGCCTCCTTGCGGACCTCCCACGATTTCGGGTCCGAGCTGGAGCGCCAGCGTCATCGTCGCGTCCGCTTGGTCGCTTAGCCCCTGTTCCTCGAGCCGCCGGATCATTGGCAGGTGCGCTTCGGCAATCGACTTGTCGATCGACAACGCTGCGTTAGCCGCGGCGAAACCGTCGTCCGTGCCCAACTGGAAACGATAGTGCAGGTTCGACTGGGCCATGGCCATCAGCGCCCACGCCTGGGCATAACGCGTGTCGATTTGAACGGCGCGGCCGCAAATCCGCATCACCCGCTCGTCGCGCCGCGGATCGCCGTGATTTCCGGTCACCCAATATTGGCGCGCGAGCAGGTAGAGCTTGTAGGCCTCGACATTGGTGGTCCCACGTTGCTCGATGGCCTTCTTTTCGTCGGGCAGCAGCTTGACCTTGAGCGCGCCGACGATGGCCTTCGAAATCTCGTCCTGGATCGCGAAAATATCATCGAGGTCGCGGTCATAGCGATCGGCCCAGACATGGTCGCCGGTTTCTCCGTCGATCAGCTGGGCGGTGATCCGGAGGCGCGTTCCGGCTTTGCGCACGCTGCCCTCGAGGACATGGGTCACGCCAAGCTTTTGAGCGACCTCGCAGACGTCGACGGCCTGGCCTTTGAACGTGAACGCCGTGTTCCTCGCGGTGACGCCGAGCGCGGAAACCTTGGACAGGTCGGTGGTGATGTCCTCGCTGATGCCGTCGCTGAAATATTCCTGCTCGGCGTCGCCGCTCATGTTCGCGAACGGCAGGACGCAAATGCAGACTGCGCGCGCGCTTTTGCGCCGGCTTTGCTTGTCCGCCGATTTGGGCCCGGCAAGTGCCGCGACGCTGGCCTCGAGCTTGCGCCAGCCGGCATGATCGGCAGGCGGCTCCCAATCGTGTAAATCGGCGCATTGGATCTGGTTGAATGGCATCGGCGGAATTGATCCGTCGACCGTTGCCTGAATCAGTGTCCCCAGTCCGCGCGCCGCATCCGCTTCGGCTCTGACCCACTGCGATTTGGCGGCTTCGGCGCTCCACAGGACAACCACCGCGGCTGCACCCTTCAGCCGTTCCTCAATGACCTCTGCATAGGCGCGATGGGCCGGCAGCTCGTCGTCGCGCCACACACCGTAGCCCGACGATCGCAGGGCGTCGGCGACCTGCTCGGCGCGCGCCTCGTCCGGACGAGCATAGGAAATGAACACTTCCGACATTGCGGCCCCTCTTCCGGCTTGGATATCAGGACTTTACGAGGGAGTCATGACGCGCAGCCTCTTCGTTACCCGCCTTTACGAGGCCGACATCGCCGATCCGGCACTGCTCGACGAGCTCGCGCACTCGATCCGCACGCTCGCTGAGGACGACGAAGCCGGCCGTCGCTGGTCCAAGGACCATCGCTACCCGGGCTACACCAGCTATGCCTCGCTCAACGACCTTCCCAAGCGCGATCCGGCGATCGCAGATTTGGCCAAACTGCTGACCCGCCATGCAAAAGTGTTCGCGCGCGAGCTAAATTGGGAAGCCAGACCGCGGCTCGACAGCCTGTGGGTCAATCTGTTGAAAAGCGGAGGGCATCACAGTGGACACATTCACCCGCACAGCATCCTTTCGGGCACGTTCTACGTCGAGGGTCCGGCCGGGTCGGGTGCAATTCGCTTCGAGGATCCGCGCCTGCCGCTGATGATGGCTGCGCCGACACGACCCGACACCTTCGTCACCGTCGATCCGCGTCCGGGCTCCTGCTGATGTGGGAAAGCTGGCTTCGGCATGAAGTGCTTCCGGGGACCGGCAACGGCGAGCGGTTGAGCATCAGCTTCAACTTCGCCTAAAGGGCCACGAAACCCGTCATTGCGAGGACCCAGGACTTGATCCGGGGGACGCGGCGATCCAGCCTTGGATTGCTTCGCTTGGCTCGCAATGACGACAGAGATTCTGGAGAGATCATGGGCTTTCGCTGCGGCATCGTCGGCCTGCCGAACGTCGGCAAATCGACCCTTTTCAATGCCTTGACCGAAACCGCCGCGGCGCAGGCGGCCAATTATCCCTTTTGCACGATCGAGCCCAATGTCGGCCGCGTCGCGGTGCCCGACGAGCGGCTCGACAAGATCGCCGGCATCGCCAAATCGGCGCAGGAGATCGAGACCCAGATCGAGTTCGTCGATATTGCCGGGCTGGTGCGCGGCGCGAGCCAGGGCGAAGGGCTCGGCAACCAGTTCCTCGCCAACATCCGCGAGGTCGATGCGATCGTCCATGTCCTGCGCTGCTTCGAAGGCGGCGACGTTACCCATGTCGAAGGCCGGGTCGATCCGATCGCCGACGCCGAGACCGTCGAGACCGAGCTGATGCTCGCCGACCTCGACAGCCTCGAGCGGCGCGTCCCCAACCTCGTCAAGAAGGCGCAGCAGGGCGACAAGGAAGCGAAGATCGAGGCGAGCGTGCTCGGCCAGGCGCTGGAGCTGCTTCGCGCGTCCAAGCCGGCGCGGCTGACCCAGCCCAAGGATCACGAGGAAGACAAGGCGCTTCAGCGCGCCCAGCTGCTGACCGCCAAGCCGGTGCTCTACGTCTGCAACGTCGACGAGGGCGATGCCGCCGACGGCAATGCGCTGTCGGCGCGGGTGTTCGACAAGGCCGCGGCCGAGGGCGCGCGACGCGGTCGTCGTCTCGGCCGCGATCGAGGCCGAAATCGCCACCCTCCCGTCGGACGAGCGCGAGGCGTTCCTGGCCGACCTCGGGCTTGAGGAAACGGGCCTCAGCCGCGTCATCCGCGCCGGTTACGAGCTGCTCGGCCTCATCACCTTCTTCACCGCCGGCCCCAAGGAATCCCGCGCCTGGACCGTGCACCGGGGCGCTCGCGCGCCGGAAGCAGCCGGCGAAATCCACACCGATTTCGAGCGCGGCTTCATCCGCGCCGAGACCATCGCCTATGACGATTTCGTGCAGTTCGGCGGTGAAGCGGGGGCCCGCGACGCCGGCAAGCTACGCTCCGAAGGCAAGGATTATGTCGTCCAGGACGGCGACGTGCTGCTGTTCCGCTTCAACGTCTAGGGACCGCGCGTGCCTCGCGCTTCGCGGCACAACATCCAGCTCAGCCCGCCGGCGACGACCAGGCCTACGTAGCTCGCCGACATCGGAATGGTGTGCGAGCCGAGAACGATCTGGAAGTGCGTAAACAGCCGATACAGGTGGAGCAGTGCCATCAGCGCGAAGATCGCGGATGCGATCCAGGTGAACGGTCGTGTCATATGTCCCCTCCCCGTGTTGGGCGCCCAGTCTACGCTTTTAGCGCGCGCCCGGCGAGCCTCAGCGTCAACAGCACCCACAGCAGGCCGAATGCCCAGCCGCCGACCACGTCGCTGGGCCAGTGGACGCCAAGCATCACCCGGCTTGTGCCGATGAGGAGTGACAACAGCACGGCGGCAACAGCTGCGGGCCGATGCCAGCGCGTGCCGGCGGTCAGCACCAACGCGAGCGCCAGGTAGAAGATCATCGAATTGGCGGCGTGGCCGCTCGGGAAGGACGAGGTTTTGACGACCACCAGGTGCGGCTCGACGTCGGGACGCACCCGCGCGATCGAATATTTCTGCGCTTCGGCGAGTCCCGCGCCCGACCATGACGATACCCAGGAATGCCCATGGCAAGTGGCGATGGCCGGCGCAAGTAAAGCCAAAGCCGCGACCGACAATGCGACGCTCCGATCAGGATGTCGGCTCGCCGAGGGTCGTGACGATCCGCGCAGCCGTCGCCGGCGCCGGCTCGATGCCCGGCGTACAGCGCTTCGTAGATGGCGCGGTCGAGCGAGCCCCCTCCCCACAGCAGCATCACCAGCCACAGCGCGCCCAACCCGACGAGCGCCGCGCCGAAGCGGAATTGCCGCGCGGCTAGAACTTCACGCCCGCGCGAATGCCGATCGTTCGCGGCCGGCCTGGCGCGATATAGGTTCGTACGCACGAGCTGCAGCCGACGAAACGCGCCTGCTCGTTGCGTTCGTCGAAGACGTTGCTCACGAATATCTCGGTGTTGAACTGCTTCCAGTCAAAGCCGGCGAACAGATTGACGCACCGTCGAAGCGCGAATCCGCCCGAGGTAGTCGTTCGGATTGACCCCAAGGAGGGTGTTAACCTGACGAAGGTCCGCCGCGGCTGAGCCTTGGTAGGTCAGGTTCCCCTGGACGTGCGCGTTACCGATACCGATCGGCCAGCTATAGCGGGCGGTTGCCGGCAGCCTTGAACTCGGGAGTGACGGGCAGTCGCGTGCCCGAAGGCGTGATGATCGACGAACCGGAGCAGTTCTCGTCATCAGTCGCCGACGTTCGCAGATGTTCCCCTTCGTCTTCGCATCGGTGTAGGCGGCCGACGCGCTCAGGGTCAGGCCGCCGGCAACGTAATTGAGGTCGCTTTCGACGCCGTTGATGACGGCGTCGCGGCCGTTCTGGACGATCGTCAGGCTGTTCGGTCCGAGGAAGCTGAACTGGAACGCCTTCCAGATCTGGTGATAGACCGCGCCATTCCAGGTAAGCCGGCCCGAACCTGGTTTTCCAACCCGCCTCGTAATTGGTCAGATAATCGGCTCCGTAGGGCGCCGTGCCAGGTGCGCGATTGAGCCCGCCCGGGCGGAATCCGCGCGACCAGGTCGCGTAGAACATCGTCCTGTCGGTGGGCTTGAACCGCAGCGCTCAGGCGGTGGATGAAACCGTCGCCCTTGGTGTGCTTCGGAACGGCGACGCCGTCCTCGACAGCCCCGACGTTGGTGCACGGCGTGCCTGCGACCCCGCCTGAGGCGAGTTCGGCGTCGATATCGTCGATCGCCTCCTCGCCGTTGACCGTCAGGCAGCGGCGAACGCCGCCACTCGCGCCGGCGCCGTTCGGTGGCGGGTTGTCAAATCGTCCGGCGCGCCCTCGACAAACCCGGGGTTCTTGCCGAAGCCGGCGAAGCCGAACAGGCTGTTGTCGAACCGATACAAGCCGCCCGCCGGCGATCAAGGTCAGCTTGGGCGTGACGTCGAACTCGCCCTCGCCGAAAATCGCCCAGTCGCGATCGACGCGATCCTGGAGCGTCAGCCAGATCGTGCCCGGCCAGCCATTGACCGACAGGTCGGGGGCCAGGTTCGGGACCAGATAATTCTGGTAAATGTGGTTGGTCTGGCGCTGGTAGAAAGCGCCGATCAGCGCGCGCGCCCGGTTTTCCCTGGGCGTTGCAATGCGCACTTCCTGGCTGAGCTTCTTGAAATGCTCGGTGCCCAGAATATCCTGATGCGGCTCGATCGGATTTCCGGCGGAATTGAGGAAATACAGATAGTTAGCGATGCCGCCTGAGGAGATATACTTGTTGTCGTAAGCCTCCACATAATCGGTGTAGTCGACGATCGATTTCGGTCGGGCGGTCCATGTAGGCGCCGGCATAGGTCAGGTCGAAGTTCCAGATCTTGCCTTCGACGGTCAGCGCGGCCTGGGTGAACTGGTCCTTGCGATACTCGTCGCCGCGGAACCGCTGCGCCTGCAGATCGCCAAGCGACAAGTCCGCTCCGCCGAAACCATTGTATTTCGCATATTGGTGCATGACGGTCGGCGTGACGGTCCAATTGTCGTCGAGGTCGATCTTCAGCGCCGCGCGGCCGCCGTACAGTTCGGCGGTGTTGATATCGCGCTTCTCGAGGCCAGCGTTCGTCGACGGTGTAGCCGTTGTGCACGCAGCCGATGATCTCGTCGTTCGCGGGTCGCGGATCGCGTCGCCGCAATAGGTCCGCGAACCGAAGACGTTGTCGATGAAGCCCGGCATCGCGCTCGTAAAAGCCGACCGCGCGGAAGGCGACGCGGCTGGCGAGCGGAATGTTGATCATTCCTTCGAGCTTGCCGCCCGGTTCATGGCCGTGCGCCGTGAGGTTCAACTCACCGTCCATCGCGCCCATAGGTCGCGTTGAGGTCCGGCTTGTTGGTGATGATGCGGATGGTGCCGGCCTCGCTCAGCGCGCCGTAGAGCGTGCCCTGCGGCCCGGCGAGGCTTTCGATCCGGGCGATGTCGTAGATGTGGACGTCGAGCGCGCCGCCGATGGTCGTCACCGGCTGCTCGTCGAGATAGACGCCGACCGACGGCGGCGAGCCGGAGTGGTTGCCGTCGCCGCCGCTGGCGACGCCGCGCATGTAAACCACCGCACCGCCCGACTGCGACACGTTGTAGCTCACCGACGGCAGCTGCTTGGTATATTGTTCGAAGTTCGAGATATTGAGCTGATCGAGCTTGCGCGTGCCGAGCACCTGGACGCTCTGCGCGACGTTCTGCAGGTTTTCGGCGCGCTTGGTCGCGGTGATGATGATCTCGGTCTGAGTCGGGGACCTTGCCCGTCCTGCGCCTGCTGAACCGCCGGCGGCGGCGCCGTGACGTCGGTCGCGCCGTTGTTCTGAGCTGGCGGCTGAGCCCGGCGCTTGATCCTGCGCGAAAGCGGGCGTTGCCAGCGCGGTGGAGGCAAGGAGTCCAAGCGCGAAGTGTCGGCAACTGCGGTCGATCATCGAATGGCCCCCATTCGGTTGTGTTTCCGCAATGCGACAGAGGCGCAGACTCTTGTCAATCGGCAGCAGAGCGGGACCCGAAATTTGTTACGGCAGCGTTGCAGCTAAGCCGCAGGCACTCCGCGATACGCGTCGAGCGCCGGGCCCAGCGCAGCCTTCAACGGCCCCAGGTGAGGCTCGTAAGCCCGCCATTCTTCGGTCGAGTCACGATAGATGGGCTGGCGCACCTGCTCCGAGCTCGGGGTGCGAACCGCGCGCTCAGTGCGATAAAATTCCAGGCAGGCTTCCTCGAACTCAAGCCCGCAATAGTCGAGAAGCGCACGAACCTCGGTTTCGGTGTCCTCGACCATTCGCTCGTAGATGACCCGGTGGACCCGACCCGGGAGCACGGCGTCGACGTGCGCCATGAGCCGCACATAATCGGCATAATAGCGCCCCAGATGATCGAGGCTGTAGGTGAAGTCCTGGCCGTTGGCGAAGTGCTGGCGAAAGTTCGACAAGCAGCACGCGAGCGGATGGCGGCGCGCATCGATGATCTTCGCGTTCGGCAGGATCAGCTGGATGAACGGGACGTAGAGCCAGTTGTTCGGTAGCTTGTCGATGAAGAACGGGCGGCTCGTCCGCCGTTGCGGCGCAACCCGCGTCAGATATTCCTCGCCCAGCGCGCGGCGGTCGTCGGCTGACAGGTCGAATGCGGCCTGGGGATATGGCCCGACGCGCCGCGCCAGCGCCGGTATGTCGGCAAGCTCAGACGTCCCCTCGATCTGGCTGTGGCTGGACAGAATTTGCTCGATCAAGGTCGACCCCGACCGCGGAAGGCCGACGATGAAAATGGGATCGCCAGCGTCGCAGCCGCCGCCACGCTCCGCGAACGCCTGCGCAGTTCCTGCCTCGATGCAGCGGTCGACAATGCCGGCGATGTCCCGCGACCGGTAAGGCCGCGACTTCAGGCGAAGCGCATTCCCGCGCTCGTAATGAGTGAACGCCTCGTCGGTCCGGCCGAGGTCGTGCATCGCCTTGCCCAGCGCGAACTCGAGGTGGATACGGTCCTCGACGGCGAGCCCCGGCGCCTCGAGCGCAGTCTGCATTGCGACGATGTCGGCATCGCTGAACTTCACCGTCTTGAGGTTGGCGAGGCTCCACCACGCTTCGCCCAGGGACGGACGCAGGGCGATTGCCTTTCGATAGGCGGCAACGCCCTCTTCTGAGCCGCCCCACGGTCTTCAGCATATGACCGTAACTCAACAAGACCCGCGTCTGCTCGGGGGTGCGCTCGAGCACCTGCTCATATAGCCGGATCGCCTCGTCGAAATCCCCCAGGCGGCCGAGCGTCGCCGCCTTCAAATTCATGTGACCGATCTGGTCGGGCTCTTCCGCGAAAATTTCATCGAGCAGGCCGATGGCCTCGGCTGGACGGCCCATTCGGCCCAGGACGAGCGCCAGATTGGCCTTGGCCGACGTCCAGCCCGGCGCAAGTTCAACGGCCCGGCGAAGCAACGCCTCCGCATCCTGCCAGCGCCCGATGCGCGCCGCCAGCTCAGCCAGCATGCGGATCGCCGAAGGGTCGTAAGGATCTTCCTTGAGGTGCGGCTTCAGCAGGCGTTCGGCGACGTCGAGGCGATTCTCGTTCAGCGCCATCGCCGCTTCCATCAGCCGCGGATGCAGATGGGATGGAACCTGGCTCGCCACGTGGCGAGCCTAGCCCGTCAGGCGCACTCGCGCCAAGCAGTTGGCGCCGCTATGCGCCGCGCATGATCTATTTCGAAGATTTGGAAGTCGGCGTCGAAGCCTATTACGGCGGCTACGAAGTCACCCGCGAAGAGGTGCTGGAATTCGCGGGCAAGTATGATCCCCAGCCCTTCCACCTCGACGACGAGGCCGCGTCAAGGACCCATTTCGGGCGCGTTGCCGCCAGCGGCTGGCATACCGGCGCCATGGCAATGGCGGTGATCGCCCGGCAAGGTCGTGGCCGAGGGACAGGCCGGGCTCGGCTCGCCCGGCCTCGACGAGCTGCGCTGGCTGAAGCCGGTCTATCCCGGCGACACGCTGCACGTGCGCGGCACGATCATCGATAAGCGCGAGAGCCAGTCCAAGCCCGACATTGGCATTTTCAGGACCAAGACGACGGTCACCAACCAGGACGATGTCCCGGTGATGACCTTCGTCTCGATCGTGCTGATCCGCCGCCGGCCGGCAGCGAATTAAGCGGTCCTTTATCGATCGCGGGCCTGGCGGCGCGCTTCGCGTGCGGTCTGACGGTCGTCGCGCCGAGACTGGGATTGGGCTTTGAAGCCGCTCCAATTCGGCTTGACGCGCGATGTCGTGGTCGTCGAGCGCGTGGTGCATCGTGGGCGAACGCTTGGACCAATAAGCCTTCTGGATCGGGGTCATCGAGTGCGGCCGGCGATAATTGTCGTAAACGTAGATAGCCGGTGCCCGGATAATAATAATTGTCGTACCAGCCGTAATAGGGCGAGCCGTAGCCGTAGCCAGAGCCGTAACCGTAGCTGGGATAGCCGTAGCTGGAGCCGTAATAGCCGCCATAGGGGCTGCCGTAACCGTAGCTGCCGTAGCCGCCGCCATAACCGCCGTAACCACCGCCGTAACCGACGCCGACGCCAAGTCCGTTATACCCGTACATGTCGGTGCAACCGCCCAGCGCGAGCGCGCCAGCGGCCATCAAGCTGATCATTGGAATACGCATAATACACCTGCCGATATAGACTGAGGGTTGCGACCAAAACGATCCGCAGCCCCCAGCGTTCCCGTCGGTAGCCCGGTCAGTTCCTCACTTCGGCTCGGGATAGTCGTATTTGAACGGATCCGTCAGCAGTCGGCTGGGTCGGCAGGGGCGGGCGCGGCAGTTCCTTGTCGCTGTTGGCGGCGGCCAGCAGCATCCCCGCCATGACGACCGACGCCTGGCGCAGATCGTCGCCACGCATATGGTCGAGCGTGTCGATGCTCGAATGGTGGACCCGGCTCTCGTAATCGAGCGGGATCCTGAATGAACTGGTAGCCCTGCAGCCCGACCGCCTGCATGAACACGTGGTCGGTGCCGCCGGTCTTGCTGGCAACCACCGCGTCAGCCCCCATCGACACCGAACGGCGACAGCCATTCGCGTGAGCAGCGGCACGGCCGCGGCATTGCCCTCGGCATAGATGCCGCGGACCTTGCCCGAGCCATTGTCGAGGTTGAAATAGGCCTTGAGCTCGTCGTAGCCCGGCCGCTTCGACGATCGGGTAACGGCTGCCCCAGCTGTAGTAAGCGGTCATGCCGTCCATGCCGGCGGGCGTCGGGCGGTCTGACCAAGTGCTGCTGGATGTAAGCGCGGCTGCCGAGCAGGCCCTTGCTCCTCGCCTTCCCACAAGCGCGAAGCGGATCGTGCGCTTCGGCCGGACGCCGAGCTGGCGAAGGATCCGCGCGGCCTCCATCACGACCATGCTGCCCGCGCCATTGTCGGAGGCGCCGTCGCCGGCGATCCAGCTGTCGAAATGCGCGCCGGCCATGACGTAGCCCGCCTTGGGGTCAGTGCCCTGGATCTCGGCGATGATGTTGTTGGCGTTCGTGGTCGCGATCGTCGAACGGCGCGTCGCTGTTGAGCTCGATCACCGGCGCCGGGCCGGTCTTCGCCAGGCGCGCCAGGCGGCGATAGTCCTCGGCTGCCAGCTCGAATCCGGGCAGCGCTCGGCGTTTGGCCGGCAAGGTAGGTGTAGCCCTCGCCGGTGACCAGCTTGCCGTCGCGATAGCTCTTGCGGACCCACGCGACGCGCGCCTTCGCTCTTCAGGAACGCGTCGAGTTGCTTGGCGAACTGGACGCGCTTCAGCCGGCGGTCGAGCGCGTCGGGATCGTAGTTCGGCAGGTTGTAGTCGTCGTCTTCGGCGATGTCCTTGTCGGTCAGGCGCTTGAAGGCGGCCTCCTTGGGCTCGTCGCTGGTGCCGGGCAGGCTCACGAGCACGATCTTGCCGGCGAGCTTGCCGCGATAGGCGGCGAAATGCTCGGGCTTGTCGATCGGCGCGACGACGATCGGCGCGCGGATGGCGCCGTTGGTGCCGGGCGTCCAGGCGACGGGGATCACGATCATGTCGATCGGCGCGCGGCGAGACCATGCGCGCGCTAGGCTTGGCTGTAAGTTCCAGCCGCGGCCGAACTCGAACGGCTCGCGATGGACGTTGCCAAGGCCGTAGCCCCGGAACTTGGCGAGCGCCCAATCCTCGGCGCGGTCCAGGCTGTGCGAATTGGTCAGGCGCGCGCCGATGCCGTCCATCAGCTCGCGACGCGTTGCAGCATCACCTGGCTGCGGTTCATGCCCTCGTCGATGATGCGCGCCGTATCGCCAGGCGCCGCCGTTACCCGCGGTCGCGCCGAGCGCCGCCGCCGACGCAAGCAAGATCATTCCCAGTCCACGCATGTCAATTCCCTCCTTTGACACGGCACAAACAAAACCGCCGGCGCACTTCTCAGCACGCCGGCGGCAGAAGCTCAAACATTGTTCGACGGACGGCTCAGCCGGCGACGCCCGCCTTGGCCTTGGCGCGGCGGCTCTTGGCCTGGTTCTCGCGGATCGAGCGCGCCGGTGACGCGGACCGCCCGCTTCGCCTCGTGCCAGATCTGCTGGTAGGCGAAATAGCCGAGGATCGTCGCGAACAGCAGGAAGATCGACGACCGCGAGCCCGGCAGCGTGCCGGTTCTCGAGCTTCGGCTCGGCCGTCCACACCAGGAAGGCCGCGACGTCCTTCGCCATCTGGTCGACCGTCGGCTTGGGATTGCCCGGCGCGTAGGTGACCTGGCCGTCGCTGGTCAGCGGCGGCGGCATGGCGATGTTGAGGTTCGCGAAATAGGGATTGTAGTGCAGGTTCTGCGGCGGCTTCGCGTCGCCGGAACCGGCTGCCCTTCTCGTTGCGATAGGCCGGCTGCGTTCCGGTAGCCGGTCAGCAGCGAATAGACATAGGCCGCGCCGCCCTCGCGCGCCTTGGTGATCAGCGACAGGTCGGGCGGAAGCGCATTGTTGTTCGCCGCGCGCGCCGCGACCTCGTTGGCGAACGGCGCCGGGAAGTGGTCGGACGGCAGCGCCTTGCGGGTCGCCGCCTCGCCGGTGTCCGGGTTGATCGACGGCACCTGGGTCTTCCAGTCGGACGCGATCTTCTTGATCTCGGCCTCGTTGTAGCCGAGCTCCTTCGAGGTCGCGGAACGACGACCAGGTTCAGGCTGTGGCAGGCCGAGCAGACTTCCGAATAGACCTGGAAGCCGCGCTGCAGCTGGCGCCTTGTCGAACTTGCCGAACGGCCCGTCGCTGGCGAAGCGACAGGTGCCTGCGGCTCGCTTGATGGAACTCCTCCGCGACCGAGCGGTCGCCGGCGGGTTGCTGAAATAGGTCGCGAGCTCGCTGATGAACGAGATCAGCAGGACCGCGGCGAAGACCGCGCCGATCGAAACCGAGAATGAAACGCATGGTCTGCTCGTCCCCTTAACCGGCCGTCGCCGTCGGAGCCGCGCCGCGGCTTGGTCTGCCCCGCCGGCGCCGCCTCCGCCGCCTCGCCGTGAAGCACGCTTTCGGAGATCGAATTCGGCAGCGGCAGCGGCGTCTCGAACGCGGAGACGAGCGGCAGGATCACCAGGAAGTGCAGGAAATAATAAGCCGCGGCGACCTGGCCGAGCGCGACGTGCGCAACGGCTGATCGGCGCCCCGCCGACATAGCCGAGGATCGATCACGTCGACGACCAGCAGCCAGAAGAAGCGCTTGAACATCGGCCGGTAGGAGCCCGAGCGGACCGGCGACTTGTCGAGCCACGGCAGGAAGAACAGCAGCAGGATCGAGCCGAACATCGCCAGCACGCCCCACAGCTTGCCGGCAGGATGAAGTCGACCGTGAAGGAGCGCAGGATCGCGTAGAACGGCCAGAAATACCATTCGGGCACGATATGCGCCGGCGTCGCCAGCGGGTTGGCCGGGATGTAATTGTCCGGGTGGCCGAGATAATTGGGCGCGAAATAGGTCACCAGCGCATAGACCAGCAGCACCGCGCGCGGCGAACCAGCCGTCCTTGGCGGTGTAGAACGGGTGGAACGGCAGCGTGTCCTTCTCGTCCTTGACGTCGACGCCGGTCGGATTGCCCGAGCCCGGAATGTGCAGCGCCCAGATGTGCAGGATGACCACGCCGGCGATCACGAACGGCAGCAGATAGTGGAGCGAGAAGAAGCGGGTCAGCGCCGCCTGGTCGGGCGCATAGCCGCCGAGCAGCCAGATGCGGATCGGCTCGCCGACCAGCGGGAAGGCCGAGAAGAAGCCGGTGATGACCTGCGCGCCCCAATAGCTCATCTGCCCCCAGGGCAGGACGTAGCCCATGAAGGCGGTCGCCATCATCAGCAGGTAGATGACGAGGCCGAGCATCCACACCAGCTCGCGCGGCGCCTTGTACGAGCCGTAATAGAGGCCGCGGAAGATGTGGATGTAGGTGACGATGAAGAAGAAGCTGGCGCCGTTCATGTGGGCGTAGCGCAGCAGCCAGCCGGCGTTGACGTCGCGCATGATAGTGCTCGACCGAATTGAAGGCGCCGTCGGCGATCGCGTAATAATGCATCGCCAGCACGATGCCGGTGACGATCTGGATGGTCAGGAAGATCCCGGCGAGGACGCCGAAATTCCAGAAATAATTGAGGTTGCGCGGCACCGGATAGCCGCCGCCGATCGCGCCATAGACGAGGCGCGGAAGCGGCAGCCGCTCGTCGAGCCAGCGCATGAACGGATGCTTGGGTTCGTAGGGCTTGGCCCAGGAAAAGCTCATCTGTCGTCTGCCCCCTCAGCCGATCTGGACGACGTGTCGGCGACGTGAACTTATAGTCCGGCACCTGCAGGTTCTGCGGCGCCGGGCCCTTGCGGATGCGCGCGGCGGTGTCGTAGATCGACCCGTGGCACGGGCAGAAATAGCCGCCGTAACGGCCCGCGGTTCTCGCCCTCGCCGATGCCCAGCGGCACGCAGCCCAGATGGGTGCAGACGCCAAGCGTGATCAGCCAGTTCGCCTTGCCCGGCTTGGTCCGCTCGGCCAGCGTCTGCGGATCGCGCAGGTCGGACAGCTTGACCGCATTGGCCTCGGCGATTTCCTTGGGCGTCAGGTTGCGGACGAACACCGGCTGCTTGCGCCAGCTGGTCTTGATCGCCTGGCCCGGCTGGATCTTGGAAATGTCGACCTCGATCGTCGCCAGCGCGAGCACGTCGGCCGACGGCGCCATCTGGACGAGCAGCGGCGCGAGCGCGGCGACCGCGCCGACGCCGGCGAAGCTGACCGCGGCGACGTTGAGGAAGTCGCGGCGGCGAACGCCCTCGCCGATCGGCGTGATCGCTGGTTGTCGGAACCCTCAGCGGATTGTGCCTTGGTGGCCATCATACCCCTTTGTGACGCTGATCGGTCTGGCGTGCCGGACGGCACGTCAGCGACGCCGCGCTCCGGCCGTGCACCGAGCGCGATTGGCGGGCCTGATAGCGAGCGGTTCGGAAGGCGGACAAGGGGCCGATTGCCGCCGCCGCGCCAGCCTCACAAATGATGGGTGCAGAAGGCGAGAAGCAGGATGAGGGGGATCGGAACGCCGATCAGCCACAACAGCATGGAACGCACTGGATTTGTCCTTTCGTCTTCCGGCTCGCCGGTGAAAGAGTCCGGGGCCGGAACAGTTCCTTGCCGCGCGGCAAGCTCTCTTTGTCGGCGAACCGACGTAAGCTTCATCTGGCGTTCACGCCCGGCTGGCAGTCACCGGCCATCGAGCGGGAGGAACGACTTGGACCTGAATTATCTTTTCCATCGCCAGCAGAGTCGAGCGCAGCCGGGCCGAGACCGCGGCTTCGGAGGCGGCGCGCAGGATCCACGAAGAGCTCGCCGAGGAATATGAGCGCCAGATCGCGACCTTGAGCGAGGGCAAGGTGACGTTTTTGGCCGGCGGGCCAGAGGGCGTTTAGGCGGCGTCCTCCGCGATCGGCGCCGTCGCCGGCTCCGCGTCATGCTCGCGGCGGCCCTTGAATGACGAGTGGAACATGACCGCGGCGGCATAGAGCACGACCACGATCACCAGCCAGCGCAGCATTTCCAGCGGCATCGTCTTGACGATGAAGGCGGCGACCAGCACCGCCGGAATGCCGCCGATCGCCAGGCCGAGCGACGATCCTCAGGTCGATTTGGCCGATCTGGATGTGGCGGACGCTGGCGCCTGCGCCGGTCAGCGCCGCGCCGCCGGCCATGATCGGGAAGCACAGCCGCGGGTCCATGCCCATCAGGCTCAGCATGACCAGCGTCGGCGCAAAATTGCCGACGCCGAAATTGAGCAGGACGCCGAAGACGAAATTGGCGACGATGGCGACGATCATCAGCGTCCAGCGGCAGGCTCGTCGCGGTGCCTCCGCCGGGAAACAGATGGAGGTTGGTCATCGATAAGCGATCGCCGCGAGCACCAGGGCGATGGCCACGACCAGCTGCACGATCCACACCCGCGTCCGCGCCACCAGCGGCGCGCCGAGCAGGCCGCCGATCAGCAAGGCGATGACGCAGCCGACCAGCAGCACCGGATCGACCAGCACGCCCAGCAGGATCAGGAAAATGATGCGCTTCGGCCATCGACGGCGGCGTCAGGCCGACCAGCATCGTCGGCGGGATCAGCCGATCGGGCACCAGCTTGCGGAACTTGAGCCACGCCGTGGTCGGCGCGAACGAGCCGATGCCGAGCGTGTCGAAGAAATTGACGATCGCGCCAAGGACGATCGCCTCGAACTTCGGGACAGCCCGCTGCGCGATCGCCGCGCGGACGAGCACGAAGCCGAACAGCAGGATCGCGAGCGACAGCGGAACCAGCAGCGCAATCAGCATCGGCTTCCTCCCCCGAGCGGATAGCGATGCTACGCTATTGCTGAGTGCTGGCAACTCGCCGTGGCTGCGGTGAAATATTCGCCGCGCTCCTGACTCCGGCGCCGCGCTCGGGAATCTGTCACTCCCAAGCTCGAATCGCATTCGTCGTGCCGGCAGCTGCCGGGCATTGGCACGTTCAATCGAGCACACGCGGATTCGAGAGCGAGGGCAACCATGGCGAACAACGCAGGCACCATCCTTTCGCGGATCAAGGACGAGGAGATCGACTGGGTCGACCTCCGCTTCACCGACCCCAAGGGCAAGTGGCAGCATCTGACCATGGCCTCGGGCGTGATCGACGAGGACATGCTGACCGACGGCTTCATGTTCGACGGCAGCTCGATCGCCGGCTGGAAGGCGATCAACGAGTGCGACATGATCCTGAAGCCGGACCTCGACGCGGCCTATGTCGACCCGTTCAGCGCGACCCCGATGCTGGTCCTGTTCTGCAACGTCGTCGAGCCGTCGACCGGCGAGCTCTACGGCCGCGACCCGCGCTCGACCGCGACCCGCGCCGAGGCCTATCTCAAGGCGACCGGCGTCGGCGACACCGTCTTCGTCGGCCCCGAAGCCGAGTTCTTCATGTTCGACGACGTCCGCTTCGAGGACGGCTACAACGCCAGCGGCTTCAAGCATCGACGACATCGAGCTGCCGACCAACACCGATGCGCGAATATGAAGGCGGCAACCTCGCCCACCGGCCGCGCGCCAAGGGCGGCTATTTCCCGGTCGCGCCGGTCGACAGCGCGATGGACATCCGCGGCGAGATGGTCTCGACGATGATCGAGATGGGCCTGCCGATGGACAAGCACCATCACGAGGTCGCCGCCTCGCAGCACGAGCTCGGCCTGACCTACGGCGGCGCTGGTCGAGACCGCCGACCGCATGCAGGTCTACAAATATGTCGTGCACATGGTCGCCCACGCCTACGGCAAGACCGCGACCTTCATGCCCAAGCCGATCGCCAAGGATAATGGCAGCGGCATGCACACCCACATGTCGATCTGGAAGGGCGGCAAGCCGCTGTTCGCCGGCAATGGCTATGCCGGCCTCAGCGAAACCGCGCTCTACTTCATCGGCGGCGTGATCAAGCACGCCCGCGCGCTCAACGCCTTCACCAACCCGACGACCAACAGCTACAAGCGGCTGGTCCCGGGCTTCGAGGCGCCGGTGCTGCTCGCTTATTCGAGCCGCAACCGCTCGGCCTCGTGCCGCATCCCCTACGGCGCGGGCGAGAAGGCCAAGCGCGTCGAGTTCCGCTTCCCCGACGCGCATGGCCAACCCCTATCTCGCTTATTCGGCGCTGCTGATGGCCGGCCTCGACGGCATCCAGAACCGCATCCATCCCGGGCGATCCGATGGACAAGAACCTCTACGACCTGCCGCCGCAGGAGCTGGTCAACGTCCCGACGGTCTGCGGCTCGCTGCGCGAAGCGCTGGTCTCGCTCTGCAGAACGACCGCGCCTTCCTGACTCGCGGGCGACGTGTTCAGCGACGACCAGATCGACAGCTACATCGAGCTCAAGTGGGAAGAAGTGATGCGCTGGGAAACCACGCCCAGCCCGGTCGAGTTCGACATGTATTATTCGATGTGATTTTCATCGCCGAATTTTGGGTTAAGCTCGGCCTTTCGGGACGCCGGTGGAGGGAACCCTCCCACCTTCCCTTTCCCTCCATCGGCATCGTCCGTCGCTTCAGCGGCGGACGTACGTCTGGTCCTCCGCAGAGCTGCGGACATATATCGCGCCGACTCCGTCCTTCTTCAGCAGCCGCCACTCGGGCGACTTCGCGAGCAGCCGGCCGAGTCCGCTGCCGCGATTGGGCACGATCGCCCAGCGGATGTTCCAGCGCTTCACGGCTTCGTCCAATGCAACCGGATCGCCGTGCGTGATGCGGGCGTAGCCGACCACCAGCTCATCGCCGTACATGTCGCCGCGCCCGTCGATGTAGGGCCGGATCCCGGCAGGATCAGCGGCCCACCCATGGTGTAGCCATTGATCACCGGCTGCGACCGGAGCTCCGGCGGGACGGCGGCGATCAGCTTCCACGGATTGGCTTCATTGTCGGGCGGGCTGAGCGGCATGATGGCGCGGACCAGGACCAGCGCGGCGGCGCCAGGCAGCGGTCATCGCGATCAGCCGGCGCGGCTGCGTCCGCGCTCTCCATCACGGGCAATAGCCCGCGGGCAGGATCATCGCCGCGACGATCGCCATCACCGCCTGGTGCCGCACCTGGAGCAGCGCCAGCACCAGCAGCGCCGCCGAGCAGCACCCAGCGCACCGGGTGCAGGCGCGGCCGCTTCCACGCGATCAACGCCAGAGCCCCGCCGCCAGCACCGCGAAGAAGAAGGGCGTCACCGCCGGGTTCGACGGCTTCCACTCGTCGATCAGTGGCAGCATGGCGAGGTTGGCGATGCGCAACGGGTGGAGCACGCCCGCGAGCCCGTTGGCGTTGACCACCACCGCCGCCGCGCAGGCCAGGCCGAACAGTCCCCATTGCCGTACGACCCGGGCCTTGTCGCTCGACGCCACCAGCGCCTCGAGCCCGAAAGCCGCGGCAATCGCGAGTCCCATGACGAAGCTGCCATGCAGGTTCGCCCAGACGACCAGCAGCAGCGCGGCGGCAAGCGGCGGCGCCCGGTCCCGCTCGCGCGCCCTCAGCATCAGCCAGGTCCACAGCGCGATCAGCGGCCAGGCCAACACATGCGGCCGCGCCAGCGTCATGGGGATCAGCACGAGGTCCATCGCAATCAGCGCCCCGACCGCGACCCACGGCCGCAAGAAGCGCGACGCGTTGAAGAAGATCAGCCCATGGACCGCCATCAGCGCCGCCGTCACCAGCGCCGCCACGCCGCCATAGCCCGCGATGCGATACCCCCCCGCGTACAGCACCTCCGCCAGCCATTCGATCGGCACCCACGGCTTGCCCGCCCAGGTGAAGGAGAAGGGGTCGCTATGCGGGATCGCCCTGTGGTCGAGGATCCACTGGCCGGTCGCGATGTGCCAGCTGGTGTCGCCGTCGTTGAAGATCGTCCCCGAGCTGCCCAGCATCGCCGGGATCAGCAGGACGGCGACCAATGCCGGGATCAGGGAACGGTCGTGCCGTTCCGCCGCGGCTTCAGGCACGAACGTCGCTGCGCGTCCGCGATGCATAGCGCGCCGCGAAGAGGAAATAGATGACCAGCCCCACGGCGTTCCACATCAGGAACCATTGCTGGGTGTGGGTCGGCAGGCTGTAGAACAAATAGGCGCAGCCCAGGATTCCGATCGTCCCCGTCACCCACGGCAGCGGCGTGCGGAACAGCCGCTTGATGCTGGGCGCCCGCACCCGCATCGTCAGCATCGCCGCGCAGACTGCGATGAAGGCGGTCAGTGTTCCGGCATTCGCTAATGCAACCAGCTCGTCGAGCGGGACCAGCCCGGCCAAAATTCCCACGATGACCGCGGTGAACAAAGTGATGCGCACCGGCGTGCGGCGGCTCGACAGCTGCGCCAGCGGGCGCGGCAGCAGCCCATCGCGCGACATGGCGAGGAAGATTCGGCTCTGCCCATAGAAGAAGGCGAGGATCACCGTCGGCATGCCGATCGAGGCCGATAAAGCGAGGATCTTCGCCGCGGTCGGCTGGCCGATGTCGCGCAGGATCAGCGCCAGCGGCTCGGTGCTGGTGGCGAAGCGGTCGAACGGCACCGCCCCGATCGCGGCCGCCGCGACCGCCATGTAGATGATGACGCACAGGATCATCGAGCCGACGATGCCGATGGCAAGGTCGCGCTCGGGGTTCTTGGCTTCCTCGGCCGCCGTCGCGATGGCATCGAAGCCGTAGAAGGCGAAGAAGATGATCGCCGCCGCGGCCATCACGCCGACTTCCTGCCCCGGCGGGCCGTGCTTGGAAAAGCCGTACGGCATGAAGGGGTGGAAGTGGTCGCCGTTGAACACCGCCAGCGCGACAATGACGAACATCGCCAGGGCCAACATCTTGATCGCGACCAGCAATGAATTGAGGTTGGCGCTTTCGCGCAGGCCGAACACCAGCATGCCTGCGATCACGGCGATGATGAACACCGCCGGGAAGTTGAACATGCCGCCAAGCATCGGCGCAGTCGCGAATTCCACTGGGATTCCTACCAGAGGCGAGAAATATCCCGACCAGCCGACCGAGACGGCGCTGACGACCAGGCTGTATTCGAGGATCAGCGACCAGCCGACGAACCAGGCGATCAATTCTCCGAACACGACGTAGCTGTAAGTGTAGGCGCTGCCCGAGGCGGGGATCATCGTCGCCACCTCGGCATAAGCAAGCGCGGCGGCTGCGCAGATCGCGCCGGCAATGGCGAAGCTCACCATCATCGCCGGACCCGCCTTGCCCGCCGCGGTGCCGATGAGGACCAGGATGCCGGTGCCGACGATCGCACCGACGCCGAGGAAAATGAGATGCGGCCAGGACAAGGTCTTCTTCAGCCGGTGCTCCTCCGGCATGTCCTCCGGCGCGACCACCTTCTTACGATATTTCCAGTCCATGGCCGTCCCCCGTCACCCCGGACTTGATCCGGGGCCTGCCTTTAGCTGAGTTGAAGAGAAGGCGAGTGCCCGGTCAAGCCCCACATGACGATGGCTAATAATCCTTGCTGACCCGCACGCTCGCGCTCGAGCGCCCGATCGTCGACACGGTGGACAGCAGCGATAGCCAGCGCGTCATCTGATATTCGACCCTGGTCGCCGAATAGCCCTGCCCGTCGGTGACCACTTCGACGAATATCTTGCGCGTGATGTATTTGCCCGCGGCGATGGCGGTCTTCTGGCCGGTCGCGACGTCGGCCGGCACGATCCGCAGCCGGTCGAGCCCGATCGCGCTTGCGCAGTGCATTGATCGGGATCGAGGCTGCCCGAGCCCGAGCGAAGCGCCGCGACCGCGCTCGCCAGCTGCAGCGCTTCGGGCGCCGACAGGTTGGTGATCGAGGTTCCGAACAGGATCCGCGACAGCAATTCGTCCTGCGGCAGCGCCGGCGTGCTGGCGAAGGTGATTTCCGGCTTCTGCCCGGTGCCGCCGACGATGATGCTGGCGTCGAGCCCCTGGACCTGCGCCGAGGCATGGATGTCGAGCCGCGGGTCGGGCGGGCTTTCGCCCCGGAAGCGGATGATTCCGCGGTCGAGGCGGAAGTTACGGCCGGCGAAATTGTAATCGCCGCGCACCAGGTCGGCGCGGCCGGTGAAGCGCGGCGCGTCGGCCACCCCGCCGACATGGATGGCGGTCGTCCAGCTGCTTTCCATGCCGAGGCCGCTGACTTCGAGGTCGCTGCCGTCGACGTCGAGGTCGAGCTTCCACGGATGCAGGTCGGCGGTCTCGATCACTTCGTCGGGATCGAGGTTGCGGTTGCGGACCTTGAGCTGCGGCACGCCAGCCGCCGAGCTTGCCCGCCCGAGCTGGAAGCGCCCTTTGTCCAGCTTCAGCTTGCCGGAAATCGAGCCGCCATTGGCGTCGGAGCGGATGCGGATCGGCCCGCTGACCCGCGCGGCGATGTCGTCGCGATTGAGGAGCATCGCATTGCTGGCCGTGAAGCCGAGGTTGAGCAAGGCCTGGCCGCCAGCGAAGGTGACGGTTCCGTTGCCCGTAATCGACCCGCCCGCTCCGCTGCGGCCGCTGATCTTGCTGAAGATCAATTGCGGACCGGAGAAGCGGGCCTCGGTCGACAGCTGGTCCACGACCATGCCGGTGACCGGGCTTTCCAGCCGTCCGTTCTGTGTTCTGAGCATGCCGCGCGTGACCGGGTTGGCCAGTGTCCCGCTGATGTCGGCGCCGACCGCGAACGGGCCCGACAGGTCGAGGATTTCGCTTCCGGTCAGTCGCCACAAGGTATCGGCCGGCCCCGAATAGCGAAGCTGGGCGAACAAAGGCGCATTCATCAGCTCCGCGGCCAGCGGTCCCCGGCCCATCGGCGCGAACCGCGCTTGGGCGCGGCCGATGATCTTGCCCTCGCTCGCCGCGACGGCCCGCACGCCGGCCTGCGCATCGTTCAGGACCGCCGCCACCGCCAAATCGATAGGCTGCGAGGTCAGCACCAGCCCGGCCCGGCTCAGGCCCCGCACCTTGAGGTCGAGCTTGCCGTTCCGCTGTCCGGCCCACGCATAGTCGAGCCGCCCGGTCGCCGAGCCCGACAGGTCCAGTCCCGGCCAGGCGACGTCCAGAACCTCCAGCGGCATCGCCTGAAGCTGCGCGTGGATTTCGGGGTGGCTGCCGCTCCGGCCCGACAGGGTCGCGCTACCGCCGGCAAAGCTCAGCATGGTCGGCGCAAGGGCCCAACCGTCGCCCGATTGAGTGAGCACTGCCGGCTGGCGGAGAACGAGCGGCCGGCCCCCCACTTGGCCGCTGCCCGTCAGCCGGATCGTATCAGGCGTCACGTTGGCGACCGTCGAGAAAGCGAAATTGGCGCCGCGGCTGCCGGCGAATGCTGCGCCGATCTGGCCGCTGCCGTTGATCAGCCGGGCGTTGGCCTTGAGCCGGGCCAGCGCGATTCCGCCCCAATCGACGCCATGCGCGTCGAGCGTGCCCTCGACCGTCGTGTCGTCGGCCAGGATAATCGCGCCGTCGAGACGCCCGCTGCGCACCGAGAAGGAAGCAAAGCGGGCGTTGGTGGCGTTGAGGTGCGCGTCGATGCGCTGAGCTCCCGACACCGGCGAGAAGTCGAGCGTTCCCTGGATCGTTCCCGCCGCCAGCGCCAGGCGCCCGGTGAAGCCGCCGGGATCGGAGCGCAGGTCGCCGCTGGCATGCGCCCCGCCGACGTCGAGCGCGGCAATCGAGATTACCGGCGCGCCATGGCTCGGAAGGAGGATTCGCCCATTGCTGGTGAATGGCCCCAATTTCGACCCGCCGCTCGCGCGATAATCGAAACCCGCCGCGGTCGGCACCAACTGCAGATGAACCGCGCGAAGCCCCATCGATTCATTGGGGCTGGCGAGCAGCAGGTCGATCCGCGGGCGCGTAATGTCGCCATCCAGCATCACGCGCAGCGGTCCGTATTTCGCCTGGCGGCCGACGGCCGTCGATATGGAAAGTGCCGTCGCGGTTGCGCTGGCCACTTCCCGACAATCGGAGCTTCGGCGAATAAAGCTCGAGGCCCGACAGGCGGAGGATGCCATCGGGCCCGCGTTCCAGGCGCGTTTCGATCCTCGGCAACCCGCCGGTCAGGCTGGCGAAGAAGCTGTTGTCGAGCCGCCGGACCCAGACCTTGCCCGTCCCGACGATGCGCGTGCCCTTGCCCCAGGGAACGACGCGAAGGTCCGTCATGACGTCAACCACGCCGAGACCTGGGATGAGGTATCGCTTCATCTGGCCGGACAGCAGCAGCTCGAAGCGCCCGGTGACGAGGTCGATCAGGAACGACAGCTTGCCGTTCCACTTGGCGCTGGTCAGCCGGAGACCGTCGCCCCGCACCATCTTGGGCGATAGGCTTAGCCACCCCTCGATGCGCGGGTTGGCAAGCATCGCGCCCGCGACGTCGCCGATGCCGGTGATGGCGTTAGCCGACAGGCGGATCGGTACCCGCATCGGCCACGGCCCGAGCCGCCCGCGACCCTCGGCTCGCAACGCCACGAAGCTGTTTGCGTCGATTTTCACGTATTTTGAGGTCAATCGGTACGAATAATCGGCGGTTCCGAACCCTCCATCGAGCGTCCAAACAAGCCGCACCTTTTCGCCGCTCATCGTCGGATAGAGCGCCTGCGGCTGCATCACGTCGACGCCAAGGCGAAGGTTGTTGAACCGGCTCTGGGCGAGATCGACGCCGCCCCGCGCGACCGCGTGAAGCGCCGGCGACGCCGCGGTCAACTGGCCGTCGAGCCGCCGGTCCTTGAACGTCCCCTCCCCCGCGACTGTCACTACTGGCGCGGTTAGCCGCTGCAGCCGCCCGCTCAGGAACTGCGACGCAGCGACCTTGCCCTGAAGCCTGTAACGTCCAGCGTCGACGCCCAGCGCCAGCCGCGCCGCCGGGCGGTTCGACAGGTTCAGCGCCGCCCCGCCGCGCCACCTGCTCCAGCTACCCTTCCCCGCCACCGCGAGGTTAAGGGACCGCTTGACCCCAATCATCGCCGGAACCAGCCCGTCGGCCGGCGCAATCACCCGCGCGCCAATATCGAACTTGTTTCGATCCGGCTCGGAATCGAGCCTGAAAGCAATGCGATCGCCACCATTATTCAAAATCGCGCGGAGCTCGACCAAGGCCCGCCCCGATCGTACGTCCGCCTTTCCGCGAACGCTTCCGCTGCGCCCAATGCCGCTAATTTCGGGCCCAATTTCAAGGCGGTCGATTTTCAGTTCGCCGATGTGGATGTCGAAGCCGGGAAGGATCGGCCCTTTTTTCAAGCTCGGCCTGGTCTTGGGCAGGCGAATGAGCGTGACGCGCTCGGCGGTCAGGCTGTCGATGTTGAGTTTGTGGTTGAGCCATGAGCCGGGCGACCAATCGAGCTTGATGTTGGGCGAGGTCAGGAACACGCCGCGCGTGTCCGAGACGGCGACGTTGCGCAGCTGCGACCGGCCGAAAATCGAACCGTCGATGCGCCCAATGCGGATCTTCAGCCCCGAGGCGGTTTCCAGCCCCCCGATCCGGTCGACGATGAAACGGTGGCCAGGCGCCGTGTCGAGCAGCACCAGCCCGCCGGCCAGCAGGAACAGCAGCGCGACGAAGAGCGCCAGCAGTTCGTTGAGCAGGCGGCGCGCCCAGTCGTCGCGTAGGCGCCGGCGCGGCGGTTCCGACCCTTGCTGACCAAGACGGCCTCGGTCATCGCTAGAAGGCCTGGCCGAGCGACACAGTGACGGCCACGGGACCGTCGCCCTGCTGGCGATTGAGCGGGACGCCGACGTCGATGCGGATGGGGCCGAAGCTCGAATAGTAACGGAGGCCAAGTCCGGCCGCGAAGCGCCAGTCGCCGAAATCGGGCCATTCGCGCGTGCTCAAACTGCCGCCGTCGAAGAAGGGCACGATCCCGAAATTGCCGCCGAATTGCTTGAGGCGAATGCGAGCCTCGACCGCGAACTCGGCGAGCCCGCGACCGCCGATCGGGTCGCCGTCCAGGTCCTTGGGGCCGAGCTGCTGGTAGCCATAGCCGCGCACCGACCCACCGCCGCCGGCATAGAAGCGACGCGATGGGGCGAGATCATAAACTCCTGCGCCGAAAATCGTACCCGAGCCGGATCCTCCCAGCAGCGACGATACTGTCCGAAACCGGATGATAGGCGCTCGCGTCGATCTGCGCGCGGGCATAGGTGAAGTGGCCGCCATGCGCCGACAGCTCGGGGCTGATCCGGCCGCTGAGGCGGAAACCGCGGGTCGGATCGAGCAAGCTGTCGCTTCCGTCGAAGCCGATGGCGATCGGCAACGCGGCGATGAAGAAGGTGCGGGCGTCCTTCAAACCGTCGTCGCTGAACACGCCATATTCGTCGGTTGCAAGGAGCTCGCCCCCGTAACTCCACGTCCACGGTTTTTGCCAGATGAAGTTGCTCTGCCGCTCGATATTGCCGAGCAACTGGACGGTACGCGCCTCATAGGCGTCGAACTTCCGGTGCGAGGCCGAAAATTGCAGGTTCAGGGTTTGGTCGCGCTGCATGAAATTGCTGCGCCGTAGCTGCACGCCGGCAAGCTGCTCGCTGGTGCCGAGAATGCCACGCAGCGTCAGCGCGCCCTCGGGGTTGATGAAATTCCGGTCGGTCCAGCTGGCTTCGACCCGAGCGCCTTCGCCGGTGCCGTAGCCAAGCTCGCCGGCAATAGTGTGCGAGGGCGCGGGCTCCAGGTTCACGGCCACATCCACCGTGCGGCCGCCGTTCACCGGCACCAGCTTGATGTCGGCATTAGCGATGAGGCTGGTGGCAATCAGCGCGCGGCGAAGATCGTCGACCTTGGATCGCTCGAACCGGTCGCCGGGCCGGAAGCGCGCGATGACCCCGACGTGCCGGGCGCTGAACGGCGGCTCGCCGGTTACCCGAATCGTGCCGAAGGCTGCGACAGGACCGGGGTTCACAGGTAACTTCAAGGTGGCGGCGTGCGCAGCGGTGGTCGATCTCGATGTCCTGCTCGCCGACCTTGGCCTCGGCAAAACCGAGTTCGCCGAGCGCAGTCGTCAATGCGGCTCCACCGGCGATGACCCGTGCGGCAATGACCGGGTCGCCCGGCTTGACCGCGAAGGTCTGGCGAAGCCGCGCGGCTTCCGGCCCGGCGGCCGCGAGGCCGGGAAGCTCGACCGATGAGAAATGATATCGTGCGCCTGGCTCGGCCGCGAGCACGACCAACAGCTGACCCGTGCTGGTCGAAGTGCGCGTTTCGACCGCGGCATCGTAATAGCCCTGGCTGCGCAGCAATTCGGCAAGGAGATCGGCGTCGGCGCGCGAACGGCGGACGATCTGCGCGGCATTGGCAGTCTTCCTGCGGTCGGCCTCCAGCACCGACTGCGCCTTGAACGCGGTAAGCAAATCGGCCGCCTCCGAAAGCCCGCTCAAGGCCTTCGACAGCAAACGAATAACGAATGTCTCCGGCGGGTGTGGCGACTGCCGGACCGCCCGGTTTGGGCGACGCTGGGGCCGTTTCGCGAGCCTCAAGGTCGGGCCATTCAACGCCGATATCGGGCATCGGCGCGAGCGGCGCATTCGGATCGAGCTCGGCGTCGGGCGGCGGCGGCTGTTGTTGCGGCACCGCCTGGGCCACAGCGACGCTGGCCAAGGCGGCTGAGGCAGCCGCGCACAGCAGCCGCGCGGCAATTCGCCCTGGTCCCCGCCCAATCATCTCTGCGGAGCCTTAACCGGCGCACCTGAACCGCGCCAGTCCCGCGAAATCAGGCTCTTAGTGGATGGTCCCGAGCACTTCGTCGCTAGCCAGCGCCACGATCATCCGCTCGATCTGCCGCCAGTGGCAGAAGCGCACGACATTGCCGTCGTCGCGGCTGCGCTCGGCGCGGACGGCCGCCTCAAGCCCCGCGTCTTCGCCATAGCGGGCAATCAACTCGGCGGCATCGTCGAGCGCGCCTCGACCCTGGATGAAGACTGAGTCCATGGGCTTGGTCTAACAGCCCGCCGTTTCGCGACTGCCGACAAACGTCGTCAACGCCGCGTTTATCATGTTCGGGACGGCCGGACGCTGGCTTAGCTTCCGCGGCTCTGCCATGTGCAGCCCATGGCGCGCCCAAACCCCAAAGCCGGCGGATGTTTTCTGACGCTGTGCATCCTCGGTGGGGCCATCGCCGGGCTGGCGATCAACAATCCGATGAAGGGCGTGCTCGCCGGAACGGGCCTCGGCATCCTGCTCGCTGTCGTGCTGTGGCTCGCCGATCGGCGCCGCGCCGACTAGACGATCTTCCGTCCCGACCAGATCACGCGGCCAATGCAACTGATCTCGTCCAGCCCGCAATCGGGCCAGTCGGGATAGGCGGGATTGTCCGACTGGATGGTCAGCCGCCGGCCCCTCGGGTTGAGCGCTAGCCGCTTGACTACGAGAGCATCATCGACCCGAAGTACGTAAATCCCGTCGCGCAGGCGCTCCTCGCAATCGTCGAGGTCGACCAGAATGTCGTCGCCCGGATTTAGCGTCGGCGCCATCGAATCCCCTTCGACTCTGACAATCGACAAGCGTGACGAGGGCGTCGCCGTCAGGCCTTTCAGCCAATGCTCCTCGAACCCGAAATAGGGCTTGCCATGCTCCTGGCCGACGATCGCACCAGGCCCGGCGGATACCAGCACGGGATGGAGCTTGATGCTGACCAAGGCATCGGGCGCCCGCGGCTCATCGGCGGGCCCCCCGAGCAATGCCTCCGACACCGAGAAATAGCGCGCAAGCTTGCGCCGCTCCTCTTCCTTCAGTCGCTTGGGAACCCCGCGTCGCACGAACTGCTGGATGTAGGCGGGGTTGCGCCCGAGCATCCGCGACAGGCCGGCGAAGTCCTCTCCGCGTTCAGTACACAAGCGTTCGAGGACGGCACGCGGGTCTAACATGGTTTTTCTGTCCTTAGCTATAGGCAAGTGCCTAGACAAGTAGGAATTGCGTTGGAATTACATCGCAAGCCGAGTTGCACGAAACATAAGGATTAACCCGTGCACTTACTCCGTGATGTCGAGAAATTTCTCCGCCAAAATGACACGCCTCCGACCCGTTTCGGACGCGAAGCGGTTGGAGATCCGCGATTTGTTTTCGATCTGCGCAACGGACGAGACCCGCGGCCTCGGACCATCGAGCGCGTCCGCGCTTACCTTCAAGGAGCTTACTGATGAACCGGATCGCCATGTCCGGTGCGGCATCCGGGCTGTTGCGGGCGCTGATCGGCCGCGCCCGCGTGCCGCGTGATAGGATTTTGCTTACCAATATTTCGTCAGTCGACTGGCGGTCGCTGACGTTCAGTGGTGAGCGGCATCGAATTCGAGTTGCGCATCCCCGGCCCCAATTCAGGGGAGGTCGTCGAACGGATATGCGACCGTCTCGAAGACGCCGAATTTTCTATCCCCGCAGTTTTGGTCGCGGACATCGGGCTGGCGGCCGGCCCGAGCTTATCTCTGGACGGCTCGACCAGCGTCGTCATCGAAGCGCTGACCGTCACCGACGACTAGCGCAGCGAACGGCGCAACTCGGTCAGTGCATCGACCAGCGCCTGGGACGCGTCGGGAGACTTCGCCCAAGACGCGCCTTGGCCAAGGTAGCGGTCAACCCGCGCCTTGAGCTCCGCCGGACTCGGCATTGCGGAAGAGTCGAACAGACGCACGACGCGCGCCTCGGGCCCAACGGCGTGAAGGACATCGTCGAGGATGAGCGGCGATTGATGGACTTCGGTCAACTCCAGCGGCCCTTCGGTCGATGCCGGCTCGAGCATGCTGAGCTCAAAGAACGCTACGCGATAATCCGACGCTGGGCTGCCAAGCCGGGCCAGCAGCAGCCAGCCGATCAGGCACGTGGCAGCTCCCCCGCAGCTGGCAACGGCGCTTCGAAGTGGCAGGGCCGCACGCGGCTCAAGCAGCTCCAAAACCGCGAATCCGACCGCGCAACCCAGCGCAATTGCTGCAATTGCCGCAGCACCCGTCTCGATCTTCTTCGCCTGTGCCCCGCTCATGGCAGCGGCGAATAACCCAAATTCCCTACCAGTCGGTTAGGCGCGCGCAATGATCGACTAGGCCGGAACCTCGCGCGGGTGGTCGATCTCGGTGACTTCGGGCGCTTGTTCGACAAGGTCGATCAAGGCGTTGGTAAAGGCTTCCACGTCGTCGGGGTTGCGGCTGGTGACGATATTGGCGTCAGTGACCGTGGGCTGATCGACCACTGTCGCGCCGGCGTTGCGCAAGTCCGTGCGAATCGATGGCCAGCTGGTCACCGTCCGGCCTTTGACGAGGTCGGCTTCGACGAGCAGCCACGGCCCATGGCAGATGGCCGCGATCGGCTTTTGCCGGTCGTCGAAGTCCCGGATGAGCGCGATCACGTTGCGGTGCATTCGCAGTTGGTCCGGATTGCGCACGCCCCCAGGCAGGATCAGCGCGTCGAAATCGTCAGGATTGACCTGTTCGATGGTGAGGTCGGGCCGGATCGTCTTGCCGGGATCGTCGTGGACCGTCGCCTGAATTGGGTCGGTCTTCAGCGAGGCGAGCACGACTTCGGTACCGCGTTTTTGCAGGATTTCGCGTGGCCCGAACAGTTCCGACTCCTCGAACCCGTCGGTAGCGACGATCAGGATGCGCGCTTCGGAAATCTGGGGCATTCGCAAGGTCTCCTTATGCTTGAACCGGAACCCGCCTGCTCGCCGCTCGCTTAGGCCCGGCCATGACCAGAGTGAAGCAGAACACGACGTGCTGAGGCACAGCAGCGACGCCGAGCCGGGCTACACGCGTAAGCGCCAGGGCCGCTATTGGGCCTATTTCGACAACGACAAGCGAGTGACGGACCGCGACACCATCGACCGGTTGAATTCGATCGCCTTGCCGCCGGCTTATGAAGATGCGTGGTTCTGCAAGGATGCGAACGGCCATCTCCAGGCAACGGGCATCGATGCCCGAGGTCGAAAGCAATATCGCTACCATGCCGATTATCGCGCCAAGCGCGACACTGCCAAATATGAGGGCCTGCTCGAATTCGGGAAGGCGCTGCCGAAGCTTCGGCGGCACGTCGAACGCGACCTCAAGTGCCGCGCTCTTGGACGCGACACCGTGCTCGCGGCGGTCGTCCGATTGCTCGACACCGAGCACATCCGCATCGGCAATGAAGAATATGCCAAATCCAACAAGAGCTACGGCGCGACCACCCTGCGCAGCCGCCATTTTCGCCGCAAGGGTACCAAGCTCACCATGCGCTTCGTCGGCAAGCACGGCATCATCCACGAAGCCAATATCACCGACACCAATCTCAAACGGATCGTCAAACGCTGCCAGGATCTCCCGGGCCAGATGCTGTTCCAGTACGTCAATGGTGACGGCGAGCCGCAGGCAATCTCGTCGAGCGACGTCAATGACTATATTCGCACCGCCACCGCGGGTGACTTTACCGCCAAGCACTTCCGGACCTGGGGGGCGAGCGTCATCGCCCTGGATCAGTTGCTGAAGAAAGCCGACCATAGCCGGATCTCGATCAAGACCGTCGTTGAGCCGGTTGCCGAGGCGCTCGGCAACACGATCGCGATGAGCCGAAAATCCTATGTCCATCCCGCGCTTCTCGAGGCGGTCAAGGATGACTCGCGCGATCCATTGAACGGCATGGACCGGCCACGCGGGCGCACACGCCTGGCTTCGGCGGAAGTCGCGCTGATCGATTTCCTGGCGCGCGAAAAACGGCGCCGCCGCCCGAAGGCCAGGAAACCCGCGCAAACTTGATTTCCGCATCGCCCTGCGGCCATGGACTGAGCGATGGTGCCAGACCTGGACCCGATCCGGCCGACGCAGAGCGTCTTCCAATGGATCATCGCCAATCGTGAGGACGTGCTGATCGGCGCGCTGGTCGCGGCCGCGATTGTCGGCGTGATGCTGGTTGCGCGGCTCATCGGCCAACGCATGGTCGAGCGCGAGAGCGAAGCCGAACACTTTGGCTGGCAGAGCGTCGTCGGCAACGTCCTCGCCCGGACCGGCATCTTGTTCATGGTCGTCGCCGCCGTCGACATCGTCGCCAATTACGCCCAGCCGCCGGCCCGCGCGCAGCATCTGATCGACATCGCTTTCACCATCGCCTTTGCGTTCCAGGCAGCGATCTGGGCGCGTGAGCTGATTCTCTCGCTGATCGCCAGGCGAACCGGGGAAGGCGCGGCGGAAACGGCGCTCGGCAGCGCCACCGCTATCATCCGCCTGCTGGTCAGCGCGACCTTGTTCGCGCTGGCGATCGTCGCAATCCTCGACAATCTCGGCTTCAATGTGACCGCGCTGGTTGCGGGCCTCGGCATCGGCGGCATCGCCATCGGCCTCGCCGCCCAGGGCATTTTCTCGGACTTGTTCGCCGCCCTTTCGATCCTGTTCGACAAGCCGTTCAAGAAAGGCGATTCGATCCAGTTCGACGACACCGTCGGGACCGTCGAACGGATCGGCCTCAAGACGACGCGGCTGCGCTCGCTCACCGGCGAGCAGGTCGTGATGGCGAACACCAAGCTGCTCGAGCGGGAGATCCACAATTTCGCGGGCGGGCGAAGCCGCCGTTCCTCGCTGCCGTTTGGCCTTGTCTACCAGACCGCGCCGGACGAGCTGGAGAAGGTCCCCTCGATCGCCAAGGGCGCGGTCGAGTCCCGCCAGGGCTGCAGCTTCGTGCGCTGCGCGATCCGCGGCTTCGGCGCCTCCAGTATCGACTTCGAGCTGCTGTTCAATTCGCGCTCGACGGACCTCAACAAGGTCGCGGCGGACCGGACGGCCGTGGCTCTGGCCGTGCTTCGCGCTTTCACCGAGCATGGGCTCGAGTTCGCCTATCCAACGCAGACGACGCTGACCGCCGCGCCCGACGGAACACTGGTCATGCCTTATGCGGCGCTTCCGCGCGACTGATGCCGTTCGCCAGCTTCGACGAGATCCGCTCTCGCATTGGCCAAGATGTCGGCGTGTCGGATTGGCTGACAATCAATCAAGCTCGCATCAGCGCCTTCGCCGAGGCGACCGAGGACCGGCAGTTCATTCACATCGACGCCGAGGCTGCCGCGCAAACGCCGTTCGGCGGCACCATCGCTCACGGTTTCCTGACCTTGTCGCTGTTGTCACGCATGGCGGCCGAAGCGATGCTTTTGCCCGAGGGCATGACGATGGCGGTCAATTACGGTTTCGACCGCGTGCGCTTCCTTGCTCCGGTGCGATCCGGCAAGAGGGTGCGCGGCCGCTTCACGCTTGACTCGATTGAAGAGAAAGTGCCGGGCCAGATGCTTATCCGACACAGCGTGACCGTCGAGATCGAGGATGAGGATAAGCCTGCCCTGACCGCCCAGTGGCTGACGTTGATCGTGACTTGAGGGAGCGAATGAATGCGTGACGCCGTGATCGTTTCGACCGCCCGGACGGGCATCGGCAAGGCCTATCGCGGCGCGTTCAATGCAACGCCCTCGCCGACGCTCGCCGCCCACCCGATCCGCGCTGCCATCGAGCGCGCCAAGGTCGATCCCGCGGAAGTCGACGATGTCATCATGGGCGCCGCGCTGATGCAGGGTGTTCAGACGACCATCGGCCGCACCGCTGCTTTGCGGGCGGGACTCCCGGTCACCGTCCCCGGCATGTCCATCGACCGCCAATGCTCGTCAGGCCTGATGACGATTGCCACCGCGGCCAAGCAGGTCATCGTCGACCGCATGGACGTCGTCGTCGCCGGCGGCGTCGAGAGCATTTCGCTGGTCCAGACGGGTGAACTTCGCCTCGGTCCCGACCCCGAGCTGTTGAGCATGCACAACGGCGTCTACATGCCGATGATCGACACCGCCGAAGTCGTTGGCGACCGCTACGGCATCAGCCGCGAACGCTGCGACGAATATGCGTTTCGCTCGCAGCAGCGCACCGCGGAGGCGCAACGCAACGGCGCGTTCGCCGACGAGATCATTCCGGTTACCGCGACGATGGCGGTCAAGGACAAGGCGACCGGCGAAGTGTCGATGCGCGAGGTCACGCTCGACAAGGATGAGGGCAACCGGCCCGAGACCACGCTCGACGGGCTCGCCGGCCTCGAACCGGTTCGCGGACCGGAAAAGATCATCACCGCCGGCAACGCCAGCCAGCTAAGCGATGGCGCTTCAGTCTCCGTCGTGATGGAAGCAAGCCTGGCTGAAAAGCGCGGGCTCCAGCCGCTCGGGCGTTATGTCGGGATGGCGGTCGCCGGCACCGAACCTGACGAAATGGGCATCGGCCCCGTTTTCGCGGTCCCAAAGCTGCTCAAACGCTTCGATCTTACCGTCGATGATATCGGCCTGTGGGAGCTCAACGAGGCCTTCGCGGTGCAGGTGCTCTATTGCCAGGACAAGCTCGGCATCCCCGACGAAAGACTCAACGTAAACGGCGGGGCCATCTCCATCGGCCATCCCTATGGAATGAGCGGCGCACGGCTGGTCGGCCATGCCTTGATCGAAGGCAAGCGCCGCGGGGCGCGGCACGTCGTCGTTACCATGTGCGTCGGCGGCGGCATGGGTGCTGCCGGACTGTTCGAGGTGCTTTAGACAAGTGTCGGCACTCCAGCTGATTGCGCTGGCGTCGACGGTCAGCCTGCTCGCCGGCTGGCGCCTTTATCTCGTTACCTTCGCAATCGGGTTGGCCATGAAGTTTGGCTGGGTCCCGCTTCCAGAGCAGCTGCACGCCCTCGACGTGCTCGCCAATAACTGGATAATCGGCATTGCCGGCATCGGTGCGCTGGCCGAATTCTTCGCCGACAAGGTGCCATGGATCGACAGCCTGTGGGACGGCATTCATTCGGTCATCCGGCCAATCGGCGGTGCCTTGCTCTCCATGGCGATAATCGATGGCGGAGACCCCGCCTGGCAAGTCGGCAGCTTTCTGCTGGGCGGCGGCGCGGCCTTCCTCGCCCACGCCGGGAAGGCTGGCGCGCGGACGATGGTCAACGCCAGCCCCGAGCCATTTTCCAACGTCATTGTTTCCAGCGGCGAGGACGTTGCAACCGTCGGCCTGCTCGGCCTGGCGATTGCCAACCCGATCGCTTCAGCCCTGATCGCGCTGATCCTCGTCATGGTCTCGGTCTGGCTGGTGCTGACGGCGCGGCGGTTGCTGAAACGGTTGCTTGAACCCAAACGCAGCCAAGCGGGTTGAACGTCCAACAGGAAGGAACTTCGATGCCCGTATCCGATAAACCTTTGGTCGAACGGATTGCCCGCGTTCTGGCCGGCACCGCCTTCAGCAGCAACGCCGAAGGGAGCAACCCATCCGCGTCCGAGGAAGTCGACGCCGCCTGGCCCGAGCATGTGAACCAGGCCATGGCCGTGCTTCACACCATGCGCGAGCCGGACGAAGCGCAGGCCGCCGTCGGGGATACGGAGATATGGCGTAACATGGTCGAAGCAGCGATCGCGCAGAAGGCCGGTTGAGCCAGCGCGGTTCCAAGGGGGCTAAGACGCGCGCGGCGGACCCGCGCTGGACCCTGGTCGCCTGCGTCCTCGCTTCCAGCCTGTCGTTCGTCGAAGGCTCGGTCCTCAGCGTCGCACTTCCGGCGATCCGCGACAGTTATGGCGCCGGCGCCCAGCAGGTGCAGTGGGTGATGAATGCCTATCTGCTGCCGCTTGTCGGCGCTGTTGCTCCTCGGCGGCGCGCTTGGCGACCATTTCGGGCGCAGGCGGTTGCTGCTCATCGGCACCGGCATCTTCGCGCTGACCTCCTTGGTATGCGCGCTGGCGCCAAGCCTGCCGATCCTGCTCGTCGCCCGCGCCGCGCAGGGCATTGGCGCGGCATTGTTGCTGCCCAATAGTCTGGCCCTCCTCAACGCGGCCTTCTCGGGCGAGAAGCGGGGCCGCGCCGTTGGCATCTGGGCCGCATCCGGCGCAGCGATGGCCGCGGTCGCGCCGCTGATCGGCGGCTGGCTGGTCGGGAATGTCGGCTGGCCCGCCATTTTCTACATCAACCTGCCACTGGCCCTCGGCGCGATCGCGATCGCCGCGCGTTTCGTCGAGGAAAGCCGCGAGCCCGGCGCCGGCCGCACCGACTATGCCGGCGCTTTACTCGCGACGGCGGGCCTCGGCGGCCTCACTTACGCACTCACCCTGTGGTCGGCGACGCGTAGCTTTACCACAGCCGCCGCCGCCGCGCTCGGCATCGGGCTGATCACGCTGGCCGGATTCCTGTTCGCCGAAGCCCGCCGCGGGGCGCGCGCGATGATGCCGCTTCAATTGTTCAAGGGCCGCTGTTTCTCCGGCCTCAACCTGCTGACTTTCCTGCTCTACGGCGCGTTCAGCGCAGGAATGCTGCTCATCCCCTACGTCCTGATCACGAGCGGCGGCTATTCGCCGGTGCAGGCCGGCCTGGCGATGCTGCCGTTGCCGGTCCTGATGACCTCGCTGTCGCCGACCATGGGCAGCCTCGCCGCGCGCCTAGGCCCGCGCATGCCGCTGACCATCGGCCCCGCCGTGGTCGCGGTCGGGATGGTTCTCGCGCTGCTGGTTACCCCGAAAAGCAGCTACTGGACCGGCACATTCCTGATGATCCTGGTGATGGCGGCCGGCATGACGATCGCCGTCGCTCCCCTCACCTCGTCAGTACTCGGATCGGTCGAGGAGGAGCATGTTGCGATGGCGTCGGGCTTCAACAGCGCGGTGGCACGGACTGGCGCCCTGATCGCGACGGCCCTGCTTGGCGCGGTGCTGTCCAGCAAGGGCGACGCGTTGTTCGCCGGTTTCCATGTCGCGATGATCGCGTCGGCCGCGGTGGCCGCGGTAGCGAGCCTGGTCGCCCTCACCATGCTCGGCGGAGTCCGGATGAAAAACGCCACCTAATCGTGGGCGGCGACGAATTTCTCGAACACGGGGGCAATGCGCTCGCGCCACTTGCGGCCATTGAAGATGCCGTAATGGCCGACCTCCTTGGCCATGAAATATTGCTTCTGGTCCTTGGGCAGCCGGGTCGCGATGTCGAGCGCGGCTTTGGTCTGGCCCAAGCCGGAAATATCGTCGCGCTCACCCTCGATCGCCAGCAGCGCGGTGTCGCGGATCGCCGCCGGGTCGACCAGCCGCCCGCGATGCTCCAGCTCGCCCTTGGGCAGCAAATGCTGCTGGAACACCACGTCCACCGTCTGCAGGTAGAATTCGGCCGTCATGTCGCAGACCGAGCGATATTCGTCGTAGAATTTCTGGGTGGATGCAGCGCTTTCGTCATCGCCTTCGACGAGATGCTTGAACATTTCCCAATGACTGATGAGGTGCGAGCCGAGGTTCATGGTCATGAAGCCGGCCAGCTGCAGGAAGCCCGGATAGACCTTCCGCCCGGCGCCCGGATAGATCATCGGCACCGTCGCGATCACGTTCTGCTCGAACCAGGCGAATGGCCGCTGGGTAGCCAGCGTGTTGACCGCGGTCGGCGCTTGCCGAGTGTCGATCGGGCCGCCCATCATCGTCAGCGTCCTGGGCCGCCACTTGTTCTTGTCCTCGTTCATCAGCGCGGTCGCGGCGAAGGCCGGGACGGCGGGCTGGCAAACCGCAAGCATGTGCGGCCGCTCACCGGTCTTCTCGCCGATCAGCTCGAGATATTCGATGAGGTAATCGATGTAATCGTCGAGGTTGAAGCCGCCTTCGGACAGCGGCACCAGCTTCGCGTCACGCCAGTCGGTAATGTAGACGTCGAACTTGGGCAGCAGCCGCTCGACGGTGCCGCGCAGCAGCGTTGCGTAGTGCCCCGACATCGGCGCGACGATCAGCAGGCGCGGGCCGGTTTTAATGCCTTCGCGGTAGAAATGCTTCAGCTGACCGAAGGGCTTGCGCAGCAGGATTTCCTCATGGACCGGCACGTCCTTGCCGCGAATATGCGTCGACTCCAGGCCGAATTCGGGCTTGCCGCGCGGGGCGGCGGCATGGGCGAAAACCTCCAGGCTCGCCGCGACCAGCGGGCCCATCGAGCTGTATCCCCAGGGATTGGACGGATTGTTGAGCCATCCGGCGCCCATTCCGGCAAGCTTGCTTGCGCCCGCAAGAAACGAGCGCTGCACTTCATAGGCGTCGTAAAGCATCAGACCTCAATGTAACCGGTTCCCGGGAGTGAGAACGATGTGGCCGCGCGTTGCTCGCATGGCAAGCTAATGTTGCAGTGCAAAATCAAACTGCCCGCGATTGAGGCCGCCACTGCCCCCTGATAGGGAAAAGGCATGGCGACCAAGCCCGAAACCCGGCCCAAGGGCCGCTCGTTGAAGAACCTCCGCATGGTGTGGAGCTTCGCGGCCCGATACCGGGGCCATATCGCCGTCGCCGCTTTGGCGCTGCTGGTTGCCGCGGCAGCGACTTCAGGCGTTCCCTACGCCTTCAAGCTGATCATCGACAAAGGCTTCGCCACCGGTGCCGGCACCTCCCGCGACATCGCCCGCTGGTTTGAATATCTGCTGCTCCTGGTCGGAGTCATGGCGCTCGCCACCGCGGTCCGCTTCTACTTCGTCTCGTGGCTTGGCGAGCGCACTGTCGCCGACATCCGCCTTGCGGTGCATCGCAACCTGCTGCGCCTCTCGCCCGGATTCTTCGAGGAGAACCGCCCGGCCGAGATTACCTCGCGAATGACGGTCGACACCACCATCATCGAGCAGGTCGTCGGCACCACCGTATCCGTCGCGCTGCGCAACCTGGTCCTTGGTGTCGCCTGCGCCGCGATCCTGTTCGCGCTTGCGCCCAAGCTCGCCGGAATGATGCTGCTCGGCGTTCCGCTGATCGTCATTCCGCTGACCTTGCTCGGCCGGCGTGTGCGCTCGGTTTCGACCACCAGCCAGAGCCGCATTGCCGACGTCGGCACCGTCACCAGCGAAGTGCTGGGGGCGATGAAGATCGTCCAGGCCTTCAACCAGGAGGGCCGCGAGGCCTCGCGCTTTGGCGATGCCGTCGAGCGCGTCTTCGTCACCGCCAGGAAGCGCATCCTGCTGCGCGCAATGATGACCGCAATCGTCATCTTCCTGCTGTTCAGCGCGATCACCTGGGTCATCTGGCAGGGCGCGGTCGATGTGGCCGCAGGACGCATCAGCGGCGGCACCATCGCCGCCTTCGTCCTCTATGGCGGCTTGCTGGCGGGCGCGTTCGGCGCCTTGTCGGAAGTCTATGGCGACCTGCTGCGCGCCGCCGGTGCTTCGGAGCGGTTGTCGGAATTGCTGGAGGCCAAGCCTGACATCGAGGCGCCGGCCAATCCCACTCAATTGCCGGAACCCCCGCGCGGCGAGCTGGCATTCGAAAGTGTGGTCTTCCACTATCCGACCCGGCGCGACGTCTCCGCGCTCGAGGATTTCACGCTGACCGTGCGCTCGCGCGAACGGCTCGCGGTGGTCGGCCCGTCGGGCGCGGGCAAGACGACGATCTTCCAGCTCGCCGAACGTTTCTACGATCCGCAGTCTGGCCGGGTGCTGCTGGACGGCGTTGACCTGCGCGATGCCGATCCTGCCGATATCCGCCAGCGCATCGCCATGGTGCCGCAGGAAGTCGTGATCTTCGCTGCCTCGGCTCGCGACAACCTCCGCTACGGCAATTGGAACGCAACCGAGGACGAGCTGTGGCAAGCCGCGCGCGACGCCAACGCAGAACAATTCTTGCGACAGCTACCCGAAGGTCTCGATACGTACATGGGCGAAGGCGGCGCGCGCCTGTCCGGCGGCCAGCGCCAGCGCATCGCGATTGCCCGCGCCCTGCTGCGCGATGCGCCCTTGCTGCTTCTCGACGAAGCCACTTCGGCGCTCGATGCCGAAAGCGAGCGGCTGGTGCAGGACGCGCTCGATCGGCTGATGGAGCATCGCACGACGATCGTCATCGCGCATCGGCTGGCGACGGTTCGCGCTGCAGACCGCATCGTCGTGATGGACTCGGGCCGGATCGTCGAGGAAGGCACGCACGCTTCGCTCGAGCAAGCGTGGCGGACTCTACGCGAGGCTTGCGCGCCTCCAGTTCGAGGATCGCGCCGCTTAAGCGTTCCCGCCGCCGCTCGGCGTCGTTCCACCCGATGGCTTGCGCGGAGCGGACCGGCGGGTGCTCGGCTTGCGTGCCGCAGGTTTTCGCGCGGTCGTCTTGCGAGCCGCGGTCTTGCGCGCTGCCGTCTTGCGGGCCGGGGAAGCCGTGCTCTTCGACGCCGTGCTTTTGGCGCGAGTGCTCGTCGACTTTCGTGCAGTCGACTTGCGTGCGGTGGTTTTGCGCTTGGTACCGCTGGACTTGCGAGCGCCGGTCGAACGGGATGCTCCAGCAGAACCGGCGGCAGCACTGGCGCGCGGCGCGGCATCGTCGTCGCTCCATTTGCCGGTCATGACGCGCTGCGCGGCGTCGGCCACGGCTTCGGCGATGATCGAGCCCAGCTTGGTTGCGCTGCTCATCATGCTGTTCGCGGCCTGCGATGCCGTATCGGCGGCGTCGAGGCCCGCGTCGCGGATCTTGCGCCGAGCGGCGGGACTCGCACTGATTGCCGCGGCTGCGGCTGCAAGCCCGGCTGCCAGCATTTCCTTGCTCATCGCCGCCTTGGCGAACTTGTCGACGGGATTATCGCCTGACCCCTTGGATCGGCTGGAAGTTTTCCGTGTCGATTTGGCCATCGCTTATACTCCCTCTTCGTCGCTCCAATCGCTTTAGCGCCGTAACGGTTCCCGTTTGAAGAGGCGGTGCGCCAAATCCGGATATGTTAAAGGGCACCGCTGCGTCACGCAGCGATGCCCTTCGACATGGTCAGCGGCCGAAGGTGTGGCCGTCCGTCAGCACCTAAGCTTTACGAACACCCTCCTCCGACCTGCCTGCTGAACCATGAGACATCGGATCACCTCCTTTCGCTGCGTTGAAGCCAACAGGAAGATGAGTTTTTGTTTGCCCAAGCGCAAGACTTGTAATGATGCGAATATCCGTCATTATCTTGCGCTTCGCGCTTCAGGCGCGGCAATCCTCGACAATCCGCGAGATATCGGCCCAGGCTGGCACGACCAGCGGCTGCTGGCCGGCGGCAGCGACCGCGAAGCGCCCGCGGCTATACGCCACAGCATCCAGGACGGGATCCCAATTGGCGATCTGTGCGCTTAGCCGCGCGGTCGCGGAATTGAAGGTCGCCGGCCAGCTCTTGCTCGCCGTGCTGCTCCAGACCCCGATCGTGGCGGCCGCCGCGGTCGCTGGCTTGGACAGGATGACGCGCCGTATGCTTCGCACACAGCGCAGCGACAATTGCGGCTGCGAATTGGCGTCGGTGAATGTCGCTTCGCTGCCATCGGCGGTCGCGGCGAATGTCCAATTGCCGGGCAATGGCGGGAGCCGTGCTCTGGTCGGCGATTTGCGCGTGAAGGGACGAGGCAACAATCAGCGAAACAGCTGCAACAATCGACACTCGCATGGTCAGCGGCTCAGTCGATCGACTTTGGCCTGGAGCTCGGCAAGCGCGGCCTTCAGCTCATCGACTTCGCTGTCACTCGCTTTTTCGGCTCGGTTGTTCCTTGCCCTTCGCGCCAGTGAAGGCCTGCGCGGCTCCGCCGAACATTTCCATGTTGCGCTTGGCCATGTCGGCGAAGACGTTGCCGCCGAACGCTTCGCGCGCGGCGCTCTGGTTGCGCTGGAACGCCTCCATCGCCGCTTCGAGATATTGCGGCACGAAAGTCTGCATCGAATTGCCGTACAGACCGATCAGCTGCTTGAGGAAATTGATCGGCAGCATGGTCGAACCGCGCGCTTCCTCGTCGACTATGATCTGGGTCAGCACCTGGCGGGTGATGTCGTCGCCGGTCTTGGCGTCAACCACTTCGAACTCGCGGCCTTCGCGCACCATTTGCGCGAGCCGGTCAAGGGTGATGTAAGTCGAGCTTTCGGTGTCGTAGAGACGCCGGTTCGCGTACTTCTTGATTGTCACCTTGCCCGAAGACTTCGCCATGGACCGCTCCCGAAACGCGAAAGCCGGCTTACTACCGGATACGGTTGCACCGCAACATGAACGGGACGTGGAACATGCGCCGCGTCCCCTGCCCTTGTTCCTCGAATTGCTGCGCGAAGTGTCGGAACGCGATCCCGAGCTTGCACGGCACGCGCTTGTCGGCCTTCGTGCTTACCAACGTACGCCGCGCGGCGAACGACCGGCCCCGAAACCAGAGATTGCGCGAATTGGCGGCGCTCGCTTGCGCGACCATGGCGGCGACGGGCCGCCGGCCTTGCTCATTCCCTCGCTGATCAATCCGCCGCGAATCCTCGACCTCGACGAGGACACGTCGCTCGCGGAAGCAGTCGCGGCGATGGGACGGCGCGCGCTGCTGCTCGATTGGGGCAGCGCGAAAGAGCGCGCGAGCCTGTCGGTCGCGGGGCACATCGAGCAATTGCTGCTGCCGCTGCTGCAGGAAATTGGCGAGGGCGCGGCGCTGGTCGGTTATTGCCTCGGCGGCACCATGGCGATCGCGGCTGCCAATATCGCGTCATGCGAGCGCGTCGTCACGCTGGCCGCGCCGTGGCATTTTTCGCACTATCCGGCCGCGTCGCTGGAGGCACTGCAAGACATGTGGGCGCATGCCAGGTCAGCCGCGCAAGGCCTCGGCGCACTGCCGATGGAAGTGCTCCAGGCCGCCTTCTGGTCGCTCGACCCCGCGCGCACGGTCGCCAAGTTCGCGGAATTCGGGCGGTTGGCGTCAGACAGCGCCGAGGCTCGCCGCTTCGTCGAGCTGGAGGATTGGGCCAACGAAGGGGAGCCGTTGCCCTATGCCGCTGCACGGGAGCTGATCGAGGACATGTTCGGCCGCGACCTCCCGGGCGACGGCCAATGGATGGTGGGCGGCCGGCCGGTGCGCAGCGAACTGGATGCGCCTCTGCTCAACATCCTCGCCGCTCACGACCGCATCGCCCCGGCAGCCACGGCACCGCCCGGGCCATCGGCGGCCATCGCCACGGGGCATGTCGGAATGGTGGTGGGATCGGCGCGGAGCGAGCTTCACGCGCGCCTAAAAGACTTTCTCACGCCTTGCCGCTGATAACTGCCGTCGCTAAGTCGGCCGCACGCACCCATAGCTCAGCTGGATAGAGCGCTGCCCTCCGAAGGCAGAGGTCAGAGGTTCGAATCCTCTTGGGTGCGCCATTCCTCGGCCGCTTTGTGATCGGCAAGCGTGGTGGCGTCGGCGGACTGCTCCCCCGTCAGCGCCGCACGATAATCGTTGAGCATCGACCGGCAGGACTTCAGGCCCTGGTCCAGTTCGGCGTTCGCCTTTTCGATTTCATTTTCAAGTGGACCGCCAGTCACGGCGTCAAATCCTCGATCGATTTTCGGATGTGCCGGACTGAATGCCCATTGCCATGGATTAGTTGCTCGGCTCATCTCGATTGCGTGCCAAATCAACCGCTTAATTCGCCTTAAGCCGGTGCGGCCTGGCCTTCGCTAACGCGCGCTATGGCGGCTTCGAGAGCATGTGGAGTGAACGGCTTCAGGAGCACTTCGACCTCCTCAAGCCCTTCGAGGATCGAGTCTTTTTCAGCGTAGCCAGTGATGATCAGCGCCGGGATACCGGGGCAGAATTCGCGCACCTGCCGAAGGAACTCCGTTCCTGAAAGGTTGGGCATGGCATAGTCGCTGATAACGAGGTCGCAGCCGCATTTGCCGCCCTTCAGCTCATCCAGTGCCTCGGCGCCGTTCGCGGCCCGAGTCACTTGATGGCCGAATTCCTCCAGGACCGCGGCGGTCGTGTCGCGGACCTCCGCATGATCGTCCACCAACAGGATGCGCAGGCTCGGCGCGTCGCGGCGCGCTTTCCTTGGCTCCGCGACGGGCTCCGTAGCGGCACGGGACCCGGCCGGCGCCCGCGGCAGCCAGAGGGCGGCAATGGCGCCACTGCCAAGCTCGCTGTCGATCCGAAAAGCTCCCCCCGACTGCTTGGCGAACCCATAGACCATGCTCAGGCCGAGACCGCTGCCTTTGCCCTGCTCCTTGGTGGTGAAGAACGGCTCGAGCACCTTTTCGAGCACGTCGGCCGCGATCCCGGTGCCGGTGTCCGAAACCGCCAAGCGCACGAACTCGCCCGGCGGAAGTCCAAGTGCGTCGCCGATTCCGACCTCGACATTTGCCGCGGAGACGGTGACCGTTCCTCCCGCAGGCATGGCATCGCGTGCGTTGATGATGAGGTTGATCAGCGCCAGCTCGAGCTGCGACTGATCGGCGAACGCCTGCCACAAGCGCTTGTCCAGCCGCCATTCGATCTGGACCAGCCCGCCGAGGGTGTGGGTCAGAAGGTCGGAAACGGCGTCGCGCAGCGCGCGGAGTTCGATCGGCTTCGGCTCGAGCTTCTGGCGCCGGGCGAAAGCGAGCAGCCGGCGAACCAATTCGCTGCCCTGCTCGGCCGCGCGCTTGGTCATGCCCAGGATGCGTTGCTGATCTTCCTTGAGGTCGGCGCGGCGTTCGATTAGTCCAAGGCCGCCGATGACCGCGGCGAGCAAATTGTTGAAGTCGTGCGCGATGCCGCCGGTCAGCTTGCCGATAGCGTCCATCTTCTGGGCCTGGATCAGCTGGTTTTCGAGGGACCGCTGGTCGCTGATGTCGGTGATCGTTCCGGCGAATTCGAGCGGCCGTCCGTCGAGGTCTTTCAGCAGCACCGCCTGGTCGAGAAAATGCTTGTAGGAGCCATCCCGGCACTGCCAGCGATATTCGATCGATAGTTTTCCCGACTTGCTCCGCGCTTCCAGTCCCTCTCTGATGCGGTCGCGATCGTCGGGATGCAGCCGATCCCACCAGATCTTGGGATCCGCCTTCAGCTCGTCGTAGGAAACACCGGTGATGGCCTCGATGTCGCCGCTGAAAAAATCGGGGACGCGTCGGGTTGAATCAAAAGGCTCGAGGTAGAGCAACATCGGCAGCGACTGGATGATGGCGGCCTGTCGCTGCTCTGCCCGCCGCAGTTCCTGTTCGGCATGAAGCCGCTCGGCGTTGGCGCGCAAATTGGCGTCGAGCAAGGCCTGCTCATGCCGCGCCTTGCGCTCGATCTCCTTGGTCTTTTCGAACAGGTCGACGAACACCGCGACCTTGGAGCGAAGAACGATGGGATCGACCGGTTTGAACACATAATCGACCGCACCCATCGAATATCCGCGGAGGAGATGCTCGGCCTCCTTGTTGACCGCAGACAGGAAGACGATGGGAATGCCCTTGGTCTGCTCGCGGCCGCGAATGATCTGGGCGGTTTCGTAACCGTCCATGCCTGGCATGTAGACGTCGAGCAGGATGACCGCGAACTCACCCTTCAAGAGGTGGCGGAGCGCCTCCTCGCCCGATCGCGCAAGCACGACTTCGCCGAGATCCTCGAGCACCGTGGCGACGGCGAGCAGATTGCGCTCGTCATCGTCGACCAAAAGCACGCGCGCGCTTACCTGATCGGCGGGCGAAGCCACCTTCGGTTCCGAGCGCGGGGCCACGGGAATATCTCCCACGGGGCGGTTCACCTTTACTCTGCCGCCTCCAGCGGAATCGGCATCGCGGCCCCCGCCGCCGCCTCGCGGTTGCGCGCGACCCAGACGCGCAGAAGCGCCAGCAGGAGCTCGATGTCGACCGGCTTCGCGATGTAATCGGACGCGCCGGCATCGAGGCATTTCTGCCGGTCGCCTTTCATGGCCTTGGCGGTGACCGCGACGAGAGGCAGATCAGCAAGTTCCGGCCGCTGCCGGATCTGCCGCATGGTCTCATAGCCATCCATGTCAGGCATCATGATGTCGATCAGCGCGACATCGACGCCCGGAGTTTGTTCGAGGATCAGGATTCCGTCCTTCCCGCGCTCCGCGTGGAGAACTTCCACGTCGTGGCTCTCCAGAACGCTCGTCAGCGAGAAGATGTTGCGGATGTCGTCGTCGACGATCAGCACCTTGGCTCCGGCAAGCTCCGGCAGCGGACGCGCGGCAGGTGCGGATTTCGCTCGTGACTTGCGCCGCGCCGGCTTGTCCTTCCCAAACTCTTCGCGAAGCGCCGTGAATACCCCAACCAGTTCAGCGCGCTCAGCCGGCTTTTCGGTCACCCCGAACGCGCCCATGCCCATCGCCGCGCCGCTTCGGTCAGCGCCTGAAATGACGTGGATCGGCATGTCGCGCGTGTCGGGGTCATGCTTCAACAGGTCGAGGAGCACGAAACCGTCGATGTCGGACAGGCCGAGGTCGAGCGTGATCGCACCTGGCTGAAGCTTGCGCGCCATGGCCAGCGTCCCCGCGCCCGCGGTCGAAACGACGCCCTTCAAACCCGCTTCATGAGCGGCGTCGAGCAGGATCGTGGCGAAGGTCGGGTCGTCCTCGACGATCAGCACGAACGGCTCCTTGCCCAGTTCGTCCCGGTCGTCGTTGACCTCGAACCCAGTGGGCAGCGCCGAGGGAACTACAGCGCCGCTATTGTCGTAGCGCGCCGGGGTCCCGCCGATGACCGAGCCATCAGCCGCCGCCGCTTCGAGCGGTACATAGAGGGTGAAAGTCGAGCCTTCGCCCGGGATCGACCTGACCTGAAGTTCGCCGCCGAGCAGGCGCGCGATCTCGCGGCTGATCGACAGGCCAAGGCCAGTGCCGCCATATTTGCGGCTGGTGGTGCCGTCGGCCTGCTGGAAAGCCTCGAAAATCAGCTTCTGTTTGTCCTCCGGGATGCCGATGCCGGTGTCGGTCACGGCAATCTCGATCGCCCGCTCCGCGCTGTTGAGCACCGGATGGCTCGCGCTCCAGCCCTTGGTCGCGCAATCGATCTTCAAGGTCACGCCACCCTTCGAGGTAAACTTGAAGGCGTTTGAAAGCAGGTTGAGGACGACCTGCTGCAGCCGCTTTTCGTCGGTGCGGATGGTCTGCGGCAGCTTGCTGTCGAACTCGACGTTGAACTCGAGGCCCTTGTCGGCGGCGAGCTGGCGGAAGGTCCGCTCCATGTGCTGCTTGAGATGCTGCACCGGCATCTCACCGACCTCGATCGAAACCGTGCCGGATTCGATTTTCGACAGGTCGAGGATGTCGTTGATGAGGTTCAGCAGGTCCGAACCCGCGGAGTTGATGGTTCGCGCGAATTCGACCTGTTTCTCGTTGAGATTGCCCTGGGTGTTGTCGCTGAGCAGCTTGGACAGGATCAGCAGCGAGTTGAGCGGCGTACGCAGCTCGTGGCTCATGTTCGCCAGGAACTCCGACTTGTACTTGGACGTCAAAGCCAGTTGCTCAGCTTTGTCCTCGAGCGCGCGCCGGGCCATTTCGATCTCGAGGTTCTTGGCTTCGACCTGGCGCTTCTCATTCTCCAGGGCGACGGCCTTGTCCTGAAGCTCCTCGTTGGTGCTGTGAAGCTCTTCCTGCTTGGTGGTCAGCTCGGTCTGCCGCGCCTGCAGTTCCTGAATCAGCAGCTGCGACTGCTTGAGCAGGCCCTCGGTGCGCATGGTCGCGGCGATCGTGTTCAACACGATACCGATCGATTCCATCAGCTGATCGAGGAAGTTCTGGTGGGTCTCGTTGAAGTCGTTGAACGAGGCGAGCTCGATCACGGCCTTGACCTCATCTTCGAACAGAGCCGGCAGGATGTTGACGTTGGCGGGCTTGGCATGACCGAGGCCGGAGCCGATGCGGATGAAATCGGGCGGCGCATCCTTGAGGAGGATCGGCCGGCGATCGGCTGCGGCTTGCCCGATCAGCCCCTCGCGCAAGTGGAATTCCTGCTTCAGCTGGTCGGCGCTGTCGGCGCCATAGCTGGCGACCAGCTCGAGCTTGGTTTCGTCCTCTTCGCGCTTGGTGACGTAGAACACGCCATATTGCGCGTTCACCAGCGGCGCGAGCTCCGACATGATGAGGTTCGAGACTGTGGCAAGGTCGCGTTCGCCCTGGAGCATGCGGCTGAACCGGGCGAGGTTGGTCTTGAGCCAATCCTGCTCCGCATTCTTGAGCGTCTGCTCCTTCAGGTTCGAGATCATCTCGTTGATCGTGTCCTTGAGCGCCGCCATTTCGCCCGACGCTTCGACGGCGATCGAGCGGGTAAGGTCGCCCTTGGTCACGGCGGTCGCCACCTCGGCGATCGACCGCACCTGGTTGGTCAGGTTGGCCGCGAGCTGGTTCACGTTGTCGGTAAGGTCGCGCCATAGGCCGGCAGCACCTGGCACCCTCGCCTGGCCGCCGAGCTTGCCTTCGATGCCGACCTCGCGGGCCATGTTGGTGACCTGGTCGCCGAAGGTCGACAGCGTGTCGATCATGAAGTTGATGGTGTCGGCCAGCGCCGCGATTTCGCCCTTGGCGTCCACCGTCAGCTTGCGCTTGAGGTTGCCCTGCGCAACCGCGGTCACGACCTCGGCGATGCCGCGCACCTGGTTGGTGAGGTTGGTCGCCATCAGGTTCACGTTGTCGGTCAGGTCCTTCCACGTGCCGCCGACGCCCGGCACGGCTGCCTGACCGCCGAGCTTGCCGTCGGTGCCGACTTCGCGCGCCACGCGGGTCACTTCGCCCGCGAAGGCGTTGAGCTGGTCCACCATGGTGTTGATGGTGTTCTTCAGCGCGAGGATTTCGCCCTTCACGTCCACCGTGATCTTTTTCGAAAGGTCGCCCTTCGCGACCGCGGTCGTGACGTCGGCGATGTTGCGCACCTGGCCGGTAAGGTTTTCGGCCATCAGGTTCACGTTGTCGGTGAGGTCCTTCCACGTTCCGGCGACACCACGCACCTGCGCCTGGCCGCCGAGCTTTCCTTCGGTACCCACTTCGCGGGCGACGCGAGTCACTTCCGACGCGAACGAGTTCAGCTGGTCCACCATCGTGTTGATGGTGTTTTTCAGCTCGAGAATTTCGCCCTTCACGTCGACGGTGATCTTCTTGGACAAGTCGCCCGTGGCCACCGCGGTGGTCACTTCGGCGATGTTGCGAACCTGGCCGGTCAGGTTCGCGGCCATGGCGTTGACGTTGTCGGTCAAGTCCTTCCACGTGCCGCCAACGCCCGGGCACCTCGGCCTGGCCGCCGAGCTTGCCCTCGGTCCCGACTTCGCGGGCGACGCGAGTCACTTCCGATGCAAAGCCGTTGAGCTGGTCCACCATGACGTTGATGGTGTTCTTGAGCTCGAGGATTTCGCCCTTCACGTCGACCGTGATCTTCTTCGACAAGTCGCCGCGGGCCACGGCGGTCGTAACCTCGGCGATGTTGCGGACCTGGCCGGTCAGATTGCCGGCCATCAGGTTCACGCTGTCGGTCAAGTCGGCCCAGGTGCCGGCGACGCCCTCCACCTGCGCCTGGCCACCGAGCTTGCCTTCCGTGCCGACTTCGCGGGCGACGCGCGTCACCTCGGACGCGAAGCCATTGAGCTGATCGACCATCGTGTTGATGGTGTTCTTGAGCTCGAGGATTTCGCCCTTCACGTCGACGGTGATCTTCTTCGACAAGTCGCCCTTCGCGACCGCGGTCGTCACTTCGGCGATGTTGCGCACCTGGCCGGTCAAATTCTCGGCCATCAGGTTCACGTTGTCGGTCAAGTCGGCCCAGGTGCCGCCGACGCCTTCGACCTGCGCCTGGCCGCCGAGCTTGCCTTCCGAACCGACTTCGCGCGCCACGCGCGTCACTTCCGAGGCGAACGAATTGAGCTGGTCGACCATCGTGTTGATGGTGTCTTTCAGCTCGAGGATTTCGCCCTTCACGTCGACCGTGATCTTCTTCGACAGGTCGCCCTTGGCGACGGCGGTGGTCACTTCCGCGATATTGCGCACCTGGCCGGTGAGGTTCGCCGCCATCAGGTTCACATTGTCGGTCAGGTCGGCCCAGGTGCCCGCGACTCCCGGGACCTGCGCCTGGCCGCCGAGCTTGCCCTCGGTGCCCACCTCGCGGGCGACGCGCGTCACTTCGCTGGCAAAGCCGTTGAGCTGGTCCACCATGACGTTGATGGTGTCCTTGAGCTCGAGGATTTCGCCCTTCACGTCGACCGTGATCTTCTTCGAAAGATCGCCCTTGGCCACGGCCGTCGTCACGTCGGCGATGTTGCGGACCTGGCCGGTGAGGTTTGCGGCCATCAGGTTGACGTTGTCGGTGAGGTCGGCCCAGGTCCCCGCGACGCCTTCCACCCGCGCCTGACCGCCGAGCTTGCCTTCCGTGCCCACTTCGCGCGCGACGCGCGTCACCTCGCTCGCGAAGCCATTGAGCTGGTCCACCATGGTGTTGATCGTGTTCTTGAGCTCGAGAATCTCGCCTTTCACCTCCACGGTGATCTTCTTGGACAAGTCGCCGCGAGCCACGGCGGTGGTCACTTCGGCGATGTTGCGGACCTGCCCGGTCAGGTTGGTCGCCATCGCATTGACGTTGTCGGTCAGGTCCTTCCAGGTGCCGGCAACGCCCTTCACCTTGGCCTGGCCGCCAAGCTTGCCTTCCGTGCCCACTTCGCGGGCCACGCGGGTCACTTCGCTGGCGAAGCCGTTCAGCTGGTCGACCATCGTGTTCACGACCTTGCCGATACGCAGGAATTCGCCGCGTAGCGGGCGTCCGTCGATCTCCACAGTCATGCTCTGCGACAGGTCGCCCTTGGCGACCGCGCCGATGACGCGGGATACTTCGGCGGTCGGCTGGACCATGTCCTCGATCAGCTCGTTGACCGAGCGGATCGCGCTCTCCCAGCCGCCGCGAGCATTCTTCACCCGCCCGCGCTGGCTGATCTTGCCTTCCTTGCCGACAACCCTTGAGAGGCGTTCGAACTCCTGGGTCATCTCCTCGTTGAGAGAGACCACTTCATTGAAGAGGGCCGCAATCTCGCCATCGACCCCGTCGACTTCTTCGGGGAGGCGGACGCTGAATTCGCCCCGGCGGAGCGCGCGCAGGGCGCTCACGAGCTGACGGCGATCAATAAAGTCGCGGGGAGCCTGGATATTCACGCTTACGTCTCCGTGTGGTCTCTCTCCCCCCACCCGGTTGAACAACGGCGGCCCCCCGGCCGCCGTTGCCCACACCTTAATGCAATGTTTTGGTTTCCGCTTCCTAAAAATTAATCCGCTGACCGCACAAAAATTTCAGGCGGTTGCCAGCTGGTGATGCGGGCCGGTAGTAGGCCGATGCACCTTAACTTTAGTAAACCATAGCAGTGACCGCGCCCGACGACCAATTGCTGCAGTTTGCCGCGTCCAGCTTCAGCTCGGTCTGGGCCTTGGAGCTTCTGCTCCTGCTCAAGGGCCAGCCTCGCCCTTGGCCGCGTGAAGAGCTGGTCGCGAATCTCCGCGCCAGTGAACTGGTTGTGACGAAGGCGCTCGATTCGCTCCTTGCCGCCGGGTTGGTCTCGATTGAGGAAGGTGGAATTGCCTATTTGCCTGTGAATGACGAGGTCGCCTCAAAGGTCGATTCGATCGCCAAGTTCTATGCGGCGCGACCGAATGCCGTGCGGCGGGCGATCGTCGTCGCCGCACGCGACGGCGCTGCCGCATTCTCGGACGCTTTCAAGCTGCGGAAGGATTGATTTTTGAGCGAGATCTTTCCGGCCATCGTCTACATCCTCTGCTTCCTGACGAGCGCAACCTGCGCCTGGCTCCTCGGTCGCAGCTATGCGGCGAACCGCGCCCGGCTGCTTTTCTGGAGCAGCATCTGCTTCGGGTTCCTGGCGCTCAACAATCTGCTGCTGGTGCTGGATTTGGTGGTTTGGCCGGCTCCGGAAGTCGATTTGCGCCTACCGCGTCTGTTGATGGCGCTAGCCGCGGTAGCATCGCTCATCTGGGGCTTCATCTGGGACGTCGAGGAAAATTGAGCATGACTCTGTACGATTTCCTGGCGGGTGTGGTCGTATCGGGATTCCTCGTCTGCAGCCTGTTCTTCCTCCGCTTCTGGCACCGCACCCGCGACGAGCTCTTCCTGACCTTCGCCCTTGCCTTCGCGCTCATGGGCATCGGCCAGGCCATCCTTGCGCTTGGCGGCATTCCGACGGAGGAACGTGGACCCGTCTATTTGTTCAGGCTGACGGCCTTCCTGCTCATTCTCGTCGCGATCTATCGGAAGAACCGCACCGCCTGAAAGGAACCGCGTCCTGCCGCTCCCGTTGAGGCGGCGCATGGACAGTCAGGTCGCCTCTCGCCCCCACGGCACGTTGCTACAGCCGCCGCCGGAGGCGGAAGCCTTCTACTCCGAAGTCCTTCAGTTGATGTCCCAGTCCGGTATCCCCTTCCTCGTGTCGGGCACCTATGCGCTGGCGAGCTACACCGGCATCGACCGGCCGACGAAGGACGTCGACGTGTTCGCCAAGGCGGGCGATGCGCTCAAGATGCTGCATTATTTCAAGGAGCATGGGTTCGAGGTGGAAATCGTCGACGAACGATGGCTTGCGCGGATTACGCGGGGGGATCTGTTCGTCGACGTTATCTACAACATGCCGACCGTCACCACGCATGTTACCGACGAATGGTTCAGAAATGCGCCGGAGAGCGAGTTGTTCGGCGCCGAGGTGCGGCTGGTTCCCCCGACGCAGTTTATCTGGTCGAAAATCTTCGTTCAGGATCATCACCGCTACGACATGGCCGATGTCGCGCACATGATCCTCAAATGCCACGATCGCGTCGACTGGCGTCAGCTATTGAGCCACATGGAGCTTTACTGGGAGGTGCTGATGATGGCGCTTCTCAATTTCCGCTTCGTCTATCCAAGTGAACGGCACCTCGTCCCGCGGTGGCTGATGGATGAGCTGCTTGAACGGCTTCACGACCAGTATGATGTCAAGGGCCCCGGCAAGAAGGTGTGCCGCGGACGCATCTTCAGTCCGCGCGATTATGCGGTGGACGTCGAACAATGGGGATTTTCCGACGCCGTCGGCAACCTCGAAGAACAATATGGCGACTGAAAACGGCACGCTGAAAGTGGCTGCCATCGGCGATCTCCATGTTCAGGAGAGCGACGTGGCCCCTTATCGGGAGCTCTTCACGGAGATCTCCGGCAACGCCGATGTGCTGGTCCTGTGCGGCGACCTCACCAACTTCGGCAAGACCAGCGAGGCGGAGATCCTCGCCGAGGACATCCGCTCCTGCTCGATCCCGGTGATCGGCGTGCTTGGCAATCACGACTATGAATGCGGCCAGCCCGACAAGGTCTGCGAGATCCTCCACCAGGCCGGGATGACGATTCTCGACGAGCAGGCGATCGAGATTTAGGGCGTCGGTTTCGCCGGCGTGAAGGGCTTCATGGGCGGTTTCGGGCGCGGCGAGCTGGCGCCCTTCGGCGAGCCGATCGCCAAGGCGTTCGTCGACGAGGCGGTGAAGGAAGCGCGCAAGTTAGAGAATGGCCTGCGCTCGCTTCGCACCGAGCGCAGCGTCGCGGTTCTCCATTATTCGCCGACAGAGGAAACGCTGGAGGGCGAACCCAACGCGATTTACCAGTATCTCGGCTCCGCCCGCCTGGCGGATGCCATCGACCGCTTCGATCATGTGAAAGCGGTCGTCCACGGCCATGCCCACCACGGCCGTTACCAGGGCGCGACGCCAAGGGGCACGCCCGTCTACAATGTCGCTCAGTTCGTGCTGAAGCCGCTGTTCGGCAAGCGCTACGCCGTGCTGGAAATCTGACGGCACGCCACGGACATATATTGTCGAGCCAGTAGCTAGGAATTAGAAAGCCGGGCTCAGGGGGATTGTTTTGACCGCGCTGACTTCGATCGATTTCGTGGCCATCCTGCCCTTCATCGGCGTCGGTTTTGCCGCGCAGATCGTCGACGGCGCGCTCGGCATGGCCTTCGGGGTCATTTCCAACACCCTACTGATCAGCCTGGGCGTCGCCCCTGCCGCGGCGTCTGCTGGCGTGCACACAGTGGAAACCTTCACGACCTGCGCCAGCGGGATCAGCCACATCATCCACCGCAACGTCGACTGGAAGCTGCTCGCGCGGCTGACCATTCCCGGCATGATCGGCGCCGCGGCCGGCGCCTATCTCCTGACGCACATCGACGGGGCGACCGCCAAGCCCTTCGTCCTGGCCTATCTAACCCTGATCGGCCTGTTCCTGATGTGGCGCGGGTTGCGCTATCCACCGCACCACAAGCCGGCGAAGATCGTCGAACCCCTTGGGCTTGCCGGAGGGTTTCTCGACGCGGCGGGCGGCGGCGGCTGGGGTCCCGTCGTCACGGGCAACTTGCTCGTCCAGGGCGCGGAGCCGCGGAAGACCATCGGCACCGTCAATTCCGCCGAGTTCCTGGTCACGCTGACGGCATCGATCACCTTCGTCGCCGCGCTCGGCCTCTCTGCTTTCACGGTGGCGACGGCGGGCCTGCTGATCGGCGGCATCATCGCCGCCCCGTTCGGGGCCTTCCTGGTCAAGCGCATCGCGCCAAAGCCCATGCTCGTCCTGGTCGGCGCCTTGCTGACCCTGACCAGCATCTACGGCATCTATCGAGCGCTCGCCTAAGCGGCGGGCCAGCTCTCGAGGATTTCGACGAACCGCGTCAGCCAGGCGTTGGTCTGGTGGCCGTCAACTACGCGATGGTCGATGGTCAGCGTCACGTAAGCCATCGGCAGGATGACGATCGCATCCTCGCCTTCGACCTCGCGCGCCATCACGCGCTTTTGGAGTTTGCCGACGCCGAGGATGGCCGCCTGCCCCTGGTGCAGGATGATGGGCGCGGCGAGCAGCGAGCCCGACACCCCGTGGTTCGAGATGGTGAAGCTTCCACCCGACACGTCCGACCGGTCGAGCTTGCCGTCGCGCGCCTTGCGGGTGAGCTCGTCTAGCTTCGCGCCGACCTGCTCCAGGTTGAGCGCGCCGACGTCCTTGACCACCGGCACGACCAACCCCTTGTCGCCGAGCGCGGTGCCGACGCCGATGTCGATCGTCGGCGAGATGGCGATGCGGTTATCTTCCCAGCGGCCGTTGATCGCCGGCGCGGCGGCCATCGCGGCTGCTGCAGCGCGGACGATATAGGCCGTGTAGCTGAACTTTACCCCGCGTGCCGCAAGCGCTGCCTTATGCGCCGCGACGGCGGAGAAATCGGCCTCAAACAAAGCGGTGACGTGCGGCGCCTCGGCGACCGCGCGAACCATGTTCTCGGCGATCTTGAGCCGCATGCGGTCGTGCGGAATGTCGCTGCCCGAGACATGGCGCGGCTGCGCCGTGGCCGGTTCGCCGACGGTGACCGTGGTTGCTTCAGCGACGGCGCGATCGACGTCCTCGCGCGTGATGCGGCCGTTGCGCCCCGTCCCAGCGATCCGCGCAGGGTCGATACCATGCTGCTGGCAGGCGCGACGGACCGAGGGGGAGAGGCGGTTTTCGACCTCGCTGTTCCCCGGCGAAGGCCGGGTCCAGGAGCGCTGTCAGCCGGTGTAAGGGAAAGGCGGGCTGCTTGCGTAGCGCCCTGGGCACCGGCCTCCGCCGGTGAACTCTTCGTCTCAATTCGTCCCAGCAACGCCCCCGGCACTGCCTCCGCATCGGTATCGAGCACGATCTCCGCCAGCACCCCCGCCGCCGGCGACGGCACCTCCTGCGTCACTTTGTCGGTCTCGAGCTCAACCAGGGGATCGTTTTCCGCGACGGCATCGCCGACCGCTTTCAGCCATGCGCGCACCACCGCCTTGGTGCCTTCCTGCTCATCGGGAACGCGAACGTCGATCAACTCAGAACCCCACCAGCCGGTCGATCTCGGCACGGATTTGCGTTGGGCCGGGAAGCGCCCACTCCATCAGCTTGGGATGATGCGGGCTGGGAATGTCGGGCATGGTCACGCGCGCCACCGGCGCATCGAGGTCAAGGAACGCTTCGTCGGCGACAACCGCGGCAATCTCCGCGCCGAAACCGCCGGTCCGCAAATCCTCATGGACGATCAGGCAGCGGCGGGTGCGGCGCACGCTGTCCAGCACCATCTCGCGGTCCCATGGCATTAGGGTGCGCAAGTCTATGACATCCGCGTCGACGCCCTCCGCGGCCGCCTCGCAGCGCGGCACCATCGCGCCCCAGGTGACGATCGTGATCCTGTCACCCTCGCGCGTCTTCCTTGCCTTGCCGAACTCCAGCACGTAATCGTCGCCCGGCCACGGGCGCCGCGCCCAGGCATCGTCGAGCATGGCGCGATGTTCGAAGAACAGCACCGGGTCATTGCCGCGCAAGCTCCCGCGCAGCAGCCCGACCGCATCCTCGGCATTGCTCGGCACCGCGACCTTCCACCCGGGATTATGCACGAACTCGACCTCATTGGTCATCGAATGCCACGGGTCGCCGCACTTGAAGAACCCGCCCGGCACGCGCAGCACCATCGGCGCCGCGAAACGGTTGTTGGTGCGCCAGCGCATCGTCCCGCAATCGTGGATCTGCTCGGTCGCCGGCTCGGCATATTTGCGGAACTGGATTTCCGGGACCGGCATCAGTCCGGCGAGCGCCATTCCGACCGCGCGGCCGACGATGCCCTCCTCATTGAGCGACGTGTCGAACACCCGCTCGACCCCGAACTTCTCCTGCAACCCAAGCGTGACCGCATGGACGCCCCCCTTCGGCCCGACATCTTCGCCGAACGCGAGCACGCGCGGATTGGCCTCCAGCTCCTGGTCAAGCACGCGACGGATCGCGGTGACCATGTTGATGCGCTGGCCCGAGCCGGTCGGTTCGTCGGTCGCCGGCGGAGCCTTGTAACCGCTGTTCCACAGACCGCCGACCTGCTGCAGCTCGCCTTCATAAAAGACGTTGCTGGTAACCTTCTCAGGCGAAGACACGCCGCGCGCCTCGGCTTCGGCACGCGCTGCCTCGACCTGCCATGCCGCCTCGCGTTCGAGGTCCGCCCATTGCGCTTCACCGACCTGCATCCTGGCGGCGTGCGCCTTGAGCTTGGGCAATGGATCGCGCGCCCATTCGGCTTTGATCTCGGTTTCGCTTTTGTACGCTTGGGTGTCCTGGAAGCTGTGCCCTTCGAGCCGTGGCACAAGCAGGCGCAGCAACACGGGCGCCTGCTCTCTGCGGACATGGCCGACCGCTTGGTCGATCAGCGCCGCAGCCTCGGTCGGATCGGTGCCGTCGCCATCGAAGATCGTAAGGCCCGTCCAGCCCGCGAGATTGGCGGCGATGTTCTTGCCCGGGGTTTGATATTCCGACGGAACCGAGATGCCGTAGCCGTTGTCCTCAATGTAAAATAGCAGTGGCAATTGTTGTGTCGTAGCAATAGTTAGCGCTGACCAAAATCCGCCAGTGGCGCAGCTCGCATCGCCCCCGAGCACGATCGCCATGGCGTCCGCCGGCCCTTGGTCCAGCACCTGCTGCTTGTACTTGATGGCCTGCGCCCAGCCCGCCGCCGGCGTATATTGCGCGCCGACCCCGCCGCACATCGGCAGCGCGTGCGCGCCGCCCGGATTGGGGTAGTTGAAGACGACGCCGATATCGCGTCCGTCGGAATAGCCGCCGGCCAGGCCCATGCCCGATCCCAGCGCGTCGGCGAGCGGCACGCCGAGCGCCAGCAGCAGCGGACGCGACCGGTAATAGCCGAACACGCCGTCGCCGTCCTTGAGCTGCAGACCGAGCAGCACCTGCGCCAGGTCATGGCCGCGCGCTGAAAACTGGTAGAGAACCTTCTTGGCCGGGACGAGCTCTTCTTCCTCGATCCGGTCCATCTCGCGGCTGGTCAGAACCAGCCTCGCGACCTCACGCCAGTCGACTTGAGAAGACACTTTGCCCGGGTCGCGGTCGGCCATGATCAGGCGTCCAATGCCTCGATCACGGCGCCGATAAATCGCTCGATCGCGACGTCGCTCATGCCGACGACGTTGAAGCGGCCGCTGTCGGCCATGTAGATGGCATGGTCCTCGCGCAGCTTCAGCACCTGCTCCATCGACAGCGGCAGCATCGAGAACATGCCGAACTGGCGCCCGATGAAGGCCAGCCGCGGGTCGGCCGCGGCGATCCGCGCGCGAACCGAATTGATGCGGTCCCTCATGGCGTCGAGCTCGATCAGCCAGCGCCCGCGGAGATCAGCATCGTCAAGGATGATGTGGGCGCAGGCCGCGCCGTGGTCAGGCGGCATCGACCACATCTCGCGCGCGATCTGGAACACGTGCCCCATCGCGCAGGCCGAAGCCTCGGCTGTCGGGCTCTTGATGAACAAGGCGCCGACGCGGTCGCGATAGCAGCTGAAATTCTTGTCGCAGCTTTGTGCGACGATGACCTCGTCGCACGCGGCAAGGATTCCGCGCAGGCCGCGCGCATCCTCGTCGAGGCCGCGTCCGAACCCCTGATAGGCGATGTCGACGAAGGGGATCAGGCCGCGCTCCGCCACGACGCGGGTGACTTCGTCCCACTGCTCGTCGCTCAAGTCCGCGCCGGTCGGGTTGTGGCAGCAGCCATGGAGCAAGGCGATGTCGCCCGGCGCCGCGGCTTCATAGGCCGCGATCATGTCCTCGAAGCGGATCGCGCCCTGCCCGCGCTCGTAGTACGGATATTCGGTGATCCCGAGCCCGACCGCCTGGACGATCGGCGGATGGTTGGGCCAGGTCGGAGTCCCGATCAGCACCCGGACATTGGGATTGGCCAGCGCCAGCAGCTCGAACCCCAGGCGAAGCGCGCCGCACCCGCCGGGAGTCTGCACCCCGACGATGCGCTCGTCATCGGCGTGCTCGCCGAGCACGATCGGCCGCAGCAGCTCGGCGAAGCGCTTGTCGCCCGCGCTGCCGAGATAGGCCTTCGTCGCCTGCGTATCGAGCAGCCGCTGCTCGGCTTCCTTCATGACCTTGAGGATCGGCGTATTGCCCGCACCGTCGCGATAAACGCCGACGCCGACGTCGATCTTGTCGGCCCTCGGGTCGGCATTGACCATCCCGATCAGGGCGATGAGCGAATCGCTCTGGACGGGCGGAAGATCGGCAAGGCCGCGGGCTTTGGTCTCGGTTAGCATGGTTCGGCGATTAGCGTCTTCACGCGTCGTAATCCACCGCGACTCCGTCGCCGAGCGGCACCGATTGGCAGGTCAGCACATAACCGTCGGCGACTTCCTCATCGGTCAGGCCGTAATGCACCGCCATCTCGACTTTGCCGCTGGTGACCTTCGCCCGGCACGTGGCGCAGACCCCCGCCTTGCAGGCGAATGGCGCGGGAAGGCCCGACGCGCGCGCACTGTCGAGGATATTGCCGGCGGTAAACGGTACTCGGCGCGTGCGCCCGTCGAGCGTAACCGCGACGGTGACTCCTTCGGCCCTGGTCTGGAGCTCGGCCATCTCGCGCGCCACCGCGCCGGCCGGCCGGTCGGCCGTGAACCGCTCGATGTGAATCCGCTCCTTCGGGATCGCGCCGTCGAGCAAAGCGCCCTCCGCCGCGTCCATCATCGGCCCGGGACCGCAGATGAACCAGCCGTCGACCTCTGCCGCATCGGGCACCAGCGCCGGCAGCGCCTCATCCAACCGCTCGCGCGTCAGCATGCCGTTGAACAGCTCGATGTCCTGGTCCTCGGCGTCGAGGAAATGGTAAACCTCCAGCCGGGCGAGATATTTGTCCTTCAGCGCCGCGAGCGCCTCCAAAAAGATCACCGAACTGCTGTCGCGGTTGCCGTAGAGCAAGGTGAACCGGCTGTGCGGCTCCTCGCGCAGCAGGGTCCGGATCAGCGACATGACCGGGGTGATCCCGGACCCGCCCGCGATCCCGACCAGGCGGCGGCGGTCGCCGGACGAGAACTCGGTCGTGAAGCTGCCGTGCGGCGGCATGACATCGACCATGTCGCCGGGCTTCAACTGGTCGCCCACCCAATTGGAGAACAGCCCGCCGCCGATCCGTTTGACGGTCACCATCCAGTCGCCCTCGGCCGGCGCTGTGCACAAAGAGTAATTGCGGCGCACCTCCTCGCCCGCGAGCGTCGCGCGGAGTGTCAGATGCTGCCCCGCCCGAAAGGCGAAACGCTCGCGCAATTCTTCCGGAATTTCGAAGCGGATCGAATTGGCCTCGGCAGTCTCGGGAACGATCTCCGCGACCCGCAGCGCATGGAAATGCTCGGCCACTACCAGACCGCGTCGGGGTAGGTGCGCGGCAGGAATTGCATCACCGCGAGCAAATGGCCGAGATGCTCGCTGTGGTGGCCACGCCGTCCGCCGAGAATGGGCCGCTGGTCGGCCCGAACCTCAAGTTGAGCTTCGGCCAGGACTGTGGCGAGCGCCGACCGATATTCCTTCTCGAATCCACGCGGATCGGGCGCGACACCAGCGTCGATCGCCGCCTGCAGCGCCTCGTCGACCTCGAACAATTCCGGCACGAAGCGCCAACACCAGTCGAGCCCCTCCGACATGCGCCGAGCGCTCTCCTCGGTCCCGTCGCCAAGCCGGACCGTCCAATCGGAAGCCAGGTCGCGGTGATAGGCGACTTCCTTCACCGCCTTGTGCGCCAATTCGGAGAGGAAGCGGTCGGTCGACTGGGTCAGCCGCTGCAGCAGCAAATGCTGCCAGGTCGAATAGAGCAATTGCCGGGCGATGGTCTGCGCGAAGTCGCCATTCGGCTGCTCGACCAGCAGGCAATTCTTGAAATCGAGCACGTCGCGATGGAAGGCGAGCTTGTCGGCGTCTCCCGCTTCGCCGAGCAGCAGCGTCGCCTGCCCGACGAGGTCGAGGGCGAAATTGGCCAGGCTAATGTCGACTTCGAGCACCGGCGCATGCCCGCACCATTCACCGAGGCGCTGGCCGAGGATCAGGGCGTCGTCGCCAAGGCGGACGAGGTAGTCGGTGCGGGGGTCGAAATCCTCCCCGGAACGGGGAGGTCGGCAGCCCGGAGGGCTGACGGAGGGGGCCCACGCCTCCATGCTCGCTGCGCTCGCCCCCTCCTCCGCCTTCGGCGGTCCCCCTCCCCGTTCCGGGGAGGAATTAGCGCTCATATGTGCTTCACCTCGTCGGGGATGTCGTAGAAGGTCGGGTGGCGATAGATCTTGCTTTCCGCCGGTTCGAACAATTCCCCGGCCTTGTCAGGATCGCTGGCGACGATTTCCGCGGACGGCACGACCCACAGGCTCACGCCTTCCTGCCGCCGCGTGTAGGTGTCGCGCGCATGGGCGAGCGCGAGCTCCGCGTCAGGAGCATGAACGCTGCCAACGTGGCGATGCGCAAGGCCGCCCTTGCTGCGGACGAAAACTTCCCAAAGCGGCCAGTCACTGCTCACGCCGCCTTCCTCTGCGCGGCGCTTGGCCTCATGCGCGACAGCGGCCTCGCGCACCCAGGCGCCATTGTCCCAGGCGTCGCGCCGCGCCTTCATCCGCTCCTTCGCGACCGGGCCCTCGCCGCGGACCACCGCGTAGAATTCCTCCCAGTCAACTTCGCCGAAGTCGTAACCGCCCTTTTCCTCGTTCCACTTCAGCGCCGGGTCGGGCACCGTGAGGCCGAGGAAATCGGCCTGCGGCACCGTGATGTCGACGAATTTCTGGCGCAGCTCGTCATTGGTTTCGCGCTTGATCCGCCAGCGCATCGACTGGGCCGTGTTGGGCGAATTTTCGTCGGGCGGGCCGAACATCATCAGGCTCGGCCACCACCAGCGGTTGAGCGCATCCTGCGCCATCCGCTTCTGGTCGCGCCGTGCCGTTCGCCAGCGCGATCATGATCTCGTAGCCCTGGCGCTGGTGGAAGCTTTCTTCCTTGCACACCCGAACCATCGCCCGCGCATAGGGGCCGTAGCAGGTGCGCTGCAGCGGCACCTGGTTCATGATCGCCGCGCCGTCGACCAGCCAGCCGATCGCGCCGATGTCGGCCCAGGTCAGCGTCGGATAATTGAAGATCGTGGAATATTTGGCTTTGCCGCTGTGCAACGCCTCGACCATCTGCTCGCGGCTCGTGCCGAGCGTCTCCGCCGCGCAATAAAGGTAAAGCCCGTGCCCCGCCTCGTCCTGCACCTTGGCGAGCAGGATCGCCTTGCGCCGCAGCGACGGCGCGCGCGTGATCCAGTTCCCCTCGGGAAGCATGCCGACGATCTCGCTGTGCGCATGCTGGCTGATCTGCCGGGTCAGCGTCCGGCGATAGGCCTCGGGCATCCAGTCCTTGGGCTCGATGAACTCGTCCGCCGCGACCCGCGCCTCGAACGCCTCGAGCAACTTCGGGTCCTCGAGATTCTCGATCTTGCCGGTCTTCTGAAGCTCGGTCGTGTACATGGGTTCGATGTAACCTCTGGGGGTTAAACGTTCAAATCGCGTCGGCGGCCCGGGACCCAAAGCAGCACGAGCGCCAGCAGCGCAAGATGGACCCCAGCCGAAAGCATGCGGCCGGCGGCGACGTTCGCCACGTCGAGCGGAATAGTCTGGTCGGCCAGCGCGTTGCTGAGGTTCCAGCCCCAGTGAAGTGCGACCGCGCCCCACAGCGAGCGCCAGCGCCACGCCGCGGCGCCGTAGGCAAGGCCGAGACACAGCAGGCGCAGTTGCTCGCTAATCCCCCAGTCCAACCGCCAGATATGGTTCACCGTGTAGAGCACGGCGCTCCCGACGATGTACTGGAAAGAGCTGAGGCGGATCGGAACAACCTCAAGCAGGAAGCCGCGCGTCAGTATGTCTTCCGCGATCGAAGGCACGAAGGTCGTCAGCGCCGCGATCGCGATTGCCGCAAGGCCAAGCGGCGCGGCCGGTCCGGTTGGCACGTATATGCCCGCGGCGCTGCCGACCGCCAGCGACGCAAGCTTGGCAAGCGCGGCGAGCACCATCCCCCCGCCAAGCACGGCCCACCAGCCCTTCGACAGACCGAGGCCGAAGCAATCGTAGCCGCGCCCACCGAGCCAGCGCCCGATGGGCCAGGCGATCAGCAACGCCACCAGCATCAGCGCAGGCCCCACGGGATTTCCCGGGGCGATGACGGTCTGAAGCCCCTCGGCCGCCTGATACAGCAGGAACATCATGCCAAAGCTTGCGGCGACCTTGGGCCACGACGGAGTTCCAGCTACGTTTGCGTCCATGCCCCCTCCTTCGCTAGGCGAGCGCATGGCTTACGAGACCATCGAGTTCAAGGCGGACGGTCCGACCGCCCGCATCACGCTCAACCGGCCCGACCGGCTCAACAGCTTCACCGCCGCCATGCATGTCGAGGTTCGCGACGCGCTCGCGAACCTCGGCGATGCGCGCGTCGTCGTGCTGACCGGCGCCGGACGCGGCTTTTGCGCGGGTCAGGATCTCAACGACCGCGCCGTCGCGCCGGGCGAAGCGGTCGACCTCGGCGAGACGGTCGAGCAGAGCTGGAATCCGCTGATCCGCACCCTGACCTCGCTTCCGCAGCCGGTGATCGCGCGCGTCAATGGCGTCGCCGCCGGCGCCGGCGCCAACATCGCCCTCGCCTGCGACATCGTCGTGGCGGCGAAGTCGGCCAAGTTCATCCAGAGCTTTTCCGCCATCGGCCTGATCCCCGACAGCGGCGGCACCTGGGTCCTCCCGCGCCTCGTCGGCCAGGCGCGGGCGCTCGGCCTGGCGCTGACCGGCGAGCCGCTGCCGGCGGAGCAGGCCGCCGAATGGGGCATGATCTGGAAAGCGGTCGAGGATGAAGCGCTCGACGCCGAGGTCGATGCCATCGCCGCCAAGCTCGCCACGCTGCCACCGCTGGGCCTCGCCGCGATCAAGGACATGATCCGCTCGTCCTGGCAGTACAGCCTCGACGAGGAGTTGGAGCGCCAGGCAGGCGCAATGCGCCGGCTCGGCTTCACCGAGGATTATCGGGAAGGCGTCGCTGCCTTCCTGGAGAAGCGCCCCGCACGTTTCAAGGGGCGCTGATCACCATTCGCCCCGGCGGTGGTTGGTCACCCAACGGTGCATCCCCAAAATGTTGAGTGTCTTCATCGTACCGAAGCCGATCCATTTTTTGACCTCGTCGCTGAACGTCACGTTTCGGTAGAGCTGGTCCCACGACTGGCCCGACCGGACGAGGTTGAGCACTTGCCTGTGAAGATCGATCATGTAGGCGCGCTCAGCGGCAATATCGGCCTTAGTGCCCGGGCTGTAGTGGCCGATGTCGATGACATCGACGTCCTGTTTCAGCACCCAGTCGAGCGTCTCGATCCATCCGGGGTAATAGAAATCGAGAAAGTCGTTGTATGGCATCGACTTGGCTTCGCAGACGTCGGTACATTGCAGTGCCCGATATTTCGGGAAGAGCACCATAATCATGCTGTCGGAATGGCTCGGCGCGACCCGGTGCAGCTGGACGGTTTCGCCACCAAGCCTGATCGTCATATCCTGGTCGAACACGCGATCGGGAACCGCGGTCGGGATTTTCTCACCGACGATCGGTTCGATGGCCCGTTGGTTGGCAATGACGGTGGCGCCGTCCTGCTGCAGTATTTGCGCGCCGCTGATGTGGTCGGCGTGGGCGTGCGTCAGGACCACATATTTCACGGGAACGTTGAAGCGGCGCTTTATTTCATCCCGAAGCCAGCCGGCGGTGCAGGTCATTGCGGGATCGATGACCAGCGCACCTTCGCTGGTGATGAGGACCAGCCCGCTATGCACCGCCAATCCGGCGCCCGTCGTGTGCCGAAAGAGGTTGCTCTTGATCTGCTCAAGGCCACGCGGATTGTCGGGACAATCTGCAGCCGTGAAGTCCGGCAGGACTGGCCGGTTCGTGTAAATGGTCCGATCAACGGGAACGCCATTGTCCTGCGCGGGCAATGTGGCGGGCCAAGCGATCGAAACCGCCAGTACGAGTCGGGCAATCTTCCTTTTCATCAGACCATCCTTCCTGGCGAATGCTCAGCCGTCGACCAGCTCGGCGAATTTCCCGAGGTCGATATTGCCGCCCGAGACGACGCATACGATCGGCCCCTCTCCGGCTTTCCCGGTCAGCGCGGCGGCTAGCGCCAAAGCGCCGGCCCCTTCGGCAATCGTTCGGGATTTCTCGGCGATCAGGCGCATGGCGTCGCGCACTTCATCGAGCGTCACCGTCACGGTGCCGTCGACTACCGCCTGCATCCGCTGCCACATCCGCTCCGTGACGCTCTTGCCGCCGGCGCCGTCGACGAACGAGGCCTGCCAGCCGGGGAATTGCTGCGGCCCGCCGTTGGCGAGCGAATAAGCATAAGGCGCCGCCGTCTCGGGCTCCGCGCCAATCACCTTGACGTCCGGAGACAGCGCATTGATCGCGCTGCCGACGCCGGTGATCAGCCCGCCGCCGCCGATTGCCGCGATGACCGTGCGGACCTGCGGCAAGTCCTCGAATATCTCCAGCCCGATGGTGCCGTGCCCGGCGATGAAGTCATGGTTGTCGAACGGATGGATGAAGGTGCTGTCCATCCCCTCGAACGCATGCGATTCCGCCGCGCGCCACGCCGCCTCGTACGACACCGGGACGATGGTCGCGCCGAGCGCGCGCATGCGGTCGAGCTTGGTCTGCGGCGCGGTCTCGATCGCCACCACCGAGCAAGGCACGCCAAATGCGCGCGCGGCATAAGCGACGCCCTGGCCCGCATTTCCGGCGCTGATCGTCCACACCCCCTTCGCCCGCTCCGCGTCGGACAGCCTGGCGACCGCATTGGCGGCGCCGCGGATCTTGTAGGCGTTGGTCGGCTGGAGGTTTTCGAGCTTGAGATAGATGTCCGGCCCATCTAGCCCGGTATCGAGCCTGACCACCGGCGTTCGCAGTACCGTCCCCGCGATCCGCGGTCGCGCCTCCTCGATATCGCCGAGCGCGATCGGCCGTACCGCTTCAATCACGGCGTTCTCCCTGGCACGCGGCGGGTGCCGCAAGCGACGGTTTCTTCTAAGGCGCTCATCGCGAGTTCAAGCCGGGCCGGAAGAGGATCAAAATGGGCGCGACGACGATCGAATACCGGATGCTTGGGGGAACCCGTGCGGCGCTCGGCGTCGCGGGCGTCCACAGCGTCATCGCCGACCGTCCCGAAGGCAAGGCCGGCGGCATGGGCCTCGGCTTGAACGGCGGCGAGCTGCTCGCCTTCGCGCTCGGCGGGTGCTTGTGCAACGACTTGCAAGTGCTGGCCGACGAGACGGACGAGGCGATTGCCGACTTGCGCATCGCAGTCACCCTCGACTTTGACGGAACGCCCAGCCGCACGGTCGGCGCGCAAATCGCCATCGACTGCCGACTTGAAAGCGGCGCCGATCCGGCTGAGCTGATCGAACGCGCCAAAGCCTTGACCAACATCGCCAACTCGCTCCGCGTCGGTATTCCGGTCGACATCATCAACGAAAGCGCAGCATGAAGACCATTCAGCTCCTCAATTACGAACGCGACCGCTGGACCCCCGGCGACGGCGGCCTGGCCGAGATCGCAAGCGCCATCGACGGCGCGCCGGTGGCGTTGACCGGCTCCGACGGGCTCGATTTCGGTGCCATGCTCGCGCCACGCGAGAGAAGTCGGCGGCCCGGCGCTGCGCAAGCTGACGTTCCACGAGCGAGCGCGGATGATCAAGGCGCTCGGCCTCGCGATCATGGCCCGCAAGGAGGAGCTGTACGAGCTCAATTACTTGACCGGCGCGACGCGCAAGGACGGCTGGATCGACATCGAAGGCGGCGCCGGCACGCTCTTCTCCTTCTCGTCCAAGGGCCGGCGCGAGCTGCCCGACGCGCACGTCCTGCTCGACGGCCAGCTCGAAGGCCTGTCGAAGAATGGCACGTTCGTCGGCCAGCACATCTACACCCCGCTCCAGGGCGCGGCGGTGCATATCAACGCCTTCAACTTCCCCGTCTGGGGAATGCTGGAGAAGCTCGCGCCGACGATTCTCGCTGGCGTGCCGGCGATCGTGAAGCCGGCCTCGGCCACGGCCTATCTGTGCGAAGCCGCGTTCCGCGTGATGATCGAAGCGGACGTCCTGCCGCCCGGCGCGGTCCAGCTGATCGTCGGCGGCGTCGGCGACCTGTTCGACCATTTCGACCGGCCAGGACATGGTCAGCTTCACCGGCTCGGCGCACGACCGCGATGAAGCTCAAGGCGCATCCGACCGTGCTTCGCGAATCGGTCCGCTTCGTGGCGGAGCAGGACAGCCTCAACGCCTCGCTGCTCGGTCCCGATGCGGCGCCGGGAACACCCGAGTTCGACCTGTTCGTCAAGGAAGTCGCGACCGAGATGACGGTCAAGGCGGGCCAGAAGTGCACCGCCATCCGCCGCGCCATGGCCCCGGCGCAATATCTCGACGCGGTCGAGCAGGCGCTCGGCCAGCGGCTGGCGAAGACCAAGGTCGGCGATCCCCGCGCCGAGGACACGCGCATGGGGGCGCTGGTCAGCCTTGCCCAGCGCGACGACGTCCGCGCCCGAATTCGCGAGCTCGAGGCCGCCGGCGCCCGCATCGTCGCCGGCGATCCGGACGCCGATCCGCCAGTTCCGGGCGGCGCCTTCCTGCCGCCGGTGCTGCTGCGCGCCGACGATCCCTGGGCGACCAGCGCGGTCCATGACTGCGAGCCGTTCGGGCCGGTCTCGACCATCATGCCCTATCGCGACATGAGCGACGCCATCGCCCTCGCCAACCGCGGCAAGGGCAGCCTCGCGCTGTCGCTATTCACCAACGCGCCCGACGCGGCGCGCGACTTCGTGCAAGGCGCGGCCGCTTATCATGGGCGGATGCTGGTGCTGAATCGCGACAATGCCGCCGAATCCACCGGCCACGGCTCGCCCCTGCCCGTCCTCGTCCATGGCGGACCTGGCCGTGCCGGCGGCAGCGAGGAGATGGGCGGCGTCCGCGGGGTCAAGCATTACATGCAGCGGACCGCGATCCAGTCGACGCCGGCGATGATCGCGGCGATCACCGAGCAATATATCCCCGGCGCGCCCAAGCATTTCGTCGAGGGCCACCCGTTCCGCAAGCGGATGAGCGAGCTCGCCATCGGCGACACGCTGAAGACCGCCAGCCGCACCGTCAGCATCGCGGACATCGAGCATTTCGCCGAATTCACCGGCGACAAATTCTACGCCCACATGGACGAGGAAGCGGCCAAGGCCTCGCCGATCTTCGCGGGCCGGGTCGCCCACGGCTATCTCATCCTGAGCTTCGCCGCGGGCCTGTTCGTCGATCCCGATCCCGGGCCCGGTGCTGGCCAATACCGGCCTCGAAAACCTTCGTTTCCTGACCCCGCTCTATCCCGGCGATTCCATGCGGGTGGAACTGACCGTGCGCTCGAAGTCGCTGAAGAGCGAGGATACCGGCGTGGTCCGCTGGGCGGTCGAGATTTTCAACCAGAAAGACGAACTGGTCGCGACCTACGACCTCCTGACCGAGAACCTGCCCTAGGCGAAGGAACAGGCGTCGTCGGCCGCTCGTTCCAGCGGCGAGTTTCGAGAGGGAGACGAGCCATGAAAGTCAGCGACGTGATGACCCGCGAAGTCCAGACCATTCGCCCCGAGCAGACGGCGCAGGAAGCCGCGAGCTTCATGCTCAGCGCCGATGCCGGCTCGATTCCCGTCGCCGAGGGCGACCGGCTGATCGGCATGATAACCGACCGCGACATTGCCGTGCGTGGAGTCGCCAAAGGCCATGGCCCGGACACGCCGGTCCGCGACCTCATGACCGACGACCTGATCGTGGTGCGCAGCGACGACGATATCGAGCAAGCCGCCGAAAAGATGAGCGGCGCTCAGGTCCGGCGCTTGCCCGTCATTGACGATCAGGAGCGGCTATGCGGCATCGTCAGCCTCGGCGACCTCAGCCGCGAGGCGGACCAGGATTGCGCGGGCCAGGCGCTCGAGGGCGTCTCGAAGCTTGGCGGCGAGCACCGCCAGTAAGGCCTAGCGCCCGGCGATTTCCTTGATCGCCTGATCGACCAGCTTGGCGTCGCTCTTGTCGTCGTGGCGCTCGGCGATGAGCCGCGCCGCTGCCCTGGCGGCAGCATCGGCAGCCGCGGCGCGCAGCTGTTCGACCGCGGTCCGCTCTTCGGCCGCGATCTTGTCCTCGGCCATCCTCGTGCGACGCTCGATCAGCGCTTCGGCGTCGATCTTGGCCTTGGCGACGATTTCCTCGGCTTCGTGCCTGGCGCGCTCGAGCAAGGCCTTGCGGTCCTTGTCGCCCGACTTGGCGCGCGCTTCATATTCGGCCTTGAGCGCCTCGGCTTCCTTGCGCAGCGATTCCGCTTCGGCGAGCTGGTCGCGGATCAGCGCGATCTTGCTATCCAATGCCCGGCCGATCGCGCCCGGCACCTTCTTCCAGATCAGGACCGCGATCACAAACAGCATCGCCAAAGCGATGAACATCGGCGGGGTTACGCCATGAAAGGTCGGCTCAGCCTCTTCATGCCCGGCGGGGACTTCGGTGTGGGTTTGCAGTTCAGACATTGAGCTCAGCCTTCACCGCGGTCGCGGCATCCTGCTTGGCGACCGTGATGCCGGTCAGCCGCGCAACCATTTCCTGGCTCGCTTCGGCGGCGACGGATTCGATCTCGGCGCGCGCTGCTGCGACGGCTTCGCGGATCTTGGCCTCGGCCCTGTCGACCTTGAGCCCGATCTTGTCGGCAGCGGCTTTGACCTGCGCCTCGGTATCGCGGGCGCTTTCATTCTTCGCCTCTTGGCCGAGGCGCGCGGCCTCTGCCCGGGCGGCGTCCATGCGCGAGCGCCACGCAGCTTCCTTCTCATCGGCCTCGGCTCGCGCCGCCTGAGCGCGTTCGAGGTCGTCGGCGATCTTCTTTTCGCGCAGATCGACGGTCGACTGGATTTTGGGAAGCATCCCCCGGCCAATGCCGAAGAAGACGATCCCGAACACGATCGCCAGCCAGAACAGCTGTGAGAAGATGATCAGCGGAAGCTGCGTAATCTGAGGCATGATTGTCCCCGGCTCGCGCCGTCAGCGATTAACGCGCGTAGAGGATGATGATCGCGACGACGAACGCGATCAGGCCGAGAAGCTCGGCGGCCGCGAAACCGATGAACAGGCGGCCCTGCTGGCTGTCGGCCGCGGCCGGGTTGCGCAGCGCGCTCTCGAGGAACGAGCCGAACACGTTGCCGACGCCGATGGCGGCAGCACCGACGCCAATTGCGGCGAGACCGGCACCAATGACCTGAGCGGAAGCGAAATCCATGTGAAACTCCTTGGCTTATTTTGCTTAGTGAAGGTTGATTGCGTCGTTGAGATACAGCGTCGTCAGCAGCGCGAACACATAGGCCTGGATGGCGCAGACCAGCAGCTCGATCGCGTAGACGCCGACGATGAACAGGAAGCTGAGGATTCCGACGCCCCAGCCCATCGGGCCGCCGTTGAAGCCGCTGACGATGAAATTGCCAAACACCTCCATCAGGATGTGACCGGCGATCATGGCCACGAACAGTCGCAAGCCAAGGCTGAACGGGCGCACCATGAACGAGATGAACTCGACCAGGAAGATGAGCGGGATCATCGGCTTGGGCGTGCCGTGCGGAATGAACAGCGAGAAGAAATGGAAGCCGTGGCGCCAGAAGCCGACAATCAGCACGATCGAGAAGCTGAGGATCGCCAGCTGATAGGTGATGCTGAAATGGCTGGTCGTCGTGAACGCATGCAGGCCGGGAATGATCGCCAGCGGCACCAACCCGAGGAAGTTCGCGACCAGGATGAAGGTGAAGAGCGAGAAGATGTAGGGAACATACCGCTTGCCCTCGGGGCCGATGTTCACCTTGACCATATCGTCGACGAAACCCGCGAGGCCCTCGACCGCCATTTGCCAGCGGCCAGGCACCAGCTCGCGCCTCATGCCCATCGCCATGAAGCCAAGGATGATGACGAGCGCGATCACCAGCCACAGCGAGCTGTTGGTGAAGCTTACGTCATATTGGCCGATGTGCAGCGGAACCAGCGGCTCCACCATGAACTGGTGCATCGGGTCGATCTTGGCTGAAACCGCCACGCTTGCCTCTTCGCCTCTACTCTTGGCCCGGGGTCGGCCGGGTCTTTGAAAGCCGCATGATGTTCCTCACGCCGACGCCGAATCCGAAGAACAGCATCAGGATGAAGAACAGCGGAAAGGTCCGGTGGCCAAGGAACTCGGCCAGCTTGTCCAGACCCCAACCGATCACGCCTCCGCCGAACGGAGCGCCGATCAATTGGCCGAAGAGCTGCTGCCAAAGCTGATTGCTCGGGTCCGGCTGCGCTCTTGCGGTCCGCTTCGCCTCCGCCTGCTGCAACTGGTCGAGCCGCTTATCGAGCGATTCGAGCCGTGCGTCTGGTGGAAGCTTCGGAACCTCGGCGCTTTCGTCCTCTGCCATGCTTCTCCCCTATGCGTCGCCCCCGCTAGAAAGGGCCGGGCAAGGACGAGGAACATGGCGGAAATCGAGCCCGCCAAGGCGCCGACCCTTTATGAACAGGGCTTTGGATAGTCAACCACGCGGCGTCATTGTAGGTTACGCACATGAAACGAGCAGTTTTGCTGATCGCTCTTCTCGCCACCGCAGCCGCGGGCGCGAAGCCGTTTAGCTACGAATCCAAGACGCGGTATGCCGAAGTCGATTTCGCTTATTCGGCCGAAGCCGCCGCTGTCCCGGCGCTGGTGAAGCGGTTTAAGTCCGATCTCGCCAGGGAGCGGACCCAATCCATTGCGTGCGGCAAGGCCGAAACCGAGGTTCGGGTGAAAAGCGGCAGCGAAGGCATCGCCTGCTCGAGCTCGACGGGAATTACCACCAGCGGCCAGACGGCTCGCCTGTTGAGCCTGGCGCGCGCTTATTATGCGTTCACCGGCGGCGCGCACGGCAATGGCGGGACCACACCGCTGCTCTGGGACCGGCGACTGGGCAAAGAGATCAAGTTCGCTTCGCTTTTCTCGACGCCCAACGCCTATGCGAGTGTCCTCCGCGATCCCTATTGCCGGGCGCTCAACGCGGAGCGGAAAAAGCGGCGCGGACCCGATTACCAGCCGAGTTCGATGGTTCCGGAATTCGACGCCTGTCCCAAATTCTCCGAACTGTCCCTGATTCCGTCGGGTTCGCCCCGCCTCAACACGATCCATCTGATCGCGGGTGCTTATACCGCCGGCCCTTATGCCGAAGGCGAATATGACATTCCCTTGCCCGTCACCGCGCGCCTCATCGCCGCGCTCAAGCCCGAGTTCCGCGACTCGTTCGCTCAGCGACAATAGCTGGGCAACGGCAGCGGCTGGCCCGGCATTCGCCGCCGCCACTGCCCGTCGACCCACATATAAGCTTCACCCACCGCGACCCGGCCGAGCAATTCGCACCCCGCGGTAACGCCGACGTCCTGCGGCGTCGCACCTCTGTTCGCGGCAAGGCCGCTGTACAGCGAGCGGCGGCGAATGTTGATCGATGACACCTGGCTCCGCACGGTCGCCGATACCGGTCCGGAAATACCGAGATAGCCGTCGTAGCGCTCGCCCACCTGCCCCGCCGCGCGCGCGGCATTGACCGCGGCAGTCTGCCCGATCGCGGGACCGGCGCAGGCGACCGCCAGCACCGTCACGAGCAGTCGTAACTTCACTTCTTGATCCCCGGCGCCGGCGGGAAGGCCTGCGGATTCTCGTTGATGATCTTCTGGACGTCCTGCTGGAGGCGCACCAGCACCTCCTGCTTGATGTCGACGTTGAGGTTGATCTCGATCGGCTTGTCGGGCGCCTTGACCGTGATGCAGCTGGCGAGCGGCAGCGCCAGGAGCGCGGCCGCGGCGACTTTGGTCTTGTGCTGGATCATCTCACTTCTCGCTCGGTTCGGGTTTGGTGGAAACGGTGACGTCGTTGGCCGGCGCGTTCGAATGCTGTTCCTCGCTCTTGCGGCTGTCGATGACGACGACGTCGAGACTCGGGGAATCGATCGGGAACGGCATCACCGGCGCGATCGCCTGGCGCGGGTCCTTGTAGGCCTTGGCGGTCTGGATCAGCGCGCGGAACGGCCCGTTGACGTTGAGGTTCACGCGCAGCGGCACCTTGCTGAACGCGCCGCGGATGACGCTCCCGGCCAACCCGCCGCCGCTGCCGAGCGAAATCTTGTCGATGGTGATGCGGCTGGCGAACTCGCCCGACAGGTCGCCGTCGAGCCGCACCACCATCTGGCGATAGTGAAGGTCGCTGAGCAAAGAGAACACCGCGCCAGCGAGCATCCCTGCCTTGGGTTTGGTCCCGGTATAGCGGAACACGCCGCCCGCCTCGCGAGAATCGAGCCGCCCGCCGACGATCCGCCCGCCGCTTTCATCGAAGATCATCGGCAGGAACCCATCGAACGTGCCGCTGATCTCAATCCCGGCAAAGCCGAGGCTATCGACGAACTGCTTGGCGTCGAACCCGACGACCTCGAACGTCAGCCGCTTCGGGCTCGGATGGCCGAAGTTGAGCACGGTTTCGTGCAGGATCAGCCGCCCGCCCATGAACGGCCATTCGCCGCGCTCGATCTTGACCAGCTGGTGGGGCAGCAGTTGGTACTTGATGACTCCGTTCTCGACGAGGATGCCGGGGTTGATCGACTTGATCGTAAGGGTCTGGCCCGGCGGCGTCTCCAGCCCGAGCAGGTCGTTGAAGTGGATCGTGCCAGCCATCCCCTCGACCGGCCCGAACGGCGCCGCGAGATCGATGTTCGCGGTCGAGAAATCGCCGGTCGAGGTGACCTTGCCGCCCGCGCTCCAGTCGATCCGGCCCTGGCCGTGAATAGTGCCGTTGACCAAAGCGACCACGCCCTCGGTCAGGCGAGTCAGCTCCTCGGGCTGGAGGTTCGGGCCGAAGGTCAGGCTCGGCACGTCGAGATTGGCGTGTCCCGCTCCGGTCGATAATCGGTGCTCGATGGTGACGTCGGTCACCGGCGTCCCGCTCGCTGGGTGGAACAAGCTGCCGTTCGCCCGGACATGGTCGCCGGCGATGGTCATGTGCACCTTGTCGCTGCGCAGCGGATAGAAGCGCGGATTGTCGTCGCGGTCGGAAACGGTCAGCGCGCTGTCCACCGCCAGCTTGCTGTTGCGGTAGATCCACCTGCCGGTGCCATCGCTGAGCAGCAGCGGGACGGTGCCGATGGTCGCCTTGCCCTGGGTGAAGCCGCCGTCGAAGCCGCCGCGCGCGAAGGCGCCGGTCAGGCGGCCGGCGTCGAACACAATCGGCGATGCCGGCTTGCCGAGCTTGCAGCCCGAAGCGATTGAACACGAAATTCTGGCCGAGCAGCTGGCCGTTGGCGGCGGCGACGTGCAGCGGTTCCTTGCCGAGCGTGCCGTCAAGCGCTGGGCTGCTGAACTGGGCGGCGGTTCGGACCGATCCCCCCGGGCCCTTGCTGACGATCGCCGATCCGACCGGGCACACCGGAAGCCGGGTCGGGCCGAAGGCGACGCTGCTCATCTGGAAGCGATTGAAGCTGACGACCGCGCACGAGGTACCAAAAGCAAACCTGCTGCCCGGGCCGATGCGACCCTGTATCGGCAGCCGCAGCGCCTGGACCCGGCCGCCGGGGAAGCCGCCATCGAGCTGCGCCGAGGTGCTGACCGCGGTCGAATTGCCCGGACCCGGACCGAAGCGGATCGGCGACAGTGCCAGCCGCTGGCCGCCAGCGGCATAAGGATCGATGGTCGCTACCCCGCTCATCGGCGCGCCGGAAAAAGGCTGGCGTAGCGTGACCCGGCCATGTGGCAGTCCGCCGCCGCCCATTTCGATATTGCCGTCGATCCGGAGATTGCCCTTGGGCCAGTAATAAGTGACGCCGCTGCCGCCAAAGACCCGCGCCCGGGCGCCGCTGGGGCCATTGACATCGGCGTCGGTGATCCGCGCCGCGCCGCCGCCGGGGAAGTTGACGATCCGGATGTGGCCGGCGGCGTTGAACCGGCTCGCCGTCCTGCCGATGGCGTTGCTAATGGACGCGGCGATCGGCCCGATCGGGGTCGAAGCAGCGGCGCTGAGCGGCTGGATCACGCCATCGAGCACCTTGGGATCGAGCGTCGTATTGTCGGTGGCGAAGTCGCCGACCAGGGCGAACGTCCCGCCCTTGATACCGAGGTGATAAGCGCCGCCGAGCCGGGTGCGCTCGGCGGTCGTGGTTCCGAGCCGAGAGTTCTGAGCGGCCAGCTTCACCCGACCATCGACGCCGGTGAGCGAGCCCTTGTAGCTGATGTCGCCGGTGAAGGCGGCGAGGCCGTTGGCGCCGGCGGTCATGGTCGCGATCGCCATCCGGCCGCTGCCATCGAAGTTGGTCAGGGCCTCGTTAAAGCTGGCCTTGGCGTCGAATCGGGGGGCGACGATGTCGATATGGCTGGATGGGCAGTTGAAGCGGTCGAGCGCGACCGGGCCCTCGGCATAAGGATGCCTCGCCGTCACCGCGACCGCGAGGTTGGTGCGCAGGTTCAGCGCCTCGCACCGTCCCGGCACCAGCCGGGGGCTGGCGATCGCGGCACGGCCCTTGAAGCCGCCGCTGAGGCGCCCCTTGCCCTGAATCGCGGCCCCGATCGGCCCGAAGGGCGTGGCCAGCGCGATGGTCGCATCGGCGATGTCGACGGCGACGTTGGGCAGCTTGAACGGCTGCTTCTTGGTGGTCGGCGCGGGAAGCAATTTGTCGACCTGGCCCCAGCTGACGCGCCCGTTCACCAGCCGGCCGCGCAGCCGGACGCCGCGCGCGACGATGCGATAGACTTCGAAATTGCCGTCCCATTTGAGGCGCATCTGCACTTGGGCCAGGCGAGCGGTGAGGTCGGGCCGCTTGGGATCGCCGATGACGAGATTGCTGACCTGCTGCGTGCGGAAGCCGACGCGGTCGAGCGTGTAAGTCGCGGTGACCCCGCGGCTCTTGAATTCGCTCGCGAGGAAGTGCGTCGCGATTGGGCGCCGCTCGATCCACACGATCGCAATCACCACCGCAACAAGCAGCAAGAGGCCGAGGGCCGCCATGCTGAGAACACGCGTCCAGCCGCGCTTGCGCACAATCACCGTGCGCGCGCCGTCGTTCACGCCCTCACTCCGCAGTTCGTCCATTGGTTCCTACTAACTGATCCGGCGCAGGACCGTTCCGAGAGCGGCATGACCGCTTCCCTGCCCGCGCCTTCTGTGGTCTAGTGAGCACGCTCGGAGCGGCCGCGTCGAAAGGACCGGAGTGGACGGGCACACCCCTGGAATCGAAGAGAGTGCGAGCGGTCACCGCAGCCGGCTGCGCAAGCGATTGCTCGACGCCGGTCCGGACGGTTTTCACGACTATGAGCTGATCGAATATCTGCTGACCCTGACCATCCCGCGCGTCGACACCAAGCCGATCGCCAAGAAGCTGGTCGCGCAATTTGGCGGGATCGGACCGTTGCTTTCGTCCAGCGCCGAAACGCTGAAGCGCGAGGGCCTGAGCGAGGCGACGGTGGCGGCGCTGAAAATCGCCGAAGCGACGGCGCTGCGCCTGCTGGAAACGCGTGTCGAAGGACGGCCGATATTGTCGAGCTGGGACGCACTCGGCGACTATCTCCACGCCGCCATGGCGCATTCGCGGGTGGAGGAGGTGCGGATCCTGTTCCTCAATGCCAAGAACATGCTGCTCGCGAACGAAGCGCTGTGGCAGGGCAGCGTCGACGAAGCCTCGGTCCATGTCCGCGAAGTCATCGCCCGCGCCATCGCCCTTGGCGCCACCGCGCTGATCATCGTCCACAACCACCCGAGCGGCGACCCCACACCATCGTCGCAGGACATTCGACTGACCCGCGACCTGGTCGATGCCGGTCGTCACATGAAGGTGACGGTGCACGACCATGTCATCGTCGGCGCTCAGGGCCGGACGAGCATGCGGGCAATGGGGCTGATTTAGACTGCCCTATCCAAAGTTAATGGTTTGCGTTAACCGAGACGCGGTTGGTCAGCCACGGCTTGACCGACTCATCGCGCAGAACATTCTTGCCCGCACTGCCCGGGCGTGTTTTCGTAAGGAACTGACTATGAAGATGATTTTAGCGGCTGCGGCAATCACCCTCGCTTCCGCGGCACCCGCTTCGGCGCAGGTATACGACAGTGTCGGCGAGTGCATTTCGGACGGCCTCTATGGCAACCAGCCGAACATGGCCGACGGCTCGGCGGGCGGCCCAGCGGACCAGGTTCCGGGCAGCAAGGCCCACAACGTGCTCCCGACCCAGTCGCCGGGCCCGTTCACCAACAACCCGAACGACCCGGACAATCCGACCCGTGGCCACTCGGTTGGCGCATGGCACCAGGAAGGGATCAATATTCCGGAGCTTTGCCGCGCCGTTTCCGGCTGACCCGGCAATGCGAGGCTGGGAGGGTCGGTAACGATCCTCCCGGTTGCGCCGAGGGGAATAACCGGACCCGCGTGCCAGCCGCGTCATCGCCCTGTTCTGCCCAGGCTTGATTTGACAATGACGCCGTTCCACCACTGACGGGGGGTCCCCGAGCGAGCTCGGGCTATTCGAACGTGGGGGAAAATGATGCGCGGATTGTTGCCAATCGCGGCGGTTCTGCTGATCGCCGCGGCGCCGGCGAAGGTCGACATGGCTGCGCGCATATTGCCGCCGCCCGCCACGCCCGGGGATTCGGTCAAACCGTTCGTCAAGGTGGCTGCCGGCAAAATCGCCCTGGCGCACGTCCGCGTGATCGACGGCACCGGCGCGACGGCGCAAGACAACCGCACGCTGCTGATCGCCGGCGGGAGGATTGCCGGCATCCAGGCTGGCGACGACCCGGTTCCACCAGGTTTCCAGATCATCGACGCGACCGGCAAGAGCGTCATCCCCGGCATCGTCGGCATGCACGATCATCAATATTATATCGCGCGCCCAAATGTGGCGGCCACCAGCTTCGATCCGCCCGTGCTGGTCCCGCAAATGACCTTTTCTTCGCCCCGGCTATACCTGGCCGGTGGAGTCACGACGCTGCGCACGACAGGCAGCGTCGAGCCGTACACCGATCTCAACATGAAGGCGGCGATCGACGCGGGCACGATGCCGGGGCCGCACATGGACGTTACCGGCCCCTATCTGGAGGGCCCGAACAGCCCGTTCATTCAAATGCACGTGCTCAAGGACCCCGCCGAAGCCGCCGCGACAGTCAATTATTGGGCCGACCGTGGCGTCACCTCGTTCAAGGCATACATGAACATCACGCGCGCCGAGCTGAAGGCGGCGATCGACGCGGCCCACGCCCGCGGGATCAAGGTCACCGGCCACCTTTGCGCGGTGACCTATCCCGAAGCGGCGGCACTCGGCATCGACAATCTGGAGCACGGCTTTTTCGTCAACACCCAGGCCGATCCCGGCAAAAAAGCCGATATCTGCCCGGCAACCGGCGGGGATCCTACCCTCGCCGCGATGACGGTCGACAGCGCGGAGGCCAAGGCGCTGATCGCGACCCTGGTGGCGCATCATGTCGCGGTGACCTCGACCCTGCCGGTGTTTGAGCCGTTTTCGCCGGAGTATGGCAATTTGTCGCCCCGGCAATTGGCGATGATGAGTGCCGACGCGCGGAACGACTATCTGATCGTGCGGGTCCGCGCGGCCACCCATTCAGCGGAGCGAAAAGCGAACGACGAGCGCTTGTGGGCCAACGATCTCGCGCTGGAGCGCGCGTTCGTCGCCGCCGGCGGCCTGCTGATGGCGGGGCCGGACCCGACCGGCGCCGGCAACGTACTGCCCGGCTTCGGCGACCAGCGCGCGATTGAATTGCTGGTCAAGGCCGGTTTCTCCCCCGTCGAGGCGATCCGGATCGGCACGCTCAACGGCGCAATCTACCTCGGGCTCGACTCGCAGATCGGTTCGATCGCGCCAGGCAAGAATGCCGACCTGGTCGTGATCGACGGCGACCCGTCGCGGCAGATCGCGGATATCGAGAAAATCGAAACCGTGTTCAAGGATGGCGTCGGCTACAATCCGGCGTTGCTGCTCGACTCCGTACACGGGCGCTACGGGCAATATTGAACGCGTGCCGGGGGGAAACGGCAAAGCGGGCGATTTGAAGGGCCCCGCCGCCTCTGCTAGCACCTGTCGCCATGCTTCGCCGGCGTGAGGGGGCCCCGGATGAAAAGCTTGTCTGGCAATCTCGCGCTGATCGCATCGGCCGCCGGCCTGTTGCCTGCGACTGCGGCGGCCGCACCCCAGCTCACACTCAAGCTCGAGCGCGTGGTCATGCTGATGCGCCACGGAATCCGTCCGCCCACCGCGCTCCAGCCGATCCCGCTTCAATATTCCGCGAAGGCCTGGCCACAATGGCCGGTCGCGCCGGGCCTTCTGACCCCACATGGGGCGCAGGGCATTGCGTTGCTGGCGGCCTCCGACCGAGCCTATTTCGCGAGATCGGGATTGCTGGCTTCGTCGGGATGCCCGGCCATCGGGCAGGTCGCGATCACAGCAAGCCACGTGCCCCGGGCCATTGCCACCGCAGAAGCCTGGGCCAATGGCCTCGCGCCCAGATGCAAGCTGGCGGTGGCCCATCCGGCACCGGGCGCTCCCGACCCCTTGTTCCACATCCTCGATAGTCAGCCGGCCTGGTTCGACGGACAGCGAGCTTACAGAGCGGCACTGGCTCAGCCGCCAAAGGGCGGGATTCCCGCCGAGGTCCGACAGCTCACGCCTGAGCTTCGGCAGATGAGTTCAATTCTGGGCTGCTCGGCGCCTGCGTGCAATCTGCTGACCGGCTCGTCGATCAAACAGCACCAGCATGGCCGTCCCGACGTGGAGGGCCCGCTCGACGCCGCATCGACGGCGGGCGAAACCTTCCTCCTCGAATACCTTGAGGGGATGCCTGACAACCAGGTGGCGTGGGGCTTGGCCGGCCGCGATCAGATTTCGCGGCTGCTCGTCTTCAATTCGGTCAAGTTCAAATATGCCGACCGACCGCAATTTATTGCCAAGGCCAGCGCGGGCCCGCTCGCCAAGGCGATCGTTCAAGCGCTTACGAGCGGATCGCGCGTCACCCTTCTCGCCGGTCACGACACCAACATTGCCGACCTTGGCGGCCTGCTCAACGCCCATTGGCGGGTTGCAGGCTATCCGGCCGACGCCATCCCGCCGGGAAGCGCGCTCGGGTTCGAGCTACTGTCCGATCGTCATGGCCGCCAGTTCGTGCGGCCCTTCTTCCGCGCCCAGACGATGAGGCAGCTCCGCAACCTCGAGCCGCTAGGCGCCGCTAATCGCACCCTATCGTCAAGTATGTTCGCATTCCGGGGTGCAGCAGCACCGATGTATCTTCCGGCCTGTGAATTGCGCGTTTTCAAGCGATTGGTCGCAGCCCGCCTGCGCTAGGCCGACGCGCATTTGATGCGCTGCGGGCGGCTCTGCTAGCCGCTCGCCCCATGGTCCCCCGCTATTCCCGCCCCGCAATGACGGCCATCTGGTCGGCTGAAAACCGCTACCGCATCTGGTGGCAGATCGAAGTCTTCGCCGCCGAGGCAATGGGCAAGATCGGCATGATCCCGGCCGAGGACGCCGCCACCATCCGCGCCGCCTACGACCGCGATGCGCTGGGCGAGATCGATATCGAAGCGATCGACGCAATCGAGGCCGTGACCAAGCACGACGTCATCGCCTTCCTGACCTGGGCCGGCGAGAAGCTGGGCCCGGAGCGGCGCTGGCTTCATCAGGGCATGACCAGCTCCGACGTGCTCGACACCACCTTGGCGGTGCAATTGAAGCAATCGGCGGAGCTTCTGCTCAAGGACATCGACGCCTTGCTCGAAGTGCTGAAACGCCGCGCGGTCGAGCACAAGCTGACCCCGACCATCGGCCGCAGCCACGGCATCCACGCCGAGCCGACCACCTTCGGTCTCAAGCTCGCCCAGGCCTATGCCGAGTTCGACCGCAACCGCGGCCGGCTGGCGGCGGCGCGCGACACGATCGCGACCTGCGCGATTTCGGGCGCGGTCGGGACGTTCGCCAACGTTCCGCCCTCGGTCGAAGAGCATATTGCGGCGGAGCTGGGCCTGAGCGTCGAGCCCGTCTCGACCCAGGTCATCCCGCGCGACCGCCATGCCGCCTTCTTTGCGACGCTGGGCGTCATCGCCTCGTCGATTGAGCGGCTGGCGACCGAGATCCGCCACCTCCAGCGCACCGAAGTGCTTGAGGCGGAGGAATATTTCTCGCCCGGGCAGAAGGGCAGCTCGGCCATGCCGCACAAGCGCAATCCCGTTCTGACCGAGAATCTGACGGGGCTTGCCCGAATGGTGCGCAGCGCGGTCACGCCCGCGCTGGAGAATGTCGCGCTGTGGCACGAGCGCGACATCTCCCACTCCTCGGTCGAGCGCTTCATCGGCCCCGACGCCACCATCACCCTCGACTTCGCGCTCGCCCGACTGACCGGCGTCGTCGACAAGCTCGTCGTCTATCCCGAGCGCATGGCGAGGAACCTCAACCGCATGGGCGGCCTCATCCATTCGCAGCGGGTGATGCTGGCGCTGACCCAGGCGGGCCTCAGCCGCGAGGATTCCTATGCGTTGGTCCAGCGCAACGCGATGAAGGTGTGGGAATCCGACGGCGAGCTTTCACTGCTCGACCTGCTCAAGGGCGACTCGGAGGTCGCGCAGCGCCTTTCGGACGATCAGCTCAACGCCTTGTTCGACCTCGATTACCACTTCAAGCACGTCGACACGATTTTCGCCCGGGTGTTCGGCTAAACATATCGGTCGCCATTCGGGAACTGATACTCACCGTGGCGGCGCAACGGCCCGGCGTATTCCGCATGCTGGACGGATGAAAAAGCGCAGTTTCAGGTGATTATGCCGATTTCGGCGTTATGATACGCAGACCCGAATGCCGGGGGGCAGATGGAAATCGTGCAGGAACTTCAAGATCAAGTGACGAGCGCTTCGCCGGCGAGCGACGCGGGCGGCGTTCAGGCAGGCGCCTGGCTGCTCGAGCTGTCGCTCGACTGGATTGTCCTGCGCGCGTCCGAAAACGTCCATCATCTGCTCGGGGAATCGCACGTCACCCTGATCGACGAGCCGCTCGGCCGCTTCGTTCAGGCCCAGGCGCTGCACGATCTTCGCAACCTGTTCTCGCGGTTAAGTGGAACGACCGGCATCGGCCGCGCCTATGGCGTTCGACTCACCGGCGAGCATGAATTCGTCGACATCGCATTCCAGCTCGCCGGCGGGCGGGTGCTGCTTGAAGCGGTGCCGTCGGCAGGCAGCTTCGGCGAAGCATTCGGGACGGTCGGCGGGCTCATCGCCGGCCTCGCCGACAATCACGGCCAGGCGCTGCTCGACGGCGCGGCTCGACGGATGCGCGCACTGACCGGATATGACCGGGTGACTTTGCGCTGCGGTGACAAGCGCGCCGAAAGCAGCCGGGGCGCCTTCATCGGGACGGCAGATGTGGACGCCGTTTTGCCGGTGATGATTGCCGACACCAGGAACGAAGCCGTGGCGATTTTCCCGCGCGCCGAGGATGATAAGGCATCTAGCGCCGCCCTGCTTTGCGCACCCGACAGCGAGGCCTTGCAGGCGCTTGAGGCAGGCGGAATCCGCTCGACGCTGCGCGTGCCGTTCCGCGCGGACGGCGTCGACGGCGAGTTCCGCTGCGATAGCCGCACGCCTCGTCCGCCCAGCTTGGAAATTCACGCCGCGGCGGAATTGTTCGCGCAGTTGGTCGCACTGCGGATTGAAATCGCGAAACTGCGAGCGTCTGTCTAGCCGACGTTAGCGCGGCGCCTGATTGATCTCGATTCTATAGCCGTCGGGATCGTGAAAATAGATTTGCAGGACTCCGTCCACGCGCGTCCCCACCTGGTGCGGCCTGTGGTCCGAGCTCTCCCAGGCGACGTGATGGCGATCGAGGACCGCGATTTCTTCAGCCAGACTGGGCACTCGGAACGCGAAATGGATATCTGCGGCAGGTTGGGCAGTCGATGTTCGACCCCCGATCAGGTGCACCTGGAAATTGCCTGCGTGCATCCAGCGATCGGTGGGCCACACGCCCGGAGTGGCCATCGGCTCCAAACCCACGACATCCTGGTAGAATTTGGCGCTGACGCGGGCATCCGCGACGCTAAGACCGAAATGGTCGGCGGTAATCGCGGTAACTGCCGCAGGCTTTTGCGGTTGGACAGGAACGGCTGCCGGCGCGGCGGCCGCCAAAGCCAGAAAATGAAGCATGGATCGCCCCCGTGTAAGGTGCGACGATAGCCTTTACCGTCGATCGTTCCTAGCGGCCGAGCGCGTCCCGGACGCGGCCGAAGAAGCTCTTCGCGTTCGGGCATTCGTCGCCCGTCTCGGTCCCGCGAAATTCCTCGAGCAGACGCTTCTGCTCCTTCGACATGCGGGTCGGCGTTTCGACCAGGATGCGCGCGACCATGTCGCCGCGCCCGCGGCCGTTGAGCACGCTCATGCCGGATCCGCGATGACGCAATTGTTCGCCGGACTGGATTCCCGACGGAATCTTGATGTCGACCTTGGCGCCGTCGATGCCGGGCAGGCCGATCGTCCCGCCGAGCGCCGCAGTGGTAAAGCTGATCGGACATTCGGCGATCAGGCTGGTCCCTTCCCGCGCGTAAATCGGGTGCCGCTTCATGTGGACGAAGAGGTAAAGGTCGCCGCTTGAAGCGCCGCGAATGCCGGCCTCGCCTTCGCCGGAAACGCGAATGCGCGTGCCTTCATCGACGCCCGCCGGGACTTTGACCGACAAGCGGCGCTGGGCCACCGCCCGGCCCTCGCCGTGGCAATTTTGGCAGGGGTCCGAAATGACCTCGCCGGAACCGCGGCAATTGGGACAGCCGCGCTCGACGACGAAGAAGCCCTGCTGGGCCCGGACCTTGCCCATGCCGCCGCAGGTTGAGCAGGTCGTCGCGCAGTCGTTCGCCTTGGTGCAGCCGCGCCCGTGGCAAGGTTCGCACTTGGCTAGGGCTTCGACGGTGATGGTCTTTTCGACCCCCGTGAAGGCTTCCTCGAGGCTCAGCTCCAGGTCGTAGCGCAAGTCGGCGCCGCGGGCGGCGTTTTGCCGGGCGCCGCGCGGGTCCATGAACTCGCCGAAGATCGTCGAGAAAATGTCGGAAAAGCCGTTGAAGCCGGCATCACCGAATGGGTCGCCGCCGCCATGCCCGTTCTGGAATGCCGCCTTGCCGAAGCGGTCGTAGGCGGCGCGCTTCTGCGGGTCCTTGAGGACGTCATAGGCTTCGCTGATCGCCTTGAACCGCGCTTCCTGATCGCGGCAGCCATTGTGGCGGTCCGGGTGGCATTCCTTGGCGAGCCGGCGATAGGCCGCCTTGATCGCCGCCTCGTCCGCGCCGCGCTGAACGCCCAGCAGATCGTAATAGTCCTGCTCGACCATCAATGATCCCCGCCCTTACGCCGCACAGGATGCGGCGCGGCCCCTGACAAGGAACCGCGCCAACTCATCAGCCCTTGTTCTCGCCTTCGTCGACTTCCGAGAATTCGGCGTCGACCACTTCTTCCGCAGGCTCTTCGCCGGGCTGGCGCCCTCGGCGCCAGCCTCGGGACCGGCCTGCGCCTTGCGCCTCGGCCTGCTGCTGCTGGTACATCGCCTGGCCGAGCTTCATCGCCGCCTGGGTCAAGGCATTGGTCTTTTCGGTCATCTGGTCGGCGTCGCCGCTCTCGACCGCGGTCTTGGCCTCGGTCAGCGCGGTCTCGATCTCCGTCTTGATCTCGGCCGATACCTTGTCGCCATGCTCGGCGAGCTGCGTCTCGGTCGAGTGGATCAGGCTCTCGGCGTTGTTCTTCGCCTCGGCCGCAGCACGCCGCTTCTTGTCCTCCTCGGCGAACTGCTCGGCCTCGCGGACCATCTTCTCGATGTCGGAATCGGCAAGGCCGCCCGACGCCTGGATGCGGATCTGCTGTTCCTTGCCGGTGCCCTTGTCCTTGGCGGAAACGTTGACGATGCCGTTGGCGTCGATGTCGAACGTGACTTCGATCTGCGGCACGCCGCGCGGCGCCGGCGGGATTCCGACCAGGTCGAACTGGCCGAGCATCTTGTTGTCCGCGGCCATCTCGCGCTCGCCCTGGAAGACGCGGATGGTGACCGCATTCTGATTGTCCTCGGCGGTCGAGAAGACCTGGCTCTTCTTGGTCGGGATGGTCGTGTTGCGGTCGATCATCCGGGTGAACACGCCGCCCAGCGTCTCGATGCCGAGCGACAGCGGCGTCACGTCGAGCAGCAGCACGTCCTTGACGTCGCCCTGCAGGACGCCGGCCTGGATCGCCGCGCCCATCGCGACGACTTCGTCCGGGTTGACGCCGGTGTGCGGCTCGCGGCCGAAGAATTCCTTCACCTTCTCGCGCACGCGCGGCATGCGGGTCATGCCGCCGACCAGGACGACGTCGGCGATGTCCTTCGCCTCGAGCCCGGCGTCCTTGAGCGCCTTCTTGCACGGCTCGATCGTCCGCTCGATCAGGTCCTCGACCAGCTTCTCAAGGTCGGCGCGGGTCAGCGTTTCGACGAGGTGGAGCGGGGTCGTCGCGCCGCCTTCCATGCGCGCGGTGATGAACGGCTGGTTGATCTCGGTCGTCGCCGCCGAGCTACAGCTCGATCTTCGCCTTTTCGGCGGCTTCCTTGAGGCGCTGGAGCGCGAGCCGGTCGGTGCGAAGGTCGATGTTCTCCTTCGCCTTGAACTTGTCGGCGAGCCAATTGACGATCCGCGCGTCGAAGTCCTCGCCGCCGAGGAAGGTGTCGCCGTTGGTCGACTTCACCTCGAACACGCCGTCGCCGATTTCGAGGACCGAGACGTCGAAGGTGCCGCCGCCAAGGTCGTAGACGGCGATCGTCTTGCCGTCGTCCTTCTCGAGCCCGTAGGCGAGCGCGGCCGCGGTCGGCTCGTTGATGATGCGCAGCACTTCAAGGCCCGCGATCTGGCCGGCGTCCTTGGTCGCCTGGCGCTGCGCGTCGTTGAAGTAAGCGGGAACGGTGATGACCGCCTGGGTGACCGTCTCGCCGAGATAGGCCTCGGCGGTTTCCTTCATCTTCTGGAGGATGAAGGCGCTGATCTGCGACGGGCTGTAATCCTTGCCGCCGGCCTGGACCCAGGCGTCGCCGTTCGGCGCCCTTGACGATCTTGTAGGGCACCAGCTCGGTGTCCTTCTTGGTGATCGGATCGTCGAAGCGGCGGCCGATCAGGCGCTTCACCGCGAAAATCGTATTGTCGGGATTGGTGACCGCCTGGCGCTTGGCCGGCTGGCCGATCAGGCGCTCGCCGTCCTTGGTGAAGGCGACGACCGAAGGCGTGGTGCGCGCGCCTTCCGCATTCTCGATGACCTTCGGCTTGCCGCCTTCCATGACGGCGACGCAGCTGTTGGTCGTGCCCAAGTCGATCCCGATGACCTTGGCCATATGTTCTAGTCCTCTTTCTTCAGCCCCTCTCGGCTCCCTTGAGGCAGCCGAAAATTTGATTCTCGTGGCGGATATAGGGGCGAGCCTTGGCGAGCGACAAGGAGTGTGAAGGCGCGTGCGCCTCACGGCATCGCCATTCCGCCGTTCACGTGCAGCGTCTGGCCAGTGACGTAGCCCGCTTCCTTCGAAGCGAGGATAAACGACAGGCCGCGCCGATATCGTCGCCGCGGCCCATCGCGCCCATCGGAATCGCGACAGAATGCCGTCCTTGCTGCTGCTCGTTGAGCGCATCGGTCATGGCCGAGGTCATGAAGCCCGGCGCGACCGCATTGACGGTGATGTTGCGGCTCGCGAGCTCCTGCGCGACCGCCTTGGTCATGCCGATCAGGCCCGCCTTGGACGCGACGTAATTGGCCTGGCCGGGATTGCCGGTCACGCCGACGACCGAGGTGATCGAGATGATCCGCCCGAAGCGCGCCTTCATCATCGGCTTGGCCGCCGCGCGCATCAGCCGGAACGCGGCTTCGAGGTTGATCCGGATGACCTCCTCGAACTCCTCGTCCTTCATGCGCATGAGGAGGTTGTCGCGGGTGACGCCGGCATTGTTGACGAGGATGTCGAGCTTGCCGCCGAGCGCCTCGACCGCCTGCGGGACAAGCTGGTCGACCGCGGCGCCGTCCGACAGGTTGCACGGCAGGGCAACATGATCGCCGCCGAGCGACGGCGCGAAAAGCCTCCAGCTTCTCGACATTGCTGCCTGAAACGGCGAGCCGCGCGCCCTGCCCGGCCAGCGCCTTGGCGATCGCGCTGCCGAGCCCGCCTGACGCGCCGGTCACCAGCGCGGTCATTCCCGTAAGGTCGAACATCTACTGCGATCTCCTTCGCCAGCGCTTCGATGTCCTCGATGGTGACGACGCTCGTCACCTTTGCGTCGGGCGCGATGCGCTTGACCATCGGGCCGAGCACCTTGCCGCCGATCTCGACGAATTCCTCGACGCCCGCGTCGGCCATGTTGGCGACGCTCTCGCGCCAGCGGACCATGCCGGTGACCTGCTCGACCAGCTGGCTGCGGATCGTGTCGGGATCGGTCGTCGGCTCGGCCGTGACATTGGCGAAGAGCGGCACCGCCGGCGCTCGAGCACCACGTAGCGAAAGCGCATCGCTCATCGCGTCGGCCGCCGGCTGCATCAGCGGGCAGTGGAACGGCGCCGAGACCGGCAGCGGCAACCGCGCGCTTGGCGCCCATCTCCTTGGCCATCTCGATCGCGCGGTCGATCGCGCCCTTGTGGCCGGAAATCACGACCTGGCTCGGGTCATTGTCATTGGCGACCGTCGCACACCTCGCCTTGCGCCGCGGCGTCGGCGATCTTCTGCGCGAGCTCGAGGTCGGCGCCGAGCAGCGCCGCCATCGCGCCCGACGCCGACCGGCACCGCCTGCTGCATCGCCTGCCCGCGCAGCTTCAGCAGCTTTGCCGTGGTCGCGAGGTCGAACGAGCCGGCCGCGCACAGCGCCGAATATTCGCCGAGGCTGTGGCCGGCGACGAAGCTGGCCACCTCGGCGCAGGTCGAAACGCCGAGCGTCCGGAACACCGCGAGCGAATTGGCCATGATCGCCGGCTGCGCATTCTCGGTCAGCTTCAGCTCGTCGTCCGGCCCTTCGCGCATCAGCCGGAACAGGTTCTGGCCGAGCGCCTCGTCGACCTCGTCGAACACGTCCTGCGCGGCGCGGCTGGCCTCGCGCCAGCGCCGCGCCCATGCCGACCGCCTGGCTGCCCTGCCCCGGAAAAATGAATGCGCGCATCGCCGCCCCTGTTCAGCTATGAACCGGCGGGGCGACTAGGCCGACACGGCGGACTTGCCAAGCGCGGGGGACTAAGGATGGCGACCGGCATTGTGCGGCAGGCAGGTTCGACCGAGCTCGAAACCAAGCCGGATGACCAGCTCGGCATTTGGATGACGAGCGCGATCGTGGTCGGATCGATGATCGGCGCGGGGATCTTCCTGCTGCCCGTGGCGCTGGCGCCGCTGGGCGTCAATGCCATTGCGGGATGGGTGATCAGCAGCGCCGGGGCATTGTGCATTGCGTTCTCTCTGGCGCAGCTGACGCGCGCCGGAGGCGCAGGAATCCAGGCGCATATCGAACATGCGTTCGGCCCGACCGTCGCCTACCTCGTCGCCTGGTCGTTCTGGACTTCCAATTGGGCCGGCAATGCCGGGCTGGCGATCGCCTTCGCGGCGCGCTGTCATGGATCAGCCCAGGCTTCGGCGGGCCCTGGTTCGTCATCGGCGTGGCGATCGCGGCCATGATCGCCCTGACCCTGGTCAACGCCAGCGGAGTTCGCTCGGCCGGCGGGCTCGCGCTGGTGACCGTTTTGATCAAGCTGTTCCCGCTGCTCGCCGTGATGATCATCATGGTCGTTCACGGCGTCCGCGGCACATTCCAGCCGCTCCCTCCGGTTCCCCTAAACGTGCCCAACGTCGCGTCGGCCGCGGCGTTGACGCTTTTCGCCATGACCGGGTTCGAGAATGCGACGACGCCTGTGGACAAGGTCCGCAACCCATCGCGAACACTGCCGCTGGCGATCATGGGCGGAACGACGTTCGTCGCCCTGCTCTATCTCCTGTCGAGCAGCAGCATCCAGTTGCTGCTTCCCGCCGATGTCGTCGCCGGCTCGGGTGCGCCCTATGCGGACGCCATCTCAGCACAATGGGGGGGCGGCGCAGCAACCCTTGCCGCTATCGCCATTGCCATCAGTGCGTTCGGCGCGCTCAACTGCCTAATCCTGGCGACCGGGGAGCTAGGTTTTTCGATGGCGGAACGCGGAGACTTTCCGCGTTTCATGGCTCGTACCCGTGGTGCCAATACGCCTGTCATCGCCCAAGTTGTCGGCTCGGTGCTGACGATCCTGCTGATCCTCGCCAACAGCAGCCGCGCGACCGCAGGCCTGTTCACATTTGTCATCCTGCTGTCGACCGCGGGCGTGCTGGTCCTCTACGGTGTCGGCGCGCTTGCCGCGTGGAAGCAGAGCCAGGCGATCGGCCAGCGCGCGGCGACCATCGTGGCACTCATCTTCGTCGCTTTCGCTTTTTATGGCGTCGGGGCGGAGGCCGCGGGCTGGAGTCTGGTCCTGCTGGCCATCGGCTATGTCCTCCGGATCGTCATGCAGCGCGTCAATTCGTCGCGCACCCAGCCCGGCGCTGGCGGCCGCTCCAGCCGCGCCTCCGGAATCATCCGTCTGAGCTTCCTGGCGAAGCTGCGCAGGCACACCTCGCTCGTTCCCAGCGGCCCCGCCACGTAGCTGGCGACTGCATGCCGAGCTGCACGCGGGTGATCAGCTCGGTGTCCTCGGCATTGACGCGGCGGTTGATCCGCCAGTTGAGGTGCCGCGCGGCCCTCATCTCGCGCCGGTCATCAGGGATCGCATAGCTGATCTCGCGGATTACCGTTTCGGTCGCGCTCACCGGCAGGAACTGCATGAAGTCGACCTGGTCGGGATAGATGTCGAAGGCGACGTTGGGGAACAGCTTGTAATAGAGCCACTTGCGCTGGTGGCTCTCGGGCAAATGCTCGACCCGCGGCAGCAGGCGCTGATAGGCCCGCTCGGCCGGGTTGGCGGATTCCTTCTCGACCAGGTCGCCCTCCATCCGGTCGACATGCTCCTTCGCTTCGATCCGGTAGTTGCGGCCGAACAGCCGCGTCAGGCCGGGATGGCCGACCGGGATGTGCAGACTGTCCGAATAATTGTCGGCGATCGTCTTCCAGTTGAGCGGCCGCGGGCGCAGCGTCACGCGCCCGATCACCCGCAGTTCCTCGAACCGGTAAAGCGCGACCTCGTCCTCGTAGGGCGCCATCATCTCGGCGACCGACGGCGCACCCGGGCTCCAGCGTCACGAACAGGAAGCCGTGCCATTGCTCGAGCGCGACCGGGACCAGCCCAAGCTTCTCGGGTCTGCAGCCCCGGATATTCGTGGCGGTGCGGAACGCCGACCAGCCGCCCGTCCCGCGCATAGCTCCACGCATGATAGGGGCAGGTCAGCACCTTGGCGCAGCCGCCGCTCGCCGTCGACCAGCCGCGACCCGCGATGCCGGCAGACATTGGCGAAGGCGCGCACCGCGCCGTCGTCGCCGCGGATGACGATGACGCTTTCGCCGAGATATTCGAGCGTTGCGCCACTCGCCGGGCTCGGCGATCTCGCTTTCGTGGCACACCACCTGCGGCGCGGCGCGCAGGAACGCCCTCTTCTCGGCCTCGAAGAATTCGGGATCGTGATAGAGCCAGCCGGGCAGGCTCATGCCGTCGAGCGGATCGGCGCCGGGCTCGACGGATTTCAGCTGCGTCGCCATGCGCCAACCCTTGCCATTTCGGCGACTTTGCGGCAATGGCGCCTGCGATGGGGCTGCGGAGTCTTGGCTCGTCGCCCCAGTGCTTATTTGGACGACAGCCGGAGGGGCGTTCGCACTGGGGCGGCGTCAGCGATCGGCCAACATAAGAGATGAAGCATGCCGCTCTACGAGCATGTTTTCCTCGCGCGTCAGGACCTGGCCCAGGCCCAGGTCGATGCGCTCGCGGAAAACGCCACCAAGATCATCACCGACAATGGCGGCAAGGTCGTCAAGACCGAAACCTGGGGCCTGCGCTGCCTCGCCTACCGCATCGCCAAGAACCGCAAGGCGCATTATGTCATGCTCGACATCGACGCCCCGGCCGCCGGCGATCGCCGAGCTGGAGCGCCAGACCAACATCAACGAAGACGTCATCCGCTTCCTGACCATCCGCGTCGACGAGCATGAAAAGGGCCCGTCGGCGATGATGCGCCGCGGCGACAAGGAGCGTGCGAGCGCGGGGACCGTGATCGCGGCCCGCGCGGCGACCGTGGCGACCGTGGCGACCGCCCCGATCGCGGCGACCGCGACGATCGTCCGAGCTTCCGCGCCCGTGAAGAGGAGGTCGAATAATGGCCCGCGCATTTTTCCGCCGCCGCAAGTCCTGCCCCTTCTCGGGCAAGGACGCTCCGCGGATCGATTACAAGGACGTCCGCCTGCTCCAGGGCTTCGTCTCCGAGCGCGGCAAGATCGTCCCGAGCCGCATCACCGCGGTCTCCACCAAGAAGCAGCGTGAGCTGGCCAAGGCGATCAAGCGCGCCCGCCACATCGGCCTGCTTCCCTATTCGTGAAGTAAGGAGAGCTGACGATGGAAGTCATCCTGCTCGAACGCGTCGAGAAGCTCGGCGCCATCGGCGACGTGGTGAAGGTCAAGAACGGCTTCGCCCGCAACTATCTGCTGCCGAACAAGAAGGCGCTGCGCGCCAACGAAGCCAACCGCAAGGTCTTCGAAGCCAACCGCGCGAAGATCGAGGCCGACAATGCCGACCGCCGCACCGATGCCGAAAAGGCCTCGAAGGACGTCGACGGCAAGACCGTCCAGCTGATCCGCCAGGCGTCGAACACCGGCCAGCTCTACGGCTCGGTCAGCGCCCGCGACATCGTCGAGGCGCTGGAAGGCGACGGCGCCAAGGTCGACCAAGAGCCAGGTCGTGCTCGACCGCCCGATCAAGGCGATCGGCGTGCACGAGGTGAAGATCGCGCTTCACCCCGAAGTCGCGGTGACGGTCAAGGTCAACGTCGCCCGCTCGCCGGAGGAAGCCGAGCTGCAGGCGCAGGGCGTCGACGTCATGGCGCAGATGTTCGAGCAGGACACCGCCGGCTTCACCGAAGAGTTCGAACCTAACGCCGAGCCGGGCATCCCGGCGGCTGCCGAAAACCCGGCCACGCCGGAAGAGGCCGAAGTCGGGACCAAGGCCGAAGACGAGGTCCAACCCGAAGCTGAGGCCCAGGCCGAAACTGGTGCCGAGGGCGAAGCTGAAGCCGAGGGCGAACAAGCCTAACGCTCCCGCTGCGCGACACGAAAATTGGGCCGCCGGTCGATCGATCGGCGGCCCTTTTTCGTTGCGGCGAGCGGTTCGTCGCAAAGCTCGTTGGCGGCACGGAACGGTTTGCTTGCCCCCTTGTTTAGCGCTCAGAGCACAGCGGGGGCCGTGTCTTAGGAGTAGCACCATGGCTGAAGAACGCGACGACCAGCAATCCAACGAAACCGAAGGCCAGCAAAACCAGCCGCAGACCACGGACCAGCAGGGCCAACAACAGCCAGGCCAGCAACAGCAGGGCCAGGAAACGATGAGTGGCCAGCCGATCGGCGGAAATGACAGCAATAGCGGCAGCGGCACACCATTGAGCCAGGGCGCCGATTTCGGTGGCCAGAGCTCCGGCGAGCAAACCTCATCGAGCGGTCAGGCGAGCCAAAGCGGCGATACCGAGACCCTCAGCGGCCAGCAGGACACTAGCGGTTCGGGCGGAAGCTCGGGCGGCACCGGCGGAAGCTCCGGCGGCGAAGGCTTCATCGGGTCGCAGGGTACCGATTCCGACGAATATGTGCAGGACAATGCCACCGGCCAGTCTGGCTCGGACGAATCGGACAAGACCGACTTTGCCGATCAGGGCCAGGGCGCGACCGACGAGCAGGATGAGGATTCCAATCCGGATTCCGGTGGATCGGGCGGAAGCTCCTAAGCCGTCTGAAGCGACGACGCGCCGCGTTCCCGGTTCGGGAGCGCGGCGTTGCCTTAGGCGGGCTCCTTCGCGAGGAACGCGGCTTCGCGTTCGATCCACTGGGCAAGGCTCGGCCGCGCCAGGATGCGGTCGACGTAGGCCAGCGTGCGCGGATAAGTGTCCGGGCAGACTCGCGTCGCGGTATGGCGGAAATTGGCGAATGGACCCGCGACCGCAATGTCGGCCAGCGTCAGGCTATCGCCGACCAAATATCCATCGTCGCCCGGGACCACCTTTTCCAGATAGTCGAGGATCGGCGGCAAATCGTTGAGCTCGGCCTGTTCGGCCGCCTCGTCATCGCCCGGACGGCCGAGGAAACGCGGCGCGACGATCCGGTTGAAGAAGATCTTAGAGCCGCACGATATCAGGATCGTGTCCGCGAATTCCTCGAACCAGATGGTCTTGCCGCGCATCTCGGGATCTGTTGGGATCAGCGCGGGCTCGGGGAATTTCGCCTCCAGATAATGGATGATCGCGCTCGAATCGGCGAGCGTGAAGTCGCCATCCCGAAAAGCCGGCATCTTCCTGAACGGGCTCGCCTCGAGAAATTCCGGCTTGGCATCGGGAAAGCCGGTGGGCTGCAAGTCGAGCTCGATGCCTTTCTCGCCGGCGAAGGCCAGCACCTTGCGCGCATAGGGCGAAAATGAGGATCCGTAGAGAATCATGGGTCAGTGCCTCCCCGTCTGTGCCGAGTCGAGTACGAGCGGTGCGCGGGCGCGACAACATCGCAAGGCTCAGCGCACGCGATAATGGTCGGCGACGCGGTCGAGCGCGAACGTCAGCACCAGCTTGCCAGCTCGCGCGGGCCAGCCCAGTGCGCTTTCGGCGTCGCGCATCCCCTCGCCGGCGCAAACCACCCGCCACAAGATGTCGGCGAGGCCGGGACCCGCGCGGAGACAGCGGCGTCGAACCGACGTCGCGCATCGATCTGGGCGCCAGTGAGATCGGGCTGAGGGGCTGAACCGCCGCGTCCGCGCGAGATCGGCGCTGCCTGCCAGTTCATCGTCACGCGCGGCGCCAGCTGGCTGCGCTCCCAGTCGGCGCGAAGCCGTTCGCCAGCATCGAACTGCCGCTGGCTGACAAAGCCGCGCGAAAACAGCCAGCCAAGCGGGGACTCGGCCATGTTGATGGTGACAGACCTGGCGGGCCGATCCACCTTTTCCCCGCCCCCGTCGATCGCTCGCTCACTGAGCAGCCGTTGCGTCCTGTTCGCCATGATCCCTCCGCTTTCGATTCGCGAACGGCTTGCCACACAGGCAAATCTGTAGGACAGTAGAAAAACCGTATTGGTTCGCTGGGGGCGCACATGATTACTCGTATCCGGGAAGTTCGGCGGGCGCGGGGGATGACCCTGGACGATGTCGCGCGGCGCTGCGAACCGCCGACCACGCCGCAGACCATCGGCCGGCTCGAAACCGGCACGCGAACCGTCTCGGTCGGCTGGCTCAACCGCATCGCCAGGGCGCTCGGCGTCGACGCGCAGGACCTGGTCGCGGCTGGCGAAGCCGCGGAGATCAACGTTGCCGCCCTGCTTGGCCCAGGCGGCGCGAGCGCCCCGCGCAAGGCGGCAATCGTCGTCCCGCCGCGGATCGACGAAAATCATGTCGCGGTGATGGTCTCGGCCGGCGTCGGCGACTATCGCGCCGGCGACGAAATCTGGTGCGAGAGCCTGCAGCCGGCCGATTATGCGCGGGCGCTGAACCGCGACGTGCTCATCCCTCGCCCCGCCGGCCGCTTCCTGTTCGGACGGCTGATCAACCGCGACGAAGAGAAACTGCAGGTCCTGCCGCTCGAGGCGGGAGGCCGGCAGCAGGTCGTCGCCAATCCGCCCTGGCTCGGCATGGCCTGCAAGCTGGTCCGCAGCCTCTAGCGCTCAGTCCTCGGTCGGCCGCCCGTTCGCTCGCCACTTCGGCGTCGCCCCGCCGTTGGCGATCGCGCGCAACGGCGCGATCAGCGACTGGATGGCGCGCGTCATGAAGGCGATGTTGAGGTTGGCGACGGTGTCGGTCGGCTGGTGATAGGTCGGCACGACCGCCCATCCACTGACCGTGTGCGCAACGATCCCCTTCAGCGCCAGCGAGTAATTGTCCGACCGCTGGAAGAAGTGCTCCTCCGGATAGGGATCTTTGGCGATCAGCGCGCCATTCCTGCTCAGGATTTCGCCGAAGTTCGAGCGTTCATAACCGGTCATCATCAAATGGCCTGCAGGAAGCTTCGGGTCCTGCGACCCGATCATCTCAAGCTCCAAATTGGCGACGATGCTCGACAGCGGCACCGGCGGATGCTCCCCGAAATAGCGCGAGCCGAAGCCGCCCATTTCCTCGCTGCCATAGCAAACGAACAGGATGCCGCGCTTCATCGGCTTGCCCGCCGCCAAGGCGTGCGCCAGCTCGATCACGGCGGTGGTGCCCGACGCATCGTCGTTGGCGCCCGGCATGATCGTGCCGTTGACCATGCCGAGATGGTCGAGATGCGCGGAGATGAGCAGATTTCCAGCCTTGGGGTCCGTGCCCGGCAGGTAGCCGATGGCGTTGGTGGTCTCGGCGGTCTCCTGGGCAATGGGCACCGACAGGGTCAGCGCTCCGTCGGTCTTGGCCGCAAGCAGTGCGATGTCAGCGGCCGACAGCGTGGCGAGGACTGGAATGCGCGGCGGCTCCACTCCTTCGAGGTGAGCGCGCAGCCGCGGCTTGTTGCCGAGGTCCTGGTACAGCTTCTCCGAAGCGGGCGTCGCCGGCAGGATGAGCAGCTTGACGTGCTTCTCCATCGCCGCGCCCATCATCGGGTCCAATGCGGCAGCGGGATCGGTGACGACGACCACGTCGCTCGCCGGCATCTGGTCGGGGTCGGCCGACCGAAGCAGGGTGTAACGGCCGCCGGCGTCCGCCGCCCCGAAAAACAGCTTGAGCGAGGTCAGCGCCGGGCCGCCCGGCGAGGTGAGCGTCGGCGCTCCGGTGAGACGCGGACGAACAATGCGCGCGACCTGAATATAGCCGTCCATGCCGGGCGGCGTCTTCAGTCCGAACCGTTCGAACTGGGCGGCGACATAAGCGGCGGCAATGGCTTCGTCGCGGGTTGCGCTGCCGCGCCCCTGGAGCGCCGGCCCGGCAAGGAAGTTCTCGTGCGCCTTCACCCATTCCGGGTGGACGACCCACTTCGCCGGCGCCGACACTGCCGGCGCCGCCAGGCCAAGCGCCGCCGATGCGAGCAGCACGCCGCAAAACCTGAATTTGATCATTGAAAAGCCCTCCCAAGGGAGAGCTTAGCCTAGCGTCACTCGCGAGTGCGACGCATTTCTTCGATGTTGCGCTCGTGCAACCGGTGGCGCTCACGCGGGCCCCATTTTATGACCAGCAGTTTGGGCCGATCAGCGTCTTATCAGGACCCGTATCGTAGGAGCGCCATGCCGCGCGGGGGATGGTGGGCGGTGACGGGCTCGAACCGCCGACCCTCTCGGTGTAAACGAGATGCTCTACCAACTGAGCTAACCGCCCACCCGGCTGCCCATGCCAGCCTCGGCGGACGGGACGCAAGCGGATTGCGCGCCGCGTTGATACGGTCGTGCTCAGATTGCCGCAATCGGCCCGGCTTCCGCGAAATACCGCCGCAGCGCCTGGCTTGTCTCCGGCGCCAGTTCGACGAACACCCGGCGCCCGTCATGCGGGTCGGCACGGCGCAGGAACAGTCCCTGGCTGACCAGCGTCTTCAGCCAGCGCAGCGCCGTGGTCGCGGGGACCGCCGCTGCGATGCACAGGCTCGATACCGGAACCCGCAGGTGCGAGATTTCCGCTTGCAGCAAATCGAGCAGCATGTCCCACGCGGGATCGGCGAACAATTCTTCGGGGAAATAGCGGCTGCGGAGCCGGCGCGCGCGAATGACCGCGCGAACCGTATCGGCCGACAAGGGCGGCAAGTCGCGACCCTGCGCTGGTTCGATCGCGGGCGGAGACGCCGGTCCCGGTCCCGCCGAAAGCCGCGCCAGGGTCGACGCGATGCGGCTGACCTCCTCGCTCAGCTGGCGAAGTCGGTCGGCGGATTTGTCAGCCGCGACATCGGCCACTCGGAGAGGCATTTCGACACCGGCGGTTGCAATCGCCAGGGCAGCCGCGCGTTCGGCATCGCTCGCGTCGATGATCAACTCGACGTTGCGGTCGCCAAGCACCGCAGTGATCGGGTCGAGCAGCGCGGCCGGTGCCGACACGACCGCGGCATAGCGGCCATCGGCAACGTCTCCTCCGACCCTGTCCAGCAAGGCGTCCATTTCTCCGGCTCGATCGGTGTCGATCTCGACCCAGATGGCGGTCGCCGCGACTTGATGTTCGATCCGTTCCCGCGCCTTCTCGATGGGCAGTTCGGCGCCGATCCTGAGGCCGGCGGCTTCAACCGTCACTCGTGCCCGCGCCATCGCAGAATCACTGGTGGCGGCAATCAGAACAGGCGCTTGGTCGAAATAATTGAGATCGCTTCGGTCCGTGTGGATCAAGTCCATTGGGTCATACCCCGATTGGAAAGCGGGACCGAGCACGACCGGATTAACGCGCATTGTGGAGAAAAGTCAGACGAATTCGGCTCCAAAACGGTGCGATTGCATTCCACCTGTGTGCAATTGGCCGCATAATCGTGGCCTGAACGCCGGGGGGTTTGCGTATGACACGAGTACCTGGCGGGAGCTTGGCTGCTGACCGTGCGCGCTGGCTTGCCGAACTATCCGAATCGCTGGATGAGGCACGGAGGCTGCTGTTGCGGCTGGGCATCGGGGCAACCGACAGTCCCGTTGGCGATGGAGCTTTACCTCAGGATCGAGGGTGCGCGCTTCGCGGCTCAGGCGCTCCGGCTGCGGCCGATGGGCGCTTTTACCGAGCTGACAGGTCCGGAATGGAGGGAATCGCGGCCGCCGCGGACGCTTGAAGAGCCGTCGCGCTAAACGCTTTGGGGCAGGTCGCCGCCTCCCGAAAAGGGCTCGAGGAATGGTTCGAGCAGCGGCGGTTTCCAGCCTGACGTGGCGACAAAGGCCCGGTTGAGGAAGGCGCGCTTGCCGTAGCGCAAGGCATCGCCATCCGGCCCATCGACCAGACCACCGGCCGCGAGCAGCACGGCATGCCCCGCGCATGTGTCCCATTCGCTGGTCGGCGCGGCGCGCGGATAAATGTCCGCCCTGCCCTCCGCGAGAATGCAGAATTTCAGGCTCGATCCGACCGACACGTAGCCGCACGATCCGCCGACCGCGGCTTCGAGATAGTCGATGGTCGCCTGGTTGAGATGCGACTTGGAGGCAACCGCGGTCAGCAGCTCGCCGCGCTCACGCGTTCGGATCGCTTGTCGCCCGCCGCCTTCGTCGAGCCAGGCCCCCGCGCCGACGCAGCCGCCGTGAAGCCTGCCTGTCGCCGGCGCGAACACCACGCCCAGCGTCGGCTTACCGTCCTCGATCAGACCGATGTTGACCGTGTAATCGTCGCCGCCGCGAATGAATTCCTTCGTGCCGTCGAGCGGATCGACCAGGAAATAGGTGTCGTCGTGCGCGGGGATACGCCCGGCCGCGACTTCCTCTTCAGCAATGACCGGCACCCCCGGCGCGGCTCGCGCCAATGCCGCCAGGATAACCAGCTCCGCCGCCCGATCGGCCTCGGTAACCGGCGATGTGTCCTGCTTGGTCTCGACCTCGAAGCCGCGACGGACCACAGTCAGGATTGCCTCGCCTGCTTCCCTCGCCGCTTCGGCCAGCTCATCGACGAGCTTTTGACGATCCATCCTCAGCGCGGCGCCATGCGAATGCCGCCGTCAAGGCGCACCGCTGCCGCGTTCATGTAGACGTTCTCGATCATGAACAGCGCCAGGCGGGCATATTCCTCGGCCTGGCCGAGCCGCTTCGGGAAGGGCACCTGCGCACCGAGCGCGTCCTGCACATTCTCCGGCATCATCGCCACCATCGGCGTCTTGAACACGCCGGGCAGGATGGTGTTGACCCGAACGCCCTCGTTCATGAGGTCGCGCGCGATCGGCAGCGCCATCGCGAGCACGCCGCCCTTGGATGCCGAATAGGCCGCCTGCCCGATCTGCCCATCCTCGGCCGCGACCGAGGCAGTGTTGATGATCACACCCTTCTCGCCGTCGGCCAGGGGGTCGAGATCGACCATTCCGAACGCGGAATTGGCGATGCAGCGAAAGCTCCCGACCAGGTTGATCTGGATGGCCAGCTCGAACTGCTTCATCGGATAGGCCTTGGCGGCCTTGGTTTCCTTGTCGCGGCCGACCGTCTTGGCGGCGTTGGCGACGCCCGCGCAGTTGACCAGGATACGCTCCTGCCCGTGCGCCTCGCGGGCCTTGGCGAAGGCGGCGGCGACCGCATCGTCACTGGTCACGTCGACCGAGCAAAACACGCCGCCGATCTCGGCCGCCACCCTCTCTCCCCGCTCCGCGTCGCGATCGAACACCGCGACCTTGGCACCCCGCCGCGCCAGCTCGCGCGCGGTCGCCTCGCCCAGCCCCGACGCCGCGCCCGTCACGACCGCAGCCACTCCATTGACGTCCATGTTTAATCCTTGTGCTTGCGTTCGCGCCCGGCCTTTGCGCCGAACGTCGCAGAAAACAAGGTTGGGCTATGAGGCGATCAGGCCCTGCTCACGCATCGCGTCGAGCATCTGGGCGATCGCGGCCCTGGCTTCACTGTCGGCCATCGTACCGCCGCTGGGATCTGGGATAGCCGCGGGGACTGCCTTGTGCGGAAAAGTCACTTCGGCGCTTCGTTCCCCGCACACGATGCTGACCTGGTAGCCTCGTGCCCATGGCGGCAGGGTGATCGGCTTGAGCGCATCGCAATTCCTCACTGTTCCCAAGTTGTACCGAATGAGCGTGACGATGTCAAGATGTTTTTACCGAATAGGTTTCTTTTCTATACTCCGACCGACCGCGTCGCAACGGTAAGATGCGCTGATCGTTGAACATCTCGCCTGCTGGCCCGCACTCATGAAAAGGAGGTGCACATGACCGCGTTGCGTTTCCTCGCCCTGCTCCTCGCCGCGGCCACGCCCGCTACCGCCTCGCCCTACGCCATCCAGCGTGTCGATCTCGCGAACTTCCGCTTCATGCCGCGGCAGGTCGCGCTCGTCGCCAACCGCCCCGTCACCCTCATCCTCTCGCAACACTTCCGTGCAGCGGGCATGATTTCACCGCGCCCGAATTCTTCGCCAGCGCGCGGATCATCGCCGGCGCCGCGCCGGGCGGGAAGATCGCAATGCCCGGCCGCGCCACCCGCTCGATCACCCTGGTCCCGCGCGCCGGCACCTACCGCCTGCACTGCAGCCACTTCCTCCATTCCAGCTTCGGCATGACCGGCACGATCGTCGTCCGCTGACGACTGATTTCCATACGCGCGCGCGTACGCGAGGCCCGTGCGCCCGCCTAACTTTCGGTAACCTTTACCGTTCGCCGACCCTTAACTTACGCTAGCTAACCTTGGATAGTTGTTGAAAGTCAAGGACTTAGGATTGGGGTAACCATCCTCCTGAAGACGCCTGAAATGATTGTCCGGTTAATAAAGCGGACCGCCCAGCAACGGGCGTTGGCGTAAAAGGAACTTTGAACATGACCAGGTTCATCAAGCTCTTGAAGAACAACAAGGGCGCCACCGCGATCGAATACGGCCTCATCGCCGCGCTCATCGCCGTTGCGGCCATCGGCGCGATGCAGGGCATCGGCACCAAGCTCAACACCACGTTCAACAACGTGGCCAACAGCCTGAAGTAAAAGCGCTCCACTCGCTTCTGTTTTCCGGTGGCGGCGGTACCGAACGGTGCCGCCGTTTTCCGTTGCGCACGTGGTCCGTCATGCCGAACTTGTTTCAGCATCCATCGGGCCGCATGCTCCGCGCCGGGGTTTTTCTCACCGTCGCATTTCTGAAATGTCCGGTTTCGGGCTAAGTTCGCCAGCATGAGAACGCTCGTGTTGATTGTCGGTATCGCCGCGCTGTTGATGGGATTGCTTTGGGTTGGGCAGGGTGCGGGGCTGATAAAGTGGCCGGCATCCAGCTTCATGATCGATCAGCGACCTTGGGTCACTCGGGGCGCGATCCTCGCGTTCATCGGCCTCGTCCTGGTCGGTGCCTCGCGCCTGGTAAGGTGAAACGCCGGTCGCTTAGTTCTGCTTTCGACCCGTTGCGGACATTAGCTAAGAAGCAGGTGGCCCGAACCAAAACGTCGCGGTCACCCCGCCATCCATCAGGATGTCGCTGCCAGTGATGAAGGCGCCGTTCAGTCCCATGAGCAACTCGCCGACGGCGCCCCACCTCATCCGGCGTTCCGGCCCGTTTGGCGACCGAGCTTTCGATCATCTTGCGATAGCCTTCACCCCGCGGTCCTTTGGAGCTCGTCATTGGCCAGCGGCGTGATAATGATGCCAGGGCTTATGCTGTTGATGCGGGCGCCGCGCCGGCCCCAACGCACCGCTTCCGCCTGTACCCGAAGCACGTTCCCGCGCTTCGACAGTTGGTACGCCTTGAGCGGATCGGCGACCTCGTCCGGTTGTAGCAACGGAAGTCCCAACAACTCCTCGACGGGCGTCGTCGCCAGGGCTTCGTTCTGCTCTATCGAAAGCGGTCCGAGCCGATAACCGGACTGGGACGAGATCACCACCCCGGCGCCGCCCGGCACAATCACTTTGCCAAACTCCTCCAGGACTAGCGCGGTCCCGTAGAGGTCGACCTTCAGGATAACCTCGGGCGGGGCTTGAGACGGCGAAACACCTGCGGCGTGGATCAGTCCGGAGATGTCGCCAAGAGCGGTCGCCGTTCTGACCAACTCTTCAACCGACTCTCGCGATGACACGTCCACGACGGTCGTGGTTACGTCGAAGCCAGCGTCGCTCAGCACCTTTGCGGCGGCGTCCGCATTCTCCCGACGAAGGTCAGCGAGCAGCAGCTTCTTTCCCGCGCTCACTCGGCGCGCGATCGCCTGGCCGATCGAACCGGCCCCGGCGAGGACGACGACGTCCATCATTCGGTTTCCGACATGGCGAGGACTGCCTCGGGAAGGCGCGCGCCCTGGATTTTGATCCGCTCGGAGCTTTCGTTGAGCTCGTTGAGATCGTCGGCGGTCAGCTGCACATCGGCAGCGCCGAGATTCTCTTCGAGGCGGTGAAGCTTGGTCGTACCGGGGATGGGCACGATCCACGGCCGCTGCGCCAGCAGCCAGGCGAGCGCGATCTGGCGGGAGCCGCCTGCTTACGCTCGGCCACCTTTCGGACGAGGTCGACCAAAGCGAGATTGTGCTCGCGCGCCTCTGGCGTGAACCGCGGCGAGGCGGCGCGGAAGTCGGTCGCCCCGATCTCGGTGTTAGCGTCAATCTTGCCGGTCAGAAAACCCGCGCCGAGCGGGCTCCACGGAACGAAACCGATGCCGAGATCCTCGCAGGCGGCGAGGACTCCGTTTTTCTCCACGTTGCGGGTCCACAGCGAATATTCGCTCTGCACGGCGGCGACCGGATGGACGGCGTGCGCCCGGCGGATGGTCCGCGCGCTCGCTTCGGACAGGCCATAATGCCTGACCTTGCCCGCCTCGATCAGCTCCTTCACCGTTCCGGCCACATCCTCGATCGGAACCTCGGGGTCGACTCGGCGCTGGTAAAGCAGGTCGATCGTGTCCGTCGAAGCCGCTTCAGACTGGCGTCGACGACCTGGCGGATATGTTCGGGCTTGCTGTTGATGGTTCCAGCGCGGGTGCCGTCGGGATTGACCCCAAAGCCGAACTTGGTCGCGATGGTGACTTGGTCGCGGAACGGCTTCAGTGCTTCGCCGACGACCAGCTCGTTGGTCCACGGGCCATAGATTTCCGCCGTGTCGAAATGCGTGACCCCGCGCTCGAACGCAGCGTGGATTAGGTCGATTGCTTCGGGGCGCGCGATCGCGGGGCCATACGTGCCTTCGAGCCCCATGCAGCCATAGCCGAGGGCGGAGACTTCAAGGGTGCCGAGTTTACGCTTCTGCATGTTGGGGTCCTTTCAGATATTGTTCGTCGCTGACATGCTCCATCCAGCTTACGGGGGAGCCGTTCAGAGATTCCTGGATGGCGATGTGGGTCATGGCGGTCTTGTCGGTCGCGCCATGCCAATGCTTGTGATTTGGCGGGCACCAGATGACGTCGCCGGCGCGGATTTCGACGCGCTCCTCGCCTTCGCACTGAGTCCAGCCCGTGCCCGAGGTCACGACCAAAGTCTGGCCAAGCGGGTGGGTGTGCCAGGCACTGCGCGCGCCGGCCTGGAAGGTGACGCTGGCGACGCCGGTGCGCGACGGCTCCGGCGGGTTGCTAAGCGGCTCAATGGTCACCTCGCCGGTGAACCATTCGACCGGGCCCTTTTGGGTCGTCCGCGATCCGGCACGTTTCAATTCCATGTCCAAGTCTCCGGGGGTTGATGGCGATGTAAGGCGTCGCCAAGCTTGCGATTAGTCATAACAATTGGCATGAACCTGTGAGCCCAGTTCATTAATGCCGCGCCACAACATCAACGACCTGATCGCCTTCCGCACCGTCGCGCGTGAGCGGAGCTTTACCCGCGCCGCCGCACAGATGGGCGTGTCACCGTCGGCGTTGAGCCACACAATCCGCGGGCTCGAAGAGAGAATCGGCGTCCGGCTGCTGACCCGAACCACGCGAAGCGTCGCTCCGACGCAGGCGGGAGAACGCCTGCTTGCCACCATCGGTCCGCGGCTCGACGAGATTGAGGCCGAGGTCGCCGCAGTGAGTGAGTTGCGTGACAAGCCCGCCGGGACGATCCGTATCACGACGGGCGTCCACGCCGCTCAATCGATCTTGTGGCCAGCACTCAGAAAGCTGCTCCCCGATTATCCCGACGTTCAAGTCGAGCTCAGCGCCGACCTTGGCTTCGTCGACATTGTCGCGGAGCGATTTGACGCCGGCGTGCGGCTGGGGGAGACGATCGCGCAAGACATGGTCGCGGTGCGGATTGGGCCGGACATGCGCATGGCGGCGATTGCCGCTCCCTCTTACTTCGCGTCCCGCAAGCCACCGCGCACTCCGCACGATCTCGCGGACCATAATTGCATCAACCTGCGCTTCCCGACTCTCGGCGGCCTCTATGCGTGGGAGTTCGAAAAAGCCGGCAGGCCTTTAAACGTGCGGGTCCAAGGTCAGCTGATCGTCAACGATGCCGAGCTGGCGTTGCAGGCCGCGCTCGACGGCGGCGGAATTGCCTATCTCACCGAGGATCACGTACAGCCCGGGATCGCCGCAGGTCGGCTGAAGCGCGTGCTTGAAGACTGGTGCCCGCCATTCCCCGGCTACCACCTCTATTATCCTAGCCGACGCCAACAATCGCCGGCGTTCGCGCTCCTGGTCGAGGCCTTACGGTTTCGCCCCAGCTAACGGCAGCTAACCACCCATTCCTGCCATTAGCATTACGAGTTTGAAGGATAGCGGTCGCCGAATACGGCCGCGGACGGCCATAAGCGCTTCAGGCGCCGGGATGCCTTTGCAGCAGCATGGCGAACACGGCGGAATGAAGCGGCTTCCTGAATTCGATGCCCAGCGTCGATCCCTCGAGCCAGCAAACGTCGGATTCCAGCGCTTCGAGGCCGTCGAACTTCACCCACACCGTCTCTTCGATCAGCGGCCGGTCGACGAATTCGCATTTGCACCCGAACGGCGACAAATCGAAGGTCTTGACGCGAAAGCCGAGCTTGCCGGCGCGGCGCAGGAACACCTCGGCCGAAAAAACGGTGCGATCGGCGCGGCGCGGCACATATTGGGCTTCGGGCTCGACCTCGAATGTCAGCCCGGACTTGCGGCCGTCGGACCATTTGACCGTGGCCTTGAACGCGCCGCGGCCGAGCACCGACAGCTTGATCTCTTCGCCAGGCACCAGCCGCTTGTCGGATTCGATGCCGCAGCCGTCGTGCGACAGGTCCAGGACGCGCAGATCGGCGATCTCGCCATCGGTCCGGACGGCAAATCCGCGCAACTCGACTCGCTGGCGATCGGATTTGATGGCGACCGGGCCATCGGTTGCGCGTTGCGCTGCGGTTGAGCGGGTCATGTGCGGCGTCCTCGCGTTGACGATTACGCGCTACCGCATTGTCGTAAACGCTTGGTGAAGGCGTCATCGAAAAATCCTCCCCGGCCGGAGCCAGGGAGGAACGCGGTCAGACCATGTGCTCGGCGTGGCCGTAAACGAGGATGCTCATCGTTCCTTCGCGCGAGCTCGCGTCATGCGCCTTGCTGGTGCCGGCGCTGGTCTGGAAGCGCTCGGCCTGAGCCTCGTCGCAGCCATAGTCCGGGGTCATTGCGCCCGACACTGACACGATCCGGCAATTCTTGACCGCGCCGCGGGCGTCGATCGCCAGCGCCATGTCCTGGCGGCCGAGCAACCTGTCGCCAACTGCCAGCTTGTCCGCCGCCGGCTGCGGGCCGGGCGAGAACCGCCGCTCGAAGGTGATCCGCGTATATTGCTCGCTGTTCGAGGCGTGGCTCGCCTTGGTCATCGAGGCCTTGGGGCCGGAGACGTCGCAATCCTGCGCATTGTCGGGCTGCAGGCTCGATTCCCAGCGGCACGAGCGGGTTTCGCCATTGCCGGCGATGGTCACGGTGACCTTTTCCCACCACGGGGTGCCCGATTCGAGGACGTCGCTCGCGGCCGATTTCTCGGCCGATTTCACGGCCGCGCCTGGGCTAGCGGCGGTCGTTGCGGCGATGGAAAAAGAAGAAGCGGTAAGCAGGGCCAATGCGGCAAGTGCGCGGATCACGTCCGTACTCCTTCGCCCGCCGCTCCAACGGCCTGATTGCCGTCGCCACCTGCCCGCCCTAACGCGCGATTTCCGATTTAGTGTCCGTGACCCGTGCCCGGACCGCGACGCACCGCTCGTCGCAGGCCGCTCCGCCCGCGATCCATCGCTGAAGAATCAAGCGCGCCGGCTCATCGAGACGGGCGCGCGGGCCCATCGAGACAGGCGCGCTGGCCCAGGGCGACGGGCGCGCTGGCTCATCGAGACGCGGGCGTGCTGGCAAGGAGACGGGCGCGCGGGCCCATCGAGACAGGCGTGCTGGCCCAGGGAGACGGGCGCGCTGGCCCATAAGAAATGGGGGCCGGCATTGCTGCCAGCCCCCACTGCGCCGAGCGAAGGATCTGCCGGTGTTCGCACTTGGTCAAAACCCGAAGGCCCCAACCCGCTCTCGATCCTGGCTCACCAGCTCAGGCGTCGCTTTCCATCAAACCGCTCCCTCGTGAGAGGAGCCGATCGACCTACTTGACTGCGCGGCCCGAAGGTTCGCTGGTCGTTCGCTCGTCCGGCCTCGCCTTGGTACTTCGATCCTTGCGGACCCAAATCCCGCGGCGGAAAACCGCCCGATGTTCCACGGCCCTTCTTGGGAAACCCCCTATCGCGTCCCGCTTCGCTCACCTTCCTCGTCCTCTCCGAAGAGATTGGAGGTCGGGAGCCGCGTCGCGCGACAGAAAGATTTCTCTTCCGGCGCCTCTTCCCGGCTGGCCCCGGAACGAACCCGAAAGTCCATCCCAATCGCCTGCCGGCGGAGATCGGTTCTTCTGTCCCCTTCTCGCCCATCTGGCCGTTGCCGGCTTTCTGGGGAAACTGGGACGTCCGCCCCGATCACCCCTGCAACATGCACCTTGCCCCCGAGTCGCAAAAGCAAAAAATATCGCTCAAGGGCTGTGGATAACGGGGATATCGGGAACAACCGCGGAACCTTTCCGCAACGGCCGGAATCGATGAGCGTCGGTTGTCGTTTCGTTCCTCCCAGCCTACCTCCAAAAGCGTGCCTGAATCCCCTGCAACGACCCCCGAGCCCGGCTATCTCCAGGGCCTCAACCCGCCGCAGCGCGAGGCGGTCCTCTCGACCGAGGGCCCGGTACTGGTTCTCGCGGGTGCGGGCACGGGCAAAACCGCTGCGCTGACGGCCCGGCTCGCCCATCTCATTGCCAGCCGCAAGGCCTGGCCGAGCCAGATTCTCGCCGTCACCTTCACCAACAAGGCCGCACGCGAAATGCGCGAACGTGTGGGCCGCCTGTCCGGTGGCGCGCTTGAGGGCATGCCCTGGCTTGGCACCTTCCACTCGGTCGCCGCGCAAGATGCTGCGCAGCCACGCCGAACTGGTCGGCCTCCACTCCAACTTCACCATCCTCGACACCGACGACCAATTGCGGGTCATGAAACAGCTGATCGTCGCGGCGAACCTCGACGAAAAGCGCTGGCCCGCGCGCCAGCTGGCCGGACTGATCGACCGCTGGAAAAACCGCGGCTGGACCCCCGGCCAGATCGACGCCGGGGGAGTCCGAAGCCTTCGCCGCCGGCCGCGGCGCCGAGCTTTATACGCAATATCAGGACCGCCTGCGCACGCTGAACGCCTGCGACTTCGGCGACCTCCTACTCCACATGCTGGTGATCTTCCGCCGCCATCCCGACGTGCTGGAAGGGTATCGCGACCGCTTCCGCTATCTGCTGGTCGACGAATATCAGGACACCAACAGCGGCCAGTACGAATGGCTGCGACTGTTCGCCGAACCGCGCCGCAACCTGTGCTGTGTCGGCGACGACGACCAGTCGATCTATCGCTGGCGCGGAGCCGAAGTCGCCAACATCCTCAAGTTCGAAAAGGACTTTCCCGGCGCCGAAGTCATCCGGCTGGAGCAGAATTATCGCTCGACCGCCATATCCTCGCAGCCGCCGACGGGCTGATTGCGCACAATGCCGGCCGCCTCGGCAAAACGCTTGTGGACCGACGCCGGCGACGGCGAGAAGGTCCGCGTCATCGGCATCTGGGACGGCCCGGAGGAAGCGCGCCGCGTCGGCGAGGAAGCCGAATCCCACATGCGTCGGGCGGTTCGCTCGACGACATCGCCATCCTCGTCCGCGCCCAATTCCAGACCCGCGAGTTCGAAGAGCGATTCATCGCGATCGGTCTTTCCTACCAGATCATCGGCGGTTTCCGCTTCTACGAGCGAGCCGAGATCCGCGACGCCATCGCCTATCTGCGCTTGATCGTCTCGCCGGCCGACGACCTGGCCTTCGAACGCATCGTCAACACCCCAAGCGCGGGCTCGGCGACAAGGCCGTCGCGACGATCCATCGTCACGCCCGCGCCACCCAGCAGCCACTGCTGCTCGCCGCTGCGACACTGCTCGACAGCGACGAGCTGACCCCGCAGGCGCGCCGCAGCCTCGGCAATTTCGTCGCCGACCTTGCCCGCTGGCAAAAGATGGCTGGCGAAATCCCGCACCCGGAGCTGGCGCGGATCATGCTCGATGAGAGCGGCTATACGGCCGCTCTCCAGTCCGATCGTTCGGCCGAAAGCGCAGGGCGCCTCGAAAACCTGGCGGAGCTCACCCGCGCGATGGAGGAATATGAAATCGCTTCAGGCGTTCCTCGAGCACGTCAGCCTGGTCATGGACAACGACGAATCCCGCCAAGGCGATCGCATCACAATCATGACCATCCACGCCGCCAAGGGACTGGAGTTCGACACCGTCTATCTCGCCGGCTGGGAAGAAGGCGTCTTCCCATCGCAACGAGCGCTCGACGAAGGTGGCCTCGCCAGCCTCGAGGAGGAGCGCCGCCTGGCCTATGTCGCGATCACGCGCGCTCGCCGCCGCGCGACCGTCCTTCATGCCGCCAACCGCCGCATCTATGGCCAATGGACCAGCTCGATCCCCTCGCGCTTCGTCGCCGAGTTGCCCAAGGCGCACATAGAGGAGGAAACCACGATGACCGGCGGCGAAAGCCTGTGGCGCGCGCAATGGTCGGAGCGCGCCGACCCCTTTGCCCACCTTGGACCGGCGCAGTCGATGCGCGCCTCGACCCGCGGCCCCGGCTGGCAACGCGCCTCGCGCGGCCAGTTCAATTCTGAGCCGCAGCGCGTGATCGAAGCGCGAGCGTCGGCGGTATCGCTCGGCAACAAGGGCCGCGACGATCTCGCGCTCGGCCAGCGCGTGTTTCACGGTAAGTTTGGCTACGGCACGATCGCCGCGATCGAGGGCAACAAGCTCGAAATCGATTTCGAGCACGCGGGCCGCAAGAAAGTGCTCGACAGCTTCGTCAGCGAGGGTTGATCAGCCCCGGCGCACCATGCCTCGCACCCATGGGATGACCGAGGTCCAGCTCATCTCTTCGAACAATTCTACGCCGGCGAGGTTGCCGCGCCGCCAGACGATCTCCCCCGCCGGGAGATTCAGTCCCTCGGCGAACAATGTGATGTAGCTTCCGAGCGCTGGCAGCTCTTCGCCCTCCAGTTGCAGGCCCTTGGCGGAGATGTTGCGCAGCGTCGCGGCGATCAGCGCGGCGCCGCATTTCACATGAACGGAACAACGGAATTCAACTCGCGGCATGGTCCGCCGCTCCACCGGCTGGCTGACCAGCTTGCGATTGAGCAGCGCCAACATGTCGACCGGCTCGTTGAAGGAGACGCCGAATTCGCCGCGACGCGCCCAGGCAACCGTCCCGCTCGGCCGCTGGCCGGTGCCGAGTTCGATTGCGATTGTTTCGCCTTCGGCTCGGGCTGCCTCGCCGCAGACGGTCGCACCGCGTGAGCTGATCTTACGAATTGAGCACTGCTGCTGCTTTCCCGACGCGTAAATGAGTCCCGCGTCCAACGGACCGCGCTCCGGCATTCCAGGCGCGTCGTCGGGCCAGGGGAGGCGATCCTCCACAACGAAAGTGGTGACCGAAGGCGCGTCAGTCATGAATGGCTTTCCAAGTCAGTCGGACCACCCTTGCGCCCGGTCGGCTAACAAGTCGCTAACGCTCCCCCTGCTAGCGCTGAAGATCGTCGATCACGTGCTGCAGACGCGCGCCAAGATGGCCCGCGGCGTGGCCGCGATCCATCAAGTCCAAAGCTTCGATCAGAAGCTTGCGCGCTTGCTGCAAGAGTTGGTCCGGCGTCGCGCCGGCGGCTTCGTCCGAGCAGTTCATTTGAAGTCACCATTCCCGAAAATTTGAGACTGGCGGGCCCCCCACTGAGCCGCGCAAGTGGGTCAGCGTCCCCAAGCGGAAATTGCGCCCTTATTCCAGTCGATTATCGATGACTGTCCCATGCCGGCACGGGTCAGAAAATGACCCGGCGAACACGGCTCTCGCGCCTCGCACCGCAAAGCTCCGGGAACCCGACTCGGAGTCGATGCATTCTTACGCGAAAGTCAACTATTATTTTCAGGTGTAAAATGAAGCAGCTAGCCATTGCGCTCGCGCTGACGGGAAGTTGTGTACTTGGATCGTTTGCCGCCTCCACTCCGGCCTTCGCGCTGGAGACCTATGAGGCGCAGATGGAAGCCAGTGACGCCGCGTCTCAAGCGCAAATCGACATGCTCGACGCCTTCGGATCGAAAGCACTCAAACCGGGTCAATACAAATGGCGCGACGTACCTGGTGACGGGCCCGAGCGCGTTGTCGTCAGTCTCTCGGACCAGATGGCCTATCTCTATCGCGGATCGACCCTGGTGGCCGTTTCAACGATTTCGAGCGGGAAGGACGAAAAGCCCACGCCGACCGGGATTTTCTCCGTGCTCGACAAGCGGCCGATGTATCGGTCGAAGAAATACGACAATGCCGCGATGCCCTGGATGCAGCGCATCGATCAGTATGGCGTTGCGCTTCATGCCGGCCACAACCCGGGTTATGCCGCAAGCCACGGCTGCGTCCGTCTGCCGGCCGACTTCGCCAAGAAGCTCTACAGCGTCACCGACGTCGGGACGCCTGTCTATATCGGCGCGTAATTGCCGAGGGCCGCGCCGACAGTATCGGCGCGGCCCCTGTCATCCTTCCCGTTTGGGGGCGCTTCCCCTTGGCGCGCCCCCATCCGCAATGGCGCGAGTCGCCCTGGTCAAGCCCTCGAATATTTTCGCCCTGTCAATAAGATAATTGAACCCTCGCGCCCGATGGGCGTTGGGGCTTTCAGGTGGGCTCGCAAGAGCCTGAGATATTGAAGGTTTTTGACCATGAAACTCCGGTTGCTTGCCGGTGCCGCTTGTGCGGCACTGTCGGTAATGGCTGCGCCAGCATCGGCCGCCACCAGCCCCGAAATCCCCACTTCCAGGATCGTCAACGCCAGCGCCGCTCAAGCCGTTTCCAACTTCTACGCGGCACGGAACAGCGCGCCCTTGTGGCTGCGTTCAGGCGCCGATAGCGCCGCCGGCCGCGAGTTGCTCGGCGTGCTTCAGCGCGGTGAGCTCGACGGGCTGCGCAATGGGCAGGCCATTGCCAGCCAGGCGCAAGCGTTGTTGGCCCGCGCTCAGCAGGGCGATCCAGCGGCTGTGAACGCGGCGGATAGGCTCCTGTCCTCGGCGTGGGTTGCGTACGTTCAGTCGCTCCAGACTCCGCCCGCTGGAATGACCTATGCCGACCGTTGGGCCAGGCCCCAGCGGGATACGCCGGCCCAGATTCTTGCCCGCGCCGCCGCAGCGCCCTCGCTCGCCGCCCATGTCCACAAGGTTTCGAGCGTGAACCCGCTCTATTCCCAGCTGCGCGATGCTGCCTGGACCGCGATGCAGTCGAACGGCGGTCAGGTCGACCCGCGCGTGCTCGTCAGCCTCGAACGCGCCCGCCAGAGGCCCTTCCAGAAGCGTTATCTGATGGTCGATGCCGCTGTCGGCCCGCCTGTACATGATCGAGGACGGCCGGATCGCCAACTCCATGCGCGTCATTGTCGGCTCGGCCGAAGCGCCGACGCCGATGGTCGCCAGCACCATCTATTATGCGACGCTCAACCCCTATTGGCACGTGATGCCGGAAATGATCCGTTCGCTGATCGCTCCCAACGTGCTCAGCCAAGGCGTGAGCTATCTGAAGCGCCAGGGCTATCAGATCCAGCCGGCCTCGGGCGGCGCGGACGCGCCACTGCTCGATCCGACCAAGGTCGACTGGCACGCCGTTGCCAATGGCGGCGAGACGATCCGGGTTCGGCAGCTGCCGGGTCCGGCCAATTCGATGGGACGCGTGAAGTTCGGGTTCCCGAACTCGACCGACATCTACCTCCACGACACGCCGGTGAAGGAGAAGTTCGAGGCGGCCGACCGCAGCGTCAGCCACGGGTGCATCCGCCTCGAGGACGCCGAGCGCCTGTCGCGCTGGCTAATGAACGGCCGCGACCCGATCGGCGCATCGAGCGCGCCCGAGGACAATGTCGCGCTTCCGACGCCGGTGCCGATCTACGTCACCTACCTCACCGCGCAGGCGCGCGGCGGGCAGCTCAGCTTTGTCGATGACGATTACGGGCTCGACGCCCCGCAGATCGCGGCGCTGCGCTAAACGGCGCCGAGGGGTGCCGGGTCGCTTTCTACTGCGTTGATCTGGGCGGCGGCTCGGCCGGCATGAAGCTCGGCCAATTCCTCGTGGCGGCGACGGACGTCAGGATCGGACGCGGCTTCGGCGAGGGCGCGGCACTGTTGCTCGCGCTGACGGTGATAGTTGAGGTCTTGGTCGCTCATCCTCGCCCCGGCCCGCATACAAGCGGCTGTTCGGAAGCCTGATGGTCGCAGTTATATCATTAATTACGGGAACGAAGCGAATCTGGCGGACAGCCGCTGCCCTCCGCCAGTCGCACTGGCTCCGATTAACTCGACGTCGTCAGACGGATACTTCATCCATCGTGCTGAGCTTGGGCTGCGGGATGCCGTTCGTCTTGAAGCTGTCGGTCAGCTCCGCCTTGCGGACGGCCAGCTGCTCGCCAAGTGCGTCCATATCGAGGCCCGCCTTCCGCGCCTGGGCGAACAGGCCTTCCATGCGCTTCTCTTCTTCCTCGACGTGGTGTTCGATTTCTTCGGACAACACCTTCACCTTGGAATCGTAGAATTCGTCGTCGGGCGACGCCGCTCATGATTTCGGCGATCAGCAGCTTGGCCGCGTCATGCTCGACATCGGATTCCTTGAGCAAATCCTCATCGACCTTGCCCTCGCAGGCCGGGTAAAAAATCTCTTCCTCGATCTGGGCGTGGACCGACAGATCCAGGCAGATCTGCTCGGCCAGCGTCCGCTTGCGGCCATCTCCGCTCGCCTTCTCGAAATCCTCGAACAGCTGCTCGACGGTGCGATGGTCTGCTTTGAGGAGCGCAATTGCGTCCTGCGTCTTGGTCTCGGGCATAGCGCTCACTCCCTGTTGGCTTTGGCGTCGAAACCAACCGGAGCCCTTGGATGTTCCTGAAATCATAAGTCACGAAACCGTCACCAAGCCGGTCGTTGCAGGGATCGATTGGAAGGGCCTCGGTTAGCTCACCTCGATCGTCAGCGTGTTCTTTCTCGGCGCCATCGCCTGGCCAAAGCCCAACGATCCCAGGTGGCAAGTGGTCGCGCTGATCGCCGGCATGGCGACGTCGATCATCGGCATGGCGTTCCGCTACAAATCTCACCTCGACCAGCAGCGGGAACTGAAGAAAACCCAGGCCGAAGCCGAGGACCGCGACCGCCGCTGATTGGGTGAAAGCGGGGTCCGTCAAATTCATCGACTTTCCTATCCTCAACCCGACCAAATAGGATTTCATCTAAGGGGAAGTTGACAAAATTGTCGATGTCGCGGGTTTTCGAGGGTTACGGAATTCACCGGATTTGAAGGCGTCCCGCGGCGATGTGAGCAAGCCAGTCGGCCGCCGCCTCATGCTCGCCCGGAGTTTCGGCAGCGAGCGGGGGATAGGCGGCGGGATCGACCGGGCCGGGCTTGACCGCGCGCCGGGCGGGCTTGCCGCGCTGCTCGGCCTCGCGGCGCATCTGCGTGGGGGTTTTCGGGGGGAATGGCGTCATCATGGGAATCGCTCTCCTCAAAAGGGAGCGAACCATTTATCGCATCGAAGGCGCTGTAGGACAGGAAAAAATGCTTAGATTTGCCTAGGCCATGCCTAGAGTTGGAAAGCGATCTGCATTTAGTGCACTGTCACCGTAATCCTACCGAAGACAGAATCGGTCGACAAAGACTCTCGTCGATCCGACGGAGCTTAATCTTATTATGTATACGCACATCATTGATATCCTAGCCGCGAAGATATCACACCACTGTCAGTTTTCCATCAATTTCAAACGTAATTGACTCGAATTGATCGCTGAAGTCTTCAAGCTTAATCTCCGAGCCATCGGACATTAAGATGCACGCGTGCTTGGAATCCAGAATGCGCACGTTCTGGATTGTCTTTCCAAGCTGCCTGATTCGCCGTCGCGCGCCGCTGACTATGGGTTCAAACATAAATCCGTTTGTTCGGAAGAAGCGCTCAGCGTCGAAGATCGATATCCGCGTGCCGTCAGGGTGAAAGTTGAGGATAACCTCGTTGGCCCCGACGCATACCTGCACGAGCTCGGCTCCTATCAGCGACGCTGCGGAAAGTTGGCTGAAGCCGTACATCTGATCCTAATAGGCCGGTGACTCACAAAACAGTAGGCAGATGAGCCCTCCGATGGGGGTCAAGAAGAAGAAGTTTCTCGTCGGCCCGGGCAGAGGCACGTGTGTTCGCGCCTGCCCCTCTGGTCCGGATACGTTCCCGGGAGGTTTCATTGTGGATGGATCAACTGCTTGCCCATACTGGTTAAACATCCGGAAATAGCCGTTGCGATATTGCGGGGTCGGCGGGAATTACGGTGACAGTTTACTAAATGCACCAAATCAGGGCCGCGATCGAGTGATCCTCGGGCGCGGGCCCTTTCTTCTCACCTGAAAAACACACGCCCGGACTCCGTCGCCGCTAGCTGCGATCGCCCCCGCCACTGTCGGACTCAGGCTCCTCGGCGGCGATCGATTGAGCCGGATTGCTGTCCAGCTCCATCCAGTCGCGGAACGGCAGGTGGTAGACCATGTCCATCACCTCGAACTCCAGCCCGCCCGGCTGCCACGTGTCGCTGTTCCACAAGGCGACCACGCCGCTCTTCTTCCGCGGGTCGAACAGGATGAACGAGCGATAGCCCTTGATGCCGCCGCGATGGCCGACGATCCGGTGCCCGGCATAATCGTAGCTCCGCCAGCCATATCCATACCAGGCGGTGCCGACCCGCTCGAGGAACTTGCGCAGCCGCCCGCGCTCACCCGGCGTGATGACGTAAGGCGCATGGATGGTGTCGAGCAGCTTGCCGTCGAGGACGTCGGGCATTTCCCCCATCTGCGCTTCCATCCACAGCGCCATGTCCTTGATATTGCTGTTGACGCCTGCCGCGCCGGGAACCTTGTAATAAGTGTCGACCATCGGCCACGGCCGCCGGCCCGAGCCGTGCGGCCGGGCCCAGCTCTTGTTCGCCTGCAGGCCCGCCATCGATACGCTGCCGCTGCTCATGCCAATCGGATTGAACAGCATGCGCTTGACCGCCTGCTCGTACGGTTGGCCGGTAATCCGCACCACCATCTCGCTCGACGCGTCGTAGGCGACGTTCTGGTAATCCCAGCAGGTCCCCGGCGCGCAGACCGCGTTCAGCGTCGCCAGCTGGGTCCGGAGGAAGCTTGGGTCCTGCCCCTCCTCCAACTTGTTGGCAAAAGCGTCGCGATAGAGCCCAAGGCGGTGCGACAGCAGGTCGCCGACCGTCGCAAAGCGCTCATTGCCGTTCGGCAGCTTGAGGTCTGGCGCATAATTGGCAACCGGCGCGCCAAGGTCGACCTTGCCCTCCTCGGCGAGCTTGGCGACCATCGTCGCCGCCAGTCCCTTCGACACCGACGCCCAGCGAAACACCGTGCTGGGCGTGACCGGATCGCCTGAATCCTTCAACGTCTCGCCATAGCCCTGGAGGAAGGTGATCCGGCCGTTCTCGACCACGCCGACAGCGATCCCGACCATCGACGGCTTGGCGACCAGCTGGCGAAGCCTGGCGTCGAGCGCCTTGTAGTCGATGTCACGCCGATCAGCGGTCGACAGCGATGCGAGCTTCAGGTGGGCGCGGGCAATTTCGGGCGATGGCTGGCCGGGCGCGGTTGGATGCGGCCGCATCGCCAGCACCGATACGCCAGCAAGCAGCACCAGCGCGCCCGCCGTGAACTTTGTCAATTTACGCAAATCACCCTCGCCGCACCCGCTCCCGCCCCGTGCTTGCTGTGCCGGGGGGCTTCCGCTCCCTCAACGGGGCTCCTTGCGCATTGCGATGAAGCAACTCTTGGGCGCGACAAACGCCCCGCATCTGGCCACGGCGGCGCCGCTCGCCTAAACGCTCCAGCCGATGCATTTCCTGCGAACGATTTTTTGGGTGTTGCTCGCGGTCGTCGTGGCCCTGTTCACGGTCCGCAACTGGACGCCGGTCACACTCAGCCTCTGGGGTGACATCCAGGCGGACACGAAGGTGCCGCTGCTGCTTCTCGTCGGCTTCTTGATCGGCTGGCTTCCGACTTGGCTGCTGATGTGGACTCGATCGAGAGGGTATCAGCGGCGCATCGACGCCCACGAACGCAACCTGGCCGCGCCAGTCGCGCCCCCGCCACGCTCGCGCGACGAGGAGCCGGTGACGTGAGCCCGATCTTCGTCGCCATCGACACGCCCGATTTGCACCGCGCGGCCGCCATCGCGCGCGACATTCGCGGCCTGGCGGGCGGCGTGAAGCTCGGCCTCGAATTCTTCTGCGCTAACGGCGAAGAAGGCGTTCGCCACATCGCCGAGGGCGAGTTGCCAGTATTCCTCGACCTCAAGTTCCACGACATTCCCAACACGGTCGCCAAAGCGGTCGCGGCCATCGCGCATCTGGAGCCAGCGATCCTGACCGTCCATGCCGCCGGCGGGCGCGAGATGATGGCGGCCGCCAAAGCGGCGGCGCCGGCCGGCTGCAAAGTCGTGGGGGTCACCGTATTGACGAGCCTCGACCGGTCCGACCTGCAGGCGACAGGCGTCGGCGGCTCCCCGGCCGACCAGGTGAAGCGTCTGGCCGCTCTTGCACGGGACGCCGGGATCGACGGCATCGTCTGTTCCGGCGAGGAAGTCGCCGCCGCCCGCGCGACCTGGCCCGAAGGCTATTTCGTGGTCCCCGGGGTCCGTCCCGAAGGGGCTGACGTCGCCGACCAGAAACGCGTGGTCACGCCGCGCCAGGCGCTGGACGACGGCGCTTCGATCCTGGTGATCGGCCGGCCGATCACCGGGGCTTCCAATCCCGGGGACGCCCTCCGCGCAATCACCCAAACTTTGTCGAACGAGGTCCATTCATGAGCTGGCTGAGCCGGGTCCGCAGCGGCATTCCCTTCCTGCCCAAGCGCCAGACGTCCGAGAATCTCTGGCACAAGTGCGGCAAGTGCGGAACGATGGTGTTCGTCAAGGAGTGGGAGGAAAATTACAGCGTCTGCCCGCGCTGCGATTTTCATGACCGCATCGGCCCCGCCAAGCGTTTCGAACAATTGTTCGACGCGGCCGAGTTCGAGCTGCTGCCCTCGCCCGAGGTCCGTGAGGACCCGCTGCGGTTCAAGGACACCAAGCGCTACACCGAGCGACTGAAAACGGCCCGCGCCGCGACCGAAGAGCGTGACGCCTTGCTCAACGCCCGCGGCCGCATCGACGGGCAGAAGGTCATCATCGGCGTGCAGGACTTCGCCTTCATGGGCGGATCGATGGGCATTGCCGTCGGCGCCGCGTTGGTCGCGGGAATTCGCGCCGCGATCGAGGCCAAAACGCCCTACATTCTGTTCACGGCCGCAGGGGGCGCCCGCATGCAGGAAGGCATTCTGAGCCTCATGCAAATGCCGCGCAGCACCGTTGCGCTGGCCGAGCTTCGCGAAGCCGGCCTCCCCTATATCGTGGTCCTCACCGACCCGACCACGGGCGGGGTCACCGCTTCCTATGCCATGCTCGGCGACGTCCAGATTGCCGAACCAGGTGCGCTCATCGGCTTCGCCGGCCAGCGCGTGATTGAGCAGACCATCCGCGAGAAATTGCCCGAGGGCTTCCAGCGCGCCGAATATCTGCTCGACCACGGCATGATCGACATGGTCGTTCCGCGCGGCGAGCTGAAGGAGAAGCTCGCCATGCTGATCTCCTACCTTGCGCCGGCAGCGGGAGCGAAAGCGGCCGCCTGATGGACTTCGCGCGCTCGACGCATCCCGGCGTCCAGGCGCAGCTCGACCGCCTTGGCACCATCTCGCCGCCCGGCGACCATCTCGGCCTGGAGCGCATCACCGCCTTGCTCGAGCGACTGGGACGGCCACAGGACGCCCTTCCCCCCGTGTTCCATGTCGCCGGCACCAACGGCAAAGGCTCGACGGTCGCCTTCCTCCGCGCCGCGATCGAAGCATCGGGCGGGACCGTTCACGCCTTTACCAGCCCCCACCTCGTCCGCTTCAACGAGCGCATCCGCATCGCCGGCAAGCTGGTCGATGATGAAATGCTCGCCGCGCTTCTCAGCGAAGTGCTCGACCATGGCAACGGGATCGAGCCGAGCTTCTTCGAGATGGCGACCGCTGCGGCGCTGGTCGCTTTCGCACGCACGCCAGCGGACGCGGCGATCCTCGAGGTCGGGCTCGGCGGCCGCCTCGACGCGACCAACGTCGTCCCCCGCCCGCTCGTCACCGGCATCGCCAGCATCGGCGTCGACCATCAGCAATATCTTCGGCGAGACGCTCGCCGAGATTGCGGCCGAGAAAGCCGCCATCGCCAAGCGCGGTGTCCCGCTGGTCTCGTTGGCCCAGCCGCCCGACGCGGAGGCGGCAATCGCGCGCGTCGCCGCCGATGCGGGCGCGCCGCTCCTGCTCGAAAGCCGCGATTGGCAGATCGACCCTGAGCTCATTCCGGCTCTTCCCGGGCCGCACCAACTACGCAACGCCAACCTCGCCTGGGCCATGCTTCAGGCCCAGCATCAGATCGCGCGTCTCGCGCGATGAGTTTATGCAGGCGCTTCAGACCGCGCGCTGGCCGGCGCGCTTCCAACGCCTCGCCCCCGGACCGGTCGGCGACCGCGCAACCTGGATTGATGGCGCGCACAATGGAGAGGCCGCCCGCGCGCTCGCCGCCACAATCGCCGAGCGCGAACCGCTGCACTTGATAATCGGCATTCTCGCCAACAAAGACGCCGATCAGATCGTCACGCCGCTCGCCGAGCAAGCGCTGTCGCTGACCTTCGTGCCAGTGCCCGGCCACGCACATCATGATCCGGCGGCGCTCGCTGCCCGCTTCCACGGAACGGCCGCGGAGTCGCTGGAACAAGCGCTCGATACTGTCCCCGCCCCGCGCCTGATCGCGGGCTCGCTCTACCTGGCGGGCGAAGCGCTCGGCACCAACGGCGAAATGCCCGACTAAGCCTTGGCTGGCTTGGGCCTGTCGACCGTGGGCGCCGTCGCGTCGGTGCCCTCGCCGGAGCGCGCACCCATGGCCGACACTCGCCACCATTCGAGCAGCACGAACACCACCGCGAGCATGCCGGCCGCGGCCGTCCAGCGGAACACCAAAGGATAGCCGTACTTGTCGAACGATTCGCCGACGAAGCCGCGGCCGAGCGACCCGACCAGGAACGTCAACGACGACAGCAAGGCGTATTGAACTGCGGTGAACTTCTTGCTGACGATGCCGGACAGGTAAGCGACGAAGGCCGTCAGCGCGATTCCGGTCGCGATATTCTCGTAGCAGATCGCCATCAGCAGCCGGACCATGCGGTCGTCGGCGCCGAATGCGCCGAGCAGGCTGTTGAGCCGCAGCGTGTGGGTGAAGGCGTCGATGTGGTGTCCACCTTCGGCGAGGTCGGCATAGACGAGATTGCCGAGCGGCGTGACCGCGGCGCCGATCAGCACCGTCGGGAAGCGCCCGATGCGGCCGAACAGGTAACCGCCGAGGCTAATCCCGATCATCGTCATGAAGATGCCGAAGACCTTGGACGCAAAGGCGACCTGGTCCTTCGTGTAGTGAAGGTAGTCGAGGTAGAAGGGGAAGGCGAAGCTCGACCAGATATTGTAGCAAAGTGCGTAGGTCAGGATGAAGCCGATGATGATCAACACGCCCCAACCGAGGCGCTGCGACAGCTCGGCGAGCGGTGACACCAAAGCCCCATAGATATGGTTCATCGCTGCCCGGCCGCTCGACACACGAGGATGCGCCTCGTGCTGAACGCCTTGCTGGTGCGCTTTCAGCCAATTGACCCCGGCCGAGACGACCAGCGGCACGAACACCGTCGCAACGATGATCCACGGCCCGACATGCGCCGTGAAGTCGGTCACCGACGGCGGCTTCACGCCATTCTGCTGCGCCGTCAGCATCGAAATCATGAAGAACGCGAGCGTCAGGATCGCCCACGCCCAACACACACCGACAATCGCCAAGGCGCCGAACCGCACCTTGGTGTTCACTTCGCCCGCCTGCTCCAGCCCCTGCTCGATCACCCCGGATGGCGGGCGCTGGGTGTCGGGGGCGGTGAGGGCGACGATCATGACGACGACGACGAGCGCGGCCATGACCAGATAGACGGTGCCCCACGGCATGCGCGCGGCGAGCAGCAGCGCGAAGGCGCCGCCGACGATCGAGGCGATGCGATAGCCGAACTGGTAGACCGCCGACAAAAGCTCCACCGGAGTCTTCTCGTCGGCGACATCGATGCGCCAGGCATCGACCGCAATGTCCTGGGTGGCGGAAGAAAAGGCGCCGATGACGGCGAAGATCGCGAACCCGCCGATGTTTGCCGCGGGGTCGCTGAGCCCCAGGCCGATGAAGGCGATGATCAGGCCGGCCTGGCACAAAACGATCCAGCTTTTTCGCCTGCCGAGGTTGCCGAGCACCGGCAGTTTCACCCGGTCGACCAGCGGCGACCACAGGAACTTGAACGCGTAACCGAGGCCGATCCACGACAGCACGCCGATCGTCGCCAGGTTGATCTTGGCGTCGCCGAGCCAGGCGTTGAGCGTCCCGATGAGAAGCGCGAATGGCAGTCCCGAGGAGAAACCGAAGGCGAGCATCGTCGCCGCCTTGCGCGTCGCCAGCGCCGCCTTGAGCAGCTTCCACCCCTTCGGACGCTTCGCAGCTTCTGCCATGTTCCCCTCCGCGATCTGGTGAGGAGAACCTTAAACAGGATTCGCCTTGTGCCTAGTCCTGCTTGTCGATGACGATGAACAGTTCGACGCCCTTTGGCGGCTTCACTTTCTCGCCCTGCAAGTGGCGGTCGATGGCTTCGATCGCCTGGCACAGCTGCCGCTCGGTATAAGGCTTGCGGACGCATCCCACCGCCACTTCCGCGGCGCCGGCATAGGAATGGCCCGTCGCGAACAGGGTGGGCACGCCCTTCGCCTTGGCGGCGTGGGCCAGCTCGATCCCCGTCCGGTCGCCGCGCAACCGAACGTCGCTGAGGATCAGATGCACGACCTCGCGATCGAGAACGGCAAGCGCTTCTTCCAGGTCGTCGACCGTCGCGACGATCTCGTAGCCGGCATCGCCCAGCATATTTTCATTGTCGAACGCGGTCAGCGGCTCATCCTCGACGATGAGGATACGCTTGACGACCTGCTTACGCTTCCCGAACAGCATTCGCGACCTTTACCATGACTTTGCCACCGCACCGAACCAAGCAACGATCAACCGGGCGACCGGTGCCGCGACCCCGCGATCGGCGCCGCGCTGTGCCCGCCGCGCCACAGAGCGAGGGCGGGCCGCAGCGCATCGCCAAGCTGCTGGCGCGCGCCGGAGTTGCCTCCCGCCGCGAAATCGAGCGCATGATCGCCGATGGCCGCATCGCGCTCAATGGGGAAAAGCTCACCACGCCCGCGACCTTGCTCGAGGACCTCGGCGGAGTGACGGTCGACGGCAAGGCGGTCGCCCCCGCCGCGCAGACGCGGCTGTTCCGCTTCTACAAGCCGCAGCGATCGCTGACGGCGGAGCGCGACCCCAAGGGGCGTCCGACGATCTATGACAAGCTTCCGCCCGGACTGCCGCGAGTGATGCCGGTCGGCCGCCTCGACTTCATGACCGAGGGCCTTCTTCTTCTCACCAATGACGGCGAGCTCAAGCGCAAGCTCGAACTCCCCAGCACCGGCGTCCGCCGAACCTACCGCGCCCGCGCCTTCGGCCAGGTCACGCAGCAGCAGCTTGAAGCGCTCGCCGACGGGGTCACGATCGACGGGATGAACTATGGCTCGATCGACGCCAATCTGGAGCGGCGCACGGGGCGCAATTGCTGGATCGAGATGAGCCTCACCGAAGGCAAGAACCGCGAGGTCCGCCGCATCCTCGAGCATCTCGACATGCAGGTGTCGCGGCTGATTCGCACCGCATACGGCCCGCTGACGCTCGACGATCTGGCGCCCGGCGATGTCGACGAGGTGGAGCCCGGCGAGCTCGAGGCGTTCCGCCGAACACTCAAATGAGGATTGTCGCCGGCCAATGGCGCGGGCGACCGATCGAGGCGCCGCCGGGAGCCGGCACGCGCCCGACCGCGGACCGCGTGCGCGAAACCCTGTTTTCCATGCTCGCCAGCCGCCTCGGCTCTTTCGAGGATCTGCGCGTGGCCGATCTATTCGCGGGCAGCGGAGCCTTGGGTCTCGAAGCGCTTTCACGCGGCGCCGCGCATGCGACCTTCATTGAAAATGACTCGGCGGCGGCCGCGATCATCCAGCGCAATGCGGCGAAGCTCGGCGCTGCCGACCGCATCCAGCTCATGCGCGGATCGGCGCTGGCCCTGCCCCGCGCCCAGCCCTTCGACCTGATTCTTGCCGATCCGCCCTATGCGCCGGGTTCGGGCAGCGCCGCCGTCGCGGCGGTGCTTGCCGCCGACTGGCTCGCGCCTGGTGGCTGGATGAGCATCGAGACCGCCCGCGGCGAAGCGACCAACCCGGCCGGGCTTGAGGTAGCAGCCACGCGCCAGGTCGGCCGCGCCCTGCTTACGCTCCTGCGCCGCCCTTAGACGCCTTCCTGATTTCCTCGATCTCATTGCTGAGCCGTCGGCCGACCGCGGCAGCGGCAGCCTTCCCCGCCTCCTTCACGGCCTTGCCGGCGCGCTGTCCGCGCCTCCTGTCATCACCGGCGCCGCGGCTGGTGAACCCATGCTCGGCGAGGGCGGCCAGTGCAGCCGTGGCCGCGACCGCGACGAGGTCGGCGACCAGCGAACTCTGAAGCAGTTTGATGAAGGCATCGCCCATGCCATCGTTCTCGGGCCCGTCGCCGCTCGGCTTCGCCGACGAAACTCGCGTCACCGCCCGCGACTTCGGTTTTTTCGCACTCTTCTTCGCGGGTTTCCTGGCGGCCTTGCTCGTCGCTTTTCTTGCCATCATCCTGTCTCCTGAATCTCGTCCAACTTTGGACGCTTAACTCCTCCGGGGCGGCACCGTTTCCCCATGGTTCTGGCGCATGGCAGATTTCAAGCGCCTTGCTGTATTGACACTATAATACAGCGACTGTAACAATCCAGCAAAACAGGAGGGCCTCAAATGTACAGTCAGCAAGAGCTCGACGACGCCGTCGCCGCGGGCGCGATCAGTCCCGAGTCGGTCGACGCGTTGCGCGCTTACGTCGCGCGCCAGCGGACGACGCAATTCCGGACGAGGAGCAGTTTCGCCTGCTCACCGGCTTCAACGATATTTTCGTCACCATCGCGGCGGCGATCCTGCTGTTCGCGCTCGGCTGGATTGGCCAGTCGATCGGCCAGTCGACGGGGCTGCTGATCAGCGATCACGGCGACGTCGGGCCAAGCTTCCTTGCTCCGCTGCTGGTTGCCGCCGCGGCTTGGGGCCTGGCGCTGTTCTTCACAGCCAAGCGGCGGATGGCCCTGCCCTCGATCCTGCTGCTTCTCGCTTTCGTCGGCGGGGTGCTTGCGACCACTGGCTTCCTGCTGGTCCAGATCATCGGACCGGACCGCTTCAACAATGACAACGACGTCCTCGCCTCAATCGTCGGCGGCTTGAGCGCGGCCGTGGCCGCCGGCGCCGCCTATTTGCACTGGCGCCGGTTCCATGTGCCGATCACCGTCGCCGCTGGCGCTGCCGCGGTCGCCGGCCTGTTCCTCGCGATCGTGGTGGCTATCGTCCAGCCGGGCGACAGCGAGAGCGCGAAGAATTTGATCCTCGGCTTTATCCTCCTGCTCGGCATCGGGGTGTTCCTGTTCGCGATGTGGTGGGATGCGTCCGACCGCTCGCGCCTCACCCGCCGCTCCGACGTTGCCTTCTGGCTTCACCTCCTCGCGGCGCCGATGATCGCCCATCCGATCTTCTCGCTGATGGGCCTCAACAACGGCGCCGTCAGCACCGGGGAAGCGCTCGTCGTCGTCGGCCTGTACGTCCTGTTCGGGCTGACCGCGCTGGCGATCGACCGCCGCGCGCTGTTGGTTTCGGCCTTGGCGTACGTACTCTACGCGCTGACCGAGCTGTTCAAGCAGTTCGGCGCGGTCGAGCTCAACATCGCGCTGACGGCGCTGATCATCGGTTCGGCGCTGCTGCTGCTCTCGGCCTACTGGCACCAGGCTCGCCGCATGGTTGTGCTGCGGCTTCCGGCGACCCTCCAGGCGCGCTTGCCGAACCTCGACCGTCCGGCGTTGGTTACCCAACCAGCCGCATAAGCCGGCGCTCGAGCGGGGCCAGGATGGGCGCAAGCTCATGGCCCCGCTTCAGCACCGCGCCATGCTCACCGACTAAGGCAAACGCCCCCTGCTTCAAGCGAAGCTCGGGGCGTTTTTCTATGCGCACTTCGGGCCGCTCAGTATGGCGGCGATAGGCCGCGAAGATGGCCACGTCGGGGTCGCCGACGCGCAGCGCATAGTCTTTCCAATGTCCGGCCGCGACCATCCGACCATAGAGGTCGAGAATGCGCATCAGCTCAAGGCGGTCGAAAGTCGCGATTGGGCGCCGGTCCCTTGGGTTGGGGAACGGCGCAATGACGCTCAAGCGCTCTTCACCTTCGGCTGGGGCTGGCGGCGAGCCTTGATGGTCCGCAACTCCTTGCGCAGCTCCGCGATTTCCTGCTCCAGTTCTGCGAGTCGAGCGCGGACCGGATCGACGTCTTCGCCGCAGGGCGTTCCGTAAGCCATGAAACCGGGGCTGTAGTGGACCGCATCGATCGGGACCGGCCTTGCCGGAATACCGACGACTGTCTGGCCGGCGGCGACATCCTTGGTAACCACCGAATTGGCCCCGATTTTGGCGCCTTCGCCAATCTCGATCGGGCCGAGCACCTGTGCGCCCGAGCCGATTACGACGCTGTCGCGGATGGTCGGATGGCGCTTGCCGCCGACGCCGGTCGTCGGGTTGGTGCCGCCCAGCGTGACGTGCTGGTAAATGGTGACGTCATCGCCGATCTCGGCGCTCTCGCCGATGACGCTGAACCCATGGTCGAGGAAGAACCGCCTGCCGATCTTCGCGCCGGGATGAATGTCGATTCCGGTCAGGAAGCGCGCGAGATGGTTGATCAGCCGCGCGATGAAATAGAGGTGCCCCTCCCATAGCCAGTGGGCGGCGCGATGAAGGCCGAGTGCCCACACACCCGGATAAAACAGGGCATCCCAGCGGGAACGTGCCGCCGGATCGCGGGACTTGATCGAATCGAGATAGCCAATGAACCCGGACTGCAAAGGCGGCTCCTCAAACCGTAACCGCCCACAATCTAAGTGCAGTCCGGCGCAAATAAAAGCCGAGTGGTCGGCTAGGCTATGCCAACCCCTTGCGAACCTTCGCGGCTTGGGCGAAGCCCCGCGCTCGAACTGGGGGTCAAGACATCTTTTCCGCGTACAATCCGCTCTATTCGCTGGCCGGGCTGCTGGTCGGCATGCTCGTCGGCCTGACTGGCGTCGGCGGCGGATCGCTGATGACTCCGCTGCTGGTGCTGATGTTCGGATTTCATCCGTCGACCGCGGTCGGCACCGACCTCCTCTACGCCTCGGTCACCAAGAGCGTTGGCACGGCCGTTCACCACAAGGGCCAGACGGTCGACTGGAAAATCGTCGGCGGCCTCGCCAGCGGCAGCATCCCCGCGGCAGTCGTGACCCTGCTCGCCATGTCCTGGTTCGGAATGACCAGTGCCAAGAGCCCCTTGTTCCTCAACCTGCTGCTGGGCGGCGCGCTGCTGCTGACCAGCATCGCCGTTTTCTTCCGCCCGTGGATCCTGAGCTGGGCCGGCGACCACATCGACGCCATGGCCGAAAGCCGCGTCAGCCACTGGACCATCTTGCTGGGCGCAATGCTCGGAGTCCTGGTGTCCCTGACTTCGGTCGGCGCCGGCGCGCTCGGCACGACCGCGCTGCTCATCCTCTATCCCAAGCTGCCGGTCGCGCGGATCGCCGGCAGCGACATTGCGCACGCCGTACCGCTGACGCTGATTGCGGGCATTGGCCACTGGCTCATGGGATCGGTCGATTTCACGCTCATGCTATCGCTGCTCGCCGGCTCCATTCCCGGAATCATCATCGGCAGCCTGCTCAGCACCAAGACTTCGGATGCGGTGCTTCGGCCGATACTGGCCATCACGTTGCTGGTGGTATCGGTCCGGCTGCTCGCCATCGCTTAGCCGGCCATATGTGGGGGGCGAACTAGGGGTTTAGCCCGCCCCCCTCATGCGCGGCCGGCGTGGGGTCGCCGGCCGCTTCGCCTCCCCCGAGGGGTCGAGGGGAGGATGAGCGCAGCATGGAGAGTCGCGTGCTGCACTGCACAATTTATGCCTCTGGCACCGATCGCTCAAACGGAATAAATCGGACAAACTGATTGGAAAATTCGATTAGAGTCCGATGACCGTCCATTTGCCTACCATCAAGCAGCTCCAGTATCTCGTGGCGCTCCGCCAGCACGGCCATTTCGGCAAGGCCGCGGATGCCTGCTACGTCACTCAATCGACGCTATCGGCGGGCCTGCGAGAACTGGAAACGTCGCTCGGCGTGGTGCTGGTCGAGCGCACTCGCCGGGTGGTTCGCTTCACCGCGCTTGGCGAAAAGGTCGCCGACCGCGCGGTGCGCGTGCTGCGTGAGGCGGAGGGACTAGGCGAGGTGGCTCGGGCCGAGGGACGGCCGCTGCACGGTGAGCTTCGGCTCGGGGTCATCCCGACCATCGCGCCGTTCCTTCTCCCGGCAATGTTGCCCGAATTGCGCAAGCAATGGCCGAGCCTCAAGCTCTACCTGCGCGAGGAAACCAGCCACGCGGCGTGCGAAGCGCTGCACCGCGGCCAGCTCGACTGTGTGCTGCTCGCCCTCCCTTTCGCCTGCGGGGAGGTCGAGGCGGCGCCGCTGTTCGACGATCCACTATTCGTCGCTTTTCCGCGCGGTGAAGCGCCGGCCGCTGCTACAGTCGAGGTGGCCGCCATCGACGAGAACCGGCTACTGCTCCTCGAAGATGGTCATTGCCTCAAGGACCATGCGCTGTCGGCTTGCAACCGGCCCGAGCTTCGCGCCCATGCAGCGATGATGGGCACGTCGCTGCACACCCTCGTCCAGATGGTCGACAATGGGCTGGGCGTGACGTTCGTCCCGGGAATGGCGATCGACGCCGGCATCCTCGACGGGACCGCGGTCGATGCGCGGCCGCTGCGAAGCGAGCTCGGCTATCGCCAGATCGCGCTGATCTGGCGCCGCTCGACGCCCCGCGAGAGCGAGTTCCGGATGCTGGCCGCCGCGCTGCAGCGGATCATGCGCGACCTTCATCCTGCGTCCGCGGGCCACGAGGCGGCTGCGCCCCGCGAGCCCGCGTTGCAGGACTGAACCTTACCGCTTCAGGTCGAAGCGGTCGGCGTTCATGACTTTCGTCCACGCCTTCACGAAGTCGCGCACGAACTTTTCCTCATTGCCCTTCTCGGCATAGACTTCGGCGGTCGCGCGAAGCTGGCTATTCGACCCGAAGATGAGGTCGGTACGGGTAGCCCGCCACTTCTCGGTTCGGTCGCCGCGCGCATAGCCAAAGAACTCCTCGTCGCTCGACGAATCCTTCAGATCCCAGAAGATGTCGTTGTCGAGCAGGTTGACGAAGAAGTCATTGGTCAGCTGGCCCTTGCGGTGGGTAAAGACGCCTTCGGGCGCATCCTTGTAGTTGGCGCCAAGGACGCGCAGCCCGCCGAGGAGCACCGTCATCTCCGGCGCCGACAGGCCAAGCAGTGAAGCCTTGTCGAGCAAAAGCTCCTCGGTTTTCACGCTCTGCCGGGTCTTCAGGAAGTTACGGAATCCGTCAGCCTGCGGCTCCATCCAGACGAAACTTTCGACGTCGGTCCAATCCTGGGTGGCGTCGCCACGGCCGCCGGTGAACGGCACTTCGACCGCCATGCCGCCGTCCTTCGCCGCCTTTTCGACCGCCGCCGTACCAGCGAGCACGATCGCGTCGGCAAGCGACATCGATCCGCGCAACTCGTTGAGCGTGGCGATCACCTTGGCCAGCTCTTCGGGCTCGTTGACCGTCCAGCCCTTCTGCGGCTCAAGCGCGATGCGCGCGCCATTGGCGCCGCCGCGATGGTCCGACTTGCGGAACGTCGAGGCCGAGGCCCATGCCGTCTTCACGAGCTGGGACACGGTGAGGCCGCTGCCCAGCACCGCCGACTTGAACGCGGCGATTTCGGCGGCGGAGGGCGGCGTCCCTTCCGGCACCGGGTCCTGCCAGATCAACATTTCCTTCGGGGACTTCCGGACCGAGGTAGCGCATCCTTGGGTCCCATGTCGCGGTGGGTCAGCTTGAACCAGGCGCGGGCGAAGGCGTCATCGAGCGCGGCCTGGTCGTCGCGGAACCGCTCGGAAATGGCGCGAAACTCCGGGTCCATCTTGAGCGCCATGTCGGCGGTGGTCATCATCGTCGGCACGCGCTTCGACGGGTCGCGGGCGTCGGGCGCCAGGTCCTCCGGATCGGGATTGATCGGCGTCCACTGCTTGGCGCCCGCCGGGCTCGTCGTCAGTTCGTACTCGTACTTGAAGAGCAGGCGGAAATAGTCGCCGCCCCACTTGGTCGGATTGTTCGACCAGGCGCCCTCGATGCCCGAGGTCGTGATGTTGCCCTTGCCGATCTGCTCGTCATCGGTGAGCCAGCCGAGACCCTGGAGGTGGACAGCTTCCGACGCCGGATCGCTTGCCGAAGCTCTCGGCGGGCTTCGCGCCGTGCGCCTTGCCAAAGGCATGGCCGCCGGCGGTGAGCGCGACTGTCTCTTCCGAATTCATCGCCATGCGCAGGAAGGTCGCCTTGATGTCGCGCGCCGACTGCAGCGGGTCGGGATTGCCGCCCGGCCCTTCCGGATTGACGTAGATGAGGCCCATCTGGATCGCGGCCAGCGGCCCTTCGAGCTCGGGCAACTCCTCGCTGATGCGGGTCTTGGCGCCCTGGTTGACCCAGATTTCCTCCGCGCCCCAGAAGGTGTCGCCTTCCGACTGATAGACGTCCTTGCGGCCGCCGCCGAAGCCGAACACCGGCCCGCCCATCGATTCAATGGCGACATTGCCGGCGAGGATGAACAGGTCGGCCCAGCTGATCGACTGGCCGTACTTCTGCTTGATCGGCCACAGCAGGCGCCGCGCCTTGTCGAGGTTGCCGTTGTCCGGCCACGAATTGAGCGGTTCGAAGCGCTGCTGCCCGCTCGACGCGCCACCCCGCCCGTCGGTCACGCGATAAGTCCCAGCCGCGTGCCAGGCCATGCGGATCATGAACGGCCCGTAGTGACCATAGTCGGCCGGCCACCATGGCTTGCTGTCCGTCATCAGCGCCGTCAGGTCCGCTTTCAGCGCCCGGTAGTCGAGCTTGTTGAAGGCCTCGGCATAATCGAAGTCCGGACCCATCGGGTCGGGCGACGCGCCGTGCTGGTGAAGCATGTCGACGGGCAACGCCTCCGGCCACCAATCCTTGTTGGTGCGGCCAAGCAGGGAGCGCGCCTTCGTGTCCTTCATCGGGCAACCGCCGATATCGCCAGTCTTAGCGTCCATGTCCCAGAATCCTCCTGAAGCCTAAAGTCGCCGGGAGGCTTAGGCGCCTCGCTCGCCCCGTGGAAACGCAATTCCTCGGTCAGTGAAACCTGCAGAATCGATTAGCCCTGCCGCTTTTGCGGTCAGTCCATGTGCTTGAGGCCAATCCGCAGGTAATCGTAGCCGGTGATCAGGGTCAGCCCGGCCGCCGCCCACAGGCATGCAATGCCGGTCATGTGCACCCAGCCGTAGTGCGGCAGCGCCCCGCCCAGGATCAGGGCGCCAAGCGCGACCAGCTGAAGCGTCGTCTTCCACTTGGCGAGTGCGCTCACCGGAACCGATACGTTGAGCGGGCCGAGGAACTCGCGAAGCCCGGAAACGATGATCTCGCGCAGCAGGATCACCAGACCGGGGATGATGTGAAGCCCGGCAATCTCGGGCACCGGATTGGCCTTGCGGCTTGAGATCAGCATGATGAGCACCGCCGCGACCATGATCTTGTCGGCGATGGGGTCGAGGAACTGTCCGAGCCGCGAAGTCAGCCCCTGCGCGCGCGCCAGATAGCCGTCGAGATAATCGGTGATGGCGACAATGCAGTAGAGCGCGAAAGTGAACGCGTAATCGACCGGCGTCGGGCCGCCACAGCAGCGCCACCAGGATTGGAACCGCAAGGATTCGCGACAATGTCAGGAGGTTGGGCAGCGACAGCATCGTTGGGCGGGTAGTTATAGCGTTTGGCGGCGTCGCGAAAGCTGGCTATGCCCTCGGTCCGCACCCATGAAACCTCCAGCAGCTCGCGCTTGATCCAGAACGTCACCCACCTGCTGCGCGCGCGGCGGTTCCTGCCTTTGTTCTCGACCCAGTTCCTGGGCGCGTTCAACGACAGCCTGTTCAAGCAGGCGGTGGTGCTGTTCGTCACCTACCAATTGCTTAAGGACCCGCGGCAGGAGTTCTTCTTCAGCGCGATCGCGCAGGGCCTGTTCATTCTGCCCTTCTTCCTGTTTTCGGCCCTGTCCGGACAGCTTGCCGACGATCATGACAAGGCGCGCGTCATCCGGATCATCAAGTTCGCGGAAATTGGCATCATGATCCTCGGCGGCGCCGGAATCATGCTCGCAAGCAAGTTCCTGATGCTCGCGGCGGTCTTCGCCATGGGCGTGCACTCGACCTTCTTCGGACCGATCAAATACGCCATCTTGCCGCAGCATTTGCGCAAGGACGAAGTGCTCGGCGGCACCGGCCTGGTGGAGGCTGGCACCTATCTCGCCATCCTCGGCGGGACAGTTCTCGCGGGCGTGCTTGCCCCCTCGCCCACGATTGCGGCGGCGACGACCGTCGGCATCGCGGTCCTGGGGTTCCTGACCGGACGGCAGGTTCCCCCCGCGCCACCCGCCGCGCAGCGGATTCCGTTCAACTGGCACATCATCCACGCCTCGATCGAACTCGTCAGCGGGACGATGCACATCCGCCGCCTGTTCTTGGCCATCCTGTCGATCAGCTTCTTCTGGGCGATCGGTTCGGTCCTGATCGCGATCTTCCCGCCGCTCGTGAAAAATTACCTTGGCGCCGACGAACGGGTCGTGACGATGTTCACCGCAGTCTTTTCGATCGGCATCGCGCTCGGTTCGGTCATGATCAACCGCCTGCTCAAAAGCGAAGTCTCGGCACGCTTCGCGCCAGCCTCGGTGATCGCAATGGGCGCATTCGTGCTGCTGTTTTACTTCGTGGCCCTCTCCTGGCACCGGCACGGCACGGACATCACGTCGCTCAGCAATTTCGTGTCGCATCCGAGCGCTGCACTGATGATCGTGGCGCTGCTTGGAGTATCGATCACCGGGGGCATGTTCGTGGTGCCGCTCTATGCCTTCCTGACGACCACGGTGCCGAAATCCGAGACCGCGCGCACCGTTGGCGCCAACAACATCGTCAATAGCGGCGCGATGGTCGCCGGCCTGTTGCTATCGATTGGCCTTGGCTTCCTCGGTGTTGGTCCGGCGCACCAGTTGCTGTTGGTCGCGGCGATGTGCCTGGTGTCAGCCTGGCTGGGCTGGAAGCTGCATCTCGCCTGCGATTAAGCGAGGAATATCGAGACGACGAGGAACCCGGCGAAAAAGGTCGTCGCGAACAATTTCACGTCCGCGCTGAAGATTGGCGGCAATGGCCTCACCGGCAGTGCATCGACCAGCCGCCGCCCGCGTCCGAACCGTCTGGGGTCGATAGCAATGGCCGGCCGGGCGAGTTGCATGGCAAATCCTTAACGCGGGTTTTACCATGTTCAAACTCAGACGGCGTGGCAACGCTCCATTCGTCCCGCGCCGGGACGAAATGCCGATTTTCCGGGTGTTAGCGGGCGTCAGGCGCGGCGCGCGAGGGATGCGCCGTTGCCGCCAGCCGGACGAGCCAGCAGGTCGCGGGCCTTGTCCGCCTGCATCGGCTTGCCGAAATACCAACCTTGGCCAATCTGGCAGCCAAGACGAATGACGGCGTCATACGCCGCTTCATGCTCGATGCCTTCGACGCACACTGGCACCGCGAGCGCGTTGGCAAGCGTGGTCACGGCGCGGACGATCGCCATGCTTTCGCGCTTGGTGTTGATGTTGCTGACGAAGCTCCGGTCGATTTTGATGATGTCGAACGGCAGTGAGCGCAAGTGCGACAACGACGAGAATCCGGTGCCGAAATCATCGAGGGCGATCCGAATGCCCTGATTCTTGAGGCTGGCCACAAGGGTTCGGGCGAGTTCAATATCGGCGAACAGCGAGCTTTCGGTGATTTCCACTACGAGCCGGTTCGCCGGGAAGCCGGTCTCCGCAAGAATCCTGACGATCCGCTGCGCGAACCAGCCGTCGGCAAGCTGCGAGGGCGAGATATTGACCGAAATCGTGATGCTCGGGTCCCACGCTACGGATTTGCGCAAGGCTTGACCGATGACTTGCTCGGACAAGCGTCCGATCAGGCCGACCTCCTCAGCCACTGGAATGAAGACGTCAGGACCGATGATTCCGGACAGCGCGTGATTCCAGCGCGCCAATACCTCGAACCCGACGATCGTGCCCGTCGCGAGATCTACCTGCGGTTCGAAATAGGGAATGAACTGGCTGTGCTCGAGCCCGAAGCGGATCCCCTGCTCGATCTCGCCATAGGCAATCAGGGCGCGCTCCATGCCCGCGTCGAACCACATCGGGCGGCCGACGCGTCCGTTTCGCGCATGGTCCATGGCGATATCGGCGCGGCGCAGCAGGTCGGGGATCTTGGCGTCGGTCGCCGGCGTGGAAGCGATTCCGGCGAAGCCGCCAACCTGGATGATCCGCTCCTCGAACAGGAAAGGGCGCGTGCCGGCTCGAAGCATGGCTTCGGCGGTCTCCTCGGCACGGGCAAGCCCGGCGGGATCCAGCGCCAGCGCTGCGGCGAATTCGTCGCCGCTGAGCCTGGCCAGGATGGCATTCGTGCCAAGCTCTTCGGCCAAGCCCTCGGCGATGCATTTCAACAGCCGGTCGCCGGTCTCATAACCGTGCTGGTCGTTGATCGTCTTGAAGCGATGGATTTGGAAGGAGATGACGACCAGAAGCTGGCCCCTCGCCGCAGCGGTCAAAGCGAGTTCGGCGACGCGGTCGGCAAAGCCCTTGCGATTGTAGAGGCCCGTCACTGCATCGGTAGTGGCGAGCATCGCGGCGCGACGCTCCTGCTCGGCCCTCACCTCGGCTTCATGCTGGAGATCGACATACCGGCGCCAGCCGAACAGGATCAGCGCGACGTTGAGCGTCAGCGCGGTACTGGCGACCCGGACCTCCGAGCCGAAATTGCCCGTGAAGCTGATATGGCGAAAAAAGGTGCTGCCGTTCCAGATAAGCAGGGCGACCGCGGTGATCAGGATGACGAGCACCAGCGCATCGCGCTGCGCACTAGCCAGTCGATTACGGGTGGCAACCGCCTGTATAGGGTCCATTTTACTCGCCACGAACGCGGGCATAGCGCTGAAACGATTAATGAATTCCTCTCCAAAGCGGAGGTAACTCGTACTTCGCCAATGGTGCGGACGGTGGGAGTTGAACCCACACTCCCGATCGGGAAGAGGATTTTAAGTCCCCAGCGTCTACCGTTCCGCCACGTCCGCCCAAGACCCCAAGAAGCCTGCGCCCGGCGACGGTAGTGGAGCCCGTGCTATTCCGCAGTCACTTCCTGCAGGTTTAATCGCTCGCGCATTTCCTTGCCCGGCTTGAAGTAAGGCACGCGCTTGGCGTCGACCGACACGGACTCCCCGGTGCGTGGGTTGCGCCCGACGCGAGCGTCGCGCTGGCGGGTTGAGAAAGCGCCGAAGCCGCGCAGCTCAACGCGGCCGCCATGGGCCAGCTGCTCCGTGATAGAATCGAAAATGGCGCTGACGACCCCCTCGACCTCACGCTGCGTCAGGTCAGGAAAATCGGTGCAGAGCTTCTGCACGAGTTCGGAACGGATCATCGGCATCCCCGCATGGATTTGGTCGGTCCCGACTCCCCCAAAGCACTCAAAGGGACCGTTAATTCGCTCACGCTGTCAGGAATCTGGCCCTCGCGCAAGCCGGATTTAGGCGGCGTCCCGTGAAGCGTCCCCGCAAGGAGACGCCGCCATTCCTGTTACTTCTTCTTCTTGGCGGGCTTCTCGTCGCCAGCCGATGCAGCGGCCTTCTCCTTGAGCGCCGCGCCGAGGATGTCGCCGAGCGACGCGCCCGAATCCGAGCTGCCGTACTGCGCCACCGCCTGCTTTTCCTCGGCGATCTGCATCGCCTTGATCGAGAAGTTCGGCTTTTTCGAGCGGTCGAAGCCGATGACCATCGCATCGAACTTCTGGCCGACCTGGAAGCGTTCGGCGCGCTGCTCGTCGCGGTCGCGGCCGAGATCGGTCCGCTTTACGAAGCCGGTCACGCCATCGTCGCCCACCTGGACGTCGAGCCCCGCGTCCTGGACCTGGCGCACGGTCACGGTGACTTGCTCGCCCTTCTTGACGCCGCCGGCAGTGCTCGCGCCGCCGCCCCCGCTGCTGCTCGCGCCGGCGCCTGCACCGCCCTTTTCGAGCTGCTTCATGCCGAGCGAGATGCGCTCCTTCTCAACGTCGACGTCGAGCACCTGCGCGGTCACGGTCTCGCCCTTGCGGTGGAGCTGGAGCGCTTCCTCGCCGGACACGCCCCAGGCGATATCCGACATGTGGACCATGCCGTCGACATCTCCCTCGAGACCGATGAACAGCCCGAACTCGGTTGAGTTCTTGACCTCACCCTCGACGGTCGATCCGACCGGGTGCTTCTCGGCAAAGGCCGCCCACGGATTCTCCTGGGCCTGCTTGAGGCCGAGCGAAATCCGGCGCTTCTCCTCGTCGACCTCGAGCACCTTGACGTCGACTTCCTGGCTGGTGCTGACGATCTTACCGGGGTGGACGTTCTTCTTGGTCCAGCTCATCTCGGAAACGTGGACGAGGCCTTCGATGCCCGCCTCGAGCTCCACGAAGGCGCCATATTCGGTGATGTTGGTCACCCGGCCGCGGAACGTGCCGCCGACCGGATATTTGGCGCTCGCGCCCTCCCATGGATCGCTCTCGAGCTGCTTCATGCCGAGGCTAATGCGCTGGGTATCCTTGTTGATGCGGATGATCTGCACCTTCACCGTGTCGCCGATGTTGAGCACTTCGGAAGGATGATTGACGCGCTTGTAGCTGACGTCGGTGACATGCAGCAGGCCGTCGATGCCGCCCAGGTCGACGAACGCACCATAATCGGTGATGTTCTTGACCACGCCTTCGATGACCTGGCCCTCGGCGAGGCTCTGGATGAGGCCGCTGCGCTGCTCGGCGCGGGTTTCCTCGAGGATGGCGCGGCGCGACACGACGATATTGCCGCGGCGGCGGTCCATCTTCAGGATCTGGAACGGCTGCGGCAGGTCCATCAGCGGGCCGACGTCGCGGACCGGGCGGATGTCGACTTGCGAACCGGGCAGGAAGGCCACGGCGCCGCCGAGATCGACGGTGAAGCCGCCCTTCACGCGGCCGAAGATCACGCCTTCGACGCGGTTGCCGGCTTCGAATTCCTTTTCGAGCTTGTCCCACGCGGCTTCGCGGCGGGCACGATCGCGCGACAGCATGGCTTCGCCGGCGCTGTTCTCGACGCGGTCGACATAGACCTCAACTTCGTCGCCGACGTTAAGCTCGGCCTTCTGGCCAGGTGAGGCGAACTCGCGCAGTGCGACGCGCCCTTCCGACTTCAATCCGACGTCGATCACCGCCATGTCATTCTCGATCGCGGTGACGGTGCCCTTCACCACCTTGCCTTCAAAGGTTTCGTTCTCGCCGCCGAGGCTTTCATTGAGGAGGGCCGCGAAATCGTCGCGGGTCGGAAAGGTCGTGGTCGCCATAAGGTCTGTGTATCTCTCGTTACTAATCGGGCCTGCCGCGTGGCCGCCACCATGGCGAGCCTTCACATGCGGACCTGGTCGAACAATGTGCCGCGCCCGGCCCATCCGGCCGCGGCATCCGTAAGACAGCTGCCATGGCAAAAAGCGCGTGCCGGCGCCGGTTCAGCCGGTTCACCGCCGTCTGTCACCGTTGCAGATAACGCGCTCGCCGAAGGACGGGCTGCCCGCGAGTGCCGAAAAGGGCTCCCGCCGGACGGGCGCGCCTTTAGCCGAGAGGGCGTTAGAGGGCAAGTAATTGCGGCCCGGATGCTCCTCGATAGGTATTCGCCTATTGCAATCTAGGAACGAATAGGGAACATGGAGCGATGGAGTCGCGTGTCATGCTTATTCTCGATCCCGCCCTGATGATCGCTCTCGCGGCGCTGATCAGCAGTGTCTCGGCCTTCATCTGGGCGGTGCGCCGCAAGCCTTGATCGGTTATGAAGGCGCGATGTTTGAGGGCTGGGAAAACTTCTACCTGATCGTCGGCCCGTCGGCCGGGGCGCTGATCGGCCTGATGTTCGTGGTCGTCACCCTGTCGCAGGGTCGAAACTCCCAGCAATATGAAACCGGCAAGCACCTCTATACCTCGCCAATTGTGTGGCATTTGGGTGTCGTCCTGTTGTTGAGCGCTGCCGCCGTCGCGCCGCCCATGACCCCTGTCCTGCTCGGTTCCGGCACAGCCTTTCTCGCGCTGTTGGGCGTCGCGTTCGGAGTGCGCAGCACCGTCGGCATCGTCCGCACCCGCATGACCGGTGCCGACAGCATGTTCGACATGTGGTTCTACGGCGTCATCCCGACCGCGACCTACCTCGCCATGGCCGGCGCCGCGGTTGCGCTTCTGCTCGGCAACCATTGGGGTGAGAACGCCTTTGCGGCGTCGCTGATGGCGTTGCTCCTGGTCAGCATCCACGCCGAATGGGACCTGGTCACTTTCCTTGCCCCGCGCGCCAATAGCGACAAGCGCAGCTAGAGTTCGCGGGTCATTTCGATCATCGTCCGGCGAAAGCCCGCGCGCTCGAACATCGCTTGAGCGACAGGATTTTTCTCTGCGGTGAACAACAAGGCACGTGGCGCGCCGAGTTTCGCCAGCGCTTCCAGCATCGCTTCCATCAGCGCTGAGCCGATGCCCTGGCGCCGGTGTCCGGGATCGACCAGCAGGTCATAAATGACGCCCGCCGGCCCGCGCAACGCCATATAATCGTAGCCCTCCTTGGCGCCGAACGCGTAGCCGACCACCTCGCCCTCGCGCTCGGCCACCAGCACGACATTGTCGGGCATTCGATGACGCGTCACGAGCAGCTCGCCATAGCGCTCGGGCAGGTCCGGAACCGGCGCGAGGAATCGCAACGGATCGAACCGATGATGCTCTTCAACCAGCATCGCGCCCATCCGGCCGAGCGTTTCGCGATCGCTAAGCCGGGCCGGGCGAATAGTTATGGAAGCGGGCATGGGCGAATTGTTGCAGGAGGCCGGCACGCCCGCAACGGCCTATCGCAAAAGTAAGAAAGCGCCTTCACGCGCAAGCACTTGTTAGGTTATTCAACGCAAGGTTCGGACAGGGTTAACTGGGGTTTTTAGGGCAATGGGCAAGATTCGGTCCGTACTGATTTCCACCGCGCTGGTCGCGCTGGCCGCTCCGGCCGCCGCGCAGGACGTCGCGCCGGCTGCAGCGCCGGTCGCCGCTCCGGTAGCCGCCGCGCCCTTCCGGCCCGCCGACAGCAATGTCGAGCTGTTCTACGCGGCGCGCCCGGGCACGCTGATCTGGCTGCGCAGCGCGGACACCCGCGCCGCTGCCGCCAAGCTGCCCGAGATTCTGCGCCGCGCAACGATTGACGGGCTGGCCGATGGCCCCGCCCTTGCCGCCTCGGTCGAAGCGGCGATCGCCCGCAGCCAGGCCTCCACCGCCGCTCCGGCGGCCGGCGCAGGCGGCGGCCTCGGTCCCAGCCGCTTCGCAGGCCGACGACAAGATCATCTCGACCGCCTGGGTCCGCTATGTCCAGGCACTGAAGGCGCCGGTCGGCGGCTTCAGCTACGGCGACCCGGCGCTCGCGCTGACATCGCGCCAATGCCAATGCCGTGCTGTTCGCGACCGCTGCCGCGCCGTCGCTCGCCAGCTACGTCGAGCAAGTGTCGACGGTAAATCCGTTCTACGCCTCGCTCCGTGACACCGCTTACAAGAACGGTTCGGCGAGTGACCCGCGGGTTCGCGCCAGCCTTGACCGGCTGCGCCTGGTTCCCGGCACCGGCCATGCGATCCTGGTCGACGTCGCCAATGCCGAGCTGATGCTGCTCGAAAACGGACAGGTCGTCGACCGCATGAAGACCGTCGTCGGCAAGCCCGACTTCCCGACGCCGCTGCTCGCCGGCACCATCCACTACGTGACCTTCAACCCTTATTGGCACATCCCGCAGGACGTCGCGAAGCGCAAGGTCGCGCCGATCGTGATCAAGCGCGGCGTGTCCTATCTCAAGGCCGCGCGCTACCAGACCGTGGCCGCCTTTGGCGGTGACAAGGAACAGCCGATCGATCCTTCGAGCATCGACTGGAAGGCCGTCGCCAAGGGCGATGTGGAGGTCAATATTCGCCAGCTCACCGGACCCAACAACATGATGGGCAAGATGAAGTTCGGCTTCGTCAACGACTACGGCATCTTCCTGCACGACACGCCGCACAAGAATTTCTTCGCGATGTCGAAGCGCAACCTCAGCCTCGGCTGCGTGCGCGTCGAGCATCCCGAGCGGCTCGCCGCCTGGCTGCTCGGCCACGACCCTGTGCCGCCAGGCACCGATGCCGAGCAGAATGTCCAGCTCGACAAGGGCGTGCCGATCTACATCAGCTACCTGACGGCGCGGCCCGACGGCGACAAGCTCGCCTTCGCCAATGACGTCTACAAGCTCGATGGCGGTCCGGCGGTGACCAAGGTCGCGGCGGCGGCCTCGTCGGCCGCCAGCTCGACCCAGCGCTAGGCGGCCGCGAGCCGCTCTTCGACCAGCCGCACCGCCTCGGCGATCGCGGCCTCGACCTCGAGCTCGCTGGTATCGAGCACGATTGCATCCTCCGCCTGCCTCAGCGGCGCCGCGTCGCGCGTTCGAATCGCGTTCGTCGCGGGACCGGATGTCGGCCAGCACCTCGGCAAGATGCGCGTGCATTCCCCGGCTCTCCAGCTCCCGCATGCGGCGCTCGGCGCGGACTTCGGGCGTTGCCGTGACGAACAGCTTCACGCTCGCCTGCGGCGCGATCACGGTGCCGATGTCGCGCCCGTCCAGCACCGCCCCGCCCTGCTGGCCGGCGAAGCTCTGCTGCCGCTCGAGCAAGCGCGGCGCGCACCGCCGGATAGGCCGAAATGCGACGAGGCGATCTTCGATACCGGTTCGGATCGAAGCTCGGGATCGGCCCTGTCAAGGTTGAGCTCGGCGCAGGCGCGCACCGCTTCGAACTCGCTCGCCGGGTCGCCGCCCCAGCGCCACAGGTTCAGCGCCGCGGCGCGATAGAAGCAGGCCGGTGTCCATGTGCGGCAGGCCGAAATGCTCGGCCAGCGCCCGCGCGATCGTGCCCTTGCCGCTCGCCGCCGGTCCGTCGACGGCAATGACCAGGGGCCTTTTGTTCGTCGCCGCGCTCACCATATCAGCATCAGGCCGCGCGCTTTGACAGGGGCATATGCCTATGGCAAGGCGCGCCGCCGAACGCCGGGCGCAAGCCCGCGACCAACGCCTATCTACTGGAGACCAGATCCTCATGGTGAAGCCCGAATGGGGCACCAAGCGCACTTGCCCCAAGTGCTCGACCCGCTTTTACGACCTCGGCAAGGACGACCCGGTGCACTGCATCGAATGCGGCACCGATTTCGTGCCCGAGCCGGTCTGAAGTCGAAGCAGCCGATGGCGTTCGAAGCCGCTCCGGCGCAGGCCAAGGAGCCGGCCGAGGACAAGGATCTCGCCGCCGACGATCTGGCCGTCGACGAGGACGAGGAAACCAGCGCCGACGAGGAAGTCGACCTGGAGACCGGCGACAACGATCTCGGCGTCGAAACCGCGGCGGACGACGACGAAAGCTAATTCGTTTCAGGAAATTGACGCCGGCCGGACGATTTCCCCCTTTTCCAGCGGGGGATAGTTCGCCTAAAGGCGTCGGCGCGCTTCTTGCGCGAAGGATTGGGGCCGTAGCTCAGCTGGGAGAGCGCTGCAATGGCATTGCAGAGGTCAGGGGTTCGATCCCCCTCGGCTCCACCAGCCTTCGCTGTTTGTTGAACGCGAAGCGGATTCACCGCCGGAAAATATGAAAGCGCCGCTTGGCGATCGGCTTCGGCGGTGGCGGCGGGCGAAGCGCCGCATTGCGGATGCAATTGTCGAAGCCGACCCAATCGACCCGCGACCGGCCACGCGCGGCGTTGCGGTTGCAGGTGTGGATTCGCCACGCCGCCGGCCGCTGTTTGCGGACGAAGTCGGTCGCCCGGGCCATCGCTCTGTGCTGTTGCGCCATGCACCGACGCTGCCATTTGCAGCTGAGCCCGATGTTGAGCGCGACCGGATCGTGAAGCGGCGCCGCCCGGCGCGCGGCGACGGCGCCGGTCGAGGCCAACGCCGCGGCCAATGCCACGATCGTCCACTTGATCACTTGGTCCACGCCTTCAGCTATAGCGTCTTATGGTTTCCAAAAAACCAAGGCTGGCGATTTAATCCTTGTGGGCCGTGGCTCGTTTCACCCGAGCCTTAACGCAAAAAAAAGCGGCGGCGCCACGAAGGCCCCGCCGCTTCCTTGTTCGAAACGAAATCGCTTAGTTCGAGCGAGTTCGAAACGTTGTTGAAGGTCGTGTTCAGCTTGGTGCCGATGCCCTGCATGGCGCCAATCGCCGCAACGGCGATGAGAGCGGCGATGAGACCATATTCGATGGCCGTCGCGCCCTTGATATTCTTCAGAAGCTTCGCAAACTTGACCATCTCAGGTCTCCCACTTTTCCGGTTTAATGCTCATTCGCCCGCGCATCACCCGCGAAGGACCAGGCCGGAATTATCGGGGGCGGGTTGAAAAACCCTTAAGATTGCGCGGCTTCGAAGATTAACTCTGAGTCACGCGATCACTTGTCGTCGCTGAGCTCGTTGATGATATTCGCCAATTCCCTGAGCGACTTGGTGGAGTTGCTCCACTCGGGTGGAATGGGGCTCTGAAGCTGCCGCTGCGGCTTTGGCTGCGGCTTCTTGATGGCGATCGGCAGCGGCGGACCGCGATGCCGGTCGATGCTCAGCGCCGGCACCATGAACGCCCGCCAGATGTCGGCCGGCACGGTGCCGCCGCTGACCTTGCCGAGCGAGAGATTGTCGTCGCGACCGACCCACACGCCGACCACCAGGTCGCCGGCAAAGCCGACGAACAACGCATCGCGGTTCTCCTGCGTCGTCCCGGTCTTGCCGAAGGTCGGGATGGCGAGCGCGGCGCGCTTGCCGGTGCCGTTGTTGGCGGCGGCGAAAAGCAGGTCGAGCATCGGCGACCAGTCGCGCCGCCGGTCGAGCGCGCCGTCGCGGCGGAAGAAAGCGGCGAGCCCCGTCGGCTGCTCTTCCTCGGGCAGTCCGCGCGCCGCGATCGGATAGCGTCCGCTCGCAACGGCGGCATAGGCCGAAGTCAGCTCGAGCAGGCTGACGCCCGCCGTGCCGAGCGCGATGCTCGGCTTGTCGGGCAGCGGCGTGGTGATGCCAAGATCGCGCGCGGCGCGGATGACATTGTCGCGGCCGACCGCTTCGGACAGGCGCACCGTGGCGGTGTTGCTCGACCGGGCGAACGCTTCGCGCAGGGTCATCTTGCCGCGATAATCACGGTCGCTGTTGAGCGGGGTCCAGCCGTCGATGGTGATCGGCGAATCGTCGATCATGCTGTCGGGCGTCCAGCCCGGACCGCAGCGCGGCGAGATAGACGAACAGCTTGAACGCCGAGCCCGGCTGGCGCCGCGCCTGGGTCACGCGGTTGAACGGCGAGTTCGGCGTAATTCTTGCCGCCGACCATGGCGACGACCCGGCCATCGGGACGCATCGCGACCAGCGCCGCCTGCGCCTTGCCGAGCGGAGCGCGGCCGACCGCGCGCACCGCCAGCCGCTGCAGGTCGCGGTCGAGCGTGGTCGTGACCTTCACTTCGCCGAAGTCGGCTTCGAACGCCTTTTGCGCGGAAGGGGTCACCCAGTCGGCGAAATAGGTGCCGGTCGGGACCTTGGACCGCTGCACGACCGGCCGCGCCGGCGTGAAGCCGGCTGCACGGCGGCGAGCTGATCGCGCCGGTGTCGGCCATGGCTGCAAGCACCAGCCTGCTGCGCTTCTGCGCGCCGGCGAGATTGTGGGTCGGCGCGAGCCGCGACGGCGCCTGGACCATGCCGGCGAGCATCGCCGACTGGGCGAGGGTCAGATGCTCCGGCTCGCGGTTGAAATAATGATGGGCGGCGGCGCGCAGCCCATAGACTCCGTCGCCGAAATAGACGCTCGACAGATAGCGCGAGAGGATTTCCTGCTTGGTCAGCCAGGCTTCGAGCCAGAAGGCGATGATCACCTCCTGCGCCTTGCGCTTGACCGTGCGGTCGCCCGACAGGAAGCTGGTCTTGGCCAGCTGCTGGGTGATCGTGCTTCCGCCCTGCCTGACCCCGCCGCCGCGCATGTTGGCGACGAAGGCGCGGCCGATGCCGCGCGGATCGATCCCCCAGTGGCGGTAGAAGCGGCGGTCCTCGATCGACACGAAGGCGGCCGGCGTAACCGGGTCGAGCTTGGCGACCTCGACCGGCGCTTCCTTGACCGCGCCGCGCCGAGCGATCGCATGGCCGTCGTCGCTACAGCATCAGCAGGGCCGGGTCGTCGAGCGGCTCGAGCGCCCGCGACAAGGGCGCGGTAATGATCAGCCAGGCGACGGTCAGCAGGATCAGGCCGGAAATCGCATAGAACCAGATGACCCAGCGCCGGCGCTTGCGCGGCGCGGGCTGCCGATCATCCTCCTCTTCGGAATTCGGCGGCGGCGCTTGCGGGGCGAACGGATCCGGCAGTTCCTCGACCGGCACTCCGCCGCGGGTCCAGATGACGTCCGTGTCCCTTCATTTCACTCGCGGACTCGCTCCCACTGCCTTACTCCAGTAAAACAGCTGACTCGATATATCCAGATGCTTGCTGAACGCCTGATTGCGGCTAAAGCCCCCATGATGCGGCGCCTCCTCGCACTGCTGTTCCTCGGCCTCGCGCTGGCCCCGGCCGCGTGCCGCCCGCAGCCGGAGGGCGCGATCAAGGCGGTGGTCATCGGCGACCAGCCGCAGCTCCGCGACCCCGCTTTGGGGCCCCTCTCCGCCACGGATTCGGTGCTTCTCCAGAACGTCGCGCAAGGCCTCGTCCGGCTCGATGCCGGCGGCAATATCGTCCCCGGCCTCGCCGAGCGCTGGAACGTCAGCGACGATGGGCTGAGCTACATCTTCCGCATCGCGGCGACCAAATGGCCGAACGGCCGCGACATCACCGCCGATCAGGTGGTGCGGGTGCTCAAGCGCTACCTTGCCACCCGCAGCAAGGACCAGCTCAAGGACTCGCTCGGCTCGGTCGAGGACGTCGTCGCCATGACCGACCGGGTGATCGAGATCCGCTTGATCGCGCCGCGCCCGAATCTGTTGCCGCTGCTCGCCCAGCCCGAATTCGCCATCCTTCGCGCCGGCCAGGGAACGGGCCCGTTCAAGCTCGACGGGCGGCAGGATGGAGCGTGGAAGCTGGCGCGCGAGATCGTCAGTCCGGACGAGGACGTGAAGCACCGCGACGAGGTCCGGCTCTCGAGCGCGTCGGCAGCCGAAGCGATCAGCGCTTTCGCCAAGGCCAAGAGCGATCTTGTCCTTGGCGGCACGTTCGCCGACCTGCCGCTGGTGCAGCGGGTCAAGCTGCCGCGGAGCGCGCTGCATTTCGATCCCGCCTCGGGCCTGTTCGGGCTGGTGCCCGTCAAGACCGGGACCGGCGGCCTCGCCGACGCTGACCTCCGCAAACTTTTGAGCCAGGCGATCGACCGCGATGCGCTGGTGGCAGCATTGGGCGTCCCGAATCTCGCGCCGCGCACCACCTTGCTCGAGCCCGGGCTCGACGGCACGCCACCCTTCTCGGCGCCCGACTGGACCGCCACCCCCCTGCCCCAGCGCCTGCCGGGACTGAAAGAGCAGGCGAGCCGGATGTTCGGCAGCGCCACCAGCCGGACCATCACCCTGCTTCTGCCAGAGGGTCCGGGCGCCGATTTGCTCCTCCGCCTGCTGCAGCGCGACTGGGGAGCAATCGGCTTTTCCGTCCAGCGCGCGCCCGGGCCCGCCATCGCCACTTTCGCGCTGATCGACGAGGTTGCGCCATCATCGTCCCCCGCCTGGTTCGTCCGCCGCTTCCGCTGCGCTGCGGCACTGGCGTGCGACGCAGACGCCGACAAGCTGATGGAATCGGCGCGCTCGACGCCGGTCCCGGCGCAGCGCTACGCGTTGCTGGCCGAAGCGGCTGGAATGCTCGATAGTGCGCAGCTGTTCATTCCGCTGACCGCGCCGATCCGCTGGTCCCTCACCTCGCGCCGCATCCAGAATTTCGCCGGGAACCGTTACGCCCGCCACACGCTCACCGACCTGGACCGGAAGCCGGGCAGCGGAGACTGAGGATGAGCACGCGCAAACTGCCGCTTCCGAATGTCGCCACCGACCCGCAGTCGGTCCGCCAAAGGGTGGAAGCAATGGAGCGCGTCCTCGAACGGCTGGCGACCATTCCCGGCACCAAGCAGCAGGTCGGGCTGGACGTGATCCTGGATCTCGTGCCCGTGGTCGGCGATGTCGCCGCGGCGGCGCTCGGCGCCTACATCGTCTGGGAAGCCCGCAACCTCGGCATGCCGAAGTGGCAGATCGCGCGGATGACCGGGAAGGTCGGCGTGAACTGGGCGCTCGGCCTGTTCTCCGTGATCCCGGTGGTCGGCGTGATCCCGACGATGCTCTACCGGTCCAATTCCAAGAACGTGAAGATCATCAAGCGCTATCTCGACAAGCACCACCCGGAAACCGCGACGATCGATGCTCCCGCGCGCCCGGCTGACCGCCGCTAGCGGCGACTCGCCAGGCTCTGCGGGCCGACCCAGCGTCCGTCGATATTGCCGGCAATCGCATAGCGGCAAACGAGGTAATCGGTGCTCCGGGTCGAAGCGAGCGCGCAGCCGACGCGCAAGGTCGTTGGCCACACCATTTGCGTATAATGGGCCGACCTCGATCCAGTTGCCGTTGCGGCTGTTGTTGGGAAACACGCCCGGCACGAACTGGCGCTTCTCCGACGCCCAGCCGCCGACCATCGCCTCAGGGCTGAAGGCGCCGTGCGTGCCCATCCACAAATTCTCGCCGACACCGCGGCGGGCGGCGCGGTTGGAATGCTGGAACTGGCCGGTGAACGCCATTTGCTGCGCATAAGCCGCGGCGGCGTTTCCGAGGTCGTTGTCCCACACCAACGGCGGCACGCCGACCTGTGCGCGCTCAGCGTTATGCGCCGCGAGGATTCGCAAAGGAAATTGGCTGGCAAAGCTGGTCGCAGCGGCGCCGCCGCGCCGAACCGCTAGCCGAAGCCAACGCCAACAGGGCTGCGGCCTTGGCAAGCCGCAAAGCCGTCATGGACATCAGAAAACCTCCCCGGATTCGAGGAGGTTATGGCGCAATCGTCCCTAACAATGTCTGAATTACGGATCAGTCGCCGCTGATGGCGGGATCGATCTCTTCGGGATGGTCGATGATCGGCTTGCCGACGTCGCCCTGCCCGACCGTTCGCCCCGCCATTTCCAGCATCCGCTCGAGCGGCACGCGCGCCTTGGCCATGACCTCGTCCGACAGCTCGATCCTGGGCTCAGGTCGCGCAGCGCGACGTACAGCTTCTCCAGCGTGTTGAGCGCCATGTAGGGGCACATGTTGCAATTGCAGTTCCCGTCGCCGCCCGGGGACGCCGATGAACGTCTTGCCAGGCGCCGCTTTCTCCATCTGGTGGATGATGTGCGGCTCGGTCGCGACCAGGATCGTGTCGGCGTCGGTGGTCAGCGCGAAATCGAGGATCGAGCGGGTCGAGCCGACATGGTCGGCATGGTCGATGATGTGCGGCGGGCATTCGGGGTGCGCCGCCACCGGAGCATCGGGATGCTCGGCCTTGAGCTTCAACAGCTCGGTCTCGCTGAAGGCCTGGTGGACGATGCAGATGCCGGGCCACAGCAGCATGTCGCGGCCCATCTTGCGCGACAAATAGCCGCCAAGGTGGCGATCGGGACCGAAGATGATCTTCTGGTCCTTCGGGATCTGGTCGAGGATGACCTGCGCGCTGCTCGACGTGACGATGATGTCGCTAAGCGCTTTCACCGCCGCCGAGCAGTTGATGTAGGTCAGCGCGATATGGTCCGGATGCGCCTTGCGGAAGGCCGCGAACTGGTCGGGCGGGCAGCTGTCCTCGAGGCTGCAGCCGGCATCCATGTCGGGCAGGATGACAATCTTTTCGGGTGACAGGATTTTAGCCGTCTCCGCCATGAAGCGGACGCCGCAAAAAGCGATCACCTCGGCATCGGTTTCGGCCGCCTTGCGCGACAAATCGAGGCTGTCGCCGACGAAATCCGCGAGGTCCTGGATTTCCGGCTTCTGGTAATAATGGGCGAGGATCACCGCGTTGCGCTCCCGCTTGAGGCGCCCGATCTCGGCGAGCAGGTCGACGCCCTTCAGGCTTTCGGTCTGGATCGTCATTTCGTCCCCTCGGCGGCGCGGCGGCGTTCGGCCTCCTTGATCGCCTCTTCATATGGGGTCGAAAGGTCGAGGTAGCTAGGCGCGTCACTGCCTTCGGTGGGGAAGCGGGCGACGACCTTGACGTCGTCGAACCCGGCGGCGGCGAGCGGCATTGCGAAGCTTCGTTCGACCGCGGTACGCGCTGCCTCGCGGGCCAGCCGCATCGGCACTTCGCTCGTCGCCTGCTTGCGCAAGTCGGCGACGGCGCTCGACCGATTGGCCTGGTCGAGCCCCTGGTCGGCATGGGTCAGCGCCGACAGCACCCCGCCCCCGCCATATTCCTTGACCGCGTTGATATCGACGTCGGGCCCGGCGATCTCGATTTCCGGCAGCAGCACGTGCAGGGTATGCGTCGACTTGTCCCAGGCGACGTCCTTGGCCTGGAGCTTGGACAGGTCGAGCTCGTAGCGAACGTCCCCGGGCATGATCAAAGTCCGCTCGGAATTGACCAGGCCGCCGAGCTGCGAGTTCTTGGCGCTGACCACCGCGACATAGCGCGCGACGAACGGCGTCAGCTTGTTCTGCGCCCGCATCGACTGCAGCGCGCTATTGGCGATCACCTCGGGCTTTGCGCCGCCGAAAATGCGGTCGGCCAGACCGCCGCCGACGCCGATGACGATCCCGAGTAACAGCGCGACCAGGACGGCCAGCAGTGCGACGATCTTGGTCAGGCGGTTGTCCATGTCCCTCCGTCCTCAACAACGAGCCCGCGCCGCTGGAGGTCCAGCAAGTGCGCGAGCACCGACCCGCCCGCCGCCACCGTCAGGCGCGGGTCGAGCCCCGGATAGGCGCTGGCGACGATGTCTGGAATTGGCCGCGCGCGTTCACGCACCAGCCCCAGGATCTGCTTCTCGCGCTGCATCCGATGGCCCATCAGGTGGCGGACATATTGGCCGGGATTGGTCACCGGGGCCCCATGCGCGGGATAATAGATGCGGTCGCCGCGCTGCCTAAGCTTGTCGAGGCTCGCCATGTACGCCGCCATGTCACCGTCAGGAGGGAAGACGACGGTCGTCGACCAGCCCATGACATGGTCGCCAGTGAGCAGCGCATCGCCATAAGCGAAGCACAGGTGGTTGGACGTGTGCCCCGGCGTCGCCACCGCGGTCATTGGCCTGCCGTCGACCGCGATGCTGTCGCCGTCCGCCAGCACCCTGTCGGGCGCATAATCGCCATCGAACGAGGCATCGGCGCGGGGGCCGGCCGTTTCGAGCGCGAGCGGTGCGCAGCCGATGATCGGCGCCCCGGTCCGCTCGGCCATCGGCCGTGCCGCGGGGCTATGGTCGCGGTGCGTGTGGGTGCACATGATCGCCGCCACCGGGCGTCCGGCAATCGCCTGCTCCAACGCGTCGAGATGCTCGGGCAAGTCGGGCCCCGGATCGACCAGCGCGACCTCACCCTCCCCGATCAGATAGGTCTGAGTGCCGTAATAAGTGAACGCCGACGGATTATGCGCGAGCACTCGGGCGATACCCGGCTCCAGCTCCTCCAGTTTCGCATAAGGCGCGTCCACGGCAACGCCCTGCCACGGACGCGCTCGGCACGCAAAATGCTCAGCCCCTGGCGCGCAGCTCGGCGATCTTGGCGCGGATCTGGCGCAGCATCTCCGCCTTGGCCTCGCTCGGCATGTCCTGCTTCGAAAGGTCCGTCTCGGCCTTTTGCAGCGCCGCCAACAGGCTCTCGCCCTTGTCGGCGCAGAGGACCATCTGGACCTTGCGCTTGTCGGTGGCGCTGCCGCTATTGGCGTTCGCTTCGAAGCGTTCGCCCGGGCACTTCTCGTCGATCATGGATTGCGCTTCCGGATGGCGGCTTTTGTCGCCAACCTTGGCGTCGTGGATGACGATCCGCCGCTCAACCGTCTCAGTCCTGGTTTCATGCTTGTCCTGGGCAATGCCGGCGCTCGGCACGCCCGCGACCGCGAGCGCGCCGGCAAGGATCATCAATGAATCGCATTTCGGCATGATCAATCTCCGCTCAATTGACAGGCACTCTAGTCGATTCACGCCCCGGCCACTGCAATTTTCGGAGCGTCCCCGCGCAGCCGTTCATCTCTGCGTGCGAACGCCGCCGGATAGACCGTCCCGAACAGGGTCTCCATGCTTCGTTCCCAGCTGAATTGAAGCGCGTGCTCGCAGGCGTTGCGGCCCATGGCGGAGCGGTCGCCATTCCATACGTCGAGAATATTGGCGGCCATGGCGCCGGCATCGTCGACCGGGCCAAGCCGGCCGGTCGCCTCGGTCACTCGATCGATCATTGCGCCGGCCGCAACCCCCACCACCGGCAGGCCGGAAGCCTGGGCTTCGATGATCGAAATGCCAAATGTCTCGTCGGCCATGCCCGAGACATAGATGTCGCCGCTAGCCAGCCAGCGCGCCAGTGCGGCCCGGTCGCGAACATATCCGGGCATGATGATGCGCATGTCCTTGCGCGCGGCAATATTCTTGCGCAGCGGGCCCTCGCCGATCAGCGCAAGCTTGGCGCCGAGCTCGGCCGGCAGGCGCTGGAATGCATCGGCGACCAGTTCGGGCTTTTTCTCGTTGTCGAGGCGCCCGGCGTAGACCAGCAGCGGCTGGTCGTCGCTCAGGCCAAGGCGATGGCGGAGTTGCGGATCGCGGCGGTTGGGGCCGAACTCGCCCACTTCGACCCCCAGGGGCACGACCTTGACGTTAGCAATGCCGTAGTCGCGAAGCTTGCTCGCGCCGCCGCTCTCGCTGACGGCATAGACGGCATCGAAGCGGCGGTAGAGCATGCCAGCATAAGTGTAGCCGAAGCGGCCAATGGTCCGGCCGACCGGGCCGGTGAGAAACCTGGACAAGGGCCGCGCCATGTAGACCGTCGGGAAATCGGTCATGTACGCGGCCACCAGCGCCACGTCGGGAAAACGCCGGCGGTGGGCAAGCGCGGCCCACGGCAAATTATAGGCGTCCTGGCACTCGATCAGGTCGGGGCGGTGCTCGGCAAGCGCTGCCTTCACCGCGGAATTGCGTAGCAGCAGGCGGTAATTGGGGCTTCGCGGGACCTTCGGCGACTTGATCCGCACGGTGATCGCCCGGTCCTCAACCTCAACCTCATCCTTCTCCCCCGGGATGATCATCAGGTGGCGGTCAGGGGTCGATTGAAGGATGTGGCGGCGTTTGTGCAGCAAATAGGTCCGCACCCCGCCGCCGACTTCGGACCAGCTCTGGGTGATGTCGCAGAACAGCTTCGACCCTTGGCTCGAACTGACCTTGCGCTTCCCGCTGACTTTAGCGGCCAAGGCCGGGAGCCCGCCGATTGTGTCGGAATTTCTTACGCAATGACTCCGGGGCCCCTCTTGCTGCTTCTAGAAACTCGCAGAAATCTGGCATTTCTGTCAATTGGCACGCCCATTGCTACATATTGAGCGTCCACTTGGTTCCACGCCAACAGAGGGGCGGTTCGATAGGGTTCTCTGGTCCCCGTCGAGCCGCCCCTTAGTGTTTTCAGGCCCCGCTTTCCTGCGGCGCGCCGATCAGCTGCTGAAGCTCACCGCTTTCGAACATCTCCATCATGATGTCGGACCCGCCAACGAACTCGCCCTTCACATAGAGCTGCGGGATGGTCGGCCACTCGCTGTATTGCTTGATGCCCTGGCGGATTTCCTGGTCCTGGAGCACATCCACCGTTTCAAAGCTCGCGCCGAGATGGTTGAGGATTGCCACCGCGCGGCTTGAAAAGCCGCACTGGGGGAAGAGCTCCGTGCCCTTCATGAACAGCACGACCTCGTTGCTTTTGACGATGTCGGCGATGCGGTCTTGAGCGTCAGTCACTGGTCGTCTCCGTATGCGGCACCGCGGTTTCGAGCTGCAGTGCGTGAAGCTCACCCCCAACTCGCCCCCCGAGCGCGGCATAGACCGCCTGGTGCTGGCGGATGCGGCTCATTCCTTCGAAGGTGCTCGATACGACCCGGGCGGCATAATGATCCCCGTCGCCGGCGAGGTCGCGGATGCTGACCTCGGCATCGGGGATGGCGTCCTTGATCAGCCGCTCGATGTCGCTGGCGGCCATCGGCATCAGATGTTCGTCGCCTCGATGATCTGGCGCCGCGCCTCGATTTCCTTGTTCTTCAGCGCCTCGCGCACCTGGTCCTCGTCACAATCGATCCCGGCGGAGGTGAGGTCGCCGAGCACCTTGCGCACCACGTCATGATCGCCGGCTTCCTCGAAATCGGATCGGATCACGTCCTTCGAATAGGATTCGGCTTCCGCTTCGGTGAGTCCCATTTGCCGCGCCGCCCACTGGCCGAGCAGCCGGTTGCGCCGCGCGGTGATGCGGAACAGCATCTCCTCGTCGCGGGCATATTTGGCCTCGAAAGCGCGTTCGCGGTCGTCAAACTGGCTCATGCGTTCCCCTGTGGTATCCTTGGCGCAGCAGATAGGAGGCGCAGCGGCGCGGCGCAACGCGCTTGGTGGGTCATGACGCCCGCCGCGAACGCCACCAGCCGACTAGCGCCAGCACGGCCGCGGCCGCCACACTATCCGCCACCCAATCCAGGACGTCGCTGTCACGATGGAGCATGGGGATGGCCTGCACCAGCTCGATCAACGCCCCGTACGCCGACAGCCATAACAGCAGTTTCCACGCTTTCGTTCTCGGAAAGGCCCATGACGCCAGCAACGTCAGCGTCAGGAAGGCGATGATGTGCTGGATCTTGTCGTCGGGCTCGCCGGGCAGGCGCGGCGGATGCGGCAGGACCGCCATGACGAAGGAAAAGACCCCGGCGGCCCAGAACAGCGCGCGCACCTGCCCGGTGCCGCTCCACCGCTGGAGGCTCATCGCGATTTACTCGGCGTAATTGGCGCTGGTCTTGGCCCGCACTTCCTCGGCCGTCACCCCAGGCGCCAGCTCGACCAGCTTGAACGGGCTGTCGTGATCTGGCCGCTGGAACACGGCGAGGTCGGTGATGATCATGTCGACGACGTTCCGGCCGGTCAGCGGCAGCGTGCATTCGGGAATGAACTTGGGGTCGCCGTTCTTCGACACATGCTCCATCACGACGATGATCTTCTTGACCCCGGCGACGAGGTCCATCGCCCCGCCCATGCCCTTGATCATCTTGCCCGGCACCATCCAGTTGGCGAGGTCGCCGTCCTCGCTCACCTCCATCCCGCCGAGCACGGCGAGGTCGATATGCCCGCCGCGGATCATCGCGAAGCTTTGCGCACTGTCGAAGAAGCTCGATCTGCGGCAGCTGGCTGATGGTCTGCTTGCCGGCGTTGATCAGGTCGGGATCGACCTCGTCGTCGATAGGGGAACGGCCCGATGCCGAGCATCCCGTTCTCGCTCTGCAGCGTCACCGTCATGCCCTTGCGGAATGTTGTTCGCGACCAGCGTCGGAATGCCGATGCCGAGGTTGACGTAATAGCCGTCCTCGAGCTCGCGCGCCGCCCGCGCGGCCATGTGGTCGCGCGACCAGGGCATGCGCTACTTCTTCTTCCCGATCAGGTCCCTGGGCAGCGGGAACAGGACCGGCGTCCCCTCCTCCTGCCACAGGATCGAGGCGACCAGCCAACTGCCGTCGACCTTGACCAGCTGGAAGCTGTTGATCCCGCGCTCGTGGAAGCTGCCGTTGGCGGTGCGCCCGTCATAGGCCGACCAGACGCTGGCGAGGTTGCCGTAGACTTCGGTACGGCGCCCCAGCTCGCGCTCGGTGAAGCCCTCCTTTTCGAGGACCGGGCCGCTTGCCTTGATATAGGCTTCGATGTCGCCGCCGCGCACCCCGCGGTTCGGCGTGATCACCCGCAGCAGCGCATTGGGCGCGAACATGGCGCGCATCTTGTCGAAGTCGCGCTTCTGGCCGGGCGGGCCGGAAATGACGTCGTAAACGCCGTGGATGGCGGCATCGATTCCGGCCATGTCGGCCTTGCTCGCCGGTGAAGCAGCGACCGCCGCCGCCATCAGCATTGAAACAAGCATTACGCAGCCTCCCTTTCGCGCACGGTCCGGAACTCGATCTTCTTGTCGTAAGGCGCGCCGAGGATCAGCCGGTTGACGTAGATCGACGGCAAATGGATGCAGTCGGGGTCGAGCGATCCGACCGGCACGATCTCCTCGACCTCGGCGACGCAGATCTTGCCGCAGGTCGCCGCCGGCAGGTTGAAGTTGCGGGCGGTCTTGCGGAACATGAGGTTGCCGCTCTCGTCCGCCTTCCAGCCCTTGATGATCGCTGAGGTCGGCGCGGATGCCGCGCTCGAGGATATAATCCTCGCCGTCGAAGCTCTTCACTTCCTTGCCCTCGGCGACCTGCGTGCCGACCCCGGTCTTGGTGTAGAAGCCGGGGATCCCCGCGCCGCCCGCGCGCATCCGCTCGGCGAGCGTGCCCTGCGGGCAGAATTCCACCTCGAGCTCGCCGGCCAGGAATTGCCGCTCGAACTCCTTGTTCTCGCCGACGTAGGACGAGATCATCTTCTTCACCTGCCGCGTGCGCAGCAGCTTGCCGAGGCCTTCATTGTCGATCCCGGCATTGTTGGAGGCGATGGTGAGGTCCTTGACCCCGCCGCCTGGATCGCGTCGATCAGCCGCTCGGGAATGCCGCACAGGCCGAAGCCGCCGGCGGCGATGGTCATGCCGTCGAACAGCAGGCCGTCGAGCGCGGCTTGCCGCATCGGGATAGATTTTCTGCATCGCCCGGCAATAGAACGCCGCCCGAACGCGTCAAGAAGGGGCCCAAGGTGACCGATCACGCAACGCCAAACCTGCCGTCTCGCGACTTTGAAGCGACCTCGCGCTTCTATGGCTCGCTCGGCTTCGTCGAATCCTATCGCGACAAAGGCTGGATGATCCTCCGCCGCGGCGGACTGACGATCGAATTCTTCCCCTACCCCGACCTCGATCCACTGCAGAGCTCGTTCAGCTGCTGCCTTCGGCTCGATGAACTCACGCGCTTCTACGATGCCTGCAAGGCGACCGGCCTGCGCGAAGCCCACAGCGGGATTCCCCGGCTGGTGCCGCCGCGGGTCGAACCGTCAGGCCTATTGATCGGTTACCTCGTCGATCCCGACGGGTCGCTTCTGCGCCTCGTCCAGAACGCCTGAGGCTCAGCCCTTCAGCTTCGCCAGCACGCCCTGCAGCTGCATGGCGTTGGACATGTCGCCCTCGACCTTGAGCTTGCCCATCATGAAGGCGGTCATGCCGTCGAGCTGGCCGGCCGCGAGCTGCTGCCAGTCGTCCCAGCCGACCTGATCGTCGTGTCGGCCGCGCCGTCCGCCTCGGTCACTTGGCTGGCGTCGCCGTCGAGCATGATCAGGCCCTGATCGCCGCCGAAGTCGATCTTGATGCGCTTGCCCGGCACCCACGCCTGGCCCTGCTGCATCCGCTCGACGAGTTCCTGCTTGGTCATGTGTTGCTTGCTCCTTCGCTCAGCAGCGCCTAGCCAAGCGTTGCGGCGCCTTCAAGCCGCGCCTATCTGGCGCGCCATGGGATACGAAACCGACCTCCAGCTCTTCATCGACGGCGTGTGGAAGCGGCGAAGGCCGCGATCGGCCACAGCGTCGTCAATCCGGTCGACGCCAGGCCGATCGCCGAAGTGCCCTACGCCACGCCAGGCCGACCTCGAGGAAGCGCTTGCCGCCTCCGAGCGCGCGTGGCCGGAATGGCGCGACCTCGATGTCGAGAAGCGCGGCGCGATCCTGCACAAGGCGGCGTCGCTGCTGCGCGAGCGCGCCGACCTCGTCGCCGCGACCATGACCCAGGAGCAGGGCAAGCCGCTCGCCGAGGCCAAGGCTCGAGGTCCTCGCCTCGGCGCAGTTGTTCGACTGGTATGCCGAGGACGCCAAGCGCGACTATGGCCGCACCCTGGTCCGCCCGGCCGGCCAGCTCAGCCGCGTGATCCGCCAGCCGGTCGGCCCGGTCGCGACCTTCACGCCGTGGAATTTCCCGATCTATCTGCTGGCCAAGAAGGTCAGCGCCGCGCTCGCCGCCGGCTGCACCGTCATCTCGCGCCCGCCGCACGAAACCCCGGGCTGTCGCGACCGAGCTGTTCCGCGCGCTCGCCGACGCCGGCATTCCCAAGGGCGTCGCCCAGCTGGTCCACGGCGACGCCGACCTGATCAGCGAAACGCTCATCGCCAGCCGCGTCATCCGCAAGGTCAGCTTCACCGGCTCGACCAACGTCGGCAAGCATCTGATGCGCCTCTGCGCCGACAGCATGACCCGCGTGACGATGGAGCTGGGCGGCCACGCGCCGGTGCTGATCTTCGACGATTGCGACCTCGAAAAGACGCTCGACATGGTCGTGCCGCAGAAATTCCGGAACGCCGGCCAGGTGTGCGTCTCGCCGACCCGCTTCTACGTCCAGCGCGGCATCTACGACGCCTTCGTCAAGGGCTTCGCCGAGCGCACCGCCAAGGTGAAGGTCGGCAACGGCCTCGAGGACGGCGTGAAGATGGGCCCGCTCGCCAACGCCCGCCGCCCCGACGCGATCGAGACGCTGGTCGAGGACGCCAAGGCCAAGGGCGCGCGCGTGCTCGCCGGCGGCGAACGCGGCGACGGCGGCTTCTTCTTCCAGCCGACGCTGCTCGCCGACGTGCCCAACGAAGCCGAACATCATGAACGACGAGCCGTTCGGCCCGGTCGCGGTCAGCCGCGCCGTTCGACACCTTCGAGGAAGTGATCGAGCAGGCCAACCGCCTGCCCTTCGGCCTCGCCGCCTTCGCCTTCACCGAGAACGGCCGCCGCGCCAACCTGATCGGCGACCTCGTCGAAAGCGGCATGGTCGGGATCAACACCTTCGCCATCTGCGGCGCCGACACGCCGTTCGGCGGGGTCAAGGATTCAGGCTTCGGATCGGAGGGCGGGAAAGAAGGGCTCGAGAGCTACCAGGTCGTGAAGGCGATCCACCAGGCCTAATTCACCGCCATCGCTGCGCAGCACGCGAGCTTAAGTCATCCCGTGCGCGGCCGGAATCGGCGAAGGCCCGCCTGCAGGTTGCGCCAGCAGGGATCTTCGTCCTCGCCTGCCTCGAACCGCGCAAGCAACGCATCGGGATCGTACAGCACGCCGACGGGATTTGCCGCGTACGCGGGCGTTCTCATCAGCGCTGTCGCCTGCTGCACCGTTCCGCAGTCCACCTGGAACTCCATCCGGTTGCCGTCCGGGTCCGCATAATAGAGTGACAGCGTCGTTCCATGATGGACGGGCCAATCGGATTCGATGCCGGCGCGCTTGAGACGCTTGTAGGTATCGAGCAGGTCACCGACGTTCCGTAGGTTGCGACATGGTTCACGACTGACGATCGCCGAGATTTGCGCCGGTCCGCACGTCGAGTTCGCGACGCGAACGATGATGCTCGTCATCGTAGGTCGGAAACGCGAGCACGGATCTCGGAGACGACTGCTTCGCGTCGCGATCGACGCAATCATCGCCGACCGTCTCGTCATTGACGACGTGAGCGAATGACCGGCATCGCCTGGCCCCTCCGAGCCGTCGGTCGAATATGTGGCTGACGATGCTCGGACTACGCCATCGGCAGGCGCCCGCATCCGCTAATTTCGCGTACCCTGCGATAGCGGAACCCGCTGTACGGTAAGGCAGCCGGACTCCCGCTTCGCGGGAGTGACGCGATGAGGTCGAAGCTAGCGCGCCCATGACCAAGCGCACCGGCGGCCGCATCCTCGTCGACCAGCTTCGCATCCAGGGCTGCGACCGCATCTTCACGGTGCCGGGCGAGAGCTTCCTCGCGGTGCTCGACGCGCTCCACGACACGCCCGAGATCGACACCATCGTCTGCCGGCAGGAAGGCGGGGTCGCCTACATGGCCGACGCCGACGGCAAGATGACCGGCCGCCCCGGCGTCGCCTTCGTCACCCGCGGCCCCGGCGCGACCAACGCCAGCGCCGGGGTCCACGTCGCCTTCCAGGATTCGACCCCGATGATCCTGTTCATCGGCGACGTCGCGCGCGGCGACCGCGACCGCGAGGGCTTCCAGGAAATCGACTTCCCCGCCTTCTTCGGCCCCATCGCCAAATGGGCGGCGCGGATCGAGGACGCGCGGCGCATCCCCGAATATGTCGCCCGCGCCTAGCGCGTCGCCACCGCCGGCCGCCCCGGCCCGGTCGTGCTTGCGCTGCCCGAGGACATGCTGCGCGACGAGGTCGAGGCGCCCGACCGCCCCTGCGTCCCGCCGCTCGCCGAAGCGCCCGACCCCGGCGCGGTCCAGGCGTTGTTCGAACTGCTCAAGGAAGCGACCGACCCGGTCGCGATCGTCGGCGGCGCCGACTGGAGCCCGCGCGCGTCGCACCATTTCGCCAACTTCGCCTTCCGCCACGGCATCCCCGTCGCCGCCGCCTTCCGCCGCCAGGACGCGATCTGCAACACGTGCCAGGTCTATGCCGGCCAGCTCGGCTACGGCCCCAACCCCAAGCTGCAGCAGCGCATCCGCGACGCCGACCTGATCATCGCCGTCGGCCCGCGGCTCGGCGAGGCGACCACCGACGGCTACACGCTGATCACGCCCGACCATCCCGGCCAGACGCTCGTCCACGTCCACCCCGACCCCAACGAGCTCGGCCGCGTCTATCACGCCGACCTGCCGATCTGCGCCGACATGGGCGAGTTCGCCGAGATGGTCGACGATTGGAGCGACCCCGACCTGGTCCGCTTCTCGGCCGGCGAGGAAGCGCACAAGGAATGGCTCGAATGGTCCGAGCCGAAGCCCCGCGAAGGCGTGAAGCTCGACCTCGGCCCCTGCGTCGCGGCGATGCGCGACAAGCTCCCCGAGAACACGATCATCTGCAACGGCGCCGGCAATTTCTCCGGCTGGTGGCACCGCTACTGGCGCTACGGCCCGATGCCGACCCAGCTCGCGCCGACCAGCGGCACGATGGGCTACGGCCTCCCCGCCGCGGTCGCCGCCGCGCTGCGCTTCAAGGACCGCCCGGTGGTCTGCGTCGCGGGCGACGGCGATTTCCTGATGAACGGCCAGGAGCTGGCGACCGCCGCCCAATATGGCGCCGACCTGCTCGTCATCCTCGTCGACAATGGCAGCTACGGCACCATCCGCATGCACCAGGAGCGCGAATATCCGGAGCGCGTCAGCGCAACCGAGCTGGCGAACCCCGACTTCGCCGCGCTCGCCCGCGCCTATGGCGGCTGGGCCGAGACGGTCGAGACGACCGCCGACTTCGCCCCCGCGCTCGACCGAGCGCATGAAGCAGCAAGGGCATCCGCCTGCTCCACTGCAAGACCGACGTCGAGCAGATCAGCAACGCGACGACGATCAGCAAGCTGCGCGCGAAGGCCCGCTAGCGGCGCTCGACCTGCCAGGCCTGCTCGAACAGCACGGCGTGAATGTCGATCTTTTCCTGGAGCTTCTTGGAACGTTCGCTTTGCGACGTGGGGTCGGATGCGGGCGGATGTTCGGGAAAGAGCTTGACCAACTCGTCAAAGTGGCCCGCGAAACTGCCTTTTTGAACCGGCCGCCTGCCCGGCATCTTGCCTCCGAACTACGAGCAGCGGAATCAACAGTTAATCCAGGTGAATCGATCCACCGTTTTGCATCCGTTATGGTAGCTGTTCCGGACCCGGACTGGCGTGCGTTGCGATCGAGCGCGTCAATGATTGACCGGCTCGACTGGTCCGGCTGCCCCATGGTTTCGAGCTGGTAGGCGGAGATGGCAAACTCTTCCCGGGCGTCGGCTACTATCCGGCGGATCTGCGGCTGGTCCTCATTCGTCATTCCCGCCACATATTTCAGAGACTTGAGCCCAATCGTTAAGCCGTCGCGGGTTTCAACTCCATTGTGGCGCCAACCGTTCAGCCGTCCTTCCAGCCTTCGGCGCCGATCAGCGGGACGAAGCGGACCTGGCCGAGCCCCTCCTGGCAAAGGCTGCCGTCATGGCCCCTGCTGACCTTGACCAGTTCCTGCACTCGTCCGGGCTCGCCGATCGGCATCACCAGCCGTCCTCCTGAAGCTAATTGGTCGACCAGGACCGCCGGGACGCGGCTGCCGCTGGCGGCGGCCAGGATCGCGTCGAACGGCGCTTGGTCGGCCAGCCCCGCGCTTCCGTCGCCTTCGACGATCTCGACATTGTGCATACCCGAGCGGCAGCCATTCGCTCGCGGGCGATGGCGGCCAGCTCGGGCAGGCGCTCGATGGCGATCACCCGATCGGCGATGCGACTGATGACTGCCGCAGCATAGCCCGAGCCGGCGCCGATCTCGAGCACCTTGTGCCCCGGCAAGATGCCCGCCTCCTGGATCATCTCGGCGACGATGAACGGCTGCGAAATGGTCTGGCCCGCGGCGATCGGCAGTGGATGGTCGCCATAGGCGAGATGGGCCAGATCGGCGCTGACGAACGCTTCGCGCGGGACGGCGAGGAAAGCGTCGATGATGCGCTGGTCGTGGATGCCGCGGCGCTTCAACTGCCGCTCGACCATCGCCTCGCGCTCGGCGGTGAAGTCTGTCATGGTCCCGGCATTCAAAACCCGCGAACGAAGGGGGCTGTTCCGATGGCGTCGATCGACACCAGATTCTCGGGCTCGGTGCCGGCCAACTACGACCGTTACTTGGTCCCGCTGCTGTTCCAGCCTTATGCGGAAATCCTCGCCGAGCGGGCCGCGCAATTCGCTCCCCGGCAAATCCTCGAAACCGCGGCCGGGACCGGCGTGGTTACTGCCGCGCTCGCGCGGGCCCTGCCGGAAGCGGAAATCATCGCGACCGACCTCAACCAGGCGATGCTCGACGTTGCCGCCAAGCGCGTCTCGTCGGACCGGGTATCGTTCCGCCAGGCCGACGCGCTCGACCTGCCGTTCGAGGACGAAAGCTTCGACCTCGTCGTCTGCCAGTTCGGCGTGATGTTCTATCCTGACAAGGTGCGCGGCAATGCCGAGGCGCGCCGGGTGCTGCGCGACGGCGGCCGCCTGCTGCTGGCGATCTGGGACCGGCTGGACCGCAATCCGCTGAGCGAACTCGCGCACCAGACGATGGCACGCCGCTTCCCCGATAACCCGCCGATGTTCCTGCAGCGGGGTCCGTTCAGTTACCACGACGCGCACTGGATCGAACGCGACCTGGAAGCCGCCGGCTTTGCCGACATTTCGATCGAAACCGTCGAGCTGATGAGCCGCAGCGCTTCGGCCGAAGATGGGGCGCGCGGCCTGTGCCACGGTTCGCCGATGCAGGTCGAGCTCGAGGAATATGGCCCCGGAGCGCTCGATTCCGTCTTCGCCGACCTGACCGAGGCCGCTCGCAAATATGAATTGGCGGACGGGTTCGAAGCGCCAATGTCGGCGCACGTCGTGACGGCGACGAAGTGAGCCCGGGCCGGCCTATCTTTGCCGCTGAGAGACGTTGGGGATCCTGACGATGCTGCCCTCGGCCTTGCCGGCGAGGTCGTCGGCATTGCGGACCACCGATACATAGAGGTCCTTTTCGCCCGGGCCGAAGGCGAGATTTGTGGTTCCGTTGCCAGCCGCGATGTCGAACACATGAAGCAGCTTGCCGCCAGGCGAAATCTTGAGGATTCGACCGCCGTAGAATTGGGCGACGTAGAGATCGCCCTTGCTGTCGACCTTCAGGCTGTCGGGCCCGGCCCACCACTTGCGGGCCTTGGCGGGGATCAGCACGTCCAGCCGCACGAAATTGGCGCGGTTGCTCAGCTGACCGTTTGGCGCGATCGCGAAGCTGATCACCGAATTGCTGCCCATCTCGTCGAGGTAGAGGGTCTTCTGATCGGGGGAGACGGCCACGCCATTGGCATAATTGAGGTCGTCGGCGACTTCGGTCCAGCGGTCGCTGTCCGCAGCCATGTAGAGTATCCGCCCGACGATCGCTGTCGGCTTTTCGGCGAAGGGGCCGAAGACAGTCGCATAGGCGCCCCCGTTAGCGGTGACGACGATGTCGTTGATCCCCCCGTCAAAGCCGCGGCCGCGATCGTCGGCCTGCCAGCGGCGCAGCTCCCTGCCCGAAAGGTCGAGCTCCACGATCGCGCCGTGCGCATCGCTGCACGCGAGCAACAACGTGCGGCGAGGCGTCAGCGCCAACCCGTTGTGGCTGCACCCGGGCGCGTTGTTGATGACCTTGCTCGTCTTGCCGTCCCACACCAGGAGTGAGCCCGGGTTCCAGGCGACATAGTAAAGCTTGCCGTCGACGAAGAGCGGACCTTCTGGACCGAGGACCTTGTCGGCGATCGGGGTTTCGGCGGCCGACGCGCTTGAAGTTGGGATTGGCGACAGGGCGAGGGCGACGACGCAGCAAAGCAATCGAGGCATGTCGGTAATCCCCCTCAGATAAGACCCGCCAACGGGCTCGAAGGATCGGCGTAGCGGCGCTTGCCCATGCGACCGGCGAGATAGGCCAGCCGGCCCGCCTCGACCGCGCCCTTCATCGCGCGCGCCATCACGACCGGCTCCTTGGCCTCGGCGATCGCGGTGTTCATGAGGACGCCGTCGCAGCCCAATTCCATCGCCACTGCGGCATCGCTTGCGGTGCCGACGCCGGCGTCGACCAACACCGGCACGCCCGCGCCCTCGACGATCAGGCGGATGGTGACGCGGTTCTGGATGCCGAGGCCCGAGCCGATCGGCGCGCCCAGCGGCATGATCGCGACGGCGCCAGCCTCCTCGAGTTGCTTGGCGGCGATCGGATCGTCGACGCAATAGACCATCGGCTCGAAGCCCTCCTTGACCAGGACTTCGGTCGCGCGGAGCGTTTCGCGCATGTCGGGGTAAAGCGTCTTGGCCTCGCCCAGCACTTCGAGCTTCACCAGGTTCCAGCCGCCCGCCTCGCGCGCCAGCCGCAAGGTGCGGATCGCATCCTCGGCCGTGAAGCAACCCGCGGTGTTGGGCAGGTACGTGATCTTCGCCGGATCGATAAACTCAGTCAGCCGCGGCTGGCTTCGGGTCGGATACGTTCACCCGGCGCACCGCCACGGTGACGATCTCCGCGCCGGACGCCTCGACCGCGGCGGCATTCTCTTCGAAGCTCTTGTACTTGCCGGTGCCGACGATCAGGCGCGAGGTGAAGGCGCGGCCCGCGACCGTCCAGCTGTCCGCCTTGATGTCCTGCTGCGCCGTCACTCACCCGCCTCCAACGAAATGCACGATCTCATAATCGTCGCCGTCCTCGACCTGCACCTCGCCGAGCGTGCCGCGCGGCACGATCTCGAGGTTGCGCTCGACGGCGACGCGCAGCGGGTCGAGCCCGAGCTCGTTCAGCATGTCGGCGATGCTGATTCCGCCGGCCACCCGGCGGTGCTCGCCGTTGACCTTGACCGAGAGGGAGCCATCGAGAGTCATTGACAAAGCGCAGATAGGAAGGTCCATCGCGACACGCAAATGACTGACCTTGTCTTCGTATTGAACGGTCCGAACCTCAACCTGCTCGGCTCCCGCGAGCCGCGCATCTACGGCACCCAGACCCTGGCCGACATCGGCCAGACGCTCGAGCAGCGGGCCAAGTCCCACAAGCTCCGGCTCGACATCCGCCAGTCGAACCATGAGGGCGTGCTGGTCGACTGGCTGCAGGAGGCGATGGCCAAGGCGGCCGCCGTGCTGCTGAACGCCGGCGGCTATGCCCACACCTCGATCGCGATCCGCGATGCCGTGGCCGCGCTGCAGATTCCGGTGATCGAGGTTCACCTCACCAACATCTATGCCCGCGAGGGTTTCCGCCGCACCAGCCTCGTCGGCCAGGTCGCGCGAGGCTCGATCGTCGGCTTCGGGCCGCTCGGCTACCTCCTTGCACTGGACGCGGCGGCGCACCTCTGCAAGGGAGCGGGCGCAATTCCGGCGAAGAGCCAGATTCAGTAGAGGAAGTGCGAATGGCCGAACCCGCGAAAGGCGCGAAATCGGATGCGATGCGCATCGACCCGACGCTGGTGCGCGAGCTTGCCGAGTTGCTGACCGAAAACCAGCTGACCGAGATCGAAGTCGAGGACGGCGACCGCAGGATCAAGGTCGCGCGCATGCCCGCCGCTGTGATCGGCGCCCCCGCTGCGATGCCCGCCGTCGCACCGGCGCTTTCCGCTCCCCCGATTCACGGCCACGAGGACATCGGCGCCCCGCAAGAAGAAGCCACCGGGAAAGCAGTCAAGTCCCCCATGGTCGGCACCGCCTTCCTCTCGTCCGAGCCCGGCGCGGCTCCGTTCGTGTCGGTCGGCGACACGGTGAAGCCCGGCGACACGCTGCTGATCGTCGAAGCGATGAAGGTGATGAACCCGATCACCGCGTCGGAGGGCGGCGTGGTCAAGAAGATCATGGTCGCCGATGCCCAGCCCGTCGAGTTCGACCAGCCGCTCGTCATCCTCGGCTGAGGTCGAACAGTGAAGATCGCGAAGCTGCTGATCGCCAACCGCGGCGAGATTGCGCTCAGGATTCACCGCGCCTGCCATGAAATGGGGATCAAGACGGTCGCGGTCCATTCGACCGCCGACGCCGACGCGATGCACGTCCGGCTGGCCGACGAAACCGTCTGCATCGGGCCGCCACCAGCGACCGAATCCTACCTCAACATCCCCAACATCATTTCCGCCGCCGAGATCGTCCACGCCGACGCCATCCACCCCGGCTACGGCTTCCTCAGCGAGAATGCGCAGTTCGCCGAGATCGTCGAAAGCCACAACATCATCTGGGTCGGACCCAAGCCCGAACATATCCGGACGATGGGCGACAAGATCGAGGCCAAGCGCACCGCGGCCAAGCTCGGCCTTCCGCTCGTGCCGGGTTCGCCCGGCCCGCTGACCAGCATCGCCGAGGCCAAGCAACTGGCCGCCGAGATCGGCTATCCGGTCCTGATCAAGGCGGCGTCGGGCGGCGGCGGGCGCGGCATGAAGGTCGTGCCGAGCGAAGAGCAGCTCGACAGCCTGATGAGCCAGGCCGCGGCCGAAGCGCGCTCGGCCTTCGGCGACGACACCGTCTACATGGAGAAATACCTCGACGACCCGCGCCACATCGAGTTCCAGGTGTTCGGCGACGGCAACGGCAAGGCCATCCACCTCGGCGAGCGCGACTGCTCGCTTCAGCGCCGCCACCAGAAAGTGCTCGAGGAAGCCCCCTCACCCGTCATCACGCCCGAGGAGCGTGAGCGTATGGGCGGGATCGTCGCCAAGGCGATGAGCGACATGGGCTATCGCGGCGCCGGCACCATCGAATTCCTCTACGAGAACGGCGAATTCTACTTCATCGAGATGAACACCCGGCTCCAGGTCGAGCATCCGGTCACCGAGATGATCAGCGACATCGACCTGGTGCGCGAACAGATCCGCGTCGCCTGCGGCGAGGGCCTGACCTGCACCCAGGAGCAGGTCGAGCTGCACGGCCATGCGATCGAATGCAGGATCAACGCCGAGGATCCCGAGACCTTCGCCCCCTCGCCCGGCCTGGTGAAGAATTACGTCGCCCCGGGCGGCATGCATGTCCGGGTCGATAGCGGCCTCTACACCGGCTACCGAGTCCCGCCCTTCTACGACAGCATGATCGGCAAGCTGATCGTGTACGGCCGCGACCGCGACGAGTGCATCCGCCGCCTCCGCCGCGCGCTCGAGGAATTCGTCGTCGAAGGAATGAAGACCACAGTCCCGCTCCACCAGAAACTGGTCCGCGACCCCGAATTCCTCGCCGGCGACTATACGATCAAATGGCTCGAGCAGTGGCTGGCGCGCGACGCCGACTGATCACTTTCGCCCAAGCCAGGCACGGGCCGAAAAACCCACCAGGCCGATGATCAGGAGCGCGACTAGAACGCGCACGAAATAGCCGCTGATCAGCCAATAAAAGAGAGCCGCGACGGTCGCTGAGGCAGGGATGGTGATGAGCCACGCGATCGCGACATTGCCGGCGATGCCCCAGCGTACTGCGGAGGCGCGCCGGGCAGCGCCGGCGCCGATCACGCAGCCGGTGATCGTATGCGTCGTCGACACCGGAATGCCGAGGTAGGAAGCGGCGAACAGCATGATCGATCCGCCGGCCGAGGCCGAAAAGCCCTGGTGCTGGTTGAGCTTGGTGATGCGCGTTCCCATCGTCTCGATGATCTTCCATCCGCCGGTCATGGTGCCGAGGCCGATGGCGACGTAGCAGCTCAATGCGACCCAGTGCGGCACGTGGAACTCCCCGCGCAGGTACCCGGTCGAATACAGAAGCACGGTGATGATCCCCATCGTCTTCTGGGCATCGTTCAAGCCATGCCCAACGAATAGGCCCCAGCCGAGACGAGGTGCAGGCCGCGAAATGACCGCTCAGCGCCCCGAGCGCTGGCCCGGCTGCCCAGCCAACTGGTGAGGAGCATGATCGCCATGGTCAGCGCCAGCCCGAGCAGGGGCGAGAGCGGGATCGCGACCAGCGTCTTGGTCAGGCCGCTCCACTGGATGCTGGGAAATCCGGCATGGGCCACGCCGGCGCCGACCAGCCCGCCGACCAGCGCGTGGCTCGACGAAGACGGGATGCCCTTGAACCAGGTGACGATGTTCCAGAACATCGCCCCGACCAATCCTCCGAACACCACCGCCGGCGTGATGAGGTCCTTGTCGATCAAACCCTTGCCGATCGTGTCGGCGACCTTGTGAAGCGCCGGCCACTGCAGCGCCAGGAAGTAGGCCGCGAAGTTGAAGAAGGCGGCGAAGCCGACGGCGGCAACCGGGCTGAGCAGGCGCGTTCCGACCACCGTGGCGATGGAATTGGCGGCATCGTGCAATCCGTTGAGGAAGTCGAAGCACAGCGCGACCGCGATCAGGCCGACGAGGAGTGGAAAGGCAAGCTCATGCACTTTTGCGGCCCTTAGGCGTGATCGATGACGATGCCGTCGATCTCATTGGCGACGTCTTCGAAAGCGTCGGTGACCCGCTCCAAATTCTTGAACACCTCGCGGTTGACGGCGAAGCTGAGCGGATCGGTCCGCGCATGCTGAAAAGCCTGCTTGAGCCCGATGGCGTGCAGCTCGTCGGCTTCTCCCTCAAGGCTGACCAGCCTGCCGGTCAGCTGGTGAAGCTGGTTGCCATTGCCAGTCACATTTCGAAGGAGCGGCACGGCCTGCGCTGTCACCTGCGCGGCTTCGACAATCAATGCGATGATCTGCTTCATTTCGGGGCGCAGATCGCGCAGCTCATACAGGTCGATCGCCCGCGCCGCCGCCAGCATCTCGTCGATCGCATCGTCCATCGCGCCGATCAGCGATGTGATCGCGCCGCGGTCGAAGGCGTGAGGAAGGTCCGCCGGACCTCCGTCAGCACGTCGCGAATGATGTCGTCGGCCTCATGTTCGCGATCCTGGATGTCCCGCAGGATCTCGCCCGGGGATGCGCCGTCGGCCGCGATGCGCTCCAGCGCCGCCGCCGCTCCGACCAGGGTCGCCGCATGCGCCTCGAACATTCCGAAGAAATCGCCCTTGTGCGGAAGGAGGCGCTGAAACCAGGCGAACATGAGACCCCCAAGGCTTGCGTCGGTCAAAGCTGTGACCCGTCAATGACAGCCTTTTTCTCCGGCGCAAGGCTTCCAGGGGCGGTGAGCGACGGTCAGGCGGCACGCGACTGGCGGCCGAAGTCGCGGTCGGGCTCGAAACTCAGCAGGTCGCCAGGCTGGCAGTGAAGCGCCTGACAAATGGCTTCGAGCGTTGAAAAACGGATTGCCCGCGCCTTGCCTGTCTTCAGGATCGACAGGTTCGCCAGCGTGATGTCGACCCGCTCGGCGAGCTCGGTCAAGGTCATTCTCCGATCATGCAAGAGATCGTCCAGCTTGACGGCGATGGCCATGTCAGACGGTCCCCTCCAGATCCTCACGCATCAGCGTGCCCTGCGCGAATACGCGGGCGAGAACGAAGGTCAGCATGACCGCGAGCCAGCCGGGCGCCGAGAAGCCGGCATCGAGATGAAACTGGCCATGCGCGGCGATGGCGCGGCCAATGAGCGCAATGGCGATGCTGAGCAGCTGGATCGCGAGCAGGAACCAGGCGACGGCGTTGAGCCGATACGCATTCTCGCGAACGAACGGATCGCCGCGCCGAACGGTGACGACGATGGCCAGCAAGCGGTGGAGGATGGCGGAATTGAAGACGACGGCCGCCAGCCCGAGTGCAGCGATGAACCGCATCAGCATCATCGCCCACCGCGCCGCCGTGAAGCCCGAGGCGCCGAGCGCGTGCATCGTCCAATCCTGCTGGAAGATGCTCGCGACCAGCAGCGCAAAGATGCCGCCTCCGACGACCCAGTTGACGATGATCAGGATTTGCAGGGTAACATAGGCGATCGGCAATGCCGTGGAATGTTTCATGGCCCGAAACTCCGATTTGGTATATCGATAAACAATAATCCTATTATCGAATATCGGCAAGGCCCTTCGTCGGCTTGCGGTCGGCAAGGCGGCCATGCACAACTCGCCCCAATGGGGGAGCCGACGCATGAGCCTGATCGCCGACATCAAGTCGCTTGAGCCGTCGCAACGCAGCGCCATCTGGGCGAGCTATCTCGGGTGGACGCTCGACGCCTTCGACTTCTTCCTCATGGTGTTCATGCTATCGGCCATCGCCAGGGAGTTCGGCACCGACGTCAAGGCGGTCGCCGAGGGCGTGTTCCTGACGCTTGCGGCGCGGCCGATTGGCGCTTTCGTCTTCGGCTGGCTCGGCGAGCGCTTCGGCCGCCGCCCCGTGCTGATGGCCGACATCGTCCTCTTCTCGTTGTTCGAGTTCGCCTCGGGCTTCGCGCCGACGCTGACCAGCCTGCTCGTCCTCCGCTTCTGCTTCGGCATCGCCATGGGCGGCGAATGGGGCCTGGGCGCGAGCCTGGTCATGGAATCGGTGCCGCCGAAGCTCCGCGGCCCGGTCTCGGGCCTTCTCCAGAGCGGCTATCCGTCGGGCTATTTCGTCGCCAGCCTGGTCTATTTCCTGCTATTCGACAGCATCGGCTGGCGCGGCATGTTCATGGTCGGGATCGCCCCCGCCTTCCTCGTCCTGCTCATCCGCATGCACGTGAAGGAAAGCCCGGTGTTCGAGGCGCGGCGCGGCAAGCCGCACGTCAATCCGGTGACCGAACTCCTGCGCCACTGGAAGATCGCGCTCTACCTCGTGCTGCTGATGACCGCGTTCAATTTCTTCAGCCACGGCACCCAGGACCTCTATCCGACCTTCCTCAAGGAACAGCACCACTTCGGCACCCACACCATCGGCATCCTCGCCGCGGTGATGAACGTCGGCGCGATCGTTGGCGGGATCAGCTTCGGCATCTGGTCCGAGCGGCTGGGGCGGAGGAAAGCGATCATCATCGCCTCGCTGATGGCGATCCCGATCATCCCGCTGTGGGCCTTTTCGGCGACGCCGCTGATGCTCGGGCTCGGCGCGTTCCTGATCCAGGTCGCGGTCCAGGGCGCCTGGGGCATCGTCCCGGTCCATTTGAACGAGCTGTCGCCGCCGCTGGCGCGCAGCCTGTTCCCCGGCTTCGCCTACCAGCTCGGCAACCTCATCGCGTCCAAGAACGCCCCATTCCAGGCCGGCATCGCCGAAAGCCGCGGCGACAATTACGGGCTGGCGCTGGGCATCGTCTGCGCCGCCGCCGCGATCGTCATCGCCGCCCTCGCCGCCGTCGGGCCGGAGCGCAAGAACGCCGACTTCCTTGGGGAGAACGAGCGGGCCGGTTGAGCGTTGTCCCTGCCGAGACCCACGCATGGCAAGCTATAGCGCAGCCCAACCCCAGGACCGCTGGAAGGCGATCGTTGCCGTTGCCGCGGTGCACGCTGGCTTGGCGGCCATCATCCTCACCGGTCTGAACGGCGGCCGCATCGCCACCCAGGTGGCCGAGCAGTTGAAGATTATCGACATCCGGGAGCCCCCGCCATCGCCGCCGCCACCCGCGCCGAAGCCTGAAAAGGCCAAAAAGGCCGAAGGGGCGCCGGCCAGGAAGGCCGAGCCGACCAAGGTCGTTGCACCGCCCAGCCCGCGTCCCTCGCCCATTCCGGCAGCCAAGGTTGCCGGAACGAGCAGCTCCACCGCTTCTGGCGCCGCGACTGCGGGCACCGGCACTGGCGCCGGCGGGTCGGGCAATGGCGCGGGCGGCGGCGGCACGGATTACTCGCGCTTCACCCCCGCGCGGCTGGTGCGCAACCTGACCAGCGGCGATTATCGCTCGATCGGCGCCGGTCGCCTGCCGACCGGCCGCGCCATGGTTTCGCTGCGGGTCGAGCCGAGCGGCGTCCCCAGCGGCTGCCGGATCGTGCGTTCAAGCGGCGACAATGTCGTCGACAGCGGCCTCTGCCCGCTGATCGAGGCGCGTCTGCGCTTCCGCCCCGCCCTCAACGACCGGGGACAGCCGATCCCCTACCAACTTCAGTACGTGGCAACCTGGTCGCTTTGATCAGCGCCCGGCCGCGGCGTTTTCCGCTTCCGGCGCCTTGGCGAAGTTGGACGCCGTCGCGCCCGTAGACGTCGTCGTAATAAGCGATCGACTGCCCATCGGGCATGGCGGTCATGATAGGTGATGTAGACCGGCACCGGATGGGCCAGCGGCACCGGCTGCTCCGTCCCCGCCGACTGCCAGTCGAGATCGCGGCCGAACAGCCAGCGGCCGAGCCGCGCCGCGTCCTCCAGCCGCACGCAGCCGCCGCTGAAATAACGCGTCGACTTCAGGAACAGCTCGCGCCGCGGATTGTCGTGGAGGTAGACGCCGAACTGGTTGGGGAACATGAACTTCATGCGCCCCATGAAGTTCTGCGGTCCCGGCTTCTGGCGGATCATGACCTCGACCTTGCCGTCGACCACGCCCTTCCAGTCGATCGTCTTGGGGTCGATGATCTTCGCACCGGGCGTCCAGTCGGACACGATTTCGTACCCCATCTTGTCGAGATACGGCAGGCCCTGCTTGACCACGAATTGCCCGACGTCCTCGCCCGCAAGGTCGGGCGGCACGTACCAATAGGGGTTAAGCGCGGCATAGCGGATGTAGGCGGTCAGCATCGGCGTCGGCCACTTGGGCTTTCCAACCACCACCACCATCGAATCCACCGGCTTGCCGCCGTCGTACATGTAGAGCCGCTGCTGCGCGGCATTGACCACCACATAGCGGTCCTTCGCGGCCGGCAGGGCTCGCGCCCGCTTGAGGTTGAGCTCGAGCATCGCGCGCTGCTGGTCGCTGCCGTACTTGCGTTCGGCGAGCGCGCCGCGAAGCTGACTGTAGATCGGATGCATCCAGCCGAGGTTCTGGACATAGTCGCTGAGCGACGATGCCGACGAAGCCTTGAGCAACGTCGCCAGCGGCGACGGCGGCGACGGCCACAGGGACGTGTCGACATAGGTGATGCCGACGCCCGGGTCGCGCGCCATGTCCCAGACATAGGCGGTGAAGGCCTGGCTCAGGGCCTGGTCGGCACGCTCCACCTCCTTGCGCTTGCCGTTGCGGGCCGCGGCCAGCGCCTGCTGGAGCGCCGGCACTTGGTAGCGCTTGGGGTCGAGGCCATCGACGCTGGCGCTGCTGAGCAGTGCGATCAGCTGCTGCGCGGCATCGCCGGCGGTCGGCGACAGCCACAAGGGCGCATTTTTCCGCGCCTTGTAGAAATCCGCCACGCTTTGTCCGCCCGCCTGCGGCTTGGCCGTCGCCGCAACGGCCGCGACCGCAGTGTCGGCAGCGGCCTGGGCGGGGACGAGCGGCATTGCCGCGAGAATGAGCGCGGCGGCGGGTCCGACACCCTTCTGAAAGAAGTGCACCGGCCAGCGGCCGGTGCACGAGTTACGCAACATTTTCACATCTTCTCCGATTCATCGGATCTCGCCGAGGCCGCGGCCACTGCCGCGACTCCAGCGAGATTCCAATTAACCGCGCTCGCCGCTGCGGGTCGGCGCCGTATAGGTCGGAGCCGGAGCAGTGGCGGTTGGCGCACCGGCATAATATTGCCCGTTGTAGACGTATCCGTCCACCGTGCCGTCATTGTTGCGGTCGGCCCAGATCGCGCCGGCGAGGCCGCCGACGGCCGCGCCAATGACCGCGCCGGTGAGGATTCCGCCAATCCCGGCGCCGGTGATCGCGGCAACGCCCGCGCCAAGCGCGGCACCGCCGAGAGCGCCGGTGGCAACCGCATGGGTCGTCGAATCATAGCCTTGCGGCTGACCGGCATAATATTGGCCGTTGTAGACATAGCCGTCGACATAGCCGTCATTGTTGTTGTCGGCCCAGATCGCGCCGGCAAGGCCGCCGATCGCCGCGCCAACCGCGGCGCCTTCGATCACGCCGATGCCCGGCGCAATCGCGCCAACCGCGGCACCGCCGACCGCGCCGACTGCCGCGCCGCCGGCGATATCGCTCGCCATCGGCCGATTGGTCGCGCACGCGCTGAGGGTGACGGTGCTGGCTAGCGCCAGTGCTAGGAATTTACGCATCGCTCTTTCTCCCGTTTGATTTGAGCTGCGAACATGCGCCGCGCGACAAGGGGTTCACCGGCATCGGTGCATGTTACGTTCGCAGGAACGACGCTCCCGCCTCATCGTTCCGCAACCGCGACAATGACGTCTTGGCAAGCGTCCGCCGGTCGGCTTAAATCCACCGCGATACCCTTGAATCCACTTGCGAAAGTCGTCCGCGATGAAGGCCACCATTTATCACAATCCGATGTGCGGAACCTCGCGCAAGACCCTCGATATCCTGAGGGATTCGGGCTTCGACGTGTGGGTCCACGAATATATGAAGAACCCGCCTTCACGCGACGAACTGGTGCGCCTTTACGACAAAGCGGGAATCAGCCCGCGCGAGGGACTGCGGGCCAAGGAGCCGCTGGCCGAAGAACTGGGCCTTAACGCGCCCCGAAGTGACCGATGACGAGGTGCTCGACGCGATGCTCAAGCACCCGATCCTGATCGAGCGTCCGCTGGTCGAGACCCCCAAGGGCGTGCGCCTCTGCCGCCCCCAGGACACGGTGCGCGAAATAATCTGATAAAACTGCGCGCATGAGTCGCCTCGACCCGCGCCTGCTGCTTCAGGGCTATGCGACCGGCATCTTCCCGATGGCCGACAGCCGCGATGCCAGCGAATTGTTCTGGGTCGAGCCGCGCAACCGCGCGATCATCCCGCTCGATCGCTTCCATGTGTCGCGCTCACTCCGCCGAACGCTGGTCGCCGACAGGTTCGCGGTGACTGCCGACCGCGACTTCGGCGGGGTCATCGCCGCTTGTGCCGAGCGCGAGGAGACCTGGATCAGCGCCGAGATCGAGCGGGCCATGCTCGCGCTGCACGCTTCGGGCCATGCCCATTCAGTGGAGGTGTGGACGGGCGACGAGCTCGTCGGCGGGCTCTACGGGGTCAAGCTTGGCCGCGCCTTCTTCGGCGAAAGCATGTTCAGCCGCGCGACCGACGCCTCGAAAGTGGCCCTCGCCTGGCTCGTCGCGCGCCTCAAGGCCGGGAATTTCTCGTTGCTCGATTGCCAATTCATGACCGACCACCTCGCCTCATTGGGCGCGGTCAGCGTGCCTCGGGCGACCTATGTGGCGTTATTGTCGGCCGCGCTCGGCGGCGGCGCCGCGGCGGGTGCCGGAGCTTCAGCGGCAGGCGCGGCTGGCGAGGCTCCGGCGGACTTCGGCGCGCTCGACCGGTTGCTCGAGGTGACCGGTGCCGCTGGCGCGGGCGGACCCGCCGGGAAGGTCATCGCGCAGCTCTTGGGCCATACGTCATAGACGGGGTGCTCGATCACGTTCAGCGACGGCGATTCCTTGTAGATCCAACCTGAAAACACCCGGCCCCAGCTCTTGTCGGGCCGCTGGACATCGAGCTGGATGAAGGCGCCGGTCAGCTTCTCCTGCTCCCACGGCGCGGTCGTCTCGCAGGCCCGGAGCCGGACCAGCATGTCTTTCCACCGCGCCGACTGGCCCGGGCGAAGCGCGACCTCCTTGGTGATGCCGTTGCGCTTGTTGAGGATGCCGAGGATCGCGACGCGGTCGGCCATCGGCGTGACCGCCTGCTGCGCAGCCGCCGCGGCGGCTGTCCCGGCCGCCGGTTTGGCGGGCGCGTTTTGCTGCTGAGCGCCGCGGTTGCAGCCCGCAAGCGCGAAGGCGGACACCAGCAATAAGGCTGCGGCGCGCACGGTTATTCGGGGATCCAGGGCTCGTAATCGCCGGTCGAAGCCGGCCTCAGCCGGCCCGACCCCAGCGCACCGTCGGGCCTGAACCGCGCCATCGTCCCGGTGAGGTTGCCGGTCGGCTTCTGCTGGAACTTGCGCACCGGCGGCAGCGCCTTTTCGGGCAACTCGTCGATTGTTCCGCGAAGCCAGGCTTGCCACGCGGGCGGAACCAGGCTGCCGTCGTTATTGCCGTTGTAGATGACCCAGCGCCGGCCGCCGTCTTCTTGTCGGCAGTAATAAACGTTTCCGGCTTCGTCCTTGCCGACCTCATTGCCGAAACGGCGAGTCCACAGCGACGTGCCGACCGTGGCGCCGTTCCACCAGGTGAAGATACTGGACCAGAAACCCATGGGCGGCGGCATTGCCCCGTCAAGGCGAGGAGCGCAAGCTCAGCGCTTCCAGTCGGTTCGGTCGCCCTCGCGAATGCCGAGCTCGGCGGCGCGCCCGGCCCTGATCTCCAGCACCGCGGCAACCGGCTCGCCCGCAGGCACCGCCGTGTCGTCGAGCGCCTTGGCGGTCGTGATGCGGGCGATGGTGCCGTCGGCCCGGATGAAGATCATGTCGAGCGGGATCAGCGTGTTGTGCATCCAGAAGGACACGCTCGACGGCGGATCATAGGGAAAGATCATGCCCTCGTTGGGCGCCAGCGAGCGGCGGAACATCAAGCCGCGCTCCTGTTGTTCGAGGGTCGCCGCGACCTGTGCGTTGAAGACGCGGTCGCCGCCGGTCGAGTGGATTGTCACTGCCATCTGGGGAAGTCCGAATTGTGCGCCAGGCTCGGCGGTGGCTTCAGCGGAAGCATTGGAAGCATTTTGCGCCGGGGCCTGCGGGCTGCACGCGGCCAGCGCCACGAACAACGTCGTCAGTCCTGCGAATCGAAACCGTGCAGCTCGACCGCGGTCAATCCCTTCCCGCTCGGCGCGATCCGCGCCTGCAGCTTCTGGCCGGGCTGAAGCTCGGGCAGATGGGCGTTGCGGACCGTTTCCATGTGGACGAACACATCCTCGCCGCCGAGCTCGTCGGCCCGTTTGACGAAGCCGTAGCCGCGTACGCGATTGAACCATTTGACCTCCACCGGCTCGAACTCGCCGGCCGCGTCGGAAAGCGCGGTCCGATCAGCCCGTTCCGCCGACGAGATGGACGAGCGCGGCTGCTGCGGCAAGGCCGAAGAGAGGTCGATCGACAACACTTTCTTGGCCTGCAGCCCGCGATCGAGCCGGACCGGGATGCATTCGATGGTCGCGCCTTCCGGGACGCTTCGCCGCCCGTGATCGCGGAGCACGCTGAAGTGGATCAGGACATCGCCGTCGATCTCGTCGCTGACCACGAAGCCGAAGCCGCGGGTCGCGTCGAACCACTTCACCTTGCCGGTAATCGGGGCGAGTTCAGCCTCTGGAGTGTGATCCTCCGGTTCCATCTCGACCTGAGTCGCCCCCACCGCTTCCTTTACTGACGCACTTACCATGCGCCCTCATTAACATTTGATACTGTGTCGGCAAACCGACTTTAGATAAGGGTCAGGCCGGCCTGCTCCGAGAGAGCCTCCGGATCGACCGCGGCGCCGGGCGCAAGCCGCGCGATCGCGCGGGCCAGCGCGAAGCCGTGGCCGGCGCGAACCATCGCCCCAATCGCCTTCTCGCGGCCGGCCCGGTCGGGAACCATGGACGCGAACGGCCCGATCCGGCGCCGCTCGGCGAAGCGCAGCGCGGCTGTCACCGCCTGTTCATCGGCATGCTCGCACGCGCTTTGCTTATGTTCGTCCTCGATCCCCGCGGCGCGCAGTTGCTCGACCAGCCGGCGCTTGCCGTAACCCCGGCCGCTAAGGGCGCGCGCTTTTCCCATCGCGAAAGCGGCGTCGTCGACATAGCCGCTGTCGGCAAAGCGCTCGGCGAGGCCGATCAGGTCGGGCTCACCTGCACCAGCCCAGCCACGCTCGCGGATTTTCCTCGCGAGATAGGCGCGCAGCTTCGCCCGGCTGGTCGCGAAGCGCCCGACATAGCGCAGCGCCATTTCCTTCAACTGCTCCTCATTGAGGGGCGGACGGACGCGCTTGGGCTTCATGCCCCTTTTTTGCCACAGTCGCCGACCATCACAAACCGGCCGCATGCTTTTGCGACAGGGGACTCATGATCAAGGAAAGGGACGGCGTGACCGAACGCAACGCCCCAGTAACACCGACCCTCTCTCCCCCGGGCGCAACGCCCACGCTCGACACCCTGCCCCGTCGCGCCTCCGATTTCGAAACGCTCGGGCAAGCGCTGGATTATGCGGCGACCGGCTCGCGCGGGCTCAATTTCCATGATGCCCGCGGCACGCTGACCCGGGCCTACACCTATGCCGAGCTGCGCGAGGACTCGCTTGCGCACGCCTATCGCTTCATTGCCCTCGGCCTGAAAGCGGGCGATCGGATTGCCTTGGTCGCGGAAACCGGCGCGGAATTCGCCGCCTGCTTTTTCGGCGCGGTCTATGCCGGCGCCTGGCCGGTGCCGCTGCCGCTGCCGACCAGCTTCGGCGGGCGCGAAGCCTATGTCGAGCAGCTCGCCGTACAGCTCAATAGCTGCGATCCGTCGCTTCTGCTCTATCCGCCCGAGCTCGCCGACTTCTGCGGCGCGGCCGCCAAGATTGCCGGAGTTACCTCGCGCGATTGGGATTCGCTGTCTGATGTATCCGCGGCAACCGGGTCCCTTCCGTCGGCCAAATCCGACGATATCGCCTATTTGCAATATTCGAGCGGTTCGACCCGCTTTCCGCACGGCGTCGCGGTCACTCACCATGCCCTGCTCGACAATCTCCACGCCCACGGCGTCGGGCTCGAGGTCAAGGACACCGACCGCTGCATCTCGTGGCTGCCCTGGTACCACGACATGGGGCTGGTCGGCTGCTTCCTGTCGCCGATGTCGCTGCAGATGTCGGTCGATTATCTGAAGACCGAGGATTTCGCCCGGCGGCCGCTCGCCTGGCTCGACATGATCACCCGTCACCCGGGCACCTCGGTCAGCTACTCCCCGACCTTCGGCTACGACATTTGCTCGCGCCGGATGAGCTCGCAGACCAAGGCCGAGGAGCGCTTCGACCTGTCGCGCTGGCGCATCGCCGGCAATGGCGCCGACATGATCCGCCCCGACGTCATGCAGGCGTTCGTCGACTGCTTCGCCAAGGCCGGGTTCGAGGCCACCGCCTTCTGCCCCAGTTACGGCCTCGCCGAAGCGACTCTGGCGGTCTCGCTGATGCCGCCGGGCGAAGGCATCCGTCTCGAGCTGGTCGAGGAGAACAAGCTGTCCGGCGGCGCTCCCGGCGGCCAGGACCGCCCGCGCCGCTACCGCGCCATCGTCAATTGCGGCCGCCCCGTAAAAGGCATGGAGATCGAGGTCCGCGGCCCCTGCTGGCGAGCCCCTCCCCGACCGCGGCATCGGCAAGGTGTTCGTGCGCGGCGACAGCATCATGGTCGGCTATTTCCGCGATCCCGAAGCGACCGAAGCCTGCCTGGTCGACCATTGGCTCGACACCGGCGACATGGGCTACATGTCGGGCGGCTACATCTTCATCGTCGGCCGCGCCAAGGACATGATCATCATCAACGGCCGCAACCACTGGCCGCAGGACATCGAATGGGCGGTCGAGCAGCTGCCCGGCTTCAAGTCCGGCGACATCGCCGCCTTCGCCATCACCGGCCCGTCGGGCGAGGAAACGCCGGCGGTGCTGGTCCACTGCCGGGTCTCCGACAACGGCGAGCGCGGCAAGCTCCGCGACGAAATCCGCGAGCGGGTCAAGGCGATTACCGGGCTGACCCCGGTGGTCGAGCTGGTCCCGCCACGCACCTTGCCCCGCACGTCATCGGGCAAGCTCGCGCGCTCCAAGGCGCGCAACCTCTATCTGTCCGGCGGAATTGTACCTTACGATATCGCCGCCTGAGCAGCGGGCCAGCTAACTCGCGCCAGGCGGGGCAATCCCCAAGATCAGCCGGAACAGCGGCGCGGCCGAAATGCGCTCGTCGTGCCTTGCTGCCTGGGCCAGGGCGAAACCTTCGGCCGTGATGATCATCGCCGAGGCGAGTTCTTCGAACGGCAGCGGCGGCTCGCGCTCGACGATCGAGAAATACCGGTCGAGAATGCGCGAGATTCCAGTCTCATGCTCGTCGATCGCATCCTGGACATCGGTGCGCAGCTTGGGGTTGTTGCGCGATTCGATCTCCAGCTCCGCGCCCAGCGCGGCGACGCGATTCATCCGGTCGCTTTCGATCCACTGGCCGATCCCCTGCATGAGAATGTCGGCGGAATTTGTGGCCTCGTCGATGATCTCGTTGAGCCGTTCTGCGTTTTGCCGCAGCGTTCGCGTGAACAGCACGCAGAGAAGCTCTTCCTTGCTGTCGAAGTGGGCGTAAACCGCGCCCTTGGTGAAACCGGCCTCGGCCGCGATCGCGTCGATCGTCGCGCCTTGATAACCACGCTCCAGGAACGTGTTATGCGCAGCATCCAGGAGCGCATCGTATGTACGCTCCTTGCTCTGCGCGCGGGTCAGTCGTGGTGGCGGCGTCCTCGGCATCCGAACTTCCGTAACGAAGGTCCCGCCCGGCTCAAGTGTGCGGGAGCCCGGCGAACCGTCGCGGCTGGCCGCTTGCCCGGCGTCGCCTGATCCAGCTTCCGGCCGTCGTCGAACACGCGAATGATATTGGCAATGCACGGTTCGAGCAGGTTCGCAGCAAAATGCTCGCCTGGCACCTCGGCCTCGGCAATCGTTTCCACCGCGATCGTCGTGCCCCGAACCTGACTTCGCAAATAGCTGCTGAACGCGTTCGTTGCGCACGCCGAGCTTGCAAAAGCGAACGCCTCTGAAACCGGCCCCGAACCCGTTTCCGGCGCAACGTTGACGATGAGCTTTGAACCCATCGTGTGCCTCATCAGCGGCAACAGGCTGGCACTCATTCGGATCATGCCCAACGTCCGGTGGTGACCCGCGCCGGCGGCGTTGACCAGTCCATGAAGGCTGTTGAATTGGTCCTTCAGCGCGGAAGCGAAGATTTCGACGCTCGCCGCCGAAATCGGGGTCGCAAAAAATCCCGTGCGCGTTGAGCTCCCTCGCCGTCGCGCTCAGCTCCTCCCCGCTGCTGTCGGCAAGGATCAGTTCGACGTCGTGGAGCGCAATCATCCGCGCCAGCGTTCGTCCGACGCCGGCGGCAGCGCCGGTCACCAGGACCCGCGGCCGTCGGCCGTCCTTTCCATAAACCACCAAAATGCCCCCTTGCGGCGCGGGTTTGCCGCGGCCTTGCGTCCAATGCTGTGGATGAGCGGCCCCGATCGAACCGGAACCTATTCATACCGCTTAGTATTGAAATACCATTGAGTATGTCAACGTGACTTGGCCGTGAATACGAATACCAAAAGTGGATTTTAAACCCAGTTTACCCCTTACCCGCTAGCCTGACACGCTTGATGGGGGCGTGTGGCATGCAGCGGATGCACGGATGGATCGGGCGCAAGGATCGCCATCCGGTCGTCATCGAACTCCAGAGACGGCGCTGGCTCAGGCCTTCGTCCCGCGCGGGAGCATCCGCACCAGCACCCGGTCCTTGAGCGCATAATGATGATAGAGCGCGGCGAAGGCGTGGGCGGCGGCGAGGATGACGATCGCCCAGCCGACATTCTCGTGCCACGAATGATAGAAGCGGCGCGTCGCCCGGTCGGCTGCGTCCATCGGGCTCGGAATGACAAACAGCCCGAAGAAGCCCAGCGGCTCGCCTTGCGCCCAGCGCCACAGGAAGCCGAGCGAAACCTGCGCGACGAGCAGCGCGTATAAGAGGTAATGGACGGCCTTGGACGCGGCCTTCACCGGACCGCTTTCGAGCGATTCCACCTGACGGCCGGGAAGCAGCCGCCAGACGAGCCGAGTAACGATCACCGCCGCCAGCAGGATCCCGAGCGAAACGTGGATGCTCTCCATCGCGTGGCGCGTCGGCTTGGCAAACCAGTCCCACACCTCCGCCATGGCGAACTGCACCACGACCAGCAGCGCGGTCGCCCAATGCAGCCAGATCGAAGTGCGGTCGTAGGTCGACCGGGTGGCTCCGGCGGCGACGCGGGTGGCGGTATCGAAGGCGGTTTTATCGTTCATGAGCGATCCCAATGAAGTCGAGCGTCAAAGGCTCCGGCGCTTGCCGGAAAAACCACGCAATGCAATGAGGCCCCTTGAGGGGCACTGTCATGACGTCGAAGCTCGCCAGCCTTGTGATTGCGCTCGCGCTCGCTGCGCCCGCGCTCGCTGAGACCCACGTTCAGCCCGCGGTTCAGCCCGGCGGCGACATCCCCAGCAAATTCCATCGCGTTCAGGCCCCGCCCCTCCCCAGGGCCGGCGACATTCCGCGCGCCTTCAATGCCCCGCGCGCCGGCTTCCAATATGTCCGCCGAACGGTGATGATCCCGATGCGCGACGGGGTGAAATTGTTCACCGTGCTGATCCTGCCGAAAAATGCGCGCGGCGCCCCCATCATGCTCGACCGCACCCCTTATTCGGCCGACGATCAGACCAGCCGCAACTTCGGCCCGCTGCCCGAGAGCATCCTCTCGCCTTTGTCGGCCGAACTGGTCCGCGCCGGATATATCGTCGCCTACCAGGACGTGCGCGGCAAATATGGGTCGGAGGGCGAGTATGTCATGAACCGCCCCCTGCGCGGCCCCCTGAACCCGACCGCGGTCGACCATTCGACCGACGCTTACGACACCATCGACTGGCTCGTGAAGCACGTGCCCGAAATCGAACGGCCGCGTCGGCACCATCGGCACCAGCTACGACGGCTTCACCACGCTGATGAGCCTGGTCAACCCGCACCCGGCGCTCAAGGCCGCGGTGCCGATCAACCCGATGGTCGACGTGTGGAAGGGCGACGACTGGTTCCACAACGGCGCCTTCCGGCAGGAGATGATCAGCTACATCTACAGCCAGACCGCGACCCGGAAGTCGGACGAAAACTGGTTCGCCACGGGTTACGACGATTACGACACCTACCTCCGCTACGGCTCGGCCGGCGCCTACGGCCAGGCGATGGGCATGGAGCAGCTGCCGTTCTGGCAGCGCCTCGCCCAGCACCCGGCCTATGACGAATATTGGCAGGACCAGGCGGTCGACCGGATCCTCGCCAGGACGCCGCTGACGGTCCCGACCCTGTTCGTCGGCAGTGAATGGGATCAGGAGGATATATACGGCGCGCCGGCCGTCTATGCCGCGACCAGGTCCAGCCCCAACGCCCACCTCGTCCTCGGCCCGTGGCATCACGGCCAGGCGAACAGCGTCGCCATGGCGCTGGGACCGTTCGACTGGGGCTCGGATAGCGGCCGCTGGTTCCGCCAGACGGTCATGCTGCCGTTCCTCGACGCGCAGCTGAAGGGCGGCCCGCCGGCCAACATCGCGAAAGTCACCGCGTTCGAGGCCGGGACCAACCAGTGGCGCCGCCTCGACGACTGGCCGATTGCCTGCGCCCAGGGCTGCCCCGCCAACCTCCGCCCGCTCTATCCGACGGGCGGCAACGGCCTGACCTGGTCGGCCCCCGCCGCCGCCGCCTTCGATTCCTACGTCTCCGACCCGGCCAAGCCCGTCACTTACCGCGCCCGCCCCAACCTTTCGCCCTGGGCCCAAGGCTCGACCTGGCGCACCTGGCTGGTCGACGACCAGCGCTTCGCCTCGGCCCGCCCCGATGTCCTCACTTACTCCACCGGCCCGCTGGCCGAGCCCCTCAGGCTCGCCGGCACCCCGCTCGTCCACCTCGTCGCCTCGACCAGCGGCACCGACAGCGACTGGGTGGTCAAGCTGGTCGACGTCTACCCGGCCCAAAATCCGCAAAAGCCCGAGCTTGGGGGCTACCAGCTCGCCATCGCCATGGATGTCATGCGCGGCCGCTACCGCGCCGACCCGGCGCATCCGAGCCCGCTCCCGGCCAACCAGCCGGTTACCTACGAATTCGCGCTGCCGACGGTCGATTATGTCGTCCAGCCCGGCCACCGGCTGATGGTCCAGGTCCAGTCGAGCTGGTTCCCGCTCTACGACCGCAACCCGCAGACCTTCGTCCCCAACATCTTCTTCGCCAAGCCGAGCGACTATCGCGCCGCGACGCAGCGCGTCTTCACCGGCGCGGGCGGCACGTGGATCGGCCTGCCGGTGGTCAACTAAGGGACTATTTGATCAGGCCGCCGCTGCGCAGTGCATCCTCGATCGTCTTGGTGATCGCCGCCTGACCGGGCCACGCGATGGCCTCGGCAGGTCGTGCCCTTGCCGCCGGCTTCGGCCCAGCATGGGAACGGTCGCGCGTTTCCTCCGGCACCAGCCCCCAGAATCTGGCGATCAGCCGGGTCGAGGAAATACCCGCGTCGAGCATGAACGGCGCCGCATGTTCGCCATGCACGCTGCCGCCGGTGTCGAGTGGCGTGCCGTGGCCCAGCCCCGCGATGCGATATTCCTCGACCACATCGCGGCCGGTCGCGTCGGTCCAGATGCGGTGCGCATTGCCGCCGGCCGTCTCGCTCCGGCTCGGCGCTTTGACAGCCCCGTGGAGCCCGCGCCACTGCTCGACCAGCGCCGATGCATTGGATTGATCCACGGTCTGGTCGGCGGCGCCGTGCCAGATCGACAGCGTCGGCCATCCGCCGACATGGTCGCTCGCCCCGCGCACCAGGTCGGCCAGCGACGACGGATCGGGGCCGCCATGCCCGCGCATCCGGTCGAACGCCTCGGGAATGGTCCGCGCCACGCCGAACGGCAGGCCGGCGATGACCGCGCCGCCGGCGAACACGTCCGGATAAGTCGCAAGCATCGCCACTGCCATCGCCCCGCCGGCCGAAAGCCCGGTCACGAACACCCGCTTGGCCGAGGTGCCGTGGCGGCTTTGGACGGCGCCCACCATCTGCCGGATCGACAGCGCTTCGCCCTTGGCGCGGGCGGCGTCCTCGCCCGAAAACCAGTTGAAGCAAAGGTTCGGGTTGTTTCCCCGCTGCTGCTCCGGATAGAGCACAGCAAAGCCATGGTCGTCGGCCAGCCGCGACCAGCCCGAGCTCTCGTCATAGCCCGCGGCATTCTGCGTGCAGCCGTGAAGCACGACGACCAGCGGCGCTCCGGGAGCGAGATCGTCGGGCAAATACAACCAGCCCTTGAGCTGGCCGGGGTTGCTCCCGAACCGGCCGAGCGGCTTGAGCCGCGAACTAACTTGGGTGCCCAGGGCGGCCGCCCGCGGCATTCGCTTCAGCCGCACCAGCGTGTCGGACAGGCTTCGCATGTGCAGTCTCCCGGAAAAACGCGACAGCGAGAAAATGCTGCACTGCACAATATGGGCGTCCGGCAGGACGGATCAATGCGGTGACGAACCCTTGCGCCAACGGGTCCGGCTGGCTACCTCGCGCGGCGGCCTAGGGGTATAGCTCAGTTGGTAGAGCATCGGTCTCCAAAACCGAGGGTCGTGGGTTCGAGTCCCTCTGCCCCTGCCATCGCTCCTTGAAAACTCACGCGACCGGCGCTAAGTGACCGTCAGCCCCGCCGGCCCGAAAGGTCCGCGGGGCGCTTTTCTATCCGCAACCGAGGCGCCGAGCATAGCGAAGCGAGCGGAAGCGGAGTGAGCTACGCGAAGAGACGCCGAAGGCCGGCCGACCTAGCGTAGCTAGGATCGACGTCACGGGATTTACTCCCGGGACGGCCCATTTCGAATAGGGTTTGGAAAACGTGGCCAGAACATCCCCCGGCGAATTCATCCGTCAGGTCCGCGCCGAGACCGCCAAGGTCCACTGGCCGACGCGCAAGGAAACCGTCGCGACCGCGATCATGGTGATGATCATGACCGGCCTGCTGGCGATCTTCTTCTTCGGCGTCGACGCGTTCTTCTCGACCCTCGTCAAGTTCCTGCTCGGCTTCCTCGCCTAGCCTCGCAAATCAAGAGAAACGACATGTCCCGCTGGTACATCATCCACGCTTATTCCGGTTTCGAAAACAAGGTCCGCGACGCGGTCATGAGCGAGGCCAACCGCCTCGGCCTGACCGGCTTCGTCGACCAGATCGAGGTCCCGACCGAGACCATCACCGAGATCAAGCGCGGCAAGAAGGTCCAGACCGAGCGCAAGTTCATGCCCGGCTACGTCCTCGCCAAGCTCGAGCTCAACGACGACGTCTACCACCTGGTCAAGAACACGCCCAAGGTGACCGGCTTCCTCGGCCCCAACGGCAAGCCCCAGCCGATCCCCGACGCCCAGGCCGCGCGCATGCTCTCGAGCGAGCAGGAAGCCGCCAGCTCGCCCAAGCAGAAGATCAACGTCGACTATGAGATCGGCGACAGCGTCAAGGTCCTCGACGGCCCCTTCGCCAGCTTCAACGGCATCGTCGAAGAACTCGATTTCGACCGCGGCCGGGTCAAGGTCAGCGTCAGCATCTTCGGCCGCGCTACGCCGGTGGAACTCGAATTTGAGCAAGTGGAAAGAGTGAAGTAATCCGCTGATGGCCAGCGGGGAAAAGTTCGAGCGTCATCGCCAGCCGTGGCGCACCGACGAGATCCAGAAGCTCCACCAGCTCGCCGCCAAGGGCCTCGCCCTGCGCGCCATCGCCAAGGCCCTCACCCGCAGCGAAGAATCCGTCCGCGACCGCGCCAAGGCGGACAAGCTCAAGATAAGCAAGCTCCGTTAGCGCCCCCCTTCGTCATTCCCGCGAACGCGGGAACCCAGTCAGCGCCGCAACTTCCGCACCATATCCTCGATCCGCCACCCGCCGAACAGCGCGCGGTCCGGATCGTGCGGCGTCTTCGCCGGGTCCGCCCGCGACCAGCCGCTGACCTGCGCCAGGTCCATCAGCCCGGCCCGCCCAAGCCGATCGCGCACCGCTTGCCCCGCCGGCCCCCACGCCGGCTCGCCCCGCGCCCAGCGCTCCGCTTCCGCCACCTCGAACGCCTCGCGCGCCCGCTGGTCGCGCGCCTCGCTCATCAGCGCCAGCCGCTCGTTGCAGGCGTCGCGGCTCTCCCCCCGCCGCCGCCGCATCGGCGTCGGCTCGTCCACCAGCAGCGCCGCCTTCTGGTGCAAATACATCAGCTGCAGCGCCTGGTTGACGCTCATCGGCGGCATCGCCGGGGGCGAGTTGTGGCGCCAGTCGCCATGCTCGTGGCTGGCCGGCGCGCCGCTTTCCAGCAGCGCCGCCTCGAGCGCCTCATAGCCGCGCTGCAAGGCCAGCCGCAGCTCCCGAGCGAACGCCGGGTCCTTCTTCCGCCGCCGGTCGAACGCCCCGAAACAAGACCCCACCGCCGCCGCCGCCAGGCTCAAATTGCACGTCGCCGACACCGCCGCGAGAAACGCCTGCTCCGCCGCCGGAGTCAGCTTCCCCGCCTGCGCCCGCCGCAATTGCACCGCGCCGTTCCTTCAGCCGCACCACCACCACCTCGCCGCCGGCAGTGCGAAACCCCGCGCCCGCCATATCCTCCCCCGGATTTCCGGGGGAGGGGGACCGCTTGCGGTGGAGGGGGCCCTCCCCCGGATTTCCGGGGGAGGAGTTGGGATCGTCATCCCCGCGAACGCGGGGACCCAGCCTCGTCAATCCGCCCCGCGCCAGCCGCGCCCGGGCAAACACCACCGCCGCATCCCACCGCAGCGCAAACGCCGGATGCACCCCCCGCCGATGCTGCATCGTGCCATATTTCAACCCCAGCTCCCGGCACGCCAGCCGCACGTTCCCGGTCCGGCGAAGGAGGTTGAGGAAAGCGCGGTTTTCAAGCGCTTGGGCTCGAGACAGTGGCTTCGCCAACTGGCACTCCTTTCTGGATCGAGCCCAAGAGCCGCCGAGCATAACGTAAGCAGCGCGAAGCACGCGTCGTTATGTCGAAGAGCGGCGTAGTGCCCGGCCGGCGGGGCGGAGGACCCAAGTCCGACGAGCCCGTCCGACGAGGTCACGTCGGGTTTACCCCGCGTGACCCACCCCTTTCGTGAAGCAAACGAAATCCTACATTTCAACCACCGAGCTGAAGGGAGGCTTGGCGGAGCAAAGGCGAGCTTCGTCGAAGAGATGGCGCGAACCGGACGGCCTGCGCTCAAGCGGCCTATCCTGCCGACTTCGCGAGGCATCTTCTTTCCCGACTTCGTTGCCAAACTGAACGACGGTCGGCTTTCGTCATCGAATACAAGGGTCGGGCGGATGAATACGATCGCGAGAAGGACAACATCGGCAAGCGCGCCCCGAGGCGAGCGGCGGAAAGTTGCTCTTCGTGACTGTCTGGGAACACGACAGCCGCGGACGTGACATTCTCGTCCAACTACGCTCGACGCTATGCTAACTGCCGCTTCGCGCCCTCGCCTTCGCTGAACCCCTCCCTTCACAATCCAACAACCTTCGGCTAAAGGCCCCGCCTTCCAAGCAATTGGAGCCTGTGGGAGGCGATCTTCGGCTCGCCGCTTGAACCACTAAGCTTCAACCCGGCCGGAAGCCTTGCTTTGGGCCGAACTACAGAGTGAGACAATGGCAAAGAAAATTACCGGCTATATCAAGCTGCAGGTGCCCGCGGGCACCGCCAATCCGGCGCCGCCGATCGGCCCGGCGCTGGGCCAGCGCGGCGTCAACATCATGGAATTCTGCAAGGCGTTCAACGCCGCGACGCAGGAGCTCGAGAAGGGCGCGCCGATCCCGACCGTGATCACGGTCTATGCCGACCGCTCGTTCTCGCTTCACCACCAAGACCCCGCCGGCCTCGTTCCTGCTGAAGAAGGCGGCCAAGCTCAAGTCGGGCTCGAAGGAGCCGGGCAAGGAGAGCGCGGGGACCATCCGCCGCTCGCAGCTGCGCGACATCGCCGAGACCAAGATGGCGGACCTGAACGCCAACGACCTCGACGCCGCGACCCGGATCATCGAAGGCTCCGCCCGCGCGATGGGCCTGAAGTGGTGGAGGGCTAAGCACATGGCCAAGCTCAGCAAGCGCCAGAAGGCTCTCACCGCGGTCGATCGCGACCGTTTCTATCCCGTCGACGAAGCGATTGCGCTGGTGAAGGGCAATGCCACCGCCAAGTTCGACGAGACGGTCGAGGTCGCGCTCAACCTCGGCGTCGACCCGCGCCACGCCGACCAGATGGTCCGCGGCGTCGTCAACCTGCCCAAGGGCACCGGCAAGATCCGTCCGCGTCGCGGTGTTCGCGAAGGGCGCCAAGGCCGACGAGGCCAAGGCGGCCGGAGCGGACGTGGTCGGCGCGGAGGATCTGATGGAGACCGTCCAGGGCGGCCAGATCGACTTCGACCGAGTCATCGCGACCCCCGACATGATGGGCGTCGTCGGCCGGCTCGGTAAGGTGCTCGGTCCGAAGGGCCTGATGCCCAACCCGAAGCTCGGCACCGTCACCATGGACGTCACCAAGGCGGTCACCGACGCCAAGGGCGGCCAGGTCGAGTTCCGCGTCGAGAAGGCGGGCATCGTCCACGCCGGCATCGGCAAGGCCAGCTTCTCCGAAGGCCGACCTCACCGAGAATTTCACGCGCCTTCATGGACGCGATCGTCAAGGCCAAGCCGACCGGCGCCAAGGGCAAGTTCGTCGAGAAGATCAGCGTCAGCTCGTCGATGGGCCCGGGCGTCAAGATCGACCTGGCGGAAGTCTGCCGGCGCCTAACCTTTCGCAACCCCTTTTCCGGGCGCGCTCAACATCTGAAAACCGCGGACGGAGACCCGTCCGGCGGTTTTTGCATGCAGCCGCCCGCCCGCGCCGGCGCGCAGAAATTGACCGAGATTAAGGAAATGAAAAATTAGCTTGCGCGAGAATGGCCGAAATCCACCGCTTCTGGATAGTTTCGGTTGTGCATCAACGACTTGCCGGAGGCCAGCACCAACTCGACTGTGGCGTTGTTGCAACAGTGTCCGCGATAGTTGCTCGTGCCGACATTGCGAAACCGCAACCATGAGCAAATCTGCGCGTTAGGCGGGGAGCAATTCCAACAGCGCACGAAAGGGGTTTCTCACTATGCGCAAGTACCTACTGACGGCCGCAGCGGCGGCCGCGTTTATTGCGACGCCGGCATTCGCCGACGGTCCATATGTCGGCATCGAAGGGGGCGTTCTGTTCCCGAACAAGACGACGGTCGACGCCGACATCACCGTCGGCTACGCAGCAACTTCAGCTATCATCCGGCCTATCGCATTGAGAGCGACACCGGGTTCGACGTCGACCTCATCGGCGGTTACGACCTGGGCATGTTCCGCCTCGAAGGCGAACTTGGCTACAAGGAAGCCAGCATCAAGGGATCACGGACGTCAACACGACGCTCCTGGCCGATCTGAGCGACGCGCTCGGACGAGACGGTCACCGCTGCCGACCTGCAACTCGACAACGGCAAGACCACCGTCATTCGGCGATGATCAATGCCCTTGTCGACTTCGGCGGCGCCGGCTTCGGCGCCTATGCCGGTGGCGGTATCGGTTATGCCGACGTCAGGACCGGTGAATTGGGCGACAGCGACAGCCAGGGCGGCCTCGCCTGGCAGCTGATTGCCGGTGCTTACGTTCCGGTCAGCAGCACGATGAACATCGGCCTGAAGTATCGCTACTTCCAGACCGATCGTCTCGATTTCACCAACGACTTTGGCGATTTCTAGCACGAGTCGAGCGGGCCACGGTTCACCTCGCACAGCCTGCTCGCCAGCCTGATCTTCAACTTCGGCGCTCCGGCCCCGATGGAGTGGCCCCGCCGCCTCCGCCTCCGCCGCCGCCGCCGGCTCCGGAACCCACGCAGACTTGCCCCGACGGATCGGTGATCCCGGCGTCGAGCGCCTGCCCGGCTCCGCCGCCTCCGCCTCCGCCGCCGCCGGCTCCGGTCGAGCGCGGTGAGCGCGGCCAGTAAGGCCTAGCTTACCCTAACAGGGGACTAAGGATCCCGGGCGGAGCAGCAGCTTCGCCCGGGATTTCTTTTGGGCGACCCCCGTTCGTCGGCTCCAGCTAACCGCCCGTCGAATAGGGCTTCGGGCACCGGCGCCGGAGTTCGAACCCCGCCGCCGCGCCTAACGCGCACACTTCAGCCGATTTTTTGCACAGGGGTCCTCGATGAACCGCCTTATTGTCCTGCTTGCTTCCGCCGCCGCCGTCACCGCGGCGACCGCCGCGCCCGCGGCTCTTGCCCAGGTTCCCGCCGACACCGTCGATACGTCGCTGCCGACCCAGCTGCCGCGCACGGCGGTTCCGCATCATTATGCGCTGACGGTCACGCCCCAGGCCGATCGCATGACCTTCGACGGTCACGTTGTCATCGACGTCCAAGTCGTACAGCCGACCAACAGCCTGGTCCTGAATGCGGCCGACATGACCTTCGCGCGCGCGAACCTCTCGGGCCCCGGAGGAGCGAGTGCCGCAACGGTCACCACCGACAATGCCGCGCAAACCGTAACGCTGAACTTCGGCCGTCAGCTGGCGCCGGGCGCCTACAAGCTGACCATCGACTATTCCGGCAAGATCAACGAGCAAGCCAACGGCCTGTTCGCGCTCGACTACAAAAACCCGGCAGGCGCCCAGAAGCGCGCGTTGTTCACCCAGTTCGAGCCGGCCGACGCGCGCCGCTTCGTGCCGAGCTGGGACGAGCCGGACTACAAGGCCACCTGGCAGGTGACGGCGATCGTCCCCGCCGGCGACATGGCCGTGAACAACATGCCGGCCGCAAGCACGACAAACGTCGCCGGCGGCCTCAAGCGCGTGACCTTCCAGCGCACCCCGCAGATGTCGAGCTACTTGCTGTTCTTCGGCACCGGCGAATTCTCGCGCATCAAGAAGATGGCCGGCGAATCCGGCACCGAAGTCGGAATCGTCATGGGCCGCGGCAATGAATCGAAGGCGCAGACGGCGCTCGACGCAGAGGCGCAGATCCTGCCCTACTACAACGACTATTTCGGGGTGAAATACCCGCTTCCCAAGCTCGACAATGTCGCCGGGCCGGGCCAGTCGCAATTCTTCAGCGCAATGGAGAATTGGGGCGCCATCTTCACCTTCGAACGCGTGCTTCTCGATGATCCCGCGGTCACCACCGAAGGCGAGCGCCAGGCCATTTTCGGCGTCGAAGCGCACGAAATGGCTCACCAGTGGTTCGGCGACCTCGTGACCATGGCCTGGTGGGACGACCTGTGGCTGAACGAGGGCTTCGCCAGCTGGATGGCGACCAAGGCGACCAAGCATTTCCATCCCGACTGGGGCAGCGAATTCGGCGCGGTCGGCTCTCGCGAGGGCGCGATGGGCCAGGACGCGCTGGTGACCACTCACCCGATCGTCCAGCAAGTCCGCACCGTCGAGCAGGCCAACCAGGCGTTCGACGGAATTACCTATTCCAAGGGCCAGGCAGTCATCACCCAGCTCGAAGGCTATGCCGGGTCCGACGTGTGGCAGCGTGGGATCCAAGGCTATGTGAAGGCTCACGCCTACCGCAACACGCGCACCGACGATCTGTGGCAGGCGGTCGAAGCGGCCGGCGCCAAGGGCCTAACCCAGATGGCGCACGATTTTACGCTTCAGCCTGGCGTCCCTCTGATCCGGGTCGGCGCCGCCACGTGCCAGGGCAATGCGACGCAGGTCACCCTCGTGCAGGATGAGTTTTCGGCCGACCGGAAGTCGGGCAGCTTCCAGCCGCTGAGCTGGCACGTTCCGGTTCGCGCAATGACGGTGGGCGGAGCGCCCGTGACCGTCGTCACCTCGGGACGCGAGACGCAGATGACGGTACCTGGCTGCGGCGCGCTGATCGTCAATGCTGGACAGACGGGCTATTTCCGCAGCCTCTATCAGCCGGCGGGCGCGCAGGCGCTGCTCGCCTCCTTCAGCAGCCTCGACCCGCTCGACCAGTTCGGGCTGGTCGCCGATCAGACGGCGCTGGCCGAAGCCAATTATCAGCCGATGGGCACTCGCGCTCGACTTCACGAACGCCATTCCCGCGAACGCGCGGCCCCAGCTGATTTCGCTCGGCCTTGGCGAATGGAGCGGCATCTATCGCCTGTTCGACGGCGATGCCGCCAACCAAGCGCGGGTCGCAGCTATCATCGAGCAGCGCTATGCACCCGTCCTCGCCGACATCGGCTTCGTTCCCCGCGTCGGCGAGCAGCCGACCATCACCACCCTTCGTCCGCAGTTGATCACCGCGCTCGGGCGGGTCCGCGATCCGCAGGTCAACGCGGAAGCGCGTCGCCTGTTCGCCGCGCTTCAAAGCGATCCGAACGCGGTGCCCGGCAGCCTCAAGCGCACCTGGCTCGGCCTCATCGCGGCCAATGCGGATGCCGCGACCTGGGAGCAGATCCACGCCTTGGCACGCAACGCACAAAGCGCAACCGAGCGGCAGAACCTCTACTCGTTGCTGGGCTCCGTCGAGGACGAAGCGCTGGCTCGCCGCGCGCTCGATCTCGCCATCACCGACGAGCCGGGCAAGACGGTCAGCGCCGGCATGATCGGCGCGGTCTCCAACCGTCATCCCGAACTGGCCCTCGACTTCATTCTCGCCCATCCCAAGGATGTCTCGCGCTTCGTCGACAGCACCTCCCAATCCCGCTTCGTTGCCCGGATTGCCGGTGGCAGCGACAAGGCGGAAACCATCACCAAGCTCGAGAACTACGCCAACGCGAACCTGGCGCCGACCAGCCGCAAGCCGATCGACCAGACGATCAACGCAATCCGCGTTCGCCTGGCGACCGAGCCGAGGGTCAAGTCGGAAGTCGCGCAATGGCTTGCCGGACATCCCGCCGGCCCTGCTCCCGCGGCGGGCACCGTATCGAGCGGCAAGGGCGAAAGAGGTTGATTGCCCAGCGAATTTCGCTATAGGCGCGCGCTCGCACCGGTCTGGGCTTTCGCTCGGCCGGGGCGAGCACCGTCCGAGACAGCTGCTGGGGCTTGCCCCTTAATTCGCAGCCTAGACGGGGACAGGAATTATTCGGAGCGCTTGACGCGCTTCGTCGTGCGTTGTGTTCAACGCCGCCGATCCAACTCCCCACGGACACGGAACGCCCGGGCATTCGTCCGGGCATTTGTTGAAGCTCGTTCGGACGCAGTTCCGGACGAACATTTGGAGTTGGCATGGATCGTTCGCAAAAATCCGATCTGGTAGCCGAGCTGAAGAACGTCTTCACCGAGACGAGCGTGGTGGTCGTCACCCGCAATCTCGGGCTGTCCGTGGCCCAGTCCACGGAACTGCGCCTGAAGATGCGCGACGCCGGGGCCCAGTTCAAAGTTGCGAAGAACCGACTTGCCCTGATTGCGCTCGAGGACACGCGCTACAAGCCGATCGGCGACCTGCTCAAGGGTCCGACCGCCCTTGCAACGTCCGGCGATCCCGTTGCGGCTGCCAAGGTGGCAGTCGATTTCGCCAAGACCAACGACAAGTTCGAAATCGTTGGCGGAGCGATGGGTGACACGGTCCTCGACGTGAACGGGATCAAGGCGCTTGCTGCGCTGCCCTCGCTCGACGAACTGCGCGCGACCATCGTGGGCCTCATCCAGGCGCCCGCGACCAAGATCGCCCGCACGATCAACGAGCCTGGCGCCCAGCTCGCCCGGGTCTTCGGCGCTTACGCGGCTCAGGCTGCCTAGGCCGCAACCTTTTTATCAACGCACGACAATCAGGGGCTCAGGGTCCCACCAAGGAGTTACAAAATGGCTGACATCAATGCGCTGGTCGACCAGCTTTCTGAACTGACCGTCCTCGAGGCCGCGGATCTCGCCAAGGCCCTCGAAGAGAAGTGGGGCGTTTCGGCCGCTGCTGCGGTCGCGGTTGCCGGCCCGGCCGGCGGCGCTGCCGCTGCTCCGGCTGCCGAAGAGAAGACCGAATTCGACGTCATCCTCACCGGCGACGGCGGCAAGAAGATCAACGTGATCAAGGAAGTCCGCGCGATCACCGGGCTTGGCCTGGGCGAAGCCAAGGCGCTGGTCGAGGGCGCTCCGAAGGCCGTCAAGGAAGGCGTCAACAAGGACGAAGCCGAGAAGATCAAGAAGCAGATCGAGGAAGCCGGCGGCACCGTCGAGCTCAAGTAAGCTTCAGCTTCTGAGCGGCGAACATAGAAGGGCGGTCCGGCGACGGGCCGCCCTTTTTTTTGCCTAAAGGCTGGCGAGGAAGGCTTCGATCGCCGCGACGGCATCGGGTTCGCCGAGCGTCGGCGCGTGGCCGACTCCACGCACCTCGGAGAAGCGGGCGGCAGGGGCGGCCTGCTGCATTTCGTCCATTGCCTCACGGCTCAGGAGGTCGCTGCACTCTCCGCGCACTACCAGTAGCGGCTTTTCGGCCAGTGCAGCGAACAGAGGCCACATATCGACCTTGGGAGTGGGGCCTCCGGCCGTGAACGGCACGGCGATCGCCATGTCGTAATCATAACGGATTTGGCCATCTTCCTCGCGGCACAGGCGGCGCGCCATGGCCAGCCAGTCCTTGGGCGCGAAGCTCGTCGGAACTCTCCCGTGGTTATTGGCTATTGCCTCTGCCGCCTCGCCCCAGCTTTGGAATCGCACGTCCTTGCCAACGTAAGACATGATCCGGTCGAGGCCCGCCTGGCTGAGCTCCGGACCGATGTCGTTGAGAATCGCTGCCGCAATGCGGCCTGGAGCAATCGCCGTCATGACCATGGTCACCAGTCCGCCCAGCGACGTGCCAACGAAGATCGCGCGATCGATCTCCAGTTCGTCGAGCAACTGGACCACGTCATGAGCATAGGTCAGCGGATTGTAGCGCGCGGGCTGCGGGTCATAGTCGCTGAGCCCCCGGCCGCGAAAATCAGGCGCGATCACTCGGAACCGCGGCGAATAGCGGAGGGCGAAGTCGGCGAAATCGGCGGAGTTGCGAGTCAGGCCGTGGAGGCAGAGCAAGGGCGGCCGTCCGGTCGTCCCGCCCGGATAATCGCGGAAACGCATGACGAGCCCGTCATGAAGCTGGATTTCGCCGATCCGGCAGGGTTCGCCCGAGCTAATCATATCGCCGAAATCATAGCGATCTTTCACATCGCGTCAGGTCTTGCGGGCGCGGTGAAAAGTCCTATATGGGGACCTATCCAAACAAATCGGCTCCGCCGCACGGTTACGTGCGCCCGGGGCTTTTCCCGTCCTCTCCGGGACAGGGTCCGAACTGGCGCACGGACCGCACGCATTGGAGAGGAGCACCGGGAGCAGCGCTCCACACATCGCTCCGGCGCCGGCCGGGGGCACAATCGCGGGAGCGCTCACCCATGCGCGTTCCGCACAGCGCAGGGAATATCATGGCGACCAAAGCGATCGACGCACCGGGCCAAGACGGCAGGCCCACGACTGCCACCACGCGGCGCATCCGCAAGATCTTCGGCAACATCCACGAAATCTCCGAAATGCCGAACCTCATCGAGGTTCAGCGCGAGAGCTACGAGCAGTTCCTCCGCTCCGATCCCGCAACCGGCTATGTCTCGGGCCTCGAGAAGACGCTTCGCTCGGTGTTCCCGATCGTGGATTTCGCCGGCACCGCGCACCTCGACTTCGACCATTATGAGCTCGAGCATCCCAAGTACGACACCGACGAGTGCCGCCAGCGCGGCCTGACCTATGCCGCGCCGATGCGCGTCACCCTGCGCCTGACCACCTTCGAGATCGATCCCGAGACCGAGGCCAAGTCGGTCATCGATATCAAGGAGCAGGACGTTTACATGGGCGACATGCCGCTCATGACGCATGAACGGCACCTTCATCATCAACGGCACCGAGCGCGTCATCGTCAGCCAGATGCACCGTTCGCCGGGCGTGCTGTTCGACCATGACCGCGGCAAGACCCACGCCAGCGGCAAGTTCCTGTTCGCCGCGCGCGTCATTCCGTATCGCGGCAGCTGGCTCGACTTCGAGTTCGACGCCAAGGACATCGTCAACGTCCGCATCGACCGCAAGCGCAAGCTGCCGGTCACCGCGCTGCTCCATGCGCTCGGCATGACGAGCGAGGAAATCCTCAACACCTTCTACAACCGCGTCAGCTACGTGCGCGGCAAGAACGGCTGGCAGATCCCCTACTCCGCCGAGGCTTGGCGCGGCCAGAAGCCGAACCACGACGTGGTCGACGCCGACAGCGGCGAGATCATCTTCAAGGCCAACGAGAAGATCACGCCGCGCCGCGCCAACCAGGCGGCCAAGGACGGCCTCAAGAACGTCCTCATCCCGACCGAGGAAATCTTCGGCCGCTTCTCGGCCTACGACCTCATCAACGAGAAGACCGGCGAGATCTACATCGAGGCCGGCGACGAGGTCAGCGAGGAAAATCTCGACAAGCTCGACAAGCGCCGGCGTCAAGACGCTCGAGCTGCTCGACATCGACTACGTCAACACGGGTCCGTGGATCCGCAACACGCTGAAGGCCGACAAGAGCGAGGACGGCGACAGCGCGCTGGCCGACATCTACCGCGTCATGCGCCCCGGCGAGCCGCCGACGCGCGAGACCGCGGACGCGCTGTTCTACGGCCTGTTCTTCGACCCCGAGCGCTACGACCTTTCGGCGGTCGGCCGCGTCAAGCTCAACATGCGCCTTGGCCTCGACGCCGAGGACACGGTCACGACGCTGCGCAAGGAAGACATCCTCGCGGTCGTCCAGGAGCTGGTGAACCTCAAGGACGGCAAGGGCGAGATCGACGACATCGACAACCTCGCCAACCGCCGCGTCCGCTCGGTCGGCGAGCTGCTCGAGAACCAGTATCGCGTCGGCCTGCTGCGCATGGAGCGCGCGGTCAAGGAGCGCATGAGCTCGGTCGACGTGTCGACGGTCATGCCGAACGACCTCATCAACGCCAAGCCGGCGGTTGCCGCGGTGCGCGAGTTCTTCGGCTCGCTCGCAGCTGTCGCAGTTCATGGACCAGACCAACCCGCTGTCGCGAAGTCACCCACAAGCGCCGCGTTTCGGCGCTCGGGCCGGGCGGCCTCACCCGCGAGCGCGCGGGCTTCGAAGTCCGCGACGTCCACCCGACGCACTATGGCCGCATCTGCCCGATCGAGACGCCGGAAGGCCCGAACATCGGCCTCATCAACTCGCTCGCCAGCTTCAGCCGCGTCAACAAGTACGGCTTCATCGAGACGCCGTACCGCAAGGTCGTCGACGGCAAGGTGACCGACGACGTCGTCTATCTGTCGGCGATGGAAGAGGCGAAGCACACGATCGCCCAGGCCAACGCCGAGATCACCAAGGACGGCACTTTCGCCGAGGAGATCATCTCGGCCCGCCGCAACGGCGAGTTCCTGATCGCTCCGCGCGACCAGATCACGCTGATGGACGTCAGCCCCAAGCAGCTGGTGTCGGTCGCCGCCTCGCTCATTCCGTTCCTCGAGAACGACGACGCCAACCGCGCGCTGATGGGCTCGAACATGCAGCGCCAGGCGGTGCCGCTGCTCCAGGCCGAGGCGCCGCTGGTCGGCACCGGCATGGAAGAGACGGTCGCGCGCGATTCCGGCGCCGCCATCGCCGCCCGCCGCTCGGGCATCGTCGACCAGGTCGACGCGGCCCGTATCGTCGTTCGCGCGACCGGCGAGCTCAAGCCCGGCGAATCCGGCGTCGACATCTACACGCTGATGAAGTTCCAGCGCTCGAACCAGAACACCTGCATCAACCAGCGTCCGCTGGTGAAGGTCGGTGACACGGTCGAGGCCGGCGAGATCATCGCCGACGGCCCGTCGACCGAGTATCGGCGAGCTCGCGCTCGGCCGGAACGTGCTCGTCGCGTTCATGCCGTGGAACGGCTACAATTACGAGGACTCGATCCTGATCTCCGAGCGGATCGTGAAGGACGACGTCTTCACCTCGATCCACATCGAGGAGTTCGAGGTCATGGCCCGCGACACCAAGCTCGGGCCGGAGGACATCACCCGCGACATCCCGAACGTCGGCGAGGAAGCGCTTCGCAACCTCGACGAGGCCGGCATCGTCTACATCGGCGCCGAGGTCGAGCCGGGCGACATCCTGTGCGGCAAGATCACGCCGAAGGGCGAAAGCCCGATGACTCCGGAGGAGAAGCTCCTCCGCGCCATCTTCGGCGAAAAGGCTTCGGACGTTCGCGACACCTCGCTGCGCCTGCCGCCGGGCGTTTCCGGCACGGTGGTCGAAGTGCGCGTGTTCAACCGCCACGGCATCGACATCGACGACCGTACGCGCGCGATCCAGACCGAGGAGAAGGAGCGGCTCAAGAAGGACGCCGACGACGAGCGCGGCATCCTCAACCGCGCCACCTTCTCGCGCCTCAAGGAAATGCTGCTCAAGCAGGTCGCGACCGCGGCTCCGAAGGCGATCAAGAAGGGCTCGACCCTCGACGAGGCGACGCTCGAAGGCGCCGAGCGCCACGAATGGTGGAAGATCGCCGTCAAGGACGACAAGCGCCAGGCCGACATCGAAGCGCTGAAGGCGCAGTATGACGAGGCAGCGAACGTCATCAACCGCCGCTTCGAGGACCGCGTCGAGAAGCTCGAGCGCGGCGACGAGCTGCCGCCGGGCGTGCTCAAGATGGTCAAGGTGTTCGTCGCGGTGAAGCGCAAGCTTCAGCCGGGCGACAAGATGGCCGGCCGTCACGGCAACAAGGGCGTCATCAGCCGCATCCTGCCGATCGAGGACATGCCGTTCCTCGAAGACGGGACGCACGCCGACATCGTGCTCAACCCGCTGGGCGTGCCGAGCGCGCATGAACGTCGGGCAGATCTTCGAGACCCACCTCGGCTGGGCTTCGCGCGGCCTCGGCCGGCAGATCCAGGAGATGCTCGAAGGCATGCACGAGCGCGGCAAGGACGTCGCCGGCAAGGACGTCAAGGCGATCCGCGCCAAGCTCAAGGACATCTACGGCGACGCCTACGCCAAGGAGATCGACGCTCGCGACGACGAAGCGGTGATGGAGCTGGCGTCCAACCTCACCGCCGGCGTCCCGATGGGCACGCCGGTGTTCGACGGCGCCCGCGAAGCCGGACGTCAGCGCGATGCTGGAGAAGGCCGGGCTCGATACGTCGGGCCAGGTCACCCTGTTCGACGGCCGCACCGGCGATCCGTTCGATCGCAAGGTGACCGTGGGCTACATCTACATGCTGAAGCTCCACCACCTCGTGGACGACAAGATCCACGCGCGCTCGATCGGCCCGTACAGCCTGGTCACCCAGCAGCCGCTGGGCGGCAAGGCGCAGTTCGGCGGCCAGCGCTTCGGCGAAATGGAGGTGTGGGCGCTGCAGGCTTACGGCGCGGCCTACACGCTTCAGGAAATGCTGACGGTGAAGTCGGACGACGTGATCGGCCGCACCAAGGTCTACGAGGCGATCGTCAAGGGCGACGACACGTTCGAGGCCGGCATTCCCGAGAGCTTCAACGTGCTCGTCAAGGAAATGCGCAGCCTCGGCCTCAACGTCGAGCTGGACAGCATCGAGGATCCCGACGCGGAACCGACCGCCCTCGCCGCCGAATAAGAATTAACTCCCCTCCCGCATGCGGGAGGGGCCGGGGGAGGGCTGTGGAGGGCCTCTCTCCGGACGATGACATGCCCTCCCCTAACCCCTCCCGCAAACGGGAGGGGAATTGGAGTAGAAAATGAACGAACTGACGAACTTCGCGAACCCGATCGCCAAGCCGGAGACCTTCGACGAGATCAAGATCGGCATCGCGTCGCCGGACAAGATCCGCAGCTGGTCGTTCGGCGAGATCAAGAAGCCCGAGACGATCAACTACCGCACGTTCAAGCCCGAGCGTGACGGCCTGTTCTGCGCGCGCATCTTCGGTCCGATCAAGGACTACGAGTGCCTGTGCGGCAAGTACAAGCGCATGAAGTACAAGGGCATCGTCTGCGAAAAGTGCGGCGTCGAAGTCACCGTCTCGAAGGTCCGCCGCGAGCGCATGGGCCATATCGAGCTGGCCGCGCCGGTCGCGCACATCTGGTTCCTGAAGTCGCTTCCGAGCCGCATCGGCCTGCTGCTCGACATGCAGCTGAAGCAGCTCGAGCGCATCCTCTATTTCGAGAGCTATGTCGTGATCGAGCCGGGCCTGACCGCGCTCGAGAAGTACCAGCTGCTGACCGAGGACGAGCTTCTCGCCGCGCAGGACGAATATGGCGAGGACGCCTTCTCGGCCGGAATCGGCGCCGAGGCGGTCAAGCAGATGCTGATCGACCTCGACCTCGAGGGCGAGCAGGAAGGCGCTGCTCGAGGAGCTTGCCGAGACCAAGTCGGAGCTCAAGCCCAAGAAGATCATCAAGCGCCTGAAGGTCGTCGAGAGCTTCCTCGAGTCCGGCAACCGGCCGGAGTGGATGATCCTCGAAGTCGTTCCGGTCATCCCGCCCGAGCTTCGCCCGCTGGTGCCGCTCGACGGCGGCCGCTTCGCGACGTCGGACCTCAACGACCTCTATCGCCGCGTCATCAACCGCAACAACCGCCTGAAGCGGCTGATGGAGCTGCGCGCTCCGGACATCATCGTCCGCAACGAAAAGCGCATGCTTCAGGAAGCGGTCGACGCTCTGTTCGACAACGGCCGCCGCGGCCGCACCATCACCGGCGCCAACAAGCGTCCGCTGAAGTCGCTGTGCGACATGCTCAAGGGCAAGCAGGGCCGCTTCCGCCAGAACCTGCTCGGCAAGCGCGTCGACTATTCGGGCCGTTCGGTCATCGTCACCGGTCCGGAGCTCAAGCTCCACCAGTGCGGCCTGCCGAAGAAGATGGCGCTCGAGCTGTTCAAGCCGTTCATCTACTCGCGCCTCGACGCCAAGGGTCTCTCGATGACCCTCAAGCAGGCGAAGAAGTGGGTCGAGAAAGAGCGCAAGGAAGTCTGGGACATCCTCGACGAGGTGATCCGCGAGCATCCGGTGCTGCTGAACCGCGCGCCGACGCTCCACCGCCTCGGCATCCAGGCGTTCGAGCCGGTGCTGATCGAGGGCAAGGCGATCCAGCTTCACCCGCTGGTCTGCGCCGCGTTCAACGCCGACTTCGACGGCGACCAGATGGCCGTGCACGTCCCGCTGAGCCTCGAGGCCCAGCTGGAAGCGCGCGTGCTGATGATGTCGACCAACAACATCCTGTCGCCCGCCAACGGCAAGCCGATCATCGTTCCGTCGCAGGACATGGTGCTCGGCCTCTATTACCTCAGCCTCGAGAAGGAGGATGAGCCGGGCCAGGGCATGATGCTCAGCGACATGGCCGAGGTCCACCAGGCGCTCGCCGCCGGCGCGGTGACGCTTCACACCAAGATCATCAGCCGCGTCCCGCAGACGGACGAGGAGGGCAACACCTACATGAAGCGGTTCGAGACGACCGCGGGCCGGATGCTGCTCGGCGAGACCCTGCCGAAGAGCCACAAGGTGCCGTTCGAGACGGTCAACCGCGTGCTGACCAAGAAGGAGATCGGCGACGTCATCGACATCGTCTATCGCCACACCGGCCAGAAGGAGACGGTGCTGTTCGCCGACGCGATCATGGCGCTCGGCTTCCGCCACGCGTTCGCGGCCGGCATTTCGTTCGGCAAGGACGACATGGTCATCCCGGCCGCCAAGGAAGGCCTGGTCGAGGAGACCCGCGCGCTCGTGAAGGATTACGAGCAGCAGTATCAGGACGGCCTGATCACCCAGCAGGAAAAGTACAACAAGGTGATCGACGCCTGGTCGCGTTGCGGCGACCAGGTCGCGAGCGCGATGATGAAGGAGATTTCGGCGACGCCGAAGCGGCCGAGACGGCCGCCAGGCCGACCTCAACTCGATCTACATGATGGCCCACTCGGGCGCCCGTGGTTCGCAGGCGCAGATCAAGCAGCTGGCCGGCATGCGCGGCCTGATGGCCAAGCCGTCGGGCGAGATCATCGAAACGCCGATCATCTCGAACTTCAAGGAAGGCCTGACCGTCCTTGAATATTTCAACTCGACCCACGGCGCCCGCAAGGGCCTCGCCGACACGGCGCTCAAGACGGCGAACTCGGGTTACCTGACCCGCCGCCTCGTCGACGTGTCGCAGGACGCCGTGATCATCGAGGAGGATTGCGGCACCGACCGGGCGCTGGAAATGCGCGCGATCGTCCAGGGCGGCGCGGTCATCGCTTCGCTCGCCGACCGCGTGCTCGGCCGCACCACGGCCGAGGACATCGTCGATCCCAAGACCGGCGAAGTCGTCATCCCCGAAGGCGCGCTGCTCGACGAGGCGATGGTCGCGCAGATCGAGGAGATCGGCCTGCAGGGCGTCAAGATCCGCTCGCCGCTGGTCTGCGCGTCGAAGCAGGGCGTGTGCGGCAAGTGCTACGGGCGCGACCTCGCCCGCGGTACGCCGGTCAACATCGGCGAGGCGGTCGGCGTCATCGCCGCCCAGTCGATCGGCGAGCCGGGCACCCAGCTGACGATGCGGACCTTCCACATCGGCGGCGCGGCGCAGCTCAACGAGCAGTCGAACCTCGAAGCGCCGGTCGACGGCACGATCGAGTTCCGCGACATGCCGACGATCGTCGACCCGCGCGGCCGGCACATCTGTCGCTGTCGCGCTCGGGCGAGATCGCGATCCTCGACATGGACGGCCGCGAGCTTTCGACGCACCGCGTGCCTTACGGCGCGCACCTGCTGTGCGAGAGCGGCCACATCGTCAGCCGCGGCGACCGCATCGCCGAATGGGATCCGTCGTTCAGCCCGGTGATCACCGAGAAGGCCGGTACCGTGAAGTACCAGGACCTGATCGAGAACCGGACGATGACCGAGCAGGTCGACGAATCGACCGGCATCACGCAGCGCGTGGTCACCGACGACATGGCCAAGTCGAAGAAGGACACGCTCCATCCGCGCCTGACCCTGATCGGGCAAGAAGGCGACGGAAGCCGGCGTCTATCGCCTTGCCGCCGGGCGCGATCGTCGCGGTCGAGGACGGCCAGACGGTCGAGGCCGGCGAAGTGCTGGCGCGTATGCCGCGGGAAGCCGCGCGTACGCGCGACATCACCGGCGGTCTGCCGCGCGTCGCCGAGCTGTTCGAAGCGCGCAAGCCCAAGGAAAATGCGATCATCGCCAAGGTCTCCGGCAAGGTCACCTTCATGCGCGACTACAAGGCCAAGCGTAAGATCGCGATCGTTCCCGAGGATGGCTCGGAGCCGGTCGAGTATCTGGTGCCGAAGTCGAAGATGATCGAGGTCCAGGAAGGCGACTTCGTGAAGCGCGGCGACAACCTCGTCGGCGGTTCACCCGATCCGCACGACATCCTGGAAGTGCTCGGCGTCGTGGCGCTCGCCGAATATCTCGTGAGCGAGATCCAGGAAGTCTATCGACTGCAGGGCGTGAAGATCAACGACAAGCACATCGAGGTGATCGTTCGCCAGATGCTGCAGAAGGTCGAGATCACCGACGGCGGCGACACCACCCTGCTGGCCGGCGAGCAGGTCGATCGCGAGGAGATGGACGAGATCAACTCCAAGCTCGAGAAGAAGCAGAAGCCGGCCGAAGGCAAGCCGGTGCTGCTCGGCATCACCAAGGCGAGCCTGCAGACCCGCAGCTTCATCTCGGCGGCGTCGTTCCAGGAGACCACGCGCGTGCTCACCGAGGCCGCGGTCCAGGGCAAGGTCGACACGCTGCAGGGCCTCAAGGAGAACGTCATCGTCGGCCGCCTGATCCCGGCGGGCACGGGCGCGGGCATGAACCGCCTGCGCGTCGCCGCCTCGTCACGCGACACGGCGCTTCGCGCTGCCCAGCGCCGGATGCAGGAAGCGCTGATCGCGCCGGATTCGGCCGAGGAGCTTCGCGCCGCCGAGAATGCGCGCTCGCCCGCGTGACAACACCGGCACCGGCGACGATCCGCTGGGCGAGGTCGTGCCGAGCGGTCACGGCCTCGACGCCGACGCGGGCGACTACCTGCAGAGCTGAGGCGACCGCCTAGCCACATAAAAACCCCGCCGGAGCGATCCGGCGGGGTTTCTTTTAGTGTCGGGCTGCGATCAGCAGCGGCCGTTGTGCATCGCGTTTTCGGTGCAGTTCGCGGCCGAGCTAACATCGGCCGCCGCGCCGCGCACCGTGTTGCAGGCGGCAACCGCCAGACACACGCCAAGCATCGCAACCGCAACCAGCTTCTGAACCATTATCGTCCTCCGTTTAATGTCCGGAACGACAATGGCTAACGGCAGCTATTTGTCTAGCAGCTTAACAACGCTGGCTGCCGTTGATCGCGTTTTCGGTGCAGTTCGCGACCGAATTGACGTCCTTGGCTGCGCCGCGGACCGTGTTGCAGGCCGCGGTAGCCAAAGCAGCGCCGACCAGGGTGACCGTCAGAATTTTCTGAAACATGTTTCTCTCCTCTCGGTGGAGGCAACAACGCGGCGATTTGCGTCAGGGTCCACCCGAAACGAATTCAGGCTTGTTCGGCTCACGATCCCACTGTATTAGTCATATATGACACTTCTCCGTATTGCAGCCTTGGTCGGCGCCAGCACCGTTCTTTGCGCGACCGCGCCGCCCCCCAAGTCACGGTCCTTCGACCGGGCGGCGTGGAAGGCCGATTTCGAGCGCATCAAGGCCGGTTTGGCCCAAGGTTATGCCAATCTCGATTGGCAGATCGAAAAGCGCACTTTCAATCTCGTCCGCGCCGACCAACAGATCAGCGCGATGCTCGACCGCGCGAACAGCGATGTCGAGGCAGTCGTTATCTTCTATCGGCTGGTCGACGCTTTTCACGATCCTCACCTGCAGCTCCTTCCGGGTCCAGCGCCCGACAGTGCCACCTTGCTTCCGCGTCAGAGCAGCACGGAAGCGCCGATCAAGGTGGCCGACACCTGCGGCGGATATTCCGACCGCAAGCCGACGACTTCCCTGCCCTACGCAAAAGCAGCGGAATGGCGCGAACTGTCGCCCGGCCCGTTTCAGGCGGGGACAATCGGCGACATCGGCATCATCCGCATTCCGAGCTTCGACGAGCAGCATTATCTTGGCGTCTGCAAGGCCGTGGCGACGCCCGGGCTCGAGGGGGAAGATCTCCGGCTTGCGACCCGTGCCGAGCTCAACAAGCGGCTGACCGCTCTGGTGGCCGAGCTTCGCGCCAAGGGGATTGCGAAGCTCGCCCTCGACATCAGCGGCAACGGCGGCGGCAGCGAGTGGAGCAGCGAGGTCGCGGCCATGTTCGCCAGCGGCACGCTAAAGCGAACCGCGCCCCGCCTTGCCGGGCCAAAGTGCGACCGTTCGGTGCTGTGGCAAGCCAAGCCCGCCTGCTCGATTTACGCTGCCGACGCCGAAGTCGAAGAGCTGCGGGGTAAGGGATTGTGGACCGGGCCCCTGGCGGTTCTCGTCGACCGCCGTTCGGCGTCCGCATCCGAAGAGCTGGTCACCTGGCTCAAGGACAACGGCCGAGCAACGATTGCCGGCGAACGGACCTATGGCGCTGGGTGTGGCTACGTTGATGGCGGCAGCGCAATCGCGCTCAAAGCCGCGCCGCTGCACATCATGGTCCCCAATTGCAGCCGCTACACCCGCGATGGGATCAACGAGATCGAGGGCATTCCGCCGACCGTCGCGATCGACTGGATGACGCTGACGCCCGAGGAGAGCGCCGCGGCGCTGGAGCGGCTGTTCTAGACCGCGACGGGGGCCGAAATGTGCGGGTGCGGCTCGTAATTCTCAAAGACGAAATCGTCATATTCGTAGTCGAACAGGCCCTGCCCGCGATCCTTGATGACCATGCGCGGTAGCGCCCGCGGCTCCCGGCTGAGTTGCAGCCGCGCCTGCTCGAGGTGATTGGAATAGAGGTGGCAGTCGCCGCCGGTCCACACGAACGTGCCCGGCTCCAGCCCGCATTCGCGCGCCAGCATGTGCGTCAGCAAGGCGTAAGAGGCGATGTTAAACGGCACCCCCAGGAAAATGTCGGCGCTGCGCTGGTACAGCTGAAGGTTGAGGCGGCCGCCCGCAACTTGTGTCTGAAACAGGCAATGGCACGGCGCCAGCGCCATTTTGGCAATTTCGCCGGGGTTCCAGGCGGTGACGATCTGCCGGCGCGAATAAGGGTCCTTGCGGATCAACTCGACCAGGTCTCCGATCTGGTCGATGTGACGGCCGTCGGCGGACTGCCATTCACGCCATTGCTTGCCGTAGACCGGGCCGAGATCGCCGTTGTCGTCGGCCCATTCGTCCCAGATGCGGACCCCGCGCTCGCTCAGCCATTTGATGTTGGTGTCGCCGCGCAGGAACCACAGCAATTCGATGATGATCGATTTGAGGTGCAGCTTCTTGGTCGTCAGCAGCGGGAAGCCCTCAGCGAGGTCGAAACGCATCTGCGCGCCGAACCAGGACAAGGTGCCGGTACCGGTGCGGTCCTGCTGCTCAACTCCATGGTCGAGGATCGTCTGCATTAGATCGAGATACTGCCGCATTGGGCAACCCTAACGCGCCTCAGCCACCGCTCCAAGGGCTGACGAGATAGGTCCGTTTTGATGATAATCGAGGCTTTCGGACCTAATTCAATGCCACCGCTTCGTTCGCTGCACGTACGTTGGGACAATGCGTTATCAGCGTGCCGAACTCCCGCTGAAATTGAACGGCCTCAGTGCCGCGCGCGACTTCTTTGCCGGTTGTCTGGCACAGGGCGATCCCACGCGCGAAAGCCTGTGGGTCGCCCATGTCGATGAGGAGGCGCGCTGCCTGCACGTCTCGCGGCATGACGGCGACGAAAGCGGTGCCGACTTCCCGCTGCGCGAAATCATCGCCGATGCGGCCGAGCGCCACAGCGCCGGAATCCTGCTGGCCCACAACCATCCGAGTGGGGACTCACGGCCGAGCGAATCCGATTGCCGGGCGACACGTCGGCTAGCTGCAGCCGCCGAAGCCCTCGACTGCACGATTCTCGACCATCTGATTTTCGCCGGTGCCGAATGCAGCAGCCTTAGGCGCCTGGGTTACCTTTAGCCCTTGCACGCCTTGATCTTGTCCGGTGACGGACGCGGCGCACTGATCTTGAACGCCACCAAATAAGCATCGCCGCCGGTCAGCTCATGCGTCTTGACCGGAGTCATGCCAAGCGCCGCGAACTCGCATTCGAGCTGCCGTGGCGGAATTCCGTGATGAGCGACGGGGCGGTTGGCGTCCACCACCACCACTAATCCATCAGGCTTCACGCCTTCGCGCAGGTGCCACAGGAACGCATAAGGCGAAGCCACCTCGTGATACATGTGGACGAGGAAGACGCGATCAAACGAGCCTTGCGGCAGCATCGGGTTGTCCGGTGAGCCCAGCTTGACCGCGACATTGTCGAGGCTTTCGCGCTGGATCCGGTCGGACAGCGCGTCTCGGACGTCGGGAACGATATCCTCGGCGAGGACCCGGCCTTTTGCGCCAACCGCGCGCGCCAGCCGCACCGTGTAATAGCCCTCGCCGGCGCCGACGTCGGCGACGGACATGCCCGGCTTGACGCCAGCGACTTGCATCACCTCTTCCGCCTCGCCGAGCCGGTCGCGGGCATCCTCGGTCGAGAAAGTGTCGCCGACGATCGGCGCAACATCGCGCTGCGCGGCCGGGAACTGCGGTTGTGACGGCTCGGCGCGGCATCCGGCAAGGAGGAGCAGGACCGCGGCCGCCTGGCCGCGCCGGCCCACGCTATTCCACATCCTCGACCTCGACCGTTTCGCCGGTCACCCGCTGCGACAGCGCCGCCGCCATGAAGCGGTCGAGGTCGCCGTCCAGAACGTCGCCAGGCGCGGTTGAAGTAACCCCCGTCCGCAAATCCTTCACCAGTTGATAGGGCTGCAGCACATAGGAACGAATCTGGTGACCCCAACCGATGTCGGTCTTGGCGGCATTAGCGGCATCGGCCTCGGCCTCGCGCTTCTGCAGCTCGGCCTCATAAAGCCGGGCCTTGAGCTGCTTGAACGCCGAAGCGCGGTTCTTGTGCTGCGAGCGTTCGTTCTGGCAGGCGACGACGATCCCGGTCGGGACGTGGGTGATGCGTACCGCGCTGTCGGTCGTGTTGACGTGCTGCCCGCCAGCACCTGAAGCGCGATAAGTGTCAATCCGAAGCTCGGCTTCGTTGATCTGGATGTCGATGTCGTCGTCGACCTCGGGATAGACCCAGACGCTCGAAAAGCTGGTGTGGCGGCGGGCGTTCGCGTCGTAGGGGCTGATCCGCACCAGTCGGTGGACTCCGCTCTCGGTCTTCAAATTCCCGTAAGCGTTCTCGCCTTTGATCAGCAGGGTCGCCGACTTGATCCCGGCCTGCTCGCCCGAGTGATGATCGATCAGCTCGACCTTCATTCCATGCCGCTCCCCCCAGCGCGTGTACATGCGCTGCAGCATTTCGGCCCAGTCCTGGCTTTCGGTCCCCCCGGCGCCGGCATTGACCTCAATGTATGCGTTATTGGCATCGGCCTCTCCGGCCAGGAGAGCCGCGACCTTGTCGCGGTCGGCGCGAGCGGCCAGCTCGGCCAGCGAGCGAACGCCGTCGTCGATCAGGGCCGTATCGCCTTCCGCCTCGGCCATTTCGATCAGCTCGGTGGTGTCGGCCAGCTCGCGTTCGAGCGCCTGGGTCGCGCCGATTGCCTCCTCCAGGCGGCGGCGCTCACGCATGACTTCCTGCGCCGCCTTGGGATCGTCCCACAGCGTCGAATCCTCGACCTTTGCATTCAGCTCGTCGAGCCGCTTCAGCGCGCGATCCCAATCGAGGAAGCGGCGCAGCAGCTTGGTAGCGGCATTGATCTGGTCGATGTGGGCCTGCGCTTCAGCGCGCATTTGATGCGATCCTTCGAACTCAACGCGTTCGTGTTGAGGGCGCTGCTACTAGACGCCGTTCTGCGTTGGCAAGACGGCGGGCTGAGGCACTGCCGCTGGCGACGGCGCCGATGGCGCAGCCGGCGCCCGCGACCGCTGCTGCGGCTGGCCGGCTTGCGGCTGCTGGGGCTCTGCCGGCTTAGGACGCAAAGGCTGCGGGCCGTAAGGATCGCCCATTGCACCATGGAACGTCCGCCGCGGCTCGGTCTGCGGCTGGAAGGCCTCCCAGATCACCGACGACTTGGGATCCTCAGTGACCGGGAAGACTCCGAACACACGCTTGCCGGTGCCGCGATCGATGCGCACCCAGCGGATACCGGGCGGAGCGACGAACGGCGTCTTCGGCTGGTCCTTGAGCGCCGTCAGCGCCCATTGCTTCCAGATAGGCGCGGAGATCCGGCCGCCCTGGGCCCAGCCGCCCATGGGCCGCGGCTGGTCGTAGCCAAGGTAAACACCCGCGACGATGTCGGGCGTCCCGCCGACGAACCAGACGTTGGTCGGCCCGTTCGTGGTGCCGGTCTTGCCGAACAGCGGACGGTTGAGATCGCGCAGCACGGTCGCGGTGCCACGCTGGATGACGCCTTCCATGATGTGAACCATCTGAAACGATGCCATCGGGTCGAGCAGCTGGCGAGTGCGGTTGGGCGGCCGAGGCATGGCCTCTCCGTTCCAGTCCGGGGCGTTGCAGGTTCCCATCAGCGCACAGCGGTTGTCCGAACGGTAGATCACCTTGCCGTTGCGGTCCTCGACATAATCGATGGTGGTCGGCTTCACCGCGCGCCCCTGGTTGGCCAGGATCGCGTAGGAGTTGGTCAGGCGAAGAACCGTGGTGTCACCGGCGCCGAGTGCGAACGAGAGGTAGTTGCCGTAATCGCCGACCCCGAGCTTCCGCGCCGTGTCGGTGATCTTGGGCATTCCCACGGTCGAAGCCGCGCGCACGGTCATCAGGTTGCGCGATTGCTCGACGCCCCAGCGCATCGTTTTCGGACCGGCATAGCGGCGGTCGAAGTTGACGAAGCATTTATTGCCCAGTCCCGCGCCTTGCCAAACGCAGAAGGGCGCATCCTCTTCGATCGTCGCCGGCGTGAAGCCGTTCTCCAACGCTGTGACATAGACGATCGGCTTGAACGCGGAGCCCGGCTGGCGAAGAGCCTGGGTGGCGCGGTTATAGGGCGAACCGACAACGTCGAACCCACCTTGCATCGCCAGGACGCGGCCGGTGTGGACTTCCTCAGCAACCATTCCGCCCGAGACCTCGGGTACGGATCGCAATGCATAGCTTCCGGCCCCGGCCTCTTTGACGATGACGATCATGCCCGGATGAAGCGCGTCGAAGGCCGCGCCGCCCTGACCGCGAACCGGCATCGACGCAGCGGACGCGGGAAGCGTGCCGGTTTTCCCATTGGTGAAGCCGACCGTCGCTTCGCCACCGCTTTTCGACAGGACTACTGCCTTCCGCCAGTCCGGAAAGCCGGTGCCGATCGGGGCGCGGTCGAGCGCGGCGGCCCAATCGCCCGAAATGTCGATGCTCTTCTTGAGGTCGATCCAGCCGCGGCCACCGTCGAACTTGGCCAGCCCGTCACGAAGCGCTTGCGCAGCTGCGTCCTGGATCTTGGGGTCCATCGAGCTGCGCACCCACAGCCCGCCCGCATAAAGGCTGTTCGGACCGTCGTCGGCATTCTCGCCGAACTTCTTCATCAGCTCGCGGCGGACCTCCTCCATGAAATAGCCGCCCTGTTGGGCGAACTTCTCATTGCTTCCGTAGCGGATCGTGCCGAGCGGCTGAGCGGCCGCCGCCCGCCACTGGTCATCAGTGATGTACCCATTTCGTGACATTTCGCGCAGCACATAGTTGCGGCGATCGAGCGCCTTCTGGGTTGCCCGAACGGGGTCGTAATTGGCAGGTGCCTTGGGCAGCACCGCGAGATAGGCCGCTTCGGACAGGGTCAGCTCACTGACATCCTTGTCGAAATAGGCGCGGGCCGCGGCCTGGACGCCATAAGCGTTGCGTCCAAGGAAGATCGAATTGAGGTAAAGCTCGAGGATTTGCTGCTTGCTGAGGGTGGATTCGAGGCGGAAGGCCAGGATCGCCTCCCGCGCCTTGCGCCCGATATTGTAGCTACTGTCTCGAAGCAGATATTTGGCCACTTGCTGAGTGATCGTCGAACCACCCTTGGCGCGGCCGCCGGTGACGCTCTTCTTGGTATAGTCGAACACTGCGCCGACCAGGCCCATGAAGTCGATGCCGTGGTGCTGGAAGAAGGTCTTGTCCTCCGCCGAGATGAACGCGTGGACGACCAGCGGCGGATATTCGTCGTAGCTGAGCTCAACCCGCCGCTCGCGGGCGAAGGTCTGAACTGGTGTCCCGTCGTAACCGCGGACGTTGCTGGGAAGCGGCGGCTGATAGGCGAGCAAAGTCTGCGAAGACGGCAGGCCGGCCGCGAAATAAATCCACATTGCCGCGAACAATGTGAACAGGCCGAGCGCCGCCCAGCTGAAACGGCGCACCCACTTGCGCTGCCACAAAGGATCGATCCGCTCGTGCACCCTGCGATTGAAGGCGACGAGATCGGGCATCGGCCAGGAGGGGACGTTCAGGCGCTCGAACTTCATTCGAACCGGCGTCTAGCCTGTTCGGCGGGCGGCTGGAAGGCGTTAACGGCGGCCGTGAACCGCGACGTCGGCCTCAATCGCCTGGGCGAGCGCAAGCGCGACGGCGGCACGGTGCTCGGGCGAGCGCAGAAGCAACTCATCCTCGGCATTGCTGATGTATCCGGCCTCGAACAGAACGGCAGGCGTGTCGGCGCGACGAAGCACGTGGAAGGCAGCAAAGCGGTGCGCTTCGGGCCGAAGCTCGAACCGGCCGGCGGATTTGTGAACCAGCCGCGCCGCGAGGTCCGCGGACGCGGTCATTTGGCCCTGCATGGCAAGGTCCGAGAGCATTGCCGCGGCCGAGCCGTTGCCCCGGTCGGCCGACACACCCCCATTTTCGATCGAAGCAAAGCGCGCCGCTTCCGCGTCCGAAGCGACGTCGGACAGCGAATAGACGCTTGCTCCGTGGGCCAGCGGGTTCGGCGCGCTGTCCATGTGCAGCGAAACGAACATGGCTGCGTCGAGGCGCCGAGCCACCGCGGCCCTCTCTTCGAGGTCGAGATAGCGGTCGTCGTCGCGCGACATGGCGACGCGCACCCGCCCGCGCGTGACCAACTGGTCGCGAAGCTCGCGGGCAAGCGCCAGCGTCAGGTCCTTTTCATATACCTCGCCCGAGACGCCAGTCGCGCCAGGATCGCGGCCGCCATGGCCAGCATCGATGACCACGATCGGCCGACCCTGCGCCATCGGCGACGCGTAAATGCGGTCTGCAACTGGGGGCGGGACGTTGACGGTGACGCTGCCGTCTTGCCCTGCGGCCCCACTTCGACCGGCGAAGACCAGGAGAACCCCGACGAACAGCACGACTCCCAGTGCCGCAGCTGCAATCGCGCCGTTCCGGTTCAACCTGATCGCCATTCGCCCCGCCAAACCCCTGAAACCAAAGCCAATGTATCACGGGAACATGGTTAATGCGAAGTTTCGGCCGACTTAAGCGGCGAGTGCGGCGGCGGCGCGGGCCCGCTCGGCAACCTCGTCAAGATTGTCCTGCGGTCCCCGGAACAGCCAGGTTCCGCCGACGCACAGTACAGCATCGAGCGACAGCCATTCGGAAGCATTGTCGGGCCGAATTCCGCCTGTCGGGCAGAATCGTGCGTTGAAGAAAGGAGCGGCCAGCGCCTTCAGCGCCGGCAATCCCCCGGAGGCTTCGGCAGGGAAGAATTTGAAGCGATCGAGCCCCAGGTCGATCCCACGCATGATGTCGCCCGCGGTCGCGATACCTGGTAGATAGGCGATACCCGTGTCCCGTGCCGCCAGCGCCAGCGGGTTGGTCAGGCCCGGCGAGACGATGAAGCGGCTGCCCGCATCGATGGCTTGGGCCAGCTGGGCTTCGTTCAGCACCGTTCCGGCGCCGACGATCGCCCCGGGCACCTGGCTCATCTGTCGGATCGCGTCCAGCGCTTGTGGCGTGCGCAGCGTGATCTCCAGCACCGGTAACCCGGACGCGACGAAGGTTTCGGCCAGGGCCGCCCAGTCACCGTCGCCTTCCAGGACCAGCACGGGAATCACCGGAGCCGTCCGCATGATCTGGTCAATGGTCACCGATAATCCCTCGCGAAGGCCGCGGCGGCGCCGAACAGGCCGGGCTGCGGGTGAGTGATGAGCCGCACGGGCATTTCGTCCATCCGCCGTTCGAAGCGCCCCTTGGCGATGAACCGGTCACGGAAGCCCGACTGGGGCAAATAGTCGGCGATCCTCAAGCCGACACCGCCGGCGATGACCACCCCGGCCGCACCCTGGGCAAGCGCCATGTCGCCCGCGACCGCGCCAAGCGTCAGGCACAGCCGGTCAAGCGCGGCGAGCGCAAGGCCGTCGCTGCCGTCCAGAGCCGCCGCCCACAATTGCTTGTCGTCGTGGAACGTGAGGTCGCGGCCGTCGATTGCCCCCAGGGCCTCGTAAAGGTTCCACAAGCCGCGGCCCGACGCGATGCGTTCGACCGACACCCGGCGGAAATTGCGGCGAAGCTCGGTCAAGATGCGGTCCTCGAGGCTGTCGAGCGGCGCGAAGTCGACGTGGCCGCCCTCGGTCTCGATGACTTCGTAATGGTCCGGCTTGCGCAGCAGCGAAGCAACTCCGAGGCCCGTTCCTGGGCCCGACGATGCTGATCACACCTTCAGTCGGCAGCGGCTTGTCGGGGCCACAGATGTGGCGGAATTGGTCGTCGGGCAGAGTTGCGACGGCGTAAGCGACCGCGCCGAAATCATTGACGACGACGTAGCGGTCGACGTCCAGCCGCTCCTTGATCAAGGACGGACGGATCACCCAGGGATTGTTGGTCAGCTTCAAGACTTCGCCGCCGATGGGCCCGGCGAAGGCGAGCGCCAGCTCATTGGGCAGATCGATCTGCTTGCGTTTGCCGAACTCCTGCCAGGCGAGCTGGAAGCTCGCGTGCTCGGCCGTCTTCAGAGTCAGCGGCTCGTCGAGCGAGAGCACGCGACCGTCCTCGATTTCAGCCAGAGCGAAGCGGGCGTGGGTCCCGCCGACGTCGGCGACCGCGATCGTCCTCATGCGCTCTCCGCTTCCATTGCTGTGAGCATCGCCGAAGCGCCGCTTTCGGCGTGATCGACGTGGAGCCGCATCAACGCGAACAGCTCGCGGCCCGTGCCGACTGGCGGCGGCGGCGAATTGGCGGGCGGTCGTGAAGCGAGGTCGATCCCGACCGCTTCCAGCGTTCCGCTCGCCGCATCGAGGCGAATGAGGTCGCCATCGCGCACCCGCGCCAGAGGACCGTCGGGTAAGGCTTCCGGCGAGACGTGAATCGCGGCTGGCACCTTGCCGCTGGCGCCCGACATCCGGCCATCGGTGATGAGGGCCACCCGATGCCCGCGGTCCTGGAGCACGCCGAGGGTCGGCGTCAGCTTGTGCAACTCCGGCATGCCGTTGGCGCGCGGCCCCTGAAAGCGGACGACGACCGCGACATCGCTGTCGAGTTCGCCAGCTTTGAAGGCTTCAAGTACTTCCTGCTGGTCCGAGAAGCATCGCGCCGGCGCTTCGGTCAGCCACCGTTCCTGGTCCACCGCGCTGGTCTTGAAAATGGCGCGGCCGAGATTGCCGGAAACGAGGCGCATGCCGCCGTCCGCCTGGAACGGGTCGCTGGCCGGGCGCAGCAAGTCCACGTCGGCGCTTTCCTCGGCGGGCTTCCACACCAGTTCGTCGCCATGGAGCTCCGGATTACCGATCCAGGCATCGAAGCTGTCGGCGCCCGCGGGCAGGATGTCGCTGTGAATCAGGCCCTCTCTGCCGAGCGTGTAGGTAACGAACGCCATACCGCCAGCATCGTGGAAGTCGTTCACGTCCCGCGAACCGTTTGGATAGACGCGCGCGATGAGCGGGACGGCCGAGGATAACTCGGCAAAATCCTGCCAGTCGATCAGGATCCCCGCCGTGCGGGCGATCGCCGGCAAATGGATCGTGTGGTTCGTCGAACCGCCAGTCGCGACCAGCCCTGCCATCGCGTTGACGATGGCTTTCTCGTCGATCACCTCGCCGAGCGGCCGTTCACCGCTCCTTGCAAGCTCGGCCAGGCGATGGACGGCCGCGCGGGTCAGCGCCTGGCGCAGCGGCGTGCCGGGGTTGATGAAAGCGGCGTTGGGGATGTGCAGCCCCATCAGCTCCATCATCATCTGGTTGGAATTGGCGGTGCCGTAGAAGGTGCACGTCCCCGGCGAATGGTAGGACGCGCTTTCGGCCTTCAGCAGCTCGTCCTTGCCAACCTTGCCCTCGGCGTAGAGCTGGCGGATGCGCTGCTTTTCCTTGTTGGGAAGACCCGACGGCATGGGTCCGCCGGGGATCAGAAGCATCGGCAAATGACCAAAACGAAGCGCGCCGATCAGCAGGCCGGGAACGATTTTGTCGCAAATGCCGAGCAAGGCCGCCGCGTCGAACATGCCGTGGCTGAGCGCGATTGCCGTGCTCATCGCGATGACGTCGCGGCTGAACAAAGAAAGGTCCATGCCGGGCTGGCCCTGGGTCACGCCATCGCACATCGCCGGCACGCCGCCAGCGACCTGCGCCGTGGCCCCGACTTCGCGGGCGAAAATCTTCATCTGCTCGGGGTAGCGGGCATAAGGCTGATGGGCCGACAGCATGTCGTTGTAAGCGGTTACAATTCCGATGTTAGGACCGGCGAGGTGGCTGATTGCCTCCTTGTCCTCGCCCGCGGCGGCGAAGCCGTGGGCGAAATTGCCGCAACTAAAGCGCGGCCGGTTGATCCCCCGCTCCTTCTGCTCCGCCATCAGCTCGAGATAGCGGCGGCGCGTGGGCTTCGACCGTTCGATGATCCGGTCGGTGACAGCGGCGATGGTGGGATGGAGGCTCATGGCTCTAATGTGGGTCTTCGCCGCTATTCGTGCCAGCTGATGCCGTCGCGCTCGGCCAGCGCGATAGCTGCTGTCGGGCCCCAGGTTCCGGCGGGATAGGCTTTCGGAGTCATGCCGCGCACCGTCCAGGCAGCGCGGATGCGGTCGATCCATCCCCATTGCGCCTCGACCTCGTCGCGGCGGACGAACAAGGTCGGGTCGCCCTCGATCAAGTCGAGCAGCAGCCGCTCATAGGCTATGCGCCTGCGATACTCGCTGAACGCATTCGCACCGATGTCGAGCGACATTTCCCGCAACCGGACGCCCTGGCGATCGAGGCCGGGGTCTTGGCCATCAGGTGCAGGCTGATCGTCTCTTCCGGCTGAAGCCCGATGATCAGCTTATTGGGCCGGGTCGTGGCGCCGCGCGAGGCGAAAATCGAATAGGGCACGTCGCGAAACTGGATGAAAATCTCGGTGTCGCGCTGGGGCATGCGCTTGCCCGTACGCAGGTAGAAGGGCACGCCTTTCCAGCGCCAATTGTCGATATGGGCCTTGATCGCGACGAAGGTCTCCGTGCCGCTGTCGCGCCCGATCTCATCATCGTAGCCCGGTACGGTCTCGCCGTTGATTGCGCCGCGGCCATATTGGCCGATCACGGTGTTCGCTTCGGCGTCTTCCGGGCCGATCCGGCGCAAGGCTCGAAACACCTTCACCTTTTCGTCGCGCACGGCCGTCGCGTCGAAATCGGCCGGCGGCTCCATCGCGACCAGCGCCAGCAGCTGCAGCATGTGGTTCTGGACCATGTCGCGAAGCGCGCCCGACCCGTCATAATAATCGCCGCGACCTTCGAGCACCGATCGTCTCGGCGACGGTAATCTGGACGTGATCGATATGCGCGCTGTTCCACAGCGGCTCGAACATCGAATTGGCGAAGCGCAGCGCCAGCAGGTTCTGGACCGTCTCCTTGCCGAGGTAGTGGTCGATGCGGAAGGTGCGCTCTTCGGGGAAGGCCGAGGCGACCGCGTCGTTGATCTCCCGGCTTGATTCGAGGTCGCTGCCGAGTGGCTTTTCCAGGGCCATGCGGACCGTCGGGCACGCGAGGCCAGCGGCTGCAAGGCCATCGATTGTCGGCTTGAACAAAGAGGGTGCGGTAGAAAGGAAGATCGCAAGGCCGTGACACGGATCCCCGATCGTCTCCGACAATCGTTCGAAGCCCGCCGGATCGCGGATGTCGAGCGCGACGTAATGAAGCCGCGAAAGGAAGCGCTGGGCCACGCCTTCCGCGTAAAATCCTTCGGGAAGATGCTCGCTGCAAGGCCTGCTCGGCCCGCTCGCGGAAAGCAGCGTCATCCAGCTCGGTCCGCGCCGTTCCGACGATCCTTAGGTCGTCCGGCAGCAGCCCGTCTGAATCGAGACCGTAAAGCGACGGCAGGAGCATTCGCCGGGCGAGATCGCCGGTCGCGCCGAACAGCAATAAGGTGGATATCTTCCCGCCCATGCGCGCCCTGCTACAAAGTGCCGAGCTTCGGCGCAAAGGCCGAATACGTATCCAGCGGCACTAGATGCCGGTCGCGGCGAAGGTATGGCCGTCGGGATCGAGGTCACGAAGGTCGCGGCCGCGTGTTTCCTTACCGAACATGCCAACCAGAATCAGCGCCGCGATGGTCGGGACGATGATGACTAGCGACACGATTCCGAGCGACGGCACCAACGCGAACATCGCCAGCAGTTGGGCGACCATGCCGCCCGCCTTGGTGCAGGCTGCCACAATCCCCGTTGTCCGCCCGCGAATGCGCAGCGGAAAGCTTTCCGCGGTGTAGGGCAACAGCATTGCGATTAGCCCGTTGGTACCGACAATAAGCAGCGCCACCGGCAGCACCGGACTTCCTGATTCGGTCCATTCGAGCCGCAAGACGCCTGCCAGTCCCGCCAGCGTGACCGCCAAGGAGGCCGTGACCGACCATTTGGTGCTCCAGCGGCTGTAGAGATAGGCGACGATGAAAACCGTCGGAAAGGCAATCAGGGCCGATTCAGCAAGGAGCTTGCTCGACAGGCCCACGCTATAGCCCTTGGAGATCAGGTCGGCCGGGAGCCACAACAGCAGTCCGAAATTGATCAGGCTGAAGCAGATGGCCGCGAGGCTCAGTGCGAATAGTTTCCCGAAGAACGCGCTGCCGGTCAGCGCGACGGCAGCGCCCTGATCGAGCGCTGTCCGCTCCGCAGGCCGCGTCTTCCGCGCTTTCGACCCGAAGCGCTCCATAACCCGCCGCGCTTCCTCGCGGCGACCGCGTGACAGCAGGAATTTGGCGGATTCGGGGATGAACGCACCAAGCAGGACCAGCGAAAGCCCGGTGGGGAGATTGAGAATCCACAAGATCCGCCAGCCGAAATAAGGCTGGAGGAGCGCCGAGAAGATGCTCGCCGCAAAATAGCCGCCGACGGCACCAAGACCCCCCACGAGCACCAGCGACCAGCCGCGATGCTTGCTCGGCATCATCTCGGCCAGCAGCGCGTACGTCACGGGAAGCATGCCGCCGGCCGCCACGCCCATCATGAAACACATGCCGACGTTCCACGCGAGCGAAGGCATGGCGCCGCAGATGGATGTCCCGACGAACATGACTGCCGAAAGCAGGATCGTCGCCTTGCGTCCGTAGATATCGGCGAGCACGCCCCAGATGATCGAACCGATTACCGTTCCAGCAAGGGCGGAGAAGGGAAACGCCGAAACCGCTGCCTTGCTGACCTCATACTCCGACATCATCCCAGGCAGGGTGAAGCCGAGCGTGGCGGGCTTCATGATGTCGATGACGAGTGCGATGACGAGGACGGACAGCAGCTTCCAGTGGGCCGAATTAAGCGGCGCGTCTTCGGGCGGGGTCACGACAATGTCTTGCGAAGCCGCCAGCTGGTTGGCGATGTTTCGAGGGAGCAATCCGTATGCGGCAATCGCGACGCCGCCGATGATTGCAATCATGCCGAGGATCATGTCCCAGCCAATCGGCATTCCGGACAGGTTGAAATGATTATGCCGCGCCATCAGGAACATCGGCAGGTGCATCAGCACGCCAACGGTCACCGCGACGACGCCCAGCATGAATGCCCACAGCCCGCGCCTGTCCGCCAATGTACTCGTATTTCGCATACCGTCCTTTTCTCCGTTTGCCGGAATGCGAGAGCCCAATCGCAAGAGAGTTATCGCCGCCACGCCCGTGAAGGGATAAATTGCACCGGGCAATAGTTGCAGCGCCGACTCTGCGATGCTAACCGATAATCGATCTCCGGCAACACGCCGGGATTCATGCCGCGGCCAGTGCGATGGATCGCGGTTCCACGAGGTTGACGCTCAGCATGCAATCACAGAACGCCTTTCGTCCGCTCTACGATGAAGCGGCGTTCCCCGCGCACAGTTGCGGGATGGGGCATGCGGCAGAGGCACTATTCACAAATCCAGCCATCGTCCGCGGCCAGTTCGCCGCCGGGCAGGCACCACAGATGACGCGCCGCGGCACAACCTTGCCGCGCCGGCGCGCCCGGAGAATTTTCAATGTCCATGCGCATGCTGATCGATGCGCGCCACCCGGAAGAGACCCGGGTCGCGGTCGCCAAAGGAAACCGGATCGAGGAGTTTGACTTCGAATCCGCTGAGCACAAGCAGCTCAAAGGCAATATCTATTTAGCCAAGGTCACCAGGGTAGAACCGTCGCTCCAGGCGGCGTTCATCGACTATGGCGGAAACCGCCACGGTTTCCTGGCCTTCAGCGAAATCCACCCCGATTATTACCAGATCCCCAAGGCCGATCGCGACGCTTTGCTGCGCGAGGAGGCCGAGCATGCCGCCGAGGAAGAGCGGCTGCGCGCGCAGGAGGTCGAGGACGACGAACCGCACGCGACGGACGAGGATCTGCAAGGCGACGAGACCGAGCTCGGCGAAGCGACGGGGACTGCCACCGCCACCTCCACCACGACCGAAGCGGGCACGGGATCGAGCCGCTCGCCGGTGGACGAAAGCGCCGCCGACGAGCTTCGCCGCAAGCGCCAAAATCTCCGGCGCCGCTACAAGATCCAGGACGTGATCCAGCGCCGCCAGGTGCTGCTGGTCCAGGTCGTCAAGGAAGAGCGCGGCAACAAGGGTGCGGCGCTGACCACCTATCTGAGCCTGGCCGGCCGCTATTGCGTGCTGATGCCCAACACCAGCCATGGCGGCGGCATCTCGCGGAAGATTTCCAACGGCGCCGACCGGAAGCGACTGAAGTCGATCATGAGCGACCTCAATCTGCCCAAGACGATGGGGCTGATCGTTCGTACCGCCGGCCTGTCGCGCACCAAGGTCGAGATCAAGCGCGACTTCGATTATCTCGCGCGGCTGTGGGATGAGATCCGCGAACGAACGCTGTCGAGCACTGCACCGGCGCTCATTTATCGCGACAGTGACCTCATCAAGCGCGCCATCCGCGACCTCTATCATCGCGAGATCGACGAAGTCGTGGTCGAGGGCGACGAGGGCTACAAGGCCGCGCGTGGCTTCATGAAGCTGCTGATGCCGAGCCACGTTCGGCGCGTGAAGCAGCATGTCGATACGACGCCGCTGTTCCAGCGTTTCGGGGTCGAAGACCAGTTGAGCGCCATGTACCAGCCGGTCGTCCAGCTGAAGTCGGGCGGCTATCTCGTCATCAATCCGACCGAGGCGCTGGTCTCGATCGACATCAACTCGGGTCGTTCGACCCGCGAGCACAATATCGAGCAGACGGCGTTCGCCACCAACCTGGAGGCGGCGGCCGAAATCGCCCGCCAGCTGCGCTTGCGCGACATGGCCGGCCTGGTCGTCATCGACTTCATCGACATGGAACAGAATAGCCATGTCCGCAAAGTCGAGAAGGCGATGAAGGAAGCGCTGAAGAACGACCGCGCGCGCATCCAGGTCGGAAGGATTTCAAGCTTCGGCCTGATGGAAATGAGCCGCCAGCGGCTTCGCACCGGCGTTCTCGAAGCTTCGACCAAGCCTTGTCCGCATTGCGATGGCACGGGCCTGATGCGCACTGCGGCTTCGGCCGGCCTTTCGGCGCTTCGGATCATCGAGGATGAGGCGACGCGCGGACGGGGTGATCGAATCGTCCTTCGCGCCGGGCGCGAGGCTGCCGTCTATGTGCTCAACAAGAAGCGCGCCGAGCTCGCCGACATCGAGCAACGCTACGGGGTGTCGATCGAGATCGTGATCGACGAGGGCTTTGAAGGCGCTCGCATGACCGTGGAAAGCTCCGGCCCGCGGCCCACGGTAGCGCCGCGGGTCGAGACTCCCGCCGTCGAGGAAGAAGACGAGCTCGAGATCATCGACGAGGTGGCCGAGGACGAAGAAGAAGACGAGGAAGAAACGGTCGAGATCTCGCTCGAGGGCGAGCCGGCCGAAGCGCGCGACGAGAGCGAAGGCGATCGCCAGGGCCGCAAGCGCCGCCGCCGCAGGCGAGGCGGACGCGGACGCGGACGCCGCGAGGGTGGTGACGGCTATGAAGCTCCCGAAACCGATGGAGAGCCTCGTCGAGGCTGCGTCGGACGAAGAGGAGAAGCGCGAGATCCCTGCCCCGACTGCCGACACCGAGGAAGGCGCGCGTCCAGCCAAGGGCCGGCGCCGTCGTGGCGGTCGCAAAGCCGCGGAGGCCGAGGCCGAAGCGCCAGTCGAGCCTGATAGCTCGCCGATGGTTGAACGCCCGACCGACGAGGAGCCGCCGATCGCCGACACAGCGCCTGTCGAGGAAGTGAAACCCAAGCGGCGCCGGTCGAAGAAGGCCGTCGTCGAGGCGGAAGTCGCGGTGCCCGAGCCCGCTCCAGCGGAAGCGCCTCCGGCCGAGACAGCCGAAGCAGCCGCCGAAGCGCCCGCCAAGCCGGCGCGCAAACGCCGCACCAAGAAGGACGAAGCTCTGCTTGCTGAAGCCGCGCCAGCGGCTGAGCGGCCTGTCCCGGCGGCCGCGAATAGCGACACGGCCGAGGAAGATTCCGGCGAGCCGCGCCGCGGCTGGTGGCAACGGACCTTCGGCTAAGGCCTCACGAGCCGTTTCATGCCGTGTTCAGGCGTTCGCATGCTAAGCGGCGACCGGTGAATTCCCCGGTCGCCCGCTTCGCGCGCCTCCTGATGGTGGCACTCGCGCTCACATTCGCCGCCTTCCAGCCAGTAGCTGCGGCGGACGAAGGCTCGGTGCTTCGCGACAGCGAAACCGAGCTTCTGTTCAAGCAAATGTCCAAGCCGCTGGTCGAGGCCGCGGGGCTTGACCCCAACAGCGTCACAGGTGGTCCTGCTCAAGGACGACGAGATCAATGCCTTCGTCGAGCGCGGTCAAACGGTCTATCTCCAGTCAGGCCTGATCGAAGCCGCCGACAATGTCGATCAGGTCCAGGGCGTGGTCGCGCACGAGATTGGCCACATCGTCGCCGGCGACGCGATCCGCAGCCGACTCCGGTATGAAACATGCGACCGGCATCAGCCTGATGTCGATCGTCCTCGCGGCCGCGGCAATTGCCGCCGGCGCCGGCGATGCCGGCATGGGGATCATGATGGCCGGCCAACGCGCGGCGCTTGGCGACATGCTGGCCTTCACGCGCGCTCAAGAAGCGACCGCCGACGCCTCCGCCGCGCGGTTCATGGCCAAAGCAGGCGTTAACGGCAAAGGCCTGCTAGATTTCTTCGGCAAGCTCCAGAGCCAGGAGTATCGTCTGGCCGTTTATTCGACCGACAGCTTCGACCGTTCCCACCCCCTGTCAACCGAGCGAATCCAGGCGCTGGAGCAGAAGCTTCGCGCCGACCCGGCTTGGGGCAAGCCAAGCGACCCGGCGCTCGAAGCGCGTTTCCAACGGGTCAAGGCCAAGCTCATCGGCTTCGTCAATCCGGGCAAGGCGGTAAAAAAATATCCGGAAAGCGACCAGAGCATCCCGGCCCATTATGCGCGCGCCTACGCCTATCACTTGAGCGGCTACCCGCAGAAGGCCGAGGCGGAGGCCAATGCGCTGCTGGCCAAGGATCCGCACGACCCCTTCTTCCTCGAGCTGAAGGGGCAGGTCCTGCTGGAAGGCGGCAAGCCCCAGGAGGCGATCGCGCCGTTGCGCGAGGCCGTCGAGCGATCCGGCAATATGCCCTTGATCGCCGCAATGCTCGGCCATGCCTTGGTGTCGACCGAGGATTCGAAAAATTTCACCGAGGCCAAGCAGGTGCTGAAGACCGCGGTCAACCGCGACAATGAGGATCCCTTCGCCTGGTACCAGCTCGGGATCATCTACGACCGCGAAGGCGATACGGCCCGGGCGGCGCTGGCGACTGCGGAACGGAGTAATCTCCAGGGCCGTCCGCGCATGGCATTGAACAGCGCCGAGACCGCGATGAAGGGCATTCCGCCGGGCACGCCGGACTATCTTCGCGCGCAGGATATCGCCATGGTGTCGCGCGCCGAGCTCAAGAAAAACAAGAATAGAAAAGACCGGGACGAGTGAGCGACATCAATGCGACCGCGCGCGGGCGCGGAAACTGGGGCCTGGCGATTGCCGGCGGAATCATCGGCTCTCTGCTGACCGCAGCCCTGTTGATTTTTGCAGCACCGCACTTCCTCTCCAGCCGGATCGTTCGCGACGGATTGATGAAGGATCCCGCGATCCTGCCGGACGCCGTGGATGCGCTTCGCAATGCCCAATACGAACCGGTGCTGGCGGCCAATCGCGCGGCCATCGAAACGCCCTACGCGAAGCTCGTGGAAGGGCGCCGCCAAGCCGGACGTGACACTGGTCGAATTCTTCGATTACGCCTGCCCCTATTGCAAGGCGAGCAACCCCTTCGTCGACCGCCTGGTCAAGGAAGATAAGGGCCTTCGCGTCGTCTATCGGGAGCTTCCGATCCTCGGTCCGGACAGTGTCACTGCGGCGCGGTTGTCGCTCGAAGCCTCGAAGGCGGGCCGTTTCGCCCAGTTTCACGATGCGCTGTGGGCTGCGGGCCGCCCTGCGCCGGACACCATCGCCGCCGCAAGTCAGGCTGCCGGTATCGCCGCCGAGCCAAAGCAGGACGCCGAGGCCGAAGCCGAACTCAAGCGCAACTTCCAGCTTGCCGGGCAGCTCGGCGCGACAGGCACGCCCTTGTTCGTCGTCGGCGACGCCGTCCTGAACGGCGCGGTTGGTTACGATGCACTAAAGAGCGCCGTCGATAAGGCGCGCAAGCGCAGCTAAGCTAATTCCTGTGGCTCCACCGGGCTTCACGCGCGTTTCACCGGCGTACGACAGAAGGTATTGTCAAAAATGCGAAAATGGCTCGAGCGCCGCTACCTTGAGGTCGTCGCCTCGATCTACATCTACAACGAGCACCGGGGTTATACGGCGCTCGACCGGGTGATCGATGCCGTTCGCCGCCGCGACCCCGGCAACAAGGCGCTGCTCGCCATGATCGAGCAGCACCGTGCCGATGAGCGCAAGCATTATTGGATGTTCCGCCGCTGGTTCGAAAAACGTGGGATCATGCCGCTCCAGGTCGACCGGACCTGCGGCCATATCGACCGCTTCGTCGAAATCATGTTCCGCACGCGGATCAATGCGTTGACCGAGGACGACCTGATGGCGGACCGCAATTTCGCCAAGCTTTGCCGAGTTCATCTCGCTGACCGAGCAGCGCGGCTATCGCCAGGTCGAAACCCTGCTCGACCATTTCATGATCAAGCGCGAGCCGCGGCTGGTGAAAATCTTCCGCGTCATCAAGGAGGACGAGCCGAGCCATTGGGCGCCATACGATGCCTGGCTGAAGGCCAACGGCAAGCGCGACCCGGTGTGGTGGGAGCGCGCGGTCGACAGCTTCATTCATTCCGAGCTGCTGTTCGTGAAGCTGCCTTTGCTGTTCCTCGCGCCGTGGGTCGGTCGGCGGACCGATTGGGCGGACGAGCATGATCCGCCCCGTGTTGAGGCTCCGGAGTTCCAACTATCGAGCGCAGCCTGAACCAGGCCGGCTCGGTGCCGGTTGCGGGCGAGCGGCTCCACCGGCGGCTGCTGAGCCGCCGTGCCGGCGGCCAGCTGGTGCGCAACACCATCGTCAGCACTTTCATCTTCGCCGTCGACCTCGCGCTCCTTTGGCTGCTGGTCGAGCAAGGCGGAATGGAGAAGGTCCTCGCGGCGGCAGTTGCCTTCATCATCGCCAATAGCCTGCATTATGGCTTTGGGCGGTGGTGGATTTTCCGGGGCACCGAGCGCAAGCCGGTGGAGGGCTATGTCTATTTCCTCGCCAACGCGGGGGTCGGAATGGTCATCACACTGGCGCTGTTCGCAGCCTTCGTCGCCGTCCTTCCGGCTTATTATCTGATCGGGCGAGTGCTGGTGTCGGTGGTCTCGGGATTGACCGTGTTCGTGCTGAACGCGGTCCTCAACTTCCGCACGGTCTAGGCCGATGCGGATCGCGCTTTTCTCGGGCAATTACAATTACATCCGAGAGGGTGCGAACCAGGCGCTGAACCGCCTCGTCGGCGACCTTGAAGCGCGCGGACATGAGTATCGGGTCTATTCTCCGGTGACTCACACCCCCGCGTTCGAGCCCACAGGGACGCTGGTGCCGGTTCCGTCGATCGCTTTGCCCAAGCGCCGCGAATTCAGGCTTGCGCTCGGCCTCAACCGCGAACTTCGCGAGGACATTCGCGCCTTCCGCCCCGACATCGTCCACGTCGCCACTCCCGACATCCTCGGCACCCGCGCCCAGACTTTCGCCAAGTCGCTTGGCGTTCCGGTCGTCGCCAGCCTGCACACGCGCTTCGAGACCTATCTCGACCATTATGGACTCGGATGGAGCAAAACCCTGATCCAGGCGCATCTGCGCCGCTTCTACGGCCGCAGCGACATGGTGCTGGTGCCCAACGTGGCGATCCAGCGCGAGATGGACGAGCAATGTGGCGAAGAACGCGTAGCGGTGTGGGGCCGCGGCGTGGAGCGCGACCGCTTCAGCCCGGCTCGCCGAAGCGCCAAGTGGCGCGTCAGCCAGGGCTGGAGCGAGGACGACGTGGTGCTTCTGTTTTTTGGTCGGCTCGTCCTCGAAAAGGGCGTCGAACGCTTCGTCGAAGTCGTGCAGCGCCTGCGCGAGATGGGGCATAAGGTGCGCCCGCTGGTTGTCGGAGAAGGCCCGGCGCGCGGCATCTTCGCGCGGGTCCCCGAGACCGTCTTCACGGGTCATCTGGATGACGAAGAGCTTGGCCGCGCTGTCGCCAGCGCCGACATCATGCTTTCGCCCAGCACCACCGAGGCCTTCGGCAATGTCGTGTTGGAGGGCATGGCGTCGGGCCTCGCGGTCGTCAGCGCCGATGCGCCGAGCGCCAGTGCGCTGGTCGAACCGAATGTCACCGGCATGCTTTGCGACCCCGCCAGCGCCGACGGCTATGTGGCTGCTATCGCCGCGCTCATCGCCAATCCCGAGCGCCGCCGTGCAATGGGCGCTGCCGCGCGCGAAGCCTCGGCGCGCTTTTCATGGGAGGAAGCGTCGCTGAGCGTCAAGCGCGCCTATCAGAAGGTGATCAGTTCTCGCCCTTGAAGCCCTGGGCGACGACGTACCATTCGCTCGAATCCTTGCGGCTGGCGGGCGGTTTGGCGTGCTTTACGGTTGTGAAGCTGCGCTTGAGCTCGGCGACCAGCGCATGGTCGGCGCCGCCGGCGAGCACCTTGGCGACATAGGCGCCGCCCGACCGCAATATCTCGCGCGCGAACTCCAGTCCCGCCTCGACCAGCGCCATGGTCCGCAAATGATCGGTTTGCTGGTGCCCAACGGTATTGGCGGCCATGTCGGACATGACGAGGTCGGCAGGGCCGCCCAGCGCGTGGCGGAGCAGCTCGGGCGCTGCTTCCTCCATGAAGTCCATTTCCAGGATTTCGACGCCCTCGATCGGGTCGGTCGGAAGCAGGTCGATGCCAACGATCCGCGCCTGCGGGCTCTTGCGGCGTACCACCTGGCTCCAGCCGCCCGGCGCGATGCCGAGATCGACCACTGCCGTAACCCCTTTCAGAAGCGCGAAACGCTCGTCGAGTTCGATCAGCTTATAGGCCGCGCGGCTGCGGTAATTCTCAGCCCTGGCGCGCTTCACATAAGGGTCGTTGAGTTGCCGTTCGAGCCAGCGCGTCGAAGAAATTTTGCGGCCCTTGGCGGTCCTGACGCGCTTCAAAGCTGCCAGCCGTCGCGCGCCATCAGCGAGCGCAAGATGCCTTCACGGATCCCGCGGTCGGCGACGCCCAGGTTGGGCGCGGGCCAGATCTCGATAATCGCCTCCAGGATGGCGCAGCCGGCCACCACGAGGTCCGCGCGCTCTGAGCCGATGCACGGCAGCGCCGAGCGCGCTTCATAATCCATTTCGGCGATCATCTCGCTGATCTTGCGCATGGCGTCGATCGGCACGTGGAGCCCGTCGACCGCGCGCCGGTCGTAGCTCGGCAGGGCCAGGTGGACGCTCGCGAGTGTCGTCACCGTGCCGCTGGTGCCGAGCAGCCGGATGTCGTCCTTCCGCTCCGGCAGGATGGCGGCGAAATTGGCGAAGGCGCGGCGCGCGCGCTCGCGCATGCGCTTGTAGGCAAGGAGCCGTTCCGGACCTTCGAGCGCTTCCTTGCCTTCGCTTTCGGTCAGGGACACGACGCCCCACGGCGCGCTCCACCAGCTGCGGATCTGCGGGGTTCCGTCGATATGGTCGATCAGCACCAGTTCGGTCGATCCCCCGCCAATGTCGAAGATCAGCGCCGGGCCGTCGCCGGGCTCAAGCAATTTGTGGCAGCCCAGCACCGCCAGCCGCGCTTCTTCCTGCGGCGGAATGATGTCGAGGACGATCCCGGTTTCCTCGCGCACCCGCTCGGCGAATTCGCCTCCATTCTTGGCGCGGCGACAAGCCTCGGTCGCGACCGAGCGCGAGAGCGATACGTTGCGGCGGCGAAGCTTGTCGGCGCAGACCCCGAGCGCGGCGACGGCGCGGTCCATGGCTTCAGGCGATAGTTCGCCGGTCAGCGACAGGCCTTCACCCAGCCGGACGATGCGCGAAAAAGCATCGATCACCGTGAAGCTACGGTCGGTAGGGCGCGCGATCAGCAGCCGGCAATTGTTGGTGCCGAGGTCGATCGCTCCATAAGTATGACGATGCGCCTCACGCCGCGGCTGAGGCTTGTTTTCCGACGGCCCGCCCTCACCCGAGTAACCCTGGTGGAGGGCCGGCGCACTGGCGACCGACTGCGCCATGACACACGCCCGTTCCTGCCTTCACCGCCGTGAAAGTGGCGGCTGACTTAACCCCGTTTAATCACAGAATGTGACCTTTGGGCAAGTCCGCGGCTCTGGCACGGCCCAGCGGCGTTGACCGGGCCGAGGCGACTGACTATCTCGCCCGCTCCAAGCTGCCCCGTCGTCTAATGGTAAGACTACGGACTCTGACTCCGTCAATTGAGGTTCGAATCCTCACGGGGCATCCATTTAGCCGCGCAACGTCCTTGCAACCGCCTCGCGCCACCCCGCGATAAGCTGCGAGCGGTGATCAGGACCCATTTTCGGCGTGAAGACGTCGCGGCGCTTCCAGGTAGCAGCCAGCGCGTCAGTGCCGTCCCAGACCCCTGTCGCGAGGCCCGCCAGGAAGGCGGCGCCAAGAGCGGTCGTTTCGAAATTCCGCGGCCGCTCGACCGCGACCTCAAGAATGTCGGCGAGGCACTGGCACAACCAGGCGTTGGCGGCCATGCCGCCGTCGATGCGGATCGCCGACGGAGTGGCGGCCCCATCTCCCGCCATCGCCTCGGTAAGATCCAGGGTCTGGTACGCGACCGCTTCGAGCGCCGCGCGGGCCAGATGCGCGCTCGTTGCGTCCAGGGTGAGGCCGAAAATCGCGCCGCGAGCCTCGGGGTCCCAATAAGGCGCACCGAGCCCGACAAAGGCCGGGACCATGTAGATGCCATGATTGTCGGCGACGCGGCTCGCCATCGCTTCGGTCTCGGCCGCATCGTCGATCACTCGCAGCCCATCGCGCAGCCATTGGACGGCCGCGCCGGCAACGAAGATGGACCCTTCGAGCGCATAAGCGATCTCGCCGTTCAGCCGATAGGCCGGCGTGGTCAGCAAGCGGTGGCGCGAGGTAACCGCCTCGCTACCCGTGTTCACCAGCATGAAGCAGCCGGTGCCGTAGGTCGACTTGGCCATGCCCGGAGCGAAGCAGGCCTGGCCGAACAGCGCAGCCTGCTGGTCGCCCGCCATTCCCGCGATGGGCAGTTGCGCCTCGAACAGGCCGGGCGCGGTGACTCCGAAGATGTGGGCGTTGTCGTGCACGTCCGGCAGTAGCTGTTCCGGCACTCGGAACAGGCGGCACAGTTCGGCATCCCAGCATTGGCGATGGATGTCGTAGAGCGACGTCCGCCCGGCGTTGGTGACGTCGGTGGCGTGAACCTCCCCGCCGGTCAGCCGCCACAGCAGGAAGCTGTCGATGGTGCCACAGGCGAGCTCGCCGCGCTCGGCGCGAGACCTCGCGTCGGGCACATTGTCGAGAATCCACGCAATCTTGGTCGCGGAGAAATACGGGTCCAGCAGCAACCCCGTACGCTCGCGGACTAGCTCCTCTGCACCATCCTCTTTCAGCTCGCTGCACTGTTCCGCCGTGCGGCGGTCCTGCCAGACGATGGCGCGGTGGATGGGCTCGCCCGTCGAGCGGTCCCAGACCACGACCGTTTCACGCTGATTGGTGATGCCGATTCCGGCGACGCGGGCGGGGTCGGCCCTGGCGAGGACGGCGCGCGTAACCTCGAGCGCGTCCGTCCAAATGCGCTCCGGATCATGCTCTACCCAGCCGCGGCGGGGATAATGCTGCTCCAACTCTTTCTGGCTGACAGCGATGACGTGCGCTTCGCGATCGAACAGGATCGCGCGGGTCGATGTCGTCCCCTGGTCGATCGCGAGAACGTGATCCGCCTGCCGCACAGTCCAACCATAAGCCGCGGCGGCTTGGCCCGGAAGGGGTTCTCATCCAGCGCTCGGGTACCTATCGCGCGCCCATGACATTCGAAGTGTGCGCAAGGGAGCTGGGCGACGGATTTGAGTTCGACGTGCGGTCCGGCGACCAGCATCGCACTTATGTCGTCCCGACGGCTACTCATCAGGACTTCAACGCATTCTACCGCGAGCTTGCTGGAGATTTCGGCACGCGCGAGCCGCACGGCTACACGAATATCGGGCAACGACGATCGTCGAAGGTTCGGTGGCACCCGCTTCTCACCGAGAATGTTCACGATGAAATTCTCGTCGGCTACGGTGACCCCGCCGTTCTCAGGACCGACGACGGCTGGTGGCTTGTCGCGACTTCCAACGACGCCCCGAACGCCTTTCCCATCCTTCATTCGGCCGACCTCGAGCATTGGGAGCCGCGCGGTTTCATCTTCCCGCAGGGGCAGGAGCCCAACTGGGCCGCCAAGGGGCGCAACGTTTCCGACTTTTGGGCGCCGGAAGTGGCGAAGATCGGCGACGAATATTGGACGGTGTTTACAGCTCGCCAGACGAGCAATGCGCTCGCCATCGGGCTTGCACGCGCGCCGTCTCCCGTCGGTCCGTGGGTGGATAATGGCCGGCCTTTGATCACCGGCAAGCCGATCGACACCACGAGACTTGGCTATGACGAAACCCAACCGCAGATGAGCGGCGGCGTTATCGATTCCCACCTGTTCGTCGATCCCCAGACCGGCGATCGCTATCTGTTCTGGAAGGACGATACGAACGGTGTCTGGCCCCGCCCACTCGCCATGCTGCTGGGACGGCATCCGGAGCTGGTCCCCACTCTCTTCGAAAACGAAACGGACCAGCGCACAGCCGAGTTCGCCGCGGCGATTGTCCCGTGGGCCAATCGGCAGCGTCCGATGACTCGCTTTTTCACCATCGGGCCGCTGATTGACGCCGCGCTCGACAATTGGAAGCGGGTGCGAGCGGCACTCGACGAGTTCGGCTTCGCGGCAACCATGATTGTCGAAGCGATGACGACGCCGCTTCGAGGCCAGCGTATTGCCGACGACGGCCACGTGCTGCTGGGGGAGGACCGCATCGTCCTGACCAACGACCAGGATTGGGAAGGGCACCTGATCGAAGGCCCCTTCGTTACCTATGAGGCCGGCCGCTACTGGCTTTTCTATGCCGGGAACGACTTCGGAACGCCGGCTTATGGCATTGGAGTGGCGGTCGCCGACCATCCGCTCGGGCCCTACACCAAGCAGGGCGAGCCGCTGCTTCGGTCCACGCAGGAATGGGTGGCGCCTGGCCACGCCTCGGTCGCTCCGGGGCTCGACGGCAAGCCGCAGCTGTTCTTCCACGCCTTTCACCCCGGGACCGGCGGCTACAACGCCTTTCGGGCGCTGCTCACCGCCGGGCTGAGGTTTGAACGCAATCGGGTGGAGCTCGTCGAACTCGGTTAGTCGCGGCTGACGTTTCCGCCGTTGCTGACCGCCATCGAAACCTGCGGATTGCCGCTGTAATGGATGTCGCCGCCGGCGTGGACCGCGGCAGACAGGCTTGAGCGCGGACGGACATAGATGTCGCCGCCTTCATCCACGGCCGCGGCGACGTCGGTTATGTCGACCGCGCGCAGGTCGATGGTTCCGCCGGCGTGGACCGCCGCTGCGACGTCCGCTTGCGGACGAAAACCGCGCGCCGCGGTGATCCGGCCGCCGGCTTCGATTGCGACGATGGGAACGGTCGGGCTTTCGATGCGGATCTGCAGCGGGTAATTGCGCGGGCAACGCTGGTTGCATGACGTTTCGATGCGGAGACGGCCGCCGCTCTTCACATAGATGTGCGTGTAGTCGGTGCTTCCGGATACGATGGTGACGCGCTGGACCGGGCCCGGGACGAGGGTCACGTCGCCGCCGCCCTTCAGCTCGACCGAACGGAAGGACGAAACGGGAATTTGCTGGGCATGGACTTGGGCCGGCAGTGACAAAGCGGCGACGACAAAGGGAAGCAGGACACGCATCGAAAGGGCTCCTCGGGCTGATTCGCTACATTTGTAGCGCTACAAATGCAGCGCAGCAAGCCCCTAGCGGAAATCGATGCGTGGCTGCATCGTGACACCATGGCCAAAACGCTCACCGTCATCGGCAGCTTCGTCAGCCCTTACGTTCGCAAGGTGCTGGCATGCATGAACCTCAAGGGCCTCAATTATGAGGTCGATCCGATCACACCGTTTTACGGCAATGATGAATTCGAGCGGCTGAGCCCGCTGCGGCGCATTCCGGTGCTGATCGACGGCGACTTCAGCGTGTCCGATTCCTCAGTCATCTGTGCGTACCTGGATGAGACCTATGGCGGTCATCCATTGTTCCCCGCTGACCCAAAGGACCGCGCGCTTGCTCGCTGGCTGGAGGAATATGCCGACACGCGCCTCGGCGACCTGTTCATCTGGGGGCTGTTCTACCAGAAGATCGTCCACCCCATCGTGTGGGGCGAGCCCGGCGACGCCGAGCGGATGGAACGGACCCTCAAGCTGGAGATCCCGGCGGCGCTCGACTATCTCGAGCAGCTGCTGCCGGCCGGCGGCTTCCTGTTCGGCGACATCTGCGCCGCCGACATTGCCGTCGCCACTTTCTTCCGCAATGCTGCCTACGCCGGGTTCGAGACGGACCGCGATCGCTGGCCGCGGACCGCCGCCTTCGTCGATCGAACGCTTGCTCACCCGGCGATCGCCGTCTTGCTGGTATTCGAGGAGGTGCAGCGCGGCGCCGCGGTTGCAGGGCGGCGCCAGGCCCTGCTCGACGCCGGAGCACGGCTGACCAGCGAGACCCTGGGGCTGCGCGAGCCCCGAAAGGGAAAGATGCGGCTTTAGTGGGCCTGGCCGGTCTGGCCCGAAATCCAATGTTCGAACCGGGTCTTCAGCGAAGGCCGCGAGGGAATGTATCCGGGCTCCGGCCCTAGCTCCGGCTCGGCCGACGCGGCGTCCTCGACTTCATACAGGGTCAGGTTGGCCGGCATCCGCGGCCGCACGGTCTCGCGGCCGCGCAATAAATCCTCGGCCATGGCGAGCGAGCGGTGAACATCCTCGGCGGTGAACGGCTTCATCAGGCAGCCGAGCGCGAGGTCGGGCATGGGGAAGCGCGGCGCCTTGCCGCTGACGAACAGGCACGGCACGCCAAGGTCGTTGAGGCGGACAGCAACCGGGAAGCCGGTGCTGCCATGCGCCAGGTGGAGGTCGAGCAGGACGAGGTCGGGGTCATGCTCCTCGGCCGCGGCGATCGCGCCCTCGGCATCCTCCGCCATCGCCACGACGCGGTAGCGCGGATTGTCCTCGACCAGATATTTCAGCGTGACGGCTAGTTGCGAATCGTCCTCGACGACCAAGATGCGTAACACGACGCGACCCCTCCCCCGGAGTTCCGCGAAGGGCAATTCCCCCCGAAAAATCCGTAACTTGATGGTCACCCGGAACGAGCGGCGTGCGAATCCCCCGTGAACGAAGTTTACGCCGAGCCGAGTCCTGCCCGCGCCAAAACGAACCAAAGGCGCCCCAGGCCGAACCCGGAGCGCCTTTGCTCGCCTAAATTCTGTTGCTGCGATCAGGCGCGGTAGAAGATGTGCGCGCCGATCTGCTGGACCCGGCTGAGGCGCTGGCCCCACGACGGAGCGACGTAGGTCGCATGGTACCACAGGACGTCGTTGCCGACGCTCGGGATGACATTGGCCACGGCGAGGCGGGCAATGCCCTGGGCGCGGGCCCAGGCGGCGCAGCCGGCGTCGACCTGCGGGAACTGGCCGTGCTGAACGAATGAGAATTGCGCGTGCTGCTTGATGGTCCCGCACCAGCTGGGCGGATACTTGCCCGAGGCGGCGCGGTTCATGACGACGCGGGCAACCGCGAGCTGTCCCTCCAGCGTTTCGCCGCGCGCTTCGAAATAGACAGCGGTGGCGAGGCAGTTGGTCTGCTCGTCGAGCGGCGCGCCGACGCTGTACTTGTCGACCAGCGCGGCGAGCGGCCAGCCGCCCTTGTAGAGCCACGCGGCCTCGGTCGCGATCCCGGCCGGCAGCCGGACGGTCACCGAGCGGGCCGGCTGGGCCTGGGTCACGGCACCATAGGCGTTGGCGACGGCCGTGGTCGAAGCGACCGCGGCCTTCTGGACGATCGTCGCGACCGGCGCGGCAACGGTGCCGAGCGGCTTGGCGGCGATGTTGGAGTCGAGCGAGGCAACGGCTGCCTTGACGTCGATGGGGAGACCCTGGGCCGCGCTTGCTTCGCTGGAACCCAGCGCCAGCATGCACAGACCAATGACCGCAGCCGCAGCGCGGCCGCCGAGTAAATTCACCACTATTGTATTGCCCTATCATGGCGGGCGTCCGCTGGAGGCGCTTCATGTTGCGCGCTTTAAGATCCAGCGGGCTGCGCCCGTCTTGCCCGGAGCCTCGGCTCTAAACGGCCGTTTGCTCACTCGCTCTCAATTGCTGAAAGTCAGATAGGGCATCGTTTAACGACGTCCAATCAACTAGCGATGAACCGGTTGTGGTGCGGGATGGAATTCGGAACCCTTTCAGTTTGTTCAGTTTTCCGACCTTTTCTAACGGATTGCGGCTCGGCTCACCGACGCTTTCAGGCGGGCTGCCGCAGGTGTAACGAAGCGGTCCCGAATGGAGACAGGACGAATGGCGCGCTGGCTGATGAAATCGGAGCCCGAAAGCTACGGCTGGGCCGACCTGGTCCGCGACGGCGCGACCGAATGGGACGGCGTCCGCAACAATGCCGCGCGGCTGCATTTGAAGGCGATGCAGCCCGGCGACGAGGCGTTCTTCTACCACAGCATGTCCGACAAGGCGGTGGTCGGGATCATGCGCGTGGTGCGCGGCGCCGAGCCCGACCCCAAGGCGCCTCGACTGGGTGCGGGTGCGGGTCGAGCCGGTGCGCGCGCTCGAGCGGCCGGTGACGCTGGCCGAGATCAAGGCCGAGCCGAGCCTCGCCAGGATGGAGCTGATCCGCCAGTCGCGGCTGTCGGTGGCGCCGGTGCGGGATGAGGAATGGGCGAAGGTGGTGGCGATGGCGGGCAAATAGGATTTGTCCCGAGGGGAAGTTGACAAAATTTACATTGTCGCGCGGCGGCTGAAGCGTCGGGAAGTTGGCAAAGTTGGTCCCGACACGTGCGCGCAGGCGCGCACGTACGCGCGAGGGGTCGGGGCGCGTCGGTTTTGCCGCGAAACGCAGCAAATGCAGCGGCCCTACGCGTGAGGGGCGTGTCGGTGTTGGTGCGCTGGAGCTTCGCTCGTCTTCAATTCGGGCTGGCTCGAGTTCAGGGAATTTGTGGCTCGCTGCGCCGCCGACAATAAGTCGCGTCTGCATCCACCAGTTTATGGCTGAAACGGGGTGCTGTAGGAAAATGGTTTCTGCAGGAATTCCCAGACAACCTTAGTTACAGTGTGAGCTTGTGACCCCTAGTCGCCGTCTCCGATGCGCGCGAGCTCGTCCGGCAATGTGACTGAAACCCGCCGTCCGGTCGAAGCAACGATCCCTTTGCGGGTCCAGGCTGAGATTACACGGCACGTGGTGTAAAGCGTCGTCGCAGACATTGCCGCCAAGTCTTTGCGAGCGAACGGCAAGAGAATGTCAATTCTGCCGTCATCACATTGCTTTCCGCCGTTTCGGGCTACCCGCAACAAAGCATTTGCTATCCGCTGCTCGGCGGGCTGGGTGGATATTTCGCGCATACGCTCCTGCAGCTCAGCGAGACGGCGAGCAGCAACGACGACGAGATTGAGTGCGACCTCAGAATGATGGCCGATCAACTCGCGAACATGCGCTTCAGCCCAGCTCAACTCCGTGGCTTCGCCAACAGCAGTCGCATCGGCCGGATAGCCGTCGCCCGTGAACATGGCGAAAGCTCCGAATAGCTCGCCACGGCCGACAAACCGGAGCACCGACAACTCGCCGTCGGTCCCGGCCTGCAGAATACGCACCCAACCGGACAGCACGGCATGGCAGCGCGCCGGGCGATCGCCCTGCCGAAAGATGAGCTCGCCTTTCACCAGCCTGCGACGAACGGCTGTTCTCGCGATATCCTGCAGCGCATCCTTGGGGAGCCCGGCAAAGACGCCGATCGCAGCAATCTCTTCGGGTTCGGCCGTGTCTGGGCCTTTCATCTCCACCTCAAAAAGCCGGAAGAGACGAGCCGATGCATGGAAGTTTGCGCTAGCGCAATCTCATCATGCACCAGGCTTCCTATAGCTCTTCCTTGAAAACAGGAGGAACGCATGGGGGCTGCGACGACCGTGAGCGGGAACATCGATTCGGGTTCGACCAACGATCCAGTCAGCGACATCCTGAAATGGATATTGCTCGTCACCGCAATTCTCTGCTTCGCCCTTCTCGGCTGGGCGACGGTAAAAACTTATGCGGAGGCACCTCCACACCCGCAAGCGTTCAAGGACCAAGCGGGTAACGTCATCATGTCGGCCGACGACATCGTCGCGGGCAAGGGCGGCTTTCAAAAAGCCGACCTCATGGATTACGGCAGCATTTACGGAATGGGCTCCTATTTCGGGGAGGACTATACCGCTTCGACCCTCGTTCGCCTCGGAGTGCTCACTAAGCAAGCGCTTGCCGGCTCTGGTGCCACGCCGCCCCGCACCATTGCGCCAGGCAACAAATCGCTCGCCAATACAGGCCCCGCCGGAACGCCACCTGTTCCGATGACTCCGGCCGCGACGTCGCCCACCGATGCACTGGCGGATGCGGCCGCCACAGCGACGATGCAGAAGCAGTTACATGGAATTGACCTGACTCGGCCCACGGTTGTGTTGCCGGACGCGGTTGCGCAGGCGGTCCGCGGCGTCCGGGCCGAGCTCACCACCAAACTCAACACGGTCAATTTGTCTGCCGGCTGGGTTCCGGCCAAAAGCCTGAACCCGACGCTGCGGCAGCAGACCGCCGACTTCATCATCTATTCCGCGATCACCACCGTGGCGCGACGCCCAAACCATCCGGAGACATCGTGGACGGAGAACTGGCCTTACGAGCCCACCGTCGGAAATGCTCCGACCACTAACACCTTCCAGTGGACCTGGATCAGCTTCTGCTTCACCTTCTTCGCGATGGGGTTTGTGCTCTGGCTCTACCGGGCTTACCTCGACCATCCTGACGACGCACCGATGGAGCGGGGCCTTGCAGTCTACCGCGCATTGACCCCCAGCCAGATCAAGACCGGCAAATATTTCCTCGTGGTCGCGTTCGTGTTTCTTGCCTCGCAAGGGGCGGGCGCCGTCATGGCGCACTCATATTACGAGCGGGAAACTTTTTACGGGATTCAGCTCAACTACATCCTGCCGTTCAATTTCTTGAGAAGCTTTCACCTGCAGGCGCCTATCATTTGGATCGGGCTCGGCTGGATTGCGAGTGGCCTGTTCATCGCTCCGGCAATCGCCGGCGGACGCGAAGCCAAAGGTCAGGGCTTCTTGGTTGACCTACTATTTTGGGTCTCTCTTTTCGTGGTCGGAGCTGCCCTTCTCGGCAATTACCTCGGCATTCAGGGGGTAATCGACAAAGGCTGGTTCTGGTTCGGCAACCAAGGCCTGTCTTACATTCAACTGGGTCGATTCTGGCAAATATTGTTTTTTGTCGCGCTGCTAAGCTGGAGCGGCCTCATGTTTCGCGCGCTCTGGCCGAGCCGCGATACGGTGGTGGAGGCGACCCGACAGTTCTGGAGCGGAGCGATTCGGTTGGAGCACCTGATCTGGGCTGCAACCATCAACGTCGCGGTTCTCTACATCTTCGGAATGATACCGCTAACGGGTATCGAGAAATCCTTCACCATCACTGACTTCTGGCGCTGGTGGGTGGTCCACCTGTGGGTCGAGCAGTCGTTCGAATTCTTCGCAGTTGCGATGAGCGCCTATCTGTTGATGTCGTTGGGACTCGTATCTCGCAAGCTTGCCGAGCGATCAGTATATCTGGAACTTATCCTGATCTTCCTCGGTGGAGTCCTCGGCACCGGACATCACCTCTATTGGGGTGGGGGACCCGGGATGTGGGTGCCGCTCGGAAGCATGTTCTCGTTTATCGAAGTTCTGCCCCTCGTTCTTTTGATCTTGGAGGCAATTTCGCAGCACCGCCTTATCAAGAGCGCCGCCGCTTTCGATTACGGGCTTGCCTATCTGTATATCCTAGGGTCGGCATTCTGGAATTTCGTCGGAGCCGGTGTGTTCGGCGGCGGAACGCTCAATGCGCCCCTCGTCAACTACTATGAACACGGCACCTTCCTTACGCTTAATCACGCACACACCTCCCTGTTCGGTGCCTTTGGCCTGCTGGCGCTAGGGTTGATTTACTTCTGCCTTCGCTACCGCGCGGGCCCCGGTGCGGCGTTCAATGAAACCCCCGGCCGAATTGCTTTCTGGTGCTACAACGGCGGGCTTGCGATGTGGATCTTCCTCCACTTTTTCCCGATCGGGTGGCCGCAGCTGAATGCTGTCTTTGAGCACGGCTACGCATGGGCGCGCAGCCAAGCGTTCTACGACCAGTATCTTTTCTGGCAGTGGATGCGGCTACCTGGCGACGTGGTCTTCTCCGCGGGCGCGCTGGTCATGGGGTGGGACTTCATCATGAAGCTCCGGCAGCCGCGGGGTACGGCCGAGGGCCCGCGGGTCGGGGCCGTGCCGGCGGTCGCCGAATAAGCAGCGCCGGACGAGCTTCGATGCGCGACCCAAACGAAGCGCGCCCGGGAAGGGTTACGCGCGGCGAGCAAATGCTCGCGCTGCGCAAGAGACGAATGTCGGAAGCTCATCCCTTCTTGCGAGGCGGATTCCGGCCGTTCTTCTTCGGTGCGGCGACGTGGGCGGTGATCGCGATCTCACTGTGGCTCGCGACACTCGCAGGCGTAATCGGTCTTCCAACCGCTCTCGATCCAATCGCATGGCATCGGCATGAGATGTTGTTTGGCTTTGTCGGCGCGGCAGTCGCCGGCTTCCTTCTCACCGCCATTCCAAACTGGACGGGCCGGCTTCCGATTGCCGGCAAGCCGCTGCTTTCGCTCTTCGGATTATGGACAGTCTCCCGCCTCGCCGTCTTCTTCTCGGGCGTGATCGGCCTTTGGCCTGCCGCCGTCCTCGACGTTGGCCTATACGTGTCGCTCGCTCTGCTTGCTGCGCGCGAGGTGATCGCAAGCAAGAATCGCAACGTTCCGATCGTCGGCCTCGTGTCCCTCTTCGCCTTGGCTGACGCAGCGGATTACGCGGGGGCCGCGGGCGTCCTTCCAGCCGACGTAGGCTGGCGAGCAGCGATCGCACTCGTGATTTTGATGATTTCGATGATCGGGGGACGCATCATTCCTTCGTTCACCAGGAACTGGATGGTCAGGAAAGGCGCGCGCGACAATCTCCCGACGCAGCCGCAAAGCCTCGACCTGCTGATCATTGCATCGACTGCGCTTTCGCTTGCATCGTGGCTCATATTCTCTGGTCAACGGTTCACCGGGTTCATGCTGATCCTTGCCGCGGTGGCGCAGGCGCTCCGACTTTCTCGCTGGGGCGGACGTCGTACGGCAACCGATCCGTTAGTGCTAATACTCCACGTTGGGTATGCTTGGATTCCGCTCGGCCTCTTTCTGCTCGGCGTGTCGATTGCTGGCGCGAATATCCCCCGGAGCGCCGGCGTGCATGCGCTGACCGCAGGTGCGATGAGCACAATGATCCTGGCGGTCATGAGCCGAGCTAGCCTCGGTCATACCGGGCGGGAGCTGACGGCGGCGCCGATCACCATCGTTGCTTATGCGTGCGTGACTGCCGGGGCGGTGCTTCGCGTGCTCGCCTCTTTAGGCATGGGTTCATACGCCGGCTTGCTCGAGATTGCGGGGGCAACTTGGGGTGCGGCGATGCTGCTGTTCGTCATTGCCTACAGGGCGGTCTTGTGGGGCCCTCGGCTCGGCGATCAGAGGTGAGCCGAGGAACCGGCGGCGACAGCCGGTAAGGCAGTTACGCGGCTTCAGCTCTCCGGCTTTGCCGCTTGCGCTCATGCGGGTCGAGGTACCGCTTCCGGATGCGGATCGCCTTCGGCGTCACTTCGACCAGTTCGTCGTCCTGGATGTAGGCGATCGCTTGCTCGAGGCTCATGCGGCGCGGGGGGGTCAGGCGGACGCCTTCGTCCTTGGGGCCGCTGGCGCGGAAGTTGGTGAGCTGCTTGGATTTGAGCGGATTGACCTCGAGGTCCTGGACCTTGGCGTTTTCGCCGATGACCATGCCTTCGTAGAGCATCTCGCCGGGCGAGACGAACAGAACGCCGCGCTCTTCGAGCATGTTCAGGGCGTAAGCGACAGCCGGGCCCTGCTCCATCGAGATGAGGACGCCGTTCTGGCGGCCCTGAATGGCGCCCTTGTAGGGGCCGTAGCGTTCGAACAGGCGGTTCATGATGCCGGTGCCGCGGGTGTCGGAGAGGAACTCGCCGTGATAGCCGATGAGGCCGCGGCTGGGCGCGCTGAAGGTCAGGCGGGTCTTGCCGCCGCCCGAGGGGCGCATGTCGGTCATCTCCGCCTTGCGCAGCGCCATCTTGTCGATGACGGTGCCGGAGAATTCGTCGTCGACGTCGACGACGACGGTCTCATAGGGCTCTTCCCGACCTGACGGGCCGTCGCGGAACAGGACGCGCGGGCGGCTGATGCCGAGCTCGAAGCCTTCGCGGCGCAGGGTCTCGATGAGGACGCCGAGCTGAAGCTCGCCGCGGCCGGCGACTTCGAAGCTGTCGTTGTCGGCGGACATGGTGACGCGGATGGCGACATTGCCCTCCGCCTCGCGCTCGAGGCGTTCGCGGATGACGCGGCTCTGCACCTTGTCGCCGTCGCGGCCGGCGAACGGGCTGTCGTTGACCGAGAAGCTCATCGCCAGCGTCGGCGGGTCGATCGGCCGCGCGTGCAGCGGCGCCTGCACCACCGGATCGGCGAAGGTGTTGGAGACGGTCGCCTTGATCAGGCCGGCAATGGCGACGATCTCGCCCGCTTCGGCGCTGTCGACCGGCACGCGCTCGAGGCCGCGGAAGGCGAAGACCTTGGTCGCGCGGCCTTCCTCGACGAGGTTGCCGTTCACGTCGAGCGCCTTGATCGGCATGTTGGTGGTGAGCCTGCCGCTGTCGATGCGGCCGGTGAGGATGCGGCCGAGGAACGGGTCGCGGTCGAGCAAGGTGGCGAGCATGCGGAACGGGCCGGCATCGACGCGGGGCGCCGGAACGTGGCTGACGATGGTGTCGAACAGCGGCGTCAAATCGCCTTCGCGGACGTCGTCGGTGAGCCCGGCATAACCGGCGCGGCCGCTGGCGTAGAGCGTCGGGAAGTCGAGCTGCTCGTCATTGGCCTCGAGGTTGAGGAACAGTTCGAACACTTCGTCGAGGACTTCGGCGGGGCGGGCGTCGGGGCGGTCGATCTTGTTGACGACGACGATCGGCTTGAGGCCCAGGGCCAGCGCCTTGCCGGTGACGAACTTGGTCTGCGGCATCGGCCCTTCGGCGGCGTCGACCAGCAGGATGACGCCGTCGACCATGCTGACAGGATGCGCTCGACCTCGGCGCCGAAGTCGGCGTGGCCGGGGGTGTCGACGATGTTGATGTGCGTGCCCTTCCACTCGACCGACGTGCACTTGGCGAGGATGGTGATCCCGCGCTCTTTCTCGAGGTCGGTCGAATCCATCGCCCGCTCCTCGACGCGCTGGTTGTCGCGGAAGGTGCCGGACTGGCGGAAGAGCTGGTCGACGAGGGTCGTCTTGCCGTGATCGACGTGCGCGATGATCGCGACGTTACGCAGGTTCATGAGAGATTTTTCCGGAAAAATTGAGGCCGCGACATAGGGAATAGCAGCCGATGTTGCAATGCAGCATGAACGCCTCCGCGAGCCGTGCGTTTATCCCGATGACGAACCAACCCACCAGTGGAGGACAGTCATGCCCCGTGGCGCCTATACCGCGAAACAGGACCGCAAGGCCGACCATATCGAGAAAAGTTATGAGAAGCGCGGCGTTTCCAAGAAGGAAGCCGAAAGCCGCGCCTGGGCGACGGTGAACAAGCAGGACAAGGGCGGCAACAATGCCGGTCATGGCCGCTCGTCGAGCCGCAGCGCCGCCGCCAAGAAGGGCTGGGAAACCCGCCGCCGTCACGGCAAGGGCTAAGGCCTTAAAGGCCGCGTTCGAGGATTTCGATCGCGCGCTCGATCGCGCGCAGTTCGCTGTGCGCCAGTCGCTCGAGGCTTCATCAGAGATGACTGCCGGTCGAGCTGGTGGTTTCGAGATGGCCGCGGCCGTGGTCGGTGAGGCGCAGCGCGAGGCGGCGGCGATTGTCGGGATCCTGGGTGCGCTCGACCAGGCCGGCGCGGACCAGCGCATCGACCGAGCGGCTGACCGCCGGCGCGCCGCGCCCGACCTTGCGCGCGATCTGGTTGAGGGTGGCGGGCTCGGCGGAAGCGATGGCGGACAGCAACCGGCGGCGGGCGCGCTCGGCGCGTTCGGCCGGCCCGTCCGCGACCCAGGCCTGGGCAACGCTGTTGAACCGCGACGCGATGGCCGCCGGTGTCGACCCCCCGAACATGATTGCAACCTAACAAATATTAGTGAGAGCGCAACATTGCTTCCTGCACCTTCATTGCGGGCAGCGCGACGCAATCGAGATTTCTGGTTGAGCTGGATTGCTTCGTCGCGTTGCTCCTCGCAATGACGGGCATGGCTTCGCGTCCCCCGATACCGCGCAACGTGTGGGTCCTGGGCGTCGTCAGCCTGTTCATGGACCTCTCGAGCGAGATTTATCACGCGCTGCTGCCGGCGTTCATCACCATCGTGCTGGGACTGCCGGTCACCGCGCTGGGCGCGATCGACGGGATCGCCGAAGCCACCGCCAGCTTCGCCAAGCTGTTCTCCGGCCGGTTGTCGGACCGCGGCCAGCGGCGCAAGCCGTGGATCATGGCCGGCTATGGCCTCGCAGCCTTGTCGAAACCGCTGTTCCCGCTCGCCACCAGCGGGCCGCTGGTGATGGCCGCGCGCTTCACCGACCGCATCGCCAAGGGCATTCGCGGCAGCCCGCGCGATGCGATGGTTGCGGACGAAACGCCGCCCGAAGTGCGGGGCCGGGCGTTTGGGCTGAGACAGTCGCTCGACACGGTCGGCGCGCTGCTGGCCCCGGTGGTTGCCATCGCGCTGATGTGGCTGTTCGCGAACAACATCCGCAGCGTCTTCTGGATCGCCGTCATTCCCGCTGGGCTGTCGTTCCTCACGGCCTGGCTGTTCCTGCGCGAGCCGGAGCAGCTTCATACGCCGCTGAAGAAGTCGCCCTTCTTCGCCGGCTTTCGCCATCTCGACCGCGAGACCAAGCGGCTGCTGACCGTCGGCTTCCTGTTCGCGCTGGCGCGCTTTTCGGAGGCGTTCCTGATCCTCAAGGGCCTCGACGCGGGCCTCAGCGAAACCTGGTCGCCGCTGACGCTGGCGCTGTTCAACCTCGCCTATGTCGCCCTCGCCTACCCGGCCGGAGCGCTCAGCGATCGGATGAAGTCCGCGAGCGATCCTCATGGCGGGCATGGCGGTGCTCATCGCCGGCGACCTCGTGCTGGCGTGGAGCAACAACTGGGCCGGCCTGGTGATCGGCGTAACCTTGTGGGGCGCGCACATGGCGCTGACCCAGGGCATCTTTTCGCGGATGATCGCCGACAGCGCGCCCGAGCATTTGCGCGCGACCAGCTTCGGCGCCTTCTGGTTCGTCAGCGGCGTCGCGACGCTGCTCGCCAGCCTCGGCGCCGGCATGCTGTGGGACCGCCACGGGCCGAGCGCGACCTTCATCACCAGCGCCGCGGTCGCCGCCGCCGCGCTGGCGATGCTCAGCCTGCTACAAGAGCCGCGACGCCCAACCGCCTGATTTCTCGCGGCTCTTAATGTTTGAGCGCCGACACTCGTTGCTCTATATGACTGACTGGTCAGTTATAAACGGGAGCAAGCGTGAAGCAGCCGCGCTGGCAGAGGCGAGCGGAAGAACGGCCCGGCGAGATTTGCGCCGCCGCGCTCGACGTGTTTGCGGAAAAGGGCTTCGCCGCCGCCAGGCTGGATGAAATCGCCAGGCGCGCGGGCGTGTCGAAGGGCACGCTCTATCTCTACTTCAAGGACAAGGAAGAGCTGTTCCGCGCCGTCGTGCGCAGCGCGGTTACGCCCAACATCGATATCATTCGCGAGTTGCTCGGCAGCGCGGACATTCCGTTCGCGACCCTGTTCCCGATGCTGATCGAACGCTTCGCGGCGATGACGCGGCAGGTCCCGATCGGCGCGGTCGCCAAGATGGTCATCGGCGAATCCCGCAATTTTCCGGAGCTTGCCAAGGTCTGGCACGACGAGGTCGTCGCCAGAGGGCTGGCAACGATCAGTGAGCTGGTCGCGAAGGCCCAGGCCCGGGGCGAATTGAAGCCGGCCGATCCTCGCCTGGTCGGCTTTTCGCTGATGGGGCCGATGCATGATGGGCGTGCTGTGGCGGGAAATCCTCGAGCCGGCGGGCGGCGAGCCGATCGATATCGAGGCGCTGGCCCGCCAGCATGCCGAGATCGTGCTCTCGGGGCTGCTGCAGTGAAGCGGTGCGCGGCGACCCTCGCGCTGCTGGCGACCGGATGTACCGCGGTCGGGCCGAATTATGTACGGCCAAATGTTGCGGTGCCAGAACAATTTTCCCAAGCGACATCGTCGACAATCGGTGATTCCGATCTGGCGGCGTGGTGGCGCGGCTTTGGCGATCCGCAGCTTTCCAGCCTGATCGACCTTGCGGTCGCGCAGAATCTCGACGTCCAGGCGGCCGGCGCGCGAATCCGCGAAGCGCGCGCGCTCGAACGCGCCGCCGGGGCGGCTGGGTCGCCTCGGGTCGATGCCCAGGCGTCCGCCACGCGCCAGCGGATCAGTGAAAACGCTATCCCGGTCCCGCCAGGATCGGGAGGGTCGGCGGCGCGTTCGGCCTGCCGGGAAGCGAGTTCAACACCTTCCGCGTCGGGCTTCGATGCGTCGTGGGAGCTCGATCTATTCGGCGCACACTCGCCGCTCAGTCGAAGCGGCGAATGCCCGCACCGGGGCGGCGATCTGGAACCGGCGAGATGCGCAGGTGAGCGTCGCCGCCGAGGTCGCATCGGCCTATTTCCGCCTCCGCACCGCCCAGGCTGAGTTAGCGAACGCCGCGCGCCGAACTCGAGCGGCAGCAGCGGTTCGAACGGCTGATCGCGGCGCAGATCCGCGGCGGCCTGACCGACGGGCAAGAGCTGCCGGCCAGAGCGTCGGAGCGCGCCGCTGCGGCCGCGGCGATTCCCGGCGCTCGATGCCCAGGCCAAGGCCGAGATGCACGCGCTGGGCGTGCTCGTCGGGCTCGACGCCCGAAGCGCTGACGGCCCAGCTTGCCGAGCACGCCGCAATTCCGACCGCGCCAACCATCCCCGCCGGCCTGCCCTCCGACCTGCTCCGGCGGCGTCCCGACATTCGCGCCGCCGAGCGCGAGCTTGCCGCGGCGACCGCCGACATCGGCGTTGCCGTCGCCGACCTCTACCCGCGCATTCTCGCTGACGGCGGCGCCTGCCCTGGTCAGCACCGCGCTCGCCAGCCTGCTCGAATGGGGCAGCCGCAGCTTCAGCATCGGCGCCGGCCTCGACTGGCCGCTGTTCGACGGCGGGCGGCGCCGGGCCAATGTCGAGGTCGAGGAACGCCCGGCAGGAACAAGCGATGATCGCCTATCGCAAGGCGGTGCTCGGCGCGCTGCGCGACGTCGAGGATGCGCTGAGCCGATCGACGGCGGACCGCGGCGCAGCTGGCCGAGCTGCGAGCAAGCGCTGCGCAACGCCGCCCGCGCCGAGCAATTGCTCGGACACCCGCTATCGCGGCGGGCTGGTCACCTTATGCCGACGTGCTCAGGCGCAGCAGGCGCGGCGACTGTCGCTGGAGAAGCAGGTGGTCGAAACCAAGGGCGCGCTGGCGCGCGACACGGTGGCGCTGGTCAAGGCGCTCGGCGGCGGCTGGCCCGAGCTGGCGCAAGGAGGCGCAGCAATGAACCGCATCCGGTCCTGATCCTCATCATCGCTGCTGATCGTCGCGGCGGCGTTCGTCGCCTGGCGCTTGCTCGGCGGCCGGAGCCGCGCGCGAGCCACCTTGTCCGGCTATATCGAGGCGGAGAACCTGTATCTCGCCGCGCCCGTCGCCGGACGCTCGGCGACGATCAATGCGGTCGAGGGCGGCAGCGCGTCGCCGCCGGGCGCAGGCCTGTTCACGATCGATCCCGCCACCCTGTCCGCCCAGGGCGAGCAGGCCGCAGGCCAATGAGACGGCGGCGCGGACGCAGATCGCCTCGGCAGCGGCCAACGCCCAGCAGGCCGCAGCCGAAGTCGCAGCGCGGCGGCAGCGTCGGCCGAGCGCGCCCGGCGCGACCTCGCCCGGCTGCTGAAGCGGTCAAGCGCGACGATCCCGCCGCCGTCGCCGGGCAACGACATCGACGCCGCCCGCGCCGCTTTGCGCGAGGCCAATGCCCGCGTCGCCGCGGCGCAGCGAAACGGCGAATGCCCGCCGCGCCCAGGTCGATGTCGCCGCGCGCCCAGGCAAGCGCAGGCCAGCGGCGGCAAGCGCGAAGTCGCGATCCGGGTCGGCCAGCTGTCGCCCGCCGCCCCCTCCCCCGGCCGGGTCGAGGACGTCTTTTACCAGCCGCGGCGAATGGGTCGCCGGCCAACCAGCCGGTCGTCAGCCTGCTCCCCGACGACAAGGTCAAGGTGCGCTTCTTCGTGCCCGAGAGCGAGGTCGCGCGCTACCGGCCCGGGCCGCAACGTGCGCTTCGCCTGCGACGGCTGCGCGGCCGGCCTCACCGCCGACGATCACGCTACGTCAGCCCGCGGCCCGAGTTCACGCCGCCGGTGATCTTCAGCCGCGACAGCCGCGACCGGCTGGTGTTCATGGTCGAGGCCTGGCCCGCCGAGCCGGCGAGGCTTGATGCCCGGCCTGCCGGTCGACGTGGAGCCGCTGCCGTGACGCTCGCGATCGACGTCCATGGGCTCAACAAGAGCTTCGGCGACCAGCACGTCGGTCAAGGACGTCTCGCTGCAGGTCGAGCAGGGCCAGATCACCGGCTTCCTCGGGCCCAACGGCTCGGGCAAGACGACGACCCTGCGCATGCTGTGCGGGCTGCTGACGCCCGACAGCGGCGACGGGCCAGGTGCTCGGGCTACGACTTCCCGCGCGAGGCGGAGGCGATCAAGCGCCAGACCGGCTACATGACCCAGCGCTTCTCGCTCTACGAAGACCTGACGATCGAGGAGAACCTCGACTTCATCGCCCGCGTCTACGGCCTCGACCGGCGTCGCCGAGCGGGTCGACGAAGCGCTCGAGAAGCTCGGGCTGCCAGCATCGCCGCAAGCAGCTCGCCGGGCAGCTTGTCGGGCGGCTGGAAGCAGCGGCTCGCGCTGGCCGCCGCGATGCTGCACGAGCCGCAAGCTGCTGCTGCTCGACGAGCCGACCGCCGGCGTCGACCCGCAGGCGCGGCGCGACTTCTGGGACGAGATCCACGCGCCTCGCCGACGAGCGGCATGACCGTGCTGGTCTCGACCCACTACATGGACGAGGCCGAGCGCTGCCACGAGATCGCCTACATCTTCTACGGCAAGCTGATCGCGCGCGGCACGGCGCGACGCAGCTGATCGCCGACTCAGCGGGCTGGTCACCTTCGAGGCGGAGGGCCCGCGCGCCGACCGGCTCGGCGCGCGAGCTGGCGGCCAAGCCGGGCGTCGACATGGCCGCGCCGTTCGGCGAGGCGCTGCATGTCAGCGGCACCGACCGCGCGGCGCTCGAAGCGGCGATCGCGCCGTATCGCCGCGAGCCGTATCGCTGGACCGAAGTCGCAGCCGACGCTCGAGGACGTGTTCATCCACCTGATGCGGACGCCGAGCCACGCCCGAGATCGAGGCCGCATGATCGGCCTCTCGCTCTCGCGCGATGATGGCGGTGCTGGCCAAGGAGTTCACCCAGCTGCGTCCGCGACCGGCTGACCTACGCGATGATCCTCGGCGTGCCGGTCGTCCAGCTGCTGCTGTTCGGCTATGCGATCAACACCGATCCCAAGCATCTGCCGACCGCGGTGCTGGTCCAGGACCAGGGCCACGTTCGCCGCGCTCGGTCCTCGGCTCGCTCGAGCGCAGCGACTATTTCGACATCGACCATGTCGCCCGCACGCCCGGCCGAGCTCGACCGGCTGATCGAGCGCGGCGCGGTCCAGTTCGCGATCACCATTCCCGGCGACTTCACCCGCCGCGTGGTGCGCGGCGACAAGCCGCAGATCCTGGTCGAGGCCGACGCCTCCGACCCGGCCGCGACCGGCGGCGCCGTCGCGGCCCTCGCCGCGCTTGCCCGACGAGGCGCTGAAGCACGACCTCAAGGGCGCGCTCGCGCCGCGCCGCCGCCGCCGCCGGCCGTTCGAGGTGGTCATCCAGCGCCGCTACAATCCCGAAGGCATCACCGCCTACAACATCGTGCCCGGCCTGCTCGGCGATCATCCTGACCGATGACCCTGGTGATGATGACCGCGCTCGCCGTGACCCGCGAGACCGAGCGCGGCACGATGGAGACGCCTGCTCGCCACCCCGCTGCGGCCGATCGAGGTGATGGTCGGCAAGCTCACGCCCTACGTGCTGGTCGGGATCATCCAGGCGACCGTGATCATCGACCATGGCGCGGCTGCTGTTCGGCGTGCCGATGGCCGGCGGCTGGGCGGCGCTGATCCTCGGCCTGTTCCTGTTCATCGTCGGCAGCCTGGCGCTGGGCTTCCTCGATCTCGACCGTGGCGCGCAACCAGCTGCAGGCGATGCAGATGAGCTTCTTCTACATCCTGCCGTCGATCCTGCTGTCGGGCTTCATGTTCCCGTTCCGCGGCATGCCGGAATGGGCGCAGTGGCTCGGCAGCGTCATCCCGGTCACCCACTTGCTGCGCGTGGTCCGCGGCGCGATGCTGAAGGGCGTCGGCATCGCCGAAGCGCTGCCGAGCCTCGGCGCGCTGGCGCTGTTCGTGCTGGTCGTCGCCGGCCTCGCGATGAAGCAGTACCGGACGACGCTGGACTAGCGCGCGCCCCCGCCCTGTCCGACGACCACCGGCTCGTCGATCGGGTCCCTGAACGGCGGCATCCGGCCCGCGGCGCGGTTGCGGTCGATGAACTGGTGCTTCAGCGCCGCCGCGATGTGCAGGACGATCAGCCCCACGAGCAGGAAGGCGGCGATCGAGTGCACCTCGCCGGCGAGCTCGCCGGTGTGCTTGCTGATGCCCGGAATAACCGGGACCTGGATTCCGCCCACCATCGGCGTCGTCGGCCCATTCGCGAAGCCCGAGACCGAGATGAAGCCGACGATCGGCATAGCGATCAGGAGCAGGTAGAAGATGCGGTGGTTCCAGGTGCCGGCGAACCTCTCCCATGCCGGGAGCTGCGGCGGATAGGGCGGCGGTTTATTGACCAGGCGGTAGGCCAGGCGTGCAAGCACGACCACGAGGATCGTGGCGCCGACGGTCTTGTGCCAGATGAAGATGTTGTCGCGCGCCGGTCCGTCATCCGAAGACGCGAAGGTAAAACCGAGATACGCCTGGAGGAGCACGAGGACCACGGTCGCCCAGTGGAAGGCCGCGGCCACGTTGGAATAGCGGCGCAGCGGATACTGCTCGCGGGCTTCGATCACGCGATCGGTCATGGCTGCCTCCGTCTCTCAGTTCCGGTTCGACAACGAACGCGCGGCAATGAGGTTCAGCGAGTGAAGCTGTCGCCCTTTGCGGCCTTATCGAGCAGCAGCTTCGAGAAGCTGAATTCTGGGCTCATCCGCGCTTCCTGGCGCTTCAGGCCTTCGACGATTTTGGGCAACCCGACCGAGTCCGCCCAGAACATCGGGCCGCCGCGATAGACCGGCCAGCCGTAGCCGTAGACCCAGACCACGTCGATGTCGGAGGCGCGCTGGGCGATCCCTTCCTCGAGGATCTTGGCGCCCTCGTTGACCATCGTGAAGAGCGTGCGGTCGACGATCTCCTCGTCGCTGATCTCGCGGCGTTCGACGCCCTGCTTGCTGGCGAAATCCTCGATGATCTGCTGCACCACCGGCGACGGGCTCGGCTTCCGCTTGTCGTCATAATCGTAGAAGCCCGCGCCCTTTTTCTGCCCCCAGCGGTCGATGGCGCAGAGGGCATCGCGAACATTGTCTATCCGCTTGGGGTCGCGGTGCCAGCCGATGTCGACACCGGCGAGGTCGGCCATCTGGAACGGCCCCATCGGCATGCCGAACTCGACGTGGATGCGATCGACCTGTTCGGGCGTTGCGCCTTCGAGCAACAGCTTGGTCGCCTCAACCTGGCGCGGCATCAGCATGCGATTGCCGATGAAGCCGTGGCAGACGCCGGCGACCACGGGCACTTTGCGGATTTTCTTGCCGAGCTGCATCACCGTGAGAAGCACGTCGGGCGCGGTCTGGTTGCCGCGCACCACCTCCAGCAGCTTCATGATGTTGGCCGGCGAGAAGAAGTGCATGCCGACGACGTCGCGGGGCCGCGAGATGCTTGCCGCGATCTCGTCGATGTTGAGGTAGGAGGTGTTGGAAGCGAGGATCGCGCCGGGCTTGGCGATCTTGTCGATCCGGCCGAACACGTCCTTCTTCACGTCCATGTTCTCGTAGACCGCCTCGATGATGAGGTCGCAGTCGGCGAGCGCGGAGAAATCGAGCGTCGGCGTCAGCAGGCCCATGGCCTTGCCGACCTGCTCGTCGGTGAGCTTGCCGCGCCTGGCGCTCGCTTCGTAATTCTTGAGCATGACACCGGTGCCGCGGTCGAGCGCTTCCTGGCCCATCTCGACGATGGTCACGGGAATGCCGGCGCTCAGGAAATTCATCGAGATGCCGCCGCCCATGGTGCCGGCGCCGATCACACCGACCTTGCGGATGTCGCGCGGCGCCGTGCCCTCGGGCAGGCCCTCGATCTTGTTCGCCTTGCGCTCGGCGAAGAAGAAATAGCGCTGTGCGGTCGCTTGAGGGCCGGTCATCAGCTCCATGAACAGCTTGCGCTCGTCGATGACGCCTTCGGCATAGGGTTTCTCGGTCGCGACCCGGACCGCCGCGATATTCTTCAGCGGCGCGTCGAAGCCGCGAAATTTCTTCGCATGCTCGCGCGCGAATTCATCGAATACGGCCGGATCGGCGGCGTCGACCTTGTCCTGCTTGGCCGAGGATTTGGGGAGCGGGCGAACGTCGCGCACTTCCTCGGCATATCCGACCGCGTGGGGGATGAGATCGCCTTCGATCAACCGGTCGATCAAGCCGCAATCGAACCCTTCCTTGGCGCCGATCGGATCGCCGGTCGCGGTCATTTCGAGCGCCTTGCGAACCCCCATTACGCGCGGAAGCCGCTGCGTTCCGCCGGCACCGGGCAACAGCCCGATCTTGACCTCCGGCGTGCCGAGCTTCGCCGTCGGATCGGCGACGCGATAATGGCAGCCAAGCGCAACCTCGAGCCCACCGCCCAGCGCGGTGCCGTGGATCGCGGCGACCACCGGCTTGGAGCAATTCTCGATCGCGTCGACCACCATCGGCAGCCAGGGCTGCTGCGGCGGCTTGCCGAATTCGGTGATGTCGGCCCCGGCAAAGAAGGTCTGGCCTTCGCAGGCGATGACGATCGCGTTGACGCTATCGTCGCCCTCCGCCTCGGCGATCGCATCCATCAGGCCTTGCCGTACCGCGGTCGACAAGGCGTTGACCGGCGGGTTGTTGCTGAGGACGATCAGCACGTCGCCGTGCTTGCGGGTCGAGATGGGGCTGGCGTCGGGCATGTCTGGTCTCCGAGCGCGGCGCTAGGATGCAGCTGACAGGCTTGCAAGTGCCGGAACCGGGCCCCTGCCCCAAGCGTCGCACCGCCAAGGAGGCGGCGATGGACGATCCGGCCCCGAAGACGCACGAGCTCAAGAAGCAGACCGGCGACATCAAGCGCAGCGCCAAGGCTGTCGAGCAAAGCGCCGACGACCTCAGTGGACGGACGATGCAGCTGGTCGACAGCGCCGACCGCCGGACAAAGCTCGCCGGCGACCGCACCACGCTTTCGATCGAACGGACCTATGCGGCCTGGGTCCGCACCGCGCTGGCTGCACTGGCCAGCGGAGTCGGCGCCCGGGCATTGATGAAGGACATATTGCCGGACTGGGTCGGCAAGTCGTCGGGGACGGTGCTAATCGTTTTCGCGGGATTTTGCCTGGTCGCCGCCGTGTGGCGGGAGCTTCACGGGGACATCACCGGCGAGGGCCGGGTGCGGCCCATGCCGCACGCGCTGCTGGTGCCGATCAACGGCTTGCTGCTGCTGGTCGCGCTTGCCGCGCTGGTGGGAATCTGGGCGGTCTGACGTCGCCGCGGAAGTGTCAGCTGCGGACTTTGTAGCCGCTCAATACGCCGAGGATGAAGCTGACGCCGAGCGCGAGCTGGACCTTGCCGTCCGGATCGCTCCAACCGAAATAGCTGGCGCCCCAGCCGAACAGGGCAATGAAGATCGCGATTGCAAGACCGACCATGATGCTTCCCCGCCTCCGCCGGTAAATCCTTGACCGGCCAATCGCCCATTTTCGCGGATCAAGGTAAACAGAGTGTGAAACTTGCCCGTTTGGCGCTGCGTAGCCATAGGGGCGGCGCCAGCCCATTTCCGCGAGACGTAGTCATGAAAGCCCGCGTGTTCATCACCCTCAAGCCCGGAGTCCTCGATCCGCAGGGCAAGGCGATTCACCACGCCCTGGAAGGGCTCGGCTTTGCCGGCGTCAACGACGTGCGCGCCGGCAAGATGATCGAGCTCGACCTGGCGGAAGGCACCAGCGACGGCGAAATCGAGGACATGTGCCGGAAATTGCTGGCGAATATTGTCATCGAGAATTTCCGCATCGAGCGGATGGAGCCGGCCGCGTGAAGAGCGCGGTCATCGTCTTTCCCGGCTCCAATTGCGACCGCGACCTCGCGGTTGCGATCGAGCATGTCACGGGCCGCAAGCCGGAGATGGTGTGGCACAAGGACTGCGAGCTGCCGGCCGGCGTGGATTTCATCGGTGTTCCCGGCGGCTTCTCCTACGGCGACTATTTGCGATCGGGCGCAATGGCGGCGCGCTCGCCGATCATGCGCGCGGTGAGCGAGGCGGCCGGGCGCGGTGTGCCCGTCATCGGCATTTGCAACGGATTCCAGGTGCTGACGGAGGCCGGACTGCTCCCCGGCGCGTTGATGCGCAACGCCGCGCTCAGCTTCGTCTGCCGCACGGTGCCACTGCGCGTCGAGAACAGCCAGAGCCTGTTCACCAGCGCCTATGAAGCCGGCGAGAGCATCGCCTTTCCGGTTGCGCACCATGACGGCAATTACCAGGCGGACGAGGCGACGCTGGACCGGCTCGAAGGCGAAGGCCGGGTCGCCTTCCGCTACCTCGACCAGGTCAACGGGTCGGCGCGCTCAATTGCCGGCATTCTCAACGACAGCGGCAATGTGCTGGGGCTGATGCCGCACCCGGAACGGGCGCTCGAACCGGCGCACGGCAACACTGACGGGCGGCGCCTGTTCGAAGGATTGTTCGAGACCGTCGCGGCCTAGGCCGCGCTTAATTGTGCTTGATCTGGACTTCGCGGCAATTGGCGACCGCGGGCGGCGCCATGCACATGACGGCGCGGTCGGGACCGGGGCTGGCGATGACCTTGGTATAATGATCGAAGGTCATCGGATCGACGAAGATGATGACTGTAGTCGCCTGCGCGGCGGCCGAGCTGCCTAATAAAGCAGCGGCGATGGCCAGCCTGGCGACTCTCATCCCGATCCCCTTTCGCACTCGTGCTTCGGCCGAAACGATTGAATGCGCAATGAACAATTTCAGACGTCGAGCTGGAACGGCGTGAAGTCGGTGCCGACGTCATAGACGTCGACGCCTTCCTTGCGCTTCAGCCAGCCGACGACGAGGTAGGTGACGGGCGTCAGCACCACTTCCCAGCCGACCTTGAGCACGAACTGGCTGAGCATGACCGCGCCGAGGATGCCGACCGGCCAGTCGGCCATTCCGTAGAAAGCGAGCGGATAGAAGATCAGGCTGTCGGCGCCCTCGCCGATGACCGTGCTGCCGATGGTCCGGGTCCACAGATGCTTGCCGGCGGTCCAGATCTTCATCTTGGCGAGCACGACCGAGTTCAGGAAATCGCCGACGAAGAAGGCCGCCATCGACGCGAAGATGATCCGCCAGCCGGCCCCGAACACGCGCTCATAGGCGGCTTGGCCGGTCCAGCCCGACGCCACCGGCAGATGGACCACGGTCCATTCCATCACCGCCATGAAGGCGAGCGCGGCAAAGCCGGTCCAGATCGCGCGGCGGGCGTGGGCGTAGCCGTAAACCTCGGTCAATATGTCGTCGATGACGTAGGAAATGGGGAAGAACAGGATGCCCGCGCCGAACGGCCAGGCGCCGATGCCGGGCAAGGTCACGAACGAGCGCTTCTCCGCGCCGACGACATTGGACAGCAGCAGCACGACGACGAACGCCGCCATGACGAAATCGAAATAGCGGAAGCGCGCGCCGTGCAGCGCCCGCGCCTCAACGTGACGAAGCCCCTCCCCCTCGGCGTCCATGCGCCGCGAAGCTAGCGCGGTTCCGCGCGGCGTCAATTGCGGTTAGTGCTTCGCCGGTGCGCGCCCGTAGCTCAGTTGGATAGAGCACGTGCCTTCTAAGCATGAGGTCGCAGGTTCGACTCCTGCCGGGCGCGCCAGCCATCTACCTTATCGACAAGTCCTAGCAATTCGCATCAGGACAACCCCGCGCTGCTCGACCGCGACGGCGTCGCCGACGTGGCAGCGGATGTCGCCGTCGTTCATCGAGAATTCGCCGGTCCCGCGGGCATTGCGGACGACGATCGTGAAACGGTCGGGATGGAAGCGGCTGTTGGAACCGACGATCGCAACCACGCGCGCGGTCGTTTCGAACGCGGGCCGCGCTGGCCGGCCCCAAAAAGTCCAGAACACCGGGGCGGACACCGCGACCAGCACGAGCAGCACGACGCCAAGGACAATATACCAGGTTCGGCGCACGACTAAGGGACCAGCTTGCCGGGGTTCATGATGCCGAGCGGGTCGAGCGCCTGCTTGATCGCGCGCAGGGCGGGGACGCGGCCGGGCGGCGCGAGGCGGGCGAGCTCGGCGCGCTTCAACTGGCCAATGCCGTGCTCGGCCGAGATCGAGCCGCCGGCGGCGGTGACGAGGTCGTCGACCAGGCGGGTGATGCTGGCGCCCTCGGCCTGGACCCAATCGGCGGCGGCGCGGCCGTTGGAGCGGACGTGGAAGTGGATGTTGCCGTCGCCCAAATGGCCGAAGCCGCTGGCGCTGACGCCGGGAAAGGCGCGCTCGACCTCGGCGGAGGCGTCGACCAGGAAGCGCGGCATGTCGGCGACGGGGACGGAAATGTCGTGGGCCAGCGTCGGCCCTTCGGCGCGTTCTGCTTCGGATATGGAATCGCGGATTTTCCAGAAGGCGTCGGCCTGGGCTTCGCTGGCGGCGATGACGGCGTCGCGCACGATGCCCTGCTGGAGCGCGGCGCCGAGCAGGGCTTCGAGCTCGGCGGCGATGTCGTGCGCCGGATCGGCCGTCGTCGCTTCGACCAGCACGTGCCACGGATGATCGGCGGCGAGAGGCGGGCGGGTGCCGGGGATGTGCTTGAGGACGAGCCGCAGCGAATTCTAGCGGCACCAGCTCGAACCCCTCGATCACATTGGTGCGCGCTTCGAGGACGCGGAGCAGGTCGAGGGCGCGGGCGGGACTGTCGACCGCGGCCCAGGCGACCGCGCGCGCCGCGATGGCCGGGATGAGCTTGAGCGCCACTGCCGTGACCACGCCGAGCGTGCCCTCGGCGCCGATCAGCAACTGATCGAGGCTGTAGCCTCGATTGTCCTTCTTGAGGCCGGAGAGGCCGCTGTGGACGCTGCCGTCGGGCAGGACAGCTTCGACGCCCGCGACCAGTGCGCGCATCGTCCCGAACTTCAGCACCTGGGTGCCACCGGCGTTGGTCGAGGTGAGGCCGCCGATGGTGCAGCTGCCGCGGGCGCCGAGCGTCAGCGGAAAGCGCATGCCGATGTCGTTCGCGGCGTGGTGGAGCGTTTCGAGCACGACGCCTGCCTCCGCCACCGCGACACGGCTGTCGACGCTGATCGAGCGGATGCGGTTCATGCGGCGCGTCGACAGGAGGAGCGCGGAGCCGTCCGCCGGCGGGGTGGCGCCGCCCGCCATGCCGGTATTGCCGCCCTGCGGGACAAGCGGCACGCGGTGTTTCGCCGCCAGCCTGACGATGGCGACCACCTCCTCGGTCGAGGCCGGAGCGAGGATCGCGGGCGCCGCGCCGTGCACCAGTCCCCGCCAATCGTCGAGCCAGGGCGCGATCTCGCCCGGATCGGTGATCAGGCCCTTGGGACCGAGGACCGGCCCGGCGTCGGCGATGAGCTGCTGTGCCGCATCCATTGCCGGCGCGGCTTGGCACGAGCGCCGGGGCGCGTCAAAGCGGCGCCATGGACCGGCCACCCATCACCCTTATCGTCGCCCGCGCGCAGAACGGCGTCATCGGCCGCGACGGCGGGCTGCCGTGGCACCTCCCCGCCGACCTCAAGCGGTTCAAGGCGCTGACCATGGGCAGCGTGATGGTGATGGGGCGCAGGACCTTCGACAGCCTGCCAGGGCTGCTCCCGGGCCGGCGGCACGTCGTTCTGACGCGAGACCAGGGTTGGAGCGCGCCGGGCGCGGAGGTGGCGCACAGCGTCGAGGAAGCGCTGGAGCTGGCGAAGGGCGAGCTTGTTTCGGTGATCGGCGGAGCCGACCTGTTCGACCTATTCCTGCCGCTGGCCGACAGGATCGAGCTGACCGAAGTGCTGGGCGAGGTCGCGGGCGACACGTTCATGCCCGACCCGCGCTCGGCGGGCGGTTGGCGTGAGATGGCGCAAGAGGATCATCCGGCGGCGGACGGCCGCCCGGCCTACCGCTTCGTGACGCTGGAGCGCGCCTAGCCGGTTCCGCCGAGGATCGCGTCGATCGCCGCCGCGACGTCGTCCATCGACGCCATGCCGTCGACGTGCCGGACCAGGCCTTTGGCTTCGTAATAAGGCAGGATCGGCGCGGTCTTGGCGCGATATTCGGCCATGCGGGTGCGCACCGTCTGCTCATTGTCGTCGGGGCGGCGCTTGAACTCGGTCGAGCCGCAGACGTCGCAGACGCCGTCGATCCTGGTTGGGCGGAACTGGTCGTGATAGCCGGTCCCGCATTTGGCGCAGCTGAAGCGGCCGATGATGCGCTTGACCAACTCGTCTTCATCGACGTCGAGCTCGATGACATGATCGAGGTTTCGGCCGCGCTCGGCGAGCAGGATTTCGAGCGCTTCGGCCTGGTGTTTGGTGCGGGGAAAACCGTCGAAGATGGCGCCCTGTTCGACCGATGCGTCGAGCCGCTCGCCGATGAGGGCGCTGACGATGGCGTCGCTGACCAGCTCGCCGCGCGCCATCACTTCCCTGGCCTTGAGCCCGACCGGCGTGCCGGCGGCAACCGCTTCGCGCAGCATGTCGCCGGTCGACAGGTGGATCATGCCGCGGCTCGCCTGCAGCCGCGCCGCCTGGGTGCCCTTGCCCGCGCCCGGCGGGCCCAACAGGATGATGTTCATCACGCGGCACTCTCCCCCGTTCGTGACGCGCCCTAACGCCTGCGCGGCGTGGTCTTGAGCTTCGCCTTCTTGATGAGGTCGCCGTACTGGTGCGCGATCAAATGGCTCTGAATCTGGCTGACGGTGTCCATGGTGACGTTGACGACGATCAGCAGGCTGGTGCCGCCCAGCGCGAAGTTGAGCCCCGCCTGCGCGGAGAGAAACTCGGGCACGAGGCAGATCAGCACGAGATAGGCGGCGCCGACGACGGTGATGCGGCTCAGCAGATAGTCGAAATAATGCTCGGTCGCCTTGCCCGGGCGAATGCCGGGAATGAAGCCGCCGTGGCGCTTCAGATTGTCGGCGGTTTCCTCGCTGTTGAACTGCACCGCGGTGTAGAAGAAGCAGAAGAAGGCGATGCCGATGCCGTAGAGCAGCATGTACAGCGGCGAGCCGTGCTGCAGATACGTGCTGATGGTGATCAGCCAGTCGCTGCTGGTGCTGTTGGGGTCGGCGCTGGAACCGGCCCAGTTGAGCACGGTCAGCGGCATCAGCAGCAGGGATGAAGCGAAGATCGGCGGGATCACGCCGGCGGTGTTGAGCTTGATCGGCAGGTGCGAGCGCTCCTGCTGCATGCCGCGCGCGGTCTGCCGCTTAGGATATTGGATCAGCACACGGCGCTGCGCCCGCTCCATGAAGCAGATGAACAGGATCAGGGCGACGGCGAGGACGATGATGCCGATGATCACGACCGGGCTGACCGAGCCCGTGCGGCCGCCTTCCAGCAGCTGGCCGATGCCCTGCGGAAGCCGGGCGACGATGCCGGCCATGATGATCAGCGACACGCCGTTGCCGATGCCGCGGCTGGTGATCTGCTCACCGATCCACATCAGGAACATGGTGCCGCCGACCAGGCTGACAGTGCCGGCGATCTCGAACAGCAGGCCGGGCGCGACGACCGCGCCGATGCCCTGCTTCAACGACTGGGATTCGAGGCCCCGAACCGCGAGATAACCCTGCACCAGCGTGATCGCGACCGTCAGGTAGCGGGTGTATTGGTTGAGCTTCTTGCGCCCGGTTTCGCCTTCCTTGCGCAGCGTTTGCCACGGTCCGTAGAGCGTGGCGCCGAGCTGCACGACGATCGACGCCGTGATGTAGGGCATGACGCCGAGCGCGACGATCGAGAAGCGCTGCAGAGCGCCGCCCGAGAAGGTGTTGAAGACGTCGAGGATGCCGCCCGATTGCGTCTGGTAAAGCGCGCTCATCGCGGCCGGGTCGATGCCGGGCACGGGGACGAACGACAGCAACCGGAACAGGATCAGCGCGCCGAGCGTGAACCATAGCCGCTTCTTGAGCTCGGCTGCCTTGGCGAAGTTCGCCAGGCTGATGCTGGACGCCATTTGTTCGGCTGCGGATGCCATCGTCTTTTTAAATCCCCTCGGCTCTGCGGCTCATATAAGCCGCCTTCCCGTCATTGCGAGAGCGTGACAGCTCGCGGTGGACGGCGGATCAAGCCTTGGCGCTGGCGGCCTGGTCGGCAAGGCGCTTTTCGCGGACCTTGCCCTTCTTGGCGGCGGCGAGCGCGGCCGGGTCCTTGCGCTCGATCAGCTCGATCGAACCGCCGGCCTTTTCGACCGCCTCGCGCGCGCCCTTCGACACGCCGGCGACCTTGAACGCCAGCTTGGCCTTGAACTCGCCCTTGCCGAGCAGGCGGACGCCGTCCTTGCCGCCGCGCGCCAGGCCCGCGCCCTTCAGCGCGTCATGGTCGAGCGTGCCCTTGATATCGAGCTTGCCGGCATCGATCGCCTTCTGGACCGCGCCGATATTCACCTCGGCGTAATCCTTGGCGAAGATGTTGTTGAAGCCGCGCTTCGGGATGCGCATGTGGAGCGGCATCTGGCCGCCCTCGAAGCCGGCGATCGACACGCCCGAGCGCGCCTTGGCGCCCTTCTGGCCGCGCCCGGCCGTCTTGCCCTTGCCCGAACCGATCCCGCGTCCGACGCGCATCCGGCCCTTGCGTGCGCCTTCATTGTCCTTGAGTTCGTTGAGTTTCATGTCTTGCACTCGCTTTCGCTTTTGTCGCGCTGGCCCATCGAACGGCGCAGGATGGTCCTAGGCGTTCATCGACGCTCAGCACAGGTGAGCCACCTTGCGGACCTGGCCCTTGACCTCGGGGGTCTCGTCCACTTCCACGGTGCGGCCGAGCTTGTTGAGGCCGAGGCCGACCAGGGTCGCCCGCTGCGTCTTGTCGCGGCGGATCGGCGAGCCGGTCTGGGTGATCTTGATCTTGGCCATCGTCGGTTACTCCGTGATCGCTTCGGCCTGGGCCTCGGCTTCGGCGGCGTTGGCGCCGCCACGGCCGAGCAGGTCGGCGACCTTCTTGCCGCGGCGCTGGGCAACCGAGCGCGGGCTGGTCTGCTCCTTGAGCGCCTCGAAGGTCGCGCGGATCATGTTGTAGGGGTTGGACGTGCCGACCGACTTGGTGACGACGTCGGCGACGCCGAGGCTTTCGAAGATCGCGCGCATCGGGCCGCCGGCGATGATGCCGGTGCCGGCCGGAGCCGTGCGGACCGTCACCCGGCCAGCGCCGAAGTGGCCGAGCCCGTCGTGGTGAAGCGTGCGGCCGTCGCGCAGCGGAACGCGGATCATCGCCTTCTTCGCCGCGGCGGTCGCCTTGGAAATGGCCTCCGGCACTTCGCGAGCCTTGCCATGGCCGAAGCCGGCGCGGCCCTTGCCGTCGCCAACCACCACCAGCGCCGCGAAACCGAAGCGCTTGCCGCCCTTCACGGTCTTGGAGACGCGGTTGATGTGGACGAGCTTTTCAATCAGCTCCTCGCCGCCGTCGTCGTCGCCGCCACGGCCGACGACGATCGTCGCGCCGGCCGCGGCCACGACCACGCTCCGCCGCCATCCACGGCCACGGCCGCCGCCGCGCCCGCCGCGCGGGCCACGGCCCTGCGGCTGCTCGGCCTGCGGAGCTTCAGCCTGCGCCGGAGCTTCAGCCTCGACCGGAGCTTCAGCCTGAGCCGGAGTCTGCCTGAGCCGGAGCTCAGCCTGCGCCGGAGCTTCAGCCTCAGCGGAGCTTCAGCCTGGGGAGCCTCGGCCTGCGCCGGCGTCGCCTCGGCAGCAGCAGCCGCCTCGACCGGGTCGGTGTTCACTTCGTTGGTCTGCTTTTCGTCAGCCATTTAAAACTCCAGTCCGCCTTCGCGGGCAGCGTCGGCGAGGGCCTTGACCCGGCCATGGAACAGGAAGCCGCCACGGTCGAAGACGACGCTCGAAACGCCGGCCTTCTTGGCGCGCTCCGCAACCGCCTTGCCGACGGCAGCGGCGCTGTCCTTGGTCGCGCCGGTCTTGGCCTTGAGGTCCTTGTCCAGGCTCGAGGCCGCGGCGATGGTCGTGCCGGCGGCATCGTCGATGACCTGGGCATAGATGTGCCGGCCCGAGCGGTGGACCGACAGCCGCGGCTTGCCGGACGAACGCGTCGCGAAGCGTGGTGCGCACGCGGCGGCGGCGGCGGTCGAAGAGGGAGAGTTTCGCCATGGCTACTTCTTCTTGCCTTCTTTGCGGAAGATATACTCGCCGCGATACTTGATGCCCTTGCCCTTGTACGGCTCGGGCTTGCGCCAGCGGCGGATCTCGGCCGCGACCTGGCCGACCTTCTGGCTGTCGATGCCGCTGATCTCGACCGTGTTCTGGTCGGGAGTCTTGACCTCGATGCCTTCGGGGATCGGCGAAATTGACGTCGTGGCTGTAGCCGAGCTGGAGGCGCAGGTTCTTGCCCTGGGCCTGGGCGCGATAGCCGACGCCGGTGATTTCGAGCACCTTGGTGAAGCCTTCGGTCACGCCGGTGACGAGGTTCTGGACCAACGTCCGCTGCATGCCCCACGCGGCGCGATTGCGCTGCGCGTCGACCAGCGGCGTGACGCGGATTTCGCCCTCGGCGATCTCATATTTCACGAGGTCGTCGAGCAGCTGCATCGCCGAGCTGGCCCTTGGGCCCCTTGACGGTCAGCGTCGTGCCTTCGACCGACGCGGTAACGCCAGCCGGGACAGCGAACGGGTTTCTTGCCGATACGAGACATTAGAACACCTCCGCCAGCACTTCGCCGCCGACGTTCTGGTCGCGCGCCTCGGCGTCCGACAGCACGCCGCGCGGGGTCGACACGATGATCGTGCCGAGGCCGTTGCGGATGCGCGGCAGCTCGCGGGCGGCCGAATAGACCCGGCGGCCCGGCTTGGACACGCGCGCCAGATGCTGGATCGCGGGCTGGCCCTCGAAATATTTGAGCTCGATGCGCAGGCCCTTCTGGCCCGCCAGCTCTTCCTCGGAATAACCGCGGATGTAGCCTTCGCGCTGAAGCACATCGAGCACGTTGGCGCGCAGCTTCGACGCCGGCGTCAGGATCGAATCCTTACGCGCCGACTGGCCGTTGCGGATGCGGGTGAGCATGTCACCCAGAGGATCGGTCATCGCCATCCGTAATCCCTTACCAGCTCGACTTAACGACGCCGGGAATGAGGCCCTTGTTGGCCAGTTCCCGGAGCATGATCCGCGACAGGCGGAACTTGCGATAATATGCGCGGCTGCGGCCGGTCAGCTCGCAGCGGTTGCGAACACGCGTCGGATTCCCGTTGCGCGGCAGCTCGGCCATCTTGAGGCGCGCGATCAGACGCTCGGTCTCGTCGCGCGACTCATCGTCCGCGATAGCCTTCAGCTTCGCGTACTTCGCCGCATTCTGCTGAACGAGCTTCTTGCGACGCTCGTTCTTGTTGATCGAACTCAGTTTCGCCATGACTTAAGTTCTTCTCCTAATCGAAGCAGACGCGCCCTCAGGCGGCCTGCTTCTGCTCCTCTTGCGGGAAGGGGAAATTGAACAGGCGCAGCAGCTCGCGCGCCTCTTCGTCCGTCTTCGCGGTGGTGGTGATGATGACGTCCATGCCCCGGACCTTGTCGATCTGGTCGTAATTGATCTCGGGGAAGATGATCTGTTCCTTCAGGCCCATGGCGTAATTGCCACGGCCGTCGAACGACTTGGCGTTGAGGCCGCGGAAGTCGCGGACGCGCGGCAGCGCGATCGTGACCAGCCGGTCGAGGAATTCGAACATGCGCTCGCGGCGCAAGCGTGACCTTGCAGCCGATCGGCATGCCTTCGCGCAGCTTGAACTGGGCGATCGACTTCTTGGCCTTGGTGATGACCGGCTTCTGGCCGGCGATCTGCTGCAGCTCGGCAGCGGCCGTTTCGACCTTCTTCTTGTCCTGGGTCGCCTCGCCGACGCCCATGTTGATGACGATCTTGTCGAGCCGCGGAACCTCGAGCCGGTTCTTGTAGCCGAACTTCTCCGTCATCGCCTTGACGATGCGATCCTCATAGTCGGTCTTGAGGCGCGGCGTGTAGTTCGCCGGCTTAGCGACGGCTTGGCCACCTTCTCAGGCTTCGGCGCTTCGGCCTCCTCGACCTTGGGCAAGGCTTCGATCGCCTCGGCCTCGGCCTTTTCAGCCTCGCCGACGCGCTCGACCTCGGAGGCCTGCTCGGTGACGGGCTCGATCGGCCTCGTCGACCTTCTTTTCCTTGTCAGCCATGGATCAGTTCTCCGGACTTGGCCGCGACGCGAACCTTCTTGCCGTCGCGCTCCTCGAAGCGGACGCGGGTCGGCTTGCCGGTCTTGGCGGTCGGCAATCGCGACGTTCGACACGTGCAGCGGCGCTTCCTTGCGTTCGATGCCGCCCTGCGGATTGGCCTGGATCGGCTTGCGGTGGCGCGCGTGGACGTTGACGCCCGACACGATCGACCTTGCCCTCCTTGGGCATCGACCTGATGACGTCACCGGTGCGGCCCTTGTCCTTGCCGGACAGGATGACGACGCGGTCGCCCTTGCGGATTTTCGCAGCGGCCATGGTTACAGCACCTCCGGCGCAAGGCTGATGATCTTCATGTGCTTGCGCGCACGAAGCTCGCGCACGACCGGGCCGAAGATACGGGTGCCGATCGGCTCCTCGTTCTTGTTGACCAGCACCGCGGCGTTGGAATCGAAGCGGATCACCGAACCGTCGGGACGGCGGATGTCCTTGGCGGTGCGGACGATGACGGCGCGATGGACGTCGCCCTTCTTCACGCGGCCGCGCGGCGCCGCTTCCTTGACGGAAACGACGATGATGTCGCCGACGCCGGCAGTGCGGCGCTTGGACCCGCCCAGCACCTTGATGCACTGGACGCGCTTCGCCCCGCTATTGTCGGCAACGTCCAGGTTGGACTGCATCTGGATCATGGTTCGACCCTTATCCTCTCAAAATCTTCTCAGGCGTCCGCTTCGGCGACGTCTTCGGCCTTGGCCTTCTTCGTCGTCTTCTTGGCGGGCTTCTCGGCCTTTTCCTCGGCCGGTGCGGCCGGTGCGGCCGGAGCCGAAGGCTCGGACGACAAGGCTTCGGGCTCGTCGATCTCGACCGCGCCGATCTGAGCGGTGCCGATGCGATCGACCACCGACCAGGTCTTCAGCTTCGAAATCGGCGCGCATTCCTGGATGCGCACGATCTCGCCGACGTGGAACCCGTTGGCCGCGTCGTGAGCGTGGTACTTCTTCGACCGCTTGATGATCTTGCCGTAGAGCGGGTGCTTCACCCGCCGCTCGACACGGACCACCACGGTCTTGTCACCCTTGTCGGACACCACGGTGCCGGTGAGGACGCGCTTGGGCATCTTCTATACTCTCCTCAGGCCTTCGCCGCTTCGGCGCGCGGGCGCGTTGGTGCTGCAGCGTCTTGATGCGAGCGATGGTGCGGCGAACTTCGCGCACGCGGCTCGGCTTCTCGAGCTGGTTGGTCGCCGACTGGAAGCGCAGGTTGAACTGCTCGCGCTTCAGCTCGCCAAGCTGCTGCTGCAGCTGGTCGTCGGTCTTCTGCTTAAGATCGTCGATCGCAGGCATCTTACTTTTCCTCTTCGACCAGCGTCTCGCCGAGGCGGGCGACGACCTTGGTCTTGATCGGCAGCTTTTCGGCCGCGCGCTCGAACGCCGTCTTGGCGAGCGCACCCGGGACACCGTCGAGCTCGAACAGGATCCGGCCCGGCTTGACCCGGGCGACCCAGAATTCAGGCGAACCCTTGCCCGAGCCCATGCGGACTTCGGCCGGCTTCGAGCTCACCGGAACGTCCGGGAAAATGCGGATCCACAACCGGCCCGAGCGCTTGATGTGGCGCGTGATGGCGCGGCGTGCGGCCTCGATCTGGCGCGCGGTGATCCGCTCCGGCTCCATGGCCTTGAGGCCGAAGGCGCCGAAGTTGAGCTCGGTCCCGCCCTTGGCATTGCCATGGATGCGGCCTTTGAAGGCCTTGCGGAACTTGGTGCGCTTGGGTTGCAGCATGTCTCTGTTGTTCCTTCGCGCTTACCGGTTGCCGCGCTCTTCGCGCGCCGGGCGGACGCCGGAGGTCTGGGCCTCCATCATCAGCCGGTCCTGGGCGAGCGGGTCATGGCCGAGAATCTCGCCCTTGAAGACCCACACCTTGACCCCGCACACGCCGTAAGCGGTGTGCGCGGTGGCTTCGGCATAATCGACGTTGCCGCGCAGCGTGTGCAGCGGAACGCGGCCCTCGCGGTACCATTCGGTACGCGCGATCTCGGCCCCGCCGAGACGGCCGGCGCAGGTGATACGAATGCCTTCGGCGCCGAGGCGGAGAGCCGACTGGACCGCGCGCTTCATGGCGCGGCGGAAGGCGATGCGGCGCTCGAGCTGGTCGGCGACGCCCTGGGCGACGAGCTTGGCGTCGATCTCCGGCTTGCGGATCTCGACGATGTTGAGGCTGACTTCGGAGCTCGTCATCTTCTGAAGCTCGCGCTTCAGCTTCTCGATGTCGGCGCCCTTCTTGCCGATGATGACGCCCGGGCGGGCGGCATAGATCGACACCCGGCAAATCTTCGCCGGACGCTCGATCACGACCTTGGAGATCGCGGCCTGGGGCGAGCGTTTGAGGATGTAGTTCCTGATCTTCAGGTCCTCGAGCAGCAGCCGGCCATAGTCGCCGCCCTCGGCGAACCAGCGGCTGTCCCAGGTCCGGTTGATCTGCAGGCGAAGCCCGATCGGAGAGGATTTCTGACCCATGGTTTACGCTTCTTCCTGCTCGCGCACGACGACGCGGATGCGGCTGAACGGCTTGACGATGCGCGACGAACGGCCGCGGGCGCGGGTGGCGAAGCGCTTCATCGAGATCGACTTGCCGACACTCGCTTCGGCGACGACCAAGGCATCGACGTCGAGGTTGTGGTTGTTCTCGGCATTGGCGACGGCCGACGCGAGCACCTTGTAGACGTCCTCGCTCATGCCCTTGGGGCTGAACTTCAGGATGTTCAGGGCCTGCTCGACCTTCTTGCCGCGGATCAGCTGGGCAACCAGATTGAGCTTGCGGGCCGAGCCGCGGATCGTGTTGCCGACCGCGAGCGCTTCCTTGTCGCCGACCCTGCGGGGGGAAACTGGCTTGCTCATCAGCGCTTGCCCTTCTTGTCGGACGCGTGGCCGTGGAAGGTCCGCGTCGGGGCGAACTCGCCGAGCTTCATGCCGACCATGTCCTCATTGACCGACACCGGCACGAACTTGCGGCCGTTGTAGACATTGAAGGTCAGGCCGACGAACTGCGGCAGGATAGTCGAGCGGCGCGACCAGGTCTTGATCGGCGCGCGCTTGCTGTTGTCCTGAGCGGCTTCCGCCTTCTTCAGCAGCGAAAGCTCGACGAACGGACCTTTCCAGATGGAACGGGCCATGGATTAACCCTTCTTCTTCGCGTGACGCGACCGAATGATGAACTTGTCGGTCGCCTTGTTGTGACGGGTGCGGGCACCCTTGGTCGGCTTGCCCCACGGTGTGACCGGGTGACGACCGCCCGAGGTCCGGCCTTCACCACCGCCGTGCGGGTGGTCGACCGGGTTCTTGGCGACGCCGCGGGTCAGCGGGCGCTTGCCGAGCCAGCGGGTGCGGCCGGCCTTGGCCAGCGTCTGGTTGGCGTTGTCGGGGTTCGACACCGCGCCGACGGTCGCCATGCAGTCCGAGCGGATGTAGCGCTGCTCGCCTGAATTCAGCCTGACGATGACCATTCCGCGGTCGCGGCCGACGACCTGGACATAAGTCCCGGCGGCGCGCGCGATCTGGCCGCCCTTGCCCGGCTTCATCTCGACGTTGTGGACGATGGTGCCGACCGGCATCTGGCCGAGTTCCATGGCGTTGCCCGGCTTCACGTCGACCTTCTTGCCGGCGATGACCTTGTCGCCCGGCGCGAGGCGCTGCGGAGCGATGATGTAGGCCTGCTCGCCGCTCTCATAGGTAATGAGCGCGATGAACGCCGAGCGGTTGGGGTCGTACTCGAGCCGTTCGACGGTCGCGGCGACGTCCCAGGTGCGGCGCTTGAAATCGATGTGGCGATACTTTTGCTTGTGGCCGCCGGCGATGCCGCGCGACGTCACATGGCCCTTGTTGTTGCGGCCGCCGGTCTTGCGCTTGCCTTCGGTCAGCGCCTTGACGGGCTTGCCCTTCCACAGCGCCGACTTGTCGACGAGGATCAGGCCACGGCGCGACGGCGAGGTCGGCTTATATTGCTTGAGAGCCATTAGCCCCGAACCCCTTCCGTAATATCGATCGATTGGCCCTCGGCCAGGCGAACGATCGCCTTCTTCACGTCCGAGCGGGTGTAGGGCTTGCCCTTCCAGCGCTTGGTCTTGCCCTTGGTGACGAGCGTGTTGACGCCGACCACCGTCACGCCGAACAGCGCTTCGACGGCAGCCTTGATCTCGGGCTTGGTGGCGCCGGACGCGACCTTGAACACCACCGCATTGGCCTCCGACAGCATCGTCGACTTTTCGGTGATGTGCGGCGCCAGGACGACATCGTAGTGGCGGGTTTCGACCGCCTTGGTGGCGGGCTTCTTAGCCATTGAACCGGGCCTCCAGCTTTTCGACCGCGGCGCGGGTCAGGACCAAAGTTTCGTGACGCATGATGTCGTAGACATTGGCACCGACCGCCGAGAGCAGGTTGACGCTGCCGAGGTTCGACGAGGCGCGGGCGAAGCCGACGTTGAGCGCGTCACCGTCAATCACCAGCGCGGTCTTGCCAAAGCCGAGCTGGCCGAGCTGATCGCGGAGCACGCGGGTCTTGCCGTCCTTGACGTCGAGATTGTCGATGACGACGAGATTGCCGTCCTTGGCCTTGGCCGACAGCGCCATCTTGAGGCCAAGAGCGCGGATTTTCTTGTTCAGCGACGGATTGAAATCGCGAACGCGCGGGCCGTGCGCCTTGCCGCCGCCGATGAAGATCGGGGCACGACGATCGCCGTGGCGGGCGGTGCCGCCGCCCTTCTGCTTGCCGAACTTCTTGCCGGTGCGGGCGACATCGCTGCGCTCGCGGGCGCCACGAGCGGTGCCGCGGCGCTTTTCCAGCTGCCAGGTGACGACGCGGTGGAGGATGTCGGCGCGCGGCTCGACGGCGAAAATCTCGTCGTTGAGCTCGATGTCGCCGCCAGCCTTGGCGTCGAGGGTCTGTACCTTGACCTTCATCTTAGCCTTCCTTGCCTTCGTCGGCGTCAGAGGCAGGCTTCGCGCCGTCCTCCGCCGCTTGGGCCTTTTCATTTTCCGCGGTCTGGACCGCATCGGCGGCGTTATTTTCAGCAGCAGCCTCAGCATCCGCCTCGGCCGCGGCGCCGGCTTCCTGCTCGGCAGCAATCGCCGCGACTTCGGCATCGCTCGGCAGCGCCGGGATTTCGTGCACCGCGGCGTCGTCAACCAGGCCGGCGGCCGGCAGCTCGGACTCGTCGATCTTCACCTTCGTATCGAGGATTCCGGCCGGATAAGGCGCGGTTTCGTGGGGCGGCAGCTTGATCGCGTCGGCGACGGTCAGCCAGCTGCCCTTGTGGCCCGGGACCGAGCCCTTGATGAACAGCAGGCCGCGGATCGGATCGGTGCGGACGACCTCGAGGTTCTGCTGGGTGCGATTACGAGCCCCCATGTGGCCGGCCATCTTCTTGTTCTTGAACACGCGGCCCGGGTCCTGGCGGTTGCCGGTCGAGCCATGCGAACGGTGCGAGACCGAGACGCCGTGGGTGGCGCGAAGACCGCCGAAGTTCCAGCGCTTCATGGCGCCGGCGAAGCCCTTGCCCTGGGTCACGCCCGAGACATCGACCATCTGGCCGGCGACGAAGTGATCGGCGCTGATCGTCGCGCCGACATCGAGGAGCGCATCCTCGGCGACGCGGAATTCGGCGACCTGCGCCTTGGGCTCGACCTCGGCCTTGCCGAACGCCGAACGCTGCGGCTTGGCGACGTTCTTCGCCTTGGCCGTACCGGCGCCGAGCTGAACGGCGGTATAGCCGTCACGATCCATTTCGCGGCGGCCGACGACCTGAACGCTGTCCAGCTGCAGGACGGTAACCGGCACGTGCCGACCGTCCGCCTGGAACAGGCGGGTCATTCCGACCTTCTTCGCGATCACGCCGGTGCGCATGATCCATCACTCCTCAACAGAGGCACCTCGGACAGCCCAAGGTGCTTGCAGCCCATCAAAAATTTCGCGTGCCCCGCCTGGGCTATTGCTCCTGAAAAAGGAGCGGCGGGGACGCAGCCCGGAGCTAATCTCCGGCGGTATCACCCATTTCCGCGAGCCTTGGCCCGCGCTGGCCGGTTAAGCCAGTTTGATCTCAACGTCGACGCCGGCGGCGAGATCGAGCTTCATCAGCGCGTCGACCGTCTGCGGCGTCGGCTGCACGATGTCGAGCAGCCGCTTGTAAGTCCGGACCTCGAACTGCTCGCGCGACTTCTTGTCGACGTGCGGCGAGCGGTTGACGGTGAACTTCTCGATGCGCGTCGGCAGGGGAATGGGACCGCGGATGAGTGCACCCGTGCGGCGCGCCGTGTCGGCGATGTCGCCAGTCGCCTGGTCAAGCACTCGATGATCGAAGGCCTTCAGGCGAATCCGGATGTTTTGCGTTTCCATGTCCCTACCGATGCGAAAGAGCCCACGGACCACCACTCAAAGCGGCCGCCCGCGCAACAAATCAAACTCAAAAGCGAACCGCGCGACCCTGAACCAGAATCGCGCGGTTGGCGCCCTATATTACTTCGAGATCGAACCGACAACCCCTGCGCCGACCGTACGGCCGCCTTCGCGGATCGCGAAGCGCAGGCCCGGGTCCATGGCGATCGGAGCGATCAGCTTGACGCCGAGGGTAACGTTGTCGCCCGGCATCACCATTTCGGTGCCGGCCGGAAGCTCGACTTCACCGGTCACGTCCGTGGTCCGGAAGTAGAATTGGGGACGATAGTTGGCGAAGAACGGCGTGTGACGGCCGCCCTCGTCCTTCGACAGGACGTAGACTTCCGCCTGGAAGTCGGTGTGCGGCGTGATCGAGCCCGGCTTGCACAGAACCTGGCCGCGCTCGACGTCTTCACGGCCGATGCCGCGGATGAGCGCGCCGATGTTATCGCCGGCCTGGCCCTGGTCGAGCAGCTTGCGGAACATTTCGACGCCGGTGACGACGGTCTTCTGGGTGTCGCGGATGCCGACGATTTCGACTTCCTCGCCAACCTTGATGACGCCGGTTTCGACACGGCCGGTGACGACGGTGCCGCGACCCGAGATCGAGAACACGTCCTCGATCGGCATCAGGAACGGCTTGTCGAGCGGACGCTCCGGCTGCGGGATCCAGTCGTCGACCGCCTTCATCAGCTCCATGATCTTCTCTTCGCCGATGTTGGCGTCACGGTCTTCGAGAACCGCAAGCGCCGAACCGGCGACGATCGGAATGTTGTCGCCGTCGAAGCCGCGCTTGGACAGCTCCTCGCGGATTTCGAGCTCGACCAGCTCGAGCAGCTCGGGATCGTCGACCTGGTCGACCTTGTTGAGGAACACGACCATGGTCGGAACGCCGACCTGCGCCGCGAGCAGGATGTGCTCCTTGGTCTGCGGCATCGGGCCGTCGGCGGCTGACACGACCAGGATCGCGCCGTCCATCTGGGCGGCACCGGTGATCATGTTCTTCACATAGTCGGCGTGGCCCGGGCAATCGACGTGCGCATAGTGGCGCTTGTCGGTCTCATATTCGACGTGCGCCGTCGAAATGGTGATCCCGCGCTCGCGCTCTTCCGGCGCCTTGTCGATGTTCGCGAAGTCGACGGCTACGCCGCCGCCGTGCTTGGCGAGCACCTTGGTGATGGCCGCCGTCAGCGAGGTCTTGCCGTGATCGACGTGACCGATGGTGCCGATGTTGCAGTGCGGCTTATTCCGCTCGAATTTAGCCTTAGCCATTTTACGCCTCTTCTTCTCTTGGAAATTCGGGCCGGGCCCGCTTCGCGGACGCGCCCATAACTACAAAATTGCGCTTACGCCAGCTTCGCCTTCACCTCGTCGGCGACGTTCTGCGGCACTTCCTCGTAATGCGAGAACTGCATCGTGTACTGTGCGCGCCCCTGCGTGAAGGAACGCAGTTGGTTGACGTAGCCGAACATGTTCGCGAGCGGCACGAAAGCATCGACCGACAGGGCATTACCGCGAGTGTCCTGGCCCTGAACCTGCCCGCGCCGTGAATTGAGATCGCCGATGACATCGCCGAGATATTGTTCGGGAGTCACCACCTCGACCTTCATGATCGGCTCGAGCAGCTTGATGCCCGACTTCTGCGCCGCTTCGCGCATCGCGCCCCGAGCACAGATCTCGAACGCCAGCGCCGAGGAGTTGACGTCGTGATACTTGCCGTCGATCAGGTGCACTTCGAAGTCGATGATCGGGAAGCCGATCAACGACCCCGTCTCGGCGGTTTCGCGAAGACCCTTTTCGACCGAGGGAATATATTCCTTCGGCACGTTGCCGCCCTTGATCTCGTCGAAGAACTGGAAGCCAGTGCCGCGCTCGCCGGGAATGACGTTGATCTTGATCTCGCCGAACTGGCCGGAGCCGCCCGACTGCTTCTTGTGGGTGTAGGTCAGCTCGACCGGCTTCGCGAGATATTCGCGATAGGCGACCTGCGGAGCGCCGACGTTGGCCTCGACCTTGAACTCACGCTTCATGCGGTCGACCAGGATTTCGAGGTGGAGCTCGCCCATCCCCTTGATGATCGTCTGGCCCGATTCATGGTCGGTGGTCACGCGGAACGACGGGTCCTCGCGCGCCAGGCGATTAAGCGCGACGCCCATCTTCTCCTGGTCGGCCTTGGTCTTGGGCTCGACGGACAGCTCGATGACCGGATCGGGGAATTCCATCCGCTCGAGGATGATCGGGGCATTGGTGGCACAAAGCGTGTCGCCGGTGGTCGTGTCCTTGAGACCGGCCAGAGCGACGATATCGCCGCCATAGGCCACCTGGATGTCCTCACGGTCGTTCGCATGCATCAGCAGCATGCGGCCGACCTTTTCCTTCTTGTCCTTGACGCTGTTCATCACCTGCGACGCCGTTTCGAGCTTGCCCGAATAGATGCGGGCGAAGGTCAGCGTCCCGACGAAGGGATCGTTCATGATCTTGAACGCGAGCGCCGAGAAGGGCGCGTTATCGTCCGACGGGCGCGTATCCTCATCGCCATTGGGAAGCAGGCCCTTGATCGGCGGAACATCGAGCGGGCTCGGCAGATAGTCGACGACGGCGTCGAGCAGTGGCTGAACGCCCTTGTTCTTGAACGCCGAGCCGCACACGATCGGCACGAATGCCATGCCGAGCGTACCCTTGCGGATCAGCTTCTTCAGCGTCGCGACGTCGGGCTCGGTTCCTTCCAGATAGGCTTCCATCGCCTCGTCGTCCTGCTCGACGGCGAGTTCGATGAGGGTGGTGCGCGCTTCGGCGGCCTTGTCTTTCAATTCCTCCGGAATGTCCTGATATTCGAACTTGGCACCCAGGCTTTCGTCGAGCCAGATAATCGCCCGGTTCTCGACGAGGTCGACGAGGCCCTTGAAGCCGCCTTCGATGCCGATCGGAAGATAAAGCACCGCCGGACGCGCACCCAGGCGATCGATGATCGACTGAACGCAATATTCGAAATT
>CAWHYD010000004.1:0-27360 GCA_963833685.1 uncultured Alphaproteobacteria bacterium | reverse complement strand
CGCCGACGAACCTGAAACTGGCGAGGATGAGGGCGACGAGCTGCTGCTCGGCAGCGACGACATCCTGACCAGCCCGGTCGGCGCTCCGCCGATTGATCCGCCGGAAGACGAGGACGATACGGAGCAGCCGCGCGCTGCCGCCGGCGGCACCTTGTTCGAGCGCATGTCGAATATCGCTCGCGGCGCGCCCAAGGCGCAGATCGACGAGGATGAATCGTCCTATCCGAATGAGCCGATCGACATTCCGCGTTTCCTGAACCGGCAAAATAACCAGTAACGGACCGCATCCGGATTGAATAAGGGCAGTCCTCGCGGGGGCTGCCCTTTCGTTTACTTCGCGTTGGCAAGGTCTCGTTCCAAAGCGTCTCGTCGGCTAGCGCGCACGGCTCACCGTAAAGCCTCTAGGCAGAAAGCTTCAGGTAAGATTCTCTCCCGCATCGGGAGGGTCAATGCGGGAATTCTTACAGCTCCGGCTTGCGTGCGCGCTATGCGCCGGCGTTGCGGCGGCCGTTTCGGCCGTCCCAGCCGTCGCGGCCGGCAGCTATTCCCCCTACGACGAGACCGCCTCGGCGGCGCTGGCCCGCTATGTTCGCACGCTGGCTAGCGATCCCAAGGATTTCGATGCGCTGATCGGTGCGGGCCGCGCCGTCCTGGAGCTCGGGGATGCGCAGGCTGCTGCCGGTTTCTTCGCCCGCGCCGACGACGTCAATCCGCGCAGCCCGCTCCCGCAGATCGGCATGGGAGCAGTTTCCGTCGCCAACGGTGATGCCAGCGGCGCGCTCGCTTATTTCACCCGCGCCCAGCAGCTCGGCGCCAGCGTCGCGCAATTCGCCTGTGCTCGGGGCCTGGCCTACGACCTGCTGGGCCAGCAATCCAAAGCTCAATCCGATTACCGTGTCGCCCAGACCGGCGCCGATCGGGACGAAGCGAGCCGTCGCCTGGCGCTGAGCCAGGCAATCGGCGGCAACCGCACGGCGGCACTCACGACCCTGTCGCCGCTGATGGCGCGGCGCGACCCAGCTGCTGCCCGCACCCGCGCCTTCGTGCTTGCGCTGACCGGCGACCCCAATGGCGCGATGGCCGCCATCAATGCCGCAATGCCGGGCAGCTCGACCCAGCTTTCGCCCTTCCTTCAGCGTCTGACGACGCTTGGCGCCGGGCAAAAGGCCGCTGCGGTGAACCTCGGCATCATGCCCGAGGCGGGTACCGCTTATGCGTCGAACACGCCGCAGGCTTCTCCGGCCGCCACCAGGGTTGCCGGCGACCGCCTCGCCGGACTCGACGATCTGCTGAGCGCGCCTGCGACTGCGCCGGCGCCAGTCCAGGCGGCGCAGCAACGCTACGTTCCGGCACCGACCCAGGCATCTTACTCCGTCCCCGTCCGCCACCCGGCACAGAGGGTCGCCGCGCAAGCTCCGCGCCGCATATGGCTGCAGCTTGCGAGCGGTGCGGATGCGGACGCGCTGCCGCGTCAATATGAGCGAATGAAGCGCATGAACGGCGAAATGTTCGAGGGCATTCCCGGCTATGTCGCGACCGGCGGGGACAAGGCGCGGCTGGTGATCGGACCGTTCAAGGATTCCAACGACGCGGAGATTTTCGCCGAGGATCTCGCCTCCGCCCACATCACCGCGTCCCAGTGGAGGAATTCCGTAACCGACAGGATTGTGCCAGTCGCTACGGAATGAAACTGCCCGAAGCGCTCGCTGCAAGTCCTGATCGCTCGCGCGGCCGCCTTCATCCTGAACTGACGTCCGGCCCGCGCGGTCCTCGCGACAGTTTTCAGCGCGACCGCGACCGCATCGTCCACAGTGTTGCCTTCCGCCGCCTGCGCCACAAGACCCAGGTATTCATCGCCCCCGACGGCGACCATTTCCGGGTCCGCCTGACCCACAGCCTCGAAGTCGCGCAGGTCGGCCGCACCATGGCCCGCGCGCTTGGGCTTAACGAGGACCTGACCGAAGCTCTGTGCCTGTCGCACGATCTCGGCCACCCGCCCTTCGGCCATGCCGGCGAGGATGCGCTGGAAGCCGCGCTGAAGAATGTTGGTGGGTTCGACCATAACGCTCACGCCATCCGCATCGTGACGCGGCTCGAGAACCCTTATCCCGGCTTCGATGGGCTCAACCTCAGCTGGGAAGCGCTTGAAGGGCTGGCCAAGCATAACGGCCCGATCGCCGAGCCGACCTGGGCCATGGCCGAAGCCAATGCCGAATTCGACCTGGCGTTGACCACCTGGCCGGGGCTTGAGGCACAAATCGCGGCGATCGCCGACGACATTGCCTACGACAATCACGATATCGACGACGGCCTTCGCGCCGGCCTGTTGAACCTCGACGAGCTGCTCGAAATGCCGCTGGTGAGGCGGCTGTGGGACGAGGCGGGCGAACGCCATCCGGGCATTTCGATCGAGAAGCGCCACCGCGCGGTCGTTCGCGACATGATCGGCGCAATGGTCGGCGACGTGCTGGCCGAAACCGCGCGCCGCGTGCGCGAAGCTGGCGTCGAGACGATGGGCGATGTCCGCGCCGCCGGCCGGCCGCTGGCGGGCTTCTCGGAAGGCTTGGCGGCGGAGGAGCGCGCTCTCAAGCGCTTCCTCTACGCCAGGCTCTATGGCCTGCCGGAGCTCCAGCCGATCCGGATCGAGGCCGACCGCGTCGTCGCCAACCTCGCCGCCGCCTATCGCGCCGATCCCAGGCTGCTGCCGAAAGCCTGGCAGCGCGAGGGCCCAGAGCAGTTGCGCACCATCGGCGACTTCATCGCCGGCATGACCGACCGCTTCGCCATCGCCCGTCACGAGGAACTGGTCGGGCCGGTCAACCTGCCGTCGGACCGGTTTTGAGCGTCCTCGAAGCGTCGAGGGCTATGACCTGCGGTCGCCTTCGCGCTGCTCCCCCTGACGACGGTCGCTTTCACTTCGTTCGGTCTTGCGCCGATCGCTGCCCTGGCGACGATCGTCCCCTGTACGCCGGTCGTTTCGCTCGTCTCTGACCTTGTCCGCCATCGGCTCGACTCCTGCTTGCGCTACATCCAATCTTTCTCATCGACGGGTGCCAGGAACATTCCGCCCGCCTCACTTCCGAGGGCCCAGCGGATCTGTGCGGGGAAGCTGACGTCTCGCTCGACCCTGATGGATACGAACTCTCCGATGCGAGGGCTTTCGGCCACTTCCAGGCGAAAGCCGCCGCCGGATACGTCGAGGATATGGACTTCCCGTTCACCGCCGTCGGAATTGATCAGGGTCGCCGGGCGCCTGAGGTCGATCCTCGGCGCGCGCTTGTTGAACCCTTGGATGCGGGCGATACTCTTTCTCCTGCCGGACCATTTCTAACATAAATTAGGTCCGGCTCCGATTGTTTTTCGTTTGGACAGAGATTGAACCCGACAGGGTGACGTCCGCCGTCGCCCGCGTTAGACGCCGCGCGATGTCCCTTTATGCTCAATATTCCGCACTGCTCGACGGCGTGCTCGACGATCTCGTTGCCGACGGCGCCTTGCCCGCGAACCTCGACCGCAAGAACGTCACGGTCGAGCCGCCGCGCGATCCCTCGCACGGCGATCTCGCGACCAATGCGGCGATGGTGCTGGCCAAGCCCGCCGGGACCAACCCGCGCGCGCTGGCCGAGGCGATCAAGCCGAAGCTGGAGGCGCTGCCGCCGGTGACGTCGGTCGAGATCGCGGGGCCGGGCTTCCTCAACCTCCGCCTCGATCCCGACGCCTGGCGCGACGAGCTTCGCACCATCCTGTCCCAAGGTGACGAATACGGCCTGTCGACCGTCGGCCGCAATGAGCGGGTCAATGTCGAATATGTCTCGGCGAACCCAACCGGGCCGCTGCACATGGGCCATTGCCGCGGCGCGGTGGTCGGCGACAGCCTTGCGCGCCTGCTCGAAGCGGCGGGTTTCCGCGTCACCAAGGAATATTATGTCAACGACGCCGGCGCGCAGGTCGATACGCTCGCCCGCTCGGTGCACCTCCGCTACCTCGAAGCGCTCGGCCAACAGATCGAGATCGACGAGGGCTTCTACCCCGGCGACTATCTGAAGCCGGTCGGGGCGCAGCTCGCCGTCGACCATGGCGAGCGCTATGCGACTGCGCCCGAGCAGGAATGGCTACCGCTGTTCCGCGGTGCCGCGATCAAGGCGATGCTCGACCTCATCCGCAACGACCTCGGCCTGCTCGGCATCCACCACGATTTGTTCTCGTCGGAGGCCGAGCTTCAGCAGAGCGGCGCGGTCGGCGAGGCGATGGCCGTGCTGCGCGGCAAGGGGCTGGTCTATGAAGGCGTGCTGGAACGCCCCAAGAGCCTCGACCCGCACGACGAATGGGAGCCGGTCGAGCTGACCCTGTTCCGCTCGACCCAGTTCGGCGACGACCAGGATCGCCCGATGAAGAAGTCGGACGGCAGCTGGACCTATTTCGGCGCCGACGCGGCCTATCACTGGCAGAAAGCGCAGAAAGCCGACCATCTGGTCAACATCTGGGGCGCCGACCATGCCGGCACGGTCAAGCGCGTCCAGTCGGCGGTGACGGCGCTGACCGACGGTCGGGTCGATCTCGACGTCAAGCTGGTCAACATGGTCCGCCTGTTCCGCAACGGCGAGCCGTTCAAGATGAGCAAGCGCGCGGGCGACTTCGTCACGCTCGCCGACGTCGTCGGCGAAGTCGGCAAGGACGTTGTCCGCTTCATGATGCTGACCAAGCGCGCCGACACGCCGCTCGATTTCGATTTCGCCAAGGTGGTCGAGGCGTCGAAGGACAATCCGGTGTTCTACGTCCAATACGCCCATGCCCGGATCAGCTCGCTGAAGCGGAAGGCGGCGGACGCCGGCGTGGCGCTGGACAGCGCCGCCGACCTGTCGCTGCTCGACGAGGAGGAGCTGGCGCTGGTCAGGCGGATGGCGCAATATCCGCGCGTGGTCGAAGGCGCGGCGGTGGCCCACGAGCCGCATCGCATCGCCTTCTACCTCTATGATCTCGCGGCCGAATTTCACGCCTTGTGGAACCGCGGCAACGACGATCCGGAGCGGCGCTTCCTCCTTGAAAACAATCCACAACTTTCTCGCGCCCGGCTGGAACTCGCTATCGGGCTGGGCCAGATTATCCGCAGCGGCCTGGGGTTGATGGGGGTCGCTGCGACCGAGGAGATGCGCTGACCATGAGCCAGGCCCAGCTGGCAGCCAGTCCTGACCGGCTGCCGTGGCTCACCGACGAACCAAAAGCGGTGCGCAACACGGCACCGCGGGGCAGGCATGGCCGGGTCGCTGGAGCGGCCGCCGCGCTCGTCGCCATCGCCGGCGGGTCTTATTGGCTCGGCACGCAAGACTGGCGGCTACCCTCACCGCCGGCGTCCTCCGCGCCGCGTTCGACCACCGTTGCGCTGCCGCCCGCGAGCAGCCCCGAGCAGGTGCGGCTCGCGCCTACACCCGAGGTGGCGCCCCCGGCGCAGCCAATCGTCCGCCAGGCTCCTCAGCCGCAGGTCACGATCGCCAAGCCCCAGGAAACGGATACGCAAGGGGGCGACGTCGAAGAAACGGCCGGTGGCGAGGTCGGACCGCCCTCGCTCGATGCGGCGCCGAGTTCTTCCGCGCCGGCAGCGGCCCCAGCGACCGTCAGCAAGACGGCGGCGGCCGCGCCGGCCAAAGCGGCCGTTAGTAAAGCTCCTGTAACCGTCCACCGCCGGCCCTCGGCGCGCGCCGCGGCACGCCCGGCGCCGCTGACCTTGTGGCCCGCGCGCGTGTCGAGTGGCGCCTACGGCCGGCTGGTTCAGATTGGCGCTTTCGGCTCGAAGCTCCAGGCCAAGCAGGGCTGGCAGGCAATGGTCCGCGCTTACCCCGGCGTTAAACGGTTGCCCGCGGTCGTGGTCGAGACCCGCAACTCGCGTGGCCGTCCCTTCTACCGCTTCCAGATCGGCACCACCTCGCAGGCGCACAGCGAAGTGCTGTGCCAGCGGATGGAGAAGATTCGCTTCAGTTGTGCCGTCGTCGGCCTGCCGCAAAAGCCCAAGGGCATCGAGCGTTGAGCGACACCCACCGCGATTACGACGAGCAGCTGCCCTGGCTGCAGGCGGTCGAGGACGAGGACGAACCGCGCGGCCTGTCGGCGCGCAAGATGCTGGCCGCTCTGGCCATGGTCATGCTTGCCGGGTTGATCGTCGCCGGGACCTTCTTCTGGCTCGGGCGCAGCCGCAGCGAGGGTAGCGGCCCGCCCGAACTGATCCATGCCGACGTGCGGCCTTACAAGGTCAAGCCGGCCGATCCCGGCGGGCTCGACGTTGCCGGTGAGAGCGAAACCGCGTTCGAAACCAGCGCGGGCGAGGACAAGGATGCCCAGCTCGACCTCAACAAATTGCCCGAAACGCCGGTCGCGAAGCCGGCGCCCCAGCCTACGGCACCGCCGGCTGCCGCCGAGAAGCCGGCCGCGCCGGAGCCCAAGCCAGCGGCGCCGTCCGGAGCGCCCGGCAGCGTCATCCAGCTCGGCGCCTTCGCCAACCAGGCGCAGGCCGAGCGGGCCTGGACCGCATTGTCGACGCGCTTCCCCACCATCGGAGCAATGAACAAGATGATCGTACCCTTCTCGGGCGGAATCCGGCTTCGCGCCGGCGCCGGATCGCCGGCCGACGCCAAGGCCGCCTGCCAGGCGCTGAAGGCCGCCGGCGAAAATTGCTTCGTGGCGCACTGACATGCTGGCGGCGATCTTCGGCCTCGCCGGCCTTGAGCTGACCGACGACGAGCGGCGCTTCTTCCGCGAACTCAGATCCGGCCGGCTTCATCCTGTTCAAGCGCAACTGCGACAATCCAGAGCAGCTGCTGCGCCTGACGGATTCGCTGCGTGAGATCAGCGGCCGCGACGACGTGCCGATCCTGATGGACCAGGAAGGCGGCCGCGTCGCGCGCATGAAACCGCCCGCATGGCCGGCCTTCCCCGCGGCGGAGCGGTTCGCCGACCTTTATGCGCTCGCGCCATCGTCGGCGATCGAGGCCGTCCGCGCCAATTCGCGGGCGCTCGGGCTGATGGTTCGCTCGGTCGGGGTAAACGTCGACGCACTACCGTTGCTGGACGTCCGCCAGAAGGGCGCCAGCGACATCATCGGCGACCGCGCGCTCGGCACCGAGCCGATGCAGGTCGCGGCGCTCGGCCGCGCGGTGCTCGACGGGCTCGCTTCGGCGGGCATCGTCGGCATCGTTAAGCACATCCCCGGTCACGGCCGCGCTTTGGTCGACAGCCACCACGAGCTGCCGATCGTCACGGCAAGCGCGGAAGATCTGGAGATCGACCTCGAACCGTTCGAGCGCCTCGCTTCGGCGCCGATGGGGATGATGGCCCACGTCGTCTATACCGCGTGGGACCCGGACCATCCGTCGAGCCAGTCCCCGTTCGTCATCGAGGATATCGTCCGCGAGCGGATCGGCTTCGACGGCTTCCTGATGAGCGACGACAGCAACATGAACGCGCTCACCGGCACCCAGCCCGAGCGGGCCGCCGCCTGCGTCGAAGCCGGTTGCGATGTGGCTTTGCCGTGCAACGGTGTGCTGGCCGACAATATCGCCATCGCCGAGCGGCTGGGAGAGATTAGGCAGGAGGGGGCGGAGCGGCTGGAACGGGCGATGGCGGGAACTCGCCTCGATACCGATGGCCTCGATTTCGCCGAGGAAATTGCCAAGCGCGACCAGCTGCTCGCGCTAGCCTAGTTATCCACGACATTTCGTGGCTGCGCCTTCGCAGAACCACTAGTTCTGGTGTATTCCAGCGCCGTGGATGAGGATTTCGACGCCCCGCTTCTGCAGCGCCAGTCCGACGAGCTGAACCTAAGCCTCGACGGCTGGGAAGGGCCGCTCGACCTCTTGCTCAATCTCGCTCGCGCCCAGAAGGTCGACCTCGCCCAAATCTCGATCCTCGACCTAGTTGAGCAATATTTGACGTACCTGGCCGAAGCGCGCGCGCTGAAGCTCGAAATCGCCGCCGATTATCTCGTCATGGCGGCGTGGCTCGCCTACCTTAAATCTTGCCTGCTGCTGCCCAAGGATCCCGAGCAGGATCCTAGCCCCGAGGAAATTGCGCTCCGGCTGCAGATGCGGTTGCAGCGGCTCGATGCGATGCGCGAAGCTGGCGCTCGGCTGCTCGGTCGCGACCGCATTGGCCGCGATGTCTTCGTGCGCGGTGGTCCCGAAGGGCTTCGGCTGGTGCGCAAGTCGGCCTGGCAGGTCCGCGATTTCGACCTGTTCGCGGCCTATGGCGCGGTGAAAGCTCGGACCCAGCCGGCGATGCACGTGGTCCACGCCCGATCGGTCATGACCCTCGAAGAAGCACTTGAGCGGGTGGCGCGGATGATCGGCACCGCGCTCGACTGGACCTTGCTCGAAAGCTTCCTGCCGACGACCCAGGACCTCCAATTCCGCAAGTCGGCGCTGGCGTCCAGCTTCCTGGCCATGCTCGAACTGGCGCGGCGCGGGCGTCTCGATTTCCTCCAGTCGGAGGCGTTCGCCCCGATCAGCCTCAAGAAGGCCGCATGATGGACGAGCTGGCCCGCGCCATCGAAGCCACCTTGTTCGCTTCGGCCGATCCGCTGACCATTGACGAGATCGCGCTCCACGTCGGCGAAGGCGAGATCGAAATCGCCCTTGGCCAGCTCGCGGCGCACTACGAGGGGCGGGGGATCGAGCTCGTCGAGCGCGGCGGGCGTTGGCATTTCCAGACCGCCCCCGACCTTGCGCATCTGCTTCGCCGGACTCGCGAAGAGGTGCGGCGCCTGTCGCGCGCCGCGACCGAGACTCTGGCGATCATCGCCTATCATGAGCCGGTCAGCCGCGCCGAGATCGAGGCGATCCGCGGCGTGCAGATTTCCAAGGGCACCATCGACGTGCTGATGGATGCGGGTTGGGTTAGGCCTGCCGGGCGCAGGGAGGGCCCCGGCAGGCCGCTGCTCTACGCCACCACGCAGGAATTCCTGACCCACTTCGGCCTCGGCTCGCGACGCGACCTGCCGGGCATCGACGACCTCAAAGCCGCGGGCCTGCTCGACCCGCTCGACGAAAGCATGTTCCAGCTTCAACTGGAAACCAGTGAAGAGGCGGACTAGAAGCGCCGCAAAGGAGTATCCCCATGGGCGGTTTCAGCCTCATTCACTGGATCATTCTCGGGCTGTTTCTTCTGCTTCTGTTCGGCGGCAATCGCTTCTCGAACATGATGAAGGACGTCGCCAAGGGCATGAAGAGCTTCAAGGAGGGCATGGCCGACGAGGAGGACGACAAGCGCTCCCGCTTCGACGAGCAGCGCCGCGGCGAACCGCCTCGCCTGCCGCGCGATCAGGATCCCATCGACGTCACCCCGCGCCGCGAGGATCCGGTCGCTCCGCCCCGGAACCCTGACGACCGCTAAGCCAGGCTCGCGCCATGTTCGGCGTTGATTCCTCCGAATTTCTGATCGTCGCGGTCCTCGCGCTGATTTTCATCGGCCCGAAGGACCTGCCCAAGGTCATGCGCACCGTCGGCTATTGGGTCGGGCGGATGCGCGGCATGGCGCGCCATTTCACCTCCGGCATCGAAAATATGATGCGGGAGGCGGAGCTCGAGGAAATGGAAAAGAAGTGGCGCGAGGAAAATGAGCGCATCCTGCGTCTGCACCCCGCCGATGCGCATTATCCCGAGCCGGGCACGCCGGACGAGATGCCGCCGATAGCGGACCAGCCTGCTGAGGGGGCCGCTGACGAAGAGCTTCCCATCGACAAGCGTCCGCTGCCGTGAGGGACATCGACGACACCAAACAGCCGCTGCTCGAGCATTTGACCGAGCTTAGGCGCCGGCTGCTGTGGTGCCTCGCGGCGCTTGCGCTCGCGTTTTTCGTCTGCCTCTACTTTGCCCGCGATATCTTCGCGGTATTGGTCCAGCCGTTGCTCAAGGCGGGGCAGGGCAAGCTCATCTACACCGACATTTTCGAAGCCTTCTTCGTCGAGGTGAAGGTCGCGCTCTTTGCCGCCCTGATGATCAGCTTCCCGGTGATTGCGACGCAGCTGTGGCGGTTCACCGCGCCGGGCCTCTATGCCAAGGAAAAGAAAGCCTTCCTGCCGTTCCTGCTGATGACTCCCCTGTTCTTCGCCGGCGGAGCCTCGTTCGCTTACTTCTTCGCCATGCCCTGGGCGCTGCACTTCCTGCTCAGCTATCAGGGCAATGTCGGGGGCGTCCAGCAGGAGGCGCTCCCCGGCGTCGGCAACTATTTGACCTTCGTCACCCGCTTCCTGTTCGGCTTCGGCGCGGCGTTCCTGCTGCCGGTCCTGCTGATGATCCTGGAGCGGGCGGGCATCGTCACGCGCCAGCAACTGGTCAAGAACCGGCGCTATGCGCTCGTCGGCTCGGCCGCGGTTGCCGCGGTTCTGACGCCGCCGGACGCGATATCGATGCTGTTGCTGCTGGTGCCGCTCTACGGCCTGTACGAGTTCGCGATCCTCGCCATTCGCCTCACCCACTGGCACGCGGCGCGCAAGGCGCGGCAGTCAGGCGCTGACGCTTCGGATGCTGCTGCTGATGAGGAGGCCCAGACAAGAGTGGGCCCGGAAGCGCCACCGGGGGGGGGGAGGGTTGGCGGTTCCGGGCCCATTTAAGCGGATAGCGAGAGCGGGGGGGCAAAAGGTCACTATCCAAATTGCTGAACGCGTCTTCCTCGCGAACGGTTCCGGAGTTCGGAAAAGTTTTTTCGCCGGACGCGTAACGATCTTAAACTGGCGGAAATGCTGGCAGATCAACGCTGTAACGGCCGAGCTTCCGGTCGAGTGTGGAGCGCAGCTGCTTGGCCAGCCCGCCAACGATGCGTTCGAACTGGACTTTTTCGCCTTCGTCTTCCTCTTCCGGCATCAGCACCGGGCTGCAGATCGTCAGCCGGGCGGTCAGCTCGCTGGTCCTGCGCAGGGACACCTCGATCGGGTCTTGGGGGCAGTTGAGCATGGCGAACTCGACGATCTCGGTGATCAGGAACGCCGTCGCCACGGCGACGTCCTGCGTCGTGTAAACCGTGTCGATATCGAGATCGATGGTCAGTGCGCGAGCCTCTTCGGGCGCGGTTGCCCGCAATTCCGCCGCAAGTTCGGAAACCAGCGGCCGAAGCGCGATCCCGCGATTTTCCTCCATCTCCGCGAAATGGTTGCGGTGAACGATCGACAAGGCGCCGACGCGGCGGCTGATCCCGGCATAAGCGGCGCGCGCTTCGGCCGCTTCCGCGCTGCGGCCGTGGATATTGAGCAGCGAAGCGATGACCTGCAGGTTGTTCTTGACGCGGTGGTGGACCTCGCGGACCAGCCGTCTTTGCCCTTCCAGCGCGCCGCTCATTTCCTGTTCTGATTCATCGACGCGAGTGATGGCGCGAGCGAAGGCATCGCGAAGCTGCTGTATTTCCTCCGACGGCCCGAGCTTGCGCGGCAGGTCGAGCCCGTCGGCACCGGGCCGGTAATTGCGCACCGCCCGTTCGAGCCGCTTCAGGGGACGAAGCAGCAAGCGGCTGACGAGCACCCAGGTGATCAGCGCGGCGGCGATCCACATCAGGACCGGAAGCAGGAGCAAAAGCCGGTCCGAGGTGCTGACTTGGGGCTGGGCAATCCCCACCCGAACCTTCAAGCTGCCAGCGCCAACCGGAAGTTCATTCGTCACCAGCCCAGGCTCGGCGCCCTGACCAACCACGCGCAAATCCCGCGCCTCGTCATGAAGCACGAGCGACTGGACGTTCGCGCCTGACTGCTCGACGGCCGAGCGAACCTCGTCGAGCGAGATGAGCGCGGTCGCCATACCGCCGTTGACGCCGGTGCGAACCGCGACGCCGTCCGAGTTGGGAGCGACGCGGACTCGAATGTCGCCGGGCGCGACCAGCGGCAGCGTGCCGGTGTCCCCGACCTCGCCCGCCTCACACAGGGGCTTGGCATCCGGAGTCTCGAGCTCGAAGCTTTGGGCTACGGCGGGGGCAATGGCGAGTGAGCTGCGGGCGCGATCGCATGCGCCGGCTGTGCCATCCGCCAGCGCAGCATTGGCGGCGACCCGCATGGCGAGGGCATTACGGGCAATCAGGCTTTCGACCGCGCGTGCCGCATTTTGCGAGCGGTCGCTTGTCTGCGCTTCAAGCGCTACCTTGGCTTGCTGGATTCCGTTTTCGCCAATCCACGTCAACGCCAGCCCGATGGGCAGCAGGACGGCGGTCAGGATGAGGAGCAGTTTGGCGGCGGTCGGCAACCGCGCGAAACGCTCGGCGATCGTCATTGCATCGGTCCGCTCGGCGCTTGCCCGCTAATCGAGCTTGCCGATGAGGTTGAGGAATTCGTCGGGAACGGTTTCGCGCAGCGTATCGTCATAGACAGAGCGCAACGCGCGACCGAGGTCGCCCGAGCGCTTCTTCTTGCCGTTGCTTGTCGAAGCCGGCGGTTTGTTCGGGCGCCCGGAATGATCGGCTCCCTCCGTCTCGCCTCGCTTGTTGGCACTCAACTCCTCGTCCCCCCTAGCGCGGACATTAAGGCGCGCGTCATACTAATCCCGCTTTCCGGCGCAACGGCCCATACTTGCGTCTGGCACGTTTCGATACACACAGGCCGGGCGCTGCGCGGAAGTTGATCAGCTTTGCAGCTTGCCCGGCCCAGCCACGGAAACCAAATGGCCGGTGCTTTGTTCCAGAGGAGCTTTACTTCTCTGGGGGCGGCGAAAGGCGAACGGCTTGGTCCTTCCAGGGTTGCAACAATATCGACGCGCCGCCAAAGACGGCGCCAATCGTAAATTCGAGGGAGAATAGCCACTCATGTCCCTTGGCCAGGAACTTGCTCCGCACCTGCCTTTCCTTCGCCGCTACGCCCGCGCCCTGACCGGCAGCCAGGCGCATGGCGACGCCTTCGTCCGCGCCACGCTGGAGGCGATCGTCGCCCAGCCCGATGAATTTCCGCGCGATGTCGATCCGCGCCTCGGGCTCTACAAGACCTTCCACGCCATCTGGTCGACGGCCAACATCGAGGAAGGGTCGGAGCCCGCGCCGACGATCACCGGCGCCGAGGGCATCGCCCATGCCCGGCTGTCGCGGATTACGCCATTGTCGCGCCAGGCGTTGCTGCTGACCTCGCTCGAAGGGTTTTCGTCCGATGACACCGGTTATTTGATCGGCGCCAGCCCGGCCGACGTCGACTCGCTCGTCGCCGAAGCGCTCGAGGAAATCGAGCGGCAAACCCTGGCCGACGTGCTCATCATCGAGGACGAGCCGATCATCGCCATGGATATCGAAACCATCGTTCGGGACCTCGGCCACAACGTCACCGGCGTTGCCGTCACCCGCGACGAAGCGGTTGCCCAGGCGCGCCAGAACCCGCCGGGGCTGGTCCTCGCCGACATCCAGCTCGCGGACGATTCGAGCGGCATCGACGCGGTGAAGGACATTCTCGCCGAATTCTCGGTGCCGGTGATCTTCATCACCGCCTTCCCGGAACGCCTGCTGACCGGGACTCGGCCGGAACCGACCTTCCTCATCACCAAGCCGTTCCAGCGGTCGACGGTGAAGGCGGCGATCGCGCAGGCGCTGTTTTTCGACGCGGCGACGGTTCCGGCGGCCTGACGGGAACAGGGCTCGCACCGGCGCGTTGGCCGGGGGAACAGTGATTTCGTGACGGAACCAAAATGGCTGATCCCCGACATACCGACCCGTCGGTAGTTGAAACCACGACCGAGGCCCGGGCGGGCTCAACGCCCGGGGTTGCCCGTAACGTTCTCATCTGGGGGACCTTGCTGGTTGTCGTCGTTTTTGTCGTCATCGTCTTGGTTGGACGGTCCTGAGCACCTAGCTCTGTCACAATCGCTGTTCATGTTCGATCAAACCGCGCGCGGCCATGGCCGCGGGCCAAGACAGGGTGGGGTTAAAGTTTGACTGAGGATCGCGACGAGGACCGACCGACGGCTACGGATGCCGGCTGGGTTCCGCTGTCCGACCCGGAATTCAAGGATCAGCTCGCGGCGGTCATCCCGCACCTGCGCGCTTTCGGCCGCTCGCTGTCGGGCAGCCGCGACCTCGCCGACGACCTTGTACAGGAAACGCTGCTGAAGGCATGGGCCGCGCGCAAGCGCTTCCAGGCCGGCACTAACATGCGGGCCTGGACCTTCATCATCCTTCGCAATCTGTTCCTCAGCCAGATGCGCCGCGCCCGCTTCAAGGGCGAATGGGACGACATCACCGCATCGAAAATTCTCGCCGCGCCGGCCAGCCAGGACCGGCATATCGAGCTTGGCGACATGCAGCGCGCCCTGATGCACTTGCCGCAGCCGCAGCGCGAGGCGCTGATCCTGGTTGGCGCGGGCGGCTTCGCTTACGAGGAAGCGGCGGAAATCTGCGGCTGCGCGGTGGGCACGATCAAAAGCCGCGTGGCGCGGGGCCGGGTGGCGCTCGAACAATTGCTGTCGAGCGGCAAGTTGCCGTCGCGCCGGCAGCACAAGACGGATCCCGACAAGTCCGCGCTCCAGACCATCATGGGCGAGGTCGACGAGCTTAGCCGCGACCGCGAATAGGTTGCCGCTCCTGCTTCAAGCAGGATGCGCTCAGTTCAATTTGCGCAGCAGCTCGGCGAAGTCACGGTCGCTCGGCTCCGACGCCGCAGCCTCAAAGGCGCGTCGGAGTGCGGCAGTGATGCCGGCATGGGCTGGCGGAACGTCCACGCGGATGACTCGGCGGTCCATCATGTTAAGTTCCGAAGCCGTAACGTCTTCTCGATCAAATTTCATTTCATTGGCTAACGAGCAGAACCGCCGGGAAGTTTCGTCCAAGCGCGATTTGCGGCAGGGAAATTCGCAACCATGAGTGAGCGAACCAGCCAAACCCGCCGCGAGGATGCGTTCGACCGCGCCACCCGTTTCTCGCCGTTCCTGCGCGAGGCGCTTCAGGCTCGCGCGGATATCGGCAAGGCCTTCCTGGAGCAGGGGAGTGCCGCTGCCACCGAACTCGCGCTGGCGGCAAGCGAAGAACCGCTCGAAATCCGGCTCAGGCGGCAGCGGCATGGATTGTCGCTGGCCGTCGCGCTTGCGGACCTGGCCGGCGATATGGAGCTCGAAGGGGCCACCCGGCTGCTGTCCGACTTCGCCGACCGCGCGATCGACCAAGCCGTTTGCGCCGCGATCGTGGAGCGCGTGCCCGACGCCGACCCGCAAGGCTTCGCGGTCATCGCCATGGGCAAGCTCGGCAGCCACGAGCTCAATTACTCCTCCGACGTCGATTTGATGCTGCTGTTCGACCCCGCGACTTTGCCGCGGCGAGGGCGTGACGATGCCGGCGAAGCGGCGGTTCGCGTCGGTCGCCGGATCATCGAGATACTCCAGCAGCGCACCGCCGACGGCTATGTCGAGCGGGTCGACCTGCGGCTTCGCCCGTCGCCCGAAGTGACGCCGATCGCGCTACCGGTCGATGCCGCGATCTCGCATTACGAATCCTCGGCTTTGCCGTGGGAACGCGCGGCCTTCATCAGGGCCCGTCCAGCGGCCGGCGACATCGCGCTTGGCCAGCGGTTCCTCGACGCGATCCAGCCATTCATCTGGCGCCGTTCGCTCGACTTCGGCGTGATCGAGGAAGTGCGGCAGATTTCGGCGCGGATCCGCGACCATTTTGCCCAAAGCGCCCGGATTGGTCCGGGTTTCGACCTCAAGCGTGGCCGCGGCGGAATTCGCGAGGTCGAGTTTTTCGTCCAGATCCAGCAGATGATCCACGGCGGCCGCGATGCAGCGCTGCGCGCCCCGGCGACACTCGATGCCATCGGCGCCTTGAAGGGCGCCGGGCACCTGGCCGAGGAGACCGCGTCCGAGCTGGCGGAAACCTATCGCCTGCTCCGCACCGTCGAGCATCGCGTCCAGATGATCGATGACGCGCAGACGCATTTGCTTCCCGCCAGCAGGGCGGCACTCGACAATGTCGCGCATCTCGACGGGCTCGCCGACGGCCAGGCGCTGCTCGACCGGCTCGCGCCCCATGTGGAGCGCGCCGGGGCCATCTTCGACAGCCTGTCGCCCGACGAGCGCGGGCAATTGTCGAACGACCCCGACATATTGAAGCGCGAGCTTGGGCAGATGGGGTTCGCCGACCCTGCAGCCGCGGCCCGGCACGTTGGCGATTGGCGCTCGGGCAAGGCACGGTCGCTTCGCTCGCCGCCCGCGCAGCAGGCTTTCGAAGCCATGCTTCCCGACCTGATGCAGGCGATCGCCGCCGGCACCGACCCGGGTTATGCACTGAACCGTCTGAGCGATATCGTCGAGCGTCTGTCGAGCGGCGTGAATTTCTTCCGCCTGCTCGAAGCGCGCCCGGAGCTCGCGGGCCTACTCGCCAAGGTCCTGGCCCATGCGCCCGCGCTCGCCGACCAGCTCGCGCGAAGGCCGCAATTGTTCGAAGGCCTGTTCGATGCGTCGAGCTTCGCGATGCCGCCGGACCCGGAGGGCTTCGCGGAGCTTCTCGGCGAGGCGATGCGTGGCCAGCCTTACGACGTCGGGCTCGATCGGGTGCGGCGCATGGTCAACGAACGCCGCTTCGCGCTCGGCGTTCAGCTCATCGACCGCCGCCGCGACCCGCTCGAAGTCACCGAGGGTTACGCGCGGGTCGCCGAAGGCGCGGTGATTGCGCTCGGCAGGGCCGCCGAGGCGGAGTTCGCCAAGACGCACGGCACATTTCCCGACAGCGAGCTGATCATGCTCGGGCTCGGGCGCTTCGGCGGCCATTCGCTGACCCACGCCTCCGACCTCGACCTCATCTGCCTTCACACCGCGCCCGCCGACGGCCAGTCGGACGGACGCAAGCCGCTCGGGCCGAACGATTATTACAACCGGCTGGCGAGCCGGGTGACGGCGGCGCTCAGCGTCCCCACCGCCTCGGGCCCCCTCTACGACGTCGACACCCGCCTTCGGCCCGAAGGCGCCAAGGGCATGCTCGCCGTCTCCCTCGATGCATTCGAACGCTATCAGCGGACCGAGGCCTGGACCTGGGAGCACATGGCCCTGTGCCGCGCCCGGCCGGTGTTCGGCTCTTCGCCTGGGCGGGAACGCGCCGCAGCGATGATCGAGGGCATCCTCCGCATGCCCCGCGACGCCGCCGCAGGTGGCCCGCGACGCGGCCAGGATGCGCGCCGAGATGGAGCGTCACAAGCCGCCGGCGAGCGCGCTCGACGTCAAGCTTGGGCCGGGCGGGCTGGTCGACCTCGAGTTCTCGGTGCACGTGCTTCAGCTCACCCGCCACGTCGGGCTCGACACCCGGCTGGAGGTTGCGCTGGAAGCGCTCCAGGCCGACTTTTTGGTTCCGGCAAATATTGTCGATGCGCTAAAGTTGTTGTCGCGCATGCTGGTGATGATGCGGCTGGTCGCGCCCGGCACCGTCAAGCCGACGCCCGAAACCTGGGAGCTGGTGGCATCCGCCTGCGGCGCATCGAGCTGGAACGAGCTGCTTGCCGAGCACGACGCCGCGCGGCACAGCATCCGCGCATTGTGGGACAGCATTAGAAGCGAGGGATGAGATGATCGGCGAAGGCGACGTTAAAGAAGGCGACGGGCTCCGGCAATCGACGTGACCGCAAGCGATGGAAGCATCGTCAACCTCGCTGCGCCCGGGCAGCCGCTGGTGCTCTATTTCTACCCGAAGGACGACACATCGGGTTGCACCCGCGAAGCGCAGGACTTCACCGCGCTCGCGCCCGACTTCGCCGAAGCCGGCGTGAAGATCATCGGCGTGTCGCGCGATTCGATGAACAAGCATGAAAAGTTCATCGGGAAGTACGGCCTCTCCGTGCCGCTCGCGTCGGACGAGGATGGGCGCATTTCAGACGCCTTCGGCACCTGGGTCCAAAAATCGATGTACGGCCGGAAATATATGGGCATGGAGCGCGCGACCTATCTGATCGGCGCGGATGGCAAGGTGCTGACGGCGTGGCGCAAGGTGAAGGTGCCGGGCCACGCCGACGAGGTGCTGAACGCCGCGAAGGCAGCCTAGCCCCGCTCGGTTCCCCCTTTCGCCGGCGCAGACGACTGACCGCCGGAATCCGGCCCGGCGAGCGATTTGAAGATCATCTGCCAATAGACCACGTCGTCGTACATCGCGCGGACGGGGATGCGCTCGTCCAGTCCATGGGCACGCTCGTCCAGCGGCAGGATCGCCCAGCTGCCGTCGATGTCGTATACGGGAATGCCCTTCGCACGGAAAAAGCTGCCGTCCGAAGCGCCGGTCGACATCATCGGGAAAACCGACATTTGCGGGCCGTGGAGCTGGTGAATCGCGGCCGTGACCGCGTTGATCACGTCGCCTCGCGGCGGCGAAGTTGGCGTCGGCACGCCGATGAAGGCGGGATCGGGCTTCACCTCGACCTTGGGCCCAACCAGCTTTTGCAACGCGGCCTGGACATGAGCCGGCTCGACGCCCGGAAAGATGCGGCAGTTGACCGTCGCAGTGGCGCTCTGTGGCAAGGCGTTGTCCGCGTGACCGCCGCTCAGCATTGTCGCCACACAGCGAGTTCGGGTCTGGCCAACGTCGATCGGACTGGCTTCGATCGCGTCTGCCGACGTGCGGTCCTTCGGATTGGCGAGCCACGCGCGGAGCCGTTTGCCGAGCGCGCTATTCCCTTCTTGCCGCGCGCGCTGCTCGAAATAGCCGCGCGTCACATCATTCTGCATCGGCTCGAAGCTGTAGGTACGCAGCCTGTCCAGCGCATCGGCAAGGTCGTAGATGGCGTTGTCGGGTCGCGGACGGCTGCTGTGCCCGCCGGGATTGTGGGTCGTCAGGAAATAGGTCTGGAAGGTCTTCTCCGCCATCGAGATGCCGCATCCCAGCGGTCGGAAGGCTTCGTCGTACCAGGTGCAGCCGCCGTCCGCGTTGAGGCCGAACTCGGCATCGGTGAGGTTGCGCCATTCGGTTGAGCCGAGCGTCGCGCCGCGGCCGTTGGTTTCCTCGTCGCCGCTGTAGAAAAAGATGATGTCCCGGTCGGGCTTGAACCCCTCGCTCATCAGCTTGACCGCCGCCATGGTCGTGGCGACGTCACCATTCTTCATGTCGCTGGTGCCGCGGCCCAGGAAATAGCCGTCCTGCTCGCGAAAGACGAAGGGGTCGAACGTCCAGTCGGACCGCTTGGCCTCCACGACATCCATGTGGCCCAGGACCAAAATCGGCTTGCGCGCGGGGCGCGCCGAGCGCCAGCGAACGATCAGCGCAACGGTCTTGTCGCCCGGAAGCGCCTCATAAGGCATGACGTGGATATCGGCGTCCGGAATTCCGGCGGCGCGAAACTGATCGGCCAGGAGTGCGGCCACCCGCTGCGTTTGCCCGCGATTGTGGACGCTTGGGATCTCGATCGCCTGCTTGAAAACTTCCCGTGTCTTCGCTTGCCACGCGGGCTCAAGCTGCGTGGGCAGGGTGCGCGGATCGGTCGCCGCGGTTCCAGCCGTCGCAGTGAAAGCAAGCAGCATTCCAAACGCAGCGCGCTTCATGATCAACTCCACTGCAAACAGTTACGGAACGCTACTGCCGCCATGTGCGTCGTCAAGCGCTGAGCCCGTGGCCCTCGGCCAGATAGTCGGCGCTGCGCATTTCCTCCAGCCGACTGACCGTCCGAGCGAACTCGAAACTGCCGTCGCCTTCCGGATAAAGGCCCCCGGGTTCGGCGTCGGCGGCGGCGAGCAGCTTCACCTTATGCTCGTAGAGCGCATCGATCAGCGTCACGAACCGCGCGGCCTCGTTGCGCATGTCGGGGCCCATCACCGGGATGCCGACCAGGATTACCGTGTGAAACCGGCGGGCGATGGCGAGATAGTCGGCGGCGCCGCGCGCTTCGCCGAGCAGTTTCCTGAACGAGAAGACGGCCACGCCCTTGAGGCTCTTGGGCACGTGCAGCTTGCGCCCGCCGCCGAGGTCGAGGTCCTCGGCCGGCACTTTGGCGCGGTCCTCGACCGGGTAGTCGGTGAGCTGGAAGAAGGCGCGGCTGAGCGCTGCGGTCGCCTGCGGTCCGTTGGGGACATGCCACACCTCGACGCCTTCAAGGCGGTCGAGCCGATAGTCGGTCGGTCCGTTGACCTCCACCACCAGCATGCGCTGTTCGATCAGATCGATGAAGGGCACAAACAGGTCGCGGTTGAGCCCGTCCTTGTAGAGGTCGCGGGGCGGCCGGTTGGATGTCGTGACGACCTTCACCCCCTCGGCGAGCAGCTTTGCGAACAGCCGCGACAGGATCATCGCGTCGGCCGGGTTGGTGACCTGCATTTCGTCGAAGCAGAGGAGCTTCGCCTCGGCGGCGATCGCTTCCGCGACCGGCTCGATCGGGTCGCCTTCTTCGCGCTTGCGGGCGTGGCGCAGTCGCTGGTGCACCTCGAGCATGAACTCATTGAAATGGACCCGGCGCTTGGGCGCGATGCCGATGTGGTCGAAGGCGAGGTCCATCAGCATGGATTTGCCGCGGCCGACCCCGCCCCACAGGTAAACGCCGGCCGGCGCGTCGCGCTTCTGCCCGAGCAACCGTTCGAAGAAGCCGCCGGTGGCGAGCCCCGCCGCCAGCAGCTCCAGCGCATCGACCGCGCGCGCCTGCGCCGGGTCGGGCTTCAGCTCGTTGGCGGCGACCAGCTGATCGTAGGCCGCGCGGACCGGACAGGTCATGCTGGTGCTTGGCGCTCGCGGATGCGCTTCAGCGTTCCGCTGAAGCTGTAGCAGGGCTGATCGTTCTGCCTCACCACGCCCTGCAGGAAGGCGTGCCCGCGGGTCTGCTTGACCAGTTCGACATGGGCATCGAGCGGCGACCCCGGCCGCCCACGCGCCAGGAAATGGGTGGTTAGGTCGAGCGTGACGTAATGGCCGCGCTCCATCCCGGCGCACAGGCCGCCGGCGAACAGCGCCATGTCGATGAAGCTCATCACCGACCCGCCGTGCAGAGAGCCGCCCATGTTCATGTGCTCTTCGGTCGGGAACATGCGGCAGATCGCGCGGCCCGCCCCGTCGGGTTTGAATAACAGCCGTCCGGTCGCCGCCGCGAAGCTCCCGCGCGGGAAATCGCCCCAGCTGAACCAGCCCGGGTTGTCGGCGTCCGCAGTCGCGCCCGTGGGCACGCCCACGTCTTCCATCAGCTCGGCGGACGGCTCGGCCATCTCAGCCCACTCGTTCGGCGATCAGCTTCTTCGTCTCGGCGATCGCCTTGGCCGGGTTGAGGCCCTTGGGGCAGGCGTTGGCGCAATTCATGATCGTGTGGCAGCGATAGAGCCGGAACGGGTCCTCGAGGGTGTCGAGCCGGTCGCCGGTCGCTTCGTCGCGGCTGTCGGCCAGCCAGCGATAGGCCTGGAGCAGGATCGCCGGGCCGAGGAACTTGTCCTGGTTCCACCAATAGCTTGGGCAGCTGGTCGAACAGCAAAAGCACAGGATGCATTCGTACAGTCCGTCCAGCTTGGCGCGGTCGTCGGGCGATTGCAGTCGCTCGCGAGATGGCGCCGGCGAGGCGGACTTCAGCCACGGCTGGATCAGCGCATATTGGGCGTAGGCGTGGGTCAAATCGGGGACCAGGTCCTTGACCACGTCCATGTGCGGCAGCGGGGTGATCTGCACTTCGCCTTTCAGCTCCTCGATCGAGGTCGTGCAGGCGAGGCCGTTACGCCCGTTCATGTTCATCGAGCACGACCCGCAAATCCCCTCGCGGCACGAGCGCCGGAAGGTCAGCGTCGGATCGATCTCGTTCTTGATCTTGATCAGCGCGTCGAGGACCATCGGCCCGGTCGTGTCGAGGTCGATGGTATATTTGTCGAAGCGCGGGTTGGCGCCGCTGTCGGGATCGTAGCGGTAGACCTTGAAGCTCTTGCGGCGCTTGCCCTCTTCAGGTTGCCACTCACGCCCCTTTTTGACGGTGCTGTTCCTGGGAAGGAAGAATTCGGCCAAGCTCATTTGCTCCTTGTTTGAGTTGGGCCGCTACCACCGCACGCGGGCATTTCAAAGCGACGAACGACCAGCCTTCGCGCCTGCCCGAGGAACGGCGGTTCGCAGCCGCCCGTTGTTGCCCCGAGTGAGAGGAGCAGATCATGCTTGGAAAATCCGACGCCACCCCGATGATCGCGGTCACGGACCTCGACCGGGCCCGCCGCTTCTACGAGGACACGCTCGGCCTGAAGGCGAAGGAAGAATGGGGTGAAGGCGTGACGCTGGAAAGCGGCGACACCGCCATCAACCTCTACAAATCCGCGTTCGCCGGCACCAATAAGGCCACGGCGCTCAACTTCGACGTCGAGGACATCGACCGCGAGGTCGGCGAGCTCAAGGACAAGGGCATCATGTTCGAGCATTACGACCTGCCCGGGCTCGAACAGCGTGGCGATTGCTATGTCGCCGAGGGCATGAAGACCGCTTGGTTCAAGGACCCGGACGGCAACATCCTGAGCCTGATCGAATCCGAGGCCTGACACCGCTACGAAAAAGGCGGTCCAGCCGCCTTCCAAAATCCGTTATCGCGCCAGTTCGACCGGGACGACCCGCCGAACGACCTTGGTGCCGTGATCGATCGCATAGAGATAGCCGTTCGCGAAGACGTAGTCGGGCTCCGCATCGAGGCGATATTCAGCGCGAAGGGCTGCATTCAGCTGGGCGTAGCCGACGGGTTGGCCGACTCCTGCCGGAATGACTTGCCCGGTAATGAAGAGCTGCCGGGCTTCGCCGACGCCCGCGCAATGACTGCGGGACGAGTAGCTGGTGTCCTGGTAATTGCGCGGGCACAGCGGAACGGACGGATGTTGAACCTGTGCTGGAAGCGCCACAACGTCTTCCGTCGAGCGGTGCGATGTCGTCGCAACGGATGAGGTCGGAACTGCGACGGCGACCGCGACGAACGAAACCAGCGACAGCGCGCTGCGCGCGAAGACACGTGGCATAAGGCTGTCCTCCACGACTTGGCTACAAAACCCTCGTTAATGTGAACCGCAGTCGGCTTGATTTCAATCGAGCCTGCAGGAACGCCGCCGGGCGTGCGGCCGGACGGCGCGTCTCTTCCTTTCGGCAGCGAGGGCCTAGCGGCGGCCGAGAGCCGCGGCGATCGAAGAAGGCCGCCCCGCAGAGGTGCCGGACGGCCTAATTTTCAGCTCTGCGCCGGCTTAGAGCGCGTTCAGGATGCGGGTGATCGCGTAGGTCGCCGGATCGACGACATAGACCGGACCGCCCGGATTATAGACGTAGCGGTAATTCGGGCTGAGGTTGTAGCGCGAAACGTAGGTCCGCGGGATGGCGCTATAGGACGTGTAGCCATAGCTCGGCCCGAAGCGATAGCCGACGCGGTAGCGCGCCGGGCGCATCGCCGCGCGGCGGACGATGGTCTTCGAACGGATGCAATGGCCATGGCGCCACTTGGTGCAAACCGTCGTCTTGACGCGGCGCGCGTCGGCGGGGGCGGCTGGGATCGCGGTCATCACGACGGCGGCGCCGGCAAGCGCCAGGAATGGCTTGATCATCATCGTTCTCCTTGGAAGGGGATGCCGGGAAAACGAACAGGCGCGGCGCCCGGTTGCGATCATGAGCAACTTGTAATCGTTGGTGCGGCGAAACGTGTCGCCGGCAAGGTTGCCCGACCGCACCAGCCGGTTTAGAGCGCCGCCAACTCGTGCGCCGGCCCCTCGGCGTACCCAGACCAGCAGAGGAAAACGTTCGCCAATGGCTCGGCAGAAGATCGCGCTGATCGGCGCCGGAATGATCGGCGGCACGCTCGCCCATCTCGCGGCGATGCGCGAGCTCGGCGACATCGTCCTGTTCGACATCGCCGAGGGCATTCCCGCAGGGCAAGGCGCTCGACATCGCCCAGGCCGGCCCGGTCGACGGCTTCGACGCGAACGCTCAAGGGCACCAACGACTATGCCGACATCGCCGGCGCCGACGTCTGCATCGTCACCGCCGGCATCGCCGCGCAAGCCGGGCATGAGCCGCGACGACCTGCTCGGCATCAACCTCAAGGTGATGAAGGCGGTCGGCGAGGGCATCAAGGCCAGCACGCCCCCAACGCGTTCGTCATCTGCATCACCAACCCGCTCGACGCGATGGTCTGGGCGCTGCGCGAATTCTCCGGCCTGCCGCACAACATGGTCGTCGGCATGGCCGGCGTGCTCGACAGCGCGCGCTTCCGCCACTTCCTCGCCGAGGAGTTCAAGGTCTCCGTCGAGGACGTCACCGCCTTCGTGCTCGGCGGCCACGGCGACACGATGGTGCCGGTCGTCGGCTATTCGACCGTCGCCGGCATCCCGATCCCCGACCTCATCAAGATGGGCTGGTCGACGCAGGAGCGGATCGACGCGATCGTCAAGCGCACCCGCGGCGGCGGCGGCGAGATCGTCGCCCTGCTCGAAGACCGGCTCCGCCTTCTACGCCCCGGCGACCAGCGCGATCGCGATGGCCGAGAGCTATCTTGAAGGACAAGAAGCGCGTCCTGCCCTGCGCCGCGCACCTCACCGGCCAATATGGCGTCGACGACCTCTACGTCGGCGTGCCGGTCGTGATCGGCGCCGGCGGCGTCGAGAAGATCGTCGAGATCGAGCTCGACGACGAAGCGCAAGGCAGAATTTCCAGGTCAGCGTCGACGCGGTCAAGGAACTGCTCGACGCCTGCAAGGAGATCGACGGCAGCCTCGCCGTGCGTGAGCATCCTCGTCGACCGCAACACCAAGGTCATCACCCAGGGCATGACCGGCGAGACCGGCACCTTCCACACGCAGCAGGCGCTCGCCTACGGCACGCAGATGGTCGGCGGCGTCACGCCGGGCAAAGGCGGCACGAGCCACCTCGGCCTGCCGGTGTTCGACACCGTCGCCGAGGCCGTCGCGAAGACCGGCGCCGACGCCAGCGTGATCTACGTCCCGCCGCCCTTCGCCGCGGATTCGATCCTCGAAGCGATCGACGCCGAAGTGCCGCTGATCGTCGCCATCACCGAAGGCATTCCGGTGCTCGACATGGTCAAGGTCAAGCGCGCGCTGACCGGCTCGAAGTCGCGGCTGATCGGCCCCAATTGCCCCGGCGTCCTGACGCCCGGCGAGTGCAAGATCGGCATCATGCCCGGCAACATCTTCAAGAAGGGCAGCGTCGGCATCGTCAGCCGCTCCGGCACGCTGACCTACGAGGCGGTGTTCCAGACCACCAACGAGGGCCTCGGCCAGTCGACCGCGGTCGGCATCGGCGGCGACCCGGTCAACGGCACCGATTTCATCGACATGCTCGAACTGTTCCTCGCCGACGACGAGACCAAGTCGATCATCATGATCGGCGAGATCGGCGGCAGCGCCGAGGAAGACGCCGCGCAATTCCTCGCCGACGAGGCGAAGCGCGGGCGCAAGAAGCCGATCGTCGGCTTCATCGCCGGCCGCACCGCGCCTCCGGGCCGCCGCATGGGCCATGCCGGCGCGATCGTCTCGGGCGGCAAGGGCGACGCCGGAAGCGAAGATCGCGGCGATGGAAGCGGCTGGAATTACGGTGTCCCCAAGCCCATCTGAGCTCGGGCGCACCCTGAAGGAGCTGCTGCGCGGCTTAATGCCGCATGGCGGATATCGACCCGAACTTCACCGAAGCCGAACCCGGACCCAGCTGGGCGCGGCCGAACTGGCCGCTGTCCGAGCTCGACGAGCTGAACCTCGGCCTCGATCCGACCCAGGCGACCATCGAGAAGGTCCGCGCCGCGGCGCCGACAAGGCCGCGGCGACCGGCGCCGGCCCGGACGACATCCGTCGCGCCGCCGACGACAGCATCCGGGCGATGATGCTGATCCGCACCTATCGCGTGCGCGGTCATCTCGCCGCCAAGCTCGATCCGCTCGGCCTCACGCGCCGCGACGTGCCGGCCGACCTCACGCCCACCTATCACGGCTTTAACGAGGCCGACCTCGACCGCCCGATCTGGCTCGGCGGGACGCTCGGCTTCGAGCAGGCGACCGTGCGCGAAATCGTCCAGGTGCTGCAGGAGAACTACTGCGGCCATATCGGCTTCGAATATATGCACATCAACGACGTCGAGGAGCGTCGCTTCATCCAGGAGCGGATCGAGGGCGCCGACGACACGGTCCAGTTCACGCCCGAAGGCAAGCAGTCGATCCTGCTCAAGGTCATCCAGGCCGAGCAGTGGGAAAAATTCCTCGCCCGCAAATATGTCGGCACCAAGCGTTTCGGCCTCGATGGCGGCGAAAGCGCGGTCCCGGCGCTTGAGGCGGTGATCAAATATGGCGGCCAGATGGGCGTCGAGGAAATCGACGTCGGCATGGCCCACCGCGGCCGCCTCAACATCCTCACCAACGTGATGGGCAAGCCCTATCGCGCGATCTTCCATGAATTCGCCGGCGGCGCCACGAACCCGGCCGACGTCGGTGGCTCGGGCGACGTGAAATACCACCTCGGCACCTCGTCCGACCGCGAGTTCGACGGCAACAAGGTCCATCTGTCGCTGCTCCCCAACCCGTCGCACCTCGAAGCGGTCGATCCCGTCGTGCTCGGCAAGGTCGCGCGCCATGCAGACATCGCGCGAGCGACAAGCAGGGCAAGACCGTGCTCCCGGTGCTGCTCCACGGCGACGCCGCCTTCGCCGGCCAGGGCGTCGTGTGGGAATGCCTCAGCTTCTCCGGCCTGCCCGGCTACGGCACCGGCGGCACCATCCATTTCATCGTCAACAACCAGGTCGGCTTCACCACCAGCCCGCAATTCGCGCGCTCCTCGCCTTACCCGTCGGACGTCGCCAAGGGCATCCAGGCGCCGATCCTGCACGTCAACGGCGACGATCCCGAAGCGGTCACCTTCGCCTGCAAGCTGGCGACCGAGTTCCGCCAGACCTTCGGCCGCGACGTCGTCATCGACATGTGGTGCTACCGCCGCTTCGGCCACAATGAGGGCGACGAGCCGAGCTTCACCCAGCCGCTGATGTACGCGGCGATCAAGAAGCACCCGCCGATCAGCGCAATCTACGGCAAGCGCCTGATCGACGAGGGCGTGGTCGACCAGGCGTGGATCGACGAGCAGACCAAGGACTATCTCGCGCACCTCGAGGAGGAGTTCGAGGCCGGCGACCTCCTACCTGCCAAACAAGGCCGACTGGTTCGACGGCCGCTGGGCGGGCTCGGCCGGCCCGACGAGCCGGTGCCGGCCGCCGCAACATCGCGACCGCGATCTCCGACGATGAGCTGACGAAGCTCGGCAGCTGCTGACCGACCGTCCCCGACGGCTTCGCGTCCACAAGACGCTGCAGCGCATCCTCGATGCCAAGAAGGCGATGTTCGATAGCGGCGCAGGGTTTCGACTGGTCGACCGCCGAGGCGCTGGCCTTCGGCAGCCTGGTCGAGGACGGCCATGCGGTCCGCCTCTCGGGCCAGGACAGCGGCCGCGGCACCTTCAGCCAGCGCCACGCGGTGTGGGTCGACCAGCAAACA
>CAWHYD010000003.1:0-549284 GCA_963833685.1 uncultured Alphaproteobacteria bacterium | reverse complement strand
CGGTCGACTGGTCGACGAAGGGCGGAGCCTCGGCGTGGATCGGCGCCGACATGTCGCTGCCGATCGGGCCGCGCTCGTCGATCGGCTCACCGATGACGTTCATGATGCGGCCGAGCGTCTTGGGGCCGACGGGGACGCGGATCTGCGAGCCGGTCGAGGTGACCGTCTGGCCGCGGGTCAGGCCGTCGGTCGAGTCCATGGCGATGGTGCGAACGACATTCTCGCCGAGGTGCTGGGCAACTTCGAGGACCAGGCGGTTGCCGCCATTGTCGGTCTCGAGCGCGCTGAGGATCGGCGGGAGGTCGCCTTCGAAGGCGACGTCGACGACGGCGCCGATCACCTGGCTGACACGGCCGGTGAGGTTGCTGGTCTTTGCCGGCGCGGTCGGAGTTGCGGGCGCAGTAGCCTTGGGCGCGGCTTTCTTGCGGGGCTTGGTTTCGGCGGCGGTGGCCATGTTTGTCGTTCCTTGCCTTCTTACTTCGTTAGAGCGCTTCGGCGCCCGAAATAATCTCGATCAGCTCGGTGGTGATGACCGCCTGGCGTTGGCGGTTGTACTGGATCGAGAGCTTGTTGATCATGTCGCCGGCATTGCGGGTCGCATTGTCCATCGCCGTCATCTGCGAGCCGTAGAAGCCGGCCTGGTTCTCGAGCAGAGCGCGATAGATTTGGACCGCGATGTTGCGCGGCAGGAGGTCGGCGAGAATGTCCTCCTCGTCCGGCTCATATTCGACCGCGGCCGGCGCGCCGCCCTTGGCCGGCGCTGCTTCCTCGACGGCGCGAACCTCGACCGGGATGATCTGCTCGACCGTCGGCTCCTGCACCAACGTCGAGCGGAAATTCGCGTAGGCGAGGTGGACGATGTCGATGCCGTCGGTGGTGTAGCGGTCGACCAGGTCCTTCGCGATCGCCTGCGCGTCGGCGTAGGTCGGGGCCTTCATCTCGCTGGTGTCGTGCTGGGCGATGATCGCCTTGGGATAGAGCCGCTGAATGACGGGGCGGCCCTTGCGGCCGACGATGTAGAACAGCACCGTCTTGCCCTCGCCGATCAGCTCATCCGCCTTGCGGCGGGCGGCGCGGACGACGTTGCTGCTGAAGGCGCCGGCGAGGCCGCGGTCGGCGGTCGCCAGGACGATCAGGTGCGTCTGGTCCTTGCCCGTGCCGGCGAGCAGCTTCGGCGCCTGCGGCCCCGCCGTCACCCGCGACGCCAGCGACTGGACGACGTCGGTCATGCGCGCCGAATAGGGCCGCCCAGCCTCGGCATTCTGCTGGGCACGGCGCAGCTTCGCCGCGGCGACCATCTTCATCGCCTTGGTGATCTTCTGCGTCGACTTCACCGAGCCGATGCGAAGCTTGAGGGCCTTAAGACTTGCCATTCGTTCCCTGCTTTCGTCATTCCCGCGAAAGCGGGAACCCAGTTCCTGTTTCGCTGGGTCCCCGCTTTCGCGGGGATGACGAGTTGTTAGTTACGCAAACTGCTTCCCAAAGGCCGTCAGCGCGTCCTTGAGCGCGGCGGCGGTGTCGTCGTCGAGCGCCTTGGTGTCGCGAATCTTGGCCAGGATTTCTGGCTTGTCCGAGCGCAAATAGCTCAGCATCGCCGCTTCGTAGCGAACCACGTCCTTGGTATCGACGGCGTCGAGGAAGCCCTGCGTGCCGGCATAGATCGACGCGACCTGCTCTTCCACCGGCATCGGCTGGTACTGGCCCTGCTTCAGGAGCTCGGTCAGGCGCGCGCCGCGGGCCAGCAGCTTCTGGGTCGAGGCGTCGAGGTCCGAGCCGAACTGCGCGAAGGCGGCCATCTCGCGATACTGGGCAAGCTCCAGCTTGATCGAGCCGGCGACCTTTTTCATCGCCTTGGTCTGCGCGGCCGAGCCGACGCGGCTGACCGACAGGCCGACGTTAATCGCCGGGCGGATGCCCTGGTAGAAGAGGTCGGTCTCGAGGAAGATCTGGCCGTCGGTGATCGAGATGACGTTGGTCGGGATGTAGGCCGACACGTCGCCGGCCTGGGTCTCGATGACCGGCAGCGCGGTCAGCGATCCGCCGCCATTGTCCTCGTTCATCTTGGCGGCGCGCTCGAGCAGGCGGCTGTGGAGATAGAAGACGTCGCCGGGATAGGCTTCGCGGCCCGGCGGGCGGCGCAGCAGCAGCGACATCTGGCGGTAAGCGACGGCCTGCTTGGACAGATCGTCATAGACGATCACGGCGTGCATGCCGTTGTCGCGGAAATATTCGCCCATCGCGCAGCCGGTGTAGGGCGCGAGGAACTGCAGCGGCGCCGGCTCCGACGCGGTCGCGGCGACGACGATGGTATATTCCATCGCGCCATTTTCCTCGAGCGCGCGGACGATCTGGGCGACGGTCGAGCGCTTCTGGCCGATGGCGACGTAGATGCAGTAGAGCTTCTCGCTCTCCTTGCCCGACTTGTTGATGTCCTTCTGGTTGATGAAGGTGTCGAGCGCGACGGCGGTCTTGCCGGTCTGGCGGTCGCCGATGATCAGCTCGCGCTGGCCGCGGCCGATCGGGACCAGGGCGTCGAGTGCCTTGAGGCCGGTCTGCACCGGCTCGTGGACCGACTTGCGCGGGATGATGCCGGGCGCCTTGACCTCGACGCGGCGGCGCTCGGTGCTTTCGATCGGACCCTTGCCGTCGATCGGGTTGCCGAGCGCGTCGACGACACGGCCGAGCAGGCCCTTGCCGATCGGCACGTCGACGATGGTGCCGGTGCGCTTGACGCTCGAGCCTTCCGAAATCTCGGCGTCCGAGCCGAAGATGACGACGCCGACATTGTCGGCTTCGAGGTTGAGGGCCATGCCCTTGGTGCCATTGTCGAACTCGACCATCTCGCCCGCCTGGACGTTGTCGAGGCCGTAGATGCGCGCGATGCCGTCGCCGACCGACAGCACGGTGCCGACTTCCGAGACCTCGGCTTCGGCATCGAAATTCGCGATCTGGTCGCGGATGACGCGGGAGATTTCAGCGGCGCGGATATCCATGGGTCTTGCTTAGCCCTTCATTGCCTGTGCGAGGCGGTTGAGTTTGGTGCGGATCGAAGCGTCGATGCGCTGGCTGCCCAGATTGACGACGATGCCGCCGAGGATGGCGGGATCGACCTGGGCGTCGATGGTGACGTCCGCCCCATCGGCGCGGGCGCGAAGCTGCGACTTGAGCGCGGCGATCTGGTCGTCGCTGAGCGGGCGCGCGGTGACGATGTCGGCGGTGGTTTCGCCGCGATGCTCGGCGGCAAGCCGGTTGAAGGCCCGGATGACGTTGCGCAGCTGGTCCTTGCGGCCGTTCTTCGCCAGCACGCCAAGGAAGTTGGCGGTGATGTCGTCGAGGCCGAGGCCCGGGGCAAGCGCGGCAAACGCCTTGCCCGCTTCCTCGCGGCCGACCAGCGGGCTGGTCACCAGCTCCGCGAAATCCTTCGAATCGACGAGGGCGCTGCCCAGCGCAGTCGAGGCTGCGGCCGACGGCGTCGATCTTGCGCTGGTCGCGCGCAAGGTCGAACAAAGCGGACGCGTAGCGCCCTGCTAAGCTGGCTCGAATGCCGCCGGATGTCTCCACGCGCGAAAAGCTCCAGAACTGGAATTTGCCCCGCTCCCATGGAAACGAGGCGAAAAAACGGGGCGCGAACCGTGGCTTAAGCCCCGCACGCCCCCATGGGTTGGCGCGCCACTAGCAAGGGGTGCGCGGCGATGCAACAGCCTCCAGGAATCACCGGCAGCTCGTGAGGTCGGCGACGACGGGGAAATGATCCGATGCCGTTCGCGGCCCATCGAAATACCACGCCAGGACGCTCGACCGCTGCACCCTCATGGCGGGGTCCGCAAACACGAAATCGATCCGCTGCGGGTTGCCGGGAACGAGCTTGAAGCCATTCCAGGTGCTGTCGGGCCCAAGCGGTGGATTGATGGCGGCGACCCGGCTGTCCTTCAGCTTCAATGGAGGTCCGGTCAACAGCCGGTAAGGCGGCGAAGCGGGCTTCGCGTTGAAGTCGCCAGTGACCACGACGCGTTCTCCCGCCAGGCGGTTCTTGCCGATAAAGTCCCGGATCATTCGTGCACCTTCACGGCGCGCGACCTCGCCGTCATTGTCGAGATGGGTGTTGACCGCCAAAATCCGGTGACGGCCCGCGCGCCCGACGAGATGCGCCCACGTGGCGATGCGGATATATGACGCGTCCCAGCCTTTCGATGGCCTGTCGGGCGTCTGCGACAACCAGAAGTTGCCCCAGGACGCGATCCGGAAGGACGCCCGGTTGACCGCGAGACTGGAAAACTCGCCGCCCGACTTGCCGTCGTCGCGTCCAACGCCGACGAATTCATAGTCGGCCAGCCCCTGTTTGAGATCGGCCCGTTGGTTCGCCAGTACTTCCTGAAGCCCAAGGATATCGGGACGAACGAAGGCGATCTGTCCGACGAACTGGTCGCGTCGGGCGCCCCAGCGGTCGGGTCCATCGGATTCCAGGTCCAGGCGAATATTGTAAGTCATGACCCTGACGGGCGCGCACGCCTGTGGCGCCGGCGCGGCAGCCGCGCTCACGGCTGCAAAAAGGAGACCAATGCCGTTCACGAGGCTCTTTAAGGAGTGTCGCTGTTTGAGCGCAAGCCAGCGGAAGCAGCAGCCCCCATCCCGTGCGTAAATGACCTCGATGACCTACCGAATCACAGGGCTGGATCCGGCGCCTTTCAAGCCGCTCTATGGTCTCCAGGATGAGGAACTCGCCGAGCGGGGTGTGGTCCGAATGATCGTTTCAACCCCAACCTTTCCCTGCCGGATCAGCCTGACCGATCGCGCAATCGGGGAAACGGTCCTGCTGCTCAACCATGTCAGCCACGATGTCGCTAATCCTTATCGCGCCAGTCATGCGATCTTCGTGACGGAAGGCAGCGAGGCAGCGGCCGAGTTTATCGACGAAATCCCACCGGTGTTCGAACCGCGCATTCTGTCGCTCCGTGGCTTCGATGCAAAGGGCATGATGGCCGAGGCCATGCTGACGGAGCCGGGCGAAGCGGACGCGGGTATTCGCAAGCTGTTTGCGAACCCGTGCGTCGCGACCATTCACGCCCATAACGCGACCCGCGGCTGCTTCGCGGCCAAGATTGAGAGGGACTGACAATGGCGACGCTTGCACCCAAGGCCAACGCGCCTAGATCGGAAAGGATGGCGACCGTTGCCCGCCTCGATCCGGACACCGCCTGGGCGGCGTTCATGCGCCGCGACCGGAGTTGGGACGGGCGCATCATTGGCGCGGTCCACACGACCGGGATCTATTGCAAGCCGAGCTGTCCGGCGCGGCGGCCAAGGCGCGGGAACGTCACATTCTATGCATCCGCCGAGGAGGCGCGGGCGGCGGGCTATCGCGCCTGCATGCGCTGCAAGCCCGACGAGGTCGGCCGCGATCGGGAGGCGATCGCCAAGGCGGTCAAGCTTATCGAGCAGGCCGAGGAGCCGCCCAGCCTCAACGAACTCGCCGAAGCAGTCGGTTACGCGCCGCACCATTTCCAGCGGCTGTTCACCCGCGACCTTGGCGTTTCGCCGGCGGCTTATGCCCGCGGGCTTCGCACCCGCCGCGCCGAAGCTGCGCTAACGCCGGACCGAGCGCGTCACCGATGCCGTGTATGAGGCTGGTTATGGGACGCCGAGCAGCTTTTACAGCGACGCGAAGGAAAGGCTTGGGATGACTCCATCGGCATGGCGTGACGGCGGGCGGGGCGAGACGATCCGCTATGTCGTGGTCGATAGCGCGCTCGGGCCGCTGCTGATCGCCGCGACCGGCAAAGGCATTTGCCGGCTGACCTTTGGCGAGGACGAAACGGCACTGCACAAACGCTTTCCCAACGCCCGGATCGAGCGGGACGACGGCAGCATCGCGCATTGGGTGGAAGGCGCCCTGAAGGCGATCGACGCACCATCGCAAGCATCGGAAATCCCGATCGATGTCCGCGGCACGGCTTTCCAGGAGGCGGTATGGGCCGAGCTGCGCAAGATCCCGCTGGGGGAAACGCGCAGCTATGCGGATATCGCGGCCGCGGTTGGTAAGCCGGGAGCGGTGCGGGCGGTTGGTACAGCGAACGGATCGAACCCGGTATCGGTCCTGGTCCCGTGTCATCGCGTGATCCGCGTCGGACGGCACGCTTGGCGGCTACGGTGGCGGCTTGCCTAACAAGACCAAGCTGCTCCAGGCGGAAGGCGTCAACCTCGCATCGCCGGAGCTGCCACTCGTCGAATAGACGCTTGCGTCGCCCCCCGCTGGGCTCAACAAGGGGCCAAAGGGGGACTGCAGATGGACGAAGTCGACACGGCACAACCGCATCAACGCCCGCTGTGGCGGCGGATTGCCGATTATCCGCTGGTGGCGATGCTGATCGCCGTCGTCATCTTTCTCGTCGCGGTGGCGATCGCGATCGCGGTCGGCAAGCCGCTCGAAAGCATGGCTCAGCCCGCGCGCGCGGCCATTCGTGCGGCGATCAACATTGCGCTGGTCCTGGCAGCCTACAAGTTGCTGATCGTCAGGCTCGGCGAGCATCCGCGCGACGACCTTCGCTGGCAGCGGGAGTCGGGCAAGAATCTCGGGCTGGGATTGCTCGCGGGGTTCGCCATCATGGCGCTGGCCGTCGGCGTGGCAGCGGCCCTGGGCGTCTATCGGATTACCGGCCCGGGCGACACGTCGACGCTGGTGCTGGAGCTGGTCGGGACGGCCATTGTTCCCGGTTTCATGGAGGAGCTGTTCTTCCGCGGAATTCTGTTCCGCTGGCTCGAGGAGTTTGGCGGGAGCTGGCTGGCGCTGTTGCTGACCTCGGCCCTGTTCGGCGCGGCCCACCTTGGCAATCCGAATGCCACGGCTTTTTCAGCCTTCTGCATTGCCGTGGAGGCGGGCGTGCTGCTCGGCGCGGCGTACATGCTGACGCGGAGCCTGTGGCTGCCCATGGGGCTCCACGCGGCTTGGAACTTCACCCAGGGCGAAGTTTTCGACGTGCCTGTTTCGGGCCTCGACGAGCATGGCCTCGTCACCGCACAAATGTCCGGTCCGCCCTTGCTATCGGGCGGCAATTTCGGCCTCGAAGGATCGATCATTGGCCTGACCATCGCCACTGCCGCCGGGCTGTGGCTGGTGTGGCTGGCGGTCAAGCAGGGCAAGATCGTGCGGCCGATCTGGTCGCGGCCGAAGCTGGAGGCGACCACTTAGTTCGACCCGCCCGCCGGGGCCGAACGCAACAGCATCAAGGCATTCTTGCCCCGGCCAGCATCGATCTCCGCGATCAACCGCCGCGCCATTTCGCCGGCGCTCTCGGAATGCGGCGAGTAGGCGACGACGACGAGGGTCGAACGCGCCTCCGCGAACTTGCCCTCGTTGAGATAGGCAATCGCAGAGTTCATCCGAACGCCGAGGTCCTGAGGTGCGAGCTCCGAAGCGTAGTGAAGCGCGTCGATGGCGTTGCTTGTCGGGCGAACGCCCTCGTCAATGTAGGTGCGGTAGAATTCGTAAAGTGGCTCCGGATCCTCCGAAATCAATCTTGTTCGCGCCGATCAATGCAGCCCGCGCCTTCTCGAACAATGCATGCGCCGCATCTCGATCGTCCGTTGCCTCGGCAACCTTGGCCATGGCGCGGCCTTTCAGAACCATCGCTTCGGTGCTTGCAGGGTCAGTCTTGAGCGCGCGATCGGCCGCCGCTTCGGCCGCCTGAGCGTGGTCGGCATTCAATTCGGCCTCGGCCAGCGTGCGTTCGACGACTTCATCGCCAACCGCCTGAGCCTCAATCGCGCGCGCCTGCGCGACCAGCGCTTCAGCAGGCTGGTTCTGCCTATATTTGACCTTCGATTGGAGCAGGATCATCCGCGCCGCGCCGGTGCTCAGCGGAGTGACCTGGATCGCGCCCGTCCGCAACTTGTCCGGCGCAATCTTGAAGCTGACCAATCCCTTGTTGCGATAAGCGTCGAGCTCGCGGTCGAGCTTGGCGAGGTCGCCGAACGCCTTCCGGGCCGCTTCCATCGGTGAACTGCCCGCCGAGAGTGCCTGAACGTAGGCATTGAGCTGGCCTTCTCGGTTTTTTGAGCCGAGCAGGAGGTAGTGGGTCAGCAGCCAGCCGCGTGCATAGAAGGCCGAGCGCTGTTCGGCCGTCATCTTCTCGTGCATGCCGCTGAGCAGCAGGTCGAGCGGGACCCTGATCCCGTAAAGGATGTCATCGGCCCGGAACAAGGGCGGCCGGCCGAACCAGATACCGCCGTCGCGATCGAACTTGGGCGAACCGAAGAACTCAGCGAACCCTTCCACATACCATTCCGGATAAGGACGCTGCTGGTCCTGCATCATCAGATGGTGGGTATATTCATGGTAGAAGACCGACTTGCCATCCTCGCCCACGGTGGCGTCGCGGGCGATATAGGCCAGCGACCCGCTGACCCGGCCGGTGTAGAACCCTTCCAGGAAGCCAGTCTTGTCGCCGGCCAGAAGGCGGACGTCCTGAGCCTTCGGCAGCACGTAGACGGTCAGTCGGTTGCCGTTGCCGACCTCGGGGTCAGCCATCTGCTTGATATAGCGAACCCCGGAGTTGAAGCGCTCCAGCAAGGCCGCGAAATTGCGCAAATTGTTCGGATTGTCGTCGGCATAAATGACGAAGTGCCGTGACTGCGCCTGATACCATGATGCGTGGGCGGTCCCCCCGCACAGCAAACATGCGGCGGCAGCCAATCGAAACAATGGAAAACGCATGAACTCCCCTTCCCCGGCGAGGCTAGCTAACAAACCGTCATCATGTTGCGCAAGTCCCTAGATTCGTGTCGGAAATTCAAAGGCGGCTGTAGTGATCGACGTCGACGCTGACGCGGACCCTGCGCCTAGTCGGCGGCCGCCCAGAACCTCGGCTTTCAGCTGGCGGTCGTTGATCGAGGCCTGACTGCCGTTGGTCGCGCGACAATTGTAGCGCGGCGTTTCCAGGCGACTGTGCTTCCATTGAAAAGGGGGAGCGCATGGTCAGGTGGATGTTGCCGTTGATGCTGTTGGGGGCGAGCCAGGGCTCGCTCGCGGCGACGCCGGTCGCCGGCAATTGGGAGGGCGAGGCGGCGTCCGACCTGTGGCCGACCTTTCTGCGGATCGAGATTGGGGAGGGCGAGAAGGCCAAAGCGACGATGTTCGTGCTCGGCCAAACGGTCGATCTCGGTCCGGTCAAAGATGCGGACTCGCTCGACGCCAAACTCGGCGAAGAGGTGGAAGCGCTGCGGGTAGAGGGACATGTCGAAGGCAACCATCTGGTCGGGAAGCTGAGCGAGGCGGGCAAGACCTTTGCCTTCAGCCTTCAGCGAATTCCGGCCTATGCGCCAACCAACGACAGGGTGGTCGGGTGGTCGCGCGACCTGGATGCAATCCGCGACCGCGTGCTGGTCTTCGACCGCAGCTTCGATCCTACCGACATGAGCGCCACGAAAGCGGCGATCGAACGGCTGCGATCCGAGCTTCCCACATTGTCGGACGATGCCGTGCGGGTCCGCATCGCGCGGATCGCGGCCATGGCGAACAATGCCCACACGCGCCTCTACATCCTGCGTAACCGGACCGAGGTGCGGCGAATGCCGATCCGCGCCTGGTGGTTCGGGAGCGAGCTGAGAGTGATCCGCGCGGCCCCGGCCTATGCGCGCTTCCTCGGGTGCCGGATCGACCGAGTTGGTGAGCTTTCGGCAAGCGCAGCCAAGGCGCGTGTTGCACCGCTGTTTGCCGGTTCCGCGACATGGCGAACATACATGAGCGCTTATTCGCTGACCTCCCCCGAAGTGCTTCACGGGGCCGGAATCATCGGCGGCACGGACAATGTTCGCTATCGCTTCAGCGGTTGCGGCAAGGCCAATGGGGCCGCGTCCATCCAGCCCCTGCCTTTGGCGAAATCGGCCAAGCCGCTCGAAAGCTGGTGGGACCTCGCACCGCTCTATGCGGGCGCACCCGATGACTGGAAGCAGGTGCTGGGAAGCAAAGGCGCCGCGGTTCCGCTCTACCTTCGCCATCCCGACCGCAACTATTGGTTCGACGACGGGGGCCGTCGGGGCCCCTTCTATATCCAGTACAACCGCGCCGCCGACGCCGCGGATGAGAGTCTGGCGGCGTTCGCCAAGCGTGTGGGCGACGCGATCGCCGCGCGCCGACCCAAAGCAGTCGTCGTCGACCTCCGCTTCAACACCGGCGGAAACGGCTCGCTGACTCCGGCGTTGGTGGATGCTGTGAAACGCACTCCGCGCGACAGCCGGATCTACGTCATCACCGGCCGCGCGACCTTCTCGGCCGGGATCGTCGCCGCCGCGCAACTGCGCCAGGCGCGCAAGGTCACGATCGTCGGCGAACCGGTCGGCGACGGTCTCGAATTCTGGGCCGAAGGCGGCAATATCATCCTGCCCTATTCCGGGCTTTACATGCATTTCGCCAACGGCGCTCACAGCCTGTCGCCCAAGCCCTGCCCAACCCGCGATTATTGCGACGACCTGAGCGTCACCAGCCTCGCGCCGGACATCAATGCGCCGCTCGACTGGCAGTCCTATCGATCGCGCCGCGACCCGGCCATGGATGTCATCGCCCGCAATCTTCAAAGGAAGCTGTAGGGGTCGACGTCGACGCTGACGCGGACCTTGGCGCTCCAGTCGACGCCGGCGAGCCAGTCGCGGATGACGTCCTGGACGTCGAGGCTGCGGCGGGCGTGGACCAGCAGGCGCTGGCGATGGCGGCCGCGGAGCATGGCGAGCGGGGCGGGCGCGGGACCGAACACGGCCATGCCGTCGACGCTGGGCGCGGCATGGCCGATGCGCCGCGCGACGGCTTCGGCTTCGCTCGAATCCTCGGCGGAGATGACGATCGCGGCGAGGCGGCCGAACGGCGGCATGGCCGCCTCGCGCCGGGCCTCGGTCTCGGCGGCGTAGAAGCCCGGTGCGTCGCCCGAGACGAGGGCGGCAATCACCGGCGCGTCGGGCTCGTGGGTCTGGACCAGCACGCGCCCCGGCTTGTCGCCGCGGCCGGCGCGGCCGGCGACTTGCTGGATTTGCTGGAAGCTGCGCTCGGCGGCGCGAAGGTCGCCTCCGGCAAGCCCGAGGTCGGCATCGACCACGCCGACCAAGGTGAGGTTGGGGAAGTGATAGCCCTTGGTGACGAGCTGGGTGCCGACGACGATGTCGATCGCGCCCGCTTCCATCGCGCCGACGAACTCCGCCGCCCGCAACGGCGACCAGATGGTGTCGGACGTGACGATGGCGGTGCGGGCGTCGGGGAACAGCTCGGCGACCTCGTCGGCGATGCGCTCGACGCCGGGGCCGCAGGCAACCAGGCTGTCCTCCTCGCCGCATTCGGGGCAGGCCTTGGGCGGCGGCATGACGTGGCCGCAATGGTGGCAGGCCAAGCGATGCATCAGCCGGTGCTCGACCATCCACGCGGTGCAATTGGGGCATTGGAAGCGATGGCCGCAGTGGCGGCACAAGGTCAGCGGCGCGAAGCCGCGGCGGTTGAGGAACAGCAAAGACTGCTCGCCGCGATCGAGGTTGGTCTCGAGCTCCGCCACTAGCTCGGGCGCCAGCCAGCGGCCGCGCGGGGGCGGGTCCTGGGTGAGGTCGATGGCGCGCATGTCCGGCAATGAAGCGCCGGCGTAGCGCTGTGGAAGCGACACCTCGCGATAGCGGCCGAGCTCGACCATGTGCCGGCTTTCGATCGGCGGCGTGGCGGTCGACAGGATCACCGGAATGTCCTCGAACTTGCCGCGCATCACCGCCGTGTCGCGGGCGTGGTACTGGACGCCCTCCTCCTGCTTGAAGCTCGGCTCGTGCGCCTCGTCGACGACGATCAGGCCGAGGCTGGGGTAAGGCAGGAACAGCGCCGAGCGGGCGCCGACGGTGACCTTGGCTTCGCCGCTGGCGATCCCGCGCCAGGCGCGCCGGCGCTGGGACGAGCGAAGATCGGAGTGCCAGGCGACGGGTTGGCAGCCGAAGCGCGCCTCGAAGCGCTTGAGGAACGGCTCGGTCAGCGCGATTTCGGGGAGTAGTACGAGCGCCTGCCTGCCCTGGCGCAGGCATTCGGCGATGGCTTCGAAATAGACCTCGGTCTTGCCCGAACCGGTGACGCCGTCGAGGAGGACCGGATCGAAGCCTTTCCCGATTGCCGCCGACAGGCTTGCGGCAGACTTCGCGCTGGTCGTCGTTGAGGTCGGGCGGTGCGAAACCGGGATCGGGGCAAGCCAGCGGGCGGTCGGCGTCGACCGCCACCGCTTCGAGCGCGCCGGCATTGACCAGCCCGCGCATCACCGCGTCGCTGACTTCGGCATGATCGGCGAGCTCGCGCACCGTGCCCTGCCGGCCTTCGATCGCGGCGAGGGCCTTCTCGCGCTGTGGCGTGAGGCGCTCGGGGACCAGCCCGGTCGGACGATATTCGGTGAGCTGGCGCGGACCATCGAGCGCGGCCGACGAAGGCAGCACCATCCGCAGCACCGAAGCGAGCGGGCTGAGATAATAATCTGCCGTCCATTCGCACAGGCGGCGAAGAGGTGCGGCGAGCGGCGGCACGCCGACCACGCCGGCGAGCGGGCGGAGGCGATTGTCGCCGACCTCCTCGGTCTTCAGCCGCTCCGGCTCCCACGCCACGCCGAGCAGCTGGCGCGGGCCAAGCGGGGCGACCACCACGGAGCCCGGCTCGACCTGCATGCCGTCGGGCACGCGATAATCGAGTGGGCCGAGCGCGGCATTCATGGTGACGACACGGACGCGGGGCAGGGGCATTCCCCCGGCCAATGCGGTTAGGCGAGCGCCGACGCAATCGGCTTGTGCCGCTTCGTTGCGAGTTCAGAAACAATTAGAGATTGGGCATCCGACCTGTTATCCGAGTGGAGCTCGCCCGATCCGAAGAATTTTGGCAATCCGGGATTGCGCGCGACGAGAGGATCGGGCGGTGGGCCGAGCGGGACGTCAGCGATTCCATATTCAGTCGGCGGCCGTCATGGGCCTCGCGAACCTGCCGTTCGGGTCTTATGGCGCCACGGTCCTGATCACGGTGCCGCAATTGCTTGCCTCAAGAGGGGTTCCGGAACCGACGATTGCGGCGATTACGGCCTCGGCCATGATCCCGACCTTCTGCGGTTTCCTGCTCGCGCCGATTCTCGACGTCCATTTCAACCGGCGCAGCTATGCGATGTTCTTCGGCCTGCTCACGGGGGTGCTTGCCGTGCTGGCACTAACCAACGTCGACCATCTCGGCAGGTTTACGGCCTTGCTGGTCGCCGGCTTCCTTGCCGCCAACCTGTTCTACAACGCCCTCGGCGGCTGGCTCGGCGATATCGTTGCCAAGGGTGACGAAGGAAAGCTCGGTGCAAGCTTTACGATCGGGAATGTCGGCGGCTTCGGCGCGGGCGCGATTTCATTTATCACGCTGATGCGGTGGCTGCCCCACCCGCTTGGAGCGATTGCAGTCGGATGCATGATCGCGCTGCCGGTCATGCTTTGCCTGTTCATTCCGCCGTCTTTGACGTTGCGGCGCGGCGCAAGGGAAAGCTTTGCCGCGCTCTTCAGGGATATCGGTCAGCTGGTTCGCCAGCGGACGGTGCTCCGGACGCTGTTGATGTTCGGACTTCCAGCGGCGTCCTTTGCGCTGACCAACTCGCTCGGCGGGCTTGGCCACCAGTTCGCGATTGCCGAAGGCATGGTTGCCTTGATTGCCGGGACCGGCGTGACGGCGGCGGCGATTATCGCCAGCATGCTTGTTCCAGTGATCCTCAAGCGGCTTTCGGCGCGGCCGCTGTATCTGATGGTCGGCAGTATCGGGGCCTCCTTCACGTTGCTGCTCATCGTGCTGCCGCGCACTCCCGTGATCTTCGCCCTAGCGTTGATCGGGGAGAACGTGTTCCAGGCCGCTGCCTTCGCCGTCGAAGCAACGATCGTGTTCGCCTCGATCGGAGAGGACAATCCGCTGGCCGCGACCCAATTCGCCCTGCTCCAGGCCGCGACCGCACTGCCCATCACCTATATGCAGGCGGTCGACGGCCAGGCTTATGGCCATGGCGGAATCCCCAGCATGTTCCTGGCCGATGCCGGACTGTCGCTGGTCGCGTGCGTAATCTTGCTGCCGCTCGTGCTGCGCTGGAACCGGCTTGAAAGAATCGCGGAGCCGACGCTCAAACCATTGCCCGCGTAAGCCGGCGCAGTCTGCTTACTTCCCCCGCTTCTTGCGATGGCTGTCGAGGACGGCCGGATGCTCAGCGATTCAGGCCAGCCTCAACTTCAGGCTACTAAATCCGACCAGCACATTGCGGCGTTCGTCCCAGAGCGCCAGCCGCCAGCAGCCGAGGCTTTGACGAAGCGTGATGATCTCGGTCAGGCGATCGAGCTCCGGGGCGGCATTCATGCACGCCTGCAGCCGATAGTTGGGAACGCGGCTGCACAAGTGATGCACATGGTGGAGGCCGACATTGCCCGAAAACCACTGGAGGATCGGCGGCAGCTTGAAATAGGAGCTCCCGCCCATCGCGGCGACGTGGAAATCCCAATTGTTGCTACGTTCCCAGTGAGTCGCTTCGAACTGGTGCTGCACGTAGAACAGCCAGTTTCCGATCCAGGAGGCGACGACGATCACCGGCAGGTAGCTCATCAGCACCGGAGACGCGCCGAAGATGACGCACGGAACGCCGAAGGCTACCAGCAGCGCAAGATCGAGCGCGAGGATGCTGTCACGGCGCTTGCGCTCGCTCCACGCGCTCCCGGTCGGCAATCGATTCAGCACGATAAACATGAGGGGCGCGCCGATCAGCACCATGACGAAGGGATTGCGGTAGAGCCGGTATCCAAGCCGCTTGAGCGGCGCGGACTCCCGATATTCGGCGACCGTCATCGTATCCACATCGCCACGCCCGCGACGGTCAAGATTGCCCGTCGACGCGTGATGAATGGCGTGACCGAGCTTCCAGCTGCCGTAGGGCGTGAGCGTCAGCAATGACAGCGCGCGGCCGAGCCTGTCGTTCGCCGACCGCAAGGCGAAGAAGGAGCCGTGGCCGCAATCGTGCTGGATGATGAACAGCCGGACCAGCAGTCCTGCGGTCGGAACCGCCAGCAGCAGGGTCAGCCAATAATGGCCGCGCGATGCCACCGCCATGACGACGAGCAGCGCCACGAACGCCATTCCCGTGGTGACCAGCTGGAAGATGCTGTGCTTCGTATTCGCGCCGAAGGCTTTGAACCGCGCTGCCAGCATCGGGCCGATCGCCGGCTCACCCGACGGCACTGAGCCGTCAGGAGACTGCATCTCGTCGATATTCGTCAGATTTCGTGCGGACGAGCACTCGAACGGGCTGATTACTTGCCACGCTTCTTGCGGTGGCTGTCGAGGTCGAGGACGGCGGATTCTTCTTCCGGCTGGAGCAGGCCGAGGCGGCGGGCGACTTCCTGATAGGCTTCCTCGACCCCGCCGAGGTCCTGGCGGAAGCGGTCCTTGTCCATTTTCTCGTTGGTCTTGAGGTCCCACAGGCGGCAGCCGTCGGGGCTGATTTCGTCGGCAAGGATCACGCGCGCGAAATCGCCGTCCCATACCCGTCCGAACTCCAGCTTGAAGTCGACCAGTCGGATGCCGATCGCCGCGAACATGCCGCACAGGAAGTCGTTCACGCGGATCGCCATGTCGGCGATGTCGTTCATCTCGTCCTGGCTGGCCCAGCCGAAGCAGGCGATATGCTCGTCGGCGATCAGCGGGTCACCCAGCGCGTCGTCCTTGTAATAATATTCGATGATCGTGCGGGGCAGCTGCGTGCCCTCCTCGATGCCGAGGCGCTTGCTGAGCGAGCCGGCGGCGACGTTGCGGATGACGACTTCGATGGGGATGATCTCGACCTGGCGGATCAGCTGCTCGCGCATGTTGAGGCGGCGGATGAAGTGGGTCGGGACGCCGATCGTGGTGAGAGCCGTGAAGATATGCTCCGAGATGCGGTTGTTGATGACGCCCTTGCCGCTGATCGTGCCGCGCTTCTGCGCGTTGAACGCGGTCGCGTCGTCCTTGAAATATTGGATGAGCGTGCCCGGCTCGGGACCCTCGTAGAGGATCTTGGCCTTGCCCTCATAGATTTGGCGGCGGCGAGCCATTTTGGGAACAGTCACTCCAACGCGAACGGGAAGGAGCGGGGGCTATAAGCGAGGAGCGCGGTGCGTGCTAGCCCGCGCTCCCCTTGAGTATTCAGTTGGAGCGGGCGCGCCTGCCGGGCGCGGCCCACGGCGCCTGATATTCGATGCGGTTGAGCACCCTGAACGCTTCCGCGACCGTGCGGCCAAATTTGGCGAGGCCGGTGACGATGGCATCGTTCATCTGCTTGCGGCCGTCCTGATAGTGGCGGTCGAAAATCTCGTCGATCATGGTGACCATCCTTTCTCTGCGTCGCGTCACAAGGCCGCGGGGAAGCCGTCGGTGAGATCGTTGGCGGGCATCAGGGCCCGTTCGATCAAGGCCAGGCGGCAGGCCTCGCTGAGGGTGCGCCAGTGGTTCGGCGCCGACCGCTCCGGGCAAGCCTCGGAAGCGCGCTCGATGGAGCCACTCTCGATGAACGCACGGGTGCCGAAGCCATAAGTCATGGCGCGTTTCCTCCTGTTGTGACGCCGCCGGCGACGGGGCTTCAGAAGGCCTGGGATCAACCTCGCCGGCGGCTTGGATATTCATCTAATGTTCACGGCATCGTTCCGCCAATCAAACGCTCGACAGAAACGATAAGCATGGCTTATGGATCGCGGCCGATGCGGCGGCTTCCTCCACTGGCGGCGATCAGGGCTTTCGAAGCGGCGGCGCGGACCGAGAACTTCACCGCCGCGGCGGCCGAGTTGGGGATGACCCAGGCCGCGGTCTCGTACCAGGTGAAAAGCCTTGAAGAGCGGTTGGGCGCGCCATTGTTTGTGCGGGAGCGCGGGCGCGCGCGGCTGACCCCGCTCGGCGCGAAGCTGCTGCCGTCCCTCTCGAGCGCGTTCGATTCGATCGAGGCCGCCTTCGCCACCCACCGCGAGGAGGATGAGACCCTCCTGTCGATCACCACCACGCATACCTTTGCCAATACCTGGCTGGCGTGGCGGCTCGGCGCGTTTCAGATGGAGCATCCCGACCTTGCCGTGCGAATGACGACCAGCAACGAGATGTGCGACCTTCGCGCTGGCGACGCCGATGTCGCCGTTCGGGCCGGCCGCGGCGGTTGGGAGGGCATGGAGGAGGAACGGCTGTTCGAATCGGCCTTCACCCCGATGACCAGCCCGGAGTGCCTGGCGGAGGTCGAACGCAAGCTCGGCCGGCAGCTGGCACCGACCGACCTGCCCGACCTGCAGCGCATCAATCCGAGCGACGAATGGTGGCAGCAGTGGTTCGGCGACAATGGCGTGCCCGCCGCTGAAGCCGCGCTCCGGCGGCCCGGAATCCGGCTCGAGAACCAGGCCAATGAAGGCCATGCGGCAATGGCCGGGCTGGGCTTTGCGCTGCTGACGCCTCTCTTGTGGAAAGGCGACGTCGCGGCGGGGCGCCTGATCGTGCCGTTCCCGGACCGGGTGTCGGCGCGCGGCTGGGCCTATTGGCTGGTCTATCCCAAGGAGCGGCGGATGGTCCCCAAGGTTAAGCGCTTCCGCGAGTGGCTGGTCGAGGAAATGGCCCGCGCGATCGAGGACCTGGACGGTGGCTGGGCCCGGCGCGACCCGCGCTTGGCAATGCGGGAGCAACTTTCTTCCTGAACCCTAACTTTCGATTGAGTTTCAACGGGTTCGAGGGTCGGACGTTAACCATGTTATCGCGAGTCGCGGCACAAGAGTAGCGAGACAGCGTTAACGATTACCGTTAATTTAACATTGAAATAACAGATAGTTAAAGAATCCGCTTGCGCAACGTTAAGATTTAGCGTTGGGCAGAGTCGGATTTAAGACAGTCCGGGGTTGCGCATCTCCTCTAGGGGCGAAGGAAGCGCAGTGGCACAATTGACGTCGATCGGCCGTAAACCGGCCCGCTTTAGGCGCGGGGCGCTGCTTTGCGCTTGCGCCGCGGCGGCTCTGGTTGCCCGGACGGGGACGGCCGCTCCTCCCGGTGCGACGCTCCACGCGGGACCGCAGCTTGCAATGGCGCCGACCGCCCAAGCGCTGCGCGGTTTGCACAAAGATCAACAGAAACTGGACGACCGCCTGCAGCCGTTGATCCGAGAGCATTCCCCGAAGGCGCGGCCGGATCGCGGCGGCGATGTCGATCCGCTCGAAGGGGTTGGTCCGGCCAAGCTTGAGGTCACGGTCAATCGGGGCACGTTTGACATTAGTATTGAGCCGCCCGCCGCCAACGGACCGGGCAAGGGCGCGCAAAAACACCAGAGCGGCCAAATGTCCTCCAGCGTGCGCCCGCAGCCGGCGCCGTCCGCGGGGGTTGTCGAAAGCTTGTTGGTGTCAGGTCATGCCGCCGCGCCCGTGGACCAGGCCCGGGTCGAGGGCGGCGCGGTCGTGCTCAGCGCTTCGCTCAATGCCAACGGAAACAACGGCAACGGCAATGCCGGCACCGGAAACAACGGTAACGGCAACGGCGGGACCGACAGCAACGCCAATGCGGGCAACAATGGCAATGCCGGCGATGGCAATAACGGCAACGGTAACGGCAACGCCGGCGATGGAAACAACGGCAACGGCCCCCCGGCCGATCCGGGTGCCGGGAATGGCAACGCTGGCGATGGGAACAATGGCAACGGCCCGCCGACGGACCCGGGTGCCGGGAACGGCAACGCTGGCGATGGGAACAATGGCAACGGCCCGCCGACGGACCCGGGTGCCGGGAACGGCAACGCTGGCGATGGGAACAATGGCAACGGTCCCCCGACGGACCCGGGAAACGGGAACGGGAATGGCAACGCCGGAGACGGCAATAACGGGAATGGCCCGCCGGCGGATCCAGGCAACGGTAATGCCGGGGACGGCAATAACGGCAATGGCAATGACGGGACGCCCGGCGATCCGTGCTCGATGGGCAACGGGAATCCCTGCGGTGGCAATAACGGCAACGGCAACGACGGCAACAACGGGAATGCCGGCGGCGGGAACTCGCCGCCTCCGCCTCCGCCTCCGCCTCCGCCTCCGCCTCCGCCGCCAGGTGACTGCCAGGGCGTCGGCAATCCGTGCAACGGCAACAACGGCAACGGCAACGACGGCAACAATGGCAATGCCGGCGGGGGGAACCCACCGCCGCCGCCGCCTCCGCCGCCCCCGCCCCCGCCGGGCGATTGTCCGGGCGTAGGCAACCCCTGCAACGGCAACAACGGCAACGGTAACGACGGCAACCAGGGCAACGCCAATCCGCCGCCGCCGCCACCGCCGCCGCCGCCGCCGCCGCCGCCACCGCCGCCGCCGCCGCCGCCGCCGCCACCGCCGCCGCCGCCACCGCCGCCGCCGCCACCGCCGCCGCCGCCACCGCCACCGCCGCCGCCGCCGCCGCCGCCGCCGCCACCGCCGCCGCCGCCGCCGCCGCCGCCACCGCCGCCGCCACCGCCGCCGCCGCCACCGCCGCCGCCACCGCCGCCGCCACCGCCGCCGCCGCCGCCGCCGCCGCCACCGCCGCCGCCGCCGCCGCCACCGCCACCGCCGCCGCCGCCACCGCCGCCGCCGCCGCCGCCGCCGCCGCCACCGCCGCCGCCGCCGCCACCGCCGCCACCGCCGCCGCCGCCACCGCCACCGCCACCGCCACCGCCGCCGCCGCCGCCGCCGCCGCCACCGCCACCGCCGCCGCCGCCGCCGCCGCCGCCGCCGCCGCCCCATCCGCCGCCACCGCCGCACCCGCCGCATCCGGACGTGCCTCGCGACGAACTGGTGTTCTGGCTGGATCAGCCGGACCAGGATGACGACGACGATGACGACGACGAGCTGGTCGACCTGTCGCAGCTCGGGGATGACGAGGGCGACGTCGATTCGGGCGTGACCAGCGGCGCTGATCCGAGCGGCTGGGATCCGATCGATGTCGACGGGAACCAACGCGGGCAGGGCAACCAGGGCAACCAGGGCCAGCAATAGCGCAAGCCGCGCCACGAAGCGGTGGCGAGGCGTGACCTGCTGTTGCTAGTCAGCCGCCATGGCTGACCCCGACCACAGTTCCGTCATCGAGACCCCGTTCGAAGCCGCGCTCAGCGAGCGCTACCTGGTCTATGCGCTGTCGACGATCACGGCGCGCTCGCTGCCCGACGTCCGCGATGGCCTGAAACCGGTCCACCGCCGCCTGCTGTGGGCGATGCGGCTGCTCCGGCTCGATCCGGCGGCGGCGTACAAGAAGTCGGCGCGCGTCGTCGGCGACGTCATCGGCAAATACCACCCCCACGGCGACCAGAGCGTCTACGACGCCATGGTCCGCCTCGCGCAGGATTTCGCGCTCCGCTATCCACTGGTCGACGGGCAGGGCAATTTCGGCAACATCGACGGCGATAACGCCGCCGCCTACCGCTATACCGAGGCCCGGCTGACGCCGGTCGCAATCCAGCTGATGGCCGGGCTCGACGAAGGCTCGGTCGATTTCCGGCCGACCTATAACGGCGAAGAGGAAGAGCCCGAGGTCTTCCCCGGCCTGTTCCCCAACCTGCTGGCCAATGGCGCAAGCGGAATCGCGGTCGGCATGGCGACTTCGATCCCGCCGCATAACGTCAGCGAGCTGATCGACGCCGCGGTCCTCCTGATCGAGCGCAAGCGGGTCGACGACCGCGAGCTGATGGATATCGTCCAGGGACCGGACTTCCCGACCGGCGGAATCCTGGTCGACGACAAGGAGACAATGCTCCGCGCTTACGTCAGCGGGCGCGGGTCGTTCCGGCTGCGGGCGAAGATCGAGGTCGAGCGCGAGAAGGGCGGGGGCTGGTACTTGCTGGTCAGCGAGATTCCGTACGGCGTCCAGAAGGCCAAGCTGATCGAGCAGATCGCGGAGCTGATCGCCGAGAAGAAGCTGCCGATCCTGGCCGACGTGAAGGACGAGAGCGCCGAGGATGTGCGGCTGGTGCTCGAGCCGCGGGCGCGGACGGTCGACCCGGACTTGCTGCTCGAGAGCCTGTACCGGCTGACCGACCTCGAAGTGCGGTTTCCGCTCAACCTCAACGTGCTCGACGCGACCCGGACTCCGGGCGTGATGAGCCTCAAGGAATGCCTGCTCGCCTGGCTTGCCTTCCAGAAGGAGGTGCTGGTCCGCCGGAGCCAGGTGCGGATCGGCAAGATCGACGACCGTCTGGAGCTGCTCGAGGGCTTCCTCATCGCCTTCCTCAACCTCGACCGGGTGATCGAAATCATCCGTACCGAGGACGAGCCCAAGCCGGTGATGATGGCGGAGTTCGCTCTGAACGATCGCCAGGCCGAGGCCATCCTAAACATGCGCCTGCGCAGCTTGAGGAAGCTCGAGGAGATGGAGATCGGCCGCGAGCGCGAGGCGCTGGCCAAGGAGCGTGCTGGTCTCACCGACCTGGTTCAGAATGAAAACTTGCAGTGGCGGCGGCTCAAGGCTGATCTTAAGAAGGTAAAAGACAAGTTCGGCGACGCACGGCGAACCGGTCTGGTTGAAGCTGCGGCCACGCGTGAGATCGACTGGTCGGCGATGATCGAGAAGGAGCCGATCACCGTCATCCTGTCGCAGCGGGGATGGATCCGGGCGATGAAAGGCCATCTCGCGCTCGAGCAGGTCGGCGACCTCAAATGGCGCGAGGGCGACGGGCCTTTCATCCATTTCCATGCCCAGACCACCGACCGGCTGGCGCTGTTCGCCTCGAACGGGCGGGTTTACACGCTCGCCGGCGACAAATTGCCCAGCGCGCGGGGCTTTGGCGAGCCGGTGCGGCTGTTCATCGACCTCGATGCGGAGGTCGATATTGTCCAGCTGCTGGTGGTTCGGCCGGACATGAAGCTGCTGATCGCGTCGAGCGACGGCAAGGGGTTCGTCGCCCGCGGCGAAGCGACTCTGGCCGAAACGCGCAAGGGCAAGCAGCTGGTGAACGTCCGCCCCGGAGCCAGAGTCGCCGTGGTGCGCGCGATCGCCGATGACGCCGACGCGGTCGCGGTGGTCGGCGAGAACCGCAAGCTGCTGGTCTTTCCGCTCGGCGAATTGCCCGAGCTTGGACGCGGGCAGGGAGTGACGCTTCAGCGCTACCGCGACGGGGGCCTCAGCGATGCCATTGCCTTCGCCCTTTCTGACGGCTTGAGCTGGGCGCTCGGCGGCGAAAGCGGCCGCGTGCGGACCGAAACGGACCTTAGCGGATGGCGCGCCGCGCGCGGCGCCGCCGGCCGCATGCCGCCCATCGGATTCCCCCGCAGCAACCGTTTCACCGACATTAACTAAAATGGGTCAACAAGGGCGGTAACAGCCAAAAAGATACCCGGAATTAACCCCTCCACGCCATAGCGAAAGCCATGCAGGCCGCCGCACGCCGCTCGGTCGCTGCCGCAAGGCAGCACGGGGCGGACAGAAATATTGTCAAACCGCACCTTGTGACGGCGGACGATACCGGCTTGCTCGACGCCCTGCCGATTGCCGCGGCGATTATCGTGCGCGGCGAGGAGCGGGCGCTCGAAGTCGCCGCCCACAACAGCCGGTTCGCCAAGACGGTCGAGCAATCGACCTGCACCGCGCTCGACTGGAACGAGGCACAATGCCTCAAAGGCGGGCCGGTCGCCGACATGCTCCAAGCCTTTTTCGACGGCGAGCAGCTGACCGGCGACCTCGACTTCAAGGACGGCGAGGGCGTCACTTCGCGCTATTTCCGAATGAAGCTCGCGCCGCTGCCGCGCGGCGCCGACCAAAGCCCGCGCTGCCTGCTGAGCGTCGTCGACCGCACGGTTGAGGTCCAGTCCGAGCGCGCGCTGCGCGCGGAAATGCTGCGCGACAGCCTGACCGGCCTGCCCAACCGCCTCGGTTTCACCGAAGCGGTCGAGCGCGCCGGAGCCGAGGTCCCGCGCGATGTCGAATATGCGGTGCTGGTGGTCGACATGCTGCGCTTCTCGCGCATCAACGAGAGCATCGGCAGCCTCGCCGGCGACGAGTTGCTCATTACCTTTGCGCGCCGGTTGATCCTGGCGCTACGCGCCGGAGACGTCCTGGCGCGGACCGGCGGCAACGAGTTTGGAATCCTGGTGTCGCTGCGGCGTGGGGTCAAAGACGCGCTCAACGCCGCCGATCGCATCCAGCAGGTGATGACGGCGCCGTTCAAGCTGTCGGAGCTGGAGATTCGCGTCGAATGCGCGATCGGCCTGGCGCTGATGCATAGCGAGCAGGATTCCGAGGAACTGTTCCGCAACGCCCAGTTCGCGGTCAAGCAGGCCAAGGCGGCCGGATGCCCGCAGGTCTATGAACCGAGCCAGGCGACGGAAGCGCGGCGGCGTTTCTCGATCGAAACCGAGCTTCGCCGGGCGCTCGACAAGGAGCAGCTCAAGCTCTTCTACCAGCCGCTGATCAACCTGAAGTCGGGTGAGGTGGCGGGCTTCGAGGCGCTGGCCCGCTGGACCCACGAGGAGCGGGGCGAGATCAGCCCGACCGAATTCATCCCGGTTGCCGAGGAATCGGGGCTGATCCTGGAACTTGGCCGGTGGGCGATGGACCAGGCCATGCATACGCTGGCGGAGTGGGACCGCCAGGCGGGCGAAGCGCTGCCGTTCCATGTCGCGGTCAACCTGTCGGCGATCCAGGTCGCGCGGGACGATATCGCCGGGATGGTGAGCGATGCGCTGAAGGCAAACGGGATCAGCGGCGATCGGCTGACGCTCGAGCTGACCGAAAGCTCGATCGTCCAGGACCCGGCGCGCGCGACGCGGGTGTTCGAAGCGCTGAAAGGCTTGGACGCCACCGTGGCGATGGATGATTTCGGGACGGGCTATTCGAGCCTCGCCTATCTCCAGCGGCTGCCGATCGACGTGCTCAAGATCGACAAGAGCTTCGTTTCCGGAATGATGGTCGACCCCGACGCGGTGGCGATCGTCCGCGCTGTCCTCAGCCTGGCCGAAGCGCTGGGCATGTCGACCACCGCGGAGGGAGTTGAGACGGTCGAGCTGGCGACGACCCTGGCAACGCTAGGATGCGCCAGCGGCCAGGGCTATTATTTCGCCAAGCCGCTGCAGTCCGACGCCGCGCTCGATTACTGGCGCTCGCGCCGCCGCGCTTAATTCAGGAGGTCGGCGTAACGGCCGGGCCGGCGCGTCCGGAGCGCCGCGCTGAAGGTCTTGTTGATGCTTCTCACCAGCTTCGGGTGGCGAATGTCGGGCGGGTGAACGCCGATGCGGAGCACGCCGAGCGGTGCATGGCGCAGTGCCGCGGCGGCTGCCAACGACGAGGCCAGGCGCCAGCGGCTGCGGCTCGCCCAGGTGATCACCGGCCCCTTCGACAGCTCTCTTCCAGTCTCGGGCGACCAGACGCGAAAATGATCTTCGGCCAGGGGGACGTGATTGTCGGCAAGCGCTTCCAACGCGCCAGGGCCATAGAGCCAGGCGGGCGCGACGAAGCCGTCGATCGGCCGGCCGATGACGTCTTCGATCAGCGTGCGGCCCTCGATGATCCGATCATTCGCTTCCTGACGTGACAGGCCCAGGAACTCACCCTCGCCGGCAGTCATAAAGCCAGCCCGCAAACGGTCGGCCGAGCCTTCATGCTTCATGTCGTCACGGTGGGTTAACCCGTGCAGCATTATCTCGATGCCCTGGTCGGCCCAGCCGCGAAGCTTGCTTGCGAACGCCGACCCCGGCCGGATCGGGGCGTCGCCCCAATGGTTCGGCACCACCAGCATCGCAAGGCGGGTTCCGACATGCGGGTGAAGTAGGCTAAGATGCTGATCAACCTCGCTTTCAAAGCGTGGCGACACATCGTGGATTGATGCTATAACGAGGCGTCCGGGGGCGGAAAGCATGGTTGTTATGTGCGATGGCGGGGCGCCGGGCGCCAGTCAATTACCGAAGATTCACTTGAAGTCCGCTGACCGGGGGCCTTCCTCCAGGTCGATGCGGATCGTCGACGTATGCGCCTTTTATACGCCCCATGGCGGCGGCGTGCGCACCTATGTCGAGGCCAAGCTCAAGGCGGCCCCGCGGCTAGGCCACGAAATGATCATCGTCGCTCCGGGCGAGCGCGCCGAAGTCATCGAGCGCGGGCCGGGCGCGATCATCGTCACCGTGCCTTCGCCCAAGCTGCCGGTGGACAAGCGTTACCGTTATTTCGATGACCAGGAGGCGCTGTGGCGCGTCCTCGATGAGTGGCGTCCGGACCATGTCGAGGCGTCTTCGCCATGGTCGAGTGCAACCGCGGTCGGCCGCTGGCAGGGCGCCGCCACGCGGTCGCTGGTCATGCACGCCGATCCGATGTCGGCTTATGCTTATCGCTGGCTTGGCGGCATCGCGCCGAGCAAGGCGATCGACCGCGGCTTCTGGTGGTTCTGGCGGCACTTGCGCGGGCTTGGCCGGATGTTCGACCTGGTCGTTTCCGCCAATAGCCAATTGTCAGAGCGCCTGGCCGCGGGCGGCGTGGGCAACACCGCGACCGTTCCCATGGGTGTCGAGCAAGGCCTGTTCTCACCGCGCCTGCGCTCGCCCGAGCTGCGTGCCGCCGCCCTGGAAGCGTTGGGGCTCGGACCGGAGGCCGTGCTGTTGGTCGGGATCGGCCGCTTTTCCGCCGAGAAAAGGTGGGAGATGGTCGTCCGCACCCTCGGCGAAAGCGCGTGCCGCAAGCAGGTCGGATTTCTTCTGATCGGCGAGGGCTCGGCGCGGTGGAAGTTGGAGATGTTGGCGAGCCGCATGCGCAACGTCATCATCAGCCCGCGCATCACCGACCGCGGGCAGCTCGCCCAGCTGCTGGCAAGCGCGGATGGCCTGGTGCACGGCTGCGAGGCCGAGACCTTCTGCCTGGTTGCCGCAGAAGCGCGGGCCAGCGGCATTCCGCTGATCATCCCGGACCGCGGCGCGGCCCTGGACCAGCTGATTCCCGGGGCGGGCACGATGTATCGTGGCGGCTGCGAGATCTCGCTGGAGCGGGCGATCAGGCGCTTTATCGAACGCGGGCCCGAGTTGCAGCGCGCGCTTGCCGCCCGGTCGTGCCAGGTGCGGTCGATGGACGAGCATTTCGCGGAGCTGTTCGCGCGTTACTCCGAGCTTCAGCCGGCCGACGTGCCTGAACCTGCAGCTCACGTGCAGGTGCGCTAAAGGCCTGCCGGCCGCGCGACCGACCTAATGTTTCCCTGCCATAGCGGCGCGAACGATGGCGTCGAAGTCGTCGCCGCTCGGGAAGCCTGCCTCGATCCAGCGCTCCTCGATCTGCTTTAAAGTCCTGGCGACGATCGGCCCTTCGGGCAGGCCGAGCTCGATCAACCCGCCGCCGCTGACCGGCAAGCGCGGCGCGGTCCAATGGCCAAGGGCGGCGGCATCCGCGGCTCGCCCGGCGAGCAATAGCCGGTCGGCCGCGCAATCCTTGCCGACGCGATAGGCGAGCGCTTGCGGCGATGAGGAAAGGTCCTGGTCCGCGGCGCAGGCGAGACGCTTGCGCGCCTTGTTCGACAGGCGCAGCCGGGCGGCAACGCTCTCAGCCGTGCTGGGATCGCGTGGGAGCAATGCGGCAAGCCGGCGAAGTGCCTCGGGCTTGAGGCCGGCGGCTCGCTCGGCGGCGATCAAGGCTTCGAGTTCACCCAATTTCTCGGGCACGATCTCGGCCAGTACCGGCTTCAGGATCCCGCGGTCGAGCATGATCGCGACGGTGGGCGCCGGGTCGTCCATGCCGAGGAGCTTGATCAGTTCGTCGGCGATGCGCTCGCGCGACAGGGCCATGAGGTCGTTGGCGCGCGCGGTGCAGGCATCGAGCGCCGCGGCGTCGAGCTCGCCGCGACCGAAGCGGGCGTGGAAGCGGAAGAAGCGCAGGATTCGGAGATGGTCCTCGGCGATGCGCTTCAAAGGGTCGCCGATGAAGCGGATGTGGCGGCCCTCGAGGTCGTCGAGGCCGCCGAAATAATCGAAGATTTCGCCGGTCACGGGGTCGGCAGACAGCGCATTGATGGTGAAATCGCGGCGCGCGGCGTCTTCTTTCCAATCGTCGGTGAAGGCGACGGTGGCGCGGCGGCCGTCGGTGCTGACGTCGCGGCGGAGGGTGGTGATCTCGAACGGATGGCCGTCGCTGACGGCGGTGATGGTGCCATGCTCGATTCCGGTCGGCACCGCCTTGATCCGCGCCGCTTCCAGCCGCGCCACGACTTCGTCGGGTTTGAGCCGTGTCGCGAGGTCGAGGTCACTCAGCGGCAGTCCCATGAGGGAATCGCGCACCGCGCCGCCGACGTAGCGAGTCAGTCCTTCGCTCGCGCCGAGCGCGTCGAGAATGCGGGCTGTGCCCCGGCGCCGGCGCCATTTTGCCGCGTCCAGCTTCAACGCCACTGCAGCCTGCGCGAAAGATTGACGATCATCGCCGCGGTCGCCCCCCAAATCCTGCGTCCGTTCCAGTCGATCTCGTAATAGTGGCGCTGAAGGCCCTGGAACAGGGCGCTTCGGCGCTGCTGGTTGGTGGGGTCGAGAACGAAGGCGAGCGGCGCTTCGAACCAGTCGGCGACTTCATGCTCGTGCGGCTCCAGCTGCAGGTCGGGAGGAATTGCCGCAACGACCGGCGTGACGACATAAGCAGTGACGGTCCGATAGGGTTCGATCGCGGCGATCACCTCCACTTGGGCGGGGTCGAGCAGGATTTCCTCCCGCGCCTCCCGCAGCGCGGCGGCGATGGCGTCTTCGCCCGGATCGATGCGGCCGCCGGGAAAGGCGACCTGGCCGGCATGGGTCCGCAGATGTTCGCGGCGGACCGTCAGGATCAGGCCCGGTTCCGGGCGGTCGGTAATGGCCACCAGCACAGCCGCGGCAACCGAAGCGCCGGCGCGAAGCTCGACCTGGTCGCCTTCGATCGGCGGTTCGGGCGGCTGGCCGGGCCAGCGCGGTCGCGGAGCCTTTCGGCGAGGCTCATGCGCCAGGCTCGAGCGGAAAGAAGGCGCCATCGCTCCATATGCCGGGCGATTCCGCGCCTTCGGCCAGCGCCAGCTCGGCGAGTTCGTAATAAACAGAGCGGCTAAGCTCGGCCTCCAAGCCATGGCGGACGGCGACGCGGGGCGACGGGCCTTGCTCCGTGTCGACAATGCGCAGCGGATGCTCGGGGCCCAAAACCACAACATCGCCGCTGTCGAGGCGCAAGGCGATCCGGCGCGTCCGGCCTTCGCCCTCGCTAACCAGCTCGACCGCCCGAAAGGCGGTGGCATCGACGTCCACGTCAAGCATTTCGACCGGCGTCACCAGCACGTGGCGGCCGTCGGCCTCGCGCCGCAGGACCGTGGAGAACAGCCGGACCATCGCGGGGCGGCCGATCGGCGCGCCGTCGTGGTACCAGGTGCCGTCGCGGGCGATCCGCATTCCCGAATGGCCGCAGCGCCGCGGATGCCATTGCTCGACCGGCGGAAGCTGGCGCTCGTCGGCAAGCGCCTGGAGTTCGTCCAGGCTGAGACCATGCAGATCGATCGGCGGTCGGGTTTCAGGCATGCGCTCGTCATTGCGAGGAGCGACGCGACGAAGCAATCCAGTATGCGCCGCTGGATTGCTTCGCTACGCTCGCAATGACGATGATTGAGACGAATAGCCGCACTGCCATTGTCACCGGAGCCGGCAAGCGCGTCGGGGCCGAGATCGCCAAGGCGCTGGTCGGCGACGGCTGGCATGTCGTGGCGCACGTCCATCACCAGGAAGATATTGTGCCGGAAGGCGCGGTGCGGGTCGTCGCCGACCTCCAGGCCGGGGATTGCGCAGACGCCATCTTTGCCGGTGCTCGGGGCGCGCCGCCGGTCGGCCTGTTGGTCAACAATGCGGCACGCTTTGCGTGGGACGGATTCGGCGAGTTCGATGGGGCAAAGCTGGCGGCGCATATGGCGGTCAACGTCGCGGCCCCGGCGCTCCTCATCGACCGTCTCGCGCGCGAGCACGAGGACGGCGCGGATGCCCTCGTCGTCAACCTGCTCGAATTCGAAGCTCGACGCGCCCAATTCCGACTACCTCAGCTATACTTTGTCGAAGCAGGCGCTGGCCGGGCTGACCGATCTCGCCGCCCGGGCGCTTGCGCCGCGCGGAATCCGGGTCAATGGCGTCGCGCCCGGGCTGATGCTTCGGTCGAACGGGCAGAGCGAGGAGAATTACCAGGCGATGCATGCCGCCAATCCGCTCAGGCGAGGAGTCGAGCCGTCCGACGTGATCGATGCGATTCGCTATCTTGCGGAAGCCCGCTGCGTGACCGGCCAGGTGCTGACGATCGACAGCGGCCAGCGCTTCCTTGGTCTCGAGCGCGACGTGCAGTTCCTGTGAAGCTGTCCGGCCTTAAGCCCGAGGGTCTGCGGGTCCGCTCGGCGCGAATCCTCCTCGAAGCGCTCGAAGTAAAGGTGGACATCGGATTTCACGATTTCGAGGTGGGGGCGCCGCAGCGTTTGCTGGTCACGGCCGAAATCTGGCTGGAAGATGCAAGCCTGCCCCCGGGCGACGACCCGGCCCTTGCCTGGAACTACGACTTCCTGCGTCGCGAGGTCGAAGAGATCGCGGCGGCGCGCCGCTTCAACCTCCAGGAGACTCTGGCGCACGAAGTGTTCGAGCGCATCGCCGAGTTCCGCGGCGTGAAGGCGGTGAGGGTCAGGACGTCGAAGCCCGACGTCTATCCCGAAGCGCATGGCGTCGGGGTGGAAATCGCTTCCTTTTCCGGCGCTTGGCCCGAACTCTGAACCGACTCACGGCGATTGGCGGGTTTCACGCCTTGCGCAAGCGGAACAAAATCCATTGCGCGGCCTTTGAGCCGGAGATAAGGCATGCGCGCTTATGGCCGATGATATGTTAGTACATCGGTCGTCCCAGTAGTAAGGGCTGGACGCGCAGCGAGTCGTCCGTCCTTGCCGTGGTCTCACGGCGTGCCGAGGAGAAAAATTGGTTTCATGTCCTACGCGCAAAAGAAAGAGATTGGCGGCAACCGCAAAGTGGCGATCATCTTCGTCGCCATCATCCAGCTCGCGCTGGGCTATGCGATCGTTACCGGCCTCGCCTACAGCGTCATCAAGAAGACCGCCCAGGACCTGAAGACGTTCGACGTCGAGGAGCCGCCGCCGCCGCCGGAGAAGCCGCCGCCACCGCCCAAGGACATGCCCAAGGTCCCGCCGCCGCCGATGACGCCGCCGCCGCTGGTGCGGCTGAACACGGCTCCGCCGCCGATCCAGGTGGTCGAGAGCCCGTATATCCCGCCGGTCGCGCCGCCGGTCATCGCGCCGCCCGCTCCGCCGCCGCCACCGGCGCCGCGCAAGGTGCAGTCGGCCCAGAGCGCCAAGGGCGACTTGCGTACGCTGTTCAGCCCGGATGACTATCCAGCCTCGGCGCAATCGTCCGGAGCCGAGGGAACCGCCCAGGCGCAGCTGACAATCGGTGCGGACGGCCGCGTGACCGGGTGCAACCTCATCCGCGCCACGGGCAACTCGGCGCTCGATTCGGCCACCTGCAACATCCTTCGCCGCCGCGCCAAGTTCACGCCGGCACGCGACAGTAACGGCCAGCCGACGTCGGATACGATAACGACGCCTCCAATCACCTGGCGTCTCGAAGGCTGATCGAAGAACTCGAATTCACAGACGGAAATTCAGAAGGAAAGTCAAAGTCATGCAAGCAGCACCTGCCCCAGCGGCAAATCCCTATGGTCTGATTCCCGCTCTGCAGCAGGGCGGCGTCATCGCGATTTCGGTGTTCGTCATCCTGGTCGCGATGTCGATCTTCTCGTTCTACATCCTGTTCACCAAGCTGATGCAGCAGCAGAAGATCATCAGCCAGGGCCGCAAGGTCCGCGCCAGTTTCTGGAACTCGCCCAACCTTCGTGAAGCCGCGACCAAGCTGGAGGCGAAGAGCGCCTACCGCTCGATCGTCGACGACACTTTGGTCGCGCAGGACCAGCACGGCAAGCTGACCGACCCGATCGACCAGCATGACTGGATGACGAACAGCCTGGCGCGCAGCCAGGGCGCGATCTCTTCGCGCCTCGGCGAAGGCCTGGCCTTCCTCGCGACGGTCGGTTCGACGGCGCCGTTCATCGGCCTGTTCGGTACCGTCGTCGGCATTTATCGCGCGCTGATCCGCATCGGCGCCTCCGGCCAGGCGTCGATCGACGCGGTCGCCGGCCCGGTCGGTGAAGCGCTGATCATGACCGCGCTCGGCCTGGTCGTCGCGGTCCCGGCGGTGCTCGCCTACAACTGGCTGGTCCGCCGCAACAAGTCGATCATGGAGGACCTCGCGGCCTTCACCAACGACCTTCACGGCTACCTGATGTCGAACGGCGCGGTGAAGCCGCGGGCTGCCGGCGGCGACCGCCGAGCGGCGGCGCGACGACTCGCGCGGCGTCGGCTCCGAGCGAGCCGGTCCGGACCCCGACTCCGGCCAAGTAATCGAGTGATTAGGGGGCCGGTCCTTGCCGGCCCCCTACGGATTTGATGTAAGAGAAAGAACCAGCCCGATGGCAGGACAAGCAGTCCCGCGACGAAGAAGAAGCCATGTCCGACATCAACGTGGTCCCGCTGACCGACGTGATGCTGGTGCTTCTGATCGTCTTCCTGATCACCACCCAGGTGATCAAGCAGGCAGTCCCGATTAAGTTGCCCAAGGTTCGCTACGAACCGACGGTGACCAAGCCGGAAAATGTGTCGCTTTCCGTTCGCAACGGTCCAGGCGACAGCTGCGAAATCTATTGGGGCATGACCAAGATGACCCAGAAGGATCTGCTCGACCGGGCGGTGCAGAAGCTGGAGAAGCTGATCAAGGACGTCGGCGGCGTTGCAAACGTCACCGAGGAAAACATGCCCGAAGCGCACATCCGCGGCGACATCAACACCAAGTACAAGTGCATCGGCGCGGCGATCATCACCATGCAGCAGGCTGGGTTCCAGCGCGTTGGCTTCATTTCCGAGCCGCCGCCGCTGGCCGGCTTCCGCGCCGAACTAGGAGTAATTCGCCATGTCCATGCAGACCACCGGCGACAATGACTCCGGCGAGCCCATGATCGACATGAACGTGACGCCGCTGATCGACGTCATGCTCGTGCTCCTGATCATGTTCATCATCACCATCCCGATCCAGACCCACGCGGTGAAGCTCGATCTTCCGGTCAACCAGCACAACCAGCCGCCGCCGCCGATCGACCCGGTCAAGAACCTGGTCGTGATCAACGCCCAGGACCAGATCCTGTGGAACGGCGCGCCGGTGTCGATGCAGCAGCTGCGCCAGTATCTCGACACCACGCAGCAGATGAACCCGATCCCCGAGCTTCACCTGCAGCCCGACGCCACCGCGCGTTACGAAATGGTTGATGAGGTGCTTGCCGTGACCAAGAAGGCCCACGTCCAGAAGATGGGCTTCGTCGGCAACGAATATTATATGAGCGTCTTCTAGGCGATCATAGCCTCGACGTGCTTCAAGGGCGGTTTCTTCGGGAGCCGCCCTTTTTGTTTGCTCGGCAGGCGAGAAGTCTGGTGCCGGCGGCGTGTGCATGCCATTTCACGCCGCCATGACCGACCAGCGCCGCTTTGCCGTCGTCATCCTTGCCGCGGGGCAGGGGACGCGCATGCGCTCCGACACGCACAAGGTGCTTCACCCGATCGCCAGCCGGCCGCTGCTGCTCCACCTGCTCGACCGGGTCGATGCGCTCGGCGCAGACAAGCGCGTCGTCGTCGTCGGCAAGGGCCGCGAGCAGGTCGAGGCGGCGATCGCGGGGCGCGGCGTCGAAGTCGCGGTGCAGGCCGAGCAGAAGGGCACCGGCCACGCCGTCCAGCAGGCCGCAGACCGCGCTCGCCGGATACGACGGGCCGGTCCTGATCCTCTACGGCGACACGCCGTTCGTCGAGGCTGAGACGCTGCGGCGGATGCTCGACCGCCTGACGGCGAGGGCGGGCCGGGCGTGGTGGTGCTGGCTTCGCAGCCCGGCCGACCCGCTGAAATATGGCCGCATCATCCTTGGGCAAGGCGACCGCATCGCCAAGATGGTCGAATATAAGGACGCGACCGAGGAGGAGCGGGCGGTTCGCCTGTGCAATTCGGGCATGATGGCGGTGCGCGCCGTCGACCTGTTCCGCTGGCTCGGCAAGGTCGGCAACGACAATGCCGCGGGCGAATATTACCTGCCCGGACATCGTCAACATCGCCGCCGCGGAGGGGCGCGAGGCGGTAGTGATTCTAGGGCGATCCTTATGAGGCCGCGGGCGTCAACAGCCGCGCCGAGCTCGCCCATCTCGAGCTCGAATGGCAGCGCCGGCGCCGCGAGCAGGTGCTCGACGAAGGCGCGACCCTGATCGACCCCGAAAGCGTGTGGTTCGCCTACGATACCAGGCTCGGCCGCGACGTGACCGTCGAGCCGCACGTGGTGTTCGGCCCTGGGGTGCGCGATCGCCGACGGCGCCACCATCCACGCCTTCAGCCATATCGAGGGCGCGACCATCGGCGCCAGGGCGAGCATCGGCCCGTTCGCGCGGATCCGCCCCGGCACGATCGCTCGGCGAGAAGAGCAAGGTCGGCAATTTCGTCGAGCTCAAGAAAGCCGAGGTCGGCGATGGGGCGAAGGTCAATCATTTGTCCTACGTCGGCGACGCCACGATCGGGGCGAAGGCCAACATCGGCGCCGGCACCATCACCTGCAATTACGACGGGTTCGGGAAGTATCGCACGGTCATCGGCGCGGGCGCCTTCATCGGTTCGAACACCGCTTTGGTGGCGCCGGTCACGATCGGCGACGGCGCGATCGTCGGCGCGGGTTCGGTGATCACCAGCGACGTCGAGCCGGATAGCCTGGCGCTGGAGCGGAACGAGCAGACGCGGCATCGCCGGCTGGGCCAGGCGCTTCCGCGAGCGCATGACCCGCAAGGCGGCGGAATAGCCGTACTTCAGCTTGCGCAGGAAGGCCGTCAGCCCGGCGAAATAGGTCGGCTGGTCGTCGTACATCGCCATGTGGCCGCCGTTGGTCGCGGCCAGCTCGCCATGCGGCAGCTGCTTGGCCATGCGCGCCATGTAGGCCGGGTCCATGGTGTCGTTGGCGCCCGAGATGACCAGCGTCGGGATTTGGATGCGCTTGAGGTCGTTGAAGCGGTCCCAGTTCACCAGCCGCCCGCTCGCGCCCATCTCGCTCGGTCCCTGCATGGTGACGTAGAAATTGCGGTTCATGTTGGCGAAGGAGACGGCGACCGGCGCGGGCCATTCGGCTTCGGGACGGCGCAGGATGTGCTGCTCGTACCAATTGGGAACCAGCAGCTTCATATAGTCCGGCTGCTCGGTCTTGGCCGTTCTTCTCCATGTCGAGGATCTGCTTGAGGACCGCCTGGTCCATCTTCGGTTCGAGCACGTCTTTCGCATAGGCGTTGTAGGCGGGAATCGAGGCCATCATGTTCGAGATCGACCAGGCATTTCATCTGGTCCTGGTGAGCGAGCGCATATTCCATCGCCAGCATGCCGCCCCAGCTGTGGCCCAGCAGGCAGAAGTTGCTCTTGTCGCCGCCGATCGCCTTGCGGACCTGGTCGACCTCGTCGACGTAGCGGGCGAGCGTCCACAGATCGGGATCGTTGGGCCGGTCGCTGACCCCGGTCTCGAGCTGGTCGTAATGATAATATTCGACGCCTTCCTGCGGCAGGAAGCTGTCCATGACGTCGAGATAGTCGTGCGAAGCGCCGGGACCGCCGGTGAGCAGGAGGAGCTTGAGCTTCGGGTTGTTGCCGACGCGCTTGATCCACACCTTGTGCGGGCCCTTTGGCGTCGTGATCGGAATCTTACGCGTTCGCCGCCGCTCCACGCGTCGGGGTGGCCGCTGTTGTCGTAGTAGGAGGCGGCACCGCAGGCGCCGCGGTGGCGGGCGTATCGGTCGCCGGCGCCGAACCATTGGCCGGCTTGTCCCGGTAGCAGCTGCTGGTCAGCAGAAGCGCGGCGCTTGCGAGCGCCAGCATTGTGCGCGACATGTCGCTCTCCCCCTTCGGCCCGCTGTTCGGCGGCGCCGGCCTGTTGCATAGCGCGGCCGGCGTCGGGGTTCAAAGGAGCCGGGTTCAGGAATGTGCGGGATCGTTGGAATTGTCGGCAAAAGCGACGTCGCGCAGCGGCTGTTCGACGGGCTCAAGCGGCTCGAATATCGCGGCTATGACTCGGCCGGCATCTGCACCATCGTCGGCGGCCAGTTCGAGCGGCGGCGGGCGGAGGGCAAGCTCGACAATCTTGCGCGTGAGCTCAACGCTGAACCTTTGCGGGGCACGACCGGGATCGCCCACACGCGCTGGGCGACGCACGGCGCGCCGACCGTCGGCAACGCCCATCCGCACATCGTTGGGCCAGTGGCGCTGGTCCACAACGGCATCATCGAGAATTTCAAGCCGTTGCGCGAGGAGTTGATCGCCGAAGGGCGGACGTTCGACAGCGAGACCGACACCGAGGTCGTCGGTCACCTGATCGCGCGCGAAGTCGAGCGCGGCGCTTCGCCGCAGGAGGCGGTGGCGACGGTGCTGCCGCGGCTTCACGGGCGCCTTCGCCATCGCCATCCTGTTTCGCGACGATCCCGACCTGATCATCGGCGCGCGGATGGGAGCGCCGCTGACCGTCGGCTATGGCGAGGGCGAGAATGTGCTCGGATCGGACGCGCTTGCGGTCGCGCCATGGACCCAGCGGATCGCTTATCTCGACGAGGGCGACTGGGCGGTCATCCGGCGCGAGCGGATCGAGATTTTCGACCGCGACAACCGGCCGGTGGAGCGTGAGATCGTCGAATCGGGCGCTTCGTCCGCTCCGGTCGAGAAGGGCAATTACGCCCACTACATGCAAAAGGAGATTTTCGAGCAGCCGATCGTGGTTGCCCAGACCCTCCAGAGCTACGTTCGTCCGTTCGAAGGCGAAGTCGCGCTTCCGGTCGCCGACGCCGACCTCGCAATCGATCGACCGGCTGACGATCGTCGCCTGCGGCACCAGCTATTACGCCGGGCTGGTCGCCAAATATTGGGTCGAGCAGTTCGCGCGGGTGCCGGTCGACATCGATGTCGCGTCGCGAGTTTCGTTACCGCGAGCCGGTGCTCGAGCCGGGCGGGCTGGCGCTGTTCATCAGCCAGTCGGGCGAGACCGCCGACACGCTCGCCGCACTTCGCCATGCTCGTGCTCAGCAGCAGCGCATCGCCGTCGTCGTCAACGTCCCGACCAGCTCGATGGCGCGCGAGGCCGACCTGCTGCTGCCGACCCATGCCGGGCCGGAGATCGGGGTCGCGTCGACCAAGGCCTTTTCGTGCCAGCTGGCGGTGCTGGCGGCGCTCGCCGCCAACCTCGCGCGCGCCAAGGGCCGGCTCAGCCGCGCTGACGAACAGGAGATCGTCGCCCACCTCCAGGAAGCGCCGGCGGCGATCAACGCGGCGCTCGGCCATGACGACGACATCGCCGCCATGGCGCACCTCATCGCGCCGGCCCACGACGTGCTCTACCTCGGCCGCGGGCCCGATTATCCGATGGCGCTGGAAGGCGCGCTGAAGCTCAAGGAGATCAGCTACATCCACGCCGAGGGCTATGCCGCGGGCGAGATGAAGCACGGACCGATCGCGCTGATCGACGACAATGTGCCGGTGATCGTGCTGGCGCCCGTCCGGACCGCTGTTCGAGAAGACCGTCAGCAACATGCAGGAGGTGCGCGCGCGCGGCGGCAAGATCGTGCTGATCAGCGACGCCGACGGCATCGCGCGAGGCGGGCGAGGGCTGCATGGCGACGATCGAAATGCCGGTGGTCCACCCGCTGATCGCGCCGCTGGTCTATGCTGTGCCGGTGCAGCTGCTGGCCTATCATGTGGCGGTGTTGAAGGGCACCGACGTCGACCAGCCGCGCAACCTGGCGAAGAGCGTGACCGTCGAATGAAGGCGGCCGGCGGGTGCCACTGCGGGGCGGTGCGGTTCGAGGCGGAATTGCCAGGGCCGCCGGTTCCGGCGCTCGACTGCAATTGCTCGGTGTGCCGAATGACCGGGTTCCTCCACATCGTTGTATCGCATGAGCAATTCGAGCTGGTGACGGGACGCGACGCGCTGACCAGCTATCGCTTTGGGACTGGCGCCGCGGAGCATCTGTTCTGCCGCCTTTGCGGGGTGAAGAGCTTCTATCAGCCGAGGTCTCACCCGGAGGCGTGGAGCGTCAACGCCAATTGCCTCGACGAGCCGGTCGAGCTGGCGATCGAGCAGTTCGACGGGCGGAACTGGGATCAGGCAGCCGACAAACTTACCCGTTCGCCCTGAGCCTGTCGAAGGGCTGCTCTCTTCTCGCGGCGAAAGGAAAGACGGTCCCTCGACAAGCTCGGGATGAACGGTGAAAGGAGCCCATGCACCGCGCCCTGCGCCTGACCTTCGACCGTTCCGCAATCCAGTCCAATTGGCGCTGGCTTGCCGAGCGCGCGGGAGTTGCGGCGGGAGCGGCGGTCAAGGCCGACGGCTATGGCCTCGGCGCGCGCCAGACCACCGAGGTGCTGCTCGAAGCGGGCTGCCGCGACTTTTTCGTTTCGACCTGGGCAGAGGCGGAAGCGCTCGGACCCTTGCCCGATGGCGCGAGCCTTGTCGTGCTGCATGGAGTCGGACCTGACGATGTCGAGGCCGGCACGCGCCCTGTCGGCGCGGCCATGCCTCAACAGCGCCGAACAGGTCGCACGCTGGAAGCAAGTCGCGCCGGGCCGCGCCTGCGACGTGATGATCGACACCGGCATGAACCGGCTCGGCCTGCGCGCCGAGGAAGCAGCCGCGCTCGACGGGCTGGCGATCGACACGCTGCACAGCCATCTCGCCTGCGCCGACGAGGACCATGCGCTCAACGCCATGCAGCTCGAACGCTTTCGGGCCATCGCCGAAGCAATTCCCGCGCGACGGTACAGCCTCGCCAACTCGGCCGGCATCTGCCTGGGGCGCGACTACAGCTTCGACCTCGTCCGGCCCGGCCTGTCGCTGTACGGCGGCATCCCGCGGCGCGAGGCCGAAGGAAATATCCGCCAAGTCGCCCGCGTCGAGGCCCAGATCGTCCAGCGCCGCACCATCCGTGCCGGCGAAACCTGCGGTTATGGCGCGACCTTCGTTGCCGCGGCCGACACCGAGGCGGCGATCCTCAACATCGGTTACGCGGACGGCTATTTGCGCGGCTTTTCGAGGCGCGGCTCGGCCTTTGCCGGGGAATTTGCGCTGCCAGTGCTTGGTCGCGTGTCGATGGATCTGATCGCCATCGATTGCGATGCGGCGCCGCAGCTCACGGAAGGCGAGTGGGTCGAGCTCGACTACGACCTGCCGTCGGCTTCGGCGCAGTCCGGGCTTTCGCAATATGAGCTTTTGACGACGCTCGGCCACCGCTTCGAGCGGCGTTGGGTTTGACGCGCTCTTCGGGCGGCGGAGTCTTGGGCTTGTAGCGGCACAGGTCGATCACCGGGCAGCGCCAGCATTCGGGCAGGCGCGCCTTGCAGGTGTAGCGGCCGTGCAGGATCAGCCAATGGTGCGCGTCGCGGCGGAATGGCTGCGGCACCACCTTTTCGAGCTTCGCTTCGACCTTGTTCGACGGTCTTGCCCGGCGCGAGGCCGGTGCGGTTGCAGACGCGGAAGACGTGGGTGTCGACCGCGAAGGTCTCCTCGCCGAAGGCGGTGTTGAGGACGACGTTGGCGGTCTTGCGGCCGACGCCGGGCAGCGCCTGCAGCTCGTCGCGGTGCGCGGGACCTGCGCCGCCGTGCCGGTCGATCAGCGCCTGGCTGAGCGCGATGACGTTCTTCGCCTTGGTGTTGAACAGGCCGATGGTCTTGATGTGCATCGCGCAGCTCGTCCTCGCCGAACTCGACCATCTGCCGCGGGCGTCTTGATGTGCGCGAACAGCGGCCGCGTGGCGATGTTGACGCTCGGCGTCGGTCGCCTGCGCCGACAGGACCACCGCGACCAGCAACGGTAGGGGTTCGACGAATTCGAGCTCGGTCGTCGGCGACGGGTTGGCCTCCGCCAGGCGGCGGAAGAATTCGAAGACCTGGGCGCGGTTCACTTGAGCTCGTCCAGCGCCGCGCCGAGGCGGTTCAGCGCTTCCTGAAATCCGCCTCGGGAAGGCCGAAGCCGACGCGGAAATGGTCGGGCATCTCGAACCAGCGGCCGGCGACGACCGCGGTGTCGTAGCGCTCGCGGAGCAGGTCATCGAGCGCTGCGTGTCGCCGCCGGCCCAGCGCGGGAAGGCGGTGATGCCGTGCTCGGCGGGCGCGCACTCCAGGTCGCCGCGCTCGGCGACGAAGGCGTTGAAGAGCGCGCGGTTGCGGTCGAGCAGCGCCGGCGTTGTCGCCGGCGACCTCGTCGAGATGGTCGAAGGCGATGCAGGCCAGGCGCTCGGCCTGATGCGCCTGGTTGACGCCGAACAGGTCGTTGAGCCGCCACATGCGCTCGGCGAGCTCGGGCTCGGCCAGGATCCAGCCGCAGCGCAGGCCGCTGAGGCCGTAGACCTTGGTCAGGCTGTTGGTGGTGACGAACACGTCGCCGAGGTGAACAGCGCTGCGCCGCGGCGGGACGGCGGCATCGAGATAGACCTCGTCGATCAGCACCTTGGCGCCGACGCGGCCCGCCAGCTCGCCGACCGCGCGCAACGCGTCATCGCTCGGCGAGATTGCCGCTCGGGATTGTGGAGGTTGGTGAGGACGATCAGCCGCGTGCGCTCGCTCATGGCCGCTGCGACTGCCGCCGGATCGAGCCGGAACGCGTCCTCGTGCTTGCGTTCGAACCGGCGTGATGTCGGCGCCGAGGAAGCGACGCGGCGCCGATGCATCGGCTCGTAGGTCGGGATGCTCGACCAGCACCTCGTCGCCGGGCGCGATCAGCGCCGCCATGGCGAGGAAGTTGGCCATCGAGGTGCCGTCGGCGGCGACGACCTGCTCGACCGCGACGCCGCATCGCCGGGCGATCGCTCTCGCGCAGCGGCGGGTAGCGGGGGTGGCTGGCGCCATCGAGCTCGAGGTCGGCGAGGTCGATCGGGCAGCGGTCCATGCGGAAATGCGGCACTTCGCTGCCGGTCAGGGCATAGCGCACCGGCGCCTTGAACTTGGCCCAGTGCATGTAATCGGACTGCATGATCCGCCGGCGGTCATGCCGCGGCGGCTCGGTTCTTGCGCTGCCAGTAGAGGCAGGCCGGGACGCCGGCGGCAGGATCGCATAGCCGATCAGGCTGTTGAGCGGGTTGTTGCAGACCGTCGCGACGACGATCGACGCGCAGGCGGCGACGAACAGGCCGGTGGTGACGGGATGGCCGGGCGCCTGAAGCTCGGCGTCGTGCTCGCGTCGCGGCGGCGGAAGACGAACAAGCGCCGCGCCGGTCAGGCCGAAGAAGATGAAGTCGACCGAGACGACGTAGCTCAGGATCTGGCCGTAGGTGCCCGACAGCGCGATCACCGCCGCGACGACGCCCTGCAGGACGATCGCGACGACCGGCACGCGGCGTTCGTCGCGCTGACCGCGGCGACCGCGCGGAAGAACAGGCCGTCCTCGGCCATCGCGAAATAGACGCGCGGCGCGGTCAGCATGCCCTGGCTGAGGAAGCCGAGGGCCGAGATGGCGATGCCGAGCGCGATCAAGGTCGCGCCGTGCTCGCCGAGCGCGAGCCGCATCACGTCGCTCGCCGGCGTCTTGCGACTCGGCCAGGCCCGGCGGGCCCGAGCGCATGGACGCAGACGAAGGCGACGGCGGTGTAGAGCAGGATCGACGCCGGCGACGCCGAACAGCAGCCCGCGCGCGAGGTCGCGCCGCGGATCGCGCATCTCGCCGGCGACGAAGCTCGACGTCTGCCAGCCGCCATAAGCGAACATCACCGGGGTCAGCGCCGCGCCGATTCCGGCGAGCAAGGTCGTCGCGCCGCTGCTGCCGGGGTGCGCGGGCGACGCGGTGCTGGCCGGGAGCGAGCCACCAGCCGACCAGCACCAGCGCGGCGATGGCGCGCGATCTTGAGCACCATCAGCCCGCTCTGGACGTTGCTGCCGGAGCGCACGCCGAGGCAGTTGATCAGCGTCAGCAGCGCGAGCGCCGCAACGCGCGATCGACGCCGTCGGGCAGCGGCCGAATGCGTCAGCTCGCCGAAATAGCGCGCGAAGGTGATCGCCACCGCCGCCATCCCGCCCGACTGGATGACCAGCAGCAGCGACCAGCCGTAGAGGAAGGCCGGCATCGGCCCGTAGGCGTCGCGCAGATAGGCATATTGGCCGCCGACCTCGGGCCGCCGCGCGGCAAGCTCGGCATAGACGAATGCGCCGGCGATCGCGATCGATGCCGCCGAGCAGCCAGACGCCGACGATCAGCACGGGCGTAGCCGACGTGCCGCGCGACCTCGGCCGGATTGACGAAGATGCCCGGAGCCGATGATCCCGCCCATGACGAGCATGGTCGCGTCGAACAGCCCGAGGCGGCGGGCGAGTCCGCTGGGTCTCGGCGCGGCGCGCTGCTCACTCGGGCCGCGATCACGTCATGCATCGAGTAAAGTCCGGCCGGCTTGCCGACCAGGAAGCGCGCGCCGGCGAGCGCCCCATGCGCGAAGATCAGGCGGCTTTCGGCGCGATGTGACAGGCTCGATCCGCTCCTTCGGGACCGAGGAACATGACGTCATGCTCGCCGGCGACGGTGCCGCCGCGAAGCGAGGCGAAGCCGATTGCCCCGGGCTTGCGGGTAAGTCCCGTTCCCGAGCGACCGGTTTCGGCTTCGAATTCCGCTTCGCGGCCGCGGGCCGCGGCATGGCCGAGCAGCAGCGCGGTGCCCGACGGCGCGTCGGCCTTCAGCTTGTGATGGGTTTCGACGATCTCGATGTCCCATTCGGGCCCAAGCAAAGCGGCCGCCCGGCGCGACCAGCTCGGCGAGGACCGTCACGCCAAGCGACGTGTTCGGCGCGCGCAGTACAGCGACCTGCCTGGCGGTCTCGGCGATGAGCGCGTCGGCGCTTTCATCGAGGCCGGTGGTTCCGATCAGGATCGGCACGCCCGCCGAAACCGCACGATCAAGGCTCGACTGAAGTGCATCGGGCACGGAGAAATCGACCAGAACGTCACCGTGGTCAGCGTCGATCGCGAAGCCCGGCTCATCCGCGACCGCCAGGGCGATGGCTTTGCCCATGCGTCCGTTGGGCGCGATCAGGCTGATGCGGATCGGCTGGTCGGCAGTCCTCATGATTGGTTGCTTAGCGAAGCCGTTCCTGCAGGGCCAGCGCGGCTGCCGGCGCCCGAACCTTGGCGCCGTTGATCATGAAGATGTAGCCGTCGCGGCCTTCGCTTTTCCAGCGTTGCGCGCGGCTAGCAAAGCCGTCGAGCGCAGCATCGTCATAGCCGGTCGCGACGTCCTCGTTCATGCGCTGCAGCCGGGCGTAGGCGAAGTCGGCGGTATCGGCGTCGATCAGCGGGTAATCGTTCGAATCTTCGAACACGATGGCGATGTTGCGGGCCCGGCAAAGGTCGAAGAAATGCTCGTCGCGAAAGCTCTCGTTGCGCGGCTCGATGGCGTGGCGGAGGCTCACGCCCTCGACCTGTTCGGGAAGCAGGTCGATGAACGCCGCGATATCGTCGCGGTCGAACTTCCGGCGGCCGGCGAACTGCCACAGGATCGGGCCGAGCTTGGGTCCCAGGCAGGCGAAGCCCTGGGCGAAGAAGTTGCCGATCCCTTCGGCGCCCTCACCGAGCTTCGAGCGCATGACGCAGAAGCGCGAGCCCTTGATTGCGAACCGAAATCCGTCGGGCACGGTCTTTTCCCACGTTTCCCAGCTCTTGGGCTTCTGGCGGCCGTAGAAGGTCGCGTTGATCTCGATCGCGCCGAGCTTGCTGGAGGCATATTCCAGCTCTTTCGCCTGCGGGAACTTGTCGGGATAGAAGACGCCGCGCCACGGCGCGTAGGTCCAGCCGCCAATGCCGCACCGGATCGCCGCTTCGCTCACACCCGCACCGAGGCCGGCCGCTTATTTGGCCGCGGCGGCCGCCGGCGCTGGTCCCGGCGTGATGAAGTCTTCGACCGCTTTCCAGCTGCCATCGTCCTGCCGCTGGAACACGGTCAGATAGCTGCCGGAGCCGGTCACCGGCTTGTTGGTCGCCTTATCCGTCATCGTTAGCGTGTAATGTCCCCGGCTCGACGCGAGATCGCCCGACTTCGCGACCAGGATCCGGTCGGATCCGAAGGTGAGTGCGAAATTGGGGTCGCCGGTCATGCCCTCGATCGCGGCGCGGCGCGACGATGAATTGGTCGCCAGGGTTTCGCCGGGAGACCCGATGGCTGCGTCACCGGCATATTGGCCGGCGAGCGCATCGACGTCTTTCGCGGCATAGTCCTTCTGCCACTGTGCCTCGCTCGCCTTCAGCTGATCGGCGATTTTGCCGGTGTCAGCGTGATGGCGGCCCTTCCAGCCGTCATGGTCGCAGCCCACGAGCAGAAGCGTTGCCGCAAGCGTCAGCGATAATCTGGTCAGCATGGCGTCCCCCTTGTCCGGATCATTCGGTCCGGAGTTGCAACAACCATGGTCCAGCGAGTTGCGCAAGCGGAGCCGGGCCTAGTGGAGGCGGGGAATCACCAGCCGGTGGGTCGTGCCCTGGCTCGACGAGGTAACATGGTGCTTGGCGTCCAGCTGCCGGGCGAAGCTTTCGACCAGCTTGGAACCGAGCCCACCGTGGTCAGGCTTGATCGCGCCATCCATGCCGCGGCCATCGTCGGACACGATCAGCTCGAAGGCCGAGCCGTGGCGGCCGAGCACGCTGACCTTGCCCGATCCGTCGCCATTGAAGGCGTGCTTGAGCGCATTGGTCACCAGCTCGTTGACGATGATCGAGATCGAGGTCGCGGTGTCGGCGCTGGCGGTCACGTCATCGACGTCGCAATCGACGTGAATCTCGCGCCGGGAAAGGCCGCGCTCGATCTGCTGGACCAATTCGCGCAAATGATCGTCGAGCTTGACGCTGTCCAAGCCGCCGCTGCGCACCGCCAGCTGCTGGCTGGCACTGGCGATGGCCTGGATGCGGTCGGCGACTTGAGTGAGTGCATCGCGAACCGGCTCATCGGTCGAGCGCCGCGCCTGCAGATTTACCAAGGCGAGCACGGTCTGGTAGTTATTGCGCGTGCGGTGGTCGATTTCCTTCAGTGCATCGTCAAGCAGCGAAAGGCGCTTTTCGCGCTCCGCCGTGCCACGGTCGATCTCGCGCTGATAAAGAGCGATGACAAACAGGATGAGGCCTTGCGATGCGGTCGCGAGCAGCAGTCCGCTCAGCCGCTGGGGATCGGGAATCGCGAAGGTAAAGGCAGGCGGGACGACGATGTACCAGACGAGCAACTGACTGAGGATGAGGGCGACCAGGCCGCTACGCCATCCCGCCAGAAGCGCGGCGAGAACGACGCCAAGGAAGTTCAGGGCATAGGGTGCGCGATCGCTGGTCATCGGCGCGAAGGCAAGGCGCACGGCAAGCATCAGCGCGGCACTGGCGAGGCCGACGCCCATTTCGACCAACGGCGCCGGGATCTTGCCCGCGAGCCGCTCGGGAAGCCGCGATCTCAAAATGCGTCTGATGCTACACCCCCCACTGGAAGAGATCGGCTAAACCCTTCCAAACACGTGCTTATATCGCCGCCGCAACGGCCTTACGCAAGCGCTTCACCAAAGTTAGTAGGCATCCTAATTGTCCGGCATGACCTTTACCGACGTGCGAAATATCGTGGTTCTTACCGGCGCAGGGATTTCAGCCGAGAGCGGGCTCGCAACTTTTCGCGGCGCCGACGGGCTGTGGGAGGGCCACCGCGTCGAGGACGTTGCGACGCCCGAGGCCTACGTTCGCGATCCGGCGCTGGTTCACCAATTCTACGATGCCCGGCGCGCCAGGCTGGGAACGGTCGAGCCCAATGACGCGCATCGCGCACTGGCGCGGCTCGACGCGGAATGGCCCGGCGAATTGCTGCTGGTGACGCAGAATGTCGACGACCTGCACGAGCGCGCCGGATCGAAGCGTCTGATCCACATGCACGGCGAGCTGGTGAAGGGCTGGTGCCTCGCTTGCGGCGAGCGTTTCGGGTGGGCCGGGCCGATGGGCGAGGGCGCTTCCTGCCCCGATTGCGGTGTTGCCGGCCAGGTGCGGCCCGACATCGTCTGGTTCGGCGAGATGCCCTACGAAATGGACGCGATCGAGGAGGCGCTGCGTGGCGTGCGACCTGTTCGTCTCGATCGGCACCTCGGGCGCGGTCTATCCAGCCGCCGGCTTCGTCCAGACCGCGCGCTACTGCGGCGCCAAGACGCTGGAGATGAACCTCGAGCCGAGCCTCGGCAGCTTCATGTTCGACGAGAGCCGGACCGGCAGGGCGGGGGAACTGGTCCCGGCGTGGGTGGAGGAAATAAGTACCTCCCTGCGAGCATAGCTCGTGGGGAGGGGAACCATGCGCAGCATGGTGGAGGGGTAATCCCTCAGGATCGCCGCTACCCCTCCACCATTCACTCTGCGGTGAATGGTTCCCCTCCCTCATCGCTGCGCGACAGGGAGGAACTTCAGTCAGCCCACTCTAGGCCGATGTCCTTGTAGAGCCCGCGGTCCTCGTCCCAGCGCGGGTTGACCTTGACGTGGAGGTAGAGGTGCACCGGCCGGCCGAGGTGCTTGGCGATCTCCTCGCGCGCGGCGGCGCCGATCGCCTTCAGCCGGCGCCCGCCCTTGCCGATGACGATCGCCTTCTGGCTGTCGCGGGCGACCAGCACCTGCTGGCGAATTTCGGTCGAGCCGTCGGCGCGGTCCTCCCAGGTCTCGGTCTCGACCGCGGTGGCGTAAGGCAGCTCCTCGTAGAGCTGGTTGACGATCTGCTCGCGCGTCAGCTCGGCCGCGATCATCCGGTCGGTGGCGTCGGAGACCTCGTCCTCGGGGTAGAGCCACGGGCCTTCGGGCATGGCCGCGGCAAGCGACGCCTTGACGTCGGCCACGCCGTCGCCGGTTGAGGCGCTGATCATGAAGACCTGCTCGGGGTTGAGCCGCTCGGTCAATCCCGCGGTCAGCGCCAGCAGCGCGGCCTTGTTCACCAGGTCGATCTTGTTGAGGACGAGGAACAGCGGCTGCTGTTGCTCCGCGACCGAAGCGACGATTCGCTCGACGTCGCCCTTCACGCCTGCCGCGGCGTCGATGACGAGCATGACGAGGTCGGCGTCCTGGGCGCCGGTCCAGGCGGCGGCGACCATCGCCCGGTCGAGGCGGCGCTTGGGCTGGAAGATGCCCGGCGTGTCGACCAGCAGGATCTGCGTTTGGCCAGCAATGGCGATGCCCATCAGCCGCGCGCGCGTGGTCTGCGCCTTGGGGCTGACGATCGCGACCTTCTGCCCGACCAGCGCATTGACCAGGGTGGACTTGCCCGCATTGGGCGCGCCGATCACCGCGACGAAGCCGGCGCGGGTGGCTTCGCTCATTGCCAGCTTGGTCGAGCAGCGCCTCGGCCGCGTCGGTCTCGGCGTCCTGCTTGCTGGTGCCGGTCGCGGTCGCCTCGCCGAGCCCGGGGACCGAGACCCTGATGGTGAACGTCGGCGCATGGGCGGCGCCGGTGCGGCCGACGACCTCGTAGAGCGGCGCCTTGCGGCCCTTTGCGGCGGCCAGTTCCTGAAGCGCGGACTTGGGATGCTGCGGCGCCTTGCGCTGTTCGGCGAGGTGCGAGCCCCAGGCCCGCTGGATGAAGCGCTCGGCCGCTTCGAGCCCGCCGTCGATCAGCAAGGCGCCGATCAGCGCTTCGACCACGTCGCCGACGACATTGTCGCTTTGGCTGGCGCCGTCCTCGCGCGCCTGCTTGCCGAGCCGGACGAGTTCGGGAACGCCGAGCTCGCGGCCGATGTCGGCGCAGGTCTCGCGCGCGACCAGCACATTGTAGCGGCGGGACAGATAGCCTTCGGGCTCGCTCGGATGGCGGTCGTAGAGAGTGCGCGCCATGATCTGGCCGAGCACGCGGTCGCCGAGGAATTCGAGCCGCTCGTAGTCTCCGCCCGCGCCCATGCTCTTGTGGGACAGCGCCAGCTCGAACAGCGAAAGGTCGTTCGGCTGTGGCCGAGCCGGTCACGGACGAAGTCGCGCAGGTCCCCGCTCATTCCGCCTCGCCCGAATAGCCGTTGCCGATGCGGCTCGCGCGCAGGGCGCTGAACCAGGTCCATGGCTTGACGTAGGAGGCGCTGCCGTCGGTCGACCAGAAGGTGACCATGGCGCGGCCGATGAGATGGTCGGCCGGGACCATGCCGACTCCGCCGGCGACGGTGGCGAAGCGGCTGTCGGCGGATTCGTCGCGATTGTCGCCCATCATGAAGACGTGGCCCGCGGGCACCTGAGTCGCGGGGAAGTCGTCGGCGATGCCATCCTGCACCTGATCGAGCACGGTGTAGCTCGGGCCGCCGGGGAGCGTCTCGCGATAGGCGGGATAGAGGCAATAGGAGCTGCCGTTGATGCTGGCCGCGGTCGGCAAAGCGGGCGGAGCAGCTTCGCACGGGCTGTTGGGGCTGATCGCGAGCTTGTAGGGCGCGAGACGCGCGCGTGGGACCGGGCGGCCGTTGAGGATCAGCTGGCCATGCTCGACCGCGATGGTGTCGCCGGGAAGGCCGATGACGCGCTTGATCAGGTCCATGTCGCGCGCCGGATGGCGGAAGACGACGACGTCGCCGCGCTTGGGCAGGGAGCCTGCGACGCGGCCGCTGAACGAGGGGAAGCCGAACGGAAAGCTGTAGCGCGAATAACCGTAGGGCCATTTGGCGACGATCAGATAATCGCCGATGTAGAGCGTCGGCTGCATCGATCCCGAGGGGATGTTGAACGGCGCGACGATGAAGCTGCGCAGTGCCCAGGCGAGCACGATCAGCACGATCACGAAGCGCAGCAGGCTGCCCGTGCTTTCCTTGTCTCGGTGCTTGCGGCGGGATTTCGGCGAAGGCATCGGCTCGCTTGTTTCCGCGCGCTCGGCCAAGGTCAAGCCGGGGTGGCATTTGGCCGCTCGGTGACTATGTGCGGCGGCATATGAGCCAAAGCGAGATCAAGCGCCTCGACGAGCTGTTCGCGGCCGAGCCCGACCGCCTCAGCCGATTGTCGTTCGAAGCTGCCGGCCTCTATTTCGACTGGTCGAAGACGCATCTCGATGCCGGCCTGATCAAGGAATTCAGTGACCGCGCCGAGACGGCGGGGTTCGCCGGGGCGCGCGAAACCCTGTTCTCCGGCGGAATTGCCAATCCGAGCGAGGGCCGCGCCGCGACCCACGTCGCCGAGCGCGGCAGCGGAGCGCCGGACGACGTCGAGCTGGCGACCGCACGCCGCCTGCGCATGCGGGCGCTGGTCGATGCCGTCGAGGCCGGCGTGTTCGGCGACATCACCGGCGTACTGCACATCGGCATCGGCGGCTCCGTACTAGGGCCGGCGCTGCTGGTCGATGCGCTGGGTCGCCGCAATTCGACGCTCAACGTCCGCTTCCTGTCGAATATCGACGGCGCCGCGTTCGACGATGCGGTGCGGACGCTCGATCCGGCGACGACCCTGGTCGTGGTCGCGTCCAAGACCTTCACCACCCAGGAAACGCTGGCGAACATGGAGGCGGCACGCGGCTGGCTCCAGGCGGCCGGCCTGAGCGATCCCGATGGCCGGTTCATCGCGGTTACTGCAAGCCCCGAGGCCGCGCTCGAGGCGGGGATCGACGAGACGCGCATTCTCGTCTTCGCGGACAGCGTCGGCGGGCGTTACTCGCTGTGGAGCACGGTAGGCGTTTCGGCGGCGCTGGCGCTGGGGTGGGACGCGTTCGAAGGATTGCTCGAAGGCGCGGCGGAGATGGACCGCCATTTCCGCTTCGCCGAGCCGGCTGCCAACGTGCCGCTGGTCGCGGCCTTCGCCGACCGACTCTATACGGAAAAACTGGGCGCGCAGACTCGGGGAGTTTTCGCTTACGATGAACGGCTCAGGCTGCTGCCTTCCTACCTCCAGCAGTTGGAGATGGAGTCGAACGGCAAGTCGGTTCGCGCTGATGGCTCGCCGGTCGACGGTCCGACCGCGCCGGTGACCTGGGGCGGGACCGGGACCGACGCACAACACGCCGTCTTCCAGTTGCTTCACCAGGGTACTTGCTGGTGCCGGTCGAGTTCGTCGCGGTGCGCGAGGCTGACGACGACCAGGATTCAGAGCATCACCGGCTGCTGTTGCTCAACGCCTTCGCCCAGGGCGCGGCGTTGATGCAGGGACGGGCCGCCGACGATCCGCAGCGAAGCTATGCCGGCAACCGCCCGAGCGCGACGATCCTGCTAGACCGGCTCGACGCTCGGTCGCTCGGCGCGCTGATCGCGTTCTACGAGCACCGCACCTTCGCCAATGCGGTGCTGATGGGGATCAATCCGTTCGACCAGTTCGGGGTGGAGCTGGGCAAGGAGATCGCCCGCCAACTCTCGGAAGGGAACGACGAGGACAGACTCGATGCGTCGACGCGCGCGCTGATGGAAAGGGCCGGGGTCTGATGGCCGACTATGATCTGTTCGTCATTGGCGCCGGGTCGGGCGGCGTGCGCGCCGCGCGCGTGGCCGCGGCTTACGGCGCCCGGGTTGGCGTTGCCGAGGAGTATAAGGTGGGAGGCACCTGCGTCATTCGCGGCTGCGTGCCCAAGAAGCTGCTCGTCTATGGCGCACATTTTGCCGAGGACTTGGACGATGCCGCGATGTTCGGCTGGGACATTCCGCAAAAGCGCTTCGACTGGCCGGTGCTGCGCGACAATGTGTTGGCGGAGGTCGGCCGGCTCGAGGCCGCCTACACCGACACGCTGACAACCCATAAAGTGCAGATCTTCAAGGACCGCGCCGAGCTCACCGGCTCGAACAGCGTCAGGCTCGCGGGCGGCAAGGAAATCACCGCCGACAAAATCCTCATCGCGACCGGCGCGCGTCCCGGCATGCCGACGATCGAGGGGATCGAGCATGCGATCAGCTCCAACGAGGTGTTCAATCTCGACAAGCTGCCCAAGCGCATCGTGATTGCGGGGGGCGGCTACATCGCCAACGAATTCGCCGGCATTTTCCACCAGTTCGGAAGCCGGGTGATCCAGGTCAATCGCACCGACGTAATGCTGCGTCATTACGACCAGCAGATCGTCGACCGGCTGGTGCAGATATCGGTGAAAAAGGGGATCGATTATCAGTTCAACGCGACCATCGACCGGATCGAGAAGGGCGCCGACGGCAAGCTGCACATGGCGATGACCGGCTGCGACGATATCGAGGCCGACCAGATGCTGTTCGCGATCGGCCGCAGCCCGAACACGGAGGGGCTCGGGCTCGATGCGGCAGGCGTGACGTTGGGCGAGAACGGTCAGATCAAGGTCGACGAAGACAACCGCACCTCGGTACCGTCGATCTTCGCGGTCGGCGACGTCACCGATCGGGTGCAGCTGACCCCGGTCGCGATCCGCGAAGCGCAGGCCTTCGCCGACACCTTCTTCGGCAACAAGCCGCATCGCGTGGATTATGATTGCGTGCCGAGCGCGGTGTTCAGCCACCCGCCGCTCGCCGGAGTCGGCCTGACCGAGGGCCAGGCGCGCAACCGGCTCGGCTCGGTGCGGACCTTCACCTCCGACTTCCGGGCCATGAAGAACGTGCTCGCCGGCCGCAACGAGCGATCGCTGTACAAGCTGGTGCTCGATGGCGAGACGGACGAGGTGGTCGGCATCCACATGATCGGGCCGGACGCGCCGGAAATCCTCCAGGCCGCGGCGATTGCGGTGAAAGCCAAGCTGAAGAAGGCGGATTTCGATGCCACGGTTGCGCTTCACCCGACCATGGCCGAAGAGCTTGTGCTGATGCGCTAGCCTGAGGGGCCGGGGGACAAGCTTGCACGACGCGATCATCATCGGCGCGGGCCATAACGGCCTGACTTGCGCTTATTACCTCGCGAAGAAGGGCCTGAAGGTCGCGGTTCTGGAAGCCGCCGGAACGGTCGGCGGCGCTGCGGTCACCGACGAGTTCCTGCCGGGATTCAGGAATTCAGCGGCGAGCTATACTGTGAGCCTGCTCAATCCGAAGGTGATCCGCGACCTCGAGTTGGAGCGCCACGGATTGAAGGTCGTGCTGCGCAAGACTGACAATTTCCTGCCGGGCGACGGCGACTATCTGCTTTCCGGACGCGGCGGGCTGACGCGCAAGGAGATCGCGCGCCATGTGAAAGACGACGGCGAGGCCTACGACCGCTACATCGCCGAGCTGGAAACGGTCGTGCGCCTGCTGAAGAAGTGGCTGCTGCGCGCCCCGCCCAATGCCGGCGCCAAGGTCAGCGCGATTCCCAAGCTGCTCAGCCTCGGCCGCGACATGGCAGGGCTGACGCTCGCCGAGACCCGCACCGTCCACGATTTCGCGATGCGCAGCGCGGCGGAAATCCTCGATCGCCATTTCCAGGGCGATCTCGCCAAGGCCTTGTTCGGCTTCGACGGCGTCGTCGGCAATTTCGCCTCGCCGCAAGCACCGGGCACGGCCTATGTCCTGCTCCATCATTTGTTCGGCGAAGCTGCTGGCGTGCCGGGCGCCTGGGGCCATGCCATTGGCGGCATGGGCTCGATCACCCAGGCCATGTCCCGCGCCTGCCGCGAAGCCGGCGTGGACATCGTGCTCAACACGCCGGTTGAGGAAATCATCGTCGATGGTGGGCGCGCCAGTGGCGTCGTCGCCGGCGGCAAAGCTTGGCGGGCGGCAAATGTTGTCGCTGGCGTCAATCCAAAACTGCTGTTCGACCGGTTGGTCCCGGCCGGCGCCGTGGACGCCGACGTATCGTCGCGGATGCATGGCTGGAAATGCGAAAGCGCGACGTTCCGGATGAACGTTGCGCTGTCCGAACTCCCGAAATTCACGGTGCTGCCCAAGAAGGGCAATCATTTGACCGCGGGCATCATCATGGCGCCCAGCCTCGATTACATGCACCGCGCGTGGCTCGACGCCGCCGTCGACGGCTGGTCGAAACAGCCGATCATTGAGATGCTGATTCCCTCGACGCTCGACCCCAGCCTTGCGCCCAAAGGCAAGCATGTCGCGAGCCTGTTCTGCCAGCATTTCCGGTTTGACCTCGGGCCGGGGCGGAGCTGGGATCAGGAGCGGGACAAGGCCGCGGACCAGATCATCGCGACCGTCGATGCTCATGCGCCAGGTTTCGCTGCATCGGTGCTGGGCCGGCAAATCCATTCGCCGCTCGACCTTGAGCGCCGCTTCGGGCTGATCGGCGGCGACATTTTTCACGGCAAGATGGGTCTCGACCAATTGTTCAGCGCCCGGCCGATGATCGGCGCGGCTGACTATCGCATGCCGCTCAAAGGCCTCTATTTGTGCGGTTCCGGCGCGCACCCGGGCGGCGGCGTCACCGGTGCGCCCGGGCATAACGCCGCGCACGCCGTGCTCGCCGACCGGCGCTTCTGGAAGCGGCGCCATTGAAGCCGCTCGATGGGATCAAGGTGCTCGACCTCAGCCGCGTGCTGGCAGGGCCGTGGTGCACGCAATTGCTCGCCGACCTTGGCGCCGAGGTGGTCAAGATCGAGCGACCCGGCGCAGGCGACGATACGCGCCACTGGGGTCCGCCATGGCACGGCGAAGGCGACCAGCGCGTCGCCGCTTATTTCCTCAGCGCCAATCGCGGCAAGAAGTCGGCGGCGATCGACCTTGCCAGTGAAGAGGGCGCGGCGCTGGTGCGCCAGCTCGCGGGCCAGGCCGACGTGGTGGTCGAGAATTTCAAGGTCGGCGGCCTTGCGAAATTCGGGCTCGATGCAGCCTCGCTTCGCGCCGCCAACCCGCGGCTGGTCTATGCCTCGATCACCGGCTTCGGCCAGGACGGCCCGCACGCCGACCGCGCCGGCTACGATTACATCATCCAGGGCATGGGCGGACTGATGAGCATCACCGGCCTGCCCGACGGCGTGCCAGGTGGCGGGCCGATGCGGGTCGGGGTCGCGGTCGTCGACCTGTTCACCGGCATGTACACGGCGGTTTCAATCCTCGCCGCTCTGTATCGGCGCGAGAAGACGGGTCGAGGGCGCGCATATCGACATGGCCTTGTTCGACACGCAGCTGGCAATGCTGGCCAATCAAGCCTCGAACGCGCTCATTTCGGGCAAGGACCCGCCGCGCCAAGGCAATACCCACCCCAATATCGTACCCTACCAGCCGTTCGAGGCCGCCGATCAGCCGCTGATCATCGCCATCGGCAACGACCGCCAGTTCGCGCGGCTCGCCGAGCTGTGCGGCCACGCCGAATGGGCGAACGACGAGCGCTTCGCGACCAATGGCGCGCGCGTCGCCCACCGGGCTGAGATGATTGCCTTGATCGGCGAGGCAATCCGCCAGCGCTCCGCCATCGAGTGGTTCGATCGTCTCGAAGCCGCCGGGATTCCAGCGGGACCGATAAACTCGATTAGCCAGGCGCTGGCCGACGTGCAGGCGCAGCACCGCGCGATGGTGCGGACGATCGCCGGCATGCCGCTGGTAGGCTCGCCGGTGCGGCTGGATGGCGAGCGGGCGGATGCGGACCTGCCGCCGCCGGCGCTTGGCGAACATGGAGAGGAAGTGTTGGCGAGCCTCGGCCTCGAACCGGACGCGATCGCCCGGCTCAAGGCCCGAGGAATCGTCGGCTAGCCTATTTGGCCTTGCTGGCGCTTTCGACGAGCAGGTCGAGCTGCCGCTGGCAACCGTTCTCGATCAGCACCTGGGCAGCGCCGACCACATCGGTTGGCGGCGGCTGCGGAATGGTGACGATGTCGAGGTTGCTCTTCTCGCCCGTATCGGCCCACTCGACCTGGTAAGTCGCATTGTTTGCGATCGGCAGCGCCGTCGGCCAGTCGGCCAGCGCCTTGCCGGCAGCCCAGCTCAGAGCCTCGGTCTTGCCGTCCGCGGCGCGGATGTTGACCGTCGCTTCGGCTTCGCTGTCCGGACGCCACAGGGCGAGCTTGCCGCCCTGCGCCACGCACACCTTTCCGCTCTGGCTGACATCGACGTCCCAGACGCTCGGGTTATGCGCAACTTCGGCGGCGCGAAGGGCGCCGAAACGGCCGCGCTGGCCGGCCGCCGACGCGAGCTGAACCTGCTTGGCGTCGAAGCTGCCGGGGCCCCGGAAGGTCTTGACGCTGCCTGGACCGATGACGGTGACGACATCGCCGCTCTTCAGCAGGATCTTGGCCGATTCCGGCAGGGTCTTGCCCGGCGGATAGCTTTTCGCCGACGGACCGATGGATTTCACCACGACGACATTCGCAAGTGCAGCCGTCGAACCAAGGGCAAGGGTTGCTGCTGCGCCCCACAGCATGAACTTCGCTCGCATATTGATGCTCCCTTACGACCGTCGATCCCAGATTTGCCCCTCGCCGCGGCCTCGTGCCCAGCCGAGTCGGATCGCACCATCGCGTGGCGGCAAGTTATGCCCGCCTTTGACCGGGGTCAATTAAGGTTAAGCAAATTGATCAGGCGCTTCCGGGCGATCGCTTGAGCGCGGGCCCGCCGAGCAAGGCTTCGAGCGAGTCGATCCGGCGGTTGGTGGCTTCGATGGTCTCGGCGACTTCGCGCTCGCGCTGCTCGCGCTTGATGACGGTGCGGATGGCGCGGGCGATCGTCTCCGACACGCCGGACAAAGCCTTCTGCTCCTCCCGGCTGGGGATTGAGCCGTCGGGCCGCGGCCCGACCAGGATGTAGCCGATCGGCTCCTCATGCTTTTCGGAACTCGGGATGAGCTCGACGCGCAAGGGGAACATGCGGTCCTTGGGTTCGCACAGGTCGCGCGAGTAGCCTTGGTTGGCGCCGCGCCACTCCTCGACCTCGCCGATCGTCACGTCGCGGGTTTCGAGGATTCGACCTTCGACAATGAAGGCGCTTCGGACCGAACGGACTCCCTCCTCAATGCGGCGGAGCACGTCGCCGAGCAATTCGTCGAGCGACGCGGTTTCGCGCAGGTCGCGTACGCTCTCGGGAAGGTCGTCGCGAAGGATGAAAAGGTTGTGCTGGAAGCGCCGCTCCGACCAGCGCTGGATGCGGTCCTGGATCGGGTTGACGAGCATCGTCGCGAGCGCGGCAGCGAAGATGATCGGACCTTCGCTGCTGCTGTTGCCCGAATAGTTGAAGACGATCTGCTTCACCACGTCCTGCACGGCGGCGAAAATCGCCGCGACCGACAAGGTGATCAGCGCGAAATTGGCCGAGCGGCTGATGGCGACATCGGCGTCGTAAAGGCGGAAACGAAGCAAGGCGACCAGCAGCCCCAGCTGCAGGATCATGATGCCGAACGCAAAGCAGAGGCCGGCGAACAGCTCGACCAGCAGCTGGTGGCCGAAACTGTCGGTCGTCCATTTCATATAGTCGGCGGTGATCGAAATCCCGTGCAGCAGGGCGTAACCGCTGAAGCCGAGCAGCGCCCAGCGGATCTGCTGGCGCATCTCGCTTGCCTCGGATTTTCGCAGGCAGCGCAGTAGCAGCAGCACCGCCAGGATCATGAAGCAGACGAAGAAGCTCTGGTACGCCTGGCCGTGAAGGAAGAAGAGGATCGGCAACGAGGCGAGCAGGCCGACCATCCGCCACGACAAATTGCCGTGCGGGAACAGCAGGATGCCCGAGAGGAGCATGACGTTGCCGAGATCGTACAAGGCGACGTTGAGCCAGCGGGGAACGCCCGCGAACGCCAGGAACACCGACGACGGCTGTTCGGCCGAGATGGTGAACAAGACCGCGATCGACAGGATCGAGCTGACGACGTCGCGCGAGTTGCGGCGATGGAGTAGCCAGGCCGCCCACAGCAGGAACGGGTAGGCCAGCACCGGAAGCAGGTCGATGAAGCTCAGCATCTTCGGCCGAGACGCCAAGCGCCCTCGCGCCGGCTTCGATATGGTCTTCGCTGGTGATCACGGTGACGTCGCGGACGCGGCCGTTGGGATCGCGCACGGTCAGCGGGAATTCGGCCTCGTCCGTGCCGTAGAGGAGGTTGCCCATGGCGATGTACGCCGGGTCCTCCTGATGGGCGGCGAGCGCGGCCTCGTCGGTCGGCATGCTGGCTGGGAGCGGCAGGCCGTAGACCGCCACGATCTTGTCGCCGGGGACGATGCCTGCCTTTTGCGCGACAGGGCCGACGGTGAAGCGCACATGCGTGGCGTCGCTCGGCGAAACGGCAAAGCCGGCGCGGCTGCCGAGCAGGAGCTGCGAATTGTTCGCCGGTGCGGTGTAGCGAAGATAGAAGCCCGCGAGCGGCCCCGCCAACGCCAGCAGGAATGCGGCAAACCACAATAAGCCAAACAGGCGCAGCGTCAGCGTATTGAAGGGCGGGATCGACGGCGGCAGCCGGAAACGGCGTGCCCGGCGCCGGCTGTGCATTGGCAAAGGCAAGCTGCGTCGACATCAACTAAGGACCCGCTCCTTAGCTCAGGTTCTTATCATGCGTCGTGCGGTCGCGCACCCAACCATGTTCAGGGGGTCGTTGGGGCGTCCTCCGGGCGCGCGAGCTGCTGCCCATCCTCGCCGTAGCGCGAAGTGATGAAGCGGCCCTGGGTCTCGAACGCCGCCATGTCGGCGCGCGCCAGTTGCTCGGAGATTTCGGCGAGCGCCTTGCGTCCCGCGGCAAGCCCTTCAACCAGCCGCTCGTCGACCGTTTTGCCTTCGCCATCCTGTTCAGTCCGGAAAGCAGCGGGGACATGGGCGTAGCGGTCGATCAAACCGGGCAAATGGATCGACATCAGCCGCCGCGCGTCCTGCGCGGTCGGGTCGAGGGTAGGGACCCGCTCCATCGTCTCGCGCAAGGCTGGGAGAGCAGCGCTGAGCGCATCGATCTGGGCTTGGGCGGGCGCGGGAAGCGCGCGCCGCGACCTGTACAAATAGGAATCGAACCGTTGGACCATCTCTCCATTGGCAAGGTCGGCGGGCGGCGGCGCGAGACCGCGCACCTCGGACGCCGGCGTGATGGCCAGCATGGCGGCCACCCCGACCGCAAGCCCGACCGCGGCAAGGAAGCCGAACATGCCGATGGGCAGGACCAGGCCGATGACGATCGTTGCCAGGCTGATCAGGCCGATGCCGATGCCGATGCGCTTGAAGCGGCCGGCAAGGTCGGAGTTCAGCCGCTGGCGCTCACGCCGGGCGGCATCGCGAACCGGGCCGCCGCGCTCGTCGATCTGCCGCGTGATCCGGTCGAACCGGGCGATTGCCCGTTCGACCTTATCCGTCTGGTCGCTCATTTGGCCTCAAGCGGCGTCAGCGGTGAGCTGCGCCCTCCAGCTTGCCCTGGTTCACCCCTTCGGCGCGTGCGATGTAGCCCTTCGACTTCTCGACTTCCTTGCCGAGCGTCTCGACCGTCTGCTTCATGTTGCCGAGCGCCTGAAGCTTGAAGGCGTCGATCTGGTCCATCGTGTCATAAATGTTCTGGAAGGCGCGCTGCAGAGTCTCGATCGGGATGGTCGACGACGCAGCCTGCTCATGGATTGCCCCGGTCTGGGTGCGCAGCATCTCCCCGGTCGAATCGATCATCCCGGCGGTTGTGGTGTTGAGCGCGCCGATCTGCTCGAGCACCAGCTTCTGATTGCTCATCGCCTGCGCGACGGTGACCGCGGTGCGGAGCGCCGCCACGGTGGTGGTCGAAGCGCGATCGACACCCTTCACCAGCTCGACATTGTTCTTCTTGACGAGGTCGAGCGCGAGATAGCCCTGAACCGTCACCGCCATCTGGGTCAGGAGGTCGGTGGTGCGCTGGCGGGCGTAGAACAAAGCGCTTTCGCGAATGGCCTTGGCCTTCGCGGGATCGGTCGCGTCCAGCTCGTTGGCCTTGTCCTCAAGCTTCTGGTCGAGGGTCTTGGAGATGTGGATCATCTGCTCGAGCTTGTGCATCGTCTTCCACAAGTTCGCGCGTTCGGTGTCGATTGCCGCATTGTCCATCAGCAACTCGTCCTTGCCGTTGCCGAGGCTGACGAGAATCTGGGAAATGTGGGTCTGGGAGCTGCGATACTTGTCGAAATAGCGGTCGATGCGGTTGCCGAAAGGAATGATGCCGAGCAGCTTCTTGGGCTTACTTGCGCCCTTCGGGTCGAGCGCTTCGACGGTGCGGCGAAGCTCCGTCAGGTCGGCGCCGATGCCGGTATCCTTGTCGATCGCCTTGACCGGCCGGTCGAGAAAGCGGTTGGACGCGCCCGCGGCCTCGGCGATTTCCTTGCGGCCCATCGCGGTGAGCTGGTCGACCTTCTTGCCGAACTCCGGGCTGTTGCTGTCGAGCGCCGCAAGCTCGTCGACGAACTGAGCGACGCGCTTGTCGAGTTCGTTCGTCTCCTCGGTCTTCAGCGGGACCAGGCCAGCCGCGTCGGCCGGAACGACGGGCTGAAGCGCGTCGGGCGGGTCCAGCTTCAGCTTGGTCGCGGTCGTGGTCGTCGGTTTCCGGAGCCGGTTCGGTGGCCATGCTTCTCAAGTCCTTTCGCTGCCCTTTTGCGGCGCGGCCGGAAGCCGGTCAACGCCGCACGGGCGGTTTTGCTGTATTATAGGAATAAGACACAGACTTTCAAGCCAAAGCCGACCCGGCTTTCATGAACCGCCATTAACCACAGCCTTCAACGCTTCCCACACCCTAACGGCCTTAGATGGCGTCCGCTCAAATCACAGACGTGTAAGCGAGGACAAGCATGATCGGGTTCTTCAGGAAGCTCCTCAAGGATCGCCGCGGCAACGCGCTGGTGATCGCCGGCGCGGCCCTGCCGCTGATCGTCGGAGCAGCGGGGCTTGCCAACGACACGATCCAGTGGACCTTGTGGAAGCGCCAGTTGCAGCGCGCCGCGGACTTGGCGGCACTTGCGGGGGCCTACGACCGCGTCAACGCGTCCGGCGGGACCACCACAGCGGCGGCCGCGGTAACCCATGACTTGTCGATCAACCTCCATACGAAGATGGCCCTGCTGTCGGATCCGGTGGTCAGGTTCGATGCCAATTGTCCTGTGACGAACAGTGGCAATGCGGAAGATCGCGTGTGCGTCACGGTGCAGGTCCAGCAACGCCTGCCGTTCAGCTCACTGTTCATGAGGACGGCGCCGATCATCGTCGCCAGCGCGACTGCGGCTGCGATCCCGACCGGCGGCAGCCCTTGCTTCTTCGCCAAGGAAACGGGGACTCTGACCGGACTGAATTTCACTGGCAATTCCGGCATCGAAGCGCCCGACTGCGATGGTTTCAGCAATGCATCAGGCACCAACACTTCGGCTGCAAACGGGAGCTCGAATGTCTCGCTGAACACCATCGGCGGCGTCGGCGGCATTCAGCAGTCGAACAACTTCCACGTCAGCGCATACCGGCCTTATTCGACCGCCCTGACGGATCCCTTCGCCGATATCAATCCGGACCCCAGCGACATGCATTGCGCGGTGGCGGGAACGACGACGACAACGACCGTCACCGTCGTGGACTCGGCCGAACAAGGGCACTGGAAACAACAGGGCAACCACCAGGTTTGGGTGGTTGACCGACCAGCAGTCACGCACACCGAAACTCGCTCGACGACAAGCTACACGCCCATCGGTCTTAGCGATGGCGTAGACATCACCACGCTGAAGGATGCGAGCGGCAATCAAGCCAATTGCTTTACCGACCTGCGAGTCGGATCGAATACGACGCTGACCATTCCGGCAACGTATACCGGCCCGATCTACATCAACGGCGGCGACGCATTTATCCAGGGCAATTTCAGTTGCGCCGCGTGCACGATCGTCCTCACCAACAAGGACTCATCGAGCCCGATTGGCAACATCAAGGTCAATGCGTCGACCAACATGAACATGAGCCCACCCTTGTCGGGCACGTACCAAGGCATCGCCATCTTTCAGGATCGGCGAGCGTCCGACTGCAACAATTGCAACAAGATCAACGGCAACTCGGGATCGATCATCCAGGGCGCAATTTATTTTCCAAGCCAGGAGCTGGAATATAACGGCACCGGCAACACGGCCGCCCAATGTACGATGTTCGTCGGTCGCCGCCTGAATTTCAGCGGTAACAGCACGACGACCAACAAGTTCAAGAAACTCGCCGATTGCGGCGCGTTCGGTCTGCCCGATGGCGGAACGACGCTGATCGTGAGGTTGATTGCGTGATCATGCTGCCATTCTCTCACCTGCGCGACGACGAGCGCGGCGCGGCAGTCATCGAGTTGGCGATGGTCGCGCCAATGCTGGCGCTGATGACGATCGGCGTGGTCGATCTCAGCAACGCGTACAGCCGCAAGCTGGCGTTGGAGCAGGGCGCTCAGCGCGCGATCGAAAAGGTCATGCAGACGACCGAGCTCGACACGGTCGAGAACACGCTGACGACGGAGGCGGTTTGCCAGGTGAATGGCATGAACGCGAACGGCACCTGCAAGACCAGCCCGATCAGCGCCGCCAACGTCACGGTCACTTACCGTCTCGAATGCAACAACAGCGGCGCGATCGTTTCGTCGCAGAGCAGCACCGATTCCACTGCGTTCGACCAGCTTGACTGCAATGGCACCGAAAAGCCGCAAAGGTACATCGAGGTCAAGGTCACCGACAGCTACCGGCCCATGTTCGCACTTCACTTCCTGGGATACAAACCCGCGTCTGGCAACCTCGCCGCGGGCTACCAAATGCAGGCGACTGCCGGGGTGCGGACCGAATGAAAACTTTCCTCCGCCTTCGCCGCGATGAGCAAGGCGCCGCGGCGATCGAGATCGCTTTCGCGCTGCCGATCCTGATCCTGATGATCTGGATGATGATCCAGCTCGCCCAGGTCTATCGGGCGATGGCGGGCATTCAGCAGGCCCTCGGCCAGGGCGCCCGTTTTGCGACCCTGTGCCTCAGTCCGACGACTGACGGCTGCAGCATTCCGACGGGGCAGCAGGTGCACGACAAGATGCTGTCGAGCGTCTTCGGTATCGGGCCGGGGACCTTTACGCCAAATACGCCAGTCAAGCAGTCCTCGGGAACGGGTTCCTATTATGACCTGCGCGTCGACTACACGCAGCCCACCAGCCTGCTGTTCCTGCCCGGGCCGACGGTCACCGTCAGCCGGTCCAAGCGCGTGTGGGTCGCCGGCGCCTGACGGACCGCTAGGAAGAGCGCTCGCGCTTCGCGAAGAAGGCCGCGATCGCTTCCTTCACTTCCGCTGACTGAAGCCGCTCGGCAAACAGCCCGCCTTCAAGCTTCATTCGCTCCAGCACTTCGGCCTGTTGGCCGTCACGCAGCAAGCGCTGGGTCTGGCGTAGCGCTTCGGCCGGCTTGGCGAGCAATGCTGCGATGATCGCATCGCGGCGCTCGTCGAGCCGCCCGGCTTCGGCGCGATGGCTGATTAGCCCGATTGCCTCGGCTTCATCGACCCCGAACGGTTCGCCAAGCAGAAGCGCGCGGGCGGCGAAGCGGCGGCCGGCAAGCCGCGGCAAGAGCAGTGAGCTGGCCGCTTCCGGCACCAGGCCGAGGTCGACGAACGGCAGCGAGAAGCGCGTGCCTTTCTCGGCGATCACCAGGTCGCAGTGGAGCAGCATGGTGGTGCCGATGCCGACGCAATTGCCGTGCACCGCCGCGACGAGCGGAATTTCGCAGGTTGCGAGCGCGCGGAGCAGGCGCCACACCGGAATGTCGCCGTCGCGCGGGTCGGAGTCGAGGAAATCGGCGAGGTCGTTGCCGGCGGCGAAATCCTGTCCTTCGCCGCTCAGGCTGATGACCCGGATCGAGGAATTGCCGGCCGCCTGTTCGATGGCTTTGGCGAGCGAAGCGTACATGGCGATGGTGATGGCGTTACGCCGGTCGGGCCGCGCCAGGGTGATGGCGAGAAGCGCTCCGTCGCGCTCAACCCGGACATGCTCGCTCAACTGCTTTCCCCTCGATTATTCCACGGCTATTGCGACCCATCCTCCAAAGTTCAGGCGCGCGCAAACACCATGAAATTCTTCGCCGACACCGCTGAAATCTCCGAAATCCGGGAGCTTGCCGAGACCGGCCTGCTCGACGGGGTCACGACCAACCCGTCGCTCATCCACAAGTCCGGCCGCGACTTCCTGGAAGTCGTCGGGGAAATCGCCTCGGTAGTGGCAGGGCCGGTGTCGGCCGAAGTCGTCGCGCTCGACCATGACGGCATGATGCGCGAGGCGGCGGTGCTCCGGAAGATCGCCGACAATGTCGCGATCAAGGTCCCGCTGACGCCGGACGGGCTGAAGACCTGCAAGGCGCTGACCGGCGATGGGACCATGGTCAACGTCACTCTGTGCTTTTCGGCGGTGCAGGCGCTGCTCGCGGCCAAGGCCGGCGCGACCTTCATTTCGCCGTTCGTCGGCCGCCACGACGATGTCGGCTTCGACGGCATGCAGCTGATCGCCGACATCCGCCTGATCTACGACAATTACGATTTTGGGACGGAGATCCTGGTGGCGAGCGTCCGGCACCCGGTCCACGTGCTCGAAGCCGCCAAGATCGGCGCCGACGTGATGACTGCGCCGCCCAAGATCATCTGGCAGCTGTTCAAGCACCCGCTGACCGACAACGGCATTGCCAGTTTCCTTAAAGACTGGCAGTCGACGGGTCAGCAAATCGCCTGAAACCAAATAGTTAGCGCTTCGGCTTTAACCTTTGCGCAACCTTCGAAGGTAAGACTTTCGAAACTCCTGGCGGGGTAATTTCACGCATCCTGCGAGTGGACGCAGGAGAGGCGCGTAATTGCCTCGCGACTTGGAACCAGGAGCAAGACCATGAGCAAGTTCATCAAGCTGATCAAAAATAGCAAGGGCGCGACCGCGATCGAATACGGTCTCATCGCCGCTCTCATCGCCGTTGCGGCGATTGGCGCCATGCAGGGCATCGGCACCAAGCTGAACACGACCTTCAACAACGTTTCGAACTCGCTGAACTAAGCGATTTCGGGGTAAGCGTTCGAGCGGCGGTGCCGAAAGGCGCCGCCGCTTTTCGTTTGTCCGAATGGTCTCCGCACGGTCCCGTTGTAGGAAATTAACCGCTTCGGGCGTATCCTTTGGTCAAGATGGCGACGGTCATTCCTTTCGAAGAGCGCGCGGTTGCGACGCTGCGTGAGCGGCTCGGCGCGGTCGAGGAGGCCAACCAGGACCTTATCGCTTTCGCCCGCGGCCATTCGGGCGCGGTCGCTTCGATCCACAGCGCGGTGCTCGCCGCGATCGAGGCCGACAGCATCGAGACCATGCTCCACGTCGTCACCCAGGAATGGCCGCTGATCCTCGGCATCGATGCCGTGGCGCTGTCGCTAATCGTCGGCAAACAGGGCTTCCGCGCCGACGGCGGCGGCGTGCAAATGGTTGATCCGATGATCCTGCGCCGAGCCATCGGCCAGGTCGACGGAGTGGACATGCGCACGGTCGAGCGCGGCCATCCCTTGTTCGGCCCGGCCTGCGATTTGATCCGGGCCGAAGCGCTGGTCCGCATCGATTGCGAGCCGCCGCTGCCGTGCGGCCTGCTCGCGCTTGGCCAGCGTGCCGAGCTCAGCCTCGACGCCCGCCATGGCTCGGAATTGCTGATGTTCCTCGGACGCAGCCTTGCCGCTATCATGCGCAAGTGGCTGACTCACCCGGACCTTTAGACGATCACCCCGCCCGAGCGCTCGCCGCGCGCTGGGCCGCATATCTTCAACATGACCGCCGCCGCTCGGCCGCACACCGTGCGCGCCTATGTCGCGACGGCGCATCGGCTGATAGGCTTCCTCGGCCAGTATCGCGGCGAGGCGATTGGCGATGGGGCGTTGCTCGGCATTGCAGCGACCGACCTGCGCGCGTTCCTGGCGCAGCGCCGCGCCGAAGGGCTGGGCGCGTCATCGGCGGCGCGCGAGCTGTCGGGGGTTCGGGCCTTCCTGAAATATGCCGCGGAACAGCAGGGCAGCCCCGTCCAGCTGCCGCGCACACGCGCCCCCAAGCGGCCGCGCACGCTGCCGCGGCCGGTGGCTCCCGATGAGGCAATGGGGCTGGCGGAAAATGCGGCGGAGGCGGCGAGCGCGCCGTGGATCGGTGCACGCGACCTCGCCATCCTGCTGTTGCTTTACGGCGCGGGCTTGCGGGTTGCCGAGGCGATGTCGCTAACCGGGCGCGTGCTTCCAATCGGCGCGACCCTGCGGGTCACCGGGAAGCGCTCGAAGACGCGCGTCGTGCCGATCGTACCGGCGGTGCGCGAGGCTATCGAAGAATATGTGCGGCAGCGCCCCTATCCGCTCAGCCGCGACGCGCCGTTGTTCGTCGGTGCCAGGGGCGGGCCGCTCAACCCGGATTTGGTGCGGCGCTCGGTGGCGGCGGCGCGGCGGCGGTTGGGCTTGCCCGACAGCCTCACGCCACATGCGCTCCGTCATAGCTTCGCGACGCATTTGCTGGCGCGGGGCGCGGACTTGAGAGCGCTTCAGGAACTGCTCGGCCACGCCAGCCTGTCGTCGACGCAAATCTATACGGCGGTCGATGCGGCGCGGCTGCTCGACGTCTATCGCCACGCGCATCCGCGCGCCTGAGAAGGGGGTCGTCGCAGATCGCCGACTAGTGGGGCAGCCGGTGATCCGCGACAAACACAGCTCTAGGCTTCAAGTGTGAAGCGATTGCTAAAAAACCGTTTCGGATGAAATGCTTACGAAAGTTAAGCAGCGACGGCCTGTCGCTCGATCGCATCCCAGATCAGGCCGGGCGTATCGGTGCCGTTGAACTTGTCGATGGCGACGATTCCGGTCGGGGAGGTGACGTTGATTTCGGTCAGCCACTTGCCGCCGATGACGTCGATGCCCACGAACAACAGGCCGCGCCGCTTCAGCTCGGGAGCAAGGGCAGCACAGATTTCGCGCTCAGTGTCGGTCAACTCGGTCGCTCCGGCGGTGCCGCCAACGGCGAGATTGGAGCGAATCTCCCCGCTCGCCGGCACGCGGTTGATAGCTCCGGCGACCTCGCCATCGACCAGTACGATGCGCTTGTCGCCGTCGCTGATTTCCGGGAGGAATTTCTGGAGCACGTGCGGTTCGCGATAGGTCAGGTTGAACAGCTCGACGAGCGAGGCGAGGTTGCGCGCCGTCGCTGCCAATCCGGAATACCGATCCGCCGGCAAAGCCGTGGATCGGCTTGATGACGATGTCGCCATGCTGCTCGAGGAACTTGCGCGCGGCGCCAAGCGAGCGGGTGACCATGGTCGGCGGCATGAAGCGCGCGAAATCGAGCACCCAGATTTTTTCCGGCGCGTTGCGGACCGACGCCGGGTCGTTGACGACCAAGGTTTCGCCCTGGATGCGCTCGAGCAAATGGGTGGCGGTGATGTAGCCGAGGTCGAATGGCGGATCCTGGCGCATCAGCACCACGTCGACGTCGCGGCCGAGGTCGAGGATGGAGAATTCGCCGAGCGTGAAGTGATTGCCGGGTTCGGCGCGGACACTGACTTCGTGCGCGCCAGCATAGAGCCGGCCGTCGGCATAGGTCAGGGCGTCGGCGAGATAGTGATAGAGCTGGTGGCCGCGCGATTGGGCGGAAAGCATGATCGCGAAGGTCGAATTGCCGGCGATGTTGATGGTCTCGATCGGGTCCATCTGCACGGCGACGCGCAAGGGCACTGCAAATCTCCCCACAACCGTTCGGGCTGAGCCTGTCGAAGCCCTGTCCTTCACTTGCGCCCTAAGAACAAGTCCAGCCCTTCGACAAGCTCAGGTCAAACGGATTTTGAGATGTCACCCTTGCCAGACGTCGGGCAGGTGGCGCGGCCAGCGACCCGGTACGATGAACATGGCGTCGATCCGCACGTCATCGCCCTCGCGCATGTAGCGCGGAGCGAGACGCTCGGCGGCAATAGCGACCCGCCGGAGCCGATAACGATCGAGCGCGAAGGCGGCGGACTCATCGCTGGACCTTGCCTTGACCTCGACGAAGGCAAGGGTGCGTCCACGGCGGGCGATCAGGTCGACTTCGCCGCCCGGCACCCGCGCGCGCTGGGCGAGGATTCGCCAGCCGTGGAGTCGCAGGTAGAGCGCCGCGAACCGCTCGGCCCAGCGGCCGCGCTTCTCGGCCTCCTGTCGGTTCATTTCGACCGTTCAAGGGCGCGGGCGTAGGCACGCTTGCGCGGCACGCCGAGAGTTTGCGCGACTTCCGCAGCGGCTCGCGACGGCGACATTTGCGCCAGCGCTTCGTCGAGCGCCGCATCGAGCTGCTCATCGGTGGCCTCGGCAGCTTCGCCCGGCGGGCCGACGACGATCACGATTTCGCCCTTGGGCGATGCATCGGCGTAGCGCTCCGCAAGCTCGGCGAGGGAGCCGGTGACGCATTCCTCGTGCAGCTTGCTGATCTCCCGCGCCACCGCTGCGTCACGGCGGCCGAGCCCATCGGCCAGCGCCGCCAGCGTGTCGCCCAAGCGGGGCCCACTTTCATAGAGGACAAGGGTGGCGCGGATGCCCGCGACTTCAGCAATGGCGTCGCCCTTCGCTTTCGTTTTGGCGGGCAGGAAGCCGAGGAACAGGAAGCGGTCGGTCGGAAGCCCGGCCAGGGTCAGCGCGGCGATTGCCGCCGATGGTCCGGGGACGGTGTGCACGGCATGGCCGGCCGCCCGCGCTGCACGCACCAGCTTGTAGCCGGGGTCGGAGATCAGTGGGGTGCCGGCGTCGCTAACCAGCGCGACGGCTTCATTCCCGAGCGCCTCGACGATGCGCATGCGCTCGGTGTCGCTGGAATGATCGTCGTAGCGGTGCATCGGCGCCTTGGCGCCGATGTGGCTCAGCAATTTGGCGGTTACGCGCGTGTCCTCGGCGAGGATTCGGTCGGCGCGGCGGAGCGTATCGGCGGCACGTGGCGACAGATCGCCGAGATTGCCGATCGGCGTTGCGACGATGTGCAGGCCGGGCGCCAGCCGATCACTTGCCGGCATTGATTAACCTCTTCCACTTGAAGCGAAAAAGAATCGATCTTCGAGTCGTTCATCGACGTCTGGGGAGAGCACGATGATTGCACTAGTATTCGCCTCCGCGCTCAATCTCGCCGGTCTTCAGGCAGCGATCACCGCGCCGACCGACGCCTTCCGCGGGTGCCTGCGCGAAGCTGCTGCCAAGGCGGAAAAGGACAAGGTCGGCGGCGATGCGATCGAGGAATATCTTCGCACGGCCTGCACCGTCCAGATGGGAACGCTGAAAGGCGCCTTGGTCGCCTTCCGGATGAAGAATGGAATGGGCAAGAAAGCGGCCGCCGACGACGCCGAGATGACCGTCGACGATTATGTCGCGACGCCGGCCGACAATTATAAGTTCATGGTCGATTTCAACGCCAAGAACTCGGCGGCTCAGGCTGCCGCGGCGAAACCGGCGGCCACGCCCGCGGCAACTCCGGCGTCTAGCCCGCAACCGCCAAAACCCTAGGCGCGGCAGCGGGAGCGGTAGCAGGCGCGGCGATTTCGCCGAGGATATGGTCGAGGAGCAGCCGGCCACCGGACGTGAGCGCAATGCGTCCGCCATCGCGGCTGAGATGGCCGGAGGCGACGAGCCGGTCGATCGCGTTCCAGTCCACAATCGACACAAGGTCGAAGCGTTCGGCGACGGCGGCGGCATCCACGCCCTCGCTTAGGCGCAGGCCCATGACCAGGGCTTCGTCGGCGGCTTCGACTGGCGACAGTGCCGCTTCCTCGGCAGTCCCGCAGCCAGTGCGGCGCAAGGCGGACAGGAAATTCTCGGGCTTTTTGTGGCGGACCGTGCGCATCCCAAGCCGGCGGCCGTGGGCGCCCGGGCCGATCCCGGCATAATCGCCATAGCGCCAGTATGTCAGGTTGTGGCGGCTCTCCTGTCCGCGCCGTGCATGGTTGCTGATCTCATAAGCCGGCAGGCCCGCCGCCGCGGTCATCTCACCGGTCAGCTCGTAAAGCGCTGCTGCCCGCTCTGAATCGAGGGGGACGAACGCGCGCTTGGCGACCATGCTGGCAAACCGTGTTCCCGGCTCGATGGTCAGCTCGTAAAGCGACAGGTGGGACGTGCCGAGGCTAAGTGCCTGGCCGAGCGTCGCCGACCATTCGTCCTCGGTGTCGCCGGGAAGCGCATAAATGAGGTCGAAGCTGACCCGACGGAACTGACGTTGGGCGATTTCGAGCGCGCTGAAGCCTTCTCGCGCCGAATGGGCGCGGCCAAGGAAGCGCAGCGCCTGGTCGTTGAAGCTCTGCAGGCCGAGCGACAGGCGATTGACCCCCGCAGCGGCAAGATCGGCAAACCGCGCCGCCTCGACCGAATTGGGATTGGCCTCGAGCGTGATTTCGAGCCTGTCGGCTGGCGCCCAATGCGATGTGGCGGCGTCGATGATCGCCGCTGCCGTCGCGGGGTCCATCAGCGATGGCGTGCCGCCGCCGAAGAAGATCGAGGTCAGGGTCCTGCCGGGGAGAAGCCGCGCTTCGTGGGCGAGGTCGGCGAGCAGCGCTTCACGCCACTGGTCCTGGTCGATCGACGCACGGACATGACTGTTGAAGTCGCAATAGGGGCATTTGCTGACGCAAAACGGCCAGTGGACGTAAAGCGCGAGCGGGTCGCCGCTCATTCCTGCAGCGCGGCCAGCAGCTTGCGGAAGGCGTCGGCGCGGTGGCTCATGCCGTGCTTCACGTCGGGCTCCAATTCGCCGAACGTCTGGTCGTGGCCGACCGGCACGAACATCGGGTCGTAACCGAAGCCCTTGTCGCCGCGCGGCGGCCAGACCAGCGTGCCGTCGATGCGGCCATCGAAGGTCTCGGCCTGCCCGTCATTGGGCCAGGCGATTGCCAAGGCGCAGGCGAAATGGGCGGCGGGCGGAGCGTCGGGCTCAGTCGCTTCCGCCTCGCGCCAGACTTTCTCCATCGCCCGCATCCAGTCGCGATTGCCGTCTTTGTCCTCGGCCCAGCGGGCCGAAAAAATGCCGGGGCGGCCGAGCAAGGCGTCGACACACAAGCCGCTGTCGTCGGCGAGCGCGGGCAGGCCGCTCAAATCCGCCGCCTCGCGTGCCTTCAAATCGGCATTGTCGGCGAAGCTGTTGCCGATCTCCTCGGGTTCGGGAAGGTCGAGCTCGGCGGCGCTGACGCATTCGATGCCGAGCGGAGCGACCAGCTCGGCAATCTCGCGCAGCTTTCCCGGCATTATGGGTCGCGATGACGATCTTGTCGCCGAGCGGCCTCACCGCCCGGTAGCCTTGAGCTGCGACGCGAAAATCTGAGTGCAGCCAATTCGCGCCAGACGCAGCAGCCGCAGCAGGCCTTCCTCGTCGAACGTCTCGCCCTCGGCGGTGAGCTGCGCTTCGACGATGGCGCCGTCGGCCGTCAGCACGAAATTGCCGTCGCTGCCGGCGGTCGAATCCTCGTCATAGTCGAGGTCGAGCACGGCATTGCCCTGGTGAATGCCGCAGCTGACCGCCGCCACCTGGGTGCGGATCGGGTCGGCGGCAAGCGCCTTGGCGCCAGCATCTTGTCCACCGCGATGCGAAGCGCGACCCAGGCGCCCGAGATGGACGCGGTGCGGGTGCCGCCGTCGGCCTGGATGACGTCGCAATCGACGATCACCTGCCGCTCGCCGAGCTTGGGCAGGTCGACGACGGCGCGGAGCGAACGTCCGATCAGGCGCTGGATCTCCTGCGTCCGGCCCGATTGCTTGCCCTTGGCCGCCTCGCGGTTGCCGCGGGTGTGAGTGGCGCGTGGGAGCATGCCATATTCGGCGGTGACCCAGCCCTGGCCCTTGCCGCGAAGGAAGGGCGGGACCTTGTCCTCGACGCTCGCGGTGCACAGCACGCGGGTGTCGCCGAAGCTGACCAGGCAGGCGCCCTCCGCATGGCGGGTGAAGCCGGGCTCGAAGCGCAACTCGCGCATTTCGTCGGGGGCGCGGCCGGATGGGCGCATTCGGTCATTCTCCTGATACTGGTGCGGGGCGTCCCTAGACCCAGGCGATGCCCAATCCTAGATGATTTGCCATGACCCAACCGATCGGAGAACTGACCGACCGCATGCGCGATGTCTTCGGCCTGGTGGTCGAAGCCTATCTCGAGCGCGGGCTTCCGGTGGGATCGCGCGCGCTGGCCGAAACCATCAGCCTGTCGCCGGCCTCGATCCGCGGCGTGATGCAGGAGCTGGAAGAGCGGGGGCTGCTGACCCACCCGCATACCTCCGCCGGGCGAATCCCGACCGACAGCGGCCTCAGGCTGTTCGTCGACGGGATCATGCATGCGGCAAGCCCCGATCCGCGCGAGCGGGCGGAGATCGAGCGGCAAATCGTGCGCGACCAGCCGATCGAGGATGCGCTCGTGGCCGCTTCGGCGGCTCTGTCGGGCCTGTCGCGCGCGGCGGGCGTGGTGCTGGCGCCGAAGCGCGAGCTGACGCTGAAACAGCTTAATTTCGTGCCGCTGAGCGCGACGCGGGCGCTGGCGGTGCTGGTCGGGGCCGACGGCAGCGTCGAGAACCGCATCCTCTCGCTCGATGGCCAGGCCACCGCCGACACGCTGGCCGAGATCAGCAATTTCATCAACGCACGCCTGTCGGGGCTGACGCTGGGCGAAGCGGAGGCTCGCCTGCGCGCCCTCATCCGCGACCGCAAGGAAGCCATCGACGCTGCCGCCGCGACCCTCGTCGCTTCGGGACTTGCCGCGTGGAGCCAGGATCATGCCCGCCGCCCGGTGCTGATCGTGCGCGGGCAGGCCAATTTGATCGACGAACATGCCGCCGACGACCTCGAGCGCGTCCGCCAGCTGCTCGACGAACTCGAGGAAGCGCAGGAAATCGCCCGGCTTTTGGAAACTGCGCGCGACGCGCCCGGCTGCCGAATCTTCATCGGCTCGGAGAACCGGATGTTCGCGCTGTCGGGCTCGTCGGTGATCGCCGCGCCCTATCGCGGGAGCCAGGGCGAGGTGGTTGGCGTTGTCGGCGTGATTGGCCCCACCCGGTTGAACTATGCGCGCGTGGTGCCCATGGTGGATTTCACTGCGAAAGCGCTGACGAGATTGATGGCATGACCGAAGACGAAAAACTGCATGACGAAGCCGAGGAAATCCGGCGCGAGACGGCCGACGGTGCGCCCGAAGTGGCGGAACACGACCAATTGGCCGAGCTTCAACGGCAGCTCGAGGAAGCCAACAGCAAGGCGCTGTATGCCGCGGCCGAGGCGCAAAATGTCCGTCGCCGCCTGGAAGGAGAAATCCAGCAGGCGCAGGCCTATGCCTCGGCCGGCTTCGCCCGCGACATGCTGGCGATCAAGGATCATCTCGAGCGCGCGCTGGCCGCGGTCACCGAGGAGCTGCGCGGCGACAAGGTTGCCAGCCAGTTCCTCGCCGGAATCGAATCGACGCTGCGCGAACTCGATGCGGTGTTCGCCCGCAACGGGATCAGCCGCATCCAGTCGGTCGGCGAGCGGCTCGACCCCAACCGCCACCAGGCGATGGTCGAGCTGCCAAGCAGCGAGGAGCCGGGCACGATCATCGAGGAGATGCAGCCCGGCTATATGCTCAAGGACCGGCTGCTTCGCCCGGCGCTGGTCGGAGTCGCCAAGAGCCCCGATTAAGGCACTTCGCGATGATTTCTGCGAATTGCCGCGCCGCCCGCCCCGATCAGGAGCGAGCGGCGCGATCCCTTCAACAGCGGCATCGAGCGAGGATCATCCGCGCTCGCCGCGTTCGACCGGCGCCGGCGGCGGCGGCGGCGGCGGAGGCGGCGGCACAGGGCAAGCCGCCGATGCGTCGATCACCGATCCATCCGGACAGGTCTGCGTCGGCGGCGGAGGCGGAGGCGGCGGAGCCATGACCGGCGGCGGAGGCGGCGGCGCGGCCCGGTCGCTGAAGGCGTAACGTGCCGTCAAGCCGATCGTCCGCGGCTGGCCGACCAGCCAACCAAGGCGGGCGAGGCCATCGGCTTCGCGGTCGATCGCCAGCCTGGCGTTCTCGTCCAGCAGGTTGTTGACGTAGGCCGTCAGCGACAGGCCGTTGTAGAACTCGAGCCCCGCTGACAGGTTGACCAGGCTGTAAGCCGGCACCGTGAAGTCGATGACCGTGACTTCGTTACCGAGCGCTCCGTTGATCGTGGACGGATGGGGGACGGTCCGCGGATTCCCTTCCTGGTCGTCCGGCATGGTGTAGCGATCGCCCATGTACTGGAAGCTGGCGGTCAGCAGCATGTCCGCACTCGGCAAGATATGCCGGGTGTAGGCCGCGTTCGCCGACATCTGGAATTGCGGGACGGTCGGCAGCCGGTTCCCCTTTTTCAGCCCCGGAATATATCCATTTGGGGCGGAGTCGCTCGGCACCGTCGACACCGTCGTGTCGAACTTGGCGTCGATGACGCTGCCGTTGATCGACAGGTCGAGCCCTGGCGCCGGACGTAGCGAAAGCTCGGCCTCGATGCCCTGGCTGTGCGCCTTGGGCACGTTGAACGTGATACGCGACGAGCAGGTGCCGGCGGTCAGTGTGACCTGCAGGTTCTTGATGTCGTTGTAGAAAGCCGACGCGTTGAAGGTGACTGGGCCCTTCGAATATTTGACGCCGCCTTCATAGTTCCACAGCGTTTCGTCCTTGAACGTCTGGAAACCGCCGAATGTGTCGATATCCGAGCCCTTGCAGAGCGGAACGTTTAGCGGATCGTTGACGCCGCCGAGGCGGAAACCCTTGGCGACCTGGAAGTTGACGCTGAGGTTGCGGTTCGGGATCCAGCTGACGATGCCGCGGGGGGAGAAGCCGTCCGACTTCACCTTGTCCGTTTCATCGGCCTGTGGAGTGAAGATTCCGCCGTTTTTGAATTTGCGGGTCTCTTCGAAGTCGTAATAACGCCCGCCGGCAGTCAGCTTGAACTGGCTGAACTCATAGCTGGCCTCGCCGAAGATCGCCTTCTGCGTGCTGTTGAGCGAATAGGCCGCGTTGTAAGGCGAGTTCAGCGCAAACCCATTGGCGAGGTCTGCCGTCGTCGTCGGAGTAACGCAGGTCGGATCGGCAGCGCATGCGGCGGCGAACATGGCGTTGATGTACGTGTCGATCCCCGGCGTCGGCAGGGTCTGCGTGTAGTCACGCCGGCCGTCTGAATAAAAGCCACCCAACACCCACTGGAACGGCCCCGAGCCGGTCGACGCGAAGCGGACTTCCTCGGTCCACAGCTTAAGCTTCGTGGTATCCACGAGATTCGACGGGATATTCGAGGCGGCATTCGGAAACCCAAACGCCGCGTTGGAATAGAATCCGGTCAGCTCGGTGGCATCGCGGCCGACGTAGACATCGCGATTGGTATGACTGGTGACCGAGGTCAGCTCGACGGGCCCGAAGTCGTACGACGCGGTAAGGTCGGCGATCGTCGTCTTGTCGGTGAATTTCTCCCGGGTCGCGAGATACTGCTGCCGCGGGCCGAGGATGTACTGCGGGTCGGTATTTTCGTTGCCAAGGACGTTATAGACGTCTTCGCGATTGAACCCGTTCGCCTGAACTTCCTGGTAGACGATCCGCGGGGTCAGCTTCAGCTGCTCGACCGGCTGGAAGAGCAGGGCTGCGCGGCCGCCGATGCGATGACCGTCGTTGACGTTCTTGCCGCCCGCTGGGCCAACCGCATCGATGAAGCCGGCATAGTGTGTGCCGTAGCCGACGACGCGAAGCGCCGCGGTCGGGCCGAGCGGAACGTTGACTGCCCCCTTGAGGTGGTAGCCAAGGTCGTCTTCCTCGACCATGTTCACATTGGCTTCGACCGAGCCTTCGATGCGGTCGAGCTTGGGCTGGTTGGTGATGTAGCGGATCGTACCGCCGACCGAGCCCGAACCGAACAACGTGCCCTGCGGGCCACGCAGGGTCTCGACACGGTTGAGGTCGTAAAGATCGATGTCGGGCGTGAACAGCGAGAGCGAAATCACGCTTTCGTCGAGATAGACGCCGACCTGTTCCTTCACGCCCGGTTGGTCGCGGGCGATCTGCCCGGAAGCGACGCCGCGGACCGCGACCTGGCTCTGGCCAGGACCGAGGTTTTCGACGGTCAGGCTGGCGACGTTGCGGCTGATGTCTTCAAGCGTCGAGGCGTTGGCGCGCTGGATGTCTTTTTCCGTTTGGGCATTAACGGAGAAGGGCACGTCCTGGACGGTCGAAGCGCGCTTCTGCGCAGTGACGATGATCTCGCCTTCCGGCGTAGGCGGAGCGGCGGGCGTCGCCGTCGGCGGGTTGACGGCCTGGGCCGCCTGTTCCTGAGCGGTCTGCGCCCAGGCCGGCGTCGCGATGGCGATTACGCAGGTACCGGCAAGCAAAGTCGCAGAAATTCGCATGTGATCCCCCATGGCTCAGGTCATTTCGGAGGCAACACTAAGCCTAAAGGGGACCGCGTCTAAACCCCCACGAAGGGCTAGGGGTGACTTTCATGTCGCTCTGTTGCAATGCGGAGACAGTTAATTCACGCCGGTTTGAACGGCAGCAGCTCGGGCGGCGGAATCGAGGCCGTCTCGACGCCATGGTCGGCGAGGAAGCGGTGGGCGACGATTTCGGCTTGCTGTTCGATCCCGTAGCGGGCGAACGGCTTTCCCGGCTTTCAGGACATAGGCATAGCGGCTGAACGCATGGCGCATTAGCGGCAGGTAGAAGCGGCCGCCTTTCTGGGCCTGCCAGACGTGGGTCATTTCATGGATGAAGAAGGCCTGGCGGCCGAGCGGCTCGGCGGAAAAATCGTCCGACCAGGCCTCGCCCTGCGGGTGGAAGTGGATGTTGCCCATCGGCGCCATGGTGAAGCGGCGCGGCTGGAATGGCCACCATTTGCGCCGGACCAGGCGCACCCGGCCGTATTCGATCGCCTCACCGAAGACCGAGCGGGCGAGGGCGACCTCGCCGGACGTGAGCGGACGCGTGGTCATGCCGCCGAGGTAGGAGCATGGGGCGTTTCGCGCCACTTGCGGCGTTGAAAGCGCATCGCTACGGCAACGCCAAAGCAAAAATAACGGAGGAAGCTTCCAATGAGCGAGACTGCCGATCGGGTGAAAAAGATCGTCGTCGAACATCTTGGCGTCGAGCCGGACAAGGTCACCGAGGACGCGAGCTTCATCGACGATCTCGGCGCGGACAGCCTCGACATCGTCGAGCTGGTCATGGCCTTCGAGGAAGAGTTTGGGGTCGAAATCCCCGACGACGCCGCGGAGAAGATCACGACCGTCAACGACGCCATCGAATATATCGACCAGAACAAGGGCTGATCGGGACCGCCCATTGCTGCCGCCTTACACGCCGAAAGGCGGCCCGAACGGCTTCCCGAACCCAATCGGGAGGCCGTTTGTTTTGGAGGGGTTTACGGAGTGAGTGAAATGCGCCGTGTCGTGGTGACAGGTCTCGGGCTCGTGACGCCGCTCGGCGGCGACGTCGAGACGACCTGGCAAAACCTTATCGCCGGCAAGAGCGGCATCGGCCCGATTACGCGGTTCGATACCACCGATCACAAGGCGAAGATCGCGGGCGAGGTGAAGCCCAAGGATCACCCCTACGGCTTCGATCCCGACAAGCGCGTCGACCACAAGGTGCAGCGCCAGGTCGATCCGTTCATCGTCTATGCCATCGACGCCGCCGGCCAGGCGCTGGAAGACGCCGGGCTGACCGAGATGGACCAGGACCTCAAGGAGCGCGACCGGGGTTTCGATCGGATCGGGCATCGGCGGCCTGCCGGGGATCGAAAGCGAAATCGCTGGTGCTGGCGGAAAAAGGGCCGGGGCGGGTCAGTCCCCACTTCGTCCATGGCCGGCTGATCAACCTCACCTCGGGACAGGTGTCGATCAAATACGGCCTGATGGGCCCCAACCATTCGGTGGTCACTGCCTGCTCGACCGGCGCACACTCGATCGGCGACGCGGCGCGCATGATCAAGGACGGCGATGCCGACATCATGCTGGCAGGGGGCGCCGAGAGCACCATCAACCCGCTGGGCGTCGCCGGCTTCGCGCAGGCGCGCGCGCTCAACACCGCCTTCAACGACCGGCCGGAGCAGGCCAGCCGCCCCTATGACAAGGGCCGCGAGGGCTTCGTCATGGGCGAAGGCGCCGGCGTCGTGGTGCTCGAGGAATATGAGCACGCCAAGGCACGCGGCGCCAAAATCTACGCCGAGGTGGTGGGCTATGGCCTGTCGGGCGACGCCTATCACGTCACCGCGCCCCACCCGGAAGGGCGCGGGCGCCGAGCTGGCGATGAAGATGGCGTTGAAGAAGGCCGGGCTGAAACCTGAGGACATCGATTACGTCAACGCCCACGGTACCTCGACGATGGCCGACACGATCGAGCTGGCCGCGGTCAAGCGAGTGCTTGGCAACGATCTTGGCGGCGCCTCGATGAGCAGCACCAAGTCGGCCATCGGCCACTTGCTGGGCGGCGCGGGAGCGGTGGAAGCGATCTTCTGCATTCTCGCCATCCGCGACCAGATCGTGCCGCCCACGCTCAACCTGGATGATCCCGACGAGGGCACCGAAGGCGTCGATCTGGTCCCGCACAAGGCCAAGAAGCGCCCGGTGCGCGCCGCGCTCAACAACAGCTTCGGGTTCGGCGGCACCAACGCCTCGCTGATCATGAAGGCCGTGTGAGGAAACTCATCGGCGTCGCCGCGGTCCTGTGCATCGCGGGCCTGGCCGTCCTTTACATTTTCTGGTTCGGCGGCGGCGCGAGCAAGCCGAACACCATCATGGTCGAGGAAGGCGCGACGCTCGGACGCCTGTGCCCGGGTCTCGAACGCAAGCATCTCGTGCCCGGGAATTGCACGACCTATCGCGCCATGGCGCGGCTGCTTGGCTCGCACGACCCGATCCAGGCCGGCGAGTTCGAGGTTCCGGCGGGTACCGGCGGCGCCGCGCTGCTCGATCTGCTCCAGCACGGGCGCCCGGTGCAGCGGCTGATCACCGTTACCGAAGGCATGCCGGCGATCATCGTCGGCGAGAAGCTCGCGGCGAACGCCTATTTGAGCGGGCCGCTGCCGGCGATCGCCGAGGGCTCGCTGCTGCCCGACAGCTATGGCTATGAGCGCGGCGAGGCGCGTGCGGCGGTGGTTGCGCGGATGCAGTCGGCAATGGCCAGGACGCTGGCCCAACTGTGGCCGAAGCGGAGCACCGACTGCCCGATCGCGACCGAGGACCAGGCAGTAACGCTGGCGTCCATTGTCGAGAAGGAAACCGGCAAGGCGAGCGAGCGGCCGATGATCGCCGGGGTTTATTGCAATCGATTGCGCATCGGCATGAAGCTGGATGCCGATCCGACCGTTATCTACCCCGTGACCAAGGGTAAGCCGCTCGGACGGCGCATTCTTCGCTCCGAGCTCCACGCCGACAACGGCTACAACACCTATCGCCGCGCCGGGCTTCCGGACGGGCCGATCGCCAATCCCGGCAAGGAGAGCATCGCGGCGGTGCTTCACCCGGCGCCGACCAAGGCGCTGTACTTCGTCGCCGACGGCACCGGCGGCCATGTCTTCGCCAACAGCCTTGCCGAGCACCAGGCCAATGTCGCCAAATGGTTCGCGCTTCGCCGCCAACGGGGGCAGATGTGAGGAACCGTGGCATCGGCCGCGGTCGCATCTTCCTTGGCGCGATCCTGCTGTTCGCGGCGGTGATCACCTGGGCGACGACGCTGATGATGAGCCCGCATGGCTCGAGCGTCGCTGAAGGCACCGAGCACGTGCGAAGCGTGGTCGTCACGTTCGTGCGCAACAGCGCCATCGGGACTTTGGTGCTGTGCGCGCTGTCGGGCTGGCTGCTGTTTCCCAACCCGCGCCCGAAGATGCCGCGGCGGGATTATGCAATCATTGGGCTGATCGGGCTGCTCGTCCTGACCAGTCTCTACCAGCTCTTCTGGCTCTACCGCCTGGCCAGCTAAGCGCCGAGCGCCTCGCTCCTGACATAGCCGACGCGGCGGTCATTGCCGGCATAACCCCACGCCCAGCCGAGCGTGTCGTCAAGCAACAGGAAAGGCTCGGCGGGCGCCAGCTCGCGGATGATCTCCGCGTCCTCGCCAGCCGCTTCGCGCAGCGGCGCGGCAACCATGACGGTCCGCTCGGCGGGCTCGGCATAATGCGACGCGATGACCTGGCTCGCCAACGCGACGTCGGCCAGATCCTTGCGATAGGCGTGGAAGGCAGGGTCCGGGAGCGCTGACGGACCGATCAGCGCGGCGCCCTCACCGCTGGTGGGCGTAGGCTGGCGCCTGTCCGATGATCGGCCGGTGGGACACGGAGCCGTGGTCGACTTCGCGGAGGTTACGCTTGAAGCCTTCAAGAAAATCCGCCCCGTTGTTGGTCCGAACGACGAACACGTTGCGCCGATCGTCCTGGTCCCGTTCGCGGCGCAGATAGCCGAGCGCGCCGAGCGTATTCAAGGCGCGTGTGACGACGGGCTTGGAAACGCCGAGTAGCCGGGCAAGTCCGCGCACGGTGTGGGGGCCGGGCGTCAGATAGACGAGCATCAGCAGGGCCATCTGACGATTGGTCAGGTCGGGTTCGCCGGAGCGGACATAGGCGATCAGCGCCTTCATCCATCCGGTAAGCGATACTTCGCTCATGGCCGCTCGCCTCCGTCCTCGTGCCGCGTGCTTGCCGTTGTTAACCGGCAACGGCGCGAATTGTTGCAGCTAACGAACAGTTTAATGGCGGACTTTTCGGCGGACGGGCATCAGGCAGAGGCGTATCGCCCCGCCAGCATGGCGAAAACCGCGCGCAATCCGAGCGCTTCGCCGCCCTTGGGACGGCCGGGCTTGGCAGCGTCGCGCCAGGCATAGGTATCGAAATGCGCCCATGCGATCTCGTTGGGCACGAAGCGCTTCAGGAAAAGAGCCGCGGTGATACATCCCGCCATCGGCGAGGGCGCCGAATTGGCGAGGTCGGCGAGATCGCTCTTGAGCATCTCGTCATAGGGATCCCACAATGGCATGCGCCAGATCGGGTCATTTGCCTCCCGCGCGGCTTGGTCCAGCTCGGATGCGAGATCGTCCGCATTGGCGAACATCGCCGGAAGCTCAGGTCCAAGCGCGATCCGCGCCGCGCCGGTCAGGGTCGCGAAATCGACGATCAGCTCGGGCTTCCCTTCCACTGCCTTGGCCAGAGCGTCGGCGAGGATCAGCCGCCCCTCGGCGTCGGTATTGTCGATCTCGACGAACAGGCCCTGCCGCGACTTTACGACGTCGCCGGGGCGGAAGGCGGCCCCCGAGACCGCATTCTCGACCGCCGGGATGAGCAGATGCAGCCGTGCACCGGCAGGCGCTCGGCTGCGATCAGCCCAGCCAGCGCCAGCGCATGGGCCGCGCCGCCCATGTCCTTCTTCATCAGCCGCATGCCGCTCGCCGACTTGAGGTCGAGCCCGCCGCTGTCGAAGCAGACGCCCTTGCCGACGATGGCGATGCGCGGGTGGCTGGGCTTGCCCCATTCCAGCTCGATCAGGCGCGGCGCCCGCTCCGTCGTGGCCGCACCGCCAACCGCCTGGATCAGCGGATAGCCTTCGACCAGCTCCTTGCCCGCTATCACGCGCACGTGCGCCCCGGTTTTCGCCGCTTGGTCGCGTACGGCAGCTTCGATCTCGGCTGGGCCGAGGTCGCCTGCGGGTGTGTTGACCAGCTCGCGGACCAGGGCGGTCGCTTCGGCCAGGCTCACCACTCCGTCGATTGCCGCGGGAGCGCCGGTCACCAGCACTCGCGGCCCACGCTGCTGCGGCTCGTCCTTCTTCGACCGGTAGGCGTCGAACTCATGCTGGGCGAGGAGCCAGCCGAGCGCGGCCTGGCCCGGATCGCCTTCAGCCAGGCGGTAGCTGCCCTCCGGCAGGGTTTCGGCGAGCTTGGCGAGGCACCAGGGCGACAGGTCGCCTGCATCCTTGACCGCACCGACGACTTCGAAATCGGACCCTCGCGGAAGCAGGGCGACGGCATTGGCGGTCTTGCCGTCGAACCATTGCGCTGCAAGCAAGGCGCGGTCCTCGGCCGGCCGCTTCTTGAGCCAAGCGTCGAAGCCCTTCTTGTCGACGAGGTGGATGGCGCGGGCCTTCTGGCCCCGGTCGGCCACGAGCAAGCTTGCGAAATCGGTCATGACGGCGCCTCTAGAGCGGGGCGTCACAAATGACTATCGTCCGTCGTCGCGATGGCAGAGGCCCCGAAAATCAGCAGCCGCGCGGTCGGCGTCGCCCAGATCATCACGGGGACGGCCGCCGCCGTGGCGCTGATCTATTTCCTGCGCGTCATCCTGATCCCGTTCGTCATTGCCTACGTCCTCGCCGTCCTCGTCAGCGCTCTGGTGCGCTTCATCCAGAACCGCTGGGCGAAAGCGCCGGCCTGGGCAGTTTCGATCTTCGCGGGACTGATCGTGATTGTCTTTGCGGCAGGTGGCATCTTCGCCATGGCCCAAGGCGCGGCGAGGATCGTGGCCACCGGACCAGCGCTGCTCGCCCGGCTCGAGGAGCTGCTGCAAGGCATTGGCCAATCGCTTCACGTCCGCCAGCCGCTCCACCTCAGTACGGTCATCGGCAGTATCAGCATCCCGCAAATCGCCGGCCAGGTGCTGCAGGGTCTCCAGGGGCTTGTTTCAGGGCTGCTGCTGATGGTGGTCTATTTCGGCTTCCTGCTGGCCGGGCGGCAGCGGATGGCGCGCAAGATCGCTTATGCCGCCGGCTCCTCGAAGCGCGCGACCGTGATCCGCAATGCGCTCGCGCGGATCGCGACGGACGTCGAGACCTACATCTGGGTCCAGACCGTGACCGGCCTGATGATCACCGCGGCCGCGGCGCTGGTGATGCTCGCCGTCGGGCTCGACAACGTCCTGTTCTGGTCGGTCATCTTCTTCCTGTTGAGCTTCATTCCCAACATCGGCGTCACGATCGGTTCGATCGCACCGGCGCTTTTTGCGCTGGTCCAGTTTCCCAGCACCTGGCAGGCGATCACCATTTTCGTGGTGATCCAAGTCGCGGCGACCTTCGTCGGCAATTTCGTCTATCCCCGGATGCAGGCGGAAACGCAGAACATCGACCCGATCGTGACCATGCTGTCGCTGGCCTTCTGGACGGTGTTGTGGGGCCTGCCGGGCGCGTTCCTGGCGGTGCCGATGACGTTGATCCTGATGATGGTCTTCGCCCAGTTTCAATCGACTTTATGGATTACGGCGATGCTGTCGAACGACGGGCGCCCGAACTTCCCCGAAAAGCATTAGGCCGCGAGTTCACCCAGCGGCACGCCGTAAAGGTCGTGCTCATCGCTGTCCTCGACCCGCGCCAGCACGATATCGCCCTGAGCAAGGCCGCCAGCGTCGCGCAAGTGCACCTCGCCGTCGATTTCCGGAGCGTCAGCCTTGGAGCGGCCGGTGGCGCCGCCGGTCTCCGGATCGACCGCGTCGATCAGCACTTCGAGGTCGCGGCCGACCTTGGCGGCGAGCTTCTCGGCGGAGATGCGGGCCGATAGCGCCATCACCGCTTCGTAGCGCTCCTGCTTGGCATCTTCCGGGACCTGGTTATCCATCGACGTCGCAGGAGCGCCTTCAACCGCTTCGAACTTGAAGGCGCCGACGCGGTCGAGCTGCGCTTCCTCGAGCCAGGCGAGGAGGTAGGCGACATCCTCGTCGGTCTCGCCGGGGAAGCCGACGACGAAGCTCGAGCGGATGGCGAGGTCGGGCACCTGCTCGCGCCAGCTGCGGATCCGCTGCAGCACCTTGGCGTCGTTGGCTGGCCGCCGCATCGCGCGCAAAACCTTGGGGCTCGCATGCTGGAACGGAATGTCGAGATAGGGGAGGACCAGCCCCTCGGCCATCAGCGCCATCATGTTGTCGACGTGCGGATAGGGATAGACATAGTGGAGCCGCACCCAGGCCCCGAGCTTGCCGAGCTCGCGCGACAGGTCGGTCATATGGGCGCGGACTTCGCGTGTTTCGTTGGAGTTTTTGGCCTTCCACATGCGCGGCTGGTGGCGGATGTCGACGCCATAGGCCGACGTGTCCTGGCTGATGACCAGCAATTCCTTCGTCCCCGCGGCGACCAGCTTCTCGGCCTCGCGCAGGATCGCGTCCGGCCGGCGGCTGACGAGGTCACCGCGCAGGTGCGGGATGATGCAGAAGGCGCAGCGGTGGTTGCAGCCCTCGGAAATCTTCAAATAGCTGTAGTGGCGCGGCGTCAGCTTCAGCCCGGCCTCGGGCACCAGGTCGATGAACGGCGAGGGGATCGGCGGCGCCGCCTCGTGGACCGCGGCCACGACCTCTTCATATTGCTGGGCGCCGGTGATCGCGAGCACGTTGGGGAAGCGCTCGCGGATGACCTCGGCTTCCTTGCCCATGCAGCCGGTGACGACGACGCGGCCGTTCTCGGCGATGGCCTCGCCGATCGCCTCCAGGCTCTCTTCCTTGGCGGAATCGAGGAAGCCGCAGGTGTTGACCAGCACCACGTCCGCGCCGGCATAATCGGGCGACATGTCATAGCCTTCGGCGCGCAGCTTGGTCATGATCCGCTCGCTGTCGACCAGGTTCTTGGGACAGCCGAGCGAGACCAGCCCGACGCGCGGGGGCTTGGGGAGAGTTGTGACGTTCATCGGAAGGGCCGCGCCAATATAGGAAGTTTCGTGCGAAAACTAGGTGCTTGGCGACGGCTTGTTCGTTAGGCCGCTCGGCGGCTAAGAGCCGCGGCGTCCAGCGGCAGGAGCGATGAATGCGAATCGCGATGATCGGCACGGGTTACGTCGGGCTGGTGTCTGGCGCCTGCTTTGCCGACTTCGGCCACCGCGTGACGCTGCGTCGACAAGGACAGCGCCAAGATCGACGGCCTCAACGCCGGCAAGATGCCGATCTGGGAGCCGGGGCTGGAGGCCCTGGTCAAGGCCAATGCCGAGCAGCGGGCGGCTGACCTTCACCACCGATCTTGCCGAGGCGGTCAAGGACGCGGAAGCGGTGTTCATCGCGGTCGGCACGCCGGCGCGTCGCGGCGACGGCCATGCCGACCTCACCTTCGTGTTCGAGGCGGTGCGTGAGCTCGCCAAGGTGATCAGGCCCGGCACCGTCGTCGTGACCAAGTCGACCGTCCCCGTCGGCACCGGCGACAGGATCGAGGCGATCCTTCGTGAAGAAGGCGTCACCGACGTTTCGGTCGCGTCCAATCCCGAATTCCTGCGCGAAGGCGCGGCCATCGCGGACTTCAAGCATCCCGACCGCATCGTCGTCGGTGCCGAGCGACGATCACGCGCGAGGAGGTGCTGAAGGAAATCTACCGGCCCTTGTTCCTCAACCGGGCGCCGATCCTGTTCACGGCCCGCCGCACCGCGGAACTGACCAAATATGCCGCCAACGCCTTCCTGGCGGTCAAGATCAGCTTCATCAACGAAATCGCCAACCTGTGCGAGGCGGTCGACGCCGACGTTCAGGATGTCGCCCGCGGCATCGGCCTCGACAATCGCATCGGCGCCAAGTTCCTCCACGCCGGCCCCGGCTATGGCGGCAGCTGCTTCCCCAAGGACACGCTGGCGCTGCTCCAGACCGCCGACGCGGCCGGGGTCGACCAGCGCATCGTCCGCACCACGGTCGAGGTCAACGATCGAGCGCAAGGAGAGCATGGCCGAGCGGGTCGAGCGTGCTGTCGGCGAGCCTGAGCGGCAAGCGCGTCGGAGTCCTCGGCCTCGCGTTCAAGCCCAACACCGACGACATGCGCGATGCGCCCTCGATCCCGCTGATCAAGGCGCTGGTCGAGCGCGGTGCAAGCGTCAGCGCCTTCGACCCGGTCGCCCGCCACCAGGCCGAGCAGGTGCTGAGCGGGATCGATTTTGCCGACAATGCCTATGCCGCCGCCGACGGTGCCGACGCCCTGGTCATCGTCACCGAATGGGATGAGTTCCGGGCCCTCGACCTCGACAAGGTTGCGGCATCGATGCGCGGCAAGGTCCTCGTCGACCTGCGCAACGTTTACGACCGGGAGGATGCGGAAGAGGCGGGACTGACCTATTATGGCGTCGGCCGCGGCCGTTTCGCCACGGAGTAGTTCGACGAGTTCGATCATGCGTCACGACCGGCTTCCGCCGCAGACCCGCCGCCAGTCGCTGTTTACCCGCAAGCGCTTTCAGTTTGCTGGCGCGCTGGTCGTTGGCGCGCTCTTGCCGTGGTTTGTTCGCGGCCCCTTACTGCCAGGCCAGCTCTTCGAAGCGGCGAGCCTCAACGGGCTCATCGGCAATAGCCTCGCCATCGTCATTGCCTTCTGGCTGCGGCTGTCGATCGAAACCTATCCGGGCATCCGGCGGAGCTCGGTCATCCTGCCCTCGGCGCTGGCGGGACACGGCAGCGTCGTCGCCTGGTTCGTCCTCACCCGCTTCCCCTACGACCGCATCGGGCTCGCCGCCGGCTTCATCCTCCACATCATCTGGCTCTACGGTTGTTACGCCTATGCGGAGCGCAACGTGCGCCGCCGGATCGCGATCATTCCCTTCGGGTGCGTCGACCAGCTGCGCGATATCGGCGGCGTCGACTGGCTCGCGATGAAGCGCCCGCATCTCGGCGACACCCGCGGCTGCCAGGCCCTGGTCGCGGACTTCGGCGCCGACCTGCCCGACGAGTGGGAAGCGTTCCTGGCCGACGCCGCGCTTGCCGGGCGCATGGTCTACCAGGTCAAGCAGCTGGCGGAATTGCTGACCGGCCGGGTCCAGCTCGAACAATTGTCCGAAAACAGCTTCGGCTCGCTGCTGCCCGCCCGCGGCTATTTTTACCTGAAGGGTCTCGCCGACTTCATTGTCGCGCTGGCGATCCTGCCCCTGGCCCTGCCGTTCATGCTCCTGATCGCCGCCTGGATCCGGCTCGACAGTCCGGGCCCGGCCCTGTTCCGCCAGAAACGCATCGGTCATGCCGGGCGGCGGATCACCGTCTACAAGTTCAGGACGATGCAGCAGGTCCGGATCGATGACGACCGCAACGCCGCCATGACCCAGGACGACGATCAGCGCATTACCCGCGCCGGCAGGGTGCTGCGCAAGCTTCGCATCGACGAGCTGCCGCAGATCATCAACATCCTGAAATGGCAGATGAGCTGGATCGGCCCGCGCCCCGAAGCCGAGGTGCTGTCGGTATGGTACACCAGCGAAATCCCATTCTATCGCTACCGCCACGTGGTGAAGCCGGGGATTTCGGGCTGGGCGCAGGTCAACCAGGGCCATGTCGCCGAAGTCGACGAAGTGCACCGCAAGCTCCAGTACGACTTCTACTACATCAAATATTTCTCGCCGTGGTTCGACCTGCTGATCCTGTTCCGGACGATCAAGACGATGCTGACGGGCTTCGGCTCGCGCTAGGCGCGGTTTCGCGCATCATCAGCATGACCGGGAGCACGGCGAGCCCGACCAGCGCGATCATCGCGCCCGGCGCCATGGTCCAGCCGGTGCGCTGGACCAGGAACTGGGCGACGTAGGGCGTCAGCCCGCCGAACACGGCGGTGGCCATGGTCGCGCCGAGGGCAAGGCCAGTGATGCGGCCTTCGCCGGGGAACTGCTCGGCGGTGGCGACCGCGCCGACCGCGCTAACCGCCCCGGCGAGCCCGGCGAGCAGCACCGCACCGAGCAGCGCCCGGTCGCTGTTGCCGCTCGCCATGAGCGCGAACAGCGTGATCGGAAGCGCCGCGCTGCCGAGGCTCAAACCGATGAGCACCGGACGGCGACCGATGCGGTCGCTGAGCAGGCCGACCAGCGGGGTGACCGCGATCACGACGACCGCGGCGATGGTCGAGAGCCACAGCGACGCCTTTTCGGTCAGCGACCCAGCCGAGGTCAGAAACGCGGGAACGTAGGTGATGCCGACATAATAAGTGATCGATCCGAGCGCCGAGATGGCGAAGGCGCGCCCGATGCCGCCGCGATGGTGGCGAAGGGCATGGCGTAGCGGCACTTCGGGCACGGTCCCGGCCTCGCGCTGGCGGATGAATTCGGGCAATTCATGCATCGTCGAGCGGGCGATCCACACGCTGCCGGCCAAGGCCGCGCCGACGAAGAACGGGATGCGCCATGCCCAGGCGTCGAGGTCCACGCTCGATACCGCGCTGACGGTCAGGGCCGAGATGCCGACCGCGAGGAGGGCGCCGACCTCGCTTGCCGCCGAGGCCGAGGAGGCGATCAGCCCGCGCTTGGCGGGCGGCGCGCCTTCGAGCAGGTAAGCGACCACGCCGGTATATTCGCCGCCGACCGAGAACCCCATGATGCAGCGCACGAGCAGCAGCAGCCAGCCGGCGGCCGGTCCGATCGCCGCGTGGGTCGGAAGCAGCGCCGTCGCCAGCATCGCCGCCGTCATCACGCGCGACCGACACCAGCATCATGTGCCGGCGTCCACGCCGGTCGCCGAAATGGCCGAAGAATATCGCGCCCAGCGGCCGCATCAGATAGGCGATGGCGAAACCGCCCAGCGCGAACAGCAGCGACTGCGTGCCCGGCCCGAAGAACACCCGCGCCAGCACGGTGGCGAAATAGAGATAGAGGGTGAAGTCGTACCATTCGACGATGGTCGAGAAAGCCGCGACCGCCATCGACCCGCGCGGAAGGTGAGGGGTGGGCGCGTCCGTCATCGCCGCATCACTGCCAGAGTCGGCATGCGCCCGCCATTGCCGGGGCCGCGATTGCTGCTAGTTTCCGCGGCGTTCGGGGGGCCGATCGCATGCATTTTCACGTCGCCGGGCCGAAGCACGGCTGGAACACGGTCTTCTGGGACCTGGCGATCGTGACCGTCGGCGTGCTCGTCGCGCTCGCGGCACAGCAGGTCGCCGACGATTTGCACTGGAAACGGGAGGCGGCCGACTTTCGCAATGCGCTGAAGCCGGAACTCAGCATCGACCTTGGTACCTACGGTTTTCGCGCCTCGGAAAGCGCCTGCCTCAACAAGCGGCTCGACGACCTCCAAGTCTGGCTCGACCGCTGGCGCGCCCATCGCCCATTCAACCTGATCGGGCCGATCGGAATTCCGGACTCGCTGGTCGTCAACAACAACGTCTGGCAAAGCCGCGACGCTACCGTGGTGGCTCATATGACGCTCCAGGAAAAGCTGGAATATGCGCATCTCTACAACGAGTTCGCGAACAACGAGGTCCACCGGCTGGACGAGCGGGCGGCGTGGATCGAGCTCGCCGAATATGACGGCGCGACCGAACTCGACCACCAGGACTTGATGCGGCTGCAGGGGCTGATCACCCGCGCCAGGCTGCGCGACATGCGCATGAACGACAATGCCGCCCGCTTCACCAGGCGCGCGGCGGAAATGGGGATCTTGCCGAAAGCCGATCCCAACTGGCCAAAGCCCAAGACGCAGCTGTGCGGGCCGATCCTGCCGGCGGAGGTGGCAGGGCAACGAAAGCGGACGGGTTAAGCCGCCGCGTTAGCGCCAGTCCGTGCGCCGCCGGAGATGAATGCAGGCGGCTGCGGCTGGTCACAGATTTACGCTGGATTATCCTCCGTTTGGGGAGGGAAAAATCATGCAGCCTATTGTCCTGGCCTGGGCGGCCTTGTCGCTCGGCATTCTTGCGTCACCGCTTGCCGCGCAGCAGGCTGCCGGCGCGCCGCCGCCGATCGAGGCGCGGTACCTGCAGTCGGTCCCTCCGGCGCCGCCACCTCCGCGAGCGCGCTACGTCGCACCCAAGCCGCCGCCCTTCCCGCCGATGCCGAAGACCCAGCCGCACAAGCGCTCAACCAAGGCGGCGCCCCATCATTCGAGCCACACCAGCCACAAGGCGAAACCCGCCCGGAAGCATGTGGCGAGCAAGCGCCATCAGGCGACCGGCAAGAGCAAGGTCAAGCACACGAAGAGCGTTCGTCCGGCTAAGCTGCACTTGTCGAAAAAGACGATCCGCCAGTGCCACGGCATGAATTACCGGCAGATCATGACCCACCGTTACTGCCGGGCGCTGATGAGTCAGGAAATCTCGGCGGCCGACCAGAAGCACAAGGCGGCCAAGCGGCATAAGTCGACCGCTCACCGGCACAAAACAAAACGCCGCCGGCGCTAGGCCGGCCGGCGCCCCTCCCCCAACGGGAAGGGCGCCATGGCCTGCGGATCAGGCGAACAAATTGTAGCCGTTGTCGACGTAATCCAGATAATGGCCGCTGAGCTGATAACCGAGGTCGGCGAACGAGGCCGCGCTCATGCCGGTGAAATAGTTCGGACCGTCATTGATGTAGCCGGTCATCAGTTCGTTGCCGAACGTGGTTTCGTCCCAGTGCGAACCGGCCGTGCCTGACCCGCCATCCTGCTCGACCGCGATATTGCCGCTGCCGCCGAGGGCGTGGAACTGCGCGACCGCATTGGCGCCGGTATACTCGCCGTTGGTGACGAGGGCCTTGCGGTCCCAGATCGACCCGAAGCCGAGGCTGTGCGACATTTCGTGGAGCACGACCTGCGCAAAGACGCTGGCGCCCATGTCGGCGACGTCGACGATGTCGAACTGCATCTGCGCGGTGGCGGGCAGGTAGCTGCCGGTGCGGATCGAGGTCGGACCGGCCTGGCCGAGGATGCCGTACAGGCCGTCGATCTGGCCGAGCTCGGCCGAGATGGTGATGTCGTCGACGGTGGTCACCGTGCCCTTGTTGCGGACGCTGACGTTGGGCAGGTCGCCGACGATGATGTTGGTGAGGCGGTTGGCAGCGGCGACGAAGATGTCGTGATTTTCCTGGCTCCAAGTACCGTTGAACTGTGATCGTGATGTTGAAGCCGGAGCCGTCGGCCGAGCCGCTGGTGTAGGGCGAGAAGGTGGTGCCGCCACCGCCACCGCCACCGCCACCGTGGCCGCCGCCCTTGGCCGCTTCGACTTCATTGGTGTGGATGATGTGGGTCAGGTCGACGCCGAGCACGTGCGCATTGGTTTGCGGCACGCTGACGTGGAGGTCGAGTTGGCCGGGCGCGTGGCCGAGGCCGTAAGGCGAAGTATTCCTCATGAACGAAGCTCCCCTGCTTGAGACAAACGGGTAGCCGAGCCCGGTTGCCAATAAGCCGAGCTTAACCAAATGAAGTTCCGTTTCAAGCGGTTGTTTTGCCAGTTGAATTTGCGTTCACGCAGCCGCTGCGTTGGCTTTCGCTGTCGTCCAGGGGCGGCCTCGGATATGCTTGGTGCAAGGGAGAAAGCCGCATGATCAACCACTGGGCCGTACGAACGCTTGTGCTCGCGCCGACCCTTCTCTGCAGCGCTGCGGCCGTCGCGGACCAGCATTTTTCCGACGAGCTGTTCTTCGACACGGCCCTGTCCCGCGCTTCATACCACTACAGCTCGGGGCAGGCCTCGGGCCCCAGCCGGCTTGCACTTGTTGACGGGAAGCTGCCGGTGACGAGCGCCCACTTTATCAGCGGTCCCAATGCGCTTCGCCTGGCGTGGACATCGGCCAAGGGCGGCAACTGGTCGGCCGAGATCGACAGTTATCGCTGGCGCAACCGGCCCGCCCATTGGGCCGGGACGACGCTCTACGCCTGGGCGTGGAGCGATGCCGCGATTGCAGCGCGCTACCTGCCGCAGCTGGCGCTGGTGGACGCGATGAAAAAGGATTGGTCGAACAATCCCACAGCACCCGTTCCGCTGTCGCACTTCACCGGCGACATCCCGGCCAAGCGGTGGACGCGGATCGCGATCCCGCTGACTGAGTTCCAGGCGACCGCAATCAACGGCTTCGACCCGAGCCGGGTGAGCGCATTGGTGCTGTCGCAGGGCGCCGCGGGCGACGGCAAGGCGCATGAGCTGATCCTCGACGACCTGCGGATACAAGCCGATCCCGGGCCGACCGCCGTGCCGCCCGCACCGGCTGGCCTGACCGCGACCGGATATGAGCGCCATGTGCTGCTGCAGTGGCGGCCGGTCGCCGATCGGGACGTTGCGCAATATGTCGTCAGCCGCTCCTTGAACGGCGGCCCGTGGAAACCTGTCGGGGTGCAGCGCGCCGGGGCCACCCGCTACGTCGACTGGATCGGCGATCCCCATGCGCGCGCCGCCTACCGAGTGACTGCGCGCACCTCCGCGCTGGCCGAGTCCGCGGCGTCGGGCGAGGCCGCCGCCGCGACCCACCCGATGAGCGACGATGAGCTGCTGACGATGGTCGAAGACGCGAGCTTCCATTATTATTGGGACTCGGCGGAACCGGTGTCGGGCATGGCGCTCGAAAGCCAACCCGGCAACGACGACATGATCGCGCTCGGCGCCAGCGGCTTCGGGGTCATGGCGACGATCGTCGCGGCCGACCGCGGGTTCGTGCCGCGCGATGCGGCGGTCCAGCGGATGCTCAAGATCACCCGCTTCCTCGAGCGCGCCGACCGCTTCCATGGCGCCTGGGCACACTTCATTTCCGGCCGCACCGGCCATGTCATTCCGCTTTTCCAGATCTACGACGACGGCGCCGACCTCGTCGAAACCTCGTTCATGATGCAGGGGCTGCTCGCCGCGCGGGGTTATTATACCCGCAACACCCCGGAAGAGCGCGAGCTGCGCGCCCGCATCACCCGGCTGTGGCAAGGCGTCGACTGGGACTGGTTCCGGGCGACGGAAAAGCGCGACGCCCTCTACTGGCACTGGTCGCCCGATTACGGCTGGTACATCCACTTCCGGCTCGAAGGCTGGAACGAGGTGATGATCACCTACCTCCTCGCCGCCGCCTCGCCGACCCACCCGGTGCCGCCGTCGATCTATTCCACCGGCTACACCGGGCACGAGGGTTATGGCACGCCGCGTACCTATTTCGGCATCACCACAACGCAGAGCTATGTCCCGCCGACCGCCACCTCGCCGGGAAGCACCGGGCCGCTGTTCTTCACTCATTATTCCTACATGGGCTACGACCCGCGCGGGGTGCGCGACCGCTTCAGCAATTACTTCAAGTCGAACCAGGCGCTGGCCCGGATCAGCCAGGCCTATTCGGTCGCCAATCCGCACAAGTTCAAAGGCTATAGCGCGGACAGCTGGGGCCTGACCGCGGTCGACGGCCCCGACGACAATTACCACGAATACAAGCCGTTCCTGGAAGACGACGGCACGATCGCACCGACCGGGGCGGTGGCGAGCTATGCCTACACGCCGGCGGCATCGCTGGCCGCGATCAAGCATTGGTACCGCGACATGGGCCAGCAGATGTGGGGCATTTACGGCTTCCCGGACGCCTTCAACGAGCAGCAGGATTGGTATTCCGGGATATATATGGGCCTCAACCAGGCGCCGCAGACGGTGATGATCGAAAACGGCCGGACCGGGCTCGTCTGGCGGTCCTTCATGGCGAATCCGGAGATGCGGGCGATGCAGCGGAAGATTGGGCTGACGCCGGACCGGTGACCTCTGTCAAAGCGGAATTTCGAATTTTGACCGATTGCAGCTGTAGCTGTCGCAGGGCTCGGTAAGGTGTAATCTTTCTTTGTGATCGGATTGCGAAAACTGGCGCCGCCGGATGGCTGGCCCGCCGCCTGGTGGGAAATCGGGATCGTCACGCTTGGCGTGTTCATGGCCCTGGCGGCACAGCAGGCGGTGGAACGGTCGAGTTCTCGCGACCGGGCCGCTCAAGCGGAACAGCGCATCGAGCTGGAGCTGGATAACAACCAGGGCAATGAAGTCGAGCGCGTTGCGGTCCGAACGTGCTTGACCAACCGTTTGCACGAATTTGCCGCCGGGCTTGCTTCAGGCCGTTCGGACTGGGTGCCGCAATCGGCGCAGCCTGGGCCGGGTCAGGAAAGGCCTGCCCTGCGGAACCTCTATGACATGCCGTCGCGAAACTGGATCACCGACGCTTATGATGAAGCGCTTGCTCAGGGCGATCTCAAGGAGCTGACTGCCGACCAGCGGTCCGGGCTCGCGTCGATGTACACCCAGATCAAGTACATGGCGAAGCTGAACGCCGAAGAGCAGCAGCTGGGCGCGGCGCTTGCCCCGCTTCAGTTCAACCCGCCGCTGTCGAATGCCGAGCGGAACAGCCTGATCGGCGTGATTGCGCGCCTCGACCAGGTCAACGGCTTGATGGTGCTGATCTCACGCCAGACTTTCCGCATTTATCGGGACCTGGGCTACACCGACACGCCACAGGAAATTGCCGAATTTCGCCGCAGTGGATGGTGGGAGCAGAATGTTGCCGATTATCGCCGTCGCTATGGCGACTGCGTGGATGCCCGTGCCGTTGCCGAGATTGACCCTCGGCTGCTGCCAGCATCGCGCTAGTTGGATCGCGACTTTCCAAGCTGGAGGCGATAGCCCGACCTTTTTTCCCCTGTGCGGAAATGACGAGGTTTAGCTAGGCGTCGGTCATGTCCTCATCCACGGAAGCGGCAGCGCGAAGGCGCGAATCCGGAGTGGCGGGATCTTGCGGTGGATTCGGGTTTGAAGTCGGTGGGTTGAGGTTTTTGATGAGCTGGGTTCCCGCTTTCGCCGGGATGACGAAAGTGGTGGCGGGGATGCCGAAAGTGGTGGACATCACCGCGACGATTGGCGGAACGGCGTCGGCTCGCCGATCATTGACGACGTACAACCCCAAAAGGAGGGCGGACATGGACATCGGATCATTGCTCAACCAAGCCGGCGGCGTCGGCGCGATTGCGCGGCAGCTGGGCGTCGATGAAGCGACGGTCGAGCGCGGGGCCGGCGCCTTGCTGCCCCACGTCGAAAACGGGGTCGAGACTCAGGGGCTGCCCACGGCCGAGGCCGCTGCCGCCGATCCGCAAGCGGAGACGTCCGAGAGCGGCGAGCCGGGCGGCATGCTCGGCGGACTGCTCGGCGCGGCGATGGGCGGGGGCGGCCTGGCGGGCGCCGGATCCGGCAGCGGCGGCATCCTCGGCAGCCTGATCGGCGGCGGCGGCAACCAGATCCTCGGCCACATTTTCGGGTCGAAGGACAAGAGCCGCGACGTCGCCGCGCAGGCGTCCGAGCAGAGCGGGGTCGACACGTCGATCCTCAAGAAGCTGCTGCCGATCGTCGCCGGGGCGGTGGCCATGCACTACATGAGCAAGCGCGGGCACGGCGGCGCGGCGGGCGAAGGCGGCGGCGGGCTGCTCGGCTCGATCCTCGGCGCGCTTGGCGGACGGTAGGCCCAGCGATAAGGTTGAAGGCGGTCCCGGCTCAAGGCCGGGATGACCCCTCCACCGCCTTCGGCGGTCCCCCTCCCCGAGCAAGCTCGGGGAGGATAATCAGGCGTCGATCGCGCCCTCATCGACCGCGGCGGCGCTGCGCTGGATGAAGTCGAAGCGCTTGGCGGGGTCGCGGCCCATGAGCTCCTCGACGATATCGCGCGCGGGTTGACGCTCTTCAAACGAGGCCGGCAGCGTGACCTTCAGCATCGACCGCGTGGCCGGGTCCATGGTGGTTTCCTTGAGCTGGTTGGGGTTCATTTCGCCGAGGCCCTTGAAGCGGCTGACCTCGACGTTGCGGCCCTTGAACTCGGTGGCTTCCAGTTCGGCGCGGTGGGCGTCGTCGCGGGCGTAGAGGGTCCTGGCGCCGGCGGTCAGGCGGTAGAGCGGGGGCTGGGCGAGGAAGAGGTGGCCGCGGCGGACGAGCTCGGGCATTTCCTGGAAGAAGAAGGTCATCAGCAAGGTGGCGATGTGGGCGCCGTCGACGTCGGCGTCGGTCATGATGACGATGCGCTCGTAGCGGAGGGCGTCCTCGCTGAACTTGTCGCGGGTGCCGCAGCCGAGCGCCAAAGTGAGGTCGGCGATCTCGCTGTTGGCGCGGATCTTCTCGGCGGTGGCTGAAGCGACGTTGAGGATCTTGCCGCGGATGGGGAGGATCGCCTGGGTCTTGCGATTGCGCGCCTGCTTGGCCGAGCCGCCGGCGCTGTCGCCTTCGACGATGAACAATTCGGTGCCGTCGGGATCGTCGGAGGAGCAGTCGGTGAGCTTGCCGGGCAGGCGGAGCTTGCGCGCGCGAGGTGGCGGTCTTGCGCTGGACCTCGCGCTCGGCGCGGCGGCGGAGGCGCTCCTCGGCGCGCTCGAGGATGCTGCCGAGGAGGGCGCGGCCGCGGTCCATGTTGTCGGCGAGATAATGGTCGAAATGGTCGCGGACGGCGGCCTCGACGAAGCGGGCGGCTTCGAGGCTGGTGAGGCGGTCCTTGGTCTGGCTCTGGAAATGCGGGTTGCGGATGAACACGCTGAGCATCAGCTCGACGCCGTTGAAGACGTCGTCGGCGGTGATGTCCCTGGCCTTCTTGTTGCCGACGAGGTCGCCGAAGGCGCGGATGCCCTTGGTCAGCGCGGCGCGGAGGCCCGGCTTCGTGGGTGCCGCCGTCGGGGGTCGGGATGGTGTTGCAATAATAGCTTTCGGAGCCGTCGGAATAGAGCGGCCAGGCGACCGCCCATTCGGCGCTGCCCTGGGGCTGGCCGGAGGGGTCGGGCGCGAAGTCCTGCTTGCCGACGAACGGCTGGTTGGTGACGGCGGGGCGATCGCCGAGCTGCTCGGCGAGATGGTCGGCGAGGCCGTTGGCGAACTGGAAGACCGCGCTTTCGGGGACCTTGTCGCTGGCGAGCGAGGGGTCGCAGCGCCAGCGGATCTCGACCCCGGCGAAGAGGTAGGCCTTCGAGCGGGCGAGCTGGTAGAGGCGCTCGGGCGAGAAAGCGGCGTCGGCGCCGAAGATTTCCGGGTCGGGGGTGAAGGCGACGGTGGTGCCGCGCTTGTTGGGGGCGGCGCCGACCTCCTCCAGCTTCGATGTGGCGAGGCCGCGCGAGAAGGACTGGCGGTAGAGCTTCTTGTCGCGCGCGACCTCGACGACGGTGTCGGTCGAAAGCGCATTGACGACGCTGACGCCGACGCCGTGGAGGCCGCCCGAGGTCGAGTAAGCCTTGCCCTCGAACTTCCCGCCCGAGTGGAGCGTGGTCATGATGATTTCGAGCGCCGACTTGCCGGGATATTTGGGGTGCGGGTCGACCGGGATGCCGCGGCCGTTGTCGAACACGCTCAGGCGATTGCCCTGCTCGAGCGTGACCTCGATGCGGGTGGCGAAGCCGGCGACCGCTTCGTCCATGGCATTGTCGATGACTTCGGCGGCGAGGTGGTGAAGCGCGCGCTCGTCGGTGCCGCCGATGTACATGCCTGGGCGGCGGCGGACCGGCTCGAGGCCTTCGAGCACCTCGATCGCGCTAGCGTCGTAGCTGTCGGGCGAGGCGCTGGTGGCGGAAGAGAAGAGGTCGGACATTGAAGCAAAACTATAGGGCGCGGATTCCCGGCGTGCCAAGGGAAGGGGCTGCGCTTTTCCACAGCTTCACCACAAGCGGTTGGCGGAGACGTCGAGTTTGGCGAAGACGCAGGTCAGCGGGTCGTTGATCTCGGCGAGCGCATCGTCGTCGTCATTGTCGTTGGCGCAGTCCGACGCGCCGGGTTGCGCCTGATCGATCGCCCAGGCGCCGACGATGTCGGGGAAATGCGGATCCATGAGCAGGTGTTTCATGACCAACCTTCGTGGTTGCGGCGTCCCGGGCGAGCAAAGGCGGGGAGGGTGCGATTGGGCCCGCCCGGGAACCTCTGGTCAGCCGACCCGAAGCGTCCCGTCGACGCGGATCGGGCGGTTGATGTTGAAGTAGTTCGGCGAGGTTTTCATCACGGTGCGATGAATCTCCTCGAACTGCTCGGGGGTGCCGTCGCCCTTGATCGAGACCTCGTAGGCGATCGATTCATAGCCCGGCGGAACGGTGTCGCTGAGGCCGAGGAAGCCGCGCAGGTCGAGCTGGCCGCGAGTCTTGATCTCGAGGCTGTCGAGCTTGATGCCGTTGACTGAGGCGCCGGCGACGTAGCCGACGGTGATGCAGGCGTTGAACGCCGCCATCAGCAGTTCCTGCGGGTTGGGCGCGCCGTCGCTGCCGAGTAGCTCGCACGGCTCGTCGGCGACGATGGTGTGGCTGCGGGCGATGCGCTCGCCGCCCAGCGTGTAGCCGTCGACGGTGGTTTCGCTGCGGGTCTGGCCGTCCCAGCGAGTGGTGACGTCGAATGAGACGAGCGCCTTCTTCGGGTCGGCATTGATCGCTTCGACGACGTCGCCGAGGGCGGTGAGGTCGAGGCCGTTGACGCGGTTGGTAGTGGTATCGAGCATTGGTTTTCTCCTTTGGTGTCGATGGTTGGAACGGTGGAGGAAGGCCCTCCACCGCCTTCGGCGGTCCCCCTCCCCACCGCTCCGCGGCAGGGAGGATCGGGTGGGGTCAGGCGAACAAGGGCGCAGCCTCCGCGATGCGGGCGGCGGCGCGGGGCGACATGGACTCGAGGGTCGCGATGAAGCGCTCGTGGACCATGCCGGAGCCGATGTAGGTCCAGCGCCCGGCCTGGTGCTGCTGGGCGATGATCGCGTCGCGGTTGTCGACGGTGCGGCCGATGGCCCGTTCGAGCGCGGCCATGTTGAACTCGGCCTGGGCCTTGAGGCCGTTGTCGAGGAACCCGCCGATCTCGAAGAATTCGTCGATCGCCTGGTCGATCTGTTCCTCGCTTCGGCCCTCGGAAAGGGCGTCGACGATGAGCGTGTCGAGCTTGGCGTGCTGGGCTTCCTCCATCCAGTGATGCCGCATCAGGCTCTTGAACAGCGGATCGAGGTCGCCGTCGTCGCGGATCGAACCGAGATAATGCTGCTGGGTCATCCACTCGATCATCAGGATGACGAGGCCGACCGCGAGCGGATCGTGGCGGAGCACTTCGGCGCCGATCGCTTCGGACGGGCCGATCACCTGGCAGTCGACCGGGAAGCCGCGGACGAAGGCTTCGTGGAAGCGCTTGAACAGATGGATGTGCTTGGCTTCCTCGCCCGCGAAGTTGAGGATGGCGCGGACTCGCCAGTCGTCGCCGAGCAGCTGCGGCCGGGCATGATCGAGCAGGAACGGGAGGATGAACTCCTCGACCACGCCGAAAATGGTCAGATACTGGTGCGCGCTGATCTGATTGAGGATGCGCTGTTCGAAGGGATTGAGCTCGGCGACAGCCGCCGTGCGCGCCAGGCTCTCGGGCATGAAGAGCCTCGAGAAGTCGAGCTCCTGGCTTTCGCCGAGAACGTCGTCGAGTTCCCACTGCGCGCGCAGCGAGTTGGCCAGCGTCGCCTCATAGTCGAAGTTGTGATACATCCTAATTCCCCTTTCGAATTTCCTAGACGTGGAGGAGTGCCGGAAGGAGCGCCGTCGAAACGGCGGACAATCCTGACAGAACCGCAAAGACAAGCGTCAAAATTCGACGCGAATAAAGATCGTTGGACATGGTCCGAATACTTTCCGACTGTTCGCGATGGGGCGAGCTTGTCCGTTCCCGCCAGCGCTATTCGCCGCGGGTCGAAATTGGCCGTCCCATTTGATGGACGTCATTTATGCCGGGCGGTGGTTTGCCAAAATGACCGGCTTGCCGGATAAGTTGACCCAAACGCCGCATACGTATGCGCTCGGGGGCGCAGCTGATGGACGTGCTCGACGAGATCCTGGGTTCGCTTCGCCTGACCGGCGGGGTGATCGTCGACGGCGAATTCACCGGCGATTATTGCGTGCAGGCCGAGTTCACGCCGGAGAAGTGCGCGCCCTTCTTCCCGATGCCAGAGCGGCTCATCGGCTACCATTATGTCCGATCAGGGACGACGATCGCGGAGATTCCGGGGCTTCCCGCAGTGCCGTTGAAAGCCGGCGAGATCGTCATCCTGCCGCGCAACGACCCGCACCGGCTGTCGAGCCAACCCGGACTGCCGCCCGCCAACATCGAGGACATCCGGGTCATCACCGCGGAGGGCGTTCACCAGGTCGGCCTTGGCACCGACGGGCCGAAGACGAAAGTGTGGTGCGGTTTCCTCGGCACCGCGCGGGACAGCGTCCATCCGCTGCTCGACGCGCTGCCGCCGCTCATGGTGCTCGACGTCAACAGCAGCAAGGAAGCGTGGCTGGATGCGTCGATGCGTTTTCTGGCGACCGGGCAGCCCGGGCCGGAGACGGTGGCGAAACTGGCCGAGCTGTTCCTGGCCCAGGCTATTCGCGAATATGTCGAGCAATTGCCGCGCGGGTCGACCGGCTGGCTCAAGGGGCTGAGCGACCCGGCGGTGTCCAAGGCGCTGTCGGTGATTCACGCCCGATATGCCGAGGACCTCGACATCGAAACGCTGGCGCGGGAGTCGGGGCTGTCGCGAACGGTGCTCGGCGAGCGCTTCGCCGAGCTGATCGGCGAGCCGCCGATGCGCTATTGCGCGCGGTGGCGGATGCGGATTGCCGCGAACATGCTGCGCGAGGGCAAGTCGAACACCGCGAACATCGCTTATTCGGTCGGCTTCAACAGCGAAGCGGCATTCAACCGCGCGTTCAAGCGGGAATATGGCGAACCGCCAGCGACCTGGCGGCGCCGAATCGAGGAGGAGGAAGCGGCGCGGGCGCGGGCTGCGGTGCCGCGCGAGCTGCCGCCGCAGACGGTCAACACGTGCGTTGCGAAGGACGGAACCAACCTGGCCTGGTCGGCGGTCGGCGAGGGGCCGGTGCTGGTGAAGACCGCCAATTGGCTCAACCACCTCGAGTTCGACTTCGAAAGCCCGATCTGGCGCGGATGGATCGCGGAGATTTCGGCCGACCGGCGGCTGATCCGCTATGACGCGCGCGGCAACGGCCTGTCCGATTGGGACGTCGCCGACCTCAGCCTCGACGCGCTGGTCGACGACCTTGCAACCGTGGTCGATGCGGCCGGGATCGAGCAGTTCGACCTGCTCGGGATCAGCCAGGGCGCGGCGGTTTCGATCGCCTTTTCGCTCAAGCATCCGGAGCGGGTGCGGCGGCTCGTCCTGCTTGGCGGTTATGCGCAGGGCTGGCGGGCCCGCGGCGACAATGAGGAGATCAGCCGTCGCGAGGCAATGCTGACGCTGACCGAGCTCGGCTGGGGCAAGGACAATCCGGCGTACCGGCAGCTGTTCACCAACGTCTATGTGCCCGGAGCGAGCAAGGAGCAGATGAGCTGGTTCAACGAGCTCCAGCGGCGCTCGACCTCGCCCGAAAATGCCGTGCGGGTTATGCGGTCGCTGGCCAAGATCGACGTCACTCACCTGCTGCCGCTGGTGAAGCATCCGGCCCTGGTGCTGCACGCGAGGAACGACCAGGTCATTCCCTTCGCGCAGGGCGAGTTGCTGGCGCGGGAGATTCCCGGCGCGCGCTTTGTCCCGCTCGACAGCGGCAATCACATCCTGCTCAACGCAGAGCCGGCGTTCGGCCGGTTCATCGACGAGATGCGCGAGTTCCTGGCAGTTGACGCGGCGGCCGAGCCGGTCGCGGCCTAGCGGGCTGCGGCGACCGCGCGGGCCACGCGCAGGCTGATGGCGTTGATCGCCCTGATTTCATCCTCCAGCGGAGCGCGCGCGGTGCGGTAATAGGTGGCGAAGGTGCCGAGCATCTTGCCGGATTCATCGAAGATCGGAGTCGACCAGCACGCACGCAGGTCATGCGCCCGCGCAAGGTCGCGGAAATCTTCCCACAGGGGATCAGTTTCGATGTCGGTCACGAAGATCGAATGGCCGGCGAACGCGGCCGTCCCGCACGAACCAACCCGCGGGCCAGTCGCGATGCCGTCGATCGCCTCGCAATAGTCCTTCGCCAGGCTTGGCGCGGCGCCGTGGAGAAGGTGCTTCCCGCTTTCATCGAGCAGCAAAATCGAGGTCAGGAGTTCGCTGTCGGCGGCGGCCTCAACCTCGCGGAGATAGGCGTCGAGCGTCGCCTCCATGTCCGAGGCGCCGCGACCCTCGCCGTTAAAGCGGCGGTCGAGCTCGTCGAGCGATTGGTGGAGACGAGTGGCAAACGCCATCGGGTGTCAGCGAACCCGCGGTCCGCCGAACGGCAGCGGCGGCGGCGGGCGGCGATCGCGGCGCGGGAGCTGGGCCTGATAGGCGACGCCGCAATGATCGACGCAATAAGGGAAGCCGGGGTTGGCCTGGTTGCCGCAGAAGTGAAAATCGGGCTCGCCGGGATGACCCATCGGCCATTTGCAGATGCGGTCGTTGAGGTCGAGCAGGCTGGTCTTGTCGGCAACCTCCGGGCTCGGCTTGGCCGGGACCAGGCGGCGCGGCGGCGCCGGCGGGATCGGCGGCTGCTGATCGCCGGGACCCTGGCGGATGAACCCGCCAGGGCCGATCGAGCGATATTGCATTTCCGGCGCGGATCGGTTGAGCGAGGCGGTTGCCGGCGCTGTACCCGATTGCGCCGCCGGAGCCGGGCCGGCCGCCTTCGCCGGAGCCTCCGCCCTGGGCGCCTTCGGGGCCGCGGCGGCGGGCGCGGGCCCATCCGCCTTGTGGGCCTTTTTCGCTTCCTTCTCCTCGCCTGGCTTCACCGGAGAGGGGCGCTGCTCGAGGCCGAGACGGTGCGCCTTGCCGATCACGGCATTGCGGCTGACCCCGCCAAGCTCGTCGGCGATCTGGCTGGCGGTCGCGCCATCGTGCCACATCTTCTTGAGGCGCTCGATGCGCTCTTCGGTCCAGGACATGCTTTAAACTTGCTCCAACTTGCTCGACAGGCCGCCAGCCGATAGGCGCCTCAGCCAATGAATTCCAACGACCAAGCTCACAATTGGGTGCGCAACGCGCCGGGTGACCCGGTGCTGAAGGGCGTCAATTGGGGAGGCCTCAAGACCCTCTATATCAAGGAGGTCAGGCGCTTCTTCAAGGTCCAGATGCAGACCGTGTGGGCGCCGGCGATCACGACGCTGCTGTATTTGGCCATCTTTACGGTCGCGCTGGGCCGCGCCGGGCGGACGGTGATGGGGGTGCCGTTCGCCGATTTCATCGCGCCGGGCCTGATCGTCATGGCGATGATGCAGAACGCCTTCGCCAATTCGAGCTTCTCGCTGCTGGTCGGCAAGATCCAGGGCAATATCGTCGATTATCTGATGCCGCCGCTGTCGACCGGAGAGCTGATCGCGGGGCTGATCGGCGCCGCGGTGACCCGCGCCTTCCTGGTCGGGTTCGCGGTGTGGCTGGCGATGCTGCTGTGGCCGGGCGTGTCGGTCGAGGTGCGGCACCCGCTGCTGGCATTCTGGTTCGGGCTGATGGGGGCGCTGCTGCTGTCGTTCCTGGGATTGCTGACGTCGCTGTGGGCGGAGAAGTTTGACCATGCGGCGGCGGTGACCAACTTCGTGGTGACTCCGCTGTCGCTGCTGAGCGGCACCTTTTATTCGGTCCACCAGCTGTCGCCGGCGTTCCAGGCGGTGAGCCACGCCAACCCGTTCTTCTATATCATCTCGGGGTTTCGCGCCGGGTTCCTGAAGGTCAGCAATTCGCCGCTGGCGGTGGGGGCGATCGGGCTGCTGGCCGCGAACGTCGGATTGTGGGCGCTCGTCTATGCGCTGCTGAAGAGCGGGTGGAAGATCAAGAACTGACATGCTGGCTCTGCTGATCGTTGCACAGCTGATGGTCGCGGATTTCAATTCCGGCACTAAGCCCAACAACCTCGGCGGCGATTTCGGCGCCTGGATCAGGGACCAGAACGATCCTTCGCAGGGAGCGCTCGAGTCCTTTGTCAAAGATGGTTTCAGCAGCCGCGGCTACGCGCTTCGGCTGATCTACAGTGTCGCGTCGAAAAAGCCGGCTTACGGAGGGCTGTGGATGCGTCTGCGGAACCTCGATGCGAGCAAGTTCGAGGCGCTGCGTTTCAGGGTCCGGGGCGACGCCGGCATGGGGTACACCAAGGCGTTCAAGGTCGAGCTCAAGGATGCGCTCGACACCAGCAGCCACGCTTATGTGCGCTCGGTCACCGATCAGTGGCAGGACATCGCGATCCCGCTGAGCAGCTTCGAGGGCATGGCCAATGCGCGCAAGCTGAAGGAGTTGGTGATCGTGATCGAAGACACGACCGCAACCGACAAGCAGGGCGTGCTTTATTTCGACGACATACGGTTCACCGAGGCTTCGACGCAATAAGGTCTCGAACAGGGAGACGGCGCGCGTACAGAAGTCAGGCGCACCACATTTTTTTGCGGCGGCTCATCCAGGACCGGCCAAAGCGACGTCTAAGGCTCCGTAACCACAGGGAGTTTTCGACCCATGCCAACCACTGAAATGATCGCCATGGTCGCCGTCGTCGCGGCGCTCGCGCTCGGCTTCATCCACCTGCTTCGGCTGTTCGCGACCGCGATGAAATACAAAGCGATGCGCAGGCTGCTAGAAGTCGACCCCGCCAGCGCGTCCACCCTGCTGTCGCAGTTCGACCGGCAGGAAGAAGCGTCGAGCGGCGACGATCGGATTGCGATCATCCTCGTCGCCATCGGCGTCGCCATGGCGGCCGGCTGCATGATTGCGATCGACGATCGGGGGATCGTGCGCCTCGGCATTGCCGCGTCGCTGTTCCCGTTGCTCGTCGGCGGCGCGCTGTGGCTGCGCCATGTGTTGGCGGAGCGGTCCAGGCGGCGGCGTGAACAGGGGCAATGAGGAAGATTTGGCGCTGTCGCGGCGGGCTGCCCGCGGGGACAGCGCCGCCTTCGCCATGCTGGTCGAAAAGCACGAGCGCCCACTGCGCGCCTTCCTCGCCCGAATGACCGGACCCGACCTCGCCGACGATGTCGCCCAGGAGGCGTTCCTCAAGGCGTGGCGCGCGGCGGGGCAATATGACGGCCGCGCGCGCTACGCGACCTGGCTGACTCGGATCGCGTGGCGCTGCCGGCTCGACCAGTTGCGCAAGGGGGTGCGCGAGCCGGAACCGGTGCCGCACCAGGGCAGTGCCCACGAGGGCGCGGAAGTGGCCGACATGCTCGCCCGACTCGGCGAGCGCGAGCGAGCGGCGCTGGTGCTGTGCGAAGGGCACGGCTGGACCCATCCGGAAGCGGCGCAATTGCTGGGCGTGCCGCTGGGCACGCTGAAATCGACCGTGGCGCGGGCCAAGGCGCAGTGCCGCGCGATGTGGGAAGGAGGCCATCATGGCTGAGGATTTCGACCGCTGGCTGAAGGCGAGCCTGGAACCGGCGAACCGCAAGCCCGACCGAGCCTTTGCGGCGCGGGTGCGGGCGATGGTCGTGCTCGACGAACGGCTGCGCGCGGCGGCGCGGGCGACGCGGCGGCGGCTGGCGCTGGAAGCGCTGGCGCTTGGCGCGACCGCGGTCGGGGCGGTGCTGCTGGCTCGGCTGCCGCAATTCGCCGGCGCGATCAGCGAAGCACCGGAGGTGGCGGTGATGGCGCTGTTGTCGGGGTTTGCGTTGCTGGTGCTGCTGATGAGCCGCGACGTGCCGGAGCGGGTGGCGCGTTTACGATAGTGAACGGCTCATAACGGGCGCGTTCAGACCCGCATCAAGCGAATCGGCGCACAAGGCTCTCACTGAACCGCTCAAGGAGAGCCACGATGCGTAAGTTGATCCTGACCCTGGCCGCTGGCGCAGCGGCTCTCGCCGTCGCCAGCCCCGCCGCCGCGCAATATTATCCGCAGACCCAGCCGCAGCCCTACGGCTACGGCTATGGCGCGCCGCAGAACGGCTATGGTTATAACGGCTATGGCAATGGCTATGGCGCGCAGAACCTCGCGATGCGCGTCGACATGCTGCAGCGCCGGATCGAGGACCTGCGCCGTGCCCACATCCTGCGCGGCGACCGCGCCGAGCGGCTGCGCAAGGAAGCCCGCGAGCTTCAGCGCCGGGTTCGCCGGACGTCGGGTTATGGCCTTGGCCGGCTTGCCTCCGGCGACCTGCAAATGCGCCTCGCCCGGCTCGAGCAGCGCGTGAACCAGCTGAGCTCGATGGGCCGCTATGGTGGCTATAACAACGGCTACGGCAACAACGGCTATAATAATGGTCATGGATACAATGGCTATGGCGACGGTTATGGGCAGCAAGGCTATGGAGATCGCGATCGCGACGACCATGACGACCGCTACGACGACCATGATGACTGAGTGAACGGCAGCAAACGAGCCATTCACCACCGTCACAGAACGAATTGTCTACAGTGATGACAGTTGCTCAATTAAGGAGAGCGAAAATGCGTAAGTTTCTTATTCCGATCGTTGCCGCCGGTACTGCGCTGGGCTTCGCCGCTCCCGCGACGGCCCAGTATGCGCCGCACGTTTCCGTCCAGTGGGCGCCGCCCGTGTACAATTATCAGCCGTATAATTACGGCTACGGCTTCAACAACATGCGCTTCGCGCAGTCGATGCAGTCGCGGGTCCAGCGCATCCGCGCCGACATTCGCGTGATGCAGAGCCGACGGGTGCTGTCGTGGGGCGAGGCGCGCGGCCTCGACAACCAGGCTCGCAACCTCGAGCACCGCATCTATCGCGCCCAACGCAACGGCATCAACCCGCGCGAGGCGCGCAACCTGGAGAACGGCATCCGTAACCTGGAATACCGCGTGTCGCGTGAAGCGAACGACTGGAACCGCCGTTACGGCCACGGTCACCGCCGTTACTAAACGGTCCTTTGAACGACCCAAAAGGAAGCGCCTCGGGGAAACCCGGGGCGCTTTTGATTTAGACGCAGGCCTGCTTCGCCACGGCCGGTGCATGCGGGTTGATGGATGCTGAAACAAGTTCAGCATGACGGAAGGCGTGGAAGCTGCCGCGTCGCCCGGCTTTGCCCTTTCAAACGGCGCTGGCTATAGGCGCGAGAGCGGCCCCGGGGCCGCTTCCGATCATCGCTTTTGAGGAGCTCGCGACACCCATGGCCATCACGCCGCTCATGCCCGTTTACCCGCGTTCGCCGGTGCGCCCGGTGCGCGGCGAAGGCGTCTATCTCTACGGCGAGGAAGGCGAGCGCTACCTCGACTTCGCGGCGGGCATTGCGGTCAATTTGCTGGGCCATGGCCACCCGGTGCTGACCAAGGCGATCCAGGACCAGGCGGCGACGCTGATCCACGTGTCCAACCTCTACGGCTCACCGCAGGGCGAAGCGTTCGCGCAGCGACTGTGCGACCTGACCTTCGCCGACACGGTGTTCTTCACCAATTCGGGCGCCGAGGCGGTCGAATGCGCGATCAAGACCGCGCGCCGCTATCATTACGCCAAGGGCAATCCGCACAAGCATGACCTCATCACTTTCTCCAACGCCTTCCACGGGCGGACGATGGCGACGATCAGCGCGACCGACCAGGCCAAGCTGCGCGACGGCTTCGCGCCGCTGCTCGAGGGCTTCAAGGTGGTCGAGTTCAACGACCTCGACGCGGCGCTCGCAGCGATCGACGAGAACACCGCCGGCTTCCTGGTCGAGCCGATCCAGGGCGAGGGCGGCATCCGCCCGGCGACGCACGAATTCCTCAGCGGGCTTGCGCGCCGCCTGCGACGAGCAACGATTTGATGCTGGTCTATGACGAGGTCCAGTGCGGCGTGGCGCGGACCGGCGCGCTCTATGCCTACCAGCATTATGACGTGGCGCCGGACATCATGGCGTCGGCCAAGGGCATTGGCGGCGGCTTCCCGATGGGCGCGTGCCTGGCGACCGAGAAGGCCGCGGCGGGCATGGTCGTCGGCACCCACGGATCGACCTATGGCGGCAACCCGCTGGCGATGGCGGCGGGGCAGGCGGTGTTCGACGTCGTCGCCAACGAGGAGTTCCTCGAGCGGCGTGCGCGCAGAAGGGCGAGCGGCTGCGCTCGGCGCTGGAGCAGATGATCCCCAACCACGACCATCTGTTCGACAGCGTGCGCGGGGTCGGGCTGATGCTCGGCGTCAAGATGAAGACCGACAGCCGGGCGTTCGTGAACTATTTGCGGACCAGGGGCCTGCTGACGGTCGCGGCCGGCGACAATGTCATGCGCGTGCTCCCGCCGCTGGTAATCGAGGAAGCGCATATCCGCGAATTCGTCGACACGCTGTCGGCGGCGGCCGCGGAATATGAGGTGCCCGCCGCGGCGGCCTAGGGGGCGTATGGCGTTAGCCGGGCTCATCATTGCCGCCTCGATCGGTGCGTCGGCCCCAGCCGCAGTGGCCGAGCCGATCATCGACATGCACATGCATGCCGCGTCGCCGGCGGCGTTTGGCGGGCCGCAAACCGTCTGCACCAATCGCGACGCCGTTGAGTTTCCGCCCGTCGATCTCAAATCGCCGGCCACCGTGCAGGTGACCGCGACATGCGGCCATCCGCTTGCGTCGGCCAAGGACGGCGACGACAATGCCAAGCGCACGGGCGCGATCATGCGCGCCTACAATATTTACGGCGTCCTCGGCGTCACCCAGGCGGACGTTCCAACCAGCCTCGCCGCCGCCAAACAATGGCTCGGCTACGCGCCCGGCCGATATTGGATCGCGCTCGATTTCGGCGATGTCACGGTCAGCGAACAAGCGCTTACCGCGCTGACGAAGTCGGGCGAGGTCCAGCTGTTCGCCGAGGTGAGCCCGCAATATGAGGGCGAAACGGCCAATGCCGAGCGGCTCGAACCGTTCTTTGCGCTGGCGGAGAAGCTCGACGTGCCCGTCGGCCTGCACCTCGGCGAAGGGCCGCCGGGCGGGGCAAGCGTGATGCCCGGAAGCAAGTACAGCCCCGCGGCCGGCCGGCCACTGGACCTGGAGCCGCTACTCCAGCGTCATCCCAAGCTCCGGCTCTACGTCATGCATTACGGATCACCGCTGGTCGAAGAGATGATCGCGCTGCTCTATTCGCACCCGAACCTGTATGTGGACGTGGCTCAGAACGACTGGGGTTTCCCGCGCGCGCATTTCTATCGCCAGCTCCGACAGCTGGTCGATGCGGGCTTCGCCAAGCGCATCATGTTCGGGTCGGACCAGATGATCTGGCCCGACACCATTGCGATTGCGATCGAGACCATCCGGAGTGCACCGTTTCTGAGCGAGGACCAGAAGCGCGACATCCTGTACAACAACGCCGCTCGTTTCCTGCGATTGACGCCCGAGCAGATCAGCCGCCACCGCTCCGGCCTTTAAATCGGCCGGTGGCTTAATCGGCTAAGACCCCGAGTTCCTTGAGGATCGCTTCGCGCAGCGCCTGCGCCTTCGGGTCGGAAAGCTTGCGCGGATGGGGCAGGTCGACCTCGAAGGTGGCCTGGATGGTCGTCGGCCGCGGCGACAGCACCAGGATGCGATCGGCCAGGTGGATCGCCTCCTCGACGTCGTGGGTGATCAGCAGCACGGTGTGGCGCTCCTCGTCGAGGATGCGCAGCAGCTCGTTGCTGCATGCGCAGGCTCATCAGCGCGTCGAGCGCCGAGAACGGCTCGTCCATGTAGAGGATCTCGGGCTTCACCACGAGCGCGCGCGCGAGCTCGACGCGCTTCAGCATGCCGCCCGAGAGCTCGTGCGGGTAGCTCGTCTCGAAGCCCTTGAGCCCGACCATCGCGGCGTAGTGGTCGGCGAGCGCCGCCTTGTCGCCGGTGGCTGGTCGCCGTTCAGGCCGAACATCAGGTTCTGCTGCACGGTGAGCCACGGGAACACCGAGCCGTGCTGCGAGATCACGATGCCCTTGCGGCTCGGGCCGGTGCGCTTCGACGCCGTCGATCGCGACCGCGCCGCGCGTCGGCGCGCTCGAAGCCGGCGATGATGTTCATCAGCGTCGACTTGCCGCAGCCCGAGGGCCGACGATGGCGACGAACTCGCCGTCGCCGACGTCGAAGCTCGACGCCGTCGACGACCGGCAGCGCGCCCTGTCCGCGCGAAGCTCTTGCTGACGTCGTCGACGACGATCTTGCTTAGCGGACATAGCGCCACCTCACCGATCTTCAGCCGCTCGAGCAGGCGCATGACGCCGTCGAGCAGCAGGCCGATCAGGCCGATGATGATCATGCCGGCGATCACCAGGTCGTAGCGGTTGCCGGCGTTGCGCGAGTCCATGATCAGGTAGCCGAGGCCCGAGCGCAGCGCGATCATCTCGGCCGCGACCACCACCAGCCAGGCGACGCCGAGGCCGATGCGCATGCCGACGATGATCTGCGGCAGCACCGCCGGGATCACCACCTGCCGGAACAGCTTCGCAGCGCGACACGCCGAAGTTCGCCGCGGCGCGCAGGTAGCGCCGCTCGATCGTGTGCACGCCCGACGGTCGTCTGCACGATCATCGGGAACACCGACGAGATGAAGATCAGGAAGATCGGCGACACGTTGCCGACGCCGAACCACAGGATCGCGATCGGGATCCAGGCGATCGGCGAGATCGGCCGCAGCATCTGGAACAGCGGGTTGAGCGTGTCGTAGCGCGCCGCGCACCCAGCCCATCCACAGGCCGAGCGGGACGGCGACCAGCGACCGCCAGGCCGAAGCCGATCGCCGACGCGCATCAGCGACGCGCCGATGTGCTCCCACAAGCGTGCCGTCCTCGGCCAGCTCCAGCGCGCCGGTCGACGACCTGCCAGCGGCGTCGGGAAGATCGCGCTCTCGGTCTGACGACGACCAGCCACCAGACGCGCGATCAGGAGCGCGATCACGAGCACCGGCGGCACGACCCTGACCAGCGTGTTGTCGATTTGCCTCATCCAATTCCTCGAAGATTCGCCGCTGGACGCCCATTACACCGCGTTCGTCAGGCTGCGCCAGCGCCAGCTGATCCGTCGCCCATCCCGGTGCCGGGCTCGGGTCGACGATCACGTCAGCTGCCCGCTGGCGTGCGCGGTGCACGCGAACTGTAGGTCGAGGCCATGCTCGAACGGCAGGCGGAAGCTCTGGCCGGGCATGATCAGGGTCGGACCGAAGATCTGCGGCACGTCGTCGAGGTTGCTGCAGCACCAGCATGTCGTTGAGGCCGAGCGTCAGCCGGATCGTCTGGCGGCAGGATCTCGACCTTGTCGCCGGCCATGCGGCGCGCCCAGGTGCCCGCGGGATCTCGAACAGACTGCGTCGTGCGACGCGACCCTGATCGGCGCCAGCGCGACCCAGCCAAGCGGCCAAGCGCGAGCACGCCAAGCGCCGCCAATGCCGGGTGTCGCGGACAAGCGATCTCAGGGCAGGACGTGCGCATGCGGCTCACTGCGCCAGCAGGAACTGGATGTCGTGCACGAAGTCCGTCGGCGTCGTGCCCGTACGGCATCAGCGCGCGCAGCCGGCCGGCGCGGTCGATCAGGAAGATCGACGAGGTATGGGCGATGGCGTAGTCGCGGGCCGCTGCCCTCCTTGATGGCCGTCGACGCCATAATGCCTTGCGCACCGCGGCCAGCGTGCGCGGGCGTGCCGGTGGCGCCGACGAAGGCTGGGTCGAAGGCCGCGAGGTAGGCGCTTCATGTGCGCGGCGTCGTCGCGCTCGGGATCGACCGTGACGTAGATCACCTGCACCGCGTCGGCGGCTGTGCCGAGCTGCGCTGCGCGCCTGGGCGAGCGTCGCCAGCGTGGTCGGGCACACCGCGGCGCAATGGGTGAAGCCGAAGGTCAGCAGCACGACCTTGCCGCGGTAGCGCGCCAGCGTTGACCTGCGAGCCGTCGGAGCCGCGCAGCGAGAAGTCGGGCGCCATGCGCGGCGGATCGAAGACGCCGGCCTTCGAGCTGCCGTGGCTCCGCGACCGCGGGTCCGCGCTCGATCGCGAGCAAGCCGCCACGGCCAGCAGCCCAGGAACGCAGCGGCAATCAGACCAAGACGAAACGCGGCCCGGTTCGCGCGTCATGGCTCAGCAACGGCGATCGTCGCCGGCTTGCGCCGCCTTGCGCGAAGCTCTCGTCGACGTAGTTCTCGTAGGGGACCGGGTGCTTGAGGGTGCCGGCCTCGACCGACAGCTGCATCAGCTCGTCGAACTCGCGCGGATCATGCGCAGGTCGCCGTAGGTCACGCGGTCGGTCGGGATTGTCCATCACGAACCGCAGGATGTTCGGGATCCTGGTTGAAGTAGCTCGCGGCCGGCGGCGATCTCCACCGCCTTGTCGCGGTTCTGCGGCTGCTGGTCGAGCCAGACGCCCGCGCCGAGCACGTAGTTGACCAGGTCCTGCACCAGCGGCCGGTTCTCGCGGATCAGCTCCTCGCGCACCGTCAGCACGCAGCAGATGTAGTTGCGCCATTCGTCGCGCGTCATGCGCAGCGACGCGCGCATAGCCGGCGCTTTGCGCCGCCGCGCCGAACGGCTCGCCGGTGCAATAGGCGTCGACGGCCTTCGCGTAGAGCGCCGCCGGCATGTCGGGCGGCGGCCATCTCGACGATCTCGACGTCCTTCGGTCGTCATGCCTTCGCTGCGCCAGCATCTTGCGCAGGAACAGGAAGTCGACCGCGAAGCGGCTGGGGATCGCGATGCGCTTGCCGGCGAGGTCGCGGAAGCTGCGGTAGGGCGAATCCGTGCGCACCATGATCACCGCGCCCGAGCGGTGGCCGAGCGAGACGATCTTCACCGGGATCTTCTTGTCGGCGAGGTCCATCACCAGCGGCGCCAGCATGTAGGCCGCCTGGATGTCGCCCGGCCATCAGCGACTCCTTGACTTCCGGCCAGCCGCTGTACTTGCTGGTACGCGAACTCGGCGTGGCCCTTGCCGCCGCGATCGCGGCCGCCTTCGCCGCGCAGGCGACCGGCAGCGTCAGGTTGCAGGTCACCGGCAGGCCGCCGACCGTCAGCGTCTTCGCTTCGGCGGGCGAGGAGCAGCCGACCAGCGGCAGCGCCGCCGACGCGACCGCCCCCGCGCCGAGCACGCCCAGCATCTGCCTGCGGTCGATGCGGTCGCCGAAGCCGCCGTCTGAAGTATCCAAGCCCACGCTCCCTTTTCAGCGGCCACTCCTAATGGCACTTCGACGCGGGTTCGCAACTCATCGAAAGGAGAGGGCCGAGATGGATCATCGGCCAAGCGTCATGACACCGTCAGCACTGGCGCTGGTCATGCTGCTCGCGTCCTGCGCGAGGCCGGCGCAGCTCGAAATCAGGAACGCCTGGACTCGCGATACGGTCGGCGGGACCGCCAATGCCGCCGTCGCGATGACGATTAGCTCTCCGGTCAGCGACCGCTTGATCGGCGCTTCGAGCCCGGCCGCACGGCGAACCGACCTGATGACCATGGTCGGCGGCAGCAGCGCGATGGGAATGAAGTATCTCAACGGAATCGACATCCCGGCCGGCCAGCCGGTGAGCCTCAACCCGGGCGGGCTGCATGTGTGGCTCGCCGACCTTCACCACCCGCTGAAAGCCGGGACCAGCTTTCCGCTGGTCCTGAAGTTTCAACAGGCCGGCGAGCGCCGGGTCACCGTTGCGGTGATTGCTCCGGCGGCGCTGCCGCCCACGCAGGGCTGAGCGGCTAGGGCGCCGTAAACGCCGTGACGGCCTGGGCGAAGCGGTCGTCGGGGTTCTTCCGGCAGCCTGAAACGCTGAGCGCCAGCGCGATGACTCCGATCGTGATCAGCTTGATTGGCATAATCCCCTCCTGTTTCATGCGAAGCCAATTGTCTGGGCCAGCTTAGCAAATCGCGGGTCGCTGCGCACGGGGTCGAGCAACGGGTCGTTTTTGAGCCGCACCAGGCCCGCATCGCGAAGCGCGAAGGCCCGCTCCAGCTCGGTCAGCGCATCCTTGCCGCGACCCCATTGGGCCAGCACCTGCGCCTGCTGATAATGGACGGTATCGCCGCCTTGCTTGATCAGGGCGGCATATTCGGTCTCCGCCGCATCGGACTTGCCTTTCTTCATGTCGACAATGGCTAGTCCGCGCAGGCTGGAGGTCGGATCTCGTTCCTCCGCAAAATGCGTACGGGCCATGTCGAGGTCGCCGCGGGCGAGGGCGATGTCGCCGAGCGCGGCATGAACGTTGCTCGAGCGCGGATTGATCGACAGGGCAGTCCGGAACTGGCTTTCGGCGGCGGCAAAGTTGCGCGCGGCATATTCGAGGTAGCCCGCGTTGCGGAACACGCTGGCGTTGAGCGGATCGAGCTTCTGCGCGCGGGCGATGGCCTCGCGGCCGTCGTCGAAGCGGCCGACACGCCCGGCGAAATTGGCGTAGGCCGAAAGGATCTCGGCATTGCCGTAACCCAGTTCGAAGCTGCGCTGATAAGGCGTGGCGGCGGCGCGGGCGTCGAGCTGTCCGTTGAACAGGACGAAGCCGAGCGCCGAATAGCCTTCGGCGAGCATGGGCGCGAGGCGAATGGCTGACCGCGCGGCGGCGATTGCACGGCGGTAATAGTCCGGGATTTGCGCGCGCGGCGCATAATTGTTGGCGATGACGGTGAGGGCGCGCGAGCGGGCGGCATGGGCGGCGGCGTAATTGGGGTCGATCGCGATGGCGCGGTCGAAGCCGGCGAGCGCCTTTCGGTCGGTGTCCTCGCCCGCGGCGAGGCGGTAGTCGGCGGCGCCGCGCAGGAAGGCGTCGAAGGCTTCGGGTTTTCTAGTGCCGCCGATGCGTTCGGACGGGCGCTTGGACTTGGCGAGGTCGGCGAGCAGGGCATCGGTGACGAAGGCAGCGATGTCGCTCTGCACTTCGAGGCTGTCGGCGGCGGTGCGATCGAAGGTCGCGGACCATTGGTCGAAGCCGCTGCGGCCATCGACGATCTGGGTCGAAACGCGGACGGTCTCGGGGGAGCGGCGGACGCTGCCTTCGATCAAATAGGTGACGCCGAGCGCGCGCGCCATGGATCTGGCGTCGGTCTTTCGGTCGCGGAAGGATTCGGACGACGTCTGGGCGGCGACTTCAAGCTGGTCGGCGAGGCTCAGCGTCGCGCGCAACTCCTCGGCCAGGCCATCGGAGAAATAATCCTGCCGAGGATCGCCGCTGAGGTTGCGGAAGGGGAGGACGGCGATCCGCGCCGCCTGCACAGGGGCGCCGCCGCGCAGCCAGTAATAGCCGGTGCCCGCGCCGACGAGGACGATCCCGGCGGTGCCGGCACCGGCGAGCAGCTGCCGGCGGGAGAAGCGAGGCCCGTCGGCAGCGCTCGGGACGGCTGCGGCCGGCGCCCCGGTGACCGAGCGAATCGAATTGCACAGCTGAGCGAACCCAGGCGCCGCGACGCTGCCGTTCCAGTTACTGAGGTCGATGGTCTGGAGTTGCTGGAAGCCGAGCGGCGCCCTGGTCCCGTCGATCGAGACCGGGACCAGGCGGTCCTGATCGCGGCCGTAGCCCGCTTCGTCGCGGACCCAGTGCGACCTGGCCGAGCTTTGCGACCACAGGACCAGGATGACGTCGGAGTTGGCCAGCGCCTGCTGGATGCGGTCGGCGAACGCGTGGCCGCCGCTGATCAGCCCGTCCCACCAGATGGCGAAGCCCTGCGATTCCAGCGCCTTGACGAAGGTTTGTGCGGTTTGGGTGTCATCGCGGTCGTAGCTGAGAAAAACGCGCAGCGTGTCCACCCGCTTTGCACCAATGGCATGCTCGAGACCCATGGGGCGCCCCCTGCCACGCTGAGGGTGGATTATGCGGGTTTACAAAGCTTTGCCAAGGGAGGCCGTCGTCGGGTCGGTTGTCGGCAAAGGAGGCTGACCCTATCTTCCCCGCCATGCCCACCGTAGCGCTCAACACCGACGTCGCCCTCGGCGTCGCCATTCCATTGCGCAATGCGCGCGGGCGGATCGCGCGGCTCGGTTCGGTGGTGGATTCGATCCTCGCCAGCCACGCCTATCCGCCGCTGATCGAGAAACTGCTGGCCGAAGCGCTGACGCTGACGGCGCTGCTCGGCTCGCTGCTGAAGGAGCCTCAGGGCCAGCTGACGCTTCAGGCCCAGACCGAGGGCGGCATCGTCGACCTTTTGGTTTGCGATTATCGCGGCGGCGAGCTGCGCGGCTACCTTCGGCATGACGAGGCGCGGCTGGCCGAGGCGCCGGACGAGCCGACGCTGAAGCAGCTGTTCGGCAGTGGCTATCTCGCCATCACCTTCGACCAGCCGGTGGCCGACGAACGCTACCAGGGGATCGTCCCGCTCGAGGGCAAGAACCTCGGCGAGGCGGCGCAAAGCTATTTCGCCCAGTCGGAGCAGATCCCGAGCCTGGTGCGGCTGGCGGCCGAAAAGCGCGGCGACCATTGGCAGGCGGGCGGCATCTTGCTGCAGCATCTGCCCGAGGGCGAGGAAGGACGCGAGCGGCTGCACACGCGGCTCGACCATCCCGACTGGCCGCACGTCGCCATTCTCGGCGGTTCGGTGAAGCCCGACGAGCTGACCGACGCGGCGGTGCCGCTCGACGAGCTGCTGTGGCGCCTGTTCCACGAGGAGGACGAGCTGCGGACGCTGGCGGCGACGCCGCTCAGCCGCGGCTGCCGCTGCGACCCCGATTATGTGCGCTCCGTCATCGCCCGCTTCCCCGAGGAAGAGCGCAAGGAGATGATCGGCGAGGACGGGATGATCCGGGTCGATTGCGCCTTTTGCTCGTCGAGCTTCGCGATTCCGCCGGCCGAGCTCGGCTGAGGCGAATTTTTTCCCATCCCCCTGTTAACTGCCGCGTGGTAAACGGCTTTCCATGATTTCGGACCGTTGCAATTCTATCCATGGTTGGCGCGGCGCTGGCGCTTGGCGGCGCCAAGGGGCCGACCGCCTTGGCCGAGGTCAAGCCCGGCATGTGGGAGCTCGGCGGGCTGCCCGGGACGCACGCTCCCACGCGCGCCTGCATCCCCGATGTCCAGCAGCTGACCCGCTACGAGCATCGGGCCAAGAGCTGCTCGGCCAAGGCAATCAGCGACAATGGCCGCTCGACGGTGATCGAATATAGCTGCGGCGGTTCGGATTTCGGGCGCACCAAGATCGACGTGATCACGCCGCGCAACCTCAAGATCAACACGCAGGGCATCTCGGACTCGCTGCCGTTCAACTACACGCTGAACGCCCATCGCGTCGGCGAATGCGCCAAAGAGTTGGTCGCCGCGATCCGCCATTAAGGCGTTGTTTAACCATGATGCGCTAAATGGGATGGGTGCCGGATGGCACGCTTTCCTCCCAATCGGGCCGTTGCCCGGTCACTGGGGCCGCCCCTCTCTCCCGAAGGGCGGCCCTTCTTTTAGGCGCGCCACCGGATTAGAGGCGCCGCCAATGTTCTATTTCATCTTCAAGGCGGGGCTGTCGGGGCTGCTGGCCGCGGCCATCGCCGAGATCGCGCGCCGCTATCCCGGCTGGGGCGGGCTGGTCGCGTCGCTGCCGCTGACCTCGCTGATGGCGATGGTGTGGCTGTGGCGGGACACGGGCGACCCGGGGCGGATCGCCGATTTGTCGGTCAGCATCATCTGGTTCATCGCCGCGTCGCTGCCCTTGTTTATCGCGCTGCCGCTGCTGCTGCGGGACGGCGTCGGCTTCTGGGCGAGCATGGCGGTCGCGGTGGCGCTGACGCTGGGCGCATATGCGCTGATGTTCTGGGCCGGGCCCAGGTTCGGGCTGAAGCTGTGAAGAATGCCGTTGTCCTCCTTTCTGGCGGGCTCGATTCGATGGTCTGCGCGGGGCTGGCGCGGGAGGCCGGGTTTTCCGTCATCGCGCTGACGGTCGATTACAACCAGCGCCATCGCGTCGAGCTGGACGCGGCGCGGGCGATCGCCGCCGAGCTGGCCGAACGGCATGTCGTGGTGCCGCTCGACCTGCGGACCTTCGGCGGATCGGCGCTGACCGGCGACATCGCCGTGCCCAAGGACGGCGTGGGCGAGGGCATTCCGGTGACCTACGTCCCGGCGCGCAACACCATCTTCCTCAGCCTCGCGCTGGGGCTGGCCGAAGCGAGCGGGGCGCGGGACCTGTTCATCGGGGTCAATGCGCTCGATTATTCGGGCTATCCCGATTGCCGACCGGACTTCGTCGCCGAGTTTGGGAAGCTCGCCAACCTCGCGACCAAGGTGGGCGTCGAGGGCGAGGGGTTCATCATCCACGCGCCGCTGCAGCACATGACCAAGGCCGATATCGCCCGCGAAGCGCAGCGGCTCGGGCTCGACGCGGGGCTCAGCCACAGCTGCTACGACCCGCGGGCGGACGGCCGTCATTGCGGGCGCTGCGACGCCTGCCGCCTGCGCGCCAAGGGGTTCGAAGAGGCGGGGATCAGCGATCCTACGGCCTACGCATGAGCTATGCGGTCAAGGAATGCTTCCTGACGCTTCAGGGCGAGGGGATGCAGGCGGGCAGCCGGGCGGTGTTCCTCCGCTTTGCGGGCTGCAATTTGTGGTCGGGGCGGGAGCAGGACCGGGCGAGCGCGGTGTGCGGCTTCTGCGATACCGACTTCGTCGGCACCGATGGCGAGGGCGGGGGCAAGTTCGCTTCCGCGGAGGCGCTGGCCGAGCAGGTCGAGCGGCTGTGGGGCGAGGGCAGGGACGAACGGCTGGTGGTGATCACCGGCGGCGAACCGATGCTCCAGCTGGATGCGGCGCTGGTCGAGGCGCTGCACGAGCGCGGGTTCAGGGTGGCGATGGAGAGCAACGGGACCTTGCCGGCGGCGGAGGGGCTCGACTGGCTGTGTGTCAGTCCGAAGGCGGGATCGAGGTGGTGCAGCGCTCGGGCGACGAATTGAAGCTGGTGTGGCCGCAGAAGGGGATCGACCCGGCCGAGCTCGAACGCTGGGATTTTTCGCACTTCCTGGTGCAGCCGATGGACTGCGCCGAGCGCGAGGCGGCGGTCGAGGCCGCGATTGCGCTGGCGATGGAACGGCCCAAATGGCGCCTTACACTGCAGGCGCACAAATTGGTCGGGCTGGCTTAGTCCGAGTTGGAGGTCACGTCGGCGGCGCTGTTCGCGGCCGGCGTGGTCGTCGCCTTCGCCGGAGGCTTGGCGGCGGGCCGGCGCCTGGTGGGCGCGGCGTCGTTGGTGTCGGCGTTGCCGAGGTTCGCGTCGAGCGCCTCGTAATTCATGTCGGCGGCCATGTTGGCGGCGTCGCCGGTCACCGCGTCGATGGCGGTGACGTCATTGGCGACGATCTTTTCTGCGGTGAGGGTGTCGGCCGCGTTCTGCGTGTTGCCGGCATTGTCGCTCTTGCCGCAGGCGGTCAGGGCCAGGCTGGCTCCGGCGAACAGGATGAGGGCGCGCATGGGCAAACTCCGAAAAAACGAGCGGGCAAAAAAAGAGGCTGCCGGCGATTACCGGCAGCCTCTTTAAAAGCCAACGCCCCCGTAAACGGAGGCGCCAGATTACATCGCGTTGTTGGTCGACGTGTTCGCCGCATTCATGTCGGCGTTCATCGACATGTTCGCATCGGTCGCGTTCATGTCCATGCCAGCATTCATGTCCGTGGCATTGAGGTCGGTCGTCGCATTCATGTCGGTCGTGAGATTCTCATCGACGTTCATGGTGTTGTTGGCACTGTCGTTGCTGCTGCAAGCCGACACGGCCAGGGCCGCACCAGCGACCAGGATAAGAGCACGCATTCAAAACTCCCTATTTATTGCGATCTGGAGCGGTTTCACCCGCTTCGCAAATCGCGCGGACAATAGTCTGAAGAGCAAGCTTGCATCAAGCGTCTTTGCAACGCGCGGACAAGCCGTTGAGAAACGCCGGAAAACTGCCCCTCAGGGCCGCATCAACTCTCTTCTCGCCGAATTGTTTCCCAAGTTCCGCGAGGCTGGTGACGCCGAAATCGGCAATGCCGCACGGGACGATGCCGGTGAAATGACCCAATTCCGGGGCGACATTCAGCGCGAAGCCGTGGAGCGTCACCCAGCGCTTCACGCGGACCCCCAGAGCGCCGATCTTGGCCTCGTTTGCGCCTTCGCCGACCCAGATGCCGATGCGGCCGGGCGCGCGGTGGGCGCTGACGCCAAGCTCGGCCAGCGCATCGATCATCCATTGTTCGAGGCGGTCGACGAAGCAGCGGATGTCCTTCCCGCGCTTTTCCAGGTCGACCATGACATAGCCGACCCGCTGGCCGGGGCCGTGATAGGTGTAGCGGCCGCCGCGCCCGGCCTCGTAGACCGGAAAGCCCATCGGGTTGAACAGCTCGGCCGGGTCGGCGCTGGTCCCGGCGGTGAACAAAGGCGGATGCTCGAGCAGCCAAACGCACTCGCGCTCGGTGCCGGCGCGGATCGCGGCGGCGCGCTCGTTCATGAAGGCGAGCGCCTCCTCATAGGGCACGGGCGCATCGCTCACGCGCCATTCGACGTCGCCGATCAACTCCATGGCTGGGCAGATGGCGGTCCCGGGCGCGGGCCGCAAGGCGATTGCCTAAGCCAGCCGGGCCTCGCATAACCCCGCCAAAGGCAGGAGAGCGGGGCATTATGGCGCGAGTTTCGGTTTCACAGGCGTGGGAGGAATCGCGGCGCATCTTCACGCACGATGGCGGGCTGCTGGTCTCGGTCGCGCTGGCGCTGCTGGTGCTTCCGGATGTGGTCGCCGGGGTCGTCGCGCCCACCACCGAAACCTCGATGGGCATGGGGGGACGGGCCCTTTCGCTGATCGCGGTATTCATCGGCGTGATTGCGCAGCTTGCCATCGTCCGGCTGGCGCTGGGGCCGTCGACCACCGTCGGCCAGGCGATCGGGCACGGTTTCCGCCGCTTCCCTTCGACGCTGGGCGCGCTGCTGATCCTCGGCCTCGCCGGAATGGCGCTGGCCATCCCGCTGGTGGCGGTGCTGATCGCGATCGGCGCCGTGGACATGGCGACCGGCAAGGCCACTAGCGCCTGGCCGGTGCTGGCGATTGTCGCCGTCTTCCTGCTGATTGCGGTCAGGTTCATGCTGACCGTGCCCGTCGCCAGCGCCGAGCCGGCGGGGCCGCTGACCATCCTCAAGCGCAGCTGGCGGCTGACCAGCGGCAATTATGCGGTGATGCTCGGGCTCGAGCTGCTGCTGCTGGTGTTGGCGATCGTGCTGATGCTGGCCGCGACCGTGGTCGGCGGGACCATCGCCAACCTCATCGGCGGCGACGTCAGTCCGTACAGCCTGTCGGCGCTGGTGCTGGCTCTGTTCGTCGGCATTGCCCAGGCGGTGCTGACGGTGCTGGTGTCGGTGATGCTGGCGCGGATCTACGCTCAGCTGGCGGGGCGGGATGCCGAAGCTTCGGTGCCGAGCAGCGGCACCTGAGGAGCGGCGTCTGTGGGAAGAATTCCCAGGAGGCGCGGGTCGGGGAAGCGTTCGATGGCGCGCTTGTAGGGGGTGAAGCCGGCGCGGCGGTAGGCGGACAGCGCCGCGGGATGATCGAGCGAGCAGGTGTGGACGTGGACGCGGGCGACGCCTTCGCCTGACCAGGCGCGGGTTACCGCTTCGGCGAGGAGCCAGCGGCCATGACCCTGGCCCGACAGGCTCGGCACCAGCCCGACGAACGCCAACTCGCATTCGCCGGCGACGCGGAAGTCGAGTTCGAGCATGCCGACCACGGCCTCGACCGCGGCGATTTCGAACAGCGCGACGCCGGGATGGCGGACGATCGCTTCCAGCTCCTCGTCAGGCATGACCAGGCGCGAGAACCACAGCCAGGGCGCGCCGACGCGGCGGAACAAGGCGCGATATTGCTCGGCGGTAGGCTCGGCAATTCGCCGCAGCTGCAGCGTCGATCCAGGGACTTCGAGTTCGGGGCGCTCGCGCATTTCGAGAAAAATGACGACCGCCGCCAACTCGCCAGCGGGGACGGGCTCGTAGCTCATGCATCCTCCCCGGCTTTTGCCACGAAATCGTGGGGAGGATGCCCGCGGACGCTCACTTCCACTTCGCCACTGGCGGCAGGCTCATCAGGATGGCGTCGATGTTGCCGCCGGTCTTGAGGCCGAACAGGGTACCGCGGTCGTAGAGCAGGTTGAACTCGACGTAGCGGCCGCGGAATTCGAGCAGGCGCTCGCGGTCGGCGTCGGTGAAGGGCGTGTCCATGCGCCGTCGGATGATTTCGGGGAAAATGTCGAGAAAGGCTTCGCCGACATCTCTCGTGAAGGCGAAGTGAGCGTCGAAATGGCCTTCGAGATGATCGTAGAAAATGCCGCCGACGCCGCGCGCGACATGGCGGTGGGGAAGCCAGAAATATTCCTCCGCCCATTTCGAAAAGCGCGGATAGAAGGTCGGGTCGTGCGCGGCGCAGGCGGCGCGCAGCCGGGCGTGGAAGGCCTCGGTGTCCTCGGCGATGGGGATCGCGGGATTGAGGTCGGCGCCGCCGCCGAACCAGCGCTTCGTCGTCGTCAGGAAGCGGGTGTTCATATGGACCGCGGGGACATGCGGGTTGGCCATGTGCGCGACCAGGCTGATGCCGGTGGCGAAGAAGCTCGGGTCCTCTTCCGCGCCGGGGATGCTCCTGGCGAATTCCTCGCTGAAGCGGCCGCCGACGGTCGAGACGTTGACCCCGACCTTCTCGAACACCTTGCCGGTCATCTGGCCGCGGACGCCGCCGCCGCCGGGCTCGTCATCGGCGTCGGTGCGGTCCCACGGGATGTAGGCGAAGCCGGCGTCGCTGCCGGCCTCGCGCTCGATTTCCTCGAAGGCGGCGCAAATCCGGTCGCGCAGGGATTCGAACCAGTCGCGCGCGGCCTGCTGCTGATCGTCGAGGGCAAGCATGGTTAGAAGGCGCGGCGCTGGGCCGAAACGAGCATTCGCAATAGCATGGCGACGGGGCGAGGAACGCCGACCTTGCCCTCGAGCCACAGGCTGACCGCCGAACGCGACACGCCGATCGCCTGGGCAAGGTCGTTCTGGGTGCGGTAGCCGAGGCTACGCATCGCCGTCCGGAGCTCGTCGGGCGCCATGGAGGCGAGCATTTCCGGCCGGCTGTCGGTCATCCTAAATCGCGTCTGCCCCGCGGTCGCCGGTGCGGATGCGGATCGCCTGGACGACGTCGAGGACGAAGATCTTGCCGTCGCCGATGCGTGCCGGTGCGGGCGGCGTTTTCGATCGCCTCGATGACATTGTCGACGAGGCCGTCCTCGACCACCACCTCGACCTTCACCTTGGGCAGGAAGTCGATGACATATTCGGCGCCGCGATAGAGCTCGGTATGGCCCTTCTGGCGGCCGAAGCCCTTGACCTCGGTCACGGTGATGCCGGAGACGCCGACGTCGTGGAGCGCGTCCTTCACGTCGTCGAGCTTGAACGGCTTGATGATCGCTTCGATTTTTTTCACGGGCGTCGGTTCCTTGAGGCTCGCGAAGGGCTAATGCCCAATCGCAGGCATATTTGGAAGGCAATGGTCGATGCAGCCCAGCGAGATCGTCGTGCCGCTTGGCGATTCCGCCGTTTCCGGGCTGCTGTTGCGGCCGGACGACGCCAAAGCGCTCTATGTGTTCGCGCATGGCGCGGGGGTGGGCATGCGCCACCCGAGCATGGAATCGAACGCGCAAGGGCTGGCGGAACGCGGGATCGCGACCTTGCGCTTCCAATTTCCCTACATGGAAAAGGGCAGCGGGCGGCCCGATCCGCCGCCGGTGGCCCAGGCCGCGGTGCGAGCAGCGGTTGGCAAGGCCGCCGAGCTGGCGCCGGACCTGCCGTTGTTCGCCGGCGGGCGGTCGTACGGCGGGCGGATGACGTCGCAGGCGCAGTCGATCGCGCCGCTGCCGGACGTACGCGGGCTGGTGTTCCTGGGGTTCCCGCTGCACCCCGCGGGCAGGCCGGGGATCGAGCGCGCCGATCACCTCGAGCGAATCGACATCCCGATGCTGTTCGTGTCGGGGTCGCGCGATGCGCTGGCGGAACTGCCGCTGCTGGAGCCGCTGGTCGCGGGCTTAGGCGAGCGCGCGACCCTTCATGTAGTCGAGGGCGGTGACCACGGCTTGCGCGTCTTGGCGAGCAGTGGCCGCACTAGCGAGGACGCCCAGGCCGAAGCGCTGAACGCGGTTGCGGCGTGGATTCAACCGCTCGCTTAATAGGGTGGGCGGTCGAGTCCGGCCGGGCTCTTCGTGAAAATCTCGCACCCATCGTCGGTGATGCCGATCGAATGTTCGAATTGGGCCGACAGCGAGCGGTCGCGGGTGACGGCGGTCCAGCCGTCGTCGAGCATCTTCACGTCGGCGCGGCCAAGGTTGATCATCGGCTCGACGGTGAAGATCATGCCGGGCTTCAATTCGGGCCCGGTGCCGGGGCGGCCGGCGTGGACCACCTCGGGGCTGTCGTGGAACAGCCGCCCGACGCCGTGGCCGCAGAAATCGCGAACGACGCTGTAGCGGTGGGATTCGGCGTGACGCTGGATGGCGTTGGAAATGTCGCCGAGCGTGTTGCCGGGCCGGGCCTGGTCGAGCCCGAGCATGAGGCATTCGTAGGTGACGTCGACCAGCTTCTTCGCCTTCAGCGGGACGTCGCCGACCAGGTACATGCGGCTGGTGTCGCCGTGCCAGCCATCGACGATCGGGGTGACGTCGATGTTGACGATGTCGCCGTCCTTGAGCGTCTTGTCGCCGGGGATGCCGTGGCAGACGACGTGGTTGACCGAGATGCAGCAGCTTTTGGTGTAGCCGCGATAGCCGAGCGTCGCGGGAATGCCGCCGCCGTCGAGCATCAATTGATGGACGATGTCGTCGAGCGCCTGGGTGGTGACGCCGGGGACGACGTGGGGGACGAGGGCGTCTAGCACCTCGGCCGCCAGGCGGCCCGCCAGCCGCATGCCCGCGAACCCTTCGGGCCCGTGCAGCTTGATGATTCCGTTCTTGGCCTCGACCCGGTCGTCGGCCGAGACCGTGATGTATTGAGTCATGGCTTCAACATAGGCACGGGGGTGCTGAAAGTCGATTGGGAGCCAGGCGCTTGAGCGACGGAACGAGACAGTGGACCGCGGCGCTGCTGGTCATCGGCGACGAGATATTGTCGGGCCGGACCGAGGACAAGAATGTCGCCCAGGTCGCCACCTGGCTCAATCAGCAGGGCATCCGGTTGGCCGAGGTGCGGGTGGTGCCCGACGATCCGGCGCCGATCGGGGATGCGGTCAACGCGCTTCGAGGGAGCCACGACTATCTCTTCACCACCGGCGGCATCGGGCCGACGCATGACGACATCACGGTCGATTCGATCGCCGCCGCGCTCGGCGTGCCGGTGATCGTCCATCCCGAGGCGCGGCGCATGCTCGAGGACTATTATGCCGCGCGCGAGCTCGAGCTGACCGAAGCGCGGCTGCGCATGGCGCGCGTGCCGGAGGGCGCGGAGCTGATCCCCAACCTGACCGGCGGTCCGCCCGGCGTGCGCTTCGGCAACATCTTCATCCTCGCCGGCATCCCCAACGTCGCCAGGGCGATGCTCGAGGCGCTCGACGGCCAGCTTGAGGGCGGCCGGCCGATGGTGTCGGTGACGGTCGGCGCCTTCGCCGCCGAAAGCGAGGTCGCCGACCTGCTGCGGGAGACCGAGGCCAGCCATCCCGGCACCGCGATCGGCAGCTATCCCTTCACCAGGGACGGGCGCTTCGGCGCAAATTTCGTGATCCGGTCGGAGGATGGCGCATTGGCCCGGGAGACCGGCGACGATCTGGCGGCGCGCCTGCGCGCGGCGGGGTTCGCGCCGGTCGACGGGGGGATCTGATCAGGCGGGGACGGCCGCCGGTTTCATCGACAGACCCTTGTGATTGACCTGCTGGCGGAGGGCGAGCGCAATTGCGGCCGAGGCGAGGAAGGCCAGCGGGACGACTGTCAGGCCGAAGTGGTACGAGCCGGTCGAATCCTTGCTCATCCCCCACAGGGTCGGAGCCACGAAGGCGCCGAGCTGGGACAGCGTGTTGACCGCCGCCATCGCCACCGCGACCATCCGCGACGGCACGACCTCGGTCAGCACGAGGCACGTCGACAGAGTCACCGCCGGCCAGAAGAAGGACATGGCGAGATAGGCGGTGATGAGGACCGCCGGCGTGCGGGCAAAGGCCATGATCGCGAACGCGGCGGCGACCAGCACCATGCTGCCGATCAAATGCGCGAAGCGGCTGCCGAGGCGGTCGCTGTGCCAGCCCGACGCCAGCATGCCGAGGACGGTCATGACGCCGGCAATACTGACGAGGTAACCGACATGAAGGACATTGAGCCCGGTCCCGGTCATCAGCACCTGCGGCGCGATCAGCGCGAAGGCGATGTAGGCGCCGATAGTGAGGCAGCCGATCACCGCCAGCTGCACGACCAAAGGATTTTGCAGCGAGCGCAGCGGATTGCGGTGAGCAAGATGACCGTGGCGCGCGTTCTCGGCGGCGAGCTGGCCGGTGATCCAGGAACGCTCATCGTCCTTCAGCCAGCGCGCGGTGAGCGGCGAATCCGGAAGCAGCCAATACATCGCCACGCCGAGCAGCACGGTCGGCAGGCCTTCGACGAGGAACAGCCACTGCCAGCCGCGCAGCCCGGCGGTGCCGTCGAGGCCGAGCAGCAAGCCCGACAAAGTGCCGCCGACGATCCCGGTGATGCCGCCGAAGCAATAGAAGCGGCTGACGGCGCGGCCGCGGTGCGCGGCGGGATACCAGTTGGCCATGTAATAGATGCAGGTCGGCCAGAAGCCGGCTTCCGCCGCGCCGAGCAGCAGGCGCATGACGTAGAATTGCAGCGGGGTGCGGACGAACATCATGCCGGCCGAGATCAGCCCCCAGCTGATCATGATCCGCGCGATCCAGCGCCGCGGCGCCGATGCGCGGCATGATCATCCCGGACGGCACCTCGAGCAGCGCATAAGTGAGGAAGAATAGCCCGCCGCCGAAACCGTAAACCGTCGCGCTGAAGCCGAGATCGACGTTCATCTGGGTCGCGGCGAAGCTGACGTTGATTCGATCGAGGTAGGAAAAGAGGTAGCCGAAGCCGAGCAGCGGCAGGATGTGCCACGAGGCCTTGGACAGAGCGCGAGTGCCGACCGCTGTTGTCATGACGTTTCCCCCGAAACGTTGCGCTCGCCGGGCGATACAAGCCAACGCGCGGGCGCGGCGACTATGGCAGCAATCGCGGGATTGTCACCAGCGAGGGGCGGGCAACCGTCGGCTTCGTCGCCGATCGCGCAGGTTACGCGTCCGGTAGACGTGGCCCGAACGCAAAACGGCAGGATCGCTCGCCATGCGCCATGCACCGGCGATGTTCGACCGGGCGTCCGGTCAGGGTTTCGAGCAGCGCCAAATCGACTTCGCAAATCGTCGAGTTGGCCATGGCAAGATCGTGGAAGACGCAGTTGCGCGCCTCGATCTCGGGTCCGTCAGGCCCCTCGACCGTGCTCGATTCATAGCCCAGTTCGCGCATCAGTCCGGCGACCGACTCGACCACCCGATCCGGATCGAGGGCGGCTTCCGACGACAGAGCTGTGGCCAGTCCCGTCCCGATCCGATTGAGGGCGGCGCGGAGCGAGGCCGGCGGAAGATGGCGCGACAGTTCGGCAAGCAACTGCCGGGCGATCAGGCCATATTGGCGAGGAAAAGTCTCGCTGCCGGCCGAGCTTAGCCGGAAGCCCTGCGACGGACGGCCCCGGGTGCGGATTGCGGCGGCGCGTTCGACCAGGCCTTCGCGTTCGAGCGCGGCGATCTGTTGGTGAGCGGCATTGCGAGAGATTTGCAGCCTGGCCGCCAGAGCCTGCACCGACAAGGGTTCCTCGGACCTCAACAATATCCCGAGAATCCGGTCGCGGCTTTTGGCCATGTCCACTTGCGGCAGCTCGCTCATCACGCTCGAATCTAACGCTCTTTCCTGCTTTCGCAACTTTGTAATGGAATAAGTTGACAAAGCTTGTTCGACGGACGCACAAATCCTTCCGTCACAGGAGGGAAATCATGATCACAATCGCAGTCCTGGTCTTTGCCATCGGCGCCGTCGGCGGCCTCATTCTCGCGAACTCGGTACTTCGCGGCCAAATGGCTTCGTGGACCTTGTCGCTATTGCATGCCGCGCTCGGCGCGACGGGGTTGGTGCTGACGGCAATCGTCGTCCTGGGCGGCTCGACCGACGTCGCCAAGATCGTCCCCACCGCCCTGATCATCCTCGTCGTCGCGGCGCTCGCCGGCTTCTTCCTGGCGTCTTATCATGCTCGCAAAATCTCCCCGCCCAAGGGCGCGGTATTCGCTCATGCCACGATTGCAGTGGTCGGGTTCGTGCTCCTGGCAGGCGGCGCGTTTCGGCTGATCTGATGCGGGTGCTGGGCCATCCTCTGCATCCGGCGTTGGTGCATTTCCCGCTGGCGCTGCTGTTGTCGGCGACGTTCGCCGATCTCGTCTGGGCAGCCGGGCTGACGCGGAACACCCAGGTCGGCGCGGTGATGATGGCGGCGGAACTCGCCGCGGCCTTGCCGGCGATGATCGCGGGCATGGTCGATTTTGCGGGCCTCGACCAGGCGGTGGTGCCGCACGCGCTCCGCCACATGGCCGCGGTCGGCGTGGCCTGGACCGGCTATGCGATCGCCTTGTTCCTGCGCAAGGGAAGCCTGCTTGCCGGGGACCAGCTGGCGACGACCTCGATCGTCGTCAGCATCGGTAGCGCGCTGGTGCTGGCTCTTGGCGGATGGCTGGGCGGCCGGCTGGTTTACACCTACGGCGCGGGAGTGGAGCGGGCGAAGGGAATCGAACCCTCGTCGTAAGCTTGGGAAGCTTCTGCTCTGCCATTGAGCTACGCCCGCTCGCGGCTCAATGAGTTAGGTTGCGGGCCCGAGCCCGTCAACGATCTCAGCCGGCCTCGTTGCGATACTCGTGGAGCAGCGCCTGCTTGTACAGACCGGCGCGATGGTAGGGGCTGTTGGCGGTCAGCGCCTCGGCGGCGGCGCGGTTCGCGGCCTCGAAGATCATCAGCATCCCGGCGCGGCGGCCTTGCTCGTCGCACAACGGCCCGACCGAGTGGATCGTGATGTAGGGCTGCTCGAGGAAGGCGGTGGTCTCGCGGTTGACGTCCTGCGGCACGGGGCCGGCGTCCGGGTCCGATGAAGCCAATCCAGGCGAACAGCATGACGATCTCCTGCGCTTGGGCCGAGTCCCCGCCGCGATTTATAACAGAAGCGGGAACGAAGCGCTGTTTCAGGTGTTGCTTAATATAAGCACGCTTACTATATCCGTTGCCAATGGAAACTCTTCCTTCCGAAATTGGCGAGACCGCGCATGCGCTGCGCAAGGCGTTCGACCGCCGCGCCGCGGCCTCGGCGTCACGCGCGCGCAGTGGAAAGTGCTGTTCAAGCTGACGCGTAAGCCGGGCCTGCGCCAGGTCGAGCTTGCCGACATGCTCGACATCGAGCCGATCACCCTGTCGCGGATCATCGACCGGCTCGAGGAAGCCGGGCTGGTCGAGCGCGCTGCCCGACCCGGCCGACCGCCGGGCGTGGCGGCTGCACGTCACCGCCAAGGCGCAGCCGCTCGTCGCGAAGCTGCGCGCGGTCGCCGACGACATGATCGCCGAGGCGTTTGCGGGAATCGACGGCCAAAGACATTGAAACGACGCGCCGCGTGCTGGCGCAGGTGCGCGAACGCGCGTGCCAGTTCGCAACCGTCAAACCGATCAACAGGGCATCGAACCAATGAACAAGATGGCGACCGAACCGATGACCGGAACCGCCACGGCCGAAGCCGAGGCGCCCAAGGTCAAGCGCAAGCGCAAGCTGCCGGGCAATAAGAATGCGACCCGCAACGTCCTGATGCTGATCGTGCCGGCGCTGCTGATTGCTCGGCGGCGCTTATTACTGGCTGACCAGCGGCGGCAGCGTGTCGACCGACGATGCCCAGATGAAGCAGGACATCGTCTCGGTCAGCGCCGCAGGTGAACGGGCCGATCGAGCGGTGTTCGTGAAGAACGGCACCCGGGTGAAGCGCGGCGACGCTACTGTTCCGCATCGACCCCGCGCCCTACCAGGTCGCGCTCGAGCAGGCGCAGGCGCAGCTCGCCGCGCGCAGGCTGCAGACGAGCCAGCTGCGGACGCAGGCCGCGGGCACGGGCGCCGACATCACCGGCGAGCAGGCCAATCTCGCGATCAAGCGCAATGCGCTTGTCGCGCCAGCAGGCGCTGCTGAAGCAGGGCTTCACGACGCGTGCCGACTATGAGGACGCGCTCAACGAAGTGCGAACCGCCGAGCAGGACCTGGCCGACGCCCGAGCGCGCGCCGCCAATGCCCATGCGGCCATCGCTCCTGGCGAGCAGCCGGCGATCGCGCAGGCCCAGGCCGCGGTCGACAAGGCCAGGCTCGACCTGTCGCGGACCGACGGTCCGCGCGCCGATGGACGGCGTGGTCGAGAATGCCGACAACCTGCAGGTCGGGCAGATGGCCGTCACCGGCATCGGCATGCTGAGCCTGGTCCACAGCAAGACCGCCTGGGTCGAGGCGAACTTCAAGGAGAAGGACGTCGGCCGGATGGTGCCGGGCGAGCGCGCCGAAGTCAAGGTCGATGCCTATCCCGGGCAGAAGTTCGCCGCCCACGTCCAGAGCATCGGCGCCGGCACCGGCAGCGAATTCTCGCTGCTTCCGGCGCAGAACGCCAACGGCAACTGGGTCAAGGTGACCCAGCGCGTGCCGGTGCGGATCGCGTTCGACGGCACGACCGCGAAGCCGATGATCGCCGGCCTGTCGGTCGACGCCACCGTCTATCTTCGACAAGCAAGTAAGGGCACTCCGATGGCCGACGACTCCGGCCATATCGCAACTCATCCGCTGCCGACCGGCGAGCGGCTGATCGTCACCATCGGGGTGATGATGGCGGTGCTGCTGCAGGTGCTCGACACGACCATCGCCAACGTCGCCCTGCCGCACATGCAGGCGAGCCTCAGCGCGACGCAGGACACGATCAACTGGGTGCTGACGAGCTATATCGTCGCCTCGGCGATCGCGCTGCCGATCAGCGGCTGGCTGGCCGACAAGGTCGGGCGCAAGCGGCTGCTGCTGATTTCGGTCGTGCTGTTCACCGTCGCCTCGGTGCTGTGCGCGACGGCGACGTCGCTTGGCGAGATGGTGCTGTTCCGCGCGTTCCAGGGCGTCGGCGGCGCGTTCATCGTGCCGCTCGCCCAGGCGACCCTGTTCGACATCAACCCGCGCGAAAAGCACGGCCAGGCGATGGCGCTGTTCGGCGGCGGCGTGATGATCGGGCCGATCCTCGGGCCGGTGCTCGGCGGCTGGCTGACCGACAATTACAACTGGCGCTGGGTGTTCCTGGTCAACCTGCCGGTCGGCATCCTGTGCATCCTGGTCATGGCTGCGCTTCATGCCCAAGACCGAGACCCACCAGCGCAAGTTCGACATGTTCGGCTTCGCCCTGCTGGCGATCGCGCTTGGCCGCGCTGCAATTCTGCCTCGACCGCGGCGAGCAGAAGGACTGGTTCGCAAGCTGGGAAATCGATCATCGAAGCCGGCCTCGCGATCGCGCGCCGGCTGGATGTTCGTGGTCCACATGATCACGGCCAAGCATCCGCTGTTCGAGCGGGCCATGTTCACCGACCGCAATTTCGCGACCAGCCTGGTGTTCATGGCGGTGACCGGCGTGCTGCTGCTCGCCGGCCTCGCGCTGCTGCCGCCGCTGCTGCAGAACATGTACGGCTATTCGGTGCTGCAGTCGGGCTTCCTGACCGCGCCGCGCGGCGTCGGCACCTTGATCTCGATGCTGATCGCGGGCCGCCTCACCGGCAAGGTCGACGCCCGGCTGCTGGTCGGCATCGGCGTCGTGCTGATGGGCGTGTCGCTGTACATGATGACCGGCTTCGCGATCGACCAGCCGTCGCGGCCGGTGATCGTCAGCGGCGTCGTCCAGGGGCTCGGCCTCGGCCTGATCTTCGTGCCGCTGCAGACGCTGGCGTTCGAGACGCTGGCGCCGCGCATGCGGACGACCGGCGCGGCGCTGCTCAACCTGTCGCGCAACATCGGCGGGTCGGTCGGCATCTCGGTCGTCAGCACGCAGCTGGTGCGGATGACCCAGGTCGCCCACGCCGACATGGCGACGCAGATCACGCAGCAGACGCATCCCGACCGCCGACCCGACGATCCTGCAGACGGCGATCCCGGTCGCGGGGCCGGCGGCGCTCGCCTACATCAACGCGATGATCACCAGGCAGGCGCTGTTCATCGCCTATCTCGACGACTTCAAGCTGATGATGATCGTCACCTTCGCCGTCCTGCCGCTGCTGCTCTTCATGAAGCGCGGCGACAAGGCCGGACGAAACGCCCGCTGGTTCACATGGATTGAGTGAGAAGGAGAAGACCATGTTCGAAATCGGCAAAGCGGCGGCTCGGCAGCGACGGCCCGGAGGTCTCGCGCCATCGGCCTTGGCTGCATGGGCATGAGCGAATTCTACGGCGCGGCAGCGAGCAGGAATCGATCGCGACCATCCACCATGCGCTCGATCGCGGCGTCACCTTCCTCGACACCGCCGACATGTACGGCGTCGGCCAGAACGAGGAGCTGGTCGGCACGGGCGATCGCGCGACCGCCGCGACGACGTGTTCCTGGCGACCAAGTTCGGCAATGTGCGCGGGCCGAATGGCGAGTTCCTCGGGCGTGCGCGGCGACCCCGACTATGTCCGCTCGGCGTGCGAGGCGAGCCTCAAGCGGCTCGGGGTCGAGACCATCGACCTCTATTACCAGCACCGCGTCGACCCGAACGTGCCGATCGAGGATACGGTCGGCGAGATGGCGCGGCTGAAGGAGGAGGGGAAGGTCCGCTTCCTCGGCCTTCAGCGAAGCGGCGCCGCGGACCATCCGCGCGGCCCATGCGACCTCGCCGATCACCGCGGTCCAGACCGAGCTGTCGCTGTGGAGCCGCGACGCGGAGGCCGAAGTGCTGCCGACGGTGCGCGAGCTCGGCATCGGCTATGTCGCTTATTCGCCGCTCGGCCGCGGGTTCCTGACCGGGCAGTTCAAGTCGCCCGACGATTTCGCCGACGACGATTTCCGCAAGCACCACCCGCGCTTCCAGGGCGAGAATTTCGCGAAGAACATCGCGCTGGTCCGCGAGGTCGAGGCGATGGCCAGGGACAAGGGCTGCACGACGGCGCAGCTGGCGCTGGCCTGGGTGCTGGCGCAGGGCGAGGACATCGTGCCGATCCCGGGCACCAAGCACATCAAATATCTCGACGAGAATATCGGCGCGCTCGAGGTCGAGCTCAGCGACGCAGGACCTGAAGCGGCTCGACGAGATCCTGCCGCCGGGCGCGGCGGCGGGCGAGCGCTATCACGCGCAGGGCATGGCGACGGTCAACCGCTAGCGCTCGTCGATCAGGCTCATGCAGGTGACCCCGGCCTCGGCCTTCTGAAGCTCGGAGACATCGACTTCGGTCACCTGGAATCCGCGGCCGCGGAGGAGTGACGCGGTGCGCGGGTTGCCGGCGGGCAGGATCAGCCGATCGCCGGCGCGAACGCCATTGGCGGCAGCCGGTTCGAGCACCGCAAGTGGTTCGATCCCGACGAATTGCGCAGGGTCGACGGCCACCGGGTTGTAGAGAAGCGTCGTCGTCGCCGGCGAAGGTCGCGCCGGTCTTGAGGTGGAGGCAATCGCCAAGCTTCGCCTCGACGACCGTATAGCCGAGCGGAGCGACCAATGCGGCTAGCGCGCGACGCCTTCAATGTCGGTCCGGGTCGACCGGCCGACGTAGAGCGTACGGCCGATCCGCAGCACGTCGCCGCCGTCGAGGAACCCTTCTTCGAGGCGATGCAGGGTGAAGTGGTCGCGAAGCCCGTCCGCCGTTGAATCTACCTCACCAATGCGGGAGGCGGCGCCGGGCCGGGTAATGACGGCATGCTCGCCAAGCAATAGCGCGGTGTCCTCCACGAACACGGCGTCCGGATCGTCGGCCAGTTCCGGCAGGCGGACGATGTCGAAGCCCGCTTCGGCGAGGGCGCGCTCATAGGCGGCGTGCTGGTCCGCGGCTTTCGATGCGTCGATCGCGACCCGCTCGAGGTGCGTCAGCTGGCATTCGGCGAGGCGCGGGCTGACCGCGCGGGTGAATGCGCGCCTCAATGCTGGTTGCGGACGACGATCGTCCCGCCCTTCATCACCAGCAGGATGTTGCGCACGGAGCTGAGATCGCGCGTGGGATCGCCCTCGACCGCGACGAGGTCGGCGAGCAGGCCCGCTTTCACCTGGCCGCGGTCGGTCAGGTGGAAGATGCGGGCGTTGCCCGACGTCGCGGCGATGAGGACTTGCGGCGGCGCCATGCCCGCGCGCGGCCATCGCGTCCATCTCCCGCCAGTTCTCGCCATGGGTGAAGACGCCGACGTCGCCGCCCATGCAGATCGGCACGCCGGCGGCGACCGCGGCGCGGAAGGCGCGGCGGTTTTGCTGGACGCTTTCGGGCGCGGGTTCGTGCGCCGTCCCAATGTTCGAAATAGCGGGCATAGGCTTCGGAGGCGGCGAGGGTCGGGCACAAGGCGATATGCCTGGCCGCCATCGCCCTGAACACTTCGGGCGTGCCGCCATAGCCATGCTCGATGGTGTCGGCGCCGGCGCGGACCGCGCGCATCATCCCTTCGGCGGTGGTGGCGTGGACGGCGACCAGGCGGCCGGCGTCGTGGGCGGCGGCGACTCCGGCGTCGAGCTCGGCCTGCGACAAGGTGACGCGCGTCGGCTCGTGGCTTGCCCCAATGATAATCGGCGTAGAATTTGATGAGGTCGGCGCCGCCGGCGACCTGGTCGCGGACGGCGCGGATCGTCTCGTCGACGCCGGCGACTTCCTGCGCGCCCTGGGGGACGATGAGGCCGGGCTCATAGCCCTTGGGGCCGTAGGCGCCGCGCGCGACGATGGCCTTGGTCGCGACCAGCAGGCGCGGACCCGGCACGATGCCCTGGTCGATCGCCTGGCTTGAGGCCGACGTCGGCGAAGCCGGCGCCCTCGGTGCCGAGGTCGCGCTCGGTGGTGAAGCCGGCGTCGAGCGTCTTCTCGGCATGAGACGACGGCGCGGGCGGTGCGCAGCGCGAGCGGCTCGTGCAGCACCTGATCGTCCCACAGAGTCTCGTTGTAGGGATGGAGGAAGAGGTGCGAATGGCCCTCGATCATGCCGGGCATGAGGGTGGCGCCGGGCAGGTCGATGCGTGCGGGCGCCGGCGGGCGCGGCGAGGTTGGGCCCGGCGGCGGCGATCTTGGTCGCCGTCGACCAGCACCGACCAGCCGTCGTGCATGGCGGTGCCGTCGAAGACGCGGGCGGGGCGGAGGAGGAAGGTGTCGGCGAGCGCCGGAGCGGCCAGCACAAAGCCTGCCAACAGCCCGGCTATGGCGCGAAACGCAGCGAATGCAGCGACCTTACGGGTGCGCGCGCGAGAATCGGGCGTGGCTGATGAGATGTCGCGAGAAGAATGAGGCGGCCCATGACGGCGTTGGACCACAAAATCGGGCAAGTAGGAAAGTTGTTTTGCGTGTGCGGACGGAGGGTCGGGATCTGCCGCCCAGGAGCTTTTGGGCAGCTTTCGACCCAAAGCAGACATTCGCTTTCGCGCCTCAGTCCTTCTTCTGAAGATCGTCTGCAAGGCTACGCGCGTGACCCTGCAGCTCCCGCGTGAGCTTGAGATGCCGGTTGGTGTAAAGCCAGTAGTTCTCGGCCGTAGCCAGCAGCTCCGGATTGGCGGAAAATGCAGCGGATAATTGGTCGACAGTCATGGTTTTGACCGGCGAAATGCCGAACTTGCGTTCGGCGTCGACCAGCTTGTCGCGGTTCTGCTCTAGCCCGACTTCGAAATGGAGCTCCCGTTCGACCTCAGCATAATAATCTTGGATTTTGCGTAACGTCGCGATGTCGGTCATGTCCGCGATGGCGCCCGTATTGATCATCGTGTCGTAAGTCGACCGATTGGCATCCAGCGTCGTCAGGATGAACAGCGAAAACCCCGGCGACAGGCGGTCATTGTCCTCATAAGGGCGCACTCGCTCGATCGTTACCCGGCCGCGCGCGGAGTTGAAGCCATTCGGCAAAGGCTGGCCGGATGCCTTTGGGAGCAGCCGGTTCAGCAGTGCCATTCGAACTGATGAAACCCGGATAACCTCGTTTAGGTCAGCAACGTCACTGCGCATGTCCTGCGCAATACGCGCTTCGTAAGCACGCTCCTGCAGGCGCTCCTTTCGCTGCTCGTTCCAGTTGGCGACCTGAATCCCGAGGAAGACGCCGACCATGACGAGTACCAGCTCGATCCAGACGCCAATCCAGTCTTGCTGCTTCAGACGATCGCCGAGGCGTCGCTTGATCATTATCCCCCCAACAAAAGCGCGTTTTGGCGTGCCAGTTGAACGTCCTTACTTCAGGGTCTCGGAAACTGGAATGGACGGGACATTATGTCCGCTTCCCACCCATTGCGGACATTAGTGGTGGGCTGCGCGGTTCAGGCGCACGCAAGCCGCGTTGGACAATGTGCGCGCATGACAATCCTGCTCCTCGCCGCCCTGGCCTCGCTGGCAGCGACCCCGGCCGCGGCTGCTCCGGGCCTTGCCGGCAGCTGGACCAACCCGGCGCGCAGCATCATTGTGAAGATCGGGCCGTGCGGCGGCACGCTGTGCGGGCGCGTTGTCTCGGCGTCCGCCAAGGCGCGGGCCGACGCGGCCAATGCCGGGACCAGCCCGCTGGTCGGGGTCGAATTGATCAGCGCAATCGAGCCGACCGGCCCCGGACGCTGGCGGGCGGACATCTTCGTGCCCGACCAGGACGTGCATTCGACCGGCGACATTGCGCTGGCGGGCCCAAACCTGATGTCGGTCCGCGGCTGCGTCATCGGAGGGCTGATCTGCAAGGAGCAGAGTTGGACGCGAGTGGCCGCGCCGAAGCGGCGCCAGCATTAGCGGGGCGCGGCGTCAAGGATTTCTGGGCCCTCCACGCCAAGTCGCAGGAGGCGGTGGCGAAGGTGCTTGGCTGAACTGACTTCGCGGCGACATTTGTAATACAGCGGCCATCGTTCGGTCGGCCCAGTTGCGCTATGTCTGTGGGCTCCCACGTGCCGAGGGAGCAAAAACCATGAAGAAGTTCATTCTCGCATTGTCCGCCATCAGCCTGCTGGCGGGATCCGCGCCGGCGATGGCGTCTCCGTGCAAGGACAAGAAGGGCAAGTTCGTGAAATGCCCGGCCAAGCCGAAGCTGTGCCGCAACGCCAAGGGCCATTTCATGAAGTGCAAATAGCTTCGCCAGCGTAGGTCGAGGCTGGGCAGCAGGGGGAAAAAGAAAGGGCGGCGGGGAGTATCCCTGCCGCCCATGTTGTAGTTCCCGCGTGGCCGTCACGGGAGTAAATCCCGTGACGTCGGTCCTGTCGATCAGCGCAGCTTAGGCTGCTCGACCGCAGGCCGGCCGGCAATCGGTATGTCTTCGCACTGCTCCGGCGTTGCTGCGCACCGGCGTCGCTGTGCTCGCTACCTCTTGCTGAACTGGAAGCTGCGGCGGGCCTTGGCGCGGCCGTACTTCTTGCGCTCGACGACGCGCGGGTCGCGGGTCAGGAAGCCTTCGCGCTTGACCGTCGTGCGCAGCGCCGGCTCGTAGCGGGTCAGCGCCGGGCGAGATGCCGTGCCGGACCGCGCCGGCCTGGCCCGACAGGCCGCCGCCCTTGACGGTCGCTTCGACGTCATACTGGCCCTCGCGATCGGTGACGTCGAACGCCTGGTTGATGACCAGGCGCAGCGTCGGACGCGCGAAATAGACTTCCTGCTCGCGGCCGTTGATGACGATCTTGCCCGAGCCCGGCTTCAGCCAGACGCGCGCGACGGCGTCCTTGCGGCGGCCGGTGGCATAAGCGCGGCCCTGCTTGTCGAGCTGCTGCTCGCGAAGCACGGCCTCGATCTGCGGGCCCTGGGTCGAAACGCCATGGTCGCTGACCGCTTCCTCGCTTGTCGCGGCGGCCGCCTTCGCGGCCACCTTCACGGCCGAACGAGGCGGGTGAGCGCTCCGCGGGAGCTTCGGCATCGGCGGCCGGGGCCGCGGCTTCCGCCGGGGCTTCGGCAACGGCCGGAGCCTCGGGCTTCGGGTTGGTCAGCTCGCCGAGGTCGGAGAGGACTTTTGTCGGACTTCTTGTCGGCCATTATGCGCCCACCTTGTTCTTGCGGTTCATCGACGCGACGTCGAGCGTCTGCGGGTCCTGGCCGCCGTGCGGATGCTCGGTGCCGTTGTAGAGGTGCAGGGCGCGCATCTGGTCGCGGCCCAGCGGCCCGCGCGGGATCATGCGCTCGACCGCCTTTTCGAGCACGCGCTCGGGGAAGCGGCCCTCGAGCACCTTGCCCGCGGTGATCTCCTTGAGGCCGCCGGCGATAGCCGGTGTGCTTGTAATAGATCTTCTGCGTCGAGCTTGCGGCCGGTGAAGCGGACCTTGTCGGCATTGATGACGACGACATGGTCGCCGCAATCGACGTGCGGCGTGAAGCTCGGCTTGTGCTTGCCGCGCAGGATATTGGCGACGATCGTCGCGAGGCGGCCGACGACCAGGCCGTCGGCATCGATCAGATGCCATTTCTTCTCGACCTCGGCCGGCTTGGCCGACTTGGTCGTCTTCATCAGCGCCTTCATGGCGTTGATCCTTTCGTTGAAATGCGAAAGGCGGCGCAGACCTGGCACGGAGCACCGCCGTCGCGCGCGCTATTTGCGGCTGGAGGCCGGAAAGTCAAGCAAATCCGGCCACTTTGCCGACGGGTAAAATAATACCTTGCACACATCCGTAACGCGCGCGTAACGACTGGAACGAGGGCACGCGCGCTCACCGTTTCAGCAGCAAAACGAAAAGGGAGGCATGCATGTATATCGGTCTTGGCGGTCTGTTGATCCTGATCCTCATCCTGTGGCTGCTCGGCGTCATCTAAGCCGCATCCACAGTTTGAATGCCAGCGCGCGCCGCCCCTGAAACCCCGGGCGGCGCGCCGCCTTCGAGCGGCACACCGGCTTCGGCCCGTCGACAGTCAGCAGCGCACCGCCGCTCAATCCGAACCTTGTCGCAGTTCCAGGCGTTGCCCGCGCAGGGATGGATGCTATTTCCCGCGCCACGAGCATGCGAGCCGACGGAAGAAGCCTGTGCCCAGACGCGTCAAGGACTTCATCGACATCAGCGAGTTTACCTCGCTCGACGACCTCATCCGCTATCTGGAAACGATCCGCGACAATTTGCCCGATGGGCACGACGCCGAGACTGAAAATCCGCGGCGACGACGTGTTCGGGCGCCGGCTGACGATCACTTATTCGCGCGAGCAGACGCCCGAGGAAGTCGCGCTCGAATCCAAATATGCCGGCAGTGAGGATGACGACCAGTCGATCGACGAATTGCAGCGCAGGCTGGATGAGGTCGACTATCCGGCGCGCAAGGCCGGCGGCCGCTAGGACCCGTTCCCGGCGATCGCCGGTAACAGCCCCGCGCCGCGCCTAACCGGTGCTGTCCTCGACCCAGGCGGCGTAGCTGGCGAGGATCTTGTCGATCGGCCAGGTGGCGATGCACGGCACCTCGTAGCTGTGCAGGGCGGCGATGCGGGCGATCAGCGCATCGACGCGGCGCATTGCTGGTCTTGAAGATGGCGGCGACTTCGTCGGCCGTCTCGACCGCGCCCTGCCAGCGATAGATCGAGCGGACGGGGCCGAGGATGTTGACGCAGGCGGCGAGCCGTTCCTCGACCGCGATGCGGCCGATGCGTTCGGCCTCCTCGGCATTGGCGAACACCGCATAGACCGAGACGACGCTCATGCGGCGGCGGCCGAGCACGTGCGCGCCCCATACGGTCGCGGCGAGCAGCAGCGCGCCGGTCGCCTGGTGGAGCACCGCGAGCCAGATGGCGACGCCCGAGATGATGGTGAGAATGCCAAGGATGATCTGGGTGCCGAAGGCCGAGTGGATGGCGACCGAGGCGGGGCGGCCGCCCTCAATCCGGCGGACCTGCCGCGCGAAGACGACCAGGATCGCGACCACGACCCACGCCCACCAGCGGTGCAGGAACTGCAGCAGGAACGGGTCGTGGGTCAGCGCGAAGCCGGCGCCGCGCGACCAGTCGATGCCGGCGGGGAAGAAGCGGCCGTTCATGTCGGGCCAGCTGCTGGAGACATAGCCGGCGCGGAAGCCCGCGACCCAGGCGCCGAGCATCAGCTGGACGAACAAAGCGGCGAGCGCGAGGACGCCCCAGCCGGTCAGCCGCGCCGGCTTCGCAGTTCGGCGCGGCGCAAGATCGAGCGCGGTCCAGATCAACGCGCTCATCAGGAACAGGGCCATCAGCAAGTGCGCCGAGAGGCGATAGGGGCTGACCTCGGTGCGCGCCCTCGAGCCCCGACATGACCATGAACCAGCCGATCGCGCCCTGCAGCCCGCCGAGCAGGAACAGCGCCGCCAGCCGCCAGCCGTAGCCGCGCGGAATTTGCCGCCTCACCGCGAACCAGGCGATGCGGCACGAAGAAAACGAGGCCGATGAACCGTCCGAGCAGGCGGTGGACCCATTCCCAGAAGAAGATGGTCTTGAAGCCGGCCAGCGTCATTCCGGCCGGACCGCGACCTCGCGATATTGCGGCGTCGCCTGGTAGAGCGTCGAAGGCGCTTGACCCAATCGGCGTGGGTCAGCGGCGGGATTGCGCCGGTGATCGGCTTCCACTGGGTGATCGACAGGCCGCTTTCGGTCAGGCGGGTGATGCCGCCGACCACGACCATCGCGAACACCAGCCCGGCGACCACGAACAGCAGATTGGCGATCGCGCGCGGACGCTTTTCCGAAGCGGTGCGGGGCACGGGGGCAGCGGTGGGAGCGGCTGAACTCATCGGCGGACGCCTATGCCCGCGCGACGAGCCGCGCCGCAAGCCGGCAGAATCACCTCCATGTTATATTGTAACTCTCGGCATGTGACGGATATATCAGGCGCACGCTTATGACAGCGCTTGCGATTCCGACCTCGCGGCTCGACCGGCATGGCCATGGCCCTGTCCGGGCTGTGCCTGATTCATTGCGTCGCGACGGCGGTGCTTCTGGGCTTGCTGTCGGCGGCGGGTGGACTGCTCGGATCGCCGATCATCCATGAGGTCGGCCTGACCTTCGCCATGGGGCTCGGCGCCGCCGCGCTCGGCCGCGGCATCCTCGAACATGGTTTCATGATGCCGAGCGCGGTCGGCGGGCTCGGCCTCGGCGTCATGGCCGGGGCGCTCAGCCTTCCGCATGGTGGGAACGAGGCATTGTACACGGTCATCGGGGTGGCGATCCTGGCGCTCGGCCACCGCCTCAATGTTTTGGCCGCCGACTAAGGCGCTTCGCTTGCCCGGCCAGCGGGCAGGGACTATCTCGCGGGTTGCAGCATGAGCAAGCACGACCATCAGCTCCACGAGGGCGATTCGCTCAAGAGCCGCCGCGCGCGAACGGCTGACCCGCGAAGGCGAGCAGTGGACCGACATGCGCGCCGCGGTGTTCGATGCCCTCGCGGCCTTCGATAATAAGCCGGCCAGCGCCTATGACATCGCCGAAGCGGTCTCCAAGACGCAGGGGCGGCGGGTCGCGGCCAACAGCGTCTATCGCATCCTCGACCTGTTCGTCGGCGCCAACCTCGCGCGCCGGGTCGAAAGCGCCAACGCCTATGTCGCCAACCAGCACCCCGACTGCCTGCACGACTGCATCTTCCTGATCTGCGACACCTGCGGCCAGACCGTCCATGTCGACGACGACAGCCTGTCGGGCGGCGTGCGCAAGGCGGCGGCGAGCGCCGGCTTCACCGCCCCGCGCCCGGTGATCGAGGTGCGCGGAACCTGCGGCGACTGCCAGGACGATTGAGCCCGCTGAGCAAAAGCTGAGCAATCGCTGAAATCGTCCGGTCCGGCGGCGCTATTGGTGACAATACAAAGCCTTGCCGGTAAGGCCCGGCGCGATGAGTGACCGCCCCGAAACGCCCTTGCTCGACCAGGTTCAGTATCCGGCCGACATCCGCGCGCTCGACAAGGACCAGCTCGAGCAGCTGGCCGAGGAGCTTCGCCAGGAAGTGATCTCGGCGGTGTCGGTGACCGGCGGGCACCTCGGATCGGCGCTCGGCGTGATCGAGCTGACGGTCGCGCTCCACTATGTGTTCGACACGCCCAACGACCGCTTGATCTGGGACGTCGGCCACCAGGCCTATCCGCACAAGATCGTCACCGGACGGCGCGACCGCATCCGCACGCTGCGCCAGGGCGGCGGCCTCAGCGGTTTCACCAGGCGCAGCGAGAGCGAGTACGACCCGTTCGGCGCGGCCCACAGCTCGACCAGCATTTCCGCCGCGCTCGGCTTCGCCATCGCCAACAAGCTGGCCGAAGCGCCGGGCAAGGCAGTGGCGGTAATCGGCGACGGGGCGCTCTCCGCCGGCATGGCCTATGAGGCGATGAACAATGCCGAGGCGGCGGGGAACCGGCTGGTCGTCATCCTCAACGACAATGACATGTCGATCGCGCCGCCGGTCGGAAGCCTGCGCAATGCGCTTGCGCGGCTGGTCAGCTCGGACAAATATCTGACGCCGCGGCGGCTGGCGCAAAAGCTCGCGCGGCGCATGCCCGACGGGCTGCACGACGCCGCCCGCCGGTTCGAGGAATATACCCGCGGCTGGATCACCGGCGGGACGCTCTTCGACGAGCTCGGTTTTTATTACGTCGGGCCGGTCGACGGGCATGACGTGCGGGCGCTGGTCGAGGTGCTCGAAAATGTCCGCGACGCGCAGGAAGGGCCGATGCTGGTCCATGTCGTCACCAAGAAGGGCAAGGGCTACGCGCCCGCCGAGAATGCCGCCGACAAATATCACGGCGTGGTCAAGTTCGACGTGGTGTCGGGCGTGCAAGCCAAGGCCGCGCCGGGGGCGCCGAGCTATACCGGAGTTTATGCCAAGGCTTTGGCCGGCGAGATGGAGCGCGACGACAAGATCGTCGCGATCACGGCGGCGATGCCCTCGGGCACCGGGCTCGACAAGGTCGCCGAGCGTTTCCCCGAGCGGATGTTCGACGTCGGCATTGCCGAGCAGCATGCGGTGACTTTCGCCGCCGGGCTCGCGGCGCAGGGCCGCAAGCCGTTCGTCACGATTTATTCGACCTTCCTGCAGCGCGCTTACGACCAGGTCGTGCACGATGTCGCGATCCAGAATTTGCCGGTGCGCTTCGCGATGGACCGCGCCGGGTTGGTTGGGGCGGATGGGGCGACGCACGCCGGGTCGCTTCGACCTTGCTTATCTGTGCACGCTGCCGAACTTCGTGGTGATGGCGGCGGCGGACGAGGCCGAGCTGTGCCACATGGTCCACACCATGGCGGTACATGACAGCGGGCCGATCGCGGTTCGCTATCCACGCGGCGAGGGGCGGGGCGTGGCTCTGCCCGAGGTCCCGCAGGCGCTGGAGATCGGCAAGGGGCGGGTCGTGCGCGAGGGCAAGACGGTGGCTTTGCTGTCGCTGGGCACGCGGCTCGAGGAGGCCGAAAAGGCCGCCGACGAATTGGAGGCGCGCGGGCTATCGACCACCGTCGCCGACCTGCGCTTCGCCAAGCCGCTCGACAGCGAGCTGATCCGCAGGCTGCTGACCACGCACGAAGTCGCGGTGACGATCGAGGAAGCGTCGATCGGCGGGCTCGGCGCGCACGTGCTGACGCTGGCCAGCGACGAGGGGCTGGTCGACGCCGGCCTGAAGATCCGCACCATGCGCCTGCCCGATCGCTTCCAGGAGCATGACAAGCCCGACAGGCAATATGACGAAGCCGGCCTCAACGCGCCGCACATCGTCGACACAGTGCTGAAGGCGCTGCGCTCGAACAGCGCCGGCGTCGAGGGGGCGCGGGCTTAAGGCTCAATCGATCTGTGGGTTGCTCGGCCCTGTGGTTTCACGCGAAGACGCGAAGAACGCGAAGAAAGACCGGGCATGCGCGACATCGAAGAACTGGCCACGATCGCAGTCGACTGCGGATTCAAGGTCCACAAAGATCTTGGCCCGGGTTTGCTCGAGTCCGTTTATCAGGCAGTTCTCGGTGCCAGCCTTCTGAAACGAGGGCTGGCGGTCGAGGCTCAGAAGCCCATCCCAATTGTCTACGACGGCCTTGCGATCGTGGAGGGCTTCCGAGCCGACCTCGTTGTCGAGCAATCGCTGATAATCGAGATAAAATCGGTTGAGCGTTTCGCGCCAGTGCACGGCAAGCAGCTGCTGACCTATTTGCGATTGGCCAAGCAACCGCTTGGCTTATTGATGAATTTCGGCTGCGCCACCTTTCAGGAAGGCATCAAGCGCGTCGTCAACAATCACACCGACTTCGCGTCTTCGCGTCTTCGCGTGAATCAAATTCCGTCTGCCCAATGAAAAAGACTCGCGCAGACCAGTTGCTCGTGGCCCGTGGGTTGGCGGAGAGCCGGACGCGGGGGCAGGCTTTGATCATGGCGGGGGCGGTGTTTTCGGGCGAGAGGAAGCTTTCGAAGGCGGGCGACATGCTGGCGGAGGACGCGCCGCTGGAGGTGCGGGGGAAGGACCATCCGTGGGTGTCGCGGGGTGGGATCAAGCTTGAGCATGGGCTGACGCATTTCGGGTTCGACGTGACGGGCGCGGTGGCGCTCGACGTGGGGAGCTCGACCGGCGGGTTCACCGACGTGCTGCTGAGCCGGGGGCGCGGCGAAGGTCTATGCGGTCGACGTCGGGACCAACCAGCTGGCGTGGAAGCTGCGGCAGGACCCGCGCGTGGTGGTCCATGAGCAGACCAACGCCCGCTCGCTCGACGCCACGATCATCCCCGAACCGGTCGAGATCGTCGTTTGCGACGCGAGCTTCATCGGGCTCGCCAAGGTGCTCGAGGCGCCGCTGAAGCTGGCCAAGCCCGGCGCCACGCTGGTCGCGCTGGTCAAGCCGCAGTTCGAGGCCGGGCGCGAGGAGGTGGGCAAGGGCGGCGTGGTCCGCGATCCGGCGGTGCACGAGCGCGTCTGCGCCGAGGCCAAGGACTGGGTTGAAACGCAGGGCTGGACCGTGCTGGGGATCGAGCCGAGCCCGATCACCGGGCCCGAAGGCAATGTCGAATTCCTGCTGGGAGCGCGCAAGAATGGCTGAGGACGAGAAGCTGTGGGGGAAATACGGGCTGATCACGGTCCCGGCGATCGTGCTGGCGGGCACGGCGATCGGCCTGCTCAGCGGCAGCAGCGGCGCCAACAGCTGGTATGCCGGGCTTCACAAGCCGTTCTTCCAGCCGCCGCCGATTGTCTTCCCGGTCGCCTGGACCATCCTTTACGCCCTGATGGGGGTGGCGCTGGCGATGATCCTGGTCGAGCCGCCGTCGCCGCGGCGCAAGACGGCGCTGATCCTGTTTTTCGCCCAGCTTGCCCTGAACTACGCCTGGTCGCCGATCTTCTTCGGCGCTCACGACATCGGGCTGGCCCGGATCGTCATCTATGCGATGGCGGTGATCGCGGCGCTGGCGGCGGGCAATTTCCTCAGGATCAACAGGGTGGCGGGATTGCTCCTCATTCCCTATCTGGCGTGGCTGATCTTCGCGGCCGCCTTGAACGGCGCGATTCAGGACATGAATCCGGGCGCGGGGACCTCGCTGCTCGGTTGAACGGGAGACGAGCGATGCAGTCCGAGAACAAGATGTTCGACGACTTCGTGAAGATGGTGAACGGTTTTGCCGGGACCATGGCCGGAATGGGCCGCGAAGCCGAATCCTCGGCGCGCGAGAAGATGCGCGAATGGATGGCGGGCAATGATTTCGTCGGCCGCGACGAGTTCGAGGCGGTCAAGGCGATGGCCGCGGCGGCGCGCGACGAGAATGAGACGCTGAAGGCGCGGATCGTGGCGCTCGAGGGCAAGGCCGGTGGCGCGGCGGCAAAGCCCAAGGCCTCGCCCAAGCCCAAGCCGGGAGCAGTCGGCTGAGCGTGGACGAAATCAACGAGGAGCGCGACGATGGCGCTCCGATCGAAGTGCTCGAACAATATTTCGAAGCGCGCGGCTGGGCGTGCGAACGCACCGCCGAGGGCGAAATCGTCGCGTCGGCCACGGGCAGCTGGGCGCAGTACGAGCTGCGCGGCGTGTGGCGCCCCGAGGACCAGGTGCTGCAGTTCCTCGCTTTCCCCGACATCAAGGTCGCGGTCGAGAAGCGCACTGCCATTTTCGAGGCGCTGAGCCTGATCAACGAGCAATTGTGGCTCGGTCATTTCGAGATGTGGTCGGGGTCGGGCCTGGTCGTGTTCCGCCACTCCACCATTCTCGACGCCCGCGAGGGCGAAGGGCTGAGCCTGGAGCAGGCCGAGGCCATCGCCGAAGCGGCCGTCGAGGAATGCGAGCGCTTCTACCCCGTGTTCCAGTTCGTGCTTTGGGGCGGCAAGTCGCCGGGCGAAGCCATCGCCGCGGCATTGATCGACACCCACGGCGAGGCATAAGACATGGCCGGACTACCAACACTGCCGATGCCGACCTGGTTCGTGGGCTGCGGCAATATGGGGGGCGCCATCCTCAAGGGGTGGCAGGCCGCGACCATCGACCTCGCGCCGGTCACGGTCATTCGCCCTAGTGGCGGGTCGATCGAGGGCGTGCGGGTCGTGGCCGGCCTCGCCCAGGCAGGGCCGCCGCCGAAGTTGCTGGTGCTGGCATTCAAGCCGCAGCAGCTCGACGAGATCGCGCCGAGCTTCGCCAGCGGCTGTCGGCGCAGACGGTGATCGTGTCGCTGCTCGCGGGGGTCGAGGCGAAGACCCTGCGCGAGCGCTTCCCCGGGGCGGGCAAGATCGTTCGGGTCATGCCCAATTTGCCGGTCGAAGTGCGGCGCGGCGTGGTCGCGCTCTACAGCGAGGACGCCGACGCCGCGACGCAGGACAAGCTCGGGGAGATCTTCGCGGCGCTCGGCTACTCGCTGTGGACGACGGATCAAGAGCGGTTCGCCGCGATCGGCGCGGTGGCGGCCGCGGGCCCCGCTTATGTCGCGCGCTTCGTCGGGGCCCTTGCCAAGGCCGCCGAAGGACGGGGCATCAGCCCGGAAACCGCGGCCATCATCGCGCTCGAAACCGTGCTCGGAACGACGTGGATGGCGGCGACGACCGGCGAGGACATGGCGTCCATCGCCAAGCGGGTCGCCAGCCCCAAGGGCACGACCCAGGCCGGGCTCGACGTGCTCGACCATGACCGGGTGCTCGACCAATTGGTCGATGTCGCCATTGCCGCGGCGGCCCGGCGCGGCGCGGAGCTAGCGAATGAGGCGCGGGGCGCCTCGCTTGAAGAGCCCGCCAGCCTGTCCTAGGCGGCCCTCATGGCAGCAGCTTCACAACCCGATTTCGACGACCGCGACGGCTGGATCTGGCTCGACGGCGAGATCGTGCCGTGGCGCGACGCGCGGGTGCATGTGCTGACCCACGCGCTGCACTATGCGTCGAGCGTGTTCGAGGGGCAGCGCGCTTATGGCGGCACGGTGTTCAAGCTGCGCGAGCATACCGAGCGGCTGCACCAGAGCGCGCGCCTGCTCGGGTTCGAACTGCCCTACACCGCCGACGAAATCGACGCGGCCTGCATGGAAGTGCTGAAGGTCAACGGCCTCACCGACGCCTACATGCGCCCGGTCGCCTGGCGCGGCGCGGAATTCGATGGGGGTCGCGCCCGGGAACACCCGCCCGCACGTCGCCATCGCCGCCTGGGAATGGGGCAAATATTACGACCCGCGCATTTCGGAAAACGGCATAAGGATGGACATCGCGCCGTGGCGCCGGCCCGCGCCCTACACCGCCCCGACCGCGTCCAAGGCGGCGGGCCTGTACATGATTTGCACGCTGTCGAAGCAGCACGCGACCGACCGCGGCTATGACGATGCGCTGATGCTCGACTGGCGCGGCCGGGTGGCGGAAGCGACCGGCGCCAACGTCTTCTTCATCGAGAACAACCGGCTGCACACGCCGGTCCCCGACTGCTTCCTCGACGGGATTACCCGGCGGACGGTGATGGACCTGGCGCGGCGGCGCGGCGCCGAAGTGATCGAGCGCGAGATCTGGCCGGAGGAGCTGGAAGGCTTCGAGCAGATGTTCCTGACCGGCACCGCGGTCGAAGTGACGCCGGTGCAGTCGGTTGGGCCGTGGACGTTCGAGGTTGGCGATCTGACTCGGCAGCTAAGCCGCGACTATGACGATTTGGTCAACGGCCGCATCCCCAACGCCCAGCCATTGAACGTTTAGTCGAACAGGCTGAGGTCGAGCGTTTCGCTCGGCCCGAACCAGATGACGTGGTCGGTATGGTCGGCGCGGTCGTCGCCCGTCTCGGCATGGGCGAAGACGGTGAGGCCGGCGCGATTGAGCGCGAGGAATTGCGCGACATCGCCGAACTGCTCGGTCGGCACGGTCAGCTGGACGCTGCCGCGCGGATGCGGGCCGACGGGCCGGAGGTGGAAATGGCCCACTGCGACCCCGAAGCGGGCCTGGACCGCGGCGGCGAGCGCCTTGGCCTGCTCGACGTCCTCGGGATCGTAATAGATGTGGGCGTGGAAATCGCGGATGGCTGGCTGGGTCATGCGCGCCATATAGGCGCTCCCCCTTCCAACTCGAAACCGTGCCGGTATAAGCGCCGCTTCTCCCCGGACAGCCATCGTTTTGGGGGCCGCCTGCTGGGGCGTCGCCAAGTGGTAAGGCACCGGTTTTTGGTACCGGCATTCGCAGGTTCGAATCCTGCCGCCCCAGCCAGATTTCTCGAATTTGATGAGACCGGCTTTTGGTACCGGCATTCGCAGGTTCGAATCCTGCCGCCCCAGCCAATCGCAGACGATGAGCGTCGAACCTGCGGCCTCGGTCAGGACCTGGTGAACAGCCCGGCGACTGCTTCCTTGAATTGGGCGATCGCTTCGGTGCTTGGTTCGGGCGCAGATCGAAATTGCGGCGGCAGGTGATCGAACGAAGTGTAGTCCGGGGCGAAGACATAATGATCGTAAATCGCGCGCCACGCCGCGCGGTGTTCGTCCGGCATGTTGCCGAACAGTGTGTGGCAGGCGCGTAACAGCGCTCCATAAGGGTGCTGGGCGGCAACCGGGTCGCGGTACCACCAGTAATTGACCAGCAGGTTGAACGGCGCGAGGGATTGGACGCCGTGCCACCACAGATAGGGGATGTAGATCGCATCGCCCGGCTCGAGCTCTGCGACCTCGGCCGCGGCCAGGGCGTCGCTGTAGCGGGGCCACCGATTGAGATCGGGATCATCGAGCGGCACGGTGCTGACGGGCACGCCGGCCGGCGTGACGTCGAACGGGCCAACGTACAGGTTGCCGACCTGTTCGGGTGGAAACAGGACGAAGCGCCGTCTTCCCGCGGCGACGCACGCGAGATTGTCGGCGGCATCGAAATGCGGTGCGACGGTTACGGCATTGCCGATCCACAGTCGGGCTTGAGTGCCCGGCGGGACCAGGTCGGTCGAATTGGACTGTTCGAGCCCGCGCAAATGTTCGGCCGCGTCGAGGCCCTGGAGCGAAATGCCGATCGGTTCCGGCGCATCCACCTGCTTGAGCAGGCCCCTTAGGACATGGGACAGATTTTCGATCGAGTGCTGGTGATTGAGCGCGGACAAGCCCTCCTCGTAGAGCAGCCGTCCCCGCGCCGCGGGCGGGGCGATGACCGTGTCGACGAGCTCGGAAGAGATGAGGCTGGTCAGATAGTCGACCAGTGCCTCGGGGGACTGCTGACCGTGCGTCACCAAGGGCCAGTGGGCAACTGCCCCGCGCAGCACCAACGGGCGGTTTTGCCGGTCAATTCCCAATCGGAGCGCGGCCGGGCTCTCCACTTCGGCGACCTTGTTACACTGTGCAAAAGCCGGCGGGGTCATGCTGAACGCTCCTGTCGCAGCTTTCCAAAGGAGCGGCAATGCGGTCGAGACGGCGGCTGTTACGCTGCCGGAAAGCCGGGGTCAGTGGGCGTTCATCCGGCGCACTTTACCAGGCGCCGGGCCAAGCATTGCGGTTCATGACCGGCAAGTGCATTGTGATAGCGCTATCAGATAGTGGTGGGACGACATGACAGGGAAAGCATCTCGCTTATTGGTAATGCTGGCGCTTGCGGCCAGCGGTGCGACGGCGGCCTCCGCCCAGGTTGCGGGCCCCGGTTCGGCGGCGCCCTTGCCGGGTACCGGCGAATTCCAGCAAAATCACGTCGGCGAACCGCGAGAGCAACGCCGAATATAACCACCTGATCGGCGCCGGCGACCCCAAGTCCGGCAAGCCCGACGAGCGGCCGGTCCAGCATAAGGCGGTTCCCGCGACGGCGGCCGATATCAATGGCCGGCGCATCGCTTCGCGATGTCAAGGGCACGCGAATTGGGACGATCGATTCGGTCGATGCCGATGGCGCCATCGTCAACACCGGCCAGATCAAGATCAAGGTTCCGCTGGTTGCGTTCGGCAAGGACGATCGGGGAATCCTGCTTGGCATCACCGCGGCGCGGTTCAACGAGCTGGCGACCAAGGCGAAGGCGTCCAACTGAGCGCGGCCGGGCGCCAGGCGGCGAACCCGGCCGGCAAGGGAATCGGCCTGTCGAACGCAGCGCCGATCGCGGAATTTCATGACATTGATCGTCGCCGCTTCGAAAATGAAATCGAAACCCGGCATGGACCGGCGATTCTGCGCGGCCTCGTTTCCGACTGGCCGGCGGTCGCCGCATCGCGCCAATCCTCGCCCCTGCTCGTCGATTATCTGAGCGCGAGGGACAACCAGTCGCGGGTTCGGTGCTTCCTCGGCCAGCCGGCGATCAACGGGCGCTATTTCTACGCCCCCGGCCTCGATGGCTTCAATTTCGACATTGCCGAGACCACGGTCAGCAACCTGTTGAAGACCCTGCTCGATCCGGCTGAGCAGAAGCGCTCGATCTATATGGGATCGACTCCGACGAGCCAGATGCTGCCGCGATTTGCTGCGGAAAATCCAATGACCCTGGTCGATCCGCTGCGGACCGAGCCGCGGATCTGGATCGGCAACCGCAGCCGCGTCGCGCCGCATTACGACGAATCCGACAATGTCGCGTGCGTCGTCGGCGGGCCACGGCGATTCATCCTTTTCCCGCCCGAGCAGGTGACGAATCTTTACGTCGGGCCGCTCGACCAAACGATTGCCGGCCAGCCGATCAGCATGGTCGATCTCCGCGACCCCGATTACGCGCGCTTCCCCCTGTTCCGCGAAGCGGTGAAGCACGCGCTGGTCGCGGAGCTCGAGCCCGGCGACGCGATCTTCATTCCCGCCTTATGGTGGCACGGCGTCGAAGCGTCCGGACCGCTCAACGTGCTGGTCAATTATTGGTGGAAGGTCGGGCCGGCCGACGCCGGCTCGCCGACCCACGCGCTCGGCCACGGCCTGCTGACCATCAGCCACCTGCCCGAGCGCGAGCGGCGGGCGTGGCGGGCGATGTTCGACCATTTTGTGTTCCGCCTGGATTCGCGACCCGGTCGGGCATATCCCCGAGGAGGCGCGGGGCATCCTCGGCCATCGACCCCCGAGCTTCGGCAGCGCATGAAGCAGTTCCTGCTGCAGGCCCTTCACCATCTGACGAACTGAGGGCGGGCGATGCGCCTTTCGCGCCGGTCGCTGATCGCATCGGGGCTGGCGGCGGCGCCTGCCGCTGCCGCCGCTGACAGCGCGTCGCCCCGGATCGCGTCGCGCGTATGCGCCAGACTGGTTCCGCGACGCCAAGTTCGGGATCTGGGCGCATTGGGGGCCGCAATGCGTGCCCGAGTTCGGCGACTGGTACGGGCGGCTGATGTACCTGCAGGGCCGCCAGCCGTGGCAGCAGGGCGAGACGCCGTACGAGCATCACCTGCGGCACTACGGCCATCCGAGCCGCACCGGCTTCATCGACATCATCGGCCGGTGGAAAGCCGAGCATTGGGAGCCGGAGACGCTGATCCGCGCGCTATGCGCAGGCGGGCGCGCGCTACTTCTTCGCGATGGGCTGCCATCACGACAATTTCGACAATTTCGCGAGCAGCCACCATGGCTGGAACTCGACGCGGGTCGGGCCGAAGCGCGACATCCTCGGCACATGGGAACCGGTCGTTCGCGCACGCCGGGCTGAAGTTCGGCGATTTCCAATCATTCGAGCCACGCCTGGCACTGGTAGCAGCCGGCCTATGGCTATGACGCCGAAGGGCCGATGCGCGGCCGGCGCTACGACGCTTATTGGCTGCGCAAGCGCCACGGCCGCGGCAAATATCTGGGAGGGGCTCGACCCGCAGGAGCTCTACACCGGGCCTTATTATGTCGCGCCGGACGGCATCGACTCGGCGGCGGCGATGAACGCCTGGCACGACCAGCGCGACGGCCAGTGGATCGAAGCCGCGCCGCCGGCCAATCCGCGCTTCGTCGAGCAATGGCTGCTGCGCCAGAAGGAGATGGTCGAGAATACCGGCCCGACCTGGTCTATTTCGACGACAGCGGCATTGCCGTTCGGCGAGACCGGGCTCGAAGCGGTCGCGCCATTATTACGCCGAGGCGGCGAAGCGGCAGGCCGAGGTGGTGCTGTTCGCCAAGCAGCTCGGCGCAGGCCGAGCGCGGGCGGTCATCGGAGGATGTCGAGCGCGGCTTCGTCGACGAGCATCCGGCGCGACCCGTGGCAGACCGACACCTGCATCGGCAGCTGGCATTACGACCGGCCGCTCTACGAACGGAACGGCTACAAGAGCGCCAAGCAGGTGGTGCAGCGGCTCGCCGACGTGGTGTCGAAGAACGGCAATCTGCTGCTCAGCATCCCGGTCCGCGGCGACGGCACGATCGACGAGAAGGAAGAGGCGATCGTCGATGCGATCGGCGCGTGGAACCGCCGCAACGGCGAGGCGATCTTCGGGACGCGGCCGTGGCGGCAGTTCGGCGAGGGCCCGACCCGGCCGCCGACCGGGCATATGGCGGAGGACGAGGCGAAGCCGTTCACCGCGGAGGACGTGCGCTTCACGCAAAAGGGCGGGGCGCTTTACGCGATCCTGCTCGACTGGCCGGAGCGCGAGACGGCGATTGCGTCGCTCGGCATGCGAGCGTTGCCCGATGCGGCGGTCGAACGCGTCGATCTGCTCGGCGGGCCGCAGCTCGCGTTCCGGCGCGATGGCGAGGCGCTGCGGGTGACGCTTCCGCCGCCGCAGCCGGGCGAGTTCGTGCCCGCGCTGCGGATCAGCGGACGCGGGCTCGCCTAGCGCATGCGGATCGTTTGCGGCGTGCCGTCGTAGGTGAGGGTCGCGTCGGGCTTGGCGTCGAACGACAGCGCTCGGGCCTTGCCCGGGCGCATCCAGCGGATGTTGATGGTGCGCTTGCCGGCCATGCCCGAATAGCTGCCTTCGCGCGCGCCGATGGTCAGCGTCTTCGCCGCTTCGTCCCAGCTCAGCGGAATGCGCGAATGCTGGCCGTTCAGATATTGCCGGCTGATCCCGTCATCCTCGTAGAGCGAGAAGCTGCCGTCGGCGCCGGTGTAGACGTTGAGCGTCAGCGGCGAGTGCGAATTGTTGCCGGTGATGCTGGATCGCAGGGCCGGTCGGGACGATCGAGCCGGCGCGGACGAACAGCGGCATGCGCTCGTACGGCGCGGCGGCGGCGATCGGTTCGCCCGCCGGCCACGCTTCGGCCGGTGTAGAAATCGTACCAGATCGGTGCCGGCGGGCAGATAGACCTTGCGGCTGCGCGCCTTGATACTCGGTCACCGGCGCGACGAGGAACGCCGGGCCGAACAGATATTCGTCGTCGATGCCCCAGGTCCTCTTGTCGGCGGCGAAGTCCATCACCAGCCCGCGCATGATCGTGCCGTCCTTGAAGTAGGTGTCGGCGCCGAGCGTGTAGATGTAGGGCATCAGCCGGTAGCGAAGCCGGTCGTACCAGACCATCGAGCTGTAGGTCGGCGAGCCTTCCGGCGACATCTCGAAGATCTCGCGCTTGATGTTCTCGCCGTGGCTGCGGAAGATCGGCGAGAAGGCGCCGAACTGGAACCAGCGGGTGTTGAGCTCGCGCCATTCGGCGAGGTCGGCGGCGGTCGGCTTGAGGAACGCGGTTCTCCATCGTGTAGCCGCCGATGTCGTGGCTCCAGTTGGGCTCGCCCGACAGCGACATGTTGATGCCCGGCCGAAATCTGGTCGCGGAAATTGTCCCAGCGCGAGGCGACGTCGCCCGACCAGATCGCCGCGCCGGCGCGCTGGATGCCGCCGAAGCCCGAGCGGGTCAGGATGAAGGGCCGGACGTCGGGCTTGTCGCGCGAGCCAGTGGTCGTAGACGCCCTCGACATGCATCGAGCGGGTATGAGTTGAAATAGGCCGCGCGCGGGCCCGGCCGCGGTCGGGCCCATCCGCCGGGTCCGCTCCGCGATCGACAGGTTCGAATGGAAGTCGGGCTCGTCGGAATCGAGCCACCAGGCGTCGAAGCCCTAGCTGAGCGATGCCGTCGCTGACCTGGCGCCAGTAAATGTCCTTCGCCCGCTGGCTGTAGGGATCGTAGAAGGCGTTGGGATAGCCCGGCCCGACCCAGTCGCGGTACATGGCGTGGACGTAATCGGGATCGTTGATCGGCTCGTCGGGCCGCGGCGTTACCATGTTGCGCAGGATGCCGCCGGCGGCGTCGAGCTCCTTGTAGTTGTCGGTGTCTGGGATAATATTTCGCCCAGACCGAGATCATGACGTGGGCGCCGCTGGCGTGCACCTCGTCGACCATCGCCTTGGGATCGGGGAAGCGCGCCGGGATCGAAGCATTGGCAGCCCCAGCCATCCTCCGGCCAATAATCCCAGTCCTGGACGATATTATCGAGCGGCAGGCCGCGCTTGCGATATTCGCGCAGCACGCCGAGCAGCTGGTCCTGCGTCTCGTAGCGCTGGCGGCTCTGCCAGAAGCCATAGGCCCATTTGGGCATGATCGGCGCCTTGCCGGTCAGCTGGCGATAGCCGGCGATGACGTCGTCCATGCTCGACCCGCCGACGAAGTAATAATCGAGGCCCTTGGCGAGCTCCGAGGTGAAGGTCAGCGAATGGCGGTCGGCGTCGGGCCGCGGATCGGCGTGCAGAGCGCGATATAGCCGCCGTTCGGCTCCCATTCGACGCGGATGTCGTGCGGCTTGCCCGGCGGCAGATGGGCGTCGAAATTGTGGTACCAGGCGTTCCAGTTCTGCCGCCACCGGTTCGAGCACTTCGCGGCCGTCGACGAACACCTTGGCGTAGCCCGACGAATAGAGGCGGAAGCGGTGCAGGCCGCCGGCCGCTGGCGTGATGCTCCCGGTCCACACGACCTTTAGGCCCGGCACGTTGTCGCCGCCGTTGGCGGTGCGGGTGCCCGCCGGCCAGTCCTTGCGGTTCTCGAGATATTGGAGGTCGATCGCGGGCTCGGAGCCGCTCGGCGATGGTCTTGCCGTTGGCGCTGTAGGTGGCGGTCCAGCCGCCGTCCGCCTTCAGCAGCTCGTAGGGCTTGGGATCGCCGAAGCGGCGTGATCGAATTATTGTCCCACAGCAGCCCGTAATTGCGCGTCGACACGACGAACGGAATGGCGACGTCCATGTTGTGCTGGGCCAGCTCAACGTCCTCGCCATTGTAGTTCATCTGCCGGTTCTGGTGCTGGCCGAGGCCGTAGAAGCCCTCGTCGGTGCCGCGGTTGAACTGCTGGCGTGACCGACACGTACGGCTTGCCATCGGCGCTCGCCGGAGCGAACGTGGGCGGTCCGCTTTCGCCGAGCACGACTTGGCCGGCGGCGTTGCGGAAGCTGACATTGCCGGTTGCAAGCTCGACGACGGCGGAGCCCTTCGGCGTCGCTAGCGTCACCGCGCCGGGCGTTTCGGCGACGGTGAAGCCGGTGGACAGCGGCCGCGCCGTCACCATCAGGCTCTGCGCCGGCTCAACCTCGGGGTCGGGCGTCGAGGTCACGCGGATGATGCCGTCGCCATAGACATCGAGGCGCACCGCCTTCTCGGTGCTTGCCGCCGGAATGACGATAATTCCGCTCGGCGTGCGCTTGACGGGTGTCTGCGCGATCGCCGCCGACGCGGCGCGTAACCAGCAAAGCGAATGTGGCCGCGAATTTCATCGGTAGGTCCCCATGCGCACCTTGAGCAGGACCGGTGCCGTCAGGTTCAGGCCATAATCGGTCTGGTCGCCGTTCCAGCGGCGCTGCATCACCCAGCGGCCGTTGTCGAACGTGCCCTCCTCGACGTCGAGGAACTGGACGTTATCGCCCGGCGGCGCGTGATCGAGCGCGAAGCGAATGCGGACGTCGGACCCGGCGATGAGGAACTCGTCGGGCCCGAGCTGGATGATCGCGGCGCCGCCGACGGGGCGGTCCTTGTTCGGGTGCGGCGGAATCTCGATCCAGGTCCAGTCGCGCTCGCCGAACTCCCACATGCCGTACATCGCGGTCGACCTTCCAGCGGCCGAGCACCGCGCTCTGGTCGGCGCCGTCGGCGGGCTTGGCGAAACCGGTGACGGGATGCTCGAACGACTAGCCGCGCCCAGTCGCGCGCGATCGGTGCGAGCAAGCGATACTTGGACGCGAAGGCTTCGATGGTCTCCGCGTCGAGCTGGCTTCGCCCCGAGCGGGAAATTGGAATAGCCGGTGGCGTCCATGCCGAACGGCGCCCAGCCGATCGCGCCCTTGCCGAGCGCGAGCCACAGGAAGCGCGAATATTCGGGCGCGTTGCCGTTCTCCGGAACGAACAAGGCGTTGTCGGGCCGGGCGTAATGGTCGAGCTGTTTCGCGTAGACCTTGATGGTCGCGGTCGTAGATGTCGGGCGCGAGCAGCGAGAGGTGCGGCGCCGCGACTTTCCAGATGTCGATGACGTTCCAGTTGGGGCCGCCGCTCGCGCCATATTGCGCGCCTTCTTCCTTGAACGGGTCGCTGAGCGCGGCATTGGCGTACATCGGCAGGTTGAGCTCGGCCTGCCCCGCCGCGGCGACCTGGTCGACGTAGCGCGCGACATGCCAGGCGTTGAAGGCCTGATCCGCCTTCCAGCCGAATGCCTGCGTCCAAGTGCCGCTCTTGCCGACGCGCCGGGCGAGCTCGGCCGGGATGGCGGCGGCGAACAGGCGGTTGGCCTCGGGCGAGAAATCGCGCGGCGACTGGTAGCTTCCGGTCTCGTTTTCGACCTGGACCATGATGACCGTGTGCTGCGGATCGACGTCGCGCAGGTGACGCATCAGCGCGGCGAAGGCGCGGCTGTCGGCGGCAAGGGTCGAGCGCCCGTGCGGCGACAGCACGTAATGGGTCTTGCCGTCCTTGGTGATCATGCGCGGGAAGCGGCGCGGTGTCGCCCTTGACCCATTCGGGCGTGTAGCCGGGGTTGGTGTTCTTCCATGTCCCGAACCACAAGGGCACGAGCCGCACATCGTTCTGCCGCGCTTCGGCGAGCAGGGTGTCGACCCAGGAGAAATCGAAGCGGCCTTCGACCGGCTCGATCTGCTCCCAGGCGATCGGGATCTCGACGCGTGTTGGCGTGGAGCTCACGGATGACCGGCCAGACCTTGGGCAGGACGGCGGGATAATTGCTGCTGTTGTTGGTTTGCGCGCCGAGCATCAGGAACGGCGCGCCGTCGACGATCAGCGCATGCTTGCCGTTTTGGCTGACCAGGTGCGGGAGCGGCTGCGGCTGGGCATGCGCCGCGACCGGCGCGAATGCCAGGACCATCGCCGCGAGCATGCCGAGCAATCGCTTCATCGCATTTTCCCCTCCGGCTGTTTGCATCGCGCGGTTGGTAGCGCTAACGCAAGAGCCGAACGCAAGCGCGTGGGGGAGGGCCAATGTCTCGCGCCGTGAATTTCCTGCTGTGGTGCGCGCTTTGCGCGGTCTGCCGCGAACGCCGCTCGCGGAGACCACCCAGGAGGTCGTCAACAAGGCGCCGAACGGCCTCGCGCTGACGCCGCCGATGGGCTGGAACAGCTGGAACAAGTTCGCCTGCAACGTCAACGAGCAGATCGTTCGCGACACCGCCGACGCGATGGTCGCCACCGGCATGCGCGACGCCGGCTATCAAGTATGTCGTCATCGACGACTGCTGGCACGGGCCGCGCGACGCCAACGGCTTCATCACCGCCGACGCGCAGCGCTTCCCGTCGGGCATCAAGGCGCTCGCCGACTACGTCCATTCGCGCGGGCTGAAGTTCGGCATCTATTCGGATGCCGGACGGCTGACCTGCGGCGGCCGCCCGGGAAGCCAGGGCCACGAATATCAGGACGCGCTGACCTATGCGCGCTGGGGCGTCGATTACCTCAAATACGATTGGTGCAGCACCGGCGACCGCAACGCGCCAGGAAGCCTATGCGCTAATGGCCGACGCGCTTCGCCAAAGCGGCCGGCCGATCGTCTTTTCGATGTGCGAATGGGGGACTGCCAAGCCGTGGCTGTGGGCGAAGAACGTCGGCAACCTGTGGCGCACGACCGGCGACATCTGGGACAGCTTCGCGGCCAAGGACAAGGCGCATGACTGGGCCCACCCGGTGCTCGAGATCGTCGACATGAACGAGCCGCTGTGGCCCTACGCCGGGCCGGGCCACTGGAACGATCCCGACATGCTCGAGGTCGGCAATGGCGGCATGACGCGCGGGCGAATATCGCGCGCATTTCTCGCTGTGGGCGATGATGGCGGCGCCGCTGATGGCGGGCAACGACGTCGCGCACATGGACGAAGTCACGCGGTCGATCCTGCTCAACAAGGATGTGATCGCGGTCGACCAGGACGCGCTGGGGGTCCAGGGCCATCGTGTCTGGAAGCAGGGCGACGCCGAGGTGTGGGTGAAGCCGCTGACGGGCGGAGCCAAGGCGCTGTTGCTGCTCAATCGCGGCGCATGCAGCCGACGACGATCCGGGCGACCGCCGAGCAACTCGGCCTGGCGCCCGCGCAGCGCGCGCGGGTGCGTGACTTGTGGGCGCATCGCGATGCGGGCCGCTGGGGCGGTGCGATTAGTGCGACGGTCGAGCCGCATGGCGTCGCGATGTTCCGGATCGATCCCTAGGCCAGCGCCTTCGCGGCCGCGGCATAGTCGCGGATGATCGCTTGGGTCGACGCATCGCTGTCGAACACGCTGTACCAACCCTGCGGCTCGTGCGGCGGGTCGCCGAGGTAGGACTGGTGTCGCCGCGCTCGAAATGATGGTCGGGATGTTGCGCGCGGCCTTCGCCGCCCCACGCCCAGAAATTGGCGCCGCGCAACGGCCCGCCCGGTGCGCAGGCTGTCGAGCACCGCGGCATAAATGAGCTGGTAGAAACGGTCCTTGTACGTGGTCGTCGCGCTGGGATCGAAGCTGCCGCCTTCGCGCGGCATGCCGAACTCCTCGATGACCAGCGGCTTGCCGAGGCGGCGGGCGATGTCGACCTGCTGCGCGATATAGGCTCGCGTGTTGCGCTCGACCGTCGGCCAGGTGCCGGCGAGATCCTTGGGGTCGGCCCAGCTCCAGTTCTGCGGCCAGATGTGCGCGGTGACGTAATCCACGGCGGGCGACGAATGCGCGTCGACGACGCATTGCACGTCTTCGATGCAGCCCATCGTGCCCTCGCTTCCGGTCGAGACGAGATGGTTGGGATCGAGCGACTTGATCAGCCGCGCGGTCGCGTCCGATCCACGCAAGGTAAGCGGGCATGTGCCGCCGCCCGGCCGCTGTGCTGCCCGCCGGCCGGGGCTCGTTGGCGAGCTGCCACGCCATGATCGCCGGATCGTCGCGGTAGAGCCGGCCGGTGACGCTGTTGCGGCGCGTCGACCACCGCGCGGACATAGTCGTGGTACATGGCGACGGCCGGCGCGTTGCCGTAGAATTCCGAGCTCATGTCGGGGAATTCCGGCCATGGGTGCGCCGGGTCGTTCATGTCGATGTAGCGGCCGCCGTTGGTCCAATAGAGATAGGTCATCATGCCGCCCGACCATTCCCAGAAATTGGTCAGGTAGATGACGGCCTTCATGCCGCGCCGGCCCATTTCGGCGAGCGCGAGGTCGAGCCCGCGCAGCAGCTCCTCGTTGTAATGCGCGGCGCGGTCGCGGAACGTCGGACGGACGCTGTTCTTGAGCGGCGAATATTCGGCGCTGCCGAGGATGCGGACATTGTCGACGCCGAGCGCAGTGAGCCGATCGAGCTCGCGCTTCAGCCGGTCGCGGTTGCCGTCGGGCGTGCCGGCGCCGAGATAGGCCGCGTACCACATGTTCGTGCCGGCGATGGCGTAAGGCGCATCGCCCGCGCGAAATGCCGTGCCGTCGACACGCACGAACGGCGCGCGCGCAGCGCAGCTGGAACGGTGGTGCAGGATGCGGCGAGTGTCGCGGATGCTGCGCACAATATTTCCCGGCGTGTGATCATCGCGAACTCCTTGCGCGCGTTGCGATGAGGCGTGGCGTATCGGCAGTTGCGGAGCGCAGCAATGACGTCGGCGAGCGGAGCCGCTGTGGCTGGCGCGCAACACAGTTAAACCGTCGTTGTCATCGGACCGTCACATGCAATTGACTGCGGTGAAAGTTACAATAGGCTCGATGTGTGCTCACGAGAGTGGGTTGGGGAGAGATACTGCAGTCGGGCCGTTGCCCGAGCCGAAAAGATACAGAAATATCAACGGCTCGGCTTTCGTTTAGGCTGTTGTGGTAGCGCTATCATTCCCCTCCAACTCGTGATCGCGGTGCGTCGCAAGGCGCGTCGTCCGGGATTTGTCCCGGTAACGAGGGGAGAATGTTATGTTCGGTTTCGACGGGTCGGATCGACCGCTCGCGCGTGCTGCGTTGCGGTGTTTCGACCCTGGTTCTGGGTGCTGCTTGCTTCAGCCCTCGCGTGTTGGCCCAGGATGACGGACGCAGACCGGATACCGCTCGAAGCCGCTCAGTGCAATCAACCGATCCCAATGCGCCGAACCGCCGATGATCGAAAAGAACGCGATCATCGTCACCGGTCAGCGCGCGCGCGCTGCGCACGTCGCAGCAGATCAAGCGGAACGCCGACACCGTCGTCGACTCGATCACCGCGACCGACATCGGCGCATTCCCGGACAAGTCCGTTGCCGAAGCGCTGCAGCGCGTTCCCGGCATCACCGTCAACCGCTTCTGCGGCCGACCAGCGACACCGCGCACTTCTCGGCGGAGCCGTCGGGCGTCATCATCCGCGGCCTTCCGCAGGTCCGTTCCGAATTCAACGGTCGCGACACGTTCAGCGCGAACAGCTGCGCGCGGCCTCAGCTGGACCGACATCACGCCGGAACTCCTCGCCGGCGTCGACGTCTACAAGAACCAGACCGCGGACCTGATCGAAGGCGGCATCGCCGGCTCGATCAACCTGCGCACGCGCGTTCCGTTCGACGCGACCGGGCAGCTGATCCAGGTCGGCGCTCAACGCCAACTATGGCGACCTTGCAAGAAATGTGACGCCGGACATCAACGGTCTTCTACAGCAACCGCTGGCAGACCGGCATCGGCGAATTCGGCATCATGGGCCAATGTCGCCTATTCGCAGGTCAAGACCCGTCCAGGGCATCCAGTACGGGCGCGCCGCGATCGTGATGAACGGCGTCGGCCCGGATGGCCCGAGGACAGCCTACGTTCCCGTCGTTCGATCAACTTCCTCGACAACGAATATGACCGCAAGCGGTACGGCATCGCCGCCGCCGGCGCAATGGCGCAGCAACGACCACAAGTGCTCGTCGACCGCTCAATATCTGCGCTCCGCTGTACAAGAATGCTGGCAGGAGCGGACGTTCGGCGCACTTCGGTATCGGTCCCGACCTTTACGGCTCCGATGTGCGCACGCGCGTCGGCAATGGCAGCCTCAACAACCGCATTCCGGTTCCAGCTCCCGGGACGCCGGCGTTCACGTTCGATTCCGACGGCAATTTCCAGACCGGCGTCGCCAATCGGCAAGGCTGCGTATTGCCGGCTGGTGGGGCAACCCCGGCGCCAACCAAGGCTTCGGCGTCAACGACCAGGGCGAACCGATGTTCGACACCTGTTACACTTGGGCGACGCCGTCGCCCGGTTGCTCATTCGGTCGAACGGATCGGCGCCTTATGCTCCCGAAGTCGGCACCGGCAGCCGCATCAACCAGAACCGCAGCATGACCCAGGATGCGGCGCTCAATCTCAAATGGGAGGCGACCGACAATCTTCGCTTCAACTTCGACGGACAATATGTCGAATTCGAAGGTCGACAATTACGACATCTCGATCGAGATGCACTCGTTCGCCAACGTCGGCGCTCGACGCCACGGGCAACCTGCCGCGGATCACCGTTCAGCGACTCCGACCAACATCAACCAGTCGGAAGGCGGGCTTGCCAACCCGAACAATTGGTATCTGCGCTCGGTCATGGATCACCTCGAAGCCAGCCGGGGCACGAACTGCGCGCTGCGCGCCGACGGCGAATATGACTTCCACACCGACTGGCTCAACAGCCTGAAATTCGGCGCCCGCTATGCCGATCGCAAACAGATGGTGCAGTGGAGCACCTATAACTGGCAGAACATCGCCAACACCTGGACCGATTGCGGCAACGCAGCATCCTTATTGGAACATCGACAGTCCAGCCGGTGGCACCTGCAATAGTACCGGAGAGACGTTCAATGGCTATCCAGCCGGTTTCTACACGGTCGCGCCATTCGGTAACTCCTTCGCTGGCGGGACTCTCGGCAGCTTCCCGTTCGTGCCGTTCGACTTCCTCAATGCCCATCGCGCCGACTGAATTCAGCCAAGAGTTGACCGGGGTTGGAAGCTTCATTCCGATCTGCCAGCGCAACGGGCAGCTTGGGGCCACTCCGGTGGAACTGCCCGACAGCTGCTTTACGCCGGATGAAGTCGCCGACGTCGACGAAAGGACCGCGGCCGGATATTTGATGCTGAAGTTCGGCGGTCCCGACGCGATGCTGGGCAGGCTGCCGGTGTCGCGGCAATATCGGCCTGCGATATGTCGACACACGCGACGTCAGCAACGGCTTCCTTCGCTATCCCACGGTTCCGGGACTTAACGCGACGCAGTGCCCGAGGATTGCGGCCGTTCCGGGCGGCCTCGTCGGCTCGGCTCCGATACCTGGCGACCCCGACTTCACGCCGCCGCCGATACCCGGCGCATATTATCCGTCTTTCTGTTACCTCGGTCCTGACGACCTTTCATTCGCGACCGGCGGCGGATCGGCGAACACGGCGCGGAACAACACGCATGAGTTCCTGCCGAGCTTCAACGTGCGGCTCGACATCACGCCGAAATGGCTGGTGCGGTTTGCGGCGTCAAAGGCGATGTCCCGGCCGGACATCGGCCTGCTGAAGAATTTCGTCGCACTGAGCATGAGCCTGCCGAACGGCACCGACCTGACGGATCCACGGTGGGTAATCGGTGCTGGCGGCCAGCCTGTGGGACGTCAATCCGCGCTATACGGCCAATGCCTATAACCCATATCTGAAGCCCACGACCGCGTGGCAATTCGATCTGTCGCTCGAAAACTATTTCGGAACGGTCGGCCAGTTCAGCATCGCCGCCTTCTACAAGAAGTTTAACGACTACATTCAGTACGGCTCGTTCGACCGAAACGGTCACGAACAATGGCGTGACCAGGAACGTGCTGGTCACCGGCCCGGCGAACGGCAAGGGAGCGAAGATCAAGGGCTTCGAAGTTGCCTACCAGCGCTTCTTCGACTTCCTGCCCGGCACCTCTTGACGGCCTCGGCATCCAGGCGAACTACACCTATGTCGCGAATAGCGGCATCACCGAACGCCAACCTGACACCCGGTTGGAAACACCGGCGGCGATCACCAACGCTGGCAACGCAGGAACAGTCGCTCGAGCCCGGGTTCGCTCGAGGGCCTGTCGAAGCACACCTACAACCTTGTCGGCATGTACGAGAAAGGGCAAGGTTTCGGCTCGCGTCGCCTACAACTGGCGGTCGAAATATCTGGTCACGGCGGTCGACTGCTGCGTCTACCTGCCGGTTTGGCAGAAGGGCGCCGGCTTCCTCGACGGCTCGATCCGCTACCGGTTGACCGACGCGATCGAGTTCAGCGTCGAAGGCAGCAACCTGCTCAACACCAAGACCGTGCTTTACCAGCAGGTGACCGACGTCCACAGTCCGGAAGGCAAGATCATCCTGACTCCCAACGGCTGGTTCCAGAACGACCGGCGGTTCATCGTCGGCGTGCGCTGGAAGATGGCATCGAGCGGCGCCGCCGCCGCCGCCACCGCCGGTGGCGCTGCCGCCGCCTCCGCCGGAGGTCGCCCCGGCGACGCAGACGTGCGCGGACGGATCGGTGATCGCTGGCGACGGACGCCTGCCCGGTGCCACCGCCACCGCCTCCGCCACCGGCTGCCGGCCCGAGCGCGGCAACTAGCCGAGATTATCGGCGCCCTTGGCGTAAGGGGGCACTCAACAACGAAGGGGTGTCGCTTCGACGAAGCGGCACCCCCTATTTTCAATCCCGGTCATGGCGTGATTGTCCGCGGGTTGCTAAGGTAGCGCTCAGGACGGCCGAGACGGAATCAGATCGTGGAAGAACCGCTCGACATCGTGATCCTTGGCGGCGGCACCGCCGGCTGGATGGCCGCGGCCGGCGCTGGTCATCGATTGCTCCCGCCGAAGCGGCTCCAGCGTCCGCCTGGTCGAATCCGATGAGATCGGCATCGTCGGCGTGGGCGAAGCGACGCTTCCGCACATCAAGAACTTCAACGATTTCGGTCGGCATCGACGAGGCCGAGATGATGCGGGCGCACGCAAGGCGACCTTCAAGCTCGGCATCGATTTCGTCGACTGGGGCTTTATCGGCTCGTCCTACGTCCACCCCTTCGGAATCCACGGCTCGTCCAAAGCCGGATCTGGCATTCGATCACTTGTGGCTCCGGGCGCTTGCCGCCGGACGCGACTGGAACGATCGACGATTTCTCGTTCGCGGTCATGGCCGCGCGCGACAACCGGTTCGATTTCCCGCCGCTGGGCAAGAACACGATCAACTCGACCTACTCCTATGCCTATCACTTCGACGCCAGCCTCTATGGTCAATTCCTGAGGACCGTTGCCGAGCCGCGGGGCGTCATCCGGACCGAGGGCAAGGTGCGCGACGTCGAGCAGGACCCGGCGAGCGGCGACATTCGCGCCCTGATCATGGAATCCGGCGAACGGCATCGCGGGCGATTTCTTCATCGATTGCTCGGGTTTCCGCTCGCTGCTGCTGGCGGGCAAGCTTGGGCGTCGATTGGGAGGATTGGTCGCAATGGCTGCCGTGCGACCGGGCGATTCCAGTGCCGACCGAACGACAGGGCGACTGACGCCTTACACCGCGGGTCGACGGCGATGAAGGCCGGCTGGCGCTGGCGCATCCCGCTGCAGCATCGGACGGGCAATGGTTACGTCTTTTCGAGCGCGATTCATCGACGAGGACAAAGCGCGCCGAGGAACTGCTCGCCAGCCTCGACGAGCCGCTGCTGGCGGAACCGCGACTGCTCAAGTTCCAGGCCGGACGCCGGCGTCAGATCCTGGGACCGCAATTGCGTCGCGCTGGGACTTTCGAGCGGGTTCCTCGAGCCGCTGGAATCGACCAGCATCTATCTCATCCAGATCGCGCATCATGCATCTGCTGCCGCTGTTCCCGACGCAGCCGCACGACCCGCGCCTGGTTGACGAGTTCAACCGGCGGATGGACCTGGAATATGAGCGCATCCGCGACTTCCTGATCCTTCACTATCATCTCAACTGCCGCGACGATGCCGAGCTCTGGCGCTACTGCCGCGCGATGGACGTTCCGGACAGCCTGACAGAGAAGATTCGAGCTGTTCCGGCACTCCGGCATACATCGAGCAGTATCGCGACGGATTGTTCACGCCGCCGAGCTGGCTCAGCGTTTTCCTCGGGCAGGGCCTGACGACCGGAACATTATCATCCCGCTCGCCGACGCGGTTCCGCTCGATCGCCTGCTCCGGAGCTCGACGAACTTCGGACCGAGATTCACGACCGCGTCGAGGAAATGCCGAAGCACTCGTCCTTTGTCGCGCGCTACGCGAATGCGCGAGCAGTGAGCCCGGCAGCAATCCGAGGCCGAAGCGCGGTTGTGAGCCGGCGTGTCGAATCGGTGGCCGTTGTCGGACGCGATGCGCCGCTGTGGCTCGCCGCTGCGGCGCTCCAGCGTTCGCTCGGCAGCACCGGCTTGCGAATCCGGGTCGTCGAGCTGCGCATGCGCCAGTCGCCCGTCGATGTTTACGAGCCTGCCGTCGCTTGTCTCGATGCACCGCGTTGCTCGGACTTGACGAAGCGGCTCGTGTTCGAGGTTGTCGCGCCGTCCCGATGGTCGGGCAACGTTTTTCGAACTGGGCGAAGGGAGCTCCGCCCTATTCGTGCTCGGCTATGACGATGAGCCGCCGCCCGGCGGCGACCTGCCGTTCGCGCAATATTGGGCTGAAGGGCGCGCTAGAAGGGCTGCGCGTCGGGTTCGAGGATTTCTCGCTCGGCAGCGCCTGCGCGCGCCTTGGCCGGGTGCCGATCGCCCGCGATGAAGCCGCACCTGTTCGGCGAGCTACGGCTATCATCTCGATGCTCCGGATCTACTCCGAGCTGCTCAAGCAGCTGGCGTTGAGGATGGGCGTCGAGACGCTTCGGAGCGGCAGGATGTCGACCTCGACGTCGACAGGCGAGCAAATCAATGCCGATCGATCCTCGACGACGGGTCCAGGCATCGAAGCGGATCTTTATCGTCGATGCCTCGGGCGCCGAGGCGCGGCTGATCGGTAAAATGGCGGGCGGCGGCAGTTCGAATCGTGGAGGCGAGTCGCTTCCGTGCGACCGCCTCCTCGCAGCCTCGGCCCCGCGCTTGCAAGAGCTTGCCGGCATTCAGCCAGATTTCCGCGTTCCGGGGCGGCTGGGTTGGCCTGTTCTCCGCTGCAGGACCGGACTCCCGTTGATCGCGGTCTATTCGTTCGGACTCCGTCGAGGATCGCGAGATTGCGGAGCTTGCCGCGCTGGTCGCGCGATTGCCCATCGCCGGGGACGTGGTGTCAGCGAGCTCAGGCCAGGGATCCAGCGGCGCCCCTGGATCGGCAATTGCGTGGCCGTCGGCGAAGCCGCGATCGCGGTCGATCCCTCGACGCAATCGAGCTTCACGTGGCCCACGGATGCATTTCGCACCTGATCACGTTTTTCCCGACGACCGCGGGCGAATTTCCGGAAGCGGATGCCATACAATCGGTCGATCACCGGGTTCGGTACGAACCTCGCGCGATTTCCAAGCCGGCGCACTATCTGCTCAATCGCCGCTTCGACGAACCGTTCTGGGATCGTGCGCGCGACGCTCGCCGGAGCGCCCGGCCTTGCCACGAAAGATCGACGTGTTCGCAGCGCGCGGGCGCGATTCCGCTTAACGACGATGAGATCTTTCCAGGAGCAGACTGGGCGTCGCTTTTCCTCGGCTGCGGGCACGAGCCCGATGGCTACGATCCGCGGATCGATCTCGTTGCCGATGACGAGCCGCTTATCGCGAAGGTTCAGCAGCGGCTCCGCGGGTCGCGGAGATCGCGCAGGGGCATGCCTCCGTCGAACAGTTCCTCGGTGGCCGAGCAGCTGCGCCCCGGCAGAGGGAGTGAGCTGATTGGAAACCGATCCGCGACATCGTGATCGTCGGCGGCGGCACGGCCGGCTGGATGGCCGCCGGCCGCGCTCGGCAAGACGCGCCGGCACGAGCTCCGGATCACGCTGATCGAATTCGGAAGAGATCGGCACGGTCGGCGTCGGCGAATCGACCATTCCGCCGATCCACCTGTTCAACCAGCTGCTCGGCATCGACGAGGACGAGTTCGTTCGCGAGACCGAACGCCACCTTCAAGCTCGGGATCGAGTTCGTCGACTGGCGGCATCTCGGCCACAGCTATTTCCACAATTTCGGGCTTGCTCGGCGCCGACCTCGGCACCGGCGTTTCGTTCATTCATTACTGGCTGCGCTGGATGCAATCGGGCGGCGTAGCCGACCAGCTTCGCTTCAGCACGGAAACGCGAAGCGGCGCGGCGCGGGCAAGTTCGGACGGACGCCGCCGTCCGCGCCGGCGGCCAGCCCAACGTGCAATTACGCCTTCCAGTTCGACGCCTCGACCTACGCCGCCTACCTCCGCCGCTATTCGGAGCGCGGGGCGTCGTCGCAAGGAAGGCAAGGTGGTGAACGTCCGGCAGAATGGCGAAACGCGGCTTATCGAAGCGGTCGACATGCAAGACGGCTCTTCCGTCGCGCGGCGATTTCTTCATCGACTGCTCGGGCTTTCGCGGGCTTTTGATCGAGCAGGTCTACAAAGCCGGGTTTGAAGACTGGAGCGCACTGGCTTCCGAATGACCGCGCCGCCGCGGTCCCCGCCGAAAGGATGGCCGAACCTTCGCCGTTTACCGTGGCAATAGCGCGCGAAGCTGGGTGGCAATGGCGCATTCCGCTGCAGCATCGGACCGGCAACGGCCACGTTTTCTGCAGCGAGTATATCTCCGACGATGAAGCGGTCGCGCGAGCTGCTCGGCTCGCTCGAAACCGCCGCTCTCGCGGAGCCCAAGCTGCTGCGCTTCAAGGCCGGCCGCCGGCGCGCGTCATGGGTCAAGAACTGCCTTGCGCTGGGGCTCGCCAGCGGCTTTCTCGAGCCGCTCGAGTCGACCAGCATCCATCTGTCCAAGCCGCGGTGATAAAGTTCCTGATTTTTCCCGAGCGAGTCGCCGACCCGATCCTGGTCGACCGCTTTAACAGGAGATGGGCTTCCAGTACGAAACAATCCGCGACTTCATCATTGCGCACTACAAAATGACCGAGCGCGAGGACACGGAATTCTGGCGTTATTGCAAGCACATGAGCATACCGGACTCGCTCGCCGACAAGCTCGAGCTGTTCCGCTAGCGGGGCGAAGTCAAACCCTCCTGACGGACATCTTCAGCGAAATGAGCTGGTTTGCGATCCTTTATGGTCAGGGACTTGTGCCTGCCGGCCACCACCCGCTTGCCGATGCCATGTCGGAGGATGATCTCGAACTGACGCTGTCGCGGATCCGCGCGGCCATCAAGGAGCGCGTCGCGGCGCTGCCATCGCATGGCGGACTTTATCGAGAGCTGTTGCGCCGCGCTGCCGGCCACTACCGCGGCTTGACTGATTGGCGAAGACCTACGCCGGGGTCGAGCTCGGCGGGACCAAATGCGTCGCGATGCTGGCGCGCGGGCCGGACGCGATTATCGCGCGCGAAACCGTGCCGACGACGACGCCGGACGAGACGCTCGCGCGCTTGAGCAGATATCCTGTCGGGCTGGGCAGCGGGCACGGCTTCACGGCGCTTGGGGATCGCCAGCTTCGGGCCGCTCGACCTGGCGCGAGGGACGGATGGCGGCGACGCCCAAGCCGGGCTGGGCCGGCGCCGATGTTCTCGGTCCGCTGAGCAAGGCGGCAGGCGTGCCGGCGGCGATCGACACCGACGTCAACGGCGCCGCTCTGGCCGAGATGCGCTGGGGATCGGGCCAGGGCATGGACGATTTCGCCTACATCACCGTCGGCACCGGCGTCGGCGTCGGGCTGGTCGCCAACGGCCAGCCGACGCGCGGCTTCGGCCATAGCGAGCTCGGCCATATCCGGGTCGCGCGGCTTGCCGGCGACGAGCTTTGCCGGCTCATGCCCGTTCCACGGCGATTGCGTCGAAGGCCTGGCGGCGGGTCCGTCGCTCAAGGCCCGCGTCGGGCGGACGCGTCGACGCAGATCGCGCGCCGACGATCCGCTGTGGGATTCGGTCGCCTGGGCGCTCGCGCAGCTGTGCCATGCCATCGTCTGCGCCGCGGCGCCGCGCGCGATCGCCATCGGCGGCGGGGTCGTCGGCAACCAGCCGCACCTGCTCGAGCGGATCGAAGCGATGCTGGTCGACAGCCTCGCCGGCTATGTGACTTCTGCCCGGCGCGCCCTATCTGCGCGCGCCGGCGCTCGGCGACGACGCCGGGCCGCTCGGCGCGATCGCGCTGGCTATGACGGCGCGGGCATAGCCCCGATCAGCATCCGCGCGCCGGCCGATCTTCGACCTCTCGTCCGGGCTCGAGCAGCAGGCAATCGCCGGGCCGCCGCGCCACTGGCCTCGCCGTCGAGCGGCATCACCCAGCGCTGCCGGTCCTGAAGCGCGTCGCTCGGCTGTTAGCACGAGCGTGAAATGCGGCCCGTCGACCAGCGTGCGCTCCTCGCGCCCGATCGAGGTGCTGGAGCAGACGATCGTCGAACGGCTCGGCGTCGGCGACCGCGATGCCATCGTCGAGGTGCAGCTCGCGCGGCCGGCCGTAATCGTAGAGGCGATAGGTGACGTCCGCATTCTGCTGGAATTCGAGCAGCGAAATGCCCGCGCCGATGGCGTGGATCGGTGCCCGACGGGACGAACGACGAAATCGCCGGCCGCGACCGGCCGCCAGTCCATCAGTTGCTCGATCGAGCCGTCGAGCGCCGCGGCGCGCAGCTCGTCCTTGCCGACCGCGCGCTTGAGGCCGAGGCCGAGCGTCGCGCCGGGCTCGGCATCGAGGATGTACCAGCATTCGCTCTTGCCCTGCGGCGAGGCCGCGGGCGCGCGCCTGCGCGTCGTCGGGATGGACCTGGATCGACAGCCGCTCGCTGGTGAAGATGTATTTGGCGAGCAGCGGCAGATCCTCGCCGCCGCCGGTGAACCACACTTCGCCGATGCGGCGTCCGCCGGTCGGACCGAACATCGCCGGGAGCTCGGTTCGGCCCCACGGCTTTTCGACCAGTTCGCGCTGAAGCCTGATCATAGAGCGTCAGTCAGCGCGCAGGCCTCGGCGTGGACCGGGGCTTCGGCGGTAAGGCCGGTGTCGGAGAATAAAGCGTGGAGCGGCTGCTCGGCCGGAGAAGCGCGGCCATGCGGCCAAGCCCGCGCCGTTGGGATCCCCGCTGCGGATGAAGTTGATCCAATAGGGCTTCAGCGACAGGCCGAGGCCAGGTGCGAATCGCCGAACGCGTAGGAGATTTCCGCGGAGTGGAAGCTTCGCGCGCCGTTGGCGGCGCCGTCGAAATCATAATGCCAGACCGGAGCGCCCTTGGCGGCCATGATCGTCGCCATGCGCAGCGCCGGGCAGCGGAAGGTTACGTCGGTCGCGATCTGCCCGTCTCTCGGCCCAAGCCGCGGGTCGGGCTCGGCGGCTCCGGACATCGAGCTTGTAGAAGGCGCGCGCAGCGGGCTCGTTGGCGCCGAAGGACTTGGCGATGAACTGGTCGCGATAGGCGCGGCCGCCCGGAATATCCCATTCGAAGCGGTTGCTGCCGACGATCACCGGCTTGGCCGGCGCCTGCTCTCAGCAGGTTCGGCCGGGCTGGCGGGCAGCACCGAACCGTCGACGGTGGTCCGCAGCCAGACGAAGTCGTTGCCCGGCGTCTCGTCGTCGAGCAATTGCTTGTCGACCGCCAGCAGTGCCGCCGGAGATGCTGCGCGCATCTTTGCGCAGGTCGTAGCCCGCGCCGAGCAAATCGGCGGCCTGGTCGCCGATGCGTTCGGCATCCGAAAGGCTGCGGAACGGCATGCCGAAACCGGGCGTGCCGCTTTCCATGATCGCCTTCTGAAACAGCGGCCGCGGCCGCGGGCGCGGCGAGCAGCAGGCTGACGTCCTGCGACCCGGCGGACTTCGCCCGGCGATCGTGACGTTGCGCCGGATCGCCGCCGAAGCGGGCGATGTTGCGCTGAACCCAGCGCAGCGCCGCCACCTGGTCCATCAGTGCCGTAATTGCCCGGATGCGCCTTGCTCGGCGGTCAGCTCGCGATGCGACAGGAAGCCGAAAATCCCCAGGCGATAGCGGACGCCGACGATCACTACCTGCTTGCCGACGTCCGACAGGACGATGTCGTTGGGGCCGCCGGCGCGATTGCTTCCGCCGTGGATCCAGACGACGACCGGCAGCTTGCCGCCGATGCGCCGGCGTGCGCACGTCGAGCGTCAGGCAATCTTCATTGCCGATGACGAAATCGCCGTGGTTCCAGCCATAGTCGTTCTGCAGGCACGACGCGGGCTGCGTCGAGCGATTCGCGCACTCCGCTGCCACGCCGCGACCGGCTGCGGCGGCTTCCAGCGCAGCGCGCCGAGCGGCGGCGCGGCGAACGGGATCCCGCGCAACAGCAAGTCGCCGTTCCATGGCTCGGTTCGAACGCAGCGCCGCCGTCGACTTTCACGTCGGCGGCTACGGCGGGCGCGGCGATAGCTGCGAGGACAAGCAAGGCTGCCGGAATAGCGTCTTCAGCATGGCCGTAAGGTTAGCGGGTAACGCGCCGCCTTGTGCGACGCCATTTTTCGCTGCCAGTCTCGCCGCGACGGTTTTCGGGGAGAACGAGCGTGCAGCAACAACGGCAAGTGCCGGCGTCACCGGCGCCTTCGTCATCGTCACCTGCCTGTTCTTCGCCTGGGGCTTCATCACCTCGCTGAACGACCCGTTGGTCGCCGCGGTGAAGGGCATCTTCACGCTCAGCCGACGTTCGAAGCGCAATTCATCGCCTTCGCCTTCTTCATCGCCTACGGCGTGATGTCCTTCCCGGCGGCGGCGCTGCTCGCTCGCGGCCGGGCCATGCCCGCGATCCGTCGCCGCGCTGATCGCCATGATCGTCGGCTGCGCCGCTCATGCTCGCCGCGGCGAACCTGGCGGTCTACCCGCTGGTCCTGGTCGGGCTGTTCGTGCTGGCGAGCGGGATCACCATCCTGCAGGTCGCCGCCAACCCGCTGGCCGCGGCGCTCGGCGATCCGCAATACAGCCACTTCCGCCTGACCTTCAGCCAGACGTTCAACTGCCTCGGCACCTTCATCGGCCCGATCCTCGGCGCGCGTCCTGTTCCTCAAGGGCGTCGAGGTCAAGGAAGGCACGGTCGATCACGCCGGCGGTGCGCGTCGCATGCGCTCGCCGGGATCGACACGCGCCTACTTCTGGATATGCGGGATCATCGCGCGTCCTGACCTTGTTCATGTGGCTGTCGCGCAGGACGCGTCACGGCGGCCGTCCCCGACGGCGACCGGCGCAGCGCCGGGCAAGGCGTCGGCGCGCTGATCAGCGATGCGCTGAGCTCGCGCTGGGCCCTGTTCGGCGGCGCGGCGATCTTCCTTTATGTCGGCGCCGAAGTCGCGATCGGCACGCAAATGGCCGCCTTCCTCAATCGACAATGCGATCTGGGGCCTGTCGGACGCGCCGTTCGGCGTGCCGCTCCTCGGCGCCACCATGGGCAGCGACGGAATCCACGGCGTCTCGGTCGAGGAAGCCGGCAAGGCCGTCGCCTTTTACTGGGGCGGCGCGATGGTCGGCCGGGCGGTCGGCTCGGCTCTGCTGGCGCGGTTCCCGCGCGCCGAAGCTGCTTGCGACCTTCACCGCGATCGCCTGCGCGATGTGCCTCTACGTCGTCACCGTCGGCGGCGTCACCGCCGGCTTCGTCGCGCTGTGCGATCGGCCTGTTCAACTCGATCATGTTCCCGGTGATCTTCACGCTCACGCTCGAACGGTCATCCGCGAGCGCGGAAGCGACCTCGGGCCTGCTCTGCTCTGCGATCGTCGGCGGCGCGCTGATCCCGCTGCTGGTCGGCAAGTTTTCGGAGATCACCAGCTATCATGCGGCCCTGCTGATCCCGGCGATCTGCTACGCCGTCCTGTGCCTGTTCGCGCTCGCATCGCTGCGGGCGAGCGTGCAGCTCCGCGACGAGCCGGCAGCGGCGTCCATCCACTAGCCGGCCGAAATCCGCCGCTCGATATAGTCGCTGGCGAGCGGCATGCGCTTGGCCGCTTGCTCGTAGGACTGGCCAAGATCGGCCATGGCGCGAAGCACTTCGCGGTCGGGCATGGCGTCGACCAGAGGGTCATGGCCGCGCGGGTCGATGCCCTGACCGAGCATGACGGCGATCCAACTGGGGACGTCGAACAATTCCTCATTGTAGCGGAAGACCCGCCCATGTTCGCGAAACAGCGCGATTTTGTGCTGAAGCGTGTCGGGCAACTCCATATGGCGGAGATGGTCCCAGAACGGCCCCGTTCGCCCGGTGGCATGATAGTGGAGGATGAGGAAATCGCGCACCGGTTCATAGCTGTTGACCATGTGCCGATTATATTCGTCGCGCTCGATCGGGCTGATACCGCGGCCGGGAAACAGGCTGATGAGCTTCTGGATGCCGTGCTGGATCAAGTGGATGCTGGTCGATTCCAGCGGCTCGAGGAAGTCCCGAGGAAAGGCCGACCGCGATCACATTCGCTTCCCACGCCTTGGTCCGCCGCCCGGCCGTGAACCGCAGGCGATTGGGCTCGGCGATCGGCGGCGCGTCGAGGGTGTCGAGCAGTAGCCGCTCGGCGTCGTCGTCGCTCATGTGCGCGCTAGAATAGACATGGCCGTTGCCGGTGCGATGCTGGAGCGGAATGCGCCATTGCCAGCCGGCGGGATGCGCGGTGGACCGCGTGTAGGGCAATAACGGCTCGGTCCGTTCCGAAGGCACGGCGATCGCGCGGTCACAGGGCAGCCAGCGGCTCCAGTCCTCGAACGGCACGCCGAGCGCTTCACCGAGAAGAAGGCTGCGGAATCCCGAACAGTCCACGAACAGGTCGCCCTTGACCCGACGGTCATCGTCCAACCGGACTGCCGTGACGAAACCGGTTTCGCCGTCGAGCTCGACGTCGACGATTCGACCCTCGATCCGCTCGGCGCCGAGGCGCTTCGGCATAACCGCGCAGGAAGCGCCCGTAAGCGCTGGCGTCAAAGTGAAAGGCGTAGGCGAGCTGGGAAAGCGGATTGGACGGGTCGAGCGAAGGCTGGTCGAACCGGTGCCGAGCGGCAGCGACGGCGGACATCGAATAGGCCGCGAGCGGCCCGACCGAGGGGTCGCGGCGATGCTTCAGCCACAGCTGATGGAACGACACGCCGTTGAGCGGGCGGCCGATGTGCCCGAACTGGTGGAAATAGCGCTCTCCGTCCCGGGTCCAGCCGACGAAGTCGATCCCGAGCTTGTAGGAGGCCTTGGTTTCGCGGAGAAATTCCGCCTCGTCGATGCCGAGCTGAAGATTGAATTCGAGGATCGGCGGGATCGTGCCTTCGCCGACGCCGACCGTCCCGATTGCCTCGGACTCGACGACAACGATTCGTCGCCCGCCGCCGACGAAGCGCGCTAGCGCTGCAGCGGCCATCCAACCGGCGGTGCCCCCGCCGACGATGACAATTCGCCGGATGGGTTCCGCAACGTCCACGGCCAAGCCTTATGGCCGAACGGCGGCGCTTGGAAGGGGCCGCCTAGCGCCTCGAATAGGGCACCCAATCGCCGAGGTTGCACGAGGGGCCGGGGATGATGCCCCCGGGCTCGAGCGCGCGGACGCGGTCGCCGCGGCAGTATTGGCCGGCCGAGGCTTCGACGATCAGCGTGTTGTATTGGCTTAGGGACGGGCATTCAGCCGGCAATTGATTGACATAGATCGTCCGTCCCCAGCCATAAGCCACCGTCCGGGAATCAACCACGCGCAGGTTCTGATCGGGCGAAGTGGAGACACAGGTTTGCTGCGGTCCCGCGACATGGCCAGCAAGCTCGCGCGCGAAGGCGGCATTCGGCGGCTCGGGCGTTTGCGGAACGCAGCTGGCAAGCGCGAGTGCGGCGAACGGGATCAACGGACGCATGACTGATCTCCTTGTGTCGGCGGGCAGGGTACCGCCTGATCGATCCGAGGCGCGAGGAAGCCGGGCACCGTGTCGAAGTGAATCGTCTCATACCATGAAAGCGGGTGCGAGGGAGGGCCATGTCCGGCCGGTAGGGGCATGCCATTGAGGCTCTGCCAGTAAGCGATCGAAGCATCGCGCCACCATTGCGCCTCGGCCCATTGCCGGTCGAGGCTGGCGGCAACGGCGGCGATGCCGGTCGGCATCGACCAACGGCGTCAGCGCCGCCCAGGACTGGCGCATCGAATCCACCGCGTGGACGCCGCGGTCGTAGCGAACGACCAGCTCGTCCCACAGCGTGCGGCCGGAATGCATCCGGTAATTCCACGGCAGGTGATGGAACCAGAGCAGATTCGTCTTCGGGCACGCAGCGCAGGCTGGCGAAGCAGCGCGCGACCTGCGGCGCATATTGGGCGACGGCGTTGCTGCCGCGTCGCGGTGCGGTCGAAGCCGATGCCGCGCGCGTCGGCGCGGTGGTAGTAGGTCGGGTTCCAGTCAGCGCCGCCGGCTGGTCGTTGACCCACGGGCCCGGGCCGTAGTGATGGCCGCTCGCCATCAGATGGGCGAGGCCGAGCGGCGTCATGTAGTCGACCACCGCCTCGCGCGAGCCGAGCATCATCGTCGACGACCGGCGCGACCAGCCTGCGGGTCGTTGCCCCAGGTCATGCGCATCCATTCGTCGGCGATCGCGCCGCGACTGAGCGCGGGTTCCAGGCCAGCCGGCCGAACGCGTACCAGTTGGCCTGGTCGAAGTCCGAGCCGGTCCAGTTGCGGTCGCTGCCGGTGTTGGCGACGCCGGCGATGCCGGCGATCGTGTCGCGCGACCGTCGATCGCCGCAGCGCGGCCGTGCAGGTGTCGGCGTCGCAGCACCTCCTTCCACATCGGCGCGAGGTAGACGATGTGTTGCCCTGGCCGAGATATTCCTGCGTGATCTGCACTTCCATCGCGAGCGGCGTGCGCGGCATCGCGCCGAACAGCGGGTGGAACGGCTCGCGCGGCTGGAAGTCGATCGGGCCGTTCTTGACCTGGACGATGACGTTGTCGCGAACTTGCCGTCGAGCGGCACGAACTCGTCGTAGGCCTGCTTGGCGCGATCCTCGGCGTTCGGCGCCGATAGACGAAGGCGCGCCACATCACGATGCCGCCGTGCGGCGCGAGCGCGTCGGCCAGCATGTTGGCGCCGTCGGCGTGGGTGCGGCCGTAGTCCTGCGGGCCCGGCTGCCCTTCGGAGTTGGCCTTGACCAGGAAGCCGCCGAAGTCGGGGATCAGCGCGGTAGATCTCGTCGGCCTTGGCCCGCCACCAGGCGCGCGACCGCGCGGATCGAGCGGATCGGCGGTCTGCAGGCCGCCGATCTCGATCGGCGCGCGAAGCGCGCCGAGAGATAGACGCGGATGCCGTACGGCCGGAACGACGTCGGCGAGCGCCGCGACCTTCTCGAGGTAGCGCGGCGTCAGGATGTCGCGCGTTGGCGTTGACGTTGTTGAGGACGACGCCGTTGATCCCGATCGACGCGTTGGCGCGCGCGTAGTCGATGTAGCGCGGGTCGCTGACGGCCGGCAGCGTCTGCCAGTCCCACAGCGACCGGCCCGCATAGCCGCGCTCGATCGTGCCGTCGAGATTGTCCCAGTGGTCGAGCATGCGCAGCGGCACCTTCGGCGCGTCGCGTGATGTCGAGCTGGGCGAGGTCGCGGCGCGGTCTGGATCAGCCGCAGGTAAGCGAAAGCGCCATAGAGCACGCCGATGTCGCTGTTCGCCTCGATGCACGTGACGGATGCCCGCGCGCTGGTGCGAATGCGAAAGCCTTCGCCGCCGAGTCCGCGGCAGCTGCGGCCGCGTTTCAGGACGATCGCGCCGCGGCGCGGCGGCCCATGGTCCGACCTTGCGTCCGAGCAGACCGCTCAGGCCGCGCTCGCAGCTCATCGCAGGCGACGCGCATGGTCGGTGTCGAGCACTCCGCGACGATGCTCTGTCGCGTGCGGGAGCCGCGCGGCTGCATCGCGGCTCGGGACAGCGGCCGATAACGCAGCCACAGGTCATAGCCGTCCTCGGCATGCGCGGCCGCGCCAAGCGCCGCGAACAGCGCAAAGGCGACGATCGAGCGGAAGAAGCTCGACCTGCTGCCTCGTTGACAACAGTCCGCGCGGAGCCTAGCATTGGTAGCGCTACCATAGGAGGGGTCATGGAGCTCGACTCGGCGCGAGGCGCTGGCTGTGGGCGGAGCGACCGTCGCGAGCCTTGCCGCGCCCGTCTGCCGGAGCACGCGCCGAGCGCATCGCTCGACTCGACTCGCGCGGCGGAGCGGGCGAAGCTTCGGCTCGGCGGTGGCCTGGAGTCCGCCCGGCGCCGATCGCGGCAGCTTCGCCAATCCGGCCTACGCCGCGGATTCTCGAGCGCGAATGCGGCGCTGCTCGTTCCCGAGAACGAGCTCAAATGGCAGTGGACGCGGCCCGCGCCTGGCACGCTTCGATTTCCGCCAGATCGACGCCATCGCCGATTATGCGCGGCGGCACGGCTTCAAGCTTCGCGGCCACACGCTCTTCTGGACGCCCGACCAAATGGTATCCGAAATGGCTGGCCGAAACGCAGTTCGGCTTCGGCTGCGCGAGGCCGAGAAGCTGCTGACCAACGCATGTGCGAGACGGTCTGCCGCCGCTACGGCAAGCGCATCCACAGCTATGACGTGGTCAATGAGGCGGTGCAGCCCGAGACCGGCGAGATCCGCGACACCAACGTCACGCGCGCGCTCGGCGGCGACGCATTTCCTCGACCTCATGTTCCACACGGCGCGCGCCGAGGCGCCGCACGCCCAGCTGGTCTACAACGATTATATGAGCTGGGAGCGGACCGGCGAGGACCAGACCCACATGCGCGGCGTGCTCAAGCTGCTCGAAGGCTTTCGCAAGCGCGGCACGCCGGTCGATGCGCTCGGCGTCCAGTCGCATATCCGGCTGCTGAAGCGCGAACCGGTGGCGGCCATCGTCCGCGAGTCCGAAGCGCCGTGGCGGCGTTTCCTCGATGAGGTGGTGGCGATGGGCTACAAGCTGATGATCACCGAATTCGACGTCAACGACCGCATGGCGCCCGCTCCGATTGCGCAGCGCGATCGGATGGTCGCCGATTATGCGCGGGCCTATCTCGACGTGATGCTGAGCTACCGACAGCTCGGCGACATCCTCGCCTGGGGAATGGTCGACCGTTATTCGCTGGCTCGAGGGGTTTGACCCCCGCGCCGACAAGAAGCCGAAGCGCGGCACGCCTTACGACCGCCAGTTCCGGCCCAAGCTGCTGCGCCAGGCGATTGCCTCGGCCCTGGCGGGAGCCGCGCCATGCGTAGCCTGATCGCTGGGCTGGCTTTGATGGTGACCGCGCCGGCACTCGCAGCGCCGCAGCAGGCACGCTTCGACTGGTTCGATTATCGCGGCGACGACGGCCAGCGGCCCGGACCCAACCAATATTCGCAACCCGATCCTGCAGGGCTTTTATCCCGATCCGACCGTGCTTCGCGTCGGCCACGATTTCTACCTCGCAAACTCGACCTTCAGCTGGTTCCCGGGAATTCCGATCTTCCACAGCCGCGACCTCGTCCATTGGACCCAGATCGGCAATGCGATCGACCGGCTCGAGCCAGCTCAAGTTCGACAAGACCAACATGTGGCAGGGTGTCTATGCGCCCGATCTCAGCTGGCACGACGGCATCTTCTACCTGCTCAACACGTGCACGGGCTGCGGCGGCAATTATTTGCTGACGGCGCGCAATCCGGCAGGGCCGTGGTCCGACCCGGTGTGGCTGCCCGATGTCGACGGCATCGACACGTCGCTGTTCTTCGATGACGACGGCCGCGCGTGGATCGTCCACAACGCGCCTCCGCAGGGCAAGCCGCGTTACGAGGGCCATACCGCCATCTGGCTGCAGGAGCTCGACCTGAAGTCATTGAAGACCGTCGGTCCGCATCGGCTGCTGATCGATTCCGGATCGCACCCCGAACGCAATCCGATCTGGATCGAGGGTCCGCACGTCTTCAGGAAGGACGGACTTTATTATTTAATCGCGGCGGAAGGCGGGACCGAGGAAGGTCATTCGGAGGTCGTGTTCCGAAGCGCGCGCATCGACGGTCCTTACGCGGCCTATGCGGGCAACCCGATCCTGACTCAGCGCGATCTTTCGAAGGATCGCGTGAGGCCGATCACCTCGACCGGCCATGCCGGCTTCGTGACCACGCCGAACGGCGATTGGTGGTCGGTGTTCCTCGGGGTCCGGCCCTATGACTCGAAGAACAATTTCAACACCGGGCGCGAGACCTTCCTGATGCCGGTCCAGTGGACGGACGGATGGCCGCGGATCACTGCGCCTGGCGAGGTGATGCCGTGGGTTCATCGCCGGCCTGACTTGCCGCGCGACACTGCGCCGGTCGCGACCAGCGGCGCGTTGACCGTCCGCGACGAGTTCACTGGAAGGCGCCTGCCGCCCTATTGGATGATGTTGCGCAATCCGGATGGGAAATGGTGGCACGTCGCGGGCGGCGAGCTCCGGCTCGACGTTCGCCCGCAGCGGCTCGGTGAGCTGTCCAATCCCTCGCTCCTCGCGCGTCGCCAGCAGCACCTCAATGCACAGGCGACGACGAGGCTTCGCTTCACCCCGGCGAACGACGAGTTCAGAGGCCGGCATGGTCGCGCTGCAGAACGACGATTATTGGTATTTTCTCGCCATCGGCCGGGACAGGGGACGCCGGGTGATCCGGCTGCGCCAGCGGGCAGGGGGCCAGGACCCGATGGCGGGAACGATTGTCGCCTCGCAGCCCTTGCCGGGAAGCCGTCCGGTAGAACTGCGGATCGCGGCCCATGCCGGCAAGTACGAGTTCAGCTGGAGTGGCGACGACAAGCATTGGCGAACCCTTAAGCGCGGTGCTGACGGCACCCTCCTCAGCACCAAGCGCAGCGGGGGTTTCGTCGGCGTTGTCTTCGCCCTCTATGCCCATGGTGAGCCAGCCAAAGCGCAAATTGCGATTACCATCGACGATCTTCCAGTCCATGCGCCCTATCCGCCGTCGACCAACGCAGCCGAGGTCAACGCCCGCATGGTCGCGGCGCTGAAGGCGGCCGGTGTCCCCGCGACGGCCTTCCTCAACGGGGCTCATGTCGACGGCAAGCAGGGGACGGTTGAGACATTGCGGGGATGGCGCAAAGGCGGCTTCGCGATCGGCAACCATGGCTGGTCGCATCGGCACCTTAGCGCCTTGACGATCCCGCAATTCGAACAGGAGCTGGTGAAAAACGAGCCTTTGCTCGAAAAGCCCGGCGGCGCGTCCGACTGGCGCTGGTTTCGGTACCCATTCCTGGATGAGGGCAAGGACGAGGCACAGCGAACCGCGGCTCGCGCAGTGCTTGCGAAGCACAATTATCGGATCGCGGGCGTGACCATGGGTTTCTCCGACTGGGCCTGGACCGAACCTTATGCTCGTTGCCTGGCGAAGCACGATTCAGCAGCCGTGAGGATGCTCGAGCGGCTCTATCTTCAGGCGGCCCGCGAGAATGCCGACGCGGTGAAGGAGAATGCCCGCAAGCTATACGGACGTGACATCCCCTATGTCCTGCTGATGCACGTCAGCGCCTTGAGTGCGCGGATGATGCCGCAGCTCGTGCAGCTTTATCGCGATGCCGGGTTTCGTTTCGTGTCGCTTGCGGCCGCGGAACGCGATTCCGCTTATCTCGGCTACACCGATCTTCGGCAGCCGCCGCCGGAATCGCCGGAGCAGCTCGCCAGGGAAAAGGCGGTCAAGCTGACTTACGCCCCGGATCATGCGGCGCAGCTCAATGCGATGTGCGGCTAAAGGCGTCCTTCCGGAACGCCGTCGATCCAGGTTTCGGCAACCTCAAAGGCATCGTCAAGCAGCACGAAGCTGGCGCGATAGCCCGGGGCAATGCGCCCGAGGTCATGGCCGAGGCCGAGGAAATCGGCGGGGTGGGTGCTCGCCATTGCGGACGCGTCTTCAAGCTTGAGTTCGAGCATGGTTACCGCGTTGCGAACGGCTTGCGCCATGTCGAGGTCGGAGCCCGCCAGCGTGCCCGCCGAATCGGTGCATCTGCCCTCGACAACCGAGATCGGCTCGCCGTTGAGGACGAAGGACTTGCGGCCGCCGACGCAGGGCATGGCATCGGTAACCAGCATGAAACGGGACAAAGGCGCGGCGCGGAGTGCGAGCTTGAGTACGCGAGGATCGACGTGATGGCCGTCGACGATGATTCCGCACCAGCTGTTATTGTCGGCGAGCGCGGCGCCGACCACACCCGGTTCGCGCGGAGTGAGCTGCGACATGGCGTTGAACAAATGGGTGAAGCCGGCGAGACCGTTGGCAAGCGCGTCGGCAATGCAGTCCGCGGACGCGTCGGTGTGGCCGGCACAAACCGCCACTCCGGCGCTCTGTCAGCGCCCGAATGGCGTCTGCTGGAACCAGCTCGGGCGCGAGGGTGACGACGGTCTTTCCGCCGATCGGCCGGCTAAGTAGCTCAACCTCCTGGCTGGAGATCGTTCGAAGCTTGGCCGGTCGTGCATGCCCTTTGCGCGCGTCATTGAGGAACGGGCCCTCGATGTGGATGCCGAGCACGCCGGGCACGCCTGCCGCGATGGCCGCGCGGGCCGCCTCGATCGCTGCTTCGATCTTGGGCAAATCGTCGCTGATCAGCGTCGGCAGAAAGCCGGTCGTACCAAATCGGCGGTGCGCTGCGCCGATGGCGGCGATGGTCTCGATGCTCGGATCGTCGTTGAAGAGCCGGTCGCCGCCGCCGTTCACCTGCGTGTCGATGAAGCCGGGCAGCAGGCTCTTCCCGCCGAGGTCGATGACTTCCGCGCCCGCGGGGATATCGCGTTGATCGACGATCGCGGCGATCCGTCCGCCGTCGATTATCACCGCATGGCCGGTAACGAGCCCGCTGGCCGAGCGCCTTGCCGTTGGCCAGGGCCTGCGCCATCAGCGGTCTCCGTCACCTTGGCGAGATGCGGCGGTCGGTCCGGGTCGAGTCCGCGAGCCACCGCCAGCGCATTGGCGGCGCGATAGAAGCTTTGGACCTGAACGATCGGTCCGAGCAGCGCGGGGCAGGGGACTGCCGGCAGGCGAACCGCGCCCGCGGCATCTTCGCCCGGCGAGGAACACGCGTGCACCACGTTGAGCCAGCCCCGTAGCCGCCGCTTGCATCGCCGGCAGCGGTTTCATCCGCTTGCGTGAACATCAGGATCGGAAAGCCTTCGCCGACCAGCGCCATCGGGCCGTGGCTGAGCTCTGCGGCTGCTGAACGCTTCGGCGTGCAGTTGCGAGGTTTCCTTGAGCTTGAGCGCAGCTTCCTGCGCGGCAGCCAGTCCGATGCCTCGGCCAAGTACGTAAAGGTCGCTGCGACATGAACCAGCGCGTTCGGACAACGCTGACCAGTCGAGCTCCCAGGCCTCCGCCAATTGGTCGGGGAGCGCGCGCAACTCCGCCTCCAGCGCCTCATCCTGGGACCAGGCCGCAACGATGCTGGCGATGGCCGACAGCGAGGCGATGAAGGACTTGGTCGCGGCGACGCTCGCTCGGGACCCGCAGTCGAGCGCGAAAACCTCGTCCGCATATTCGCACAGCGGGGAGCTGCGTGTCGTTGACCAGCACCAGCACCCATGCGCCAGCAGCCTTGAGGCTCGCGACTGTGGCGAGCAGATCCGGGCTTCGGCCCGATTGCGATATGGCGATGCACACTGCACCGTCGGCATGAAGCAGAAGACGAATAGACCGATGCTACCGATGGGGCAGCCGACGCTGTCGGGATCCGGAGCCGCGTCTCGATCGCATATTTGGCGAAGGTCGCGGCATGGTCGCTGCTTCCCCGCGCGCAGGTGATTACGACATGCGGGGAGCGGGCGCGAAGCACAGCACCGATTCGCTTCAAGTCCGAACCTGACGCCTCCTGCCGGGCAACCGCTTCGGCGGCCTCGGCAGCTTCGCGGAACATGTTCGTGGCGCGTGCAAGCTCAGGCTCGATGGCGTTGCCGCCCACGGATCGGGGATCGTCTACCATCGCTATTGACGCACGCTAACAATGTGCCGGATGCTCGCACAATGACAAAGTTTCGGACGCCTCGCTCAGCGGGCATGACTCGATGAGCCGAACCGTTCTGGCCTCTCCGCTCGGGGGATGGCTGACGAGCGTCCGTGAAGTGCCCGACCCGGTTTTTTCGGAGGAGCTGCTGGGCGCCGGATTCGCCATCGATCCGGTCGAGGGAATCCTCGCCGCGCCCTGTGCAGCGCAAGTCGTGCTGGTTGCGCCGACCCATCATTCGGTAACGCTTCGTTCCGATGACGGCGCGGAATTGCTGATCCATGTCGGTCTTGAAACCGTGGCGCTGGGCGGACGCGGCTTTCGGGCCGAAGTGAGCGACGGCGATCGCGTGAAAGCCGGCGACATTCTTGATCAAATTCGATCTCGATCTGGTCGGCCTGGAAGCGAAGAGTCTTATCACGCCCGTGGTCCTCACCAATTGCGACCAGTTCAGGCTGGCCGTGGCGCCGGTGGATCGCCTGGTCGAGCGCGGCGAGGCGATCGGCACGGTGGAACGGATCGGCGAGGCGGTGAACGCCGTCACCTCGGAAGGGCCAGTGACCCAGATCGAGTGCATCGTCGGTTTCGCCAACGGCCTGCATGCGCGGCCCGCCGCGCGGATCGCCGAGGCCGCGAAGCGTTTCGCCAGCGAGATCACCCTAACTGTCGATGGCAAGAGCGGGAGCGCGCGAAGCCCTGTTGCGATCATGACGCTCAATGCCGGCAAGGGCGATCGGGTGCTCGTCATCGCAAAAGGTCAGGACGGTGCCAGCGCCCTTGAAGCGATCGGCACCATTCTGGCCGCGGGCGAAACGGCTGCACGCGTCGCCGTATCCGATCCGGCGAGATCGCCGCTCGCGGTGAATGAGATTGGCGGAATCTGTGCCTTGCCGGGCGTGGCGATCGGCATCGCGGTTCACTGGCGGCGCGGGATGATCGATACAAATACGCCCGGGCGCGGAATCGAGCAGGAGCGAGCGGCGCTCCGTCAGGCGCAGGCGACGGTTCGCGCTCGGCTCGACGCGCTCGGTGCCGCTGTGGGCGGACCGGCCGCCGCGATTGCGTCCGCGCACGCCGGCTTGTTGGACGACGACTCGCTGAACGCTGCGGCCCTCGCCGAGATCGGGCGAGGCGCGAGCGCGGCCGCGGCATGGCACCGTGCAACGATCGAAGCCGCGGCAGCTTTGCGTGCGACCGGCAATCCAATGTTGGTCGAACGGATCGCCGATCTCGAAGACGTCGGCTCGCAACTGATTGCGGTTTTGCAAGGCGGCAACGCCGCGCCAGAAATCGAGCTGCCCGAAGAGACGGTGCTGATCGCCGGCGACTTGCTGCCGTCGGAGCTTATGTCGCTTCCCCGCGAACGGCTCGCCGGACTGGCGATCGAGAGGGCTGGAGCAACGTCGCACGTCGCAATCATTGCCGCCTCGTTTGGCGTGCCGACCCTGGTCGCCATGGGTCCGCAACTCTCACGCGTTCCCGAGGGTGCGCGAGTCCTGCTCGATGCGTCGCTCGGCAAGCTGATCATCGATCCAGACGAGAAGGCACGGACCCGTGCGAAAGCGCAGGAGCAAGATGCGCGCGAAGATCCCGGAGACTGCCTGACCCGCGACGGCCATCGCATCACGCTTCTTGCCAATCTTGGCCGCCTTGAGGACGTCGGGCCCGCGCTTGCGGCCGGTGCGGAAGGTTGCGGGCTGCTGCGCACGGAATTTCTTTTCCTCGACCGCCAGGAAGCGCCGGGAGAAGAGGAGCAACTCGCGGCTTATCAAGCGATCGCCGACGCGCTTGGCGGTTGGGCCCTCACTATCCGGACGCTCGACATCGGGGGCGACAAGCCGGTTCCCTACATCCGCTTTCCCGACGAGCAGAATCCGGCCCTCGGCGCCCGCGGGATACGTACCCGGCTACTCGCTCCCGACCTGGTCGACGTTCAGTACCGGGCTATTGCGCGCGTTCGGGGCCCGGGGGTCAAAGTGATGATCCCGATGGTCGCGTCGGTCGACGAGTTGCGCGGAGTTCGCACCCGACTGGATGAGCTTCGCGGCGGTGATCCGATCCCGCTCGGCGTGATGGTCGAGACACCGGCTGCCGCACTAATCGCCAGCAGGCTTGCGGTGGAGGCGGACTTCTTGTCGATCGGCTCGAACGACCTTGCCCAATATGCTCTGGCGATGGACCGGACGAACCCTTTGCTTGCCGCGTCGATCGATGCCTTGCACCCGGCTGTCCTGCGACTGATCGCGATGACGGCCGAGGCCGCGGAGGGCGCGTCGACACCGGTAAGCCTGTGCGGCGGCCTGGCCTCGGACCCGCTCGGCGCAGTGGTGCTGGCCGGCCTCGGCATTTTCGAATTGTCCGCCGTTCCGGCGGCATTGCCGTCAGTTCGCAATGCCATCGGCCGAGTCTCGCTATCGGATTGCCGCAGCCTCGGCGAACGTGCGTTGCGGCTGGAGTTCCGCAGCTGAGGTTCGGACGCTTGCCGCCGAGCTGCTCAATGCAGGGGGGAAATGACATGATCGCCGTTCGGATGGACCGGCTGCAACCGCTGGGACGTGCGCTCATGCTCCCGATCGCGGTCTTGCCGATCGCGGGTTTGCTGCTCCGGCTCGGCCAACCCGATTTGTTGAACATCGCATTCGTCGCTTCGGCGGGCGATGCGATTTTCTCTCATCTGGGATTGCTCTTCGCAATCGGCGTCGCGGTCGGCCTGGCGCGGGAGAATCATGGCGCAGCGGGCCTGGCTGGCGCGGTTTGCTTCCTGGTGCTGACCGAGGGCGCGAAGGCGCTGCTGACCATTCCGCCGGACGCTGCGGCGGCCTTCACCGACTCTGCGGCGCGCGATCTCGCGAATGCAGCATGGAAAGCCAAGCAGCTCGACAAGCTGAGCGTTCCGGCCGGCATTCTGTCCGGCGTTGCCGCGGGCATGCTCTACAACCGATTCAGCGAGATCAAGCTGCCGGAATATCTCGCTTTCTTTGGCGGGCGGCGCTTCGTGCCGATCGTCGCGGGCGCAGCCGGCTTGGTCGGAGCCGTGCTCTTCGGCGTGGGATTTCCCTATCTCGAGACCGGTATCGACCAGCTTAGCCAGTGGGTTGTCGCCTCGGGGAATCTGGGGCTGTTCGCCTACGGATTTCTCAACCGCATCCTGATCGTCACCGGGCTCCACCACATTCTCAACAACATCGCCTGGTTCATCATCGGCGATTACAACGGCACGACCGGCGATCTGAAGCGCTTCTTTGCCGGCGATCCCGCAGCCGGCGCCTTCATGGCAGGCTTTTTCCCGGTCATGATGTTCGGGCTCCCGGCAGCCTGCCTCGCCATGTACCGCTCGGCGCTGCCCGAACGGCGCAAGGCGGTGGCGGGCATGTTGCTGTCGCTGGCACTGACCTCGTTTCTGACTGGCGTGACCGAGCCGATCGAGTTCACCTTCATGTTTCTCGCTCCCGCACTGTACCTGCTCCATGCGGTGCTGACCGGCGTGTCGATGGTGATCATGAACCTGCTCGGGGTGAAGCTCGGCTTCGGCTTTTCCGCCGGCCTGTTCGACTATGTGCTGAGCTTCGGGATCGCGACGCGGCCGTTGCTGCTGATCCCGGTCGGGCTCGCCTATTTCGGGGTTTACTACTTCTCGTTTCGTTGGTGCATTCAGCGCTTCGACCTCAAGACGCCCGGGCGCGAGGCTGGCGAAGTTGCGGCACCGGCCGCGAGCACCGGCGCGGGCCGGGGCGGCGATTTCGTCCTCGCGCTCGGCGGCGCAGGCAATCTCGAGAGCGTCGACGCGTGCATGACCCGCCTTCGCCTGACTATGCGTGACCCGACTGCAATCGACGAAGCGCGGCTGAAGGCGCTCGGAGCGCGGGGGGTGATGCGGCCTGGCGGCAACGCATTGCAGGTCGTGCTCGGCCCGATCGCTGACCAGGTCGCCGGTGAAATCCGCGCGGCGCTGCACGATGAACCGACCACGTCGCGCGATGCGGTCGAGTGGATCGCGGCGCTTGGCGGAGAGGCGAATGTCGAAGACCTCCAACGCCGTTCTTCGCGGCTGATCGTGCAGGTCGTCGATGCTGGAAAGCTCGACGAGCGCGCCCTACGAGACCTTGGCGCACGCGCCGTCAGCCGCTCCGAGGGCGGACGGATTCACATCCTGCTCGGTCCTGTTGCCGACGAGGCCGCCTAGCGAATTTCGACGGTCCGGCTGGCCCGGCGCCCATCGGCGGAGCGGGTGCGAAGCTGCACCGGGCCCCTGACTTTCACTGGCGTACGATAGGCGGTCCAGGCGCCGCCGGCAGCACGGTATTCGATCGCCTGGCCGGGAAACTCGCTGTTCGCTTCGAGCACGCCGCGAACGACCCGGGCGCCAGGCGGAGCGATGCGATAGGCGATTCCATCGCGGTCGAGCCTCCGGAGTTGCTCTCCCATTCGGTTGGCGAAGCCGGTCCAATCGCCCTTCAACGCGTTCACGTCGACCCTGCCGTCGCCATAAGCGTAGGTTTCACCGGGATGATACGCCGGTTCCCATGAGGCACGGTGCCAGGCCCGCTCGGCGAAGGCGATCAGGCGCGGGAAAAGCATGTAATCTACAAGCGCTTCGCTGCGCATCGTTTCGCTCCACAGGTTCGCCTGCGCGCCCGCGATCGCGCGGCCGGCGTTCATCGCCTTTGAATCCGTCATCGTCGTCGGCTTGTTCCTGATGTCCTTCATTACCGATGCATTTGCCGGCAGGTTTTCCGGCAGCAGGCTGAACACCTTGAAGCTGTCGGTGCCGCGCGACGGCCAGTCGTAGCCGCGCTCGAGCGGATCGGGTGCGTAGGGGATGTCGAAATAGAGCACGTTGGGAACGGCCACGATCGTCTTCCAACCGAGGTTGGCGGCGCGGTGTGCCTCGGCGGTCGCGGCGGTGAACAGGTCTCCCCAAATGTCCGACTGTACGGCCCGCGGCATCTTCGCCGGGTCGACATGATTGAGCCCGTCGCTCCAGCCGGCAGCGGTGATTCCACGCCTGCCCAGCGAGCCGGAGACCCGCTCGATGAACATCGGGCCGAGCTTCTCGACGCTTCGGCCCGTCTTCGCCATCAGCGCCTTGCACGCCGGCGATCCCGACCACGCACCAGCGGTTTCATCCGCGCCGATATGATAGGCTTTCAGCGGCACTCCTGCCGCCGCGTGAAGCGTGGCGATGTCGTCGACGACCGCGTCGATGAAACGGTAAGTGCTTGGCAGGCACACGTTGAGCGTGTTGTCGTTGTAATTCTGGACGCTTCGATATTGCGTTGTGTCGGCGGGTTCGACGAGGCGGAATTCCTGCGCTTTCGCAGCCTGGCCCGCGGCCATCAGCCGCCGGTAGCGCGCTTCCATCGATCGCACCGCCGCGCGGGAATGGCCGGGCATGTCGAACGAGGGAATGACTTCGATCCCGCGGGCCTTCGCGGCCTTAAGAATCTCAATGTAGTCGGCGCGCGACAAATAGCCGTTGACCGGCGTGTCGCGGTCAGGCCCGGCGCCAAGCTGGGGCAGGAGGCAATGGGATTCGCTGGGATCATAGCAGCGGTAGGCGCCGACCTCGGTAAGCTCGGGCAGCGTGGCAATCTGCAGCCGCCAGCCTTCGTCGTCGCCGAGATGGAGGTGAAGCTTGTTGAGCTTGTAGCGCCCCATCTGCGCAATGACCTTGAGCACTTGCGCCTTGCTGTGGAAATTGCGGGCGAGATCGAGGTGGAGGCCGCGGAACGGCAAGCGTGGCGCATCCTCGATCACCATCGGCTTGATGATGCCGCGATCGCTGGTCGCCTGTTGGGCGAGCGACTCCAGCGCGTGCAAAGCGCCGGCGGTGTCGGCGGCATCGATGGCGACCGCGCCCGGGCGTATCGCAAGCCGATAGCCCTCCGCGCGCAAGCCGGATGCGCGGGACACGCGAATGCGCAGCTCGGGGCCACTTCGAGCTTCCGGGACTCCGCTGGAGGCGAGATCGCCGATGGCGGCCGCAAGCGCCGGCCGGGTCACGCCCGAAAGTCGCAGCCGGACGCCGCGCGACAGGTCGAGGGTTGGCCCGGCTAAACGCCGGACCCGCGCCGGGGTTGGCAGGATCGCGATGTCCGAGGCGGGGACTGCGACTGCGCGCGCGGCATAGTCGGCGAAGGCGCGTTCCGGCGTCTGCCAGCGCGTTTCGTCGTCGGCGCTCGCGGTCCCCAGGCGGGCTTCGTCGGTCATCGGCGCGACGAATGGCTGGATCTCGAGGCCGGTTTGCGGATCGGTGACGGGCCGCGTCGCGGCAACCACCGCCGGTTTGAGGTCACCCGAAACGAGGAACATGTTCGGCATCGGATAATAAGCCGAGAAGAAATGCCCCTGCGACCACAGCCGGACCTTGTAGGTCTTGCCCGGCTGCAGCCGCGCGTTCGCCTTGGGCTCGAGAACGTGGAGGTCGCCGTTGATCAGCCGCACCGCGAACAGGTCGCTGTCCGCCTGGATGACGGGGCTGACCGAGCCGAAATAGAGCTTGAAAGCGCCGCCGGCGAGATCCGGCGCGAGACTGTCGGGCATGCGCAGGCTGAGTTCGGACAGAAAGCATCCGTCACCCTGCTTGGGGCAGTTCATTGGCTTGTTGTCGAGGATGGTCAGCCGAACGCCCATGCGGTTGGCGAGCGCGTCGAGATCATTCTGGCTGGCGGCGAGCGCGGGCGTCGCGAGGCCGAGCGCTGCGATCCACACTATCGGTCGAAACGCCACCATGCTCACTGCCCCCTCCAACTCCAAGGATGTTCGTCCCACGCTGGCGGCAGCGGGTCAATCGCGCGATGTTGCGCTTGGCCGATGCTCGTTTAGGCTCGCTCCATGCGCTGGCTGATTATGTTCATTCTCGCGGCAATCGCCGCCGCCGGGCCCGCGCAGGCGGCGGATCGCGGTGCCGTCATCGGCTATGTCGCGGCGTTCAAGGGCCTCGATCGACAGATGCAGCAACGCGGGCTTGAGGGCTACACCCACCTCGACCTCGCGTTCGTCAATCCGACGCCCGCCGGGGAGGTTCTGGCGCTCGGCGGCCTCGCCTGCGCGCCGGCGGTGGCGGAGCAATCCGCGGTGATGGTTTCGGACCCCCAACTGCGCGCGCTGGTCGCGAGGGCGCACGCCAAAGGCACCAAGGTGATTGCCTCGCTTGGCGGGGCGGTAATTCCGCCGTGCGGCGGCGACTGGGCGATGCTTCTCCAGCCGCAAACGCGCGCGGCGGTTGTCGAGCAATCTCGTCGCGATGGTCGAACGCTACGAGCTCGACGGGCTCGACATCGACCTCGAGGGCGATCTGATGATGCGCATCGACGCGGCGGGCAATTATACGCCCTTCGTTCGCGCGCTCGCCGAGGCATTGCACGCACGCTCCAAGTTACTGACCGCCGCGACCGGGTCTTACGAGGGCGGCATGGTTCCCGATGCGTCGCTGGCGTTTTTCGACCTGATCGGAATCATGGCCTATGACGCCGTCGGCCCCACCTGGGGCACGCCCGGCGGCGAGCATTCTCCTTATGCGCAGGCCGAAACCGATTTGGCATTGTGGATACGCAAAGGCGTGCCGGCGTCGAAGCTGGCGCTCGGAATGCCCTTCTACGGTCGCGGCTTCGGCAGTTACCGCCAAGGCTGGAATCTTGCCGACATCGCCGCCGAGTTCGGTGACGCTCAGTTGAAAAGCGATGTCGTCGGGCGGCGCTGCGGCGGGTGCGACTACATCACCTACAATGGTCTGCCGACGCTCGAACGAAAGGCGCGGCTGGCGGGCGCATGGGGCGCGGGTATCATGATTTGGGAAGTCGGCCAGGACTTGCCCGATGGCCGCGCGATCCGGCATGTTGTGTCTGCTTATCGGGAGGGGAAATCCGATGCCGGCCACTAAACAGGCGGTGCCGAAGCGCGAACGGCTGGTTTCGCTTGACCTGCTTCGCGGGCTGACCGTCATCGGCATGATCCTGGTCAACGAAATGGCGGGCATGGAGAGCGAAGGGCCGGTTTATCCCACCCTGCTGCATTCGCACTGGCAAGGGCTGACGCTCGCGGACGTGGTCTTTCCCGCCTTCATCCTGATGGTCGGTGCATCGATCCCGCTATCGTTCCAGTCGAAAGCCACTGAGCAACTCGCTTCCAAAGAGCAATATTCGCGCATCCTGTGGCGAAGCGCGCGGCTGATCCTGCTCGGCTGGCTGTTGTCGAACCTGTGGTGGTTGACCGATTTCGACGCGAGCAGCTGGCGGCTTTTCGGCGTGCTTCAACGGATCGGCCTGGTCTATGCCGCTTGCGCGATCATGTACCTGAAGCTTGCGCCGCGGACGCGGCTGATCGTCGCTGCGGCTATCCTCGTGCTGTACTGGCCGCTGACGCTTGTTCCATCGCTCGACGGGCTGGCCACGGACCTGTGGGTTCGCGGCCATAATTTTGTCGGGTCGGTCGATCGCGTCCTGCTCGGCGCAGGGAATCACAACTATGTGAAGGGCCCTGAAGGCTACGATCCCGAAGGCCTGCTCGGCACGTTCCCGGCAATTGCCCAGGGCCTGATTGGAATAGCGATCGGCGAATATATGCTGCGCCGCGATCAGCGGAATGTTCCCGCGCTGGCAATGGTGGGCGGCGTCATGCTCGCGATCGGGATCGCGTGGGGTTTCATATTCCCGGTCGTCAAGGATATCTGGTCGAGCACGTTCGTGCTCGTCACTTCAGGTATCGCGACGCTTGCGCTTGCCGGCTTGAGCTATGCTGTTCGACGGCCGTCCGGCCGAAGGCATCCGGCGCATTTGGATGTGGGCGATCCTGCCGTTTGGCGTGAATGCGATCGCTGCCTACGTGCTTCATGATGTCGCCGGGGAATGCTCGGCTGGGACCTGCTGCAAACACCCGTATCACGCGCTCGTCCCGGCGATCGGTACCGCGACTCGCCGCGTTCGTGCCCGGTCGGCCTGTTACCTGCTCTTCATCTGGGCTCTGCATGGCTCTATCTCTGGCGCAGGAACTGGCTGATCCGGATCTAGCGAACGGTCAGCGTCGCGCTCTTCAGGTCGACCGAGTTCGGTCCGCGCGGAAATGGTGAAGGTGCCGGGCTCGACCACGCGCTTCATCTCGGCATTCCACAGCGCGAGATCGTCGGGCTGCAGCTCGAAGCGGATGCGTCCGCTTCTCGCCGGGCGCGAGCGTCACGCGCTGGAAGCGCTTCAGCTCGATCACCGGGCGGGTGACCGAGGCTTCGTCGTCGCGGACGTAGAGCTGCACGACCTCGTCGCCCGGCGCGCGGTCCGGTGTTGGCGACGTCGACGTCGACGTTCGCCGGCTGTCCTGAGCCGCACCGCGGGCGTCGCGCACGCGCGGCGCGGAGATGTCGAAGCTGGTGTAGCTGAGCCCGTAGCCGAACGGATAAAGCGGCGCGGTCGTGTCGAACAGATAGCCGCGCCGCGCGGTCGGCTTGTGGTTGTAGATAGACCGGCAGCTGGCCGACCGAGCGCGCGATCGTCACCGGCAGCTTGCCGCCCGGATTGACCCGGCCGAACAACACGTCGGCGACGCCGTGGCCGGTCTCCTGGCCGAGGTACCAGCCTTCGAGCAGCGCCGGCGCTTTTTGCGCGAGATAGTTGACCGACAGCGGCCGGCCGTTGAGCAGGACGACGACGGTCGGCTTGCCGAGCGCGAGGATCGCGCGCGCGAGATCCTCCTGCTGCCCGACCAGGTCGAGCGAGGAGCGGTCGCCGAGATGGTTGTCCGCCCAGGCCTTCGCGGCTGGTCTGCTCGTTGTCGCCGAGCACCATGACGATGACGTCGGCCTTGCGCGCGGTCTTCACCGCCTCGGCGATCAGGCTTGCGGTTGACCGCGGGCGGGGACGAGCTTGACCTCGTCGCACGACCAGCAGCGGCTCTCGGTGATGCGCACGCCTTCGGCATAATCGACCGCGAAGCTTGCCCTTGCGCGTCCTCCTGCATGCCTTCGAGCACGCTGACGACATGGCTCGGGCACGTCGCTGTAGCCGCCGATCGGCGTGTCGCGTGCGTGCGTGCCGATCACCGCCATGCGGTGGATCTTCGCGGCGTCGAGCGGGAGCAGATGCTTGTCGTTCTTGAGCAGGACGATCGGCCTTGCCCGCAGCTTCGCGGGCGAGCGCGATGGCGTCGGGCGTCGCGGTCTTGGCCTCGGCGGTCGCGGCGTCGGGATAAGGATTCTCGAACAGGCCGGATTCGAACTTCAGCGCGAAGCACCCGCCGCACCGCCTCGTCGACCAGCTTCTTGCGAGACGCGCCCGGTCGCGCACCAGCTCGGGCAGGTGGCGATAGCCTTCGGGATCGGGGGTTTCGACGTCGACGCCGGACTTGATCGCGCGCTCGGCCGCGTCGGTGACGTTGGCGAACAGCTTGTGGCGGGTCATCAGCTCGCGGATCGCGTAATAATCGCTGACGACCGCGCCCTGGTAGCCCCATTCGCCGCGCAGCACGCCGTTCAGCAGCCAGCCATTGGCGTGCGACGGGATGCCGTCGATCTCATTGTACGAGGCCATGACCGACCGCACCGGATAGGTCTTCACCGCGCGCTTCGAACGGCGGGAAGAAATCGGTCGCGCAGCGTGCGCTCGCCGAGGTCGCGCCGGGCCGACGTTGGTGCCGTTCTCGGGCTGGCCGTGGCCGGTGATATGCTTGAGCGTGACGCAGCACCTTGTCGGGCGGCGAGCGGCAGCGTCGGGCCCTGGAAGCCGCGGATCGCCGCCAGCCCGATCTGGGTGACGAGATAGGGGTCCTCGCCATAGGTTTCCTCGATCCGGCCCCAGCGCGGATCGCGGGCGACGTCGACCACCGGCGCCAGCGCCAGGAAGGCGCCGCGCGCGCGCATCTCGCGCGCCGCGACGGAGAAGACTCTGCGTGACGAGCTCCGGGTCCCAGGTGCTGGCGAGCGCGATCGCCTGCGGGAAGCTGGTCGCGCCGCGCGCGACATAGCCGTGCAGCGCCTCCTCGTGCATCAGGATCGGGATGCCGAGCCGCGTGTGCTCGACCGCCCAATGCTGCGCGGCATTGACGTATTCGGCGGTGTCGCGCGCGTCGCGATTGACGCCTGCCGGTCGGCGCCCGCGGCATCGTTGCCGGCTGCGTCACTCCGCGCTTGTCGGAAGGGCGGGCGAAGCCGCCGATGCCGTTCGGGAAAGGCCTGCGACGCCATGCTCGGGCGAGAAATGGCCGTCGGACGTCTGCACCTTGGCCTTCTGCTCCCACAAGGTGAGCAGCTGCGCGACCTTTTCCTCCAGCGTCATGCGCGCCGAGCAGGTCTTCGACCCGCCGTTCGACCGGCTGGCGCGGGTCCTTGTAGAGCGGCCGCGACTGCTGCGCTCCGGCTGGCGCCGAAGCCGCCAATGCCAAGCAGGATCGCCGCCACCAGCGGCCGACGCATCAGCGCGCATGTTCGTGCTCCCCTCAGATCACGATGGTAGCGCTAACCTAGCCGCCGCGCACAGCCGGTCAATCGGCCTTGGTTGCATATGCGCGGGGCGCTCCCGTAGCGCGGCGGCTACGAGGGGTTGGGTGAATGGCGAAGCCGAGCCGCCGCAAACGCGGCGCAATCACCATCGAGGACGTGGCCGCGCGCCGCCGGCGTGTCGGCGATGACCGTGTCGCGCGTCATCAACCAGGGAAGAACGTCGCGCGAATCGACGCGCGCCGCGCGTGCTCGAAGCGATCGAGCGGCTCAATTATTCGCCCAACACCGCGGCGCGCAGCCTCGCCGCCGGCGAGGCGACGCACATCGGCCTGCTCTACGCCAACCCGAGCGCCGCCTATCTCGCCCAGTTCCTGATCGGCGCGCTCCATGCCGCGCGCAGCGCCGGCGTCCACCTGGTCATCGAATCGTGCGAATCCGAAGACGCGGACGAGCAGGCCGAGGTCACCCGCCGCTTCGCCACCAGCGATGTCGAGGGCGTGGTCCTGCCGCCGCCGCTGTCGGAATCGCAGCCGATCATGGCCGAGCTCGACGCCATGCGGAATTCCAGTCGTCACCGTCGCCATGGGCGCGCCGCGCGAGGACAGCCTCAACGTCCGCATCGACGATCGCGCCGCCGCCTATGAGATGACCCGCTATCTGCTCGACCTCGGCCATCGCGAGATCGGCTTCATCAAGGGCCATCCCAACCATGTCGCCAGCCAGGACCGCTACGCGCGGCTTCTGCGATGCGCTTGACCGAGGCCGGACTCGATTGCGACGCAGGCGGCGGTCGAGCAGGGCTATTTCAGCTATCGCTCCGGGCTCGACCGCGGGCGAGCGGCTGCTGGCGCGGAGCCCGCGCGCCGACGGCGATCTTCGCCAGCAATGACGACATGGCCGCGGCGACGGTCAGCGTCGCGCACCGCTCGGGCCTCAACGTGCCCGACGACCTCAGCATCGTCGGCTTCGACGACACCGCGCTGGCGACCAGCGTCTGGCCCGAGCTGACCACGGTCAAGCAGCCGATCGCGGCGATGGCCGAGGCGGCGCTCGAACTGCTGCATCGCCGACCTTCGCGGACGCCGCAGCGGAGCTGCCGCGCAAGTTCACCGAGCGCGTGCTCAGCCATGCCATGATCATCCGCGAATCCGCGGCGCCGCCGCCGGCGTCCGCGCAAGCCCGCAGACCAAGAAAATCGCGCGCTCCAGCTAAGCGTTGCAACCTGCCGATTTGTGCGTTACCGCTAACAAGCGCTGGAACCCAGCGTAGGGGAGTGTAAAATGGTTGAAGCGAGTCCGCAGCGCGCGAACATGGGCTTCATCGGCGCGATCGTCGCCGTGGCCACGATCGGCGGTTTCCTGTTCGGCTATGACAGCGGCGCCGTGAACGGCACGCAGGACGGCCTGACCAAGGCCTTCAATCTCGTCCCGGGCAGCTTGTCGCCGAGCAACGGGCTTGGCTTCACCGTCGGATCGCTGCTGATCGGCTGCTTCATCGGCGCCTTCTTCGCCGGGCGGCTGGCCGACGTCATGGGCCGCCGCAACGTGATGATGCTCGCCGCCGTGCTGTTCCTCGTCGGCGCGCTGGTCCAGGGCTTCGCCCACGACCATCTGCTGTTCGTCCTCGCGCGGATCTGCGGCGGCATGGCGGTCGGCGCGGCAAGCGTCCTGTCGCCGGCCTACATCTCCGAAGTCGCACCGGCGAGCATTCGCGGCCGGCTGACGACGGTCCAGCAGATCATGATCATCACCGGCCTGACCGGCGCCTTCGTGGTCAATTATTTCCTGGCCGCGCGCGCGGGCGTGTCGACCACGCGCTTCTGGGGCGGGCTCGAAGCGTGGCGCTGGATGTACCTGATGCAGGCGCTGCCCGGCGGCGATCTTCCTCGTCGCCCTGTTCTTCATCCCGGAAAGCCCGCGCTACCTGGTCTCGAAGGGCCGCGACGACGCAGGCCGACAGCGTGCTCACCAGCCTGTTCGGCGCGACGTCGCGCGCGGCCAAGCTCGAGGAGATCCGCGCGACCTTCAGCGACGACCACCGGCCGCGGCTGAGCGACGTGCTGGCGCCCGCCGGCGCCCGCGGCTTTCTCGGCATCCGCCCGATCGTCTGGGTCGGGATCATGCTTGCCGTGTTCCAGCAACTCGTCGGCATCAACGTCATCTTCTACTACGGCGCGACGCTGTGGCAGCTCGCCGGCTTCACCGAGAACGACTCGCTGCTGATCAACATCGTCTCGGGCGCGGTGTCGATCGCGGCCTGCTTCGTCACCATCGCTGCTGATCGACAAGATCGGCCGCAAGCCGCTGCTGCTGATCGGCTCGGCGGGCATGGCGGTGACCCTGTTCGTGATGGTCTATGCCTTCAGCCACGGGCACGCTCGATCCGGCAGGGCAAGCTCGTGCTGTCCGCCGACCTCGGCACGATCGCGGTGGTCGCCGCCAACCTCTACGTGATCTTCTTCAACGTCTCAGCTGGGGCCCGGTGATGTGGGTCATGCTGGGCGAGATGTTCCCCAACCAGATCCGCGGCTCGGCGCTGGCCGTCGCCGGCTTCTTCCAGTGGTTCGCGAACTTCCTGATCTCGTTCAGCTTCCCGGTCGATGGCGGCGAACTGGGGCCTGACCGCCAGCTACACCTTCTACGGCGTGTGCGCGGTGATCAGCTTCTTCCTGGTGCAGCGTTTCATCCACGAGACGAAGGGCAAGGAACTGGAGCAGATGGAGGGATAGAGCTGAGCGCGGCTCGCGACCGCGACTCGACGGAGCGTCATGACCCGCACCCTGCCCGTCCGTTCCGATCGCGCGAGTGGTTCGCCGCGCCCGGGCGCGCCGACATGGCCGCGCTCTATCTCGAGCGCTTCATGAACTACGGCCTGACGCCCGACGAGCTGCGCTCGGGCAAGCCGATCATCGGCATCGCGCCAGTCGGGCTCCGACCTCGCGCCGTGCAACCGCATCCACCTCGAGCTGGTGCACGCGCGATCAAGGCGGGCATTCGCGACGCGGGCGGCATCCCGATGGAATTCCCGCTCCACCCGATCTTCGAGAATTGCCGGCGGCCGACCGCGGCGCTCGACCGCAACCTCGCCTATCTCGGGCTGGTCGAAATCCTCAACGGCTATCCGATCGACGCGGTGGTGCTGACCACCGGCTGCGACAAGACCACGCCGGCCGCGATCATGGCCGCGTCGACGGTCGACATCCCGGCGATCACGCTGTCACGGCGGGCCGATGCTCGACGGCTGGCACGACGGCGAGCTGGTCGGCTCGGGCACCGTCATCTGGCGCTCGCGGCGGCTGCTCGGCGCCGGCGAGATCGACGAGGAGGAGTTCCTGCGCCGCGCCTGCGACTCGCGCGCCGTCGGCCGGCCATTGCAACACGATGGGCACGGCCTCGACGATGAACGCCGTCGCCGAAGCGCTGGGCATGTCGCTGCCCGGCAATGCGCGCGATCCCCGCGCCGTACCGCGAGCGCGGGCAGATGGCCTACGAGACCGGCCGGCGCATCGTCGACATGGCCTATGAGGACCTGCGCCCGTCGAAGATCCTGACGCGCGACGCCTTCCTCAACGCGATCCGCGTCGATCGCCGCGATCGGCGGCTCGACCAACGCCCAGCCGCACATCGTCGCCATGGCGCGCCATGCCGGGCGTCGAGATCAGCGCCGGCGGACTGGATGGAGCACGGCTACGACGTGCCGCTGCTCGTCAACATGCAGCCGGCCGGGCAATATCTGAGCGAGCGTTTCCATCGCGCCGGCGGCGTGCCCGCGGTGATGTGGGAGCTGCTGCAGGCGGGCAAGCTCGACGGCGACGGCGCTGACCGTGCACCGGGCGGACCGCAGGCCGAGAACCTCGCAGGGCCGCGAAGCGACCGACCGCGAGGTGATCTGTCCCTATTCGCGCGCCGCTCAAGGAGACGCGCGGGCTTCCTCGTGCTGTCAGGGCAATCTGTTCGACTTCGCGATCATGAAGACCAGCGTGATCTCCGACGATTTCCGCGCAGCGCTATCTGTCGCGGCCGGGCAGCGAAGGCGTGTTCGAAGCGCGCGCGATCGTGTTCGACGGCTCCGACGATTATCACCACCGCATCAACGATCCGGCGCTCGCCATCGACGAGGATTGCATCCTGGTGATCCGCGGCTCGGGCCCGCTCGGCTGGCCGGGCTCGGCCGAGGTGGTCAACATGCAGCCGCCCGATGCGCTGCTGCAGCGCGGCATCCAGAGCCTGCCGACGCTCGGCGACGGGCGCCAGTCGGGCACGTCCGACAGCCCCTCGATCCTCAACGCCTCGCCCGAAAGCGCGGCGGGCGGCGGGCTCGCCTGGCTGCGGACCGGCGACATGATCCGCATCGACCTCAACGCCGGCACGCTGCGACGCGCTGGTCGACGAGGCGGAGATCGCGCGGCGCAAGGCCGAAGCCGCCGCCGCCGATCCCGGCGAGCAACACGCCGTGGGAAGAGCTGTTCCGCGAGAAGACCGGCCAGCTGAGCGAGGGCGGGGTGCTGGAGTTCGCGGTCAAATATCGCGGCACGTCAACGAAAACGCCCGCGCCACAATCACTGAACCGCAAGCTCGAACACCGGCACCGGCAGCATGTCCCGGTCGTAGAGGTTGACGATCGGATAGTCCGACCAGGCGTAGCGCACCTTGGCCACCGGCTGGCCGTCGCCGGCGATTTCGAGATTGTTGCCCGCGCACCTGCGCAAGCGCATAGCGGCAGGTCCCGGCAGCCGCGCCGCACAGTTCGACCGCATTGGCGTTCGAGCCGCTGATCACCTGCAGGGGCTTGGTGAAGGCGATGACGACGCTATTTCCCCAGCGCGCGGCGCTGACCGGCATCGGCCCGACCGCGCCGCCGCCGCCGATAGGCCAGCGCCTTCGCGGCCAGCGGCGAGGCGGCGGCCGACCTCCTGCTTGTTGGCGGGGTGGATGTCCTCGGGCTCGCCGAGATCGATGGCGCTGGCGAGCGCAGTGCGGCGATCGCGGCTGACGGCGAGGCGCTGCTCGTCGATCAGCGCCGCCCAGCCGCTTTCGTTGGGCTTCGACACGGGCTTCCCCCAGCCGGCGAGACCGACGATCAGGAACGGCAGCGCCGGATCGCGAAACTGGGTCCGCCAATTGTCGATCCAGGCGGCGAGCCGCTGGTCGTAGCCCGGCTGGCCGACGTCAGCTTCGCCCTGGTACCAGGCGACGCCCTTGAGGCCGGCCGGCCCGAGCGGCGCGACCATCGCATTGTAGATGGTCGACACGCCCGACGAGCCTTCCCACGGCGCATTTGGCGGTTGGCCGACCGAATCCGCGATGCGAGCATATTGCCAGCCGGCATTGAGCGGCTTGGCGTGGCCGTCGGCGAAGCGCAGCGCGAACTGGCCGGCCGGACCGGTGAAGCCGCCGGGGCCCCAGGCATTGCGGACGAACACCATGATCTCGTTGGCGCCGGGCTTCAGCACGCCGACGGGCAGCGGGTAATTGCGCGGATCCGCGGGCGCATTGGCGCCGCCGACCGCAATGCCGTTGACGAACGTCTGGTCCATGTCGTCGATCGCGCTCATCGACAAGGTCGCCGTCTGCGCGGCGTCAGCGGCAGTCAGAGTAACCCGCTCGCGGGCCCAGATCGACCCGACCCAGCCCTTCCACTGCGGTCCCCAGGCATCCCAATAGCCGAGCGAGGGCAGGGGCTTCCACGCCAGGCTGGTGCTCGCGTGCCACGGTTCTCGCCCCGGCTTGTCGCCGGTCTTCGACCGCCACCATTCGCCCCATTGTGCGCCGAACTGGCGCACCGCGGCGATTGGATCGGTGCGGTAGAGATCGACGATGGCCGCCGCCTCCGCCCCGCCGCTGGCTCCGACCGCTGCCTCGTTCATCCATGCTCGGATCGGGGTTCCGCCCCAAGCATCGTGCGATTGCGCCGATCGGCACCTTCTGCGACGCGCGCAATTCGCGCGCCATAAAGTAGCAGGCGGCGGAGAAGTCCTTGACTGAGTCCGGCGTCGCCATGCGCCACGACGGCGGCTTGGCGAAGGTCGCCTGCGGTGCAGCTGCCAGCTGCTGCGGCACTTTCAGGAGGCGCAGATTGGGGTCGCCTGCCTGCCTGCACCTCATCCTCACCGCTGAGCGCATGGCGCAGCGGAAATTCCATGTTCGACTGGCCCGAGCACAGCCACACGTCGCCGATTGCGACGTCTTCAGACGCGGCGCTTGCGCCATTTGCGCCGGTGACGTTGATCTTGAACGGACCGCCGCCGGCGCGGGCGGGCAAGCTAACGCTCCACCGGCCGCTCGCATCCGTCGTGGTTGTCGCCTTCGAGCCAGCAAAGGTGACGCTCAGCTGTTCGCCTGGCGTGGCGCTCCCGCTCAGGATCAGCGGCTTGCCGCGCTGGACCACGGCATGATCGCCATATTGCGGGTCGAGCGTCGGCGCAGCAGCGGCCGGCGCGGCCAGGAGCGAAAGGATCAATAGCGAACGAGCGGACATAGCACCCCCGGGACATCGACTCGAAACTCGAACAGGTCGCCGATTTGCGGCTGCCTGGCGATCTCCTCCGCGCTCAGCATTTGCCGCGCGGTGGTCGCGAACGCGGTGCGCAAATCGTCGCCGCCGAACGCGATCTTGGTGATGTTCGCGACCGGAAAGCGCACCTGCTCGATGAGCGTCGCCGTCGGGCGAATAGCGGCGCGCTTCCCAGCCCGCGTAAAGGCTGATCCACACGCAGCCTTCGCTGTCGATGGTCGGGCCGTCGGGGTGACCTTCGGTGGGGTCGATGCGAACGAACGGTCGCCGCTCGCCCAAGCGATCCGTCAGTCGGCGATGTCGACCGCGTCGATCGTGCCCTTGAGCGTGTCGACGACGTAGAGGATGCGGCCGTCGGGCGAGACCGCAGGGCCGTTGGTGATCGCGATGCTGTCGATGTCGGTGCGGGTCAGGCGGCCGTCGGCGAAGCAGTAGAAGGCGCCGCTCTTGTCGCGTCTCGCCATTGTCCATGGTCCCGAACCACAGCCGTCCGGCGGGATCGACGACGCCGTCGTTGAGGCGGTTGGTGGGAATGTCCGGATCGACCTTCGACGATCAGCGCGAATTCGCCGTTCGCCTCATCGAAATGATGAAGTCCAGATTGCAGCCCGGCAACGAAGCCGCCGCGCTCGGCGGGAAGGATGAACCCAACCTGCTCGGGCGCGCTCCAGCTGCGCCGCTCGCTGCTGGCCGGATCGAAGCGATGGATCTGCTGCTTCTTGATGTCGACGAACCACAAGGCGCGGTCGCGCTCGACCCACACCGGCCCTTCGCCGAGCTCCGCCGCGAGATCCCAGACGTCGGTTGGAGCTCGTCGCGGTCACGGCTTAGCGCCAGCCGGCGTCGACGAAATATTCGTGGCCGGTAATGCCGCGCGCGTCGGCCGAGGCGAGGAAGGTCACGAGCGCGGCGACGTCGTCCGGCACCAGGCGGCATTTGCAGGCATTGCGCGTCGACGATCGCGGCCTCCCCTTCGGGCGTGTACCATTTCTCCTGGCGCGGCGTCTTGATGTTGCCCGGAACGACGCAGGTGACGCGGATATTGTCGGGGCCGAGGTCGCGCGCGAGCGCCCGCGTCAGGCCTTCGATCGCCGCCTTGCAGGTCTGGTAGAGCACCAGCCCGGGCAGCCCGAGGTGCCAGCTGATCGAGCCCAGATTGACGATCGCGCCGCCGCCGTTCGCGCGCATCCCCGGCACCACCGCCTGGGCGCAGAAGAACTGGTGCTTGAGGTTCACGTCGAGCCGGTCGTCCCAATATTCCTCGGTGACCTCATCGACGTCGTGGCGGTCGTCGTTGGCGGCATTGTTGACCAGCACGTCGAACGGCCCGCGCCTCTCGATCAGCCGCTCGATGCAGCTGCGTCACTGCGCGATGTCCGTGAGATCGACCTGCTCGAACGCGCGCGCCGGTCCGCTCGGCAAGCGCGTCGCGATTCGTCCTCGTTCAGCATGTCGATGAAGGTGACGTCCGAGCCCTGGCGCGCGAACGCCTTCGACGATGCCCGCGCCAATGCCCGATCCGCCGCCGGTGATGAGCACTCTCTTGCCGCGCAGGCTCGGATAGAGCGCGCGCAAGTCCCCCGTGTCCGCCAAACCCTCAACCCCCAATGTAGACGGTCTTCGTCTGCGTGTAGAATTCGACCGCGGCGAAGCCCTGCTCGCGCGCGCCGTAGCTCGATTTGCGGGTGCCGCCGAACGGCACGTGATAATCGACGCCCGCGGTCGGCAGGTTGATCATCACCATGCCGGCGCGGATGTGCGCGGCGGAAATGGCGCGCGTGCTTCAGCGAATTGGTGACGATGCCGGCCGACAGCCCGAACTGGCCGCGATTGGCGATCTCCAGCGCTTCTTCATAATCCCTGACCCTCACCGTGCTTGCGACCGGGCCCGAACACTTCCTCGCAATTGATGCGCTGGTCGGGCGCGGTGTCGGCGATCACCGTCGGCGCCATGTAATAGCCGCGCGTTGTCGAGGCTGAGCGGCTCGCCGCCGGTCAGCACCTTGCCGCCTTCGTCGCGGGCGATCTTCACATAGCTGAGGTTCTGCTCGAGCTGCTGCTCGCTGACCGCCGGGCCGATCTGCGTCTTGCGGATCGAGCGCATCGCCGACGCGCAGCGACCGCGCTCGCTCGGCCAGCGCTTCGACGAAGCGGTCGTGAATGCCCTCGGTGACGATGATCCGCGACGAGGCCGTGCAGCGCTGGCCGGTCGCGTAGAAGGCGCCGTCGATGGCGCACGCGACCGCGCGCTCGAGGTCGGCGTCGTCGAGCACGACGAGCGGGTTCTTGCCGCCCATCTCCAGCTGCACGCGCGCCTGGCGCTTCGCCGCGCCCTCGCGCGACGCTCGCGCCGACGCCCTGCGAGCCGGTGAAGCGAGATGCCGTCGATGTCCGGCATGATCGACGATCGCGCGGCCGACGTCGCCTTCGCCGATGACCAGGTTGAACACGCCCGGCGGCGCGCCGGCCTCGATGCAGGATCTGCGCCGAGCGCATGGGCGATCGCCGGCGTCGGCGTGGCGGGCTTCAGCACCACGGTATTGCCGAAGGCGAGCGCGGGCGCGGCCTTCCACGCCGGGATCGCGATCGGGAAATTCCACGGCGTGATCAGGCCGAACACGCCGACCGCCTCGCGATAGGTTTCGACGTCGATGTCCGGGCCGCGTCGAATTCGAGCGTCTGGCCGTGCCGGCGCAGCGCCTCGCCGGCGAAATATTTGAGGATGCGCGCGGCGCGCATGACTTCGCCCGTGCCTTCGGCGAGCGTCTTGCCTTCCTCGCGCGACAGCAGGGTGCCGAGCTCCTTGGCGCGGCTCATGATCAGCGCGCCGGCCTTGTCGAGCACGTCGGAGCGGACCTCGGGCGAGGCTTCGCGACCAGGCCGGGAAGGCGGCGCGCGCGGCCTTCACCGCGTCGTCGACTTCGGCCGCGCCGCCCTTGGGATAGCGCGCGACGACGTCGTCGAGGTTCGACGGGTTGATGCTTTCGCCGGACGCGTCGCCGCCGGACGGCTTCGCCGTTGATGAAATGGGTCAGTGTGTCGGTCACGGATGTCTCCGATCACTGCAAGCAGGCCGCGCGATGCGAGGTTGCGCATCAGTGCGCGCGTTCCGAACTTCCACGGCGGCGCGTCGCGCGAAGTCGTCACGCGATTGGCGAGCGTGCCGAGCTTCGGCGTCGAAATGCGCACTTCGTCGCCGATCTTGTGGGTGAAGCCGCGGCCCGGCTCGTCGCGGTCCTCGGTCGGCGCGAACAACGTGCCGAGGAACAGCACGAAGCCGTCGGGATAATGATGTTCGCTCAGCGCCTGGCGGACCAGCTCTTCGGGATCGCGGCTGATCTCGCTCATCCGGCTCTGGCCCTGCAGCCGGAAACCGTCGCTGGCCCGCGATCTCCAGCTCGACCACCGCGGAGCGCACGTCGTCGAGCGTGAAGCTGTCGTCGAACAGGCGGATGAACGGGCCGATCGCGCAGGACGCATTATTGTCCTTGGCCTTGCTCAGCAGCAGCGCGCTGCGGCCTTCGAAGTCGCGCAGATTGACGTCGTTGCCGAGCGTCGCGCCGCGGATTTCGCCGCGGCTGTTCGACGACCAGCACGACTTCGGGCTCGGGATTGTTCCAGCTCGAATCGGAGCGCACGCCGATCTCCGCGCCCCAGCCGACGCTCGCCAGCGGCGCGGTCTTGGTGAAGATCTCGGCGTCCGGGCCGATCGCGACTTCGAGATATTGCGACCACAGCCCGTCCTCGATCAGCGCGTCCTTGAGCCGCGCCGGCGCCGTCGCTTCCGGGCACGACCGAGCGGATCGCGCCGCCGATGCGCTGCTCGAGCTTGTCGCGGATTTCGGCGGCGCGCCGGAAGTCGCCGCGCGCGCGCTCCTCGATCACCCGCTCGATCGCCGAGATCGCGAAGGTCACGCCGGCGGCCTTGACCGCCTGCAGGTCGACCGGCGCGAGGAAGCGGTCGGGCGGCAAGGCGGCGAGCTCTTCGATGCCGCAACAGCGCGTTCGCCGGCGACGCTCGCCGGATCGGCGAGGTCCATCAGGTCGGCGATGGTCGGCGCGGCGCGCGACACGTCCTCGACCGCGCCGTCGCGGATCAGCACGGGCGTCGGCCCGGCGTCGAGCAGCAGCCGCCCGGCGAGCGTCGCCTCGGCGGATCGGCAGGCAGCATCGCGGCCGAAAATTGCATGGTCGGATGCGAGACCGTTCTCGCGTGTTGTGGTAGCGCTACCAATCGGCCTGCGCCGCCGCTAGTGTCAAGCGCTCAGGCGTCGCGTTATGGTGCGCAGGAAAACAGGGGAGAGAGCCGATGATTCGTCGACTGCGCAGCTGCGCCATGACCGCCGCCTTGCGATTGCCGCTGCCGCGCCGATCGCCGCGCATGCGGCGCCCGCGCGACCGTGGATGAACCAGTCGCTGAGCGCCGACGAGCGCGCCGCGGCTCGCGCTCAAGGCAGATGACCCGCGACGAGAAGCTGCAGCTCGTCTTCGGCTATTTCGGCACCGATTTCGAACCCAAGACAATATACCGCCGTCGCCGGGCGCGGTGCCGGGCTCGGCCGGCTACGTTCCCGGCATCCCGCGGCTCGGCATCCCGCCGCAATGGCAGACCGACGCCGGCGTCGGCGTCGCGACCCAGGGCGGCGCCAAGGTCAAGCGCGAGCGCACCGGCGCTTCCCTCCGGGCATCGGCGACCGCGGCGACCTGGAATCCCGACATCGCCTTCGCGGGCGGGCGGATGATCGGCTCGGAAGCGCGCGCGTCCGGCTTCAACGTGATGCTGGCCGGCGGCGTCAATCTGCTGCGCGACCCGCGCAACGGCCGCAATTTCGAATATGGCGGCGAGGACCCGCTGCTCGCCGGGACCATCGTCGGCTCGGAGATCGCCGGCATCCAGTCGAACCACATCATCTCGACGACCAAGCATTATGCGCTCAACGACCTGGAGACCGGCCGCAACGGCCACGACGCGCAGATCGATCCGGCGGCGGCGCGCATGTCCGACCTGCTCGCCTTCCAGTTCGCGATCGAGCGCGGCGATCCCGGCTCGGTCATGTGCGCCTACAACCGGGTCAACGGCGCCTATGCGTGCGAGAATGACTGGCTGCTGAACCGACGTGCTCAAGCGGCGACTTCGGCTTCACCGGCTATGTGATGTCGCGACTGGGGCGCGACGCACAGCACCGGTCGCGGCCGCCAACGCCGGGCTCGACCAGGAATCGGGCTATCCGTTCGACGACGCGCCTTATTTCGGCGAGCCGCTGGCCGACGCGATTGCCGCCGGGCAGGTGCCGGCAAGCGCGGCTCGACGACATGGCGGCGCGCATCCTGCGCTCGATGTTCGCGCACGGCGTCGTCGACCATCCCGTCGCGCGAAGGCGCCGATCGACTACGCGGCGAACGCGGCAGTGACGCCGCGCCGACGCCGAGCAGGCGGCGGTGCTGCTCAAGAACGACGGCAACCTGCTGCCGCTGCGCGCCGACGTGCGAAGCGCATCGTCGCTGATCGGCGGCCACGCCGACAAGGGCGTGCTCGTCGGGCGGCGGCTCGTCGCAGGTCTATCCCGCGCGGCGGCAATGCCGTGCCGGGCCTGCAGCCGACGGGCTGGCCGGGGCCGGTGATGTATTATCCCGTCCTCGCCGATGGAAGCGATCTGCAGGCGCTGGCGCCGGGCGCGACGGTGACGTTCGTCGACGGCAAGGATCCAGCCGCCGCGGCCGCGCGCGGCGCGCGCGGCGCGACGTCGCGCATCGTCTTCGCTCAACCAATGGATCGAGCGAATCGATCGACGTCGTCGCTGACGCTCGACGGCAACCAGGACGCGCTGATCGACGCGGTCGCCGCGGCCAACCCGAGCACCGTCGGTCGTCCTCGAAACCGGCGGCCCGCGTGCTGATGCCGTGGGCGGCGCGCGTGCCGGCGATCCTCGAAGCCTGGTACCCCGGCACGGCCGGCGGCGAGGCGATCGCCAACCTGCTGTCCGGCCGCGTCAACCCGTCGGGCCATTTGCCGGTCACCTTCCCGCTCAACGAAGCCCAGCTGCCGCGGCCGGTGCGTCCCGGCATCGGGCCTCAAGGACGGCGACATGTTCGCGCGTCGATTATTCCGAAGGCGCGGCGGTCGGCTACAAATGGTTCGACGCGCAAGAGGCTGCAGCCGTTGTTCCCGTTCGGCCACGGCCTGTCCTACACGAGCTTCGCTTATGGCCCGATCAGCGCTGCAGCGGCGCCGAATGGCGGGCTCCGCGTCCAGATTCACGCTTGCGCAACACCGGCAAGCGCCGAAGGCATGGCGGTCGGCCAGGTCTATGCGTCGCCGGCCAGCGGCGGCTGGGAAGCGCCCAAGCGCCTCGGCGGATATCGCCAAGGTCGACCTGGCGCCCGGCGCATCGCGGACTGTAGCGGTCGACGTCGATCCCGCGGCTGCTCGCGACGTTCGACGAGGCGGCACGCGCCTGGCGCATCGCGCCGGGCGCTACACGCTGATGCTCGGCGCCTCGTCGCGCGATCTGCGCGGCGACACGACGGTCGATCTTCCCGCGCTCAGTCTGCCGGCGAACTGGCGGCCGGGACCGGCAGCCGCTGCCCCAGCCGGCCAGCCCGGCGAGCGAGGTCGATAAGGATCAGGCCGTCGCGCGGGCCGGCTGGATCGACCGGGACCGGCGCGCCGTCAAGCACGGCGTCCGCAACCGCCTCGTAGAAAGCGCGATAATTGCCGCGTTCGGTCGGAACGGTTTCGGTTGAACCGTCGGCGAGCGTCAGCACGCCGTCGCGCTGATCGACGCCGAATTCGGGCGCGTGCGGATCGATGCCGGCTTTGAGCTGCGCTTCCTGCGGGTCGAGCCCGTGCTTGACGTACGACCCGCCGCTGCCGTGGACCGCAAAGCGCGGCCGCGGCTCGGCTACCAGGGTCGAGCAACGCAGGCACACGCGCCGCTCGCCATAATGGAGCGTCAGATCGAAATAATCGTCGACCTCTGCGCCCCGGCGTTGGGCAAGCACGTCGGCGGTTAAGGCGTCGGGCATGCCGAACAGCTCCAGCGCCTGGTCGACCATGTGCGAGCCGAGATCGTTGAGCACGCCGCCGCCGGGCTGCGGCAACTCGCGCCAGCCTTGCTTGATCGCCGGGCGGAAGCGGTCCCAATGGGCCTCGAACAGCATGATGTCGCCGAGCCGCGGCAGCAGCTTGCGCACGGTCAGGAAGTCGCTGTCCCAGCGGCGGTTCTGAAACACAGTGAGTAGCCGGCCCCGCTCCCGCGCCAGATCGATCAGCGCGTCGGCATCATCCGCATTTACTGCGAGCGGCTTGTCGACGACGACATGCTTTCCGGCGTTGAGTGCGGCGGTTGCGAGCTCGACATGGGTCGTGTTGGGCGTGGCGATGACGACCAGGTCCGATCGCTCGAGCAGACGCTCGAACGTGTCGACCCGCGCCGGCGCGTCGCGCGAGGTCAGCACGCCTCTCAGCTCCATCCGGTCGCAGGCGCGGATCAGCGGGGCATGAAAGACGGAACCGGCCAGGCCGTATCCGGCGAGGCCGACGCGGATCACGGCGCTCCGCACTGATCCTGCGGCACGGTGGCGCTGAGAATCCGTGCGTCGGAAATGGTCAGGCCGAGCCGGCCGCTGGTCGCAATCGTCAGCGGGACCTGAAGCTTGGCCATGTCGGCGCCGCCGCGCTCGAAGCAGCCGAGCGGGACCGCCAGCGACCGCCACTCGCCAGTGCTTCGCAGCGCGCCCGTAATCGGCACGCTGGCCTTGCCCATGCCGATCGTCACCGACGCGGTCGGCGGACTGTCGACCCGATAGTCGAGCACCAGGCTGAGCTGGCCGACTGTTTCGCGCGACAGGTCGAGCAGGGGATTGGCGCGGATGATGGCGGTTGCCGGACCGGTCCCGCTCCACACCAGCTGGCGCGAATCCTCCTGGCTGCGGCGGTCGATGCCCTTCATGGTCACGCCGCCCGCGGGTTCAGACGTGAAGCTCCAGCCCTGCGGCACGGTGCCGCGCCCGAACAGCACGCCGTCGGGCATGCCGCCGCCTGCCGGCCGCTCCTCGGACAGCATCGGGACGTCGCCCTTCTGGCCGTAACGAAGGCCGTAACCGAAGGCGAACAGCGGGTCGTAGGGCTTGTCGCCGACGTTGAGCGGAGTCTGGTCCGCGCGCCTTGGCCAGCTGTAGCTGAGCTTGCCGCGGAAATCGTTGCGGACGCTGCCGTCGGCCTTGCGCAGGATAACGTCCGCGACGCCGCCGCCCTCGCCGCCAGGCAGGAACGCCGCGACGAACGCGTCGGACGGCATTGAGCTCCGGGTTCACCCACATCGGCCGGCCGGACAGGAAGATCGACACCGTCGGAATGCCCGCGGCCTTGAGCTTGCGCAGCAGCTCGAGGTCCTTCTTGTCGGCCGGGCTATATTCGAGGCTGCGGGGGCGGTCGCCGACGAACTCGGCATAAGGCTCCTCGCCGAAGACGACGATCGCGGCGTCGGGCTTGGCGGTGAAGCTGCCGTCGACGCTCAGCACGGCCTTGCCGCCCGCGGCGCGCACCGCTTCGTCGATCCCGCTCCAGATCGACTGGGCGTGCGGGAAATCGGCGTTGGTCAGGCCGGCGCCCTGCCAGGTGATGGTCCAGCCGCCCGACTGCTTGGAGATGTTGTCGGCGCCGTCGCCCGCGACGAGCAGGTTGAGCTTCGGGCGACAGCGGCAGCAGCTGCTTGTCGTTCTTCAGCAGCACCAGCGATTCGCGCACCGCCTGGCGCGCCACCGCGCGATGCTCGGGCGCTCCGAGCAGCGCGAAATTGCCGCCGTTGGGCCGAGTCGACGGGGCGCCCTTGTCGAACAGATGCGCGCGCAGCTTGACCCGCAGGATGCGCCGCACCGCGTCGTCCAGCCGAGTCATCGGGATTTCGCCCGATTTCGCCTGCGCCAGCGTGCTTGCGTAGAGGCCCTTCCAGCTGTCGGGCGCCATGAACATGTCGAGCCCGGCGTTGATCGCGGCGGCGCAGCTGGTGACGCTGCAGCCGTCGACCTGGCCGTGCGCGTTCCAGTCGCCGACGACCAGCCCGTCGAAATGCATGTCGCCTTTCAGCGCGCCGGTCAGCAACGCCTTGTTGCCGTGCATCCTTTTTCCACGGACGCTGGAAAAGCTGGCCATCACCGACTGCACGCCGGCCTGGACCGCGGGCGCGTAGCCGGCGCCGTGGATGTCGCGCAGCTGGGCGGGGGAGGAGGGGTTGTCGCCCTGATCCTTGCCGCCGGCAGTGCCGCCGTCGCCGACGAAATGCTTGGCGGTGGCGACGACGTGGCCGGGTCCGAGGAATGCCTTGGTCCCGGCGCGGCCCTGCAGTCCCTCGACCATCATCCCGGCATAGGCGCGCGTGACCGATGGATCTTCGGAAAAGCCTTCGAACGTCCGCCCCCAGCGATCGTCGCGCACGACCGCCAGCGTTGGCGAGAAGTCCCAGTCGAAGCCGGTTGCCGTCATCTCTTTGGCGGTGACTTCGCCGATGCGTCGGATCAACGCCGGGTCGCGCATCGCGCCGAGGCCGATGTTCTGCGGAAAGATGGTGGCGCCGACGATGTTGGCATGGCCGTGCACGGCGTCGATGCCGTAAATCAGGGGGATCTTCTCACCCGCCCAGTTTGCCGCTTGCGCGGCATTCCAGAACGCGTCGGCCTGCTTCAGCCATTCGCCCGATGGCGCCTTTTCATTGCCGCCGGGCGAGCTGTTGCCGCCGGCCAGGATCGATCCGAGCTTGTACTTGCGCACGTCCTCCGGAGTGACCGCGGAAATGTCGGCCTGGACGATTTGCCCGACCTTTTCCTCGACCGTCATTTTGGCGAGGATGCGGTTGATCCGCGCTTCGAGCTTTGCATCGCTGCCGACGCGGCTGTGGACCGATGGCCAATGCACCTGCTGAGCAACCGCTCCGCTGGCTGCGCACAACAAGGCGGCCGCGACCGCCGCTTTCCGATCAATCCGCATGCCGCTCCCCAGACTGCTTGACGAGAGGCTAAATGATAACGCTATCATCGGGCAAGGACGGCATTGTCGAAAGGGCTAAGCATGCGTGTCGCAAAAATCATGTTGGCGTGGCTTTTGGCAGCCCTGGCTTTGCCGGCCGCCGCATCAGCCCAGAACGCCCCGATCGCGCTCACCGCCGCCGACCAGCCGTTCAAGCGCGGCGTCAACGTGCTCGGCTACGATCCCTATTGGACCGACGCCGGCAAGCGCCGGTTCGAGTGGCGACACTTCGCCGAAATCCGCAAGGCGGGCTTCGACCACGTCCGCGTCAATCTCCAGGCATTCAAACACATGGATGCGCAGGACCGGCTCGATCCCGCGTGGCTCGCCAAGCTCGACGATGTCGTCCGCGAAGCCCAGGCGGCCGGCCTCGGCGTCATCCTCGATGAACATGATTTCGACCTCTGCTCAAAGGATGTCGCGGCCTGCAAGACCCGCCTGACCGCGTTCTGGACGCAAGTCGCGCCGCGCTTCGCCAAGGCGCCGCGCAATGTCGCGTTCGAGTTGTTGAACGAGCCGCACGACAACCTCAACGGAGAGCCGTGGAACGGCCTTCTCGCCGATCTGCTCGGCGTGGTTCGCAAGACCAACCCGACGCGAATCGTGGTGGTTGGCCCGACTCACTGGAACAGCCTTGCCGATTTGCCGCTGCTGCGGCTTCCGGCGGATGCCAACCTGCTCGTGACCTTTCATTATTACGAGCCGTTCCAGTTCACCCATCAGGGCGCGACCTGGGCCGGGGATTGGGTCATGCACCAGCACGGCAATGTCTGGGGCAGCGACAAGGACCGCGCCGCCCTGCGCGCCGACTTCGACAAGGTCTCGGCCTGGTCGGCGGCGAACCATCGCCCGATCCTGCTCGGCGAGTTCGGCGCTTACGACAAGAGCGGCACCCCGCTTGATCTTCGGGCCGCCTATATCGGCGGCGCGCGGAGCGAGGCCGAGCGCCACGGCTTCGGCTGGGCCTATTGGCAGTTCGAAGGCGACTTCATCGTCTGGGACATGAAGAACCAGCGTTGGATCGAGCCGATCCGCAAGGCGCTGCTGCCCTAGATCGGATAGTGGCCGGGTTCGCCGGCAATGGTGATCCAGCGCAGTTCGGTGAAGGCTTCGATCCCGGCCTTGCCGCCGAAGCGCCCGTAGCCGGAGGCGCCGTTCCCGCCGAACGGCATTTGCGGCTCGTCGGCGACGGTCGGGCCGTTGACGTGGCAGATGCCGGACTGGATGCGCCGCGCGATCTTCAATCCGCGCGCCGTGTCGCGAGTGAACACCGACGAAGCGAGGCCGTAAGCACTGTCGTTGGCGACCCGCACCGCTTCCTCCTCGTCGGCGACGCGGACGATGCCGACGACCGGGCCGAAGCTCTCGTCGTGATACAGCCGCATCGCCGGCGTCACGCCGTCGATCACCGCCGCCGGGCCCGACGCGATGCGCCGCGCGCCCTGGCTCAGCGCATCTTCGATCAGCGCCGCGACATTGGCTTCGGCGCTTTCGTCAATCTGCGTGCCGACCGCGGGCGGCGGCATGGTCTCGGCCTTGGCGGCAAGCTTGGCGGCGAAGTCGTCAGCGACCGCCTCGACGACGATGATCCGCTCGGTCGACATGCAGATCTGCCCGGCGTTCATGAAGGCGCCGAACGCCGCGGCCTTCACCGCTTCGTCCAGATCGGCGTCTTCGAGCACGATCAGCGGCGCCTTGCCGCCAAGTTCGAGCAGCACCGGCTTTAGCTGGTCGGCGGCGCGCCGGGCGACGATCCGCCCGACCGCGGTCGACCCGGTGAAGTTGATGCGCCGCACCGCCGCATGGTCGATTAGCGCACCGACGACGTCGCCGGCCTGGTCGGGCGCGTGGGTCACGAGATTGACGACGCCGTCCGGAAAGCCAGCGTCGGCGAACGATTCGACGATCAGCGCATGAGTTCTTCGGGCACCGCTCCGACGCCTTGAGGATGACCGTGTTGCCGCAGGCTAGCGGTGTAGCGATGGCGCGGCAGCCGAGGATCACCGGCGCATTCCACGGCGCAATTCCAAGCACCACCCCAGCCGGTTCGCGCAGCGCCAGCGACAACAGGCCGGGCTTGTCGGACGGAATGACCTCGCCGCTGATCTGGGTGGTGATCGCCGCCGCCTCGCGGATCATCCCAGCGCCAAGCATCACGTTGAACCGTGCCCAAGACTCGGACGCCCGCAACTCTTCGGCCATCGCGGCAACGAACTCGTCGGCCCGAGCCTCGAGCGCATCCGCGGCACCATTCAACAGCGCGCGGCGGGCATTCGGGCCGAGAGCAGACCAGGCGGGAAAAGCAGCGGCGGCAGCATCGGCGGCAGCGGTTGGCGAGTGATCCATCCAACCCCGCTACCGCGATCAGGCCGGTGCCGCCACCTCGGCGGCGCGTGATCCCTAGCCGACGGGCTCAAGATATGCGGCAAGCTCTTCGCTGCCGCCGATCGGCTCGCCGTCGATTATGACCAGCGGCGTGGTCGACAAGCCATGCTCTTCCTTGAATGCCTCGACCTCGTCGCGCGAGGTGAGCAGCTTGTCGTCGAACTCGATGCCGGCATCCTCGAGCATCCGCCTGGCCAGCAGGCCATAGGGGCATTCGTGGTCGGGCAGCTTCATTCGATAGAGGATGGCGGTACGCTGGGACATGGGGATACTCGCTGTTACGGTTGCGAGTGGCGAATGCCCGGCGCGGGCGAATGGTTGCTTCCCTCGCGGTGAACGGTTCTCCACGCTATGCGGACGCCCATGAACCCGCTTTACGAACAGATGCAGACCAGCGTTTTCGAACGCATGTCGGGGCTCGCGACGCGCTTCGGCGCGGTCAACCTCGGCCAGGGCTTTCCCGATTTCGGCTGGCCCGACGAGATCCTTGAGGCGGCCGCCAGGGCGGTGGTCGAAAGTTCCAACCAATATGCGCCCTCGCGCGGGCTTCCGGCGCTGCGCGAAGCGGTCGCGACGCATTACGGCCGTCATTATGGCGAGCAGCTGAGCCCGGACCACGTGTGCGTGACCAGCGGCGCCACCGAAGCGCTCGGCGCCGCCATCCTCGCCACCATCCGGCCGGGCGACGAGGTCATCATCTTCACGCCCGCCTACGACAGCTATGCGCCGATGATCCGGCGCGGAGGCGGGGTGCCGCGCGAGATCGCGCTGAAACCGCCTGGGTGGCGTATCGAGCGCGACGCGATCGAGGCGGCGGTTACGCCGAAGACCCGCGCGATCCTGTTCAACAATCCGCACAATCCGGCCGGGCGGCTGTTCGACGCCGATGAGCTGGAAGCGGTCGCATCGGCAGCGCGCCATCACGACCTCATCGTCATTGCCGACGAGGTATGGGAGCATGTCATCCTCGACGGCCGCCGTTTCACGCCGCTGGCAAGCCTCCCCGGCATGGCCGAGCGGGTGATCAAGATCGGCTCGGCGGGCAAGATTTTCTCGCTGACCGGGTGGAAGGTCGGATGGATGGTCGCCGCGCCCGAGCTGTCGAGCGTGGTCGCCCGTGCCCACCAGTTCCTCACCTTCTGCACGGCGCCGAACCTGCAGGCCGCGGTAGCCTTCGGGCTCAACGAGGGCGATGCATGGGTCCAGCCGATGCGCGACCGCTTCGAACGCGCCCGCGACCTGATGACGAAGGGCCTGCGCGACGCCGGCTTCACCGTGCTCGACGCCGCCGCGACCTATTTCCTGTGCGTCGACCTCGCCGCTTCGGGGCTGGACGTCGACGACGAGACCTTCGCCGCCACTGCGGTTGAAAAAGCGGGCGTCGCGGTGGTGCCGATCTCCGCCTTTGCCGAGCAAGACCCGGCGCGCCACCTAGTCCGGCTGTGCTTCGGCAAGAAGGACGAGACGATCGAGGCCGGCGTCGCCGCCATAGCGCGGGCGAGGGAGTTGCTGGCATGAGCCCCGCCGACGACGCCGCAGACCTGCTGCGGCTGTTCTCGATCGACTGCGGCGGCAAGCTGGCCAGCCACTCCCCGATCGACGGCAAGAGCATCGGGCGGGTAACGGTCGGCGACCCCGATCGCGCCTGCGAGCGGGCCGCCGCCGCGTTCGTGCAGTGGCGGACGGTGCCGGCGCCCCGGCGCGGCGAGCTGGTCCGCCTGCTCGGCGAGCAATTGCGCGAAGCCAAGCCGGTGCTGGCCAAGATGATCACGCTCGAAGCGGGCAAGATCATGGCCGAGAGCTTGGGCGAAGTGCAGGAGATGATCGACATCTGCGACTTCGCGGTCGGCCTGTCGCGCCAGCTTTACGGCCTGACCATCGCCAGCGAGCGGCCCGACCACCGGATGATGGAGCAATGGCATCCGCTCGGCCCGGTGCTGGTGATCAGCGCGTTCAATTTTCCGGTCGCGGTGTGGGCGTGGAACGCCGCGCTGGCGCTGGTGTGCGGCAATCCCGTTATCTGGAAGCCGAGCGAGAAGACTCCATTGTGCGCGGAAATGGTCATGCAACTCGTCCGGCGGGCGCTGCGCGGCTTCGGCGAGGCGCCCGACGGCTTGGTCCAGCTGGTGCAGGGCGAGCGCGACATCGGCGAGGCGCTGGTCGACGATCCGCGCGTGGCGCTGGTGTCGGCGACCGGATCGACCGCCATGGGCCGCGCCGTCGGCCCGCGCGTCGCCCAGCGCTTCGGCCGTGTGCTGCTCGAGCTCGGCGGCAACAATGCCGCGATCGTCTGCCCTTCGGCGGACCTCGACCTCGCGGCTCGGGCGATGCTGTTTTCGGCGGCGGGGACGGCGGGGCAGCGCTGCACGACGTTGCGGCGGCTGATCGTCCACGACAGCGTCGCCGACCAACTTCTCGAGCGGCTGCGGAGCCTGTTCGCGCAGGTGAAGGTCGGCGACCCGCGCTCGCCCGATACGCTGATCGGCCCGCTGATCGACGAAGCGGCGTTCAGGGCGATGCAAAAAGTGCTGGGCGACGGCGTCGAGCAGGTCGAGGCGGTGCCCGGCGGTTTCTATGTGCGCCCGGCGATCGTCGAGGTCGCGGCGCAGCAGGGCACGGTGCTCCAGGAAACCTTTGCGCCCATCCTCTACGTGCTTCGCTACCAGGAACTGGACGAAGCCATCGCGCTCAACAACGGCGTCGCTCAGGGGCTGTCCTCGTCGATCTTCACCGCCGATTTGCGCGAGGCCGAGCGGTTCCTCTCGGCATCCGGCTCCGATTGCGGCATCGCCAACGTCAACATCGGCCCGTCGGGCGCCGAGATCGGCGGCGCATTCGGCGGCGAGAAGGAAACCGGCGGCGGGCGCGAAAGCGGCTCGGACAGCTGGCGCGCCTACATGCGGCGCCAGACCAACACGATCAATTACGGCACCGCGCTACCGTTGGCCCAGGGCATCCGGTTCGACGTCGCTCCATAAAGCCAGCCTGGCGTCGGCGATCATCGCAGGCCAGCCGCGGCGGAATTCCTTCTGCCAGTCCTTGAGCGCGGCCGGGTCGAGCGGCGGGGAGATCAGATAGCCCTGGACCACGTCGCAGCCGAGCTCGCGCACCGCGCGCAGCTGCTCGATCGTCTCGACGCCCTCGGCAGTCGCGACCAGGCCCAGGCCATGTGCGAGGTCGGTGATGGCCTGGATGATCAGCTTGCAATCGCGCGAGCGGGTGACGTCGGCGATGAACGCCTGGTCGATCTTCACCTCGGTGAAGGGCAAATGCCGAAGCTGCATCAGCGACGAGTAACCGGTGCCGAAATCGTCGATGGCAAGGCCGATGCCCTTGATTCGGAAACGGGTCAGCGTGTCCATCAGCTTGATCAGCGGCTGGGTCGCGCCCTCCGTCAGCTCCATCACCAGCCGGTCGGTCGGCACGTCGAGCGCCCGGCACATCCGCTCGACCAGGTCGGGAAAGTCGAGGTGCTGCAGGCTGAGCGCCGAAATGTTAAACGCGATGCAGGTGTCGAGGCCCTCGTCGCACCAGTCGAGCCATTGTTTGAGGATCGTCCTGAGGCCCCATTGGGTGAGGTCGTCGATCAGCCCATGCTCTTCGGCCAGCGGAACAAAGCGCGACGGCGGAACCGGCCCATGCTCGGGATCGTCCCACCGAACCAGGGCCTCGACCCGCGTCAGCCCGCCGTCGCGCAGCGACACCTTGGGCTGATAGACCATGTGCAACCGTTGCTCGCGAAGTGCGCGCTCGAACCCCCCGAGCAGCGCCTGGTCCTTGCGGGTCACACGATGCTCGCCTTGAGCTCGGTGAGGAGCTGCTCCAGTATCTCGAAACGCACCGGCTTTTCGACCGGGCCGGCCATGTTGAGCCCGAGCGCTTCACCGAGCCGGAACGCGGATTCGAGCACGCGGCGGTCGAAGCCGCTGAAGATCAGCACCGGCGAGCGGTAATCCTGCTCGGCGAGGAAGCGCAGCAGCTCGACCCCGTCCATGCCCGGCATGCCAAGGTCGAGCGCGACCATTTGCGGCCGCTCGGCCAGGAAGGATTGGCGAAATTCATCGTCGCGTTCGGTAACCAGCGGCTCGAACCCGCTTTCCTGCGCGGCGCTGGCCAGGAAATCCGCCAGCGCCGGCTCATCGTCGATCAGCAGCAAGCGCGGCAGGGTCATCGGCCATCCATCTCCCGGCTGCGGCCATACGGGGCTGCAACGCATATACTCAACAAGACGAAACGCTCTTTTAACCCTGTTGTCTATAAAGTCCCATTTTGGCGCGCTTTTCGCGCTCGAGTGGGGGTTCCCGACGGCATGTTTGCATCGCTGATCCGCAGGAAATCCGCGAATTTTGCCGATCTCGACGGCGAGGCGGCGTTCGAATTGACCACCGTGTCGCTGTCGACGCAGGTCCCGCGTCCGGCCGAGCGCCGCGGCGATGAGCGCGTCTCCGCGCTGTTGCGCGCGGGCAAGCTGGTCGATGCCCGCGGCGACGAACAGCCAATCAAGGTCAAGAACCTGTCGGCCGGCGGCCTGATGGCCATCGCCGCGCGCCCGCCGATGATCGGCGACAGCGTCCAGGTCGAGGTGTCAGCTCAAAAAATCCCCGCAACGGTGGTGTGGACCCGCGACGATCTCGTCGGCCTCAAGTTCGACCAGGACGTCGATCTTGGCGAGTTGCTCGCCGGGCGCAAGCCGCGCCACGGCTTCCGCGCCCGCCCGCCGCGGCTGGAGATTCCGTGCAAGGCCGCGGTCCGCGTCGGCAAGGTCTATTACAATGTCGACGTCCACGACATTTCGCTCGGCGGGATCAAGGTCGAGCCGATCGAGGAATATTGCGTCGGCAAGAAGGTCGTCGTGGTGATCGAGAGCCTGCGCCCGATCAAGGGCGAGGTGCGGTGGTTCGTCGATCGCCGCGCCGGCATCATCTTCGACCAGCCGCTCGACTTCGATGAGCTTGCCGAATGGGTCGGCAAGCGCCTCGAACTCGCCAGCCTCAAGGCCTCTTACCAGAAGCCCTGACGCATCTTATCTCCGCTTCACAGCTAAAGGAGCGGATCAATGGCCGAACAAGTGGCAGTCCTCGCCGGCGGGTGCTTCTGGTGCACCGAAGCGGTGTTCCTCGACGTCGTCGGCGTCGCCAAGGTCGAAAGCGGCTACACCGGCGGCACGGTCGACAACCCGACCTACCGCGAGGTGTGCGGCGGCGACACCGGCCATGCCGAAGCGATCCGCGTCACCTTCGACCCCGATCAGCTGAGCTACGACGATCTGCTCGACATCTTCTTCGCGACCCACGACCCGACCCAGCTCAACCGCCAGGGGAATGACGTTGGCACCCAGTACCGCTCGGCGATCTTCCCGCTCGATGCGGATCAGGAAGCGCGCGCCAAAGCCGCGATCGAGCGCGCCAACGCCGACAATGGCGGACGCGTGGTCACGACCATCGAAGCCGCTGGGCGACCTGGTATCCCGCCGAGGATTATCACCAGGATTATTGGGCCGGCGAGGGGCAGCGTAACCCTTATTGCCTCGCCGTGATCCCGCCCAAGCTGCAGAAGCTGCGCAAGAGCTTCCAGGCGCGGGCCAAGAGCGCTGCCGGCGACCGCTTAAGCGGCGGCGCGGCGCAGGCGGTCGTTGATCGCCGCGCCAAGTCCTTCATCCGGCACCGGCGCGACGGCGATGCGCGGCTTGTCCGACGCATCGGCGCGGTGAAGCAGGTCGAACAGCCGCGCGGCGGCCTCGGCCAGGTCGCCTGACGCACTGAGGCTTTCGTCACCGGCGATGTCTCCGAAGCCGATCAGATATTCGTCCAGCGCCGCCTCGGTCGCGCCCAACCGCAGCGGCTTGGCCGGAGCATAGTGACTTGCGAGCTGGCCGGGCGCCTCGATCCGATCGCCGAACGCCGCTTCAGCATCGATGGCAATGGGGCCGGGCCTCAGCAACCGCAGCGGCCCGCCGGTCGCGGCGACGATGGTGGATTCGAGCCCGCGCTCGGTCTGACCGGCGTCGACAATCAGCGGAATGCGGCCCCCCAGGCTTCTCAGCACATGCTCCGCGCGCGTCGGGCTGATCGAGCCGCTGGCGTTGGCTGAGGGGGCGGCGAGGGGCCGGCCGGTCGCGCGCAGCAGTGCCTGCATCGCCGGTGAGCGGGCACGCGCAGGCCGATCGTCGGCAGGCCGGCGGTCACGATCGATGCGATCCCGGCATCTTCGTCGCAGGGGCACGACCAGCGTCAGCGGCCCGGGCCAATGCTCGCTCGCCAGCGCTCGCGCCGCGTCGCAAAACTCGCCAATGCGCTCCGCCGCCGCGAGGTCGGGAACGTGGACGATCAGCGGGTTGAACGCTGGCCTTCCCTTGGCTTCGTAAATGCGGGCGACCGCCTGCGGGTTGGTCGCGTCGGCGGCGAGGCCGTAAACCGTCTCGGTCGCCACCGCGACCGGCTCGCCCGCGAGGATCAGGCGCGCGGCTTCCGCGATCGTCTCGTCGGTAAAAGGGAGGACCCGCGTTTCCATCACGCGGGCCTACTAGGCTTAAGCGCGCTCGCGCTCCAGCAGGCTGGCGGGGTCGATGCCGAGCCGGCGCATGCGGGCGCGAACCTCGGGCCATTCCTCCTTGAGGAAGCGCTCGCGCTCGCTGTCGCCAAGCCGTGCCCGCGCGCCCGGCGCGACGAACATGCCGACGCCGCGCTTGACCACGACCAGTCCCTCGTCCTGGAAACCCTGATAGGCCTTGGCCACCGTCAGCGGATTGGCCTGCTCCTCGGCGGCCAGCGCGCGGACCGAGGGAAGCGGGTCGCCGTCGGCATATTTTCCGGCGAGGATCGCATCGGCGATGATCTCGCGCAGGCGGACGTAGACCGGTTTGTCGTGCTGGGTGCGAAGCGTCATGCTGTCATAATACAGCGGATCGCAGAAAGTTCAATTCAAATTGTTGGCGGCGTCCATTTCCGCACGACATCGGAAAGCGCCGGACGAGGCCGTTCCTCGAGCTCGCGTCCACTATTGCCGATGAAGAGGAAGCCAGCGATCCGCTCTCCCGGCTCGCACAGAGCGGCCGCGACCCTGTCCGAATAGGCGCGCCAGCCGGTTACCCAGCCAGCATCGAATCCGAGCGCCTGGGCGCCGAGCAGCAGGTTCATGCCGGCCGCTCCGACCGAAAGTTCCTGTTCCCAGACCGGGATCTTGTGGTCGGGCGTAAGCGCCGACAGCAGGACGACGAGCTGGCCGGCATAATGGGCAAACTCGCGTTCCTTCTGGCGATGCGCGTCGGTGGCGCCGGGAACTTCGGCTTCAAGCGCGTCGAGCAGCAGCGCTTCCAGCGCAGCGCGCTGGTCTTCGCCGATCGTGACGAAGCGCCACGGCGTCAGCTTGCCATGGTCCGGCGTGCGCGCGGCGATGGTCAGGATCCGCTCCAGCTCGGCCGCGCTCGGCCCGGGCCCCGCCAGGTCGCGCGGCTTCGCCGACCGCCGGGTTTCCAGGAACGAGAGGAGCGAGGAGCGGTCGTTCAGCATCGCGAAGGCATCTAGGGGCGACACGGGTTGGCAACAATGTGCTTCACACGAACATTTTCGCCGCTAGGTTCGCGCCGCCTTCCCGCGGCCTTGCCGGGGGACGTTGGGGAGAGTTTGCATGGTCGATACGCCCGCCGTCGAAGAACCGTTTTCGGTCCCTTCAGGGCAAGGTGAATCCCGCCGAAAAGAAGACCTGGTTCGGCCATCCGCGCCAGCTCGCGCGGCTGTTCACCACGGAGATGTGGGAGCGGTTCGGCTATTACGGCATGCGGGCGCTGCTGACGCTCTATCTGACTCAGCATTTCATGTTCGGCGATCGCGAGGCGACCGGCCTCTACGGCGGGTACACCGCGCTGGTTTATTTGACCCCGCTCATCGGCGGCTACCTCGCCGACCAGTTCCTCGGCTTCAAGCGCGCGGTGAAGTTCGGCGCGATCCTGATGTCGATCGGCTATTTCATCCTGTGCTTCGGCGGCGAAACCGCCAAGCCGTACGCGACGGTCGACGGCCAGCGCTACGAGGTCTCGATCGAGCAGCGACGCCGATCGGCGCCGAACAGCGCTACCTCCTCGTCGCCCGGCCACAAGCAGGAAATCAAGGGCAATGACGACGGCTCGGTCTCGCTGACGCGAGACCGGGCAGCAAGTCGCGCAACATCGCCAAGGGCGGGTTCGAATCCAACGCCGAGCGCAGTCCGCTGTATGTCATGATCCTGCTGATCGGCCTGTCGATGGTTTCGGTCGGCAACGGCTTTTTCAAGCCCAACATCTCCACCATGGTCGGCGAGCTGTACGAGCCCGGCGACCGCCGCCGGGACAGCGGCTTCACCATTTTCTACATGGGCATCAACCTCGGCTCGCTGTTGTCGCAGGCACTGTGCCCGTGGCTCGCCGATGCGGTCGGCTGGTGGGCGGGCTTTGGCCTGGCCGCGGGCGGCATGGTCGTTTCCTGGGCATTGATCCAATTTGCGGGACCCACGCTCGCAGGCATCGGCGAGCCGCCCAAGAAGCCCAATGTCGATCGCCAGCAATGGTATATCTACGCCGGCGCGCTGCTCGTCGTGCCGATGTTCTACTTCCTCTACGTCAACCTGATGAACTCGCCGGAGGCGGCTCCGGGCTCGGGCATCGTCGGCTACTTCGCTGGCGCTGTCGCTGATGGGCAAATTGCTGTTCGGCACCTTCCTGATCGGCGTCCCGGCAATCCTCGCCTGGTCCTGGTTCAACGGCGACCGCCGCGAATTCCAGATGATGGTCGCGGCGATGGTCCTGATCGTCTTCAACGTCGTCTTCTGGACCCTGTTCGAACAGGCCGGCTCCTCGCTGACCCTGTTCGCCGACCGCAACACCAACCTGTCGATCTTCGGCTGGGGCATCAGCGCCGGCCAGACGCAGACGTTCAACGCGCTGTTCATCGTCCTTCTGGCGCCGCTGATGTCGATGCTGTGGACCGGCCTTGCCAGGCGCGGGCTGGAGCCGACCATCCCGGTCAAGTTCGGGATCGCCCTGATGGGCGTCGGCGCCGGCTTCCTGTTCCTGGTGTGGGGTTCGGCCTGGGCCGATTCGGCCTTCAAGGTATCGGTGTGGTGGCTGGCCGGCCTCTACCTCATCCACAGCTTCGCCGAGCTGTGCATTTCGCCGGTCGGTCTTTCGATGATCACCAAGCTGTCGATCGCCCGTATCGTCGGGATGATGATGGGCGTGTGGTTCCTGTCGATCTCGGTCGCCCAATATTTCGCCGGAATTGTCGCCCAGTTCGCCAGCGTCGACACGGTCGGTGGGCAGGTGACCAACCTCAAGGTCAGCCTCGACACTTATCTCGGCGTGTTCACGCTCATTGCCGAATGGGCGATCGGGCTCGGCGTGGTTCTGCTGCTGCTTAGCTGGCCGCTCAAGAAGTGGATGCACGGCGTCAAGTAGCGGCCACGCCCACGAGGCTGTAAGACGCGCCCATGACGCGCAAATTCTTCGGCACCGACGGCATTCGCGGGCTCACCAACGCCGAGCCGATGACGGCCGAGACCGCGCTCCGCGTCGGCCAGGCGGCGGGCGCCCATTTCCTGCGCGGCGATCACCGCCATCGCGTCGTCATCGGCAAGGACACGCGCCTGTCGGGCTACATGATGGAATCGGCAATGGTCGCCGGCTTCACCAGCGTCGGCATGGACGTGGTGCTGCTCGGCCCGATGCCGACCCCGGCGGTGGCGATGCTGACGCGGTCGATGCGCGCCGACCTCGGCGTCATGATCAGCGCTTCGCACAATCCCTTCGCCGACAATGGCATCAAGCTGTTCGGTCCGGACGGCTACAAGCTCAGCGACGATGTCGAGCGGGCGATCGAACAGCGCATGGAGGGGGGTCCCAAGCTCGCCAAGGCGGACCAGATCGGCCGCGCGCGGCGCATCGACGATGCCCGCGGGCGCTACGTCCAGTTCGCCAAGGACACCTTCCCCGAGCATCTTCGTCTCGACGGGCTCAAGGTCGTCGTCGATTGCGCCAACGGCGCCGCTTACCACGTCGCGCCCGATGCATTGTGGGAGCTGGGGGCAGAGGTCGTGCCGATCGGGGTCCAACCCGACGGCATCAACATCAACGACCATTGCGGCTCCACTCATCCGCAGCTGCTTCAGGAAACCGTGGTGGCGAGCGGGGCCGATATCGGCCTTGCGCTCGACGGTGACGCCGACCGCCTGATCGTCGTCGACGAGAAGGGGGAGCTGGTCGACGGCGACCAGCTGATGGCGCTGATCGCACTCGAGCTGAACAAGCGCGGCGAGCTTGACGGCGGCGCGGTGGTGGCGACGGTGATGTCCAACCTCGGGCTCGAGCGGAAGCTCGAAGGCGCCGGGCTCAAGCTCAAGCGGACCCAGGTCGGCGACCGCTATGTGCTCGAAGAGATGCGGAGGAGCGGCTGCAACGTCGGCGGCGAGCAATCGGGTCACATCATCCTGTCCGACCACGCCACTACCGGCGACGGGCTGGTCGCGGGGCTTCAGGTGCTTGCGGCGCTGGTCGAGGCCAAAGTGCCGGCGAGCGAGGTGCTGCGCCAGTTCGAGCCGCTGCCGCAGCTGCTCAAGAACGTCCGCTTCAACGGCGGCGCGGAGCCGCTCGAGGCCGACAGCGTCCGCAAGCGCATCGCCGCCGCCGAGGCCGAGCTCGAAGGGCGCGGCCGCCTGGTCATCCGCAAGTCGGGCACCGAGCCCCTGATCCGGGTCATGGCCGAGGGCGACGATGCGGCGGTGGTCGAACGGCTGGTCGACGACATTTGCGAGGCCGTGCGGTCGGCCGCGTGAACACTTTGTTCGTCTTTGCGGCGCAAAGGCGGTGTCCGTGCACATGGAAAACTTCGCCGCGAGGAGCGGGTCGAAGGCGAGTCGCGTAATGCCTACGGCGCGTATCCTCATCATCGCCGGGTCGGACTCGGGCGGCGGCGCGGGGATTCAGGCCGACATCAAGACCGTCACCATGCTCGGCGGCCACGCGATGACCGCGGTCACGGCGGTGACGGCGCAGAACACGCAGGGCGTGACTGCAATCCATCCTGTTCCGGCCGAGATGGTGCTGGCCCAGATCGACGCGGCCATCGGCGACATTGGCGTCGATGCCGTCAAAATCGGCATGATTGGCGGTGCGTTCGCCGCTGAGCAGGTCGCGCGCCGGCTCGAGCGGTTGCGCGCCGAGCAGCCCGGCATCCCCATCGTGTTCGATCCGGTGATGGTCGCGACCAGCGGCTCGGCGCTGGCCGATGAACCAACCGTCGCCGCTTTCGGCCGGCTGATGGACGTCGCCACCATCGCCACGCCCAACCTCCCCGAACTCCAGCGACTGACCAAGGAAGAGGACCCGGTCGCGGCCGCGCTTGCGCTTGTCGGGCAGCATGGCTGCGCGGTGCTGATCAAGGGCGGGCATGAGGAAGGCGACGCGCTCGCCGACGCGTTGATCGAAACCGACAACATGACCAGCTGGCAGGGCCAGCGCATCGACACCACCAGCACCCACGGCACCGGCTGCACGCTCGCCAGCGCGATCGCCTTGTTCCTCGCCCAGGGCACGAGCCTGCCCGACGCCGTCGCCCGGGCCCGCGAGTTCGTCCGCGTCGCGCTCCACGAAGCGCCGGGGCTGGGGCAGGGGGCAGGGCCGATCGGCCAGGCCGCCGTCCGCCTCGACGTCGGCGCCGGCCCGCGGCTCAACCAGGTGACCGTAACCGGCACTGATTACGAACGCTCGGTCGAATTCTACAAGAAGCTGGGCCTGAAGCAGATCGTCGACAATCCGCCCGATTATGCGCGGTTCGAAACCGCCGGCGGCGCCACCTTCTCGGTCCAGATCGACCCGGATGAGAAAATCCTCGCCACCACCGCCGTCTATTTCGAATGCGACGACCTCGACGAGCGCGTCGAGCAGCTCGCCCGCGCCGGAATTCCGTTCGAGCACGGCCCGCGCAACCAGCCGTGGATGTGGCGCGAGGCCCGCCTGCGCGACCCCGACGGCAACATCATCTTCTTCTACAAGGCCGGCGAATCGCGCCGCTTCCCGCCGTGGCGGCTGGTGGACTAATCCACATATTTCGTCATCCCCGCGAAAGCGGGGACCCAGCCAGACAAGAGAAACTGGGTTCCCGCTTACGCGGGAATGACGAATAAGGGGCCGTGCCGCGCCGCTGTTCCTTCAAGCTTGAGCTCGATTATCCGCAGCCGCTGGCCGGCGTCGATGAGGCCGGCTGCGCGCCGCTCGCGGGGCCGGTGGTCGCCGCCGCGGTCATCCTCGACCGCGGCAAATTCCCGCGCGGCATCGACGACAGCAAGAATTTGCCGCTGCCCAAGCGCGAGGCGCTCTACGCCAAGCTCATCAAATGCGCCGCCTGGGGCGTCGGCATCGCCACGGTCGAGGAAATCGACAGTATCAACATCTATTGGGCGCGGATGCTGGCCATGACCCGCGCGGTCGAGGCGCTGGGCCTCAATCCCGCCTGGGTGCTGGTCGACGGCAACGCCTGCCCGCGCTGGCAGCGGCCCTCGAAAGCCATCGTCGGCGGCGACGCCAAGTGCCGCTCGATCGCCGCCGCCTCGATCGTCGCCAAGGTCACCCGCGACCGGATCATGCTCGATTACGCCGCCACCTATCCGGGCTACGGCTGGGAGCATAACCGCGGCTATCCGACCCCCGACCACCGCCGCGCGCTCAAGGAACTCGGCCTGACCCCGCTGCACCGCCGCAGCTTTGGCCTGGTGCGCGAAATGGAGGCCGCGAGCGCCCAGCCGGAGCTCGTTTTCGAACGAATTCAGGACGGCGAGTCCTTTGAGTCACACCACCAGCCCTTGAGTCCCCAGCCCCAGGCCTGACTCAATATCTTGTGGCTTGGCCGTTCTCGGCGACCTAGCTGTAGCCACTTGTGAAGGCCCGTTAACCCTTGTCCGCTTGACCGCGACTCCCGCCTGACTCACCATCCGGGTCAAAGGGGGCGTTCACAGACATGAACCTTATTGCCCGTATCGCGGAGCAGCCGGTCGGTTTTCGCCCGGCGGCCAAGGCCAAACGCGAGCTTCCGCTGGACCAGATCATCTCCGGCGACTGCATCACGGAGATGGCGCGGCTGCCCGACAAGTCGGTCGACATGATCTTCGCCGATCCGCCCTACAACCTCCAGCTCGGCGGCGACCTGTTCCGGCCCGAAGGCGGCCGCGTCGACGCGGTCACCGACGAATGGGACAAGTTCGAAAGCCTGACCACTTACGACAATTTCACCCGCGACTGGCTGGAGCAGGCGCGCCGCATCCTCAAGGACGACGGCACGATCTGGGTCATCGGCAGCTATCACAATATCTACCGCGTCGGCGCGCTGCTCCAGGACGCGGGCTATTGGATCCTCAACGACATCGTCTGGCGCAAGACCAATCCCGATGCCCAATTTCCGCGGCACGCGCTTCACCAATGCCCATGAAACGCTGATCTGGTGCGCCAAGGACGAGAAGGCGCGCTACACCTTTAACTACCGCGCGATGAAGGCGTTGAACGACGATCTTCAGATGCGGTCTGACTGGACCCTGCCGATTTGCGCGGGGGCCGAGCGGGTCAAGGGCGCGGACGGCGCGAAGGCCCATCCGACGCAGAAACCGGAGGCGCTGCTCTACCGGATCCTGCTCGCCTGCACCAAGCCCGGCGATGTCGTGCTCGATCCCTTCTTCGGCACCGGGACGACCGGCGCGGTGGCGCGGCGGCTCGGGCGCAAGTGGATCGGGATCGAGCGCGAGCCGGCCTACATCAAGGTCGCTGCCGAGCGCATTGCGTCGACGCTGCCGCTCGACGAAAGCGCGATGACGGGCATGACCGAACAACGCTCGGCGCCGCGCGTCGCCTTCGGCCTGCTGGTCGAAAGCGGCCTGGTACCGCCGGGCAAGCAACTGCTCGACGCCAAGCGCCGCTGGACCGCCGAAGTCCGCGCCGACGGCTCGATCGCCAGCGGTGCGCATGCGGGCTCGATCCACAAGGTCGGCGCCGCCTTGCAGGGCGCGCCGTCGTGCAACGGCTGGACCTTCTGGCATGTCGAGCAGGACGGGGCGCTGCAGCCGCTCGACGCGCTGCGGCAGGAACACCTCTCGTCATTGCGAGCATAGCGAAGCAATCCAGCAATATGGTTTCACGCGAAGCCGCGAAGCCGCGAAAGGTGGATGCGGTGCGCTCTTTGCGTCTTCGCGTCTTCGCGTGAGTCCCGTCTTCTGGATTGCTTCGTCGCTTCGCTCCTCGCAATGACGAGGTGAAATGACCCGCACGCTCCTCCGCCCGACCGGCTTCGTCGACTCCCCCTTCGGCCATGACGGCAAGGTCGCGCGGCTCGCCGGCGGGCTGAACTGGTTCGCCTCCGTCGAGCTGATCACGGTCGATGGCCATTCCCGAACCGCGACCGAGCTCGTGCCGGTCGAGGGCATCGAAAACCGCTTCGACGATGACATGGCCGCGCAATGGACCGCGCTGACCGCGCCGCGCGCACCGCTGCAGCTCGGGACACGCACCATCCGCCTCGACCAGCCCCAGGTCATGGGCATCGTCAACGCCACCCCAGACAGCTTCTCCGACGGCGGCCAGTTCGCGGACGCCGAATGCCGCGGCCGAGGCCGGCGCCGACATGGCGCGCGACGGCGCCGCGATTATCGATGTCGGCGGCGAATCGACCCGCCCGGGCGCGCGCAGCATCTGGGAAGGCGACGAGATCGAGCGCATCGTGCCGATCATCCGCCAGCTTGCCGCAGGCGGCGCGGCGGTCTCGGCCGATACGCGCAAGGCCGACGTCATGACGGCAGCGATCGAGGCCGGGGCGCGGCTGATCAACGACGTGTCGGCGCTGACCTACGACGACGCGCTCGGCGAGCGTCATCGCCGCGGCGCAGGTGCCGGTCATCCTGATGCATCACCAGGGCGCGCCCGAAGTGATGCAGGACGACCCGCGCTACGACGACGTGCTGATCGAAGTGTATATGTGGCTGGAGGAGCGGATCGCGGCGGCGGTCGAGGCCGGCATTGCGCGCGACAAAATCCTCATCGACCCCGGCTTCGGCTTCGGCAAGAACGTCGGCGCACAACCTCGAGCTGATGAACGGCCTCGCGCTGTTCCACTCGCTCGGCTGCCCGCTGGTGCGTCGGCGCCAGCCGCAAGCGCAGCATCGGCGCGCTGTCCGGCGAAGCGCCGGCCGACCAGCGCCTCGGCGGCAGCCTCGCTTTCGCGCTGAAGGCGGTGGAGCAGGGCGCCCAACTCCTCCGCGTCCACGACGTGCCGGAAACCGTGCAGGCGCTGCGCATCTGGCGCGGCCTCCGCGACCAGGCGCTGACGCCGCGGGTTTAGACTTGTGGCCAGCGCCGATCGAATCCGACGCTAGCGGTAAGTCTGAGTCGGTGGACGCAGCCGATCTGAGAGCTCAAGCGCGCTTCGCATCTAGGCTGTCGCGCCGGCATCGCGTCAGCTTCCTCGACGCAGCGTGCGGCGATCCACTGTACATGCCGAACTGCTGCCGAGAATCGAATCGGGCTGTGCATCAGCACCGTAAGACCAGTCGCGTCGATGTAGCGGCGCGACTGCGGTCGCTCTACTTGCTTCGACCCACGGTAGCGGAATCCTCTGGCCAAGCTGCTCGGCTATCGAACTCGATGAGACGCCGTCCGGAGTCCGTTGCTGCCCCTGGAGCCATGACGACCTCAGTGAGCTCTGCATGATTCGCGCGCCAAGATTGAGCCATGGCTCGGTCCCGACGGCAGCCTCGATCCCTTTGGCGAACGCCGTCGGCGCTCGCGGCAGGCTAAGCGTCGCGCGTATCTGCGCTCAATGTCGGCCTGCCGAGTCAGGTGATGCTGGGCGCAGGAACTGATTCCGTCGCATGCGGACCGCCGCAACGTCGTATGCAACGAGGAACCGCTGCAGGCTCGATCCTCGCGATGCAGCGAGGATGACGCCGAACGACCACCTTGGGATGGCTATGCCGCTCGAGGCCGACAGCGGATCTCGACCGAGCCGTTGAGCTAGGCCGCCGTCTCGATCCCGAGATCGCCGAGCTTGCGATAGAGCGTCGAGCGGCCGATCCCGAGCCGCCGCGCGACTTCGGTCATGCGGCCGCGATAATGGCCGATGGCGAGGCGGATGATGTCGGCCTCGATCTCTTCCAGCGGGCGCAGATGGCCGTCCGACGTGTACAGCGTACACCGCCGGCGCGCCGGCGATGGCTTCGTCGCTCTTGGCTGCGCTGAGCGTCGGCGCGAAATCGGTGCGGCGCGCCGGAAAAGCGCGACTGGATCGCGATGTGCGGGAAATGCTCGGCGGTGAGCGACCGCCCGTCGCATTGCAGCCCGGCGCGGAACAGCACGCCGGCAAGCTGGCGGACGTTGCCCGGCCAGCCGTAGCGCATCAGCACCGCCAGCGCGTCATTGCCGATCGACAGCGTGCGCAGCCCGGTCTGCTCGGCGAGGCGGCCGAGCAGGTGACGGGCCAGGGCGGGAATGTCGCTGCTGCGTTCGCGCAGCGGCGGCAAGGTGACGGCGGTCGCGCCGATCCGCTCGGCCAGGCCGGCGTGGAAATCGTCGGGCAGCGGGCGGCTGCTGGTGGCGATGACGCGCACGTCGACCGACTGGCTGCCGTTGAGCCCGACCGGGCGGACTTCGCCGGTCGCGAGCATGCGGTCGAGCCGCTCCTGCGTTTCGGCGGGAAGGGCGCCGATTTCGTCGAGGATCAAGGTGCCGCCGTCGGCCTGGACGAGCTTGCCGATCTTGGCGGCGAACGCGCCGGGGAAGGCGCCCTTCGCATGGCCGAACAGCTCGCTGTCGACGATGTTGGCGGGGATCGCCTTGCAGTCGAGCGACAGCAGCGGCCCTTCGGCGCGCAGGCTGGCGGCGTGGATGGCGCGGGCGACGGTTTCCTTGCCGGTGCCGGGCTCGCCGACGATCAGGATCGGCAGGCGGTTGCGGGCCGACTTGGCGGCGACCGCCAGCGCGGCGCGGAATTCGGGCGCGGCGCCGACCAACTGCTCGAGCGCCAGCGCCGGGGCGAGCTTCTCGGACACCGGCGCCAGCTCGCCGGCAGCGCGGCGGCGGTCGGCATTGGCCGCGAGCGCGTCGAGCAGCCGCTCCGGCGCGACCGGGCGGACCAGGAAATCGGAGGCGCCGGCGCGCATCGCTTCGACCGCGTCGGCAACGCCGTCGCCATGCGACAGGACGATGACCGGCAGATCGGCGCGATGGCGCGTGAAGCGCGGCGATCAGCCGCGGGCCCTTGCTCCGGCGTCCCAGCTGCCGAGCAAGGCGGCCTGGACCTCGCGGCCATGCGGTCCCTGGAGCAGGGCGACGGCCGTCTCTTCGTCGGCGGCGCCGACGACGCTCCAGCCGGCGCGTGCGGCGATGGCCGAGATCAGCCGGCGCTCGTCGGCGTTGGCGTCGAGCAGCAGCAGCGAGCGTGTTGGGTTCTTCGCGCATTTCCCGCCTTTCGCGCACCCGCCTACGCGCGAGGGGTAAAGGGCGACTTAAGCTGCCTCGATGCGTGAGGACGGGGCTTGGGCAGCGGCGCTCGGGCTTGTTATGGACGGTCCGAACGAACGCTCCGCCAACAGGGGAATGCAATGGCCGAACGAGGAGCCGCTGCTGGTCAATCCGCCGACGCAGGACGTCGCGGTGCACGTGCACGATTACGAACGGTTCACCAGGATGTTCAAGATGGGGCGCGGTGGTGTGCCTCATCATCGGGCTCATCGTCCTCCTGATCCTCGGCTAGACTCGCATGAAAATCGCGGTGCTCAAGGAAGCGGCGGGCGAAACGCGCTGCGCCGCGATCCCGGAGACCGTGAAGAAGTTCATCGCGCTCGGCGCCGAAGTCGCGGTCGAAAAGGGCGCCGGGCGAGGCGCGTCGATCGCCGACGCCGATTTCGAAGCGGCCGGCGCCAAGGTCGGCAGCGCGCAAGGATGTGCTGAAGGGCGCGGGCATCATCCTCTGCGATCAACGGGCCGGACCCAGCGTCGCTGGAGGGCGCCGAGACAGGCGCGTTGCTGGTCGGCGCGCTCGATCCGATGCGGCGGCGCGAGCGATATCGACGGCTATGCCACGGCTGGGCTCGAAGCGCTGGCGATGGAGTGGATGCCGCGCATCACCCGCGCCCAGTCGATGGACATCCTGTCCTCGCAGTCGAACCTCGCCGGCTACAAGGCGGTGATCGAGGCCGCCGACCTCTACGGCCGCGCCTTCCCGATGATGATGACCGCGGCCGGCACGGTCAGCCCGGCCAAGGTGTTCGTCATGGGCGTCGGCGTCGCCGGCCTGCAGGCGATCGCCACCGCGCAGCGCCTCGGCGCGCAGGTCAGCGCGACCGACGTCCGCTCGGCGACCAAGGAGCAGATCCAGTCGCTCGGCGCCAAGCCGATCTTCGTCGAGAATGTCGCCGGCATCGAGGGCGAGGGCGCGGGCGGCTATGCCACCGAAATGTCGCCGGAATATCAGAAGGCGCAGGCCGAGCTGGTGTCCGGCCACATCGCCAAGCAGGACATCGTCATCACCACCGCGCTGATCCCCGGACGGCCGGCGCCGCGGCTGATCAGCGACGCGCAGGTCGCGACGATGCGGCCGGGCAGCGTCATCGTCGACCTGGCGGCGGACGCGGGCGGCAATGTCGAGGGCACGGTCGCCGGCGAGACCGTCGACAAGCACGGCGTGACGATCATCGGCGCGTCGAACCTCGCGCGCAGCCTCGCCGCCGACTCCTCGGCCCTGTTCGCGCGCAACCTCTACAATTTCCTCTCCGCCTTCTGGGACAAGGACCAGGGCCGGCCGGTGCTTCCCGACGATGACGAGATCGTCAAGGCGATCCGCCTGACCCAAGGCGGCAAGGTCGTGAACGAGCGGCTCACCGCCGCCTGACGCGTGGCGAACAATCCCGACATCCTGGTCATCGGCGGCGGTATTGCCGGCCTGTCCGCCGCCGCGGCGCTTTCGAAGCATGCGCGGGTGACGGTCCTCGAGGCCGAGGAGCAGATCGGCTTCCACTCGTCGGGCCGCAGCGCGACCATGCTCCATTATGCGCTCGGCGACCGGCTGGTCCGCGCGCTGACGCTCGCCAGCCGCCCCTTCTTCGACGATCCGCCGGACGGATTTCAGCGACGTTCCGCTCGGCCAGCGGATGCCGGTGCTGGTCCATGCCCGCGACGACGAGCGCGAGGCGCTCGACGCGCTCGACGCCGAGCTGTCGCCGTTCGCCGCAGCTCGAGCGGCTCGACGCGCGCGGCGTCCACGAGCTGTGCCCGCTGCTGAAGGACGACGCGCCGCCACGGCATCGCCGACCGCAACGGCATCCGCCTCGATCCGCATGCGCTGCTGCAGGGCAATCTGCGCCAGCTGCGAAGCGCACGGCGGCGACGCTCGTACACCGGCGCAGCGCATCGCGGCGATCGAGCGCGACGGCGGCGCCTGGACGCGTCACGACGCGAGAGCGGCGAGACGCTTCTCCGCGCCGATCCTGGTCAATGCCGCGGGCGCCTGGGCCGACGAGGTCGCCGAGCTGGCCGGCGTCCAGCCGCTCGGCCTCGAGCCGAAGCGCCGCACGATCATCACCTTCGACGCGCCGCCCGGCACCGACGCTCGACGGCCTGCCGTTCGCCAAGACGGTCGGCGACGAGCTTTATTTCGCGCCGGAGAGCGGGCGGCTGTTCGCCTCGCCGATGGACGAGGTGCCGAGCGAGCCCGTGCGACGCCCAGCCCGACGAATATGAAGTCGCGCTCGCGGCCTACCGGATGGAGGAGCGGACGACCGTCAAGGTCGAGCGCATCCACAGCCGCTGGGCGGGCCTGCGGACCTTCACGCCCGACCGCCATCCCGCCGTCGGGCTTCGCGCCGGACGCCGAAGGCTTCTTCTGGCTGGCGGGGCAGGGCGGGTTCGGCCTGCAGACCTCGCCGGCGATGGCGGCGATCGTCGACGTCGCTTGATCGCTGGCACAGCCGTGGCCGGTCGCCGACGTCACGCCGCCGAGGCGCTAGACCCCGGCCGCTTCCTCGGGCAGCGCGGCATAGGTCGACCCAGCGCTCGCCGACCAGTTCGAACAGCCGCTCGGTCGGCACTTCGACCGACGTGTTGAGCGACCCGCCCGCGGGATAGACGACGTCGAACGCCTTGCAGCGACACGTCGAGATAGACCGGCAAGTCGGCGTCTTCAGCCCGAACGGGCAGACGCCGCCGACCGGATGGCCGGTCAGCTCGAAGCGTCTCCTCCGCGCCCGAGCATCCGCGGCCGGGCGCCGAACTCGTCCTTGCACTTGCGGTTGTCGAGCCGCGCATCGCCGCGCGTGACACAGCAGGAACAGTCTGGTCGCCGGCGCGCACCGCCAGCGTCTTGGCGATCCGCCCCGGCTCGACGCCCAGCGCCTTGGCGGCGGTCTCGACCGTCGCCGTGCTCTCCTCGACCTCGATCAGCCGCAGGTCGGGCGCGTGGTCGCGCGAGCCAGGCGCGGACCGATTCGAGGCTCATTCGCCGATCAGGTGAAGCGCGATCTCGCGCTCGCGGCGTGCTGCGGCGATGCTCGAACAGGATAGATGCCCTGCCAGGTGCCGAGCAGCCAGCCGGCCGTCCTCGACCGGGATCGACAGCTGGGTCTGCGGTCAGCGCGCTGCGCAAATGCGCGGGCATGTCGTCGGGCCCTTCGTCGTCATGCTCGTAAGCGCCGCCTTCGGGCGCGATTCGCGCGAAATAAGCGCTCGAGGTCGCGGCGCGCGGCGGGCGCCGCATTCTCCTGGATCAGCAGCGAGGCCGAGGTGTGGCGGCAAAAAAGCGTCAGCAGCCCCTCGCGAATGCCGCTGTCGCGCGACGAACTCGGCGCACTTCAGTCGGTGAATTCGTGAAGCCCGGGCCAGCTCGCGCGAATCGGCAGGATATGGTGCTCGACCTGGCGAAGCATCAGGCGGCGCCTAGCGTAGCCGGACGGCGTGCGCCAGCGCGTTCGGAACATGCAGGAGCCCAGATACGAAAAGCGCCCGCGCAATCGCGCGAGCGCTTTCTAACGTATTGAATTTCAGGCCCGAATTACTCGGCCGAGACGATATTAGCCGTCTGAGCCGCCGCGAAGCGCCAGCCGCCACCCAGCAGCCAGCTCCAGAATCCGCGGCCAGCGCTTGGTCTTCTTCATTGTCGTCACCCCTTGTTCAAACTGCGATTCGGCAGATGGGGGGATATTAACCTTAATCGATATGGTTAGCAAACGATTAACCAAGATTAGCGCGGCTGAATTGGTCCGCGCGAGTGCGTTCTGCTTTGGCTGGTCGACGGAAGTTGCGCCGTGACTTGGCGTCGACTGAGTTAGGCGGCGCTGCGCTTGCGGTCGGTGGCAAGCCGCTTGATCAGGCTGTCGAGGCTCATCGGCCGGCCGATGGCGAAGCCCTGGGCGATGTCGCAGCCCATCTCGATCAGCAGGTCGAGGACTTCGCGCTGCTCGACGCCTTCGGCGACGACCTTGCGGCCGAGCGAGTGGGCGAGGCCGATGGTCGACTGGACCATCAGGCGGTCGCTGCGGTTGTCGGCGATGCCTTTGACGAAGCTCTGGTCGATCTTGATCTCGTTGGCCGGGATCTTCTTCAGATAGTCGAGGGTCGACAGGCCGGTGCCGTAATCGTCGATCGAGATGTCGACGCCGAGGTCGCGCAGGCGCGCGATCATGTCGAGCCCTTCGCCGCTGCCGGCGAGCGCGGCGGTCTCGGTCAGCTCCAGGGTCAGGCGTTGCGGTGCAAGCCCGTGGCGCGCGAGCAGCGCCGACAGGCGCAGGGTGAAGCCCTTGTCGCGTCAGCAGCCGCGCGGAAAGGTTGACCGCGATGTCGAAATCGCCGCCGCGCTTGTTGATCTGCGCGGCGGCGGCGACCGCCTTGCTCGAGCACGAAATCGGTCAGCTTGCCGATGCGGTTGTGCTGCTTCGGCAGCGGCAACGAACTCGGACGCGGCGATCGGGCCCTTTTCGGGGTGGGTCCAGCGCGCGAGCGCCTCGGCGCCGATGATCCGGCGCGTCGCGAGGTCGAGCTTGGGCTGATAGGCGACCCACACCTCGCCGCGGTCGATGGCTTCGTCGAGCTGGCTGAGCATCGACAGCTTCCACGACGCATCCTCGAGCGCTTTCGGGATCGTGATATTTCCACTTGAGGCCGTCGTGCGCGGCTTCTTCGGCGGCGACGAGGGCGCTGGCGAGGCGGTTCGCGAGCGAGCGTCCGCTGCCGACCTCGACGCCGAAGGCGATCGGACAGGTCGATCGACAGGCCGGCGACCCGCGCCGGGTTGCGGAACAGCGCATAGAGCGCATCGAGGTGGTTGCCGAAGGGCTGGCTCGACATCCTCGAACCAGGCGAAAATGCCGCCGTCGCCCTGATACAAGGTGCGGTCGCGGCGAACCGACTGTCAGCCGCGCGACGATCTGCTCGATCAAGCTGCCGCTCGCTGTTCGGCGGCAGGGTCGCGACGATTTCTTCGTAATTGAGGATGCGCGCAGCGACGAGCGCCTGCTTGCGCCCGTCGCGATCGGAGCGAAGCGCGCTGAGGTTCGGCAGGTTGGAAATCGGGTTGACCAGGCCGCGCTGGCGGTAGCGCCGCCAGCCCAGGACGCTGGAGACGATCATCAACACGAACAGCGCCGGGGTGATGTCGACGAAGATCAGGTTCGCCTCGAGCGGGATAGGAACCGTCAGCAGGCGCGAGCAAGCCGAGCACGCAGTATCGACCCGCGAACGACTGGGTGTTTGAGCCTGAGCGCACAGGCGCAAAGCATCAACGCCAGGAGAAAAGCGGGCAACCAGCCAAGGTTCCGCGGCGTTCCGGCCTTCAGGGTTTCGGCGCCGAGCGCGTGGACCTGGGCGCCGAACGCGCGTCCGTATCCGGGAACGAAGAAATTGTCGTTGAGGATTTCGGAGCCTGTGCCGACCATCACGTTGCTTGCCGCTAAGCTGTGCAGGACCGATGCGGCCATCCATCACATCCACGGCCGAATATGACGGGGATCGTCGCAATATCCGTCGAATAATCGACCGGAAAGGACTCGTCCGGCGGAGCCGCTTTGGCCAGCTAGGGCGGCGGCGAAGGATGGCACGACACGCTTCCGACGGTGCCGCTCCACGGCAGCCGCAGACCGCATTCTGGTAATTGTAGTCGAAGTTGGCGAGCGCCAACTTTAGCGTGGTTGGCGAACATCGGCAGCGGAGCGACCTGCTGCTGTCCGGAACGACCGCCGTCGACCCCCACATTTCCAGCGTGAAAACAGCGTCACGTTCCGCCCGCTGGATCGAGTTTGCGAGGATGCGGTCGTCGCTCAGGATTCGTCGCGAGCGACGAAATTGATGTCGAGGAAAATGCTCTCGTGCGTTGTGCTGTCGCCAGGCTATCGATCAGCTTCGCGTCTTGCTGCCGCGGCCAGGGCCACTTGCCTACCTCCGAAGCGAATGTTCGTCGATCAGCACAAGGACGATGTCGCCGCTGGCGCGGTGCTTGTGCATGCCGTTGCGGATAGCGCGCAACGGATCCTCGGCGATCTCGCCGACGCCGATCAAGCCGAACACCAGGCCGGCAATCGCCGTCCACAGCAGCAGCTTCCAGTCGGGTATCTGCTTGAGCTTCTTGCGCTTGCCTGGCCACGTGTCCTTCCTACCGAGGAATTCGCCTTGGCAGAAAAGGTTAGGAAATCGGAAACCCTGATCGAATTAACAGGCGCTGGCCAGCCGCTGAGATTGCCTCTGTCCTAGCGGCCCAACCTGTGCCAAGCTGGCCAGGCGTCAAGTTCGCCGAGGGGCACGATGGACTTCATCTCGATCCTGTCGATCTTCGTGCTGGCCTGTTTCGTCGGCTATTATGTCGTGTGGTCGGTGACCCCGGCGCTGCACACGCCGCTGATGAGCGTCACCAACGCCATTTCCTCGGTGATCGTGGTCGGCGCGCTGATCGCCTCGGCCGCGGCGCGGCAGTCGCCAGCTCGAAATGGCTCGGCCTGGTCGCGGTGGCGCTCGCCAGCGTCAACATCTTCGGCGGCTTCGCGGTCACCGCGCGGATGCTGGCGATGTACAAGAAGAGGGAGCGCAAGCGATGCCTGAGGCGGCGCACGCGACAGCCGGCCTGGGTGCTGCTCGCCTATTTGGTCGCCGGCGTCTGCTTCATCCTCGCGCTGCGCGGGCTGTCGAGCCCGGAGACCAGCCGGCGCGGCAACCGCACCGGCATGATCGGCATGGCGATCGCGGTCGTGACGACGCTGGCGATCCACGCAGATCGCCTCGATCTGCCCGAAATCGTCGGCGCGATGCGCGATCGGCGGCGGCATCGGCCTCGTCACCGCCCGCAAGATCCAGATGACGGCGATGCCGCAGCTGGTCGCCGCGTTCCACAGCCTGGTCGGCATGGCGGCGGTGCTGGTCGGCGCGGCCGCCTTCCTCAACCCCGACGCGTTCGGGATCGTCGATCACGGCCGGCGCGACATCCTCGCCGGTCAGCCGGATCGAGATGGGCCTCGGCGTCGCGATCGGCGCGATCACCTTCTCGGGCTCGGTGATCGCCTTCCTCAAGCTCAACGGCAACATGACGCGGCAAGCCGATCCTGCTGCCGCTGCGCCACGTCATCAATCTCGGCACGCTCGCCGCGATCCTCGGCCTGATCGCTTATTTCACGCAGGACCAGGACCCGTGGGTGTTCTTCACCGTCATGGGGCTGAGCTTCGCCATCGGCTTCCTGCTGATCATCCCGATCGGCGGCGCCGACATGCCGGTCGTGATCTCGATGCTCAACAGCTATTCGGGCTGGGCCGCGGCGGCGATGGGCTTCACGCTGCACAACACGCGCGATGATCATCACCGGCGCGCTGGTCGGAAGCTCGGGCGCGATCCTCAGCTACATCATGTGCCGGGCGATGAACCGCAGCTTCATCTCGGTCATCGCCGGCGGCTTCGGCGGCGATCGCGGTCGCGGCGGCGGCGCGGCGGCGATCGACCGGCCGTACAAGCGCGGCTCGGCCGAGGACGCCGCCTTCCTGATGGAGCAGGCCGAGCAGGTCATCATCGTCCCCGGCTACGGCATGGCGGTCGCCCAGGCGCAGCATGCGCTGCGCGAAATGGCCGACCTGCTCAAGAAGGAGGGGGTCGACGGTCAAATATGCGATCCACCCGGTCGCGGGCCGCATGCCGGGGCACATGAACGTGCTGCTGGCCGAGGCCAACGTGCCCTATGACGAGGTGTTCGAGCTGGAGGACATCAACAGCGAGTTCGCGCAGACCGACGTCGCCTTCGTGATCGGCGCCAACGACGTCACCAACCCCGCGGCCAAGACCGACAAGAGCTCGCCGATTTACGGCATGCCGGTGCTCGACGTCGAAAAGGCGCGGACCGTGCTGTTCATCAAGCGCTCGATGGGCGGCGTCGGCTATGCCGGCGTCGACAACGAACTGTTCTACCGCGACAATACGATGATGCTGCTCGGCGACGCCAAGAAGATGATCGAGGAGATCGTCAAGTCGCTGGGCTGATCCGCGGCAGGTGCATGTCGGCGATCATGCAGCGGACGCTGCCGCCGCCGACCGCGCTCGATGGTCGGAATGTCGGCCTCCACAAGCGCGCCGAAGCTTTCGAGCTGCTTCAACTGCCCGGTCGTGAAGCTCCGTCGCGCGGCCGATGACAGCGCGATCACCGGCTCGGCTCCCTGGCCCTTGAGCTCGATGACGTTGCAGGCGAAGCCGCGCATCTGGTCGTAGTCGACCGCGACGACCGTCCGCCCGCTCGCTTCGATCTCGTCGACCAGCAACTCGCAGAATTCAGGCGCAACGGCATCGGTGCACAGGATTGCGAAGCGCGTGCCGAGGCTCAGCACGACATTGGTGTGGTAGATCGGGCGGCCGGAGCGGTCGTTCGCCTCGAACAGGAAGGTCGAATAATCGAGCCGGTCGTCGAAGTCGGCGATGACGACGGCATCCGTGCGCGGGCTCAGGTTGGCGTAAGCGCGGCGCCGCGGCCGATCGAGGACCAGGCTGCCCGTGCCTTCGAGGAAATGGCCGTTCTGCTCGTGGAACGCGAGGTCGATCACCCGCCGCACGTCGAACCCGCGTTCCAGGAGCAGGGTCACCAGCGCGTCCGGGTTGCGCTCCAGCCGCCGCGCCGCGGTCGCCATCGGATAGGTGACGATCGTCCCGTCGGCGTGGAACGACACCCAGTTGTTGGGGAAGATCGCATCCGGCTTTGCCGGGTCGGCGCGGTCATCCAGCAACAGGACCTCGACGCCCGCGCGCTCCAGCGCTTCGACCAGCGCCGTCGAACTCGCGGAGCGCGGCGGCCAGATCCACGTCGGGCGCAGCATTCGCGAAGGCGTTCGACTGCGCCGCCTCGGCGTGGAAGCCGAAGCTCGCCGGGCGCACCATCAGCACCGTTCCGCTGGCCTGGCTTCCTCGTTCATCTGCCCGCTTTTCGGCCGCCGTCCGGGCGTTGGCAAGCCATCCACAACAACTTGCCGAAAAGCCATTCACTTCGCGCTAAACCGTGCCGTTACCGCCTTGCCTGTCCGGACTTGCGTTGCGGGACAATGTTGCCAGCACATTGGGGAAGGGGCGTCGACCTTGCGCAAACTTGGCATCATTGGCGGCACCAGCTGGTCGTCGACCGCGCTTTACTACGATCATATCAACCGCGGCATCGCCCAGCGCCTCGGCGGGCTGCACAGCGCCGTGCTGGCGATGGAGAGCCTCGACCTCGCGCCGGTGGCGGCGATGGAGCTGTCGGGCGACTGGGACGGCGTCGCCCAGCTGACGCTGGAAGCGGCCAAGCGCCTCGAAAAGAGCGGGGTCGAGGGCATCGTCATCACCTCGAACACCGGTCACAAGGTCTATGACGCGGTCTCGGCCAACGTCCGCGTGCCGCTGCTCCACATCGGCGACGCCACGGCGGACCGGCTGGTCGCCGACGGCCGCAACCGGGTTGCGCTGCTCGGCACGCGCTTCACCATGACCGAGCCCTACGTCCGCAGCCGTCTCGAATCGCGCGGCATCGGCCTGGTTCCCATCGACCAGGGATGGATGCGCGAAGTCGATCGGATCATCTTCGACGAGCTCGCCGCCGGCCGCGTCGTCCGCGACAGCCAGCGCAAGCTCAAGACCCTGATCACCGAGCTCGCCAAGCAGAAGGTCCAGGCCGTCGTGCTGGGCTGCACCGAGCTGGTGCTGGCCGTCGACGTCCGCGCCAACGTGCTCCCGGTCTACGACACCACCGCCATCCACGCCCGCGCCGCGGTCGAATGGATGCTCGCCGAGGAAGAAGAAGCGCGGGCGGCGGCCTGAAGCTTCGTCTTCCCTCGCCTTGCTCTGGTAAATCGGCTAGCTTCAGCAGGGGGTGCTGTAATGCCGAGATCTGCAATTCTGCTGGCTCGCTTGCTCTCTCGGTGGCGATTACCGCGGTCGCACAGACGCCGGACAGGCCCGACACGCACCAGCATCACGGAATGACGATGTCGAGCGGCGACCGCCTCGGTGAACTCTCTTTCCCAAATAGCGGCAACAAGGCGGCGCAGGCGCCCTTTCTCGAAGGGCGTGAAGCTGCTCCACAACTTTCAATATGAGGAGCGATTGAAGCGTTTCAGCAGGCGCAGAAAGCCGATCCCGATTTCGCTCTCGCTTATTGGGGCGAAGCGATGGCGCACAACTATACGCTCGTGGGCGGAGCAACATACGGAGCAGGCGCGAGCGATGCTTGCGAAGCTCGGACCGACGCCAGCAGCGCGCGCCGCCAAGGCCAAGACGGAACGCGAGAGATTGTGGATAGCCGCCGATCGAGGCGCTCTATGGCGCGGGCAGCAAATTCGAGCGCGATGCGACCTACGCCGACCGGATGGACGCGCTGTTCAGAAGATATCCGCACGATCACCGAAGCTCGCGTCTTCGATGCTCTCGCGACTATGGGTCGGAGCCACGGCACTCGCGATACCAAGGCATATATGCGGGCTGCGGCGATGCTGGACGCCGGTCTTTAAGGCCCACCGCGCCACCCGGGCGCAGCTCACTATCTGATTCATGCCTATGACGAACCCGCCTACGCCTCGCGCGGACTGCCGATGGCGCGGGTTTACAACACGATCGCGCCCGACTCCGCGCATGCCCAGCACATGACCAGCCATATCTTCCTCGCGCTAGGCATGTGGCTCGAAGTCGAACGGGCGAATCTGGACGCTGCCGACGCAATGGTCCACGTCCATGGCGAAGACATCAACGGCGCGCATGGCCTGCGGTCACCGCGTCATCTGGCTCGCTTATGCCCGCCTCCAGCAAGGCAAGAGTATCGATGCCCAGCTTGACCAATGCAGCAAGGTGGCGGCTGGCGATGTTGCCAAGGTGATCGGCATGAAGAAGTTGCCGTGGCTGTCGGGTGGCGGTGAGGACTCCGTCGCCAGCTGCATCGGACCTGCCGGTGCGGCGCGGCATTGAAACCGGTCAATGGACGCCGCGGCAGGCGCTTCCCGATGGACGGCTTAATTACGCCCGCTTTCTCGACGATTACGGCGACGTCTTGGCCGCGCGACATGATGCCGCGAACGCCGCAACAGCGCTGGCTTCGCGCCCGCACGAGCCTCGAAGCCATGCGACCCGCGTACGCCAAAGGAAAGTCCGGCGATGACTCCCAGACCATGCCCTGGCTGAACTCGCCCGGCTACGAGGCCGCGGCGGTGGCGGCTCTCGGCCGCTGGCAGGGAAGAAGAGGGTCTGAATGAATTGCGTGCAATCGGCTGACCGGGCAAAGACCCTTCCACGCCGTCGTTCGGCCCGCCGCCGTTGCAAAAGCCTGGCTGGGAGCTGCTCGGCGATCGAACTGCTCGCCGCTGGCGACAGGGCAGATGCGGCCTCCGCTTATCGGCAGTCGCTGACGCTTCAGCCGGGCCGTCGCCTGTCGCTCGCGGGACTGAAAAAGGCGACCGCGCCTTAGCTCTCGCAAGTCGATGGCCCCAGCCCCTAAGTCGCGCTGGTCGCCTGAGCAAGGCCGACCGACCCGACCAGCCCGGAGCCGCCGATCGCTTCAACGAGGAACAGGCGACCTATGCCGTGCGCGGCGAAGGGCTGCCCGACCTCGACGCTGGCGTCGCCGCGATCCGCGAGGTGTGGAAGACGCTGCCGTCGCGCCCCGGCGTCTATCGCATGCAGGATGCCCGCGGCGACGTGCTCTACGTCGGCAAGGCGCGGACGCTGAAGACCCGGGTGAGCAATTACACGCAGGTCGCGCGGCTTCCGAAGCGCTTGCAGCGGATGGTCTCGCAGACCCGCTCGATGACCATCGTCACCACGCGGACCGAGGCCGAGGCGCTGCTGCTCGAGGCGCAGCTGATCAAGCGCTTCCGCCCCGCCTACAACGTGCTGCTGCGCGACGACAAAAGCTTCCCGTTCATCCTGCTGCGGGAGGACAGCGCGTTCCCCCGCGTCCAGAAGCATCGCGGCGCGCGGCGCATCAAGGGCCAATATTACGGTCCGTTCGCAAGCGCCGGCTCGGTCACTCGCACGCTGAACGCGCTGCAGAAGCTGTTCCTGCTGAGAAGCTGCTCCGACGGCTTTTTCGCCAACCGCTCGCGGCCCTGCCTGCTGTACCAGATCAAGCGCTGCTCGGCGCCCTGCGTCGGCCGCATCGGCGAGGAGGAATATGCCGGGCTGGTCGGCGAGGCGAAGGAGTTCCTGGCCGGCAAGTCGACCGGCGTGCAGGCGCGGCTGTCGCAAGTCGATGGCGCAGGCGGCCGAGAAGCAGGATTATGAGCTGGCCGCGGTCTATCGCGACCGGCTGCGGGCGCTGACCTACATCCAGGGCAGCCAGACGGTGCATGCCGAAGGGCTTGGCGATGCCGACGTGTTCGCGCTGGCGTGCAAGGGCGGGACGGTGTCGATCCAGGCCTTTTTCATCCGCGGCGGGCAGAATTGGGGGCATCGCGCTTTCTTCCCGGCGCATACCAGCGATGTCCCGGAAGCCGAGGTGATGTCGAGCTTTTTGGTCCAGTTCTACGAGGACATGCCGCCGCCGCAGGCGGATCCTCATCGACCGCGAGCTTCCCGACCGCGCGCTGCTGGAGGAAGCTTTGTCCGAGCGCGCCGAGCGCAAGGTCGCGATCGAGCAGCCGCAGCGCGGCGCCCGCCGGCGCCTGCTCGACCAGGCCAAGAGCAATGCCGAGGAGGCGCTCGACCGCCGCCTCGCCGAGACGACCACCCAGGCCAGGGTATTGCGCGAGCTTGCGGACACCTTCGACCTCGCCGACGTTCCCAAGCGGATCGAAGTCTATGACAACAGCCACATCATGGGGACCAATGCGACCGGCGCGATGATCGTGGCGGGGCCCGAAGGCTTCCGCAAGAACAGCTACCGCAAGTTCAACATCAAGTCGGCCCAAACCAACGACGACTTCGGGATGATGAAAGAGGTTCTCGAACGGCGGTTCGCGCGGCTCGAGAAGGACGACCCCGACCGCCAGAGCGGCGAATGGCCCGATCTCATCCTGATCGACGGCGGCAAGGGTCAGCTGTCGTCGGTGTGCGAAGTGATGGAGGACGCTGGGGTCCATGATGTGCCAGTCGTCGGTGTCGCCAAGGGCCCGCATCACGGCCGCGAGGGGCGCGAAGTTTTCCACCTCCCGGGCGGGCGCGAGATGACGCTTGAGCCCAATTCGGCCTTGCTCTTCTACCTCCAGCGGCTGCGCGACGAAGCCCACCGCTTCGCCATCGGCACCCACCGCGCCAAGCGTGCCAAGAGCCTGACGACGTCGACGCTGGACGAGGTTCCCGGCATCGGCCCCAACCGCAAGCGGGCGCTGCTGATGCACTTCGGCACGGCACGGGCGGTGAAGGGCGCGGCCCTCGAGGATCTCGAGAAGGCGCCGGGGATCAGCCGGACCACGGCGCGCCAGCTCTACGATTATTTCCATCCGCGCGGATGAGGTCCGAGACATCAGCCATCGTCTGCGCTCTCCGCGGCCACGGCGAGCATGGCGCGATCGTCCGGCTGATGACTCCGGATCAAGGGCTCGTCGCGGCCTACGTCCGCGGCGCGCGCGGGCGTCGCATGCGGCCGGTGCTGATGGCCGGCAATCTCGTTCAGGCGCAGCTGTCGGCGCGGACCGAGAACCAGCTTCCGCAGGCGGCGATCGAGCTGGTCCACAGCCGCGGCCCGCTGCTGTCGGAGCCGCTGCCGGCGGCGGCAATCGAATGGGCGACGGTGCTGACCGCAACCGCCCTCCCCGAAGCCCAGCCCTATCCGCATCTTTATGAAGCGTTCGGCGGATTGCTCGATGCGATCGAGGCGGCACCTTCGGCGAGCGGCTGGGGTGCGGCGCTGGTTCGCTATGAGCTATTGCTGCTGGCTGAGCTCGGCTTCGGGCTCGACCTCGACCGCTGTGCGGTGACCGGGGCCAATGACGACCTGGTCGCCGTCAGCCCGAAGTCGGGCAGGGCGGTGAGCGCCGCCGAAGCCGAACCTTATGCCGGCCAGTTGCTCGCTTTGCCGCCCTTCGTCCGTCAGGGCGGGCACGCGTCCTGGCCCGAGATTGCGCAAGGGCTCGACCTCACCGGCCACTTCCTCGAACGCGACTTGCTGACCGACCGGTCTCGGCCCATCGCCGAAGCGCGCCATCGCCTCGTCGAGCGGTTGCGCCGCGCCGGTGGACTTGCTTAGGTGCAGCCGTGACCGCCGACACGCTCGCCATGCTCTTTCCCAACGTCGCCGTGACTCGCGACATCGCCGTGCGCGTGGCGGTCAGCTTCCTCGCCGAGCAATCGGATCCGGCGGCGGAGCGCTGGTTCTGGTCTTACCACGTGCGCATCGAAAACGGCTCGGAGCGCGCCGTGCAATTGCTTTCGCGCAGGTGGACCATCGTCGACGGCCGCGGCACCGTGCATGAAGTGGTCGGCGAGGGCGTCGTCGGCGAAATGCCGCTGATCGCCCCCGGCGCCAGCTTCGACTATGTCTCCGGCTGCCCCCTCGACACGCGCGACGGCGTGATGAGCGGAAGCTATCGCATGGTGGACGAGGACGGCAGCGCCTTCGACGTCGAGATTCCGCGCTTCCAGCTGCTTAGCGCCTGACCGGCAGACGCCGTGCCGCGCAAGGTCGTCATCGCCGCCAATAGCTCGTGGAATGTCGTCAATTTCCGTGCGGGATTGGTTCGTGGCCTGCGCGCCGCGGGCTATGAGCCGCTGGTTGTTGCGCCTGATGATGAAGCGGGTAGTCGGCGCATGGCGGAGCTCGATGTCGAGCGCATTCCGGTTCGCATCGATCGCTCGGGCATGAATCCGCTCGCCGATCTTCGGCTGCTGCGCGACTATCGATCGACACTTCGCCGCGTCGCGCCCGCGGCGTTTCTCGGTTTCACGATCAAGCCCAATATCTATGGGTGCATGGCGGCGTCGAAGCTCGGCGTTCCGGCGCTGCCCAATGTCAGCGGCCTCGGCACGGCGTTCATCCGACCCGGCCCCCTCCAGACGCTCGTCACTCGGCTCTATCGTCACGCCTTCCGCGACATTCCCTTCGCCTTCTTCCAGAACCAGGACGACCAGCAGTTGTTTGTCACACGGGGTATTATCGAATCCGCACGGACCCGCTTGCTCCCCGGGTCCGGAGTTGATCTCGACCGCTTCATGCCAAGCGCGCCGCCAGACGGCCCTCCGCTATTCCTGCTGATGGGGCGGATGCTTCGCGACAAAGGCGTGGTGGAGTTTGTTGAGGCGGCCCGCTTGCTCAAGGCTCAAGGGCTGAGCGCAAGATTCCAGCTGCTGGGGCCGATCGACGAGGGTAACCGCACGGCCATTTCCCGCGCGCAACTGGACCGGTGGGTTGGGGAAGGGCTGGTCGACTACCTGGGCGAGGCCGACGACGTCCGTCCCCACATCGCCCAAGCGAGCGCGGTCGTCCTTCCGTCCTACCGCGAGGGCTTGCCGCGGTCCTTGCTCGAAGCCGCGGCCATGGCCCGGCCGCTGATCGCGACCCGCGTTGCCGGGTGTCGCGACGTCGTAGAGGAAGGGCTCAACGGCTATTTGTGCGAGCCTGGTGACTCCGTTTCGCTCGCCGCGGCGATGAAGGAATTCGCGGATTTGTCGGAGAAATCGAGACTGGCGATGGGCGCGGCGGCGCGGCGCAAGGTTCAGGAGAGGTTTAGCGAGCAGGTCGTAGTTCGCACCTACGTCGACGCCCTGAACCACCTCGTCGGTGTTTGAAACAAGGAATCCATGCTGAACCTGGCGCCCGGACGAGATCGCGCACCCGTCGGCGCACGGGGATATCGTGCTTATGCTGTCGGCGATATCCACGGCCGCCTCGACCTGCTCGACCAACTACTCGATGCCATCCACGATGATCTTCGGCGCCGGCCGGCCCGCAAGGTGCTGCTGGTGTTCGTCGGCGACCTCATCGACCGCGGACCAGCCTCCTGCGAAGTCGTGGAGCGGCTGCGCACCTACCGCCATGGCGACGTCAGGCCGGTGTTCCTGCTCGGCAACCATGAGGAGGTGCTGCTGAGGATCCTCGGCGGCGATGCCGAGCTGATCACCAAGTGGCGCTGGTTCGGGGGTACCGAATGCCTCAAGAGCTACGGAGTTGAGTTCACGGGACCTCGACGGGCTCACGAACGCCCAAGCCCTGGAAGTGGTTCGCAACGCTATTCCGAAGGATCATGTGGAGTTCCTGGAAAGCTTCGTCGACACCTTCCGCTTCGGCGATTACCTCCTCGTGCACGCCGGTATCCGGCCCGGGGTCGAGCTCGACCAGCAACGCCAGTCCGACCTGCGCTGGATCCGCGAGCCCTTCCTTCTCGACAACAGCGACCACGGCTTCGTGGTCGTGCACGGACATACCATCACGGCTGATATCGACGAGCGCCCGAACCGTATCGGCATCGACACCGGCGCCTATCGAAGCGGTGTCCTGACCGCGCTCGCGATTGAGGGAAGCGAGCGCTGGAGCGTGGATACGCGCTCGACTTGAGATCGTTAGTGAGGCGCAACGCATTGATTAGGCATGCTTTGAAGATTAGGGCGTGCACAAAGGAAACGCTTTCAATAGGGGGATCGCGCGTTTCATCGCGAGGAGTGATCGTGTCTGTTGATCGGCCCCTGACCTACATGCGGCTCGCCGGTGCATTGACCGGCGTCCTGATGCTGGCCGGATGTGCGGACACGCGCGGCGGGTCGATCCCTTACGATCGCACGCTGGCTCAGCCCGACAAGCCGGTCATCACGGCGCTGGCTTCTGATTACAAGATCCATCCGATGGACAAGCTCAGCATCAAGGTCTTCAAGTCCGAGGACCTGTCCGGCGACTATGACGTGGACCTGACCGGCAAGATTTCCATGCCGCTGGTCGGCGAGATCGACGCCATCAACCTGACCACGGGCGAGCTCGACCAGCAGCTGACCGAGAAGCTCGGCGCCAAATATCTGGAACATCCCGACGTTGCGGTGGCGATCAAGGAATTGCATTCCCAGTCGGTGACCGTCGACGGCGCAGTGCGCGAATCCGGCTCCTTCCCGGCGGCGGGTCCGCTCAGCCTGATCCAGACCGTCGCGATGGCCAAGGGCACGACCGAAGACGCCAATCCGCGGCGTGTGGCGGTGTTCCGGGTCATCGGCGGGCAGCGCCAGGCGGCGGCGTTTGACCTGACCGCGATCCGCCGCGGCGAGGCCAAGGACCCGCAAATCTATCCCGGCGACATCGTCGTGGTTGACGGCTCGTCGATCAAATCGACGCAAAAGCAGGTCCTGCAGAGCATCCCGCTGCTGGCATTGTTCGGGCCGTTTTAGCGTGCGTGTCTCGGCTATTATTCAACAGGGCGGACGAGCGTGAACAACAGCCTTGCAGTCCCAAACCAGGGCCCTTGGCCGCTCAATCCCTATTCGGCCGACGTTGCCACCAACCTTGGCAAGGGACAGCGCAGCTACGCGGCCGCCAACATCCTCGACTTTCCGACCCTGCTCCGCATCATCCATCATTGGCGCTGGCTGGTGCTGGGGGCGGTCATCCTGGGACTGGCGGGCGCGATCCTGAAGACGTTGACGACGACCCCGGTCTATCGCGCCGGAGTGACGCTCGAGGCCAATCCGCCGACGGTTTCGGTCAGCGACGAACAATCGCGCGAGATGCAGCAGTCATCCTATTACCCGCTCGACTTCGTCGCCACCCAGGTCGGCCTGCTGGAGAGCCGCGCTGTTGCGGAGCGGACGGCGCAGGAGTTGAACCTCGCTGCTAATCCGACCGTGACATCGCAAACCGGCGATGCTTCCAATCGGCTCAATCAGGCGACCGGTGTCGTTCGGAGCGGCTTGAAGGTCATTCCGCCCGAGGCGGGCACGTTGATCCGCTTCACTTACGACTCTCCTTCGCCGCAGCTTGCGGCGCAAATCGCGAACGGGGTCGCTGAAAGCTTCATCAACACTGCGTTGCAGCGCCGCTACGAGGCGTCGGCCTACGCCCGCAATTTCCTCGAGCGCCAGATCAACAAGACCCGCGGCGATCTTGAGCGGTCGGAGCGGGCGATGGTCGCCTATGCCCAGCAGCAGGGCATCATCAGCACCTCCACCGGAACCGACGGCAAGACGACCAGCGATTCCGGCTCGATCCAGGGCGAATCCCTGATCCAGCTCAACACGGCCCTGGCCCAGGCAACCGCTCGGCGTGTGCTCGCCGAAGGGGCGTATCGGCAGGGCCTGGCGACGGGGCCGACAGCCGACATCACGCAGAGCACGCAGGCGCTTCGCCAGCAGCTCGCCACCCTGCAGGCCGACTATTCGCAAAAGCGCGTCTACATGAAGCCCGACCATCCGGAGATGCAGAGCCTGCAATCGCAGATTGACGAGCTGAGCCGGCAAATCTCGCAAGCGACGGCGCAAGCTTCGGCTGGGCGCAACAACACCTTGCTTGCTGAATATCGCTCGGCCTTGGCGGCGGAGCGCGGGCTGCAGTCAAAAGTTTCGGCGCTCAAGAGCGACGTGCTCGACCTGCGCGGCCGAAGCATCCGCTACAATATCCTGCAGCGCGAGGTGGACACCAACCGCAGCCTCTACGACGCGCTGCTTCAGCGCTACAAGGAAATCGGCGTCGCCGGCGGGGTCGGCACGGCGCCGGTGTCGATCGTCGACCGGGCCACGGTTCCCGGCATGCCTTACAAGCCGAACCTGCTTACCAATCTGCTGTTCGGCCTTGGCCTGGGCCTCATTGCGGGCCTTGGAGGTGCGATCGTTCTTGAGTTCCTCAACGACAAGATCAGGACTCGCGACGATGTTCGCCACAAGCTGGCGCTGCCGTGCCTTGGCGTCGTTCCCAAGACCCAGGCCAAGGGCACGTTCGTCGAGGATTTGAAGAATCCGACCTCGATCGTCTCGGAAGCTTATTCGGCGATCGTTGCGGCGCTTCGCTTCAGCACCGAAACCGGAATGCCCAAGGTGTTGCTGGTCACCAGCACCCAGTCGGGAGAAGGCAAGTCATCGACCGCGCTTGCGCTGTCGCAGAACTTTGCCCGTCGCGACCGCAAGGTGCTGCTGATCGACTCGGACCTGCGCAAACCGGCCTTCAAGGCGGCTTCGGACAAGGTCGGCCTAAGCAAGCTGCTGACCACCGACGATGCGCTGCGCGACCATGTTCTCAAAACCCAGCATCCCAATCTCGGCCTGCTCTCGAGCGGTCCGGTCCCGCCCAATCCCGCCGACCTGCTGTCCACTCCGCGCATCCGCAAGATCATCGCCGAGGCGAGCGAGGAGTTCGACCTGGTCGTGATCGACGGTCCTCCGACACTCGGGACTCGCGGACGCGCCTTTGCTGGCCGCCGCCGCGGGCCATCTCCTGTTCGTGGTCGAAAGCGGCACCACGCGGACCCGCGCCGCGGTTGAAGCCCTGAACCGTCTGGAAGCGACCGGCTCGCACGTCCTCGGCGCGACCCTGACGAAGTCGCTCGAAAGCGGCGGAGGCTATGGTTATGGCCGTTACGGCCAGCGCTACGGCTATGGTGTCGGCAAGGTCGGCAAGGACAAGGGCAACCGGACTGAGATCCTGATGATCCCGCAGGATTCGGATTCGTCCGAATCTGCCGACAGGCCGCAGGAAGCCGACGGCTGATTTTCGGGCTGGAGACTCTGTGATGATCTGGCGGGGGGCCGCGGCAGTCGTCGTTGCGCTGCTGATCGCGGTGCTTGCGGTTCGGAATGCCGCCGTCCAGGCCTGGGCGCAGGTCGATCCGCAGCGCGCGGTGGCTGTGTGGAGCGGTCATCCCGACGCCGAGATGTCGCTCGCCATGATCCAGATCGCCCAGGCCATGCGCGACCGCAAGTCAGTCTCCCCGAGTGTCTTCCAGCAGAATCGACCGAGCCGCTCTGCGTTCGCCCCTCGCGCCCGAGCCGTTCCTGGTTCACGGTGTGGCGGCGGGCCTCGCCGGCAACGGCGCCGCGGCCGAGCGCGACTTCATCGCCGCTCAGCATCGCGATCCGCGCTCGCTTGCGGCCGCCTATTTCCTTGCCGACCGATATGTCCGAAGCGGTGATGTCGAGCGCGGGCTCAAGCAGATTGCCGTCCTTTCCCGGCTCGCTCCGGGTGGACCAGCGAACGTCGCCCCGTACCTTGCGACGTTTGCTGCAAACCGCTCGAACTGGCCGCCATTGCGGGCTTTGTTTCGCGACGAGCCTGCGCTTGGCGACGCGGCCTTGCAGGCCCTGGCGATCGGCCAGGCGAATGCGCCCGCAATCCTTGCGTTGGCCGACTCGCGTCAGCGCTCGCCCTCGGCGTCGTGGGTGCCGATCCTGCTCGGCCGGATGGTTGCCGCCGGCCAGTTCACACAGGCCCGGGCGGTCTGGGCGTGGGTTTCCAACATAGAAGTCGGTCCCGGCACGCTGTTGTTTGACGGCGGGTTCAGCAACGCCGCGCCGCCCCCGCCGTTCAACTGGGAACTCGCTTCATCGACGGTCGGCGTTGCCGAGCGACGGCCGGGCGGGGCGTTGCACGTCATCTTCTATGGGCAGGAGGACGGAGCGCTAGCGCGACAATTGCTGGTCCTTCCGGCGGGATCCTACCAGCTGACGCTGCGCGTCCAGCCTGGCCCGGTGCACGCCGAGGCGCTGTCCTGGACGGTGCGCTGCGCCACCGAAAACGGGGAGCTCGGCAGAATCGGGCTCGACCAGGCCGCGAGCGGCTGGACCTTCCAGGTGCCTGGCGGCTGCCCGGCGCAATGGCTCGAGTTGGTCGGCTCGGCGGCCGACGTGCCGCAGCAATCGGACGTGACCCTCGTCGAGCGTAGCTTTGCGCCGGGGCGGCAACGGTGGTTAAGGGCCGCGCGCCAAGCGGTCGCTCCGCTGTATCTCCTGCTGTGCCTGCTGCTCGGCGGCAGCGCGCAAGGCATTTGGGCCAATCTTGTGCTGCAGCTCATTGGTCTCGGAATCATCGTCTGGGCCGTCACTGCGCCGGCTGAACAGCTGGTGCGCCCCGCGCGGCAGTTGCTGCTGCTTGCTGCTATCGCAGTCTGCCTCGTGCTGCTTCAGCTGATCCCGCTGCCCGCGACCTTTTGGGCGAGCCTTGGCGGCCATCGTGGGCTAGCTCAGGATTACCGGCTTCTCGGGCTGAACGCGCCGGCGATGCCGCTGTCGCTGACGCCCTATCGGTCGCTAAACTCGCTGCTTGGGCTGATCCCGCCACTGGCGCTGCTCTTCGCTATCCTTCGGCTCAAGGCCTCCAAAGCAAGCTGGCTCGTAGCGGCCCTGGTGCTGGGCACGATTGGCGGCGTGCTGCTTGGGGCGCTGCAGGTCGCGTCAGCGAGTTCGGGCGGTTCGCACTGGTATGTCTACCAGGAGACCAATTTCGGAGTGGCGGTCGGCTTCTTCGCCAATGCCAATCACATGGCGATTCTGCTGGTCGTCGCCTTGCCCTTTCTCGCCGCCACGCTCGCCGCCGCGCGCAAGTCCAACATCCAGCAGCTCTCCGCGGTGATCGCGCTGGTGGTCGGCGCCGGCTTGGTCGTTACGGTCGGAATCGTGCTCAACCGCTCGGTTGCCGCCTATGGTCTTGCCGTTCCGGTGCTGCTTGCGAGCGTCCTGATCGTCATCCCGGCGCGAAGCCGGGCGCGGCCGGTGCTGATCGGCATTTCGCTGCTCGCCCTTGCAGGTGGAGTAGCGCTGATTGCCGCCAATAAGACTGGCCCCGGCCGGCTCGGTGTCGAGACCTCGGTCCAGACGCGCGATGTCATGTTGCGCACGACCGCCCGCGCCATCGCCGATTTCATGCCGCTTGGTTCGGGCATCGGCTCGTTTCCCAAAGTCTACGATCTCTACGAGGACCCGAGACAGGTGACCGACACCTACGTGGTCCATGCTCACAATGATTATGCGGAATTGGCGCTTGAAACGGGGATTCCGGGCATATTGCTCCTGCTTGCGTTCCTGGCCTGGTGGGCGGGCCAGGCATGGCAAGTCTGGCGTTCGGCCGAGTCAGCCCCATTTGCTCGCGCGGCATCGATCGCGACCGCGGCGATCCTTGCTCACAGCCTGGTTGATTTCCCGCTGCGCACCGCCGCCATCGCGAGCGTTTTTGCAGCCTGTCTCGCGCTGCTTGCCGACCGGCGAGCAGCGCCGCCGTCCGAGCCGGGCGACCTTCGCCCGACGCGGCATCTAGAACTTCGCTGACGCGATCCGCGAGCGTGGACGTGGCCTTCCACGAACCGTGGACCATGCTGATGGGATTCATGTCGCAATGGCACCAGGCCAAGCTGCTGGTGGAGCATGCCGTGACCATCAGCCACGACACGCTTCACGTATTCATCGGGCTGATCTTGTGGCTCATGCTGGCGACGGTCACGCGGCGGCCAGTCACGTCATGGCGTCCATGGCTGTGGACGTTTGTGATCATCTTCTGGAATGAAACGGTCGACCTGTGGACCGAGGTCTGGCCGGACCCCGGCCAGCAATATGGGGAAGGGTTGAAGGATCTGGCGCTGACCATGTTCGTGCCGACCGTTTTGCTGGTGGCGGCCAGGCTCCGGCCCGACCTGTTCCGCCAGGGCTTCGCGAGGCGCCGGCGGCGCTAGCCCAAGCTGGCGCGGCCTTGCCGCCAGGCCTCGCCAAGCTTGAACCCAACCCCCGGCAGGAGCAGCAGCTGCGACAGGTGGATCGGCAAGGTCCCAAACCTGCGCTCGGTCGGCTCCAGTGGCTCCCTGGATCGGCCAAGCATGTTCAGCGCGATTGCGGCAAGGCGGCGATTCGCGCGCTCGGCCATGAGGCGCCTTGCGAGATCAGGTACCGAGTGAAGACTCTGGTAAAGCCGGTCGGCGACGAGCAAGGCCTGGGCAGCCGCACGACCCGCCCCAAGCTCGAGCGAGCGCTCATACAGCCGCTCAAGCTCGCTGGCGGAAGCGGGCGAGAGCAGGGCCGCTACGTCGGTAATCCACTTCAATCTGAACCAGGCGCTCGAGGCGCCATGCACCGCCAGATAGGCGAACAGTTCGTCCCGGGCGAGCGTTGGAAGCGCGATTCCGGGAGCGATCTGGACCCGCTGTTTAGCGGACTCGATTCCGATTTCCGGGATCAGCCGCGGATTGTCGGCGAGCCGGCTGTGAAGGTCCGCCTGCAGTCCAGCAACGGGGCTGCGCCACACCGATTCCTTGTGCACGCGATGCCAATCGGCAACGCGCTTGGTGGGCAGGACCGGCTTCCAGCCGCATTCGATGAGCGCTTGCGCGGCTCGGGCGATGTCGGTCGGCGCAACCAGCAGATCGATGTCGATGGCGGCCTTGGCCGATGGATCGCCGTAGGCGAGCACGCCGAGCGTCAGGCCTTTGACGAACAACAGAGGAATGTTTGCGGTGGTTAAGGCGTCCGACAGCCGCTTGGACTCGGCGGCCGAACGGAGGTTGCGGGCGGCAATGTCGGCCGCGGCATGCTTCAGCAGATCGCGAACGCGCCCTGGCATCGGTGCGACGGCTCTGGCGGCAAGCCCCTCGACGCGGTGGTAGCGCGCGAGCTTTAGGAACTGTTCCCAGTCGGCGCCCTTCGCGAGCTCAGCCGTCCGGTTGCCGTCGCCGCCGAAGGAGAGGCGGCATAACTCCACCAGCAAGCAGAACTCGCGCTTCATCGCGCAGCCTTCTAGCAAGGCCGCTTCCAACCGCCAGCCGCCGCTTTCCGCGTTCGATGGCAATTGAGCCGTAAGGCGTTATGATTTGACCGAAATGAACAATGCGCGGCCTCACCCGATCGTCCGGTTCCGTCGGCTCGACTCCCGCCGCCGCAGGCTTTTCGCCCGGGCGTGCGTGACGCTTTCAGTGGCCTCGGCGATGGTGGCCTTTTTGCCGTTCCGACGGGCGATGCGCTTCGGCGCGGTGCCGCTTGGGAAATCGCGGCTCGACCTCAAGGACTGCATTTGGGCGATCGAGGCAGCGGCGCCGCGGCTGCCCTGGCGCACGGTCTGCATCGAGCAGGGGCTTGCCGCGCAGCGCCTGCTTCGTCGCGGCGGGATCGACGCGGTGCTCCATTATGGCATTCGCAATCAGCCGACTGCCGCGAACCTCGAAGCGCATGTCTGGGTGACGGTTGGCGGCGAGACCGTGATCGGCGGAGAAGCCGTCCCGGGCTATGCCGAGGTTGCGACCTTTTCGTGAGCGAGGCGGCGTCCTACGATTATTCAGTGTTCGGTTTGCGCGTCCGCAGCAGCATTCCTCTGCCCGAACTCCACGCGACCAGCGACGGCCATCCGCCCGATGTCATCATCGAACGCGGCGAGGTTCCGGAAAGCGAACCCGGCCTGTCGCAGGTCGATGGCTCACTCCTTCTCGTCGTGCCCGAGGTTGCGCGCTACCGGATCGACGGTGGCAGCCGCATCACGATCGACGCCGCCGCGGGGGTTCCCGAACGCAATGCACGGCTCTTCCTGTTGGGCTCGGCCTTCGGCGCGCTGATGCATCAGCGCGGTATGTTGCCGCTCCACGCCAACGCGGTGGAAATCGACGGCAAGGCTGTGGCCTTCCTGGGCGAATCCGGCGCCGGCAAATCCACGCTTGCGGCCTGGTTTCACGACCGCGGCCACCGCATCATCGCCGATGACGTCTGCGTCGTCAGGCTGGACGACCAAGGAAAGCCGATTGCTGAACCCGGCTTGCCCCGCTTTCGATTATGGAGGGAAGCGCTCGCGGCATTTGGAAGGGACACTTCGGACTATGCGCCATCCTACTCCGGCGACGAAACCTTCGATAAATTCGACGTGCCGGTGACCGACGAAAACCGGGTCCAGACAGAGCTGCCGCTCGCGGCGATCTATGTCCTGGAACAAGGTGCCGATTTTTCTATCGCGCCGCTCGAGGGCATGGCCGCCGCCGAAGCCGTATTCGCCAACACTTACCGCGGCGGATTCCTGTCCGACCCCGTCCATTTGCGTGCGCATTTCGAACAGGCCGTGAAGATCATCGAGAAGGTGCCGCTGTTTCGCTGTCAGCGCCTGTGGGGCCACGAGCATCTGGACCGCCAAGCTAAGGCAATCGTCGAGGAATTTCGGGCGCGTTGCCAGGACCGCGGCGTCGGTGCCCAAATCCCTTAAACTGACGTTCCAACCAATCCACGGGCAACGAGGTCGTCCAGCAACTGCTGCAGCTCGGCCGAGCCCTGCTCGTCGCTGACTTCATAATCCTGCAGCAGTCCGTCGCGGAGCTGGTCGAACGTCGCCGGCTGTTCGAGCCTTCGCCAGACCCAGGCCGCGACCTCATTGAAGCCGAAGCAATTGCCGGCATTGGGGTCGAGTGCGACCAACTCCTCGCCGAGGTCGGCTTCCATCAAGTCGACAGCTCGACAGTAACGCGTATCGGCCACGAACATTCTCCTTTTGCGCGGCGATGAACTAGCCGCGTGATGAATCGCGAACAAGCCGACCTTTGCCGCGGTTGCGCCTGAACCTTCGGCCTGCCACCGTGCACGCAAGCGGGGAAAGCGGGCGATTGGTGAGCTAGGGTGCCGGATGTGAACGTCAGGGGCTTTTGGCGCTCGCTCGCCGATCTGTTCCTCATCCTGTCCGCCCGGCGCCGGCGCCAGCTCATCCTCGTGCTCGCGCTGATGATGGCGACGGCGCTGGCCGAGCTCGGCACGATCGGTACGGTCCTACCGGTACTCGGTCATTTGACCGGCGGCGCGCCCACTACTCGCCTGTTGGGATTGGGCGGGGCCACCGATCTTCGCTTGGCCGCCTTTTGGTTCGCCGCCTTTGCGCTCCTTGCGGGCGGGCTCAGGCTCCAGCTTTTGTGGTCGACCCAGAGGCTGACGTTCGGTGCAGGTCACGAGCTTTCGACCGAGATCGACCGGCGCATCCTCGACCAGCCCTATTCCTTTCACATCGCCAGCCATTCCAGCACGCTGATCGCCGCGCTGGAGAAGGTTCAGGCGCTGGTCTTCAACGTGCTGATGCCGCTGATCCAGATGATCACGGGCGTGGTCGTCAGCTTGTTCATCCTTGCGGCAATGGTCAGCATCGATCCGCTCACCGCGGCCATCGCGATCGCTGGCTTCGGCCTCATCTATTTCGTCAGCTTGTTGCTCAGCCGCCGGCGACTTGCGGGAGTCAGCGCGGTCATTGGAACCGCCTATGACGAACGGATCCGGATAGTCCAGGAAAGCCTGGGCGGTATCCGCGACATCATCATCGACGGTTCCGAACAGGTGTTCGTCGAGGCTTTTCGCCAGGTCGACCGAAAGCTGATGTCGTCGCTTGGGACCAGTTCCCTCATTGCCGCCACCCCGCGCGTGCTGATCGATACCTTCGGGATGAGCCTGGTGTTGGTGCTGGCGATCGTCGCGGCCGGCCAGCCGGGTGGCTTCACCGGGGCTGTGCCGCTGCTCGGGGCAATCGTGCTCGGCTGCCAGCGCCTGCTTCCCTATGCCCAGCAGGTCTACAGCGGCTGGGCGATCATCGCCGGCAATCAGCTGATCGTCGGCCAGGTCCTCGATCTCGCCGCGCTGCCGCTTCGGCCTCGGTCCGGCAAGCTGGCACCATTGCCGTTCGAGCGGGCGATCCAGTTTGAGGATGTTGCCTTTACCTATGTCGCGCCGCCCACCGAGGCACTGGAACAGGTCACCGTCGAGATCCCGCGCGGCGCGGTGGTCGGCCTGACCGGTCGCAGCGGTAGCGGCAAGAGCACCATGGCCGATGTCCTGATGGGGCTGCTCGACCCTTCGCGCGGTCAAGTGACGGTGGACGGAATTGCACTGACGGAGGAGACCCGGCCGCGCTGGTGGCGGAGTATCGCGCACGTCCCACAGTCGCTGTTCCTGTCGAACGACAGCATCGCCCGCAACATCGCCTTCGGCCAGCCCGCCGACGAGATCGACATGGCGCGCGTAGCCGATGCCGCGAACAAGGCGCAGCTTCACGAATACGTTCAGACGCTTCCGAATGGATACCAGACGATGGTCGGTGAGCGCGGCAAGACCCTTTCCGGCGGCCAGCAGCAGCGGCTCGGCCTCGCCCGCGCCATCTACAAGGGCGCGCCTCTGCTCGTGCTCGATGAGCCGACGAGCGCACTCGATGAGGAGACCGAGGCAGCGGTGCTGGAAACGATCGAGCAGCTTCGGCGCGAGGGAAAGACGATCGTCCTCATCACGCACCGAAGATCGGCGCTGAAACGCTGCACGATGGTGATCAAGCTAGCGGACGGGCGAGTGGTGAGCCCTGCTGGATTCGAACCACCAGCGATCCGCTAGACGGATCGCGCAGCCAGAACTCAGCTGGTTCGAACGCCGACGCGGTTGGTGAGCCCTGCTGGATCCGAACCACCAGCGATCCGCCAGACGGATCGCGCAGCCAGAACTCAGCTGGTTCGAACGCCGACGCGGTTGGTGAGCCCTGCTGGATTCGAACCAGCGACCTACTGACCGATCCGCCACACCCATCGCACAGCCAAACTCAGCTGTTCAACGCCAACGTATACGCCAGCGATCCGCCAGACGGATCGCGCAGCCAGAACTCAGCTGGTTCGAACGCCGACGCGGTTGTGAGCCCTGCTGGATTCGAACCAGCGACCTACTTATAAAAGTCAGTTGCTCTACCGACTGAGCTAAGGGCCCTCGCCGCGCGCCGCCCTAACGGTGCGCGCTTCGCTTGCCAAGGCGGGTGCGATGGCGGGCACGGCCGGATTGGAGTACAACCCGCGCAGGAGGGACTGGAAGATGGGCCCTGCTTCGCTGCTGCTTATGGCCTTTGCCAGCGCGCCCCCGACCGCTCCGGCGTCGGCGACCCTGCAATGCCAATCCACATTGCCCGACGGCACGTGCCCGGACGAGATCGCATTCGCCGATGACGAGTATGACCGTATGACCGTCAATGTTCAGGTCGGTGGGAAGGGCCCTTATCGCTTCCTAGTCGATACCGGCGCGAACCGCTCGGTGGTCTCCTCGCAGCTCGTCCAAAGCCTCGGGCTTCAAAGCCGGGGAGGCGCGGAGGTTCACAGTGCTGCCGGAGTTCAGCAAGGTCGACATGGTGCGGGTGCCGCGCATCGAGCTCGCATCCCGCTCGATCGACGGCCTCGACGCGCCGGTCCTCAAGGCCGTCAATATCGGTGCGGACGGAATCCTCGGGGTCGATACGCTTCGAGCGCAACGCATCGTGATCGACTTCAAGAACACGCAAATCTACCTGACGCCGTCGCTGAGGCGTGAGCCGCGGCTGTTGCCCAACGAAATCGTGATCACCGGCCGGCTAAGAAGCGGTCACCTGATCCTGACGGACGCGGCAGTCGATGGCGAGCGCGTGATTGCGGTGGTGGACACCGGGGCGCAATTGTCGATGGGCAATGCCGCGCTTCGCCAGCTGCTGACTCGGCACCGGAAGCTCGGTCCGGCCTCGCCGGTGCAGACGATCGCCGTCACTGGTCAGGCGCTCAACGGCGATCTCCACCTCGTGCGCGCCATCGATCTCGATGGAGTCAGCGTGAATGGCGTCGAAGTGATGTTCGCCGATGCCGAGACGTTTCGCGCCATCGGCCGGCAGGACAAGCCGACGCTCCTGCTCGGAATGAACGCGTTGCGGGCGTTCGAGGAGGTGGCGATCGACCTCGACGCAAGGAAGCTGCGGCTGCGCGTGCCGCGCGCTGCGCTTGGTCCCATATCCGGTCAGGAGCCTGTTCTCGCCAGCCGGTGAGCGAGATGCCGGGCGGTCAGCGGACCTTCGATCCGCCAGCCCGGTGCGATGGCCGCGAGCGGTTGCAGCACGAACGCTCGGTCCTTGAGCCCATAATGGGGAATAGTGAGCCGGCGCGAGCGAAAGCGGCCGCCGCTCCACAGGACGATATCGAGATCGAGGACCCGCGCGGCCCAATGTTTGCCCCGCCGACGCCCGAACTCGCGCTCGATGGCCTTGATACGGCGCAGCATCTCGGGCGGTTCTAAAGCGCTTTCGATCAGCGCGACAGCATTGGCGAACTCGCGGCCAGCCCCACCGATCGCGGCGTTGAGGACGATCGGCGACGCATCGAACAGGCCAAAGTCCTCGTCGAGCCGTGCAATCGCCGCCTCGACCACTCGCGGCGGGCCGACCGTGGCGGCCGTGCGGACGATTCGATCCAATCGCGATGGCGTAGAGGTGGGGCACGCGGCTCGCCCTGTCATTGCGAGCGCGGCGAAGCAATCCAGCGACGCCGGCTGGATTGCTTCGTCTCTGCGTTCCTCGCAATGACGAGCCAATGATCCAGCCCGCCGACCTGTCGCCGATCCCCGAGGCCGAGGCGCCGCGCGACTGCCCGCTGTGCCCGCGGCTGGTCGCCTTCCGCCATGAATGCCGCGCTCAGCATCCCGACTGGTGGAACGCGCCCGTGCCCGCTTTCGGCGATCGCGACGCCTGGCTGGCAATCGTCGGGCTGGCTCCGGGCAAGCATGGCGCCAACCGCACCGGCCGGCCCTTCACTGGCGACTATGCCGGCGAGCTGCTCTACGCGACCTTGCTCAAGTTCGGGCTGGCGGAGGGCGAGTATCGCGCCAACCCCGGCGACGGGTTGCAGCTCAAAGGCGCGATCATCCTCAACGCGGTCAAATGCCTGCCGCCGGCTAACAAGCCCGAGCCGGGTGAAATCGCCACCTGCCGCAACTATTTCGAAGCGGCCCTAGCCACGCTTCCGAACGTGCGCGTGCTGGTCGCCTTGGGCCAGATCGCCCATGTCGCGGCGGCAAAGGCGCTCGGAGTGCGCCCCTCATTCGGCCATGGCTCGGAGATCCAGACGCCCGATGGCCGCATCCTGCTGTCGAGCTACCATTGCAGCCGCTACAACCAGAATACCGGCCGGCTCGACGCCAATATGTTCGAAAGCGTGTTCGAGCGGGCGTTGGACATACGTCGAGGGGGAAACCGATGATTATTCAACTGATTGCAACTATGGCGGCCGCGCTTTCGACTGCGTCGTCATCGGCCAGCTGCACGGCGGCCGGCAAATATGATCCGATGGCGCTGCGCTTCATCTGCGATTCCGAGCGAGGGTGGGCTGAATCCGTTGCGACAGGGGACGCGACCGTTGTGAAGCGGATCCTCGCCGAGGATTTCATCGGCGTACATCCGAGTGGCCGACACTACCGTAAGGCCGAGATGGTCGAAGGCACGCCACAGGCGCCAGAAATCTTTGAGTCCAATGTCGCAGGCGACATCATCGTTCGCTTCTACGGCAATACGGCCATTGCTCAGGGTAGCGAGACTTGGCGCAAAAAGACGGGAGAGGCAGGCCGGTTCGTATGGACCGACACCTGGCTCAAGCGCGACGGCAAATGGCAGATCGTTGCGGCCGAAGACCTGACCGCGCCGGTTGAACCTTCGAAATAGCCTAAACGTCCTCCACGAGCCGCCCGTAAAGCTCCGGCCGGCGGTCGCGGAAGAAGCCGAAGGCCGCGCGGTGCTTCTTGGCGGCGGCAAGGTCCAGCTCCGCCACCAGCACGCCGGTCTCCTCAGCTCCAAACTCGGCCAGTGTGTCGCCGCGCTCGTCGCAGATGAAGCTGTGGCCGTAAAACCGCTGGCCATGCTCGGTGCCGATGCGATTGGCGGCGACCACCGGCACGACATTGCTGACGGCATGGCCGATCATCGCCCGGCGCCATAGCCGCGACGTGTCGAGGTCGGGGTCGTGCGGCTCGGTGCCGATGGCGGTCGGGTAGAAGAGGATGTCGGCGCCCATCAGCATCATCGCTCGGGCGGTTTCCGGGTACCATTGGTCCCAGCACACGCCGACGCCGAGCGTCGAGCGGTGCGGCCCCTGCCAGACCTTGAAGCCGGTGTTGCCGGGCCGGAAGTAAAATTTCTCTTCGTAACCCGGGCCGTCGGGAATGTGGCTTTTGCGGTAGACGCCGGCGACATTGCCGTCGGGGCCGACCATGGCAAGGCTGTTGTAGTGATGCGGGCCCTCGGCTTCGAAGAAGCTGGTCGGGATCCAGATCTTCAGCTCCTCGGCCAGCTTCTGCATCGCGAGGACGCTCGGGTGCTCGGCGGTCGGCCTGGCGGTCGCGAACAGGGTCTCATCCTCGACCCGGCAGAAATAGGGCCCTTCGAACAATTCGGGCGGAAGCACGACCTCGGCGCCCTTGCCGGCCGCCTCGCGCACCAGCTCGCCAACCGCCCGAATGTTCGCTTCGGTGTCGTCGGTGAAGGCGAGCTGTAGCGCAGCGACGGTGATCTTGGTCATGCCGGAACCTGTTGCGAGATGCAGTGGAAGCTGCCGCCTCCGGTCAGGATGTGGTCGGCGGACAAGCCGATTGCAACGCGGTCGGGGAACAGCGCCTGGACGACATCGACCGCGGCGCGATCGTTGGCCGCGCCATATTGCGGCACCACCACCACCGCATTGCCGATGTAGAAGTTCATGTAGCTCGCTGGAATGATCTCGCCGTCCTCGTCGGTGATCCGTCCCGGCGACGGCAAAGTGACGAGGTCGAGCCTGGCCGATGCAATCCGCCGCGCCGCGTCCTTGTAGACCGCGTCGTTGGGATCATCCTTCGCCGCCGTCGGGATTGCCACCCGCCCCGGCGCGACAAACCGCGCGAGATTATCAACATGGCCGTCGGTATGGTCGTTCATCAGGCCCGATCCGAGCCACACCACCCGCTCAAAGCCGAGATCGTCCAGCAGCCGCTGCTCTGTCTCCTCCCGCGTCAGGCTGCTGCGGTTGGGATTGAGCAGGCATTGCTCGGTCGTCACCACCGTGCCCGAGCCATCGCCGTCGATCGCGCCGCCCTCGAGGATCCAGTCGGCCTTGGCGAAGGGGAGCGACGACGCTTTCGCCAGGCGCTCGCCGATGTCCTGGTCGCCGGCAAGCTCGTACTTTCCGCCCCAGCCGTTGAAACCGAAGCCTTGGGCGCGCCGCTCACGGTCGCTGCCCAGCACGATCGGCCCGGTATCGCGCAGCCAGATGTCGCCGAACGGCTCGACGATCACCTCGGCGAAGGGCGCTAGCCGTCGCGCGCTTTCGGCTGCTCCCTCGTGCGCTGCGACGAGCCATAGCTTTTCGCCCTTGCCGCCGGCATGGATCGCCTCGGCGAAAGCCGCGACTTCGGCCTCGGCCGGTTTCAAATCGCCGAGCCACAGCTCGGGATCGCTTGGGAAGCCGATCCACACCGCTTCATGCGGCGCCCATTCGGGAAGAGGAGGGAGAGTCATGGCGAAGCGCGCCTAACAACAAAAAAGGCGGCCCGCGAGAGCCGCCTCGTTTGTTCGTGCCGGGGTTGCGCCTAGCGCGAGTAAAACTCGATCACGAGGTTCGGCTCCATCCGCACCGGATAGGGCACTTCGTCGAGCTTCGGAACGCGGGTGAACTGGACCTTGGCGTTGCCGTCGGGAACGACATAGTCGGGCACTTCGCGCTCGGCGAGACCCTGCGCCTCGATGACCAGCGCCATTTCCTGCGCCTTCGAGCCGAGCTCGACCAGGTCGCCGACGTTCACGCGGCGGCTGGCGATGTTGCACTTCACGCCGTTGACGCGGATGTGGCCGTGGCTGACCAGCTGGCGGGCGGCCCAGATCGTCGGCGCGAACTTGGCGCGATAGACGACCATGTCGAGCCGGCGCTCGAGCAGGCCGATGAGGTTCTGCGACGCGTCGCCCTTCATCGCGCTGGCCTCGGTGTAGGTGCGCTTGAACTGCTTTTCGGTGATGTCGCCGTAATAGCCCTTCAGCTTCTGCTTGGCGCGCAGCTGAATGCCGAAATCGCTGATCTTGCTCTTGCGGCGCTGGCCGTGCTGGCCGGGACCATATTCGCGGCGATTGACCGGGCTTTTGGGGCGTCCGAAGACGTTCTCGCCCATGCGGCGGTCGAGCTTATACTTGGCGCTGGTGCGCTTCGTCATGTGTCACTCCAATTTGCTTCTTCGTTGCACCCGGGACCGCACCGTGACCCTTTGACAGGTCACGCGATCACCGCTTCACCGGGCATGCGGGATCAATTGCGAGCGGCGCAGGTGGCCGCTGGGCGCCAAAAAGTCAACCTTGGCCGTCGCTTGGCGTCAGGTCGCTTCGGGTAGCTCGGGAGGCACGAAGGCCGCGCGCCGCCACACTGGATTTGGCGGCTCGCCCGGACGCCGATCGATGCCCTTCAAATAGCCGAAATAGGTGGCGATCCGGCGTTCGGCCGGATCGGCGATCGCGCGGCGGCCGTGCATGAAGCGGCTGTTGTCGGCGATCAGCACGTCGCCCTTCTGCCAGGCGTGGGCATAGGTCAGCTTGCGCGCATTCGTACGGACCACGTCCAGCCACTCATCGGGAAAGGGCTTCCCGTCATCGAGCAGCGGCACGTTGGTCAGCCGAAGGTAATCGCGTGCAAACAGGATAAAATTGGCGAAGGCCGGGCGCTGCTGGAAAATGGGCGGTTCGAGCAACGGGCGCAGGAACCCGCGGAGAATTTGCCCGCCCACTTTGCGGAACCAATAGGGGCAGGATTCGGGCGGCCTGGCCAAGTGTGCCTCCGACGGCGCGTCGGTGCCAAGCCAATAGCGCAGCATAGTCGCTGTCGCCGGCTTGATGTAGATGATCTTACGCTCGTCCATTTGCCCACGAAGCTCGCCTGGCAGCGAGTCCGCGATGGCGATTTCGTCGCACAAGTTCGTCTGGCCACCGACGCCTGGCGGATCGAGGCAGGCGAACATCGCCAGGTCCGGACGCCATGGCTCGCGCGCAACCTCGGGATGGAGCGGGAAGGGATCGCCGCCCAGGTTCACCGATTGCGCTTTGTCCTCAATGACTTCCCGGTTGGGGCTCTCGTTAAACAGGGAGCTGCTGCACAGACTGTCGCCAAGCGCCGCGAAGTCGCCGAGCGTGGTCGCATAGCCGCGGACCAGGACGGCGCCATGTTCCTCGATCACCTCGCGGATAGCACTCGGGTCGAGCGCGGACAAAGGCTCTCCGCTGCCGATGAATTGGGCGATTTCGACCGTCATGAAGGCGGGTTAGGACATCATCTGAGTGCGTGCTAGCGCTCTATGATGAGCACCAGCTTTGAAACGATCGCCGACGATCCGGCATTGTATCTCTTGACGCTGCAGAACGAGGCCGCGCACTTCCAGCCGATGACGCGCGAGACCTTTCGCCGCTCGATCTTCCTCGACGACCGGATCGTGCGTGCGCCGGGTCAGGGCTTTGCGGTGCCGTTTGCGGACGTTCGCGGCCACGACTGGCCCGAACCGGCAACGCGCCCAGTCGGTTTGATCTTCCACGTCGCCCAATGCGGATCGACCCTTCTTGCCCGCGCGCTCGACCTTCCGGGGCGCAGCCTCGTTCTGTGCGAGCCTGTGGCATTGCGTCGCCTTGGCGTCGATGCCGGACCGGATGGCGGAGCGGATCCGGGTCTGCTGCGCTTCACCCTGTCGATGCTCGGCAAGCGCTGGGAGGCGGACGCACCGGTCATCGTCAAGGCCAATGTGCCGGTCAATTTCATCGCCCGGGACGTGCTTGCGCTGGAACCGGAGAGCGGGGCGATCCTGCTCTACTTTCCCCTGGCGGATTATGTCGCCGCGGTGATGCGCACCGAAGGCCACGAAAAATGGGTCGAAAGCATCTTCGCCGAGATGCGGCTTGCCGGCGCGCCCTGGGCGGCGGACGCCGAGCCGCGCTCGACCGCCGAGCGTGCTGCCTGCCTATGGTTTGCGCAGATGAAAGCATTCGAAGCGCTCTCGGGCGCCGGAGTCCGAACCCTCTGCGCCGCGACGCTGTTCGCGCGGCCAGCCGAGACGATCATGGCCGCGGCCGAGCTATTTGACCTAGCGCTTCGGGAAGGGGAGGCGGAGGAGATTGCGGCAAGCGAGCTGTTCGAGACCTACTCGAAAAATCCGGCGCTGGATTACGACCCGGAAGTTCGCGCCGCACGTCAGGCCGAGGCCAAGCGCCGGCTTGCTCCGCAGATCGCCGAGGCCGAAGGCTGGGCGAATGCCGCGCGCGACCGTCATGGGCTGGCTGAAAGGCTTGGCCCGGAGCTGCTCGGCGAGGGCCCTGCGCTGCTCGGCTAGCGGCTCCGGGTGGGGCCGACGAGGGCGCGGATGATGCCGCGCACGGCCTTGACCTCGCGCGACGACCAGCCGGTCTTGGTGAAGATGGTGCGGATGGTGTTGCGCGTCGCCTGGGTGCGCGAGGGCGGATGGAAATAGCCTTTGGCGACGAGGTCGGCGTCAAGCTGGCCGATCAGCCCTTCAATCTCGCCGTGCGGGGCGGGGGGTTCCAGTTCCTTCGAGGTCGGTTGGGCAAGGCTTGAGCCCTTCGACCATTCATAGGCCAGCAGGATGACCGCCTGGGCCAGGTTCAGCGATGCGAACTCCGGATTGATCGGGACGGTGACGATGGCGTTGGCGAGCGCCACTTCCTCCGTCTCAAGGCCGGATCGTTCCGCACCGAACAAGATCGCGCTCCGTTCGCTCGAAGCTGAGATTTGCGCCGCCATCTCGACCGGCCCGACCACCGGCATGACCAGTTCGCGTCGGCGCACGGTCGAGGCGAAGACAGTTGAGCAGTCTGCAATTGCTTCTTCAGTTGTTGCGAAAACCCGTGCCTGCTCCAGCACCACGTCCGCGCCGCTCGCGGAGGGGCCAGCGTCTGGGTTTGGCCAGCCGTCCCGCGGAGCGACCAGCCGCAGCTCGGTCAGCCCGAAATTCAGCATCGCCCGCGCCGCCTTGCCGATATTCTGGCCGAGCTGAGGACGAACGAGGACGATGACGGGCTTGGGTGGCGCGCTCACAGCAATTTGTCGTGGCCGGGCGGCGCCGCTTCCTTTTCCACTCGCTCGGCGATTTCAGCGAAGTCGCCGGGGTCGCTGAAGTCCTTGTAAATGCTTGCGAACCTTATGTAGGCGACATGGTCTAGCGCCTTGAGGCCGGCCATCACCGCTTCGCCGATCGCGGTGGTCGAGACCTCGTCGCCGCGGGTTTCGAGCTGGCGCTGGACACCGCTCACCAGCTGTTCGATCTTGGCCGCCTCGATCTCGCGCTTGCGGGTCGCATGGCCGATCGCGCGCTCCAGTTTGGCGCGGTCGAACGGCTCGCGCTTGCCGTCCTTCTTGACGACGGTGAGGTCGCGCAGTTGCACTCGCTCAAATGTCGTAAAGCGCGCCCCGCACGCCTCGCACTGGCGGCGGCGGCGGATCGCGGCGCCATCCTCGCTTGGGCGGCTGTCCTTAACCTGGCTGTCTTCGTGCGCGCAGAATGGACAGCGCATTAGTGAGCGCCTGCGTGAACGGCCACCAAGACTATCCCTGGTAGATCGGGAAGCGGCCGCACAGCTCGCGCACGCGCTCGTTCACTTCGCGCTCGACCGCGCCATTGCCTTCGAGCCCGTTCTTGCCAAGTCCGTCGAGCACGTCCGCGACCATGTCGCCGATCGCGCCGAACTCGGCGACGCCGAAGCCGCGCGTGGTGCCGGCGGGCGAGCCGACGCGGATGCCGCTGGTCTTGACCGGCGGCAGCGGGTCGAACGGGACGCCGTTCTTGTTGCAGGTGATGCCGGCGCGCTCGAGGCTTTCGTCGGCGTCCTTGCCGGTGAGGCCGAGCGGACGCAGGTCGACCAGCGCAAGATGCGTGTCGGTGCCGCCGGCGACCAGGTCGGCGCCGCGCTCCTTCAGGCGGCCGGCGAGCGTCTTGGCGTTGGCGATCACGGCCCTGCGCATAGGCCTTGAACTCCGGCTGGAGCGCTTCGTCGAAAGGCCACCGCCTTGGCGGCGATGACGTGCATCAGCGGGCCACCCTGGAGGCCCGGGAAGACCGCCGAGTTGATCTTCTTGGCGATGGCCTCGTCGTCGGTCAGGACCATGCCGCCGCGCGGGCCGCGCAGGGTCTTGTGAGTGGTGGTGGTGACGACGTCGGCGAAACCAAAGGGAGTCGGATGCTCGCCCGCGGCTACCAGTCCGGCGAAATGGGCCATGTCGACGAACAGCAGGGCGCCGACCTCGTCGCAGATGGCGCGGAAGCGGGCGAAGTCGAAGTGGCGCGGATACGCCGAACCGCCGGCGATGATCATCTTCGGCCGATGTTCCTTGGCCAGCGCCAAGACCTCGTCGAAGTCGACCAAATGATCGTCCTGACGCACGCCGTACTGGACCGCGTTGAACCATTTGCCCGACTGCGCCGGCGGGGCGCCGTGGGTCAGGTGGCCGCCGGCAGCAAGGCTGAGACCCATGATCGTGTCGCCGGGCTGAAGCAGCGCCATCATCACCGCGCCATTGGCCTGCGCGCCCGAATGCGGTTGGACGTTGGCGAAGCCGCAGCCGAACAATTTCTTGGCGCGCTCGATCGCCAGCGTCTCGACCGCGTCCGACGGCGCGCAGCCCTGGTAGTAACGGCGCCCCGGATAGCCCTCGGCATATTTGTTGGTGAGCACCGAGCCCTGCGCCTCGAGCACCGCGCGGCTGACGATATTCTCCGACGCGATCAGCTCGATCTGGGTCTGCTCGCGTTTCAGTTCGTCACGAATCGCATCTTCGACCGCGGAGTCGATTTCGCTCAATCCGCTGGTGAAGAAACCATGCGGTACGCGGTAATTGTCGCTGTCGTGTTCGATGTCGGCGGCGGTGGCCATCAATCGCTGTCCTGCAATTCGTGTGAGAGTAAGTCGATGCGGCGCTGGTGGCGGCCGCCGGCGAACGGGGTGTCGAGGAAGGCCGCGACGCAGGCCTTGGCCATGTCGCTGCCGATCAGCCGGGCGCCGAGGGCGAGCACGTTGGCATCATTATGCTCGCGGGCCAGTTGGGCGGAGAGGGGGTCGTCGACCCGGGCGCAGCGGCATTTGGGCTCGCGGTTGACGGCGATGGAAATGCCGATGCCGGAGCCGCAGACGGCGATCCCGCGCTCGGCCGTGCCCGATGCGACGGTCTCGGCGAGCACGCCGCCCGAATTGCGGATAATCGACGCTTTCAGGGCCGTTCGTGCCAAGGTCGGTGACCTCGTGCCCCTGCTCGCGGAGCCAGGCGGCAAGCTCGTCTTTCAACAGGTAACCGGCGTGATCGGCGGCGAGGGCGATGCGCATGGACAGGACTTAGGCGAACCTTGAAGGATTCGCCAGCCTCAGGCCGCCAGCCGGATCTCCTCGCGAGCCCAGATCTCGACCAACGCTTCGGTCAGCTCGTCCATCATTTCGGCGCTGTGCTGCGGGCCGGGGGTGAAGCGCAGCCGCTCGGTGCCGCGCGGGACGGTCGGGAAATTGATCGGCTGAACGTAGAGGCCGTACTCGGCGAGCAAGATGTCGCTGATGCGCTTGGCCTTGACCGGGCAGCCGACCAGTAACGGTACGATGTGCGTCACGCTCGGCATCGCCGGCAGGCCGGCGGCAGCGAACTTGGCCTTGAGCGCGCCGCTGCTTCCTGCTGGGCGCGGCGCTCCTCGCCGGATGCCTTCAAGTGGCGGACGCTGGCCAGTGCTCCAGCGACCAGGACCGGGGACAGGCTGGTCGTGAAAATGAAGCCCGGGCGCGTAGGACCGGATGCAGTCGATGATCATCCGGTCGGCGGCGATATAGCCGCCCATCACGCCGAACGCCTTGCCCAGGGTGCCTTCGATGATGGTCAGCCGCTCGGCGACCGAGTCGCGCTCGGAAATGCCGCCGCCATGCTCGCCGTACATGCCCACCGCATGGACCTCGTCGAGGTAGGTGAGCGCATTATACTTGTCGGCAAGGTCGCAGATCGCGGCGATCGGGGCGATGTCGCCGTCCATCGAATAGACGCTTTCGAACGCGATCAGCTTGGGCGTTTCGGGGTCTTCGGCGGCCAGCAATTCCTCGAGATGGTCGAGGTCGTTGTGGCGGAACACGCGCTTGTCGCAGCCCGAGCTCTTGATCCCCGCGATCATCGAGGCGTGGTTCAATTCGTCCGAGAAGATGAGGCAGCCCGGAAGCAACTTGCCGAGCGTCGACAGCGCGGCTTCGTTCGAAACGTAGCCCGAGGTGAAGAGCAGAGCGCCCTCCTTGCCGTGGAGGCTCGCAAGCTCGGCTTCGAGTTCGGTGTGATAATGCGTGTTGCCGCTGATGTTGCGGGTTCCGCCCGAGCCGGCGCCGACTTCGCTCAGCGCGATCTCCATCGCCGTTGACGACTGCCGGATGCTGGCCCATGCCGAGATAATCGTTGGAGCACCACACCTTGATCGGCTTGGGGCCGTTGCCGCCGAAGCAGCGCGCATTGGGGAAGCTGCCTTTGGTGCGCAGGATGTCGATGAACACGCGATAGCGGCCTTCTTCGTGAAGCCGATCGATCGCCGATCTGAAAATGCGGTCGTAGTCCAACTGATCCTCGCTCTGCGCGCCCCTTAGCTTCGCCTCTGAGGCAATTCCATTGCGAACGCCTCGCAATACTTCACATGGACAGGATTTCATCGAGACCGAAGCGACGTAGCGCCGGTTCGAGCGAAGCGGGATGCCCGCCGGTGAACAAGGCGCGGCCGCGGTGGAGGCTCGTCGGGCCAGGGCTGGCCGCGCGTCAGATATGCGATGCGGCGGGCGATCCCGGACCCGCCGTGGACGGTGGCGACGCCCGGGAAGGCGGCGCGAAGCTCCTCCTCGAGCAACGGGAAGTGGGTGCAGGCGAGGACCACGACGTCGATCGCCTCGCCGCCCGGCGCATCGAACATCGGCTGCGCCGCCGCCCGCACCGCCTCAACCGTTACTGGCTCGCCGGCGAGCTTGGCTTCCGCCAGCTGCACCAGCTCCGGGCGAGCCATGGCGGACGATCGTGCAATCGGCGGCGAAACGCGCGGCGAGGTCGTCGACATAGGGCTGACGCACCGTCGCCTCGGTGCCGAGGACGCCGATCGCCCGGCTCCTCGACATTTCCGCGGCGGGCTTGATCGCCGGCACCGTGCCGACGATCGGCAGGTCGAGCGCTGCCCGGGCATGGTCGAGCGCGATGGTCGAAGCGGTGTTGCACGCGATCACGGCGAGGCGCGGAGCGAAACGCTCGACCAGCTGGGTGAGGAGCGCCGGCACCCGCTCCGCGATCTCCGCTTCGCTTCGGGTGCCGTAAGGAAAGGCGGCGCTGTCCGCGACATAGACGATTGGCGCGTTGGGCAGCAGCGCCCGCGTCGGCCCCAGCACGGTCAGCCCGCCGACACCGGAATCGAAGAAGAGCAGGGGGGAATTCGGATCCATCCGCCGCCGTCATTGCGAGGAGCATCGCGACGAAGCAATCCAGAAGAGAAAATTTGGATCACGCGAAGACGCGAAGATCGCAAAGGCGTTCTAACTTCGCGCCTTCGCCTGAAATCAAAATGACGGCTGATTGCGCGGGGTGCCGGATTTGCTACGACCGCCGCAATGACCCAAGCGACGCTCTTCGCCCTGGCGCTCGGCTACTTGCTTGGGTCGATTCCTTTCGGGCTGCTGCTAACCAGGCTCGCCGGGAAGGGCGACATCCGAACCATCGGCTCCGGCAATATCGGCGCGACCAACGTGTTGCGTACCGGCAGCACATGGCTTGCCGTCGTAACGCTGGTCCTCGACTGCCTGAAGGCGACGGCGGCCATCCTGCTGGCCCAGCGCCTGTTCGGGCCGGAGACGGGGCCCGTCGCTGCGGCGGGCGCCTTCGTCGGCCATCTTTATCCGGCCTGGCTGAGGTTCAGGGGCGGCAAGGGCGCCGCGACATTGTTCGGCATCCTCATCGCGCTGCTGCCGATCGCGGCGCTGGTTTACGCCGCCGTCTGGATTATTGTGCTGTTGACGTTCCGAATCTCGTCAATGGCCGGAATGGCGGCGGCCATAAGCGCGCCGCTCAGCGCTTACCTGCTCCATTCTTCGCTGTTCTTACTGCTGCTCGGTTTCGCGATGCTGGTCTTGTGGAAGCACCATGAGAACATTGCCCGCCTGATGAAGGGAACCGAGCCACGTATAACCCGCAAGACCTCGTCGACCGCCTGAGGCTGGTCCGGACACCCGGCATCGGGCCCGTCACCATGCGCCAGCTAATCGCTCGCTTCGGCACGGCCGAAGCGGCGCTGGGCGCCGTTCCCGACCTTGCCCGGCGCGGTGGGGGCAAGGCGCCGGCGCTATGCACCCGCGACGCCGCCGAGCGCGAGATCGCGCGGGTCGAGAAGCTTGGCGGCAAGTATCTGGTACTCGGGCAGGGTCTCTATCCCCGGCTGCTTGCCGAGCTCGAAGATGCGCCGCCCTTGCTCGTGGCCAAGGGTAACCTCAACCTGCTCGACCGGCAGTCGGTGGCAATCGTCGGCGCCCGCAACGCCAGCGCGGCGGCCTGCCGGTTTGCGCGGGGGCTGGCGCACGACCTTGGGCAACAGGGGCTGCTGGTCGTCTCGGGCCTGGCCCGGGGCATCGACAGCGCCGCGCACGACGGGGCGCTGGAGAGCGGCACGATCGGCATCGTCGCCGGCGGGATCGACGTCTTTTACCCGCCCGAGAACGAGGCGCGGCAGCAGTCGATGTACGAACGCGGGCTGGTGCTCGCGGAAATGCCGCCGGGCACCGAGCCGCGCGCCCGCCACTTCCCTTATCGCAACCGGATTATCGCCGGCATGGCCAGCGGGCACCGTGGTGGTCGAAGCCGCTCCGCGCTCGGGTTCGCTGATCACCGCGCGGCTTGCGGCCGAGGCGGGGCGCGAGGTGATGGCGGTGCCGGGCTCCCCGCTCGATCCCCGCGCGCAAGGCTGCAACCAGCTGATCCGCGACGGCGCGACTCTGGTCCAGACCGCCGCCGACGTGATCGAGGAGCTGGCCCCATCGCCGTCGCGGGTCGCCGCACCGGCGGCGCAATTCGATGCACCGCCCGAAGAGCCGGACGAAGGCTTGGTGGGCGTCGTGGAAGAGCTGCTCGGCCCGTCGCCGGCGCCGGTCGACGAGATCATCCGCTTGTCGGGTGCCTCGCCCGGCGCGGTGCAGATGGCGCTGCTCGAATTCGATCTCGCCGGCCGCCTCGAGCGCCATGCCGGCGGCAAGGTCTCGCTGCGGACCGCTTGACGAGCAGGAATCCGCCGACCCCACCTTACGCGTATGCGTGAGGACAATAAGTGAAGCTGGTCGTCGTCGAATCGCCGGCCAAGGCGAAAACCATCGAGAAATATCTTGGCGCGCGGGCACCGCGTGCTCGCCAGCTTCGGGCACGTGCGCGATCTGCCGCCCAAGGACGGGTCGGTCGATCCCGAGGATCATTTCGCCATGCTGTGGCAGGTCTCCCCGGACCGCGCCAAGCAGCTGAAGGCGATTACCGACGAGGCTCAGGAAGGCCGATACGCTGATCCTTGCCACCGACCCCGACCGCGAGGGCGAGGCGATCAGCTGGCACGTCCAGGAGGTGCTGCGCGCCAGAAGAAGGCGCTTCCGGCCAACGTCCAGCGAGTGACGTTCAACGCCATCACCAATGCCGCGGTGACCGAGGCGATGAAGAAGCCGCGCGGCCTCGATGAGGATCTGATCGACGCCTACCGGGCACGGCGCGCGCTCGATTATCTCGTCGGGTTCACCCTATCGCCGATCCTGTGGCGCAAGCTGCCGGGCGCGAAGTCCGCCGGCCGCGTCCAGTCGGTCGCGCTGCGCCTGATCGTCGATCGCGAGCGCGAGATCGAGGTCTTCAAGTCCCAGGAATATTGGGCCGGTCAACGCGACGTTCGAGGCCGACGGCCAGCCATTCACGGCTCGTCTGGCGCAGCTCGATGGCAAGAAGATCGACCGCCTGACGATCGGCAACAAGGGCGACGCCGACGCGGCCAAGGCGGTGGTCGAAGCCGGGCGGTTCACCGTCGCTTCGGTCGAGACCAAGCCCTTCTCGCGCAACCCGCCGCCGCCCTTCACCACCTCGACGCTGCAGCAGGAGGCGGCGCGCAAGCTCGGCTTTGCCGCCAGCCACACCATGCGCGTCGCGCAGGGCCTCTATGAGGACGGGCTGATCACCTACATGCGGACCGACGGCGTCGACATGGCGCCCGAGGCGGTCAATGCCGCGCGCAAGGCGATCGCGAGCCGCTACGACAGCGGATACGTCCCCGACAAGCCGCGCCTCTACACGACCAAGGCCAAGAATGCGCAGGAAGCGCATGAGGCGATCCGGCCGACCGATTTTTCGAAAGCGCGGGCGGCGAGCGGCGACCATGCCCGGCTCTACGAGCTGGTCTACAACCGCGCGCTGGCCAGCCAGATGGCTTCGGCGCGGCTGGAGCGGACCACGGTCGAGCTGACGGACGGCGCCGGGCGGGCGGTCCTCCGCGCCTCGGGCCAGGTCGTGCTGTTTCCCGGCTTCCTCGCGCTCTACGACGAAGGCCGCGACGATGTGGCTGACGAGGAAGGCGCGCGCATGCCCGCTGCTGCGCGAGGGCGATGCGCCGGCCAAGACCGGGGTCGAGCGCGACCCAGCATTTCACCCAGCCGCCGCCGCGCTATTCGGAAGCGAGCCTGGTCAAGCGCCTGGAGGAGCTGGGGATCGGGCGGCCGTCCACCTACGCCTCGATCCTCCAGACCCTGAAGGACCGCGAATATGTCCGCGTCGACAAGGCGCGCTTCATTCCCGAGGAGAGCGGGCGGCTGGTGACGGCGTTCCTCGAACGCTTCTTCGAGAAGTACGTCAGCTACGATTACACCGCCGAGCTCGAGGAGGAGCTGGACGATGTCTCCGGCGGCCGGCTCGACTGGCAGAAACTGCTCGACGAGTTCTGGCGCGACTTCAAGCCCAAGGCGGGCGAGGTCATGGAGCAGAAGCCGAGCGAGATCACCGCTGCGCTCGACGAGTTCCTCGCGCCATGGCTCTATCCGCCCCGCGAAGATGGCAGCGATCCGCGCGTCTGCCCGCAATGCGGCAACGGGCGGCTGAGCCTGCGTGGCGGCAAGTTCGGCGCGTTCGTCGCCTGCTCCAATTATCCCGACTGCAAATATACGCAGAAGTTCGGTCAGGGCGGCGACCAGGCGCAAAGCGACGGACCAACCGATCTCGGCGAGGGAATCCTGCTCAAGAGCGGGCGCTTCGGCCCGTATGTCGAGCAGGGCGAGGGCAAAGACGCCAAGCGCGCCTCGATTCCCAAGGACATTCCGCTGGAGGATGTGAACCTGGACGTCGCCGAGCGGCTGCTGTCGCTGCCGCGCGAGATCGGCGCTCATCCGGAGACAGGGGAACCGATCACGGCGTCGATCGGGCGTTATGGGCCATATCTTGCTCACGATGGGAAATACGCGAAGTTGGGTTCGACCGCCGAGGTGTTCGAAACCGGCATGAACGCCGCGGTCGCCAAGCTTGCGGATGCAGCGGCCGGCGGCGGACGGGAGCGCGGCGCATCGCGTGAGCCGATCGCCGTGCTTGGCAAGCATCCCAACGGAAAAGACCTGAAGGTAATGGAGGGCCGATACGGACCCTACGTCAGCGACGGCACGACCCACGCGACGCTATCCAAAGGCTCGGACCCTAAGACTGTCACGCTGGACGAAGCCGTGCGGCTGATCGATGAACGGGCGGCCAAGCGCCCGGCCAAGAAGGGCGGGCGGAAGACCTTCCGGAAGAAAGCGAAATGATCGATATTCAGCTGCAACGGTTGCCTCACGGAAAAGGTTTACCGGCGCCAAATTACGCCACCGACGGGGCCGCAGGGCTGGACGTGGTCGCTGCCGAGGACCTGACCCTCGCGCCCGGCCAGCGGCACGCCGTCGCGACCGGCTTCGCCATCGCCATCCCCGAAGGCTATGAGGTGCAGGTGCGCCCGCGCTCGGGGCTGGCGCTGAACCACGGCATCACCTGCCTCAACACGCCCGGCACCATCGACCACGATTATCGCGGCGAAGTGAAGGTCATCCTCGCCAACCTCGGCGGCGAGCCGTTCGAGGTCAGGCGGGGCGAGCGCATTGCCCAGCTGGTGCCTGCACCGGTGACCAAGGCGCGCTTCAGCGAGGTCGCGGATCTCAGCGAGACTGGCCGCGGAGCCGGGGGCTTCGGCTCGACGGGCCGGTGAGCCTTTCCGACTCCGAGCTCGAACGATACGCGCGGCACATCGTGCTGCCGCAGGTCGGCGGGCTCGGGCAGCGCAGGCTCAAGGAAACCCGCGTGGCGGTGGTCGGCGCCGGCGGGATCGGCAGCGCGGTCATCCCGGCGCTCGCCGGTGCGGGCGTCGGCGCCATGACCATCATCGATTCCGATGTGGTCGAGCTTGGCAACCTTCACCGCCAACCGCTGTTCCGGGAGCGTGACGCCGGCTATTCGAAGGCCGACCTCGCGCTCCAGTTCGTGCAGCGGCTCAACCATTTCGTGAAGGCCACGCCGGTCCAGCAGCGGATCGACGCGGGCAATGCGCGAGAACTGCTCGCCGAGCATGAGATTGTCATCGATGGCAGCGACAATTTCGCGACTCGGCTGGCGGTCAGCGATGCCTGCGTCGCTCTCGGCATTCCGCTGGTTTCGGCGGCGGCCATTCAGTTCCAAGGACAAGTCGGGCTGTTCCGCTCCAAGCCTTGCTACCGCTGCTTCGTCGGCAATGCGTTCGATGCCGAGGATTGCGACAATTGCGCGGAGCTTGGCGTCCTCGGCGCACTCACGGCCACGGTCGGCAGCTTCGCCGCGCTGCTCGCCATCAACAAGATTGTGGGCGTCGGCGAAAACCAGGCGGGGAGGGTCCATCTCTTCGACGGCGAGAAACTGGAGTGGCGTGCGATTACGATCCCGCCTGACCCCGGCTGCCGGGCCTGCGCTTCAACCTAAGGCTTGGGCGACTCGCGCGATCAGCCGTCGCGCCACCTCCGCCTTCGTTCCCTCGGGCCAGTCTTCGACGCCCTCGGTCGTGACGAGGTGCACGCGGTTATGATGGCCGCCCATCACGTCGCCGGACACGTCGTTGGCCACGATCCAGTCCGCCTTCTTGGCCACGCGCTTTGCGACCGCATGTTCGGTCACGTTCTCGGTCTCGGCCGCAAATCCGACCAGCAGGCGTGGACGCTGAGCGCTGGCGCCAAGCTCGGCGAGAATGTCGCGCGTCGGCTCGAATTTGAGGTCGGGCGGGCCATCGCCTTTCTTCAACTTCTTTGGCGCCGAAATGACGCGCCAATCGGCGACCGCTGCGACCATGATCGCGGCGTCGGCAGGCAGCGCCGCGAACACGGCGTCGGCCATCTGCTCGGCAGTCTCCACGTCAACGCGATCGACTCCCGGCGGCGTCTCCAGCGTCACCGGTCCGGCGATGAGCGTCACGCGCCCCCCCGCTTCGGCTGCCGCTGCCGCAATCGCGAACCCCTGCCGCCCGCGCGACCGGTTGGCGATCACCCGCACCGGGTCGATCGGCTCGTGCGTGGGGCCGGCGGTGACGAGAATGTGCTTGCCGGCGAGAGTCACTTCAGCAGGTCGGTGAGCTGGTCCATGATGTCCTGCGGTTCGGGTAGGCGCCCCGGTCCATATTCGCCGCAAGCCATCTCGCCCTCGGTCGGCTGGATGACGCGGACGCCATCCTCGATGAGTTGCGCGATGTTCCGTTTCGTCGCGGCATGCTGCCACATGCGGACGTTCATCGCCGGCGCGGCCACCACCGGCTTGTCGGTCGCGAGCAGCAGGGTCGTTGCAAGATCGTCGGCGATCCCCGCGGCCATCTTGGCAAGGAGGTCGGCAGTCGCTGGACAGACCAGGATGAAATCCGCCGAGCGCGACAGCTGGATATGGCCGATCTCGACCTCGTCCTTCAATTCCCACAGCGAGCTGTGGACCTGGTTTTCCGCCAGCGTGCCCAGGCTCATCGCGGTGACGAAATGCTCGCCGCTTTTAGTCAGCACCGGCGTCACCGAATGGCCGGCCTTTTTGAGCAGTCGCACCAGCTCGAGCGACTTGTACGCAGCAATCCCGCCGCCAACGATGAGGAGCACCCTTGCCATCGCTTTACCTTAGCACAAGCGTCACAAGCGCGCCGAGAGCGGCGGCGGCGGCCGCCACGAGCGCATAGCCCCACCAGTTCTTCGCTCGATTATCGCGATATCAGGCAATGGCGGGGACGGGGGCGCGGCGCCCCGCGGCGGATAATATTGGTCGATCCGGTCGATCAGTTCCGGCAATTTCTTCAGCGCCCGCACGGTCTCGACGATGCGGTCGGCATAATAGGCTTCCGGGCCAAGTTCGGAGCGGATCCATTCGCCGATGAACGGCTCCGCCGTCTCCCACATGTTGATGTCGGGATCGAGGGTCGAAGCGACGCCTTCGTTCATCACCATCGTCTTCTGCAGCAGCAGCAAATGCGGCTGGGTCTGCATGTCGAAGTCGCGGGTGATCGAGAACAGGCTTTCCAGCATCCGCCCGACCGAAATCTGGCTGACCGGGAGCCCGCGGATCGGCTCCCCCGCGGCGCGCAGGGCCGTGGCGAACTCGTCGACATTGTGATGCGGGGGACGTATTGCGCCTCGAAATGGATCTCGGCGACGCGCCGGTAATTGCCCGTGATCAGGCCGTAGAGGATTTCCGCCAGCCAGATTCTCGCGCGGCGGTCGATCCGGCCCATGATCCCGAAGTCGATGGCACCGATCCGTCCATCCTGGAGTGCGAATAAATTGCCGTGGTGCAAGTCGGCATGGAAAAAGCCATCGACCACCGCCTGGCGGAGGAATGCACGGACGAGGATGCCGGCAAGTGCGTGGCAATCATGCCCGGCCGCGATCAACGCCTCGCGGTCGTTGAGCTTGATGCCGTCGAGCCACTCCATCGTCATCACGCGCCGGGCGGTGCGGCGCCAATCGATCTCCGGAATGTGATAGCCGGGCTCGGCGGTCATATTCTCCTTGAGTTCGGAGGCCGAGGCCGCCTCGCGCTGAAGGTCCAGTTCGCGCGCCGTCCATTGGCGGAAATGCGCGACCACGAGGCGCGGTCGCAGCCGTTCGGCCTCCCCGCCGTAGCGCTCGACGTGGGCGGCGGCCCATTCATAGGTATCGATCGCCTTGGCCAGCTCCTCCTCGATGCCCGGGCGGAGCACCTTGACCGCGACATCACGGCCCTCGGTCGTCCGCGCCCGATGGACCTGCGCAATCGAGGCGGCGCCGACCGGCACTTCGTCGAACTCGGCGTAAAGGCTCTCGAGCGGTGCTCCGAACGATGCTTCGATGGTGCGCTTGATGAGCGCGATCGGGGCGGGCGGCAGGTCGTCCTGGAGCTGCGACAGATTCTCCGCGGCGCGTTCGCCGACGAGGTCGGGGCGGGTCGACAGCGCCTGGCCGAGCTTGATTGCGGCCGGGCCGATCGCCAGCAGCGCCGCGGCATAATCGGGCTTGTCGTGAGTCCTCGCGCCAAACCGGGCGATCCGCGCCAGCCGCCGCACCGGAGGCGGGGTCAGCGGATCATCTTCGATCCCCTGCAGCGCGCCGTAACGGGCAAGCGTCCGGCCCCATTTCAGAAGCCGCCACAGATGAACGACGGAAGCGGTCAAATCTTCCAGCCCGAGTGGATCGTCACCAGCCCGCCGAGCATCGGCTCGGCCGCGGCGCGGACGAAGCCGGCCTCGCCGACCATGCGCTTGAACACCGGCGGTCGCGGGAAGCGGCGGATGCTTTCGACGAGATAGCGGTAGCTTTCCTCGTCGTCGGCCACCGCCTTGCCGATGCGTGGGATGACGTTGGCGGCGAAACGCTCATAAATCTCGGAGAAGCCCGGCCAGTCGCTCGACGAAAATTCCATGCAGAAGAAGCGTCCGCCGCGTTTCAGCACGCGATGCGCCTCGCGCAAGGCGGCTGGAATGTCGGTGACGTTCCTGATGCCGAAGACGATGGTGTAGGCGTCGAACCTGTTGTCGGCGAAGCTCAGCTTCTCCGCATTCTCGACCGCCCACCCGAGGTTGGTGAGTCCGCGTTTTTCGGCGCGCTCTTTGCCGACTCCCAGCATGTCGGGATTGATGTCCGAGACGATGACCTGCGCGCCGCGCCTGGCCATTCGGAAAGCGATGTCGCCGGTTCCGCCCGCCACGTCGAGGATATGCTCGCCGGCACGCGGCTTCACGCGGTTGACGAAGCGGTCCTTCCACAGCCGGTGCATCCCGCCCGACATGAGGTCGTTCATGACGTCGTAGCGCCGGGCGACCGAGCTGAAGACCGCGCCGACGCGGCGAGTCTTCTCGTCGGGGCTGACGAGCTCGTCGCCGAAATTCACCTGATCGCTCATAGCGCTGGGGCTCTAGCGGGCTTGCCGCGCCTCCGCCATATCGCCGCGATGCCTGAACTCCCCGAAGTCGAAACCACCGTGCGCGGGTTGGAAAGAGTGCTGAAGGGCCGGCGCATCGAGCGGGTCGAGGCGCGGCGACCCGACCTTCGGCGAGCACTGCCGGTCGATCTCGGCCAGCGGCTGACCGGCGCGCGGGTCACGGCGCTCGGACGACGCGCCAAATATGGACTGATCGACACCGACCGCGGCGACACGTTGGTGTTCCACCTCGGGATGTCCGGCCATTGGCGCGTCGATCCGGCGGAGATTGGCAAGCACGACCATTTCATCATCGACACCGATGAGGGGCGGCGGCTGGCTCTGAATGATGCCCGGCGTTTCGGGTCGCTCGACCTGGTGCGCACCGACGAGCTCGCCGAATGGCCGGCCTTCGCGGCGCTCGGGCCCGAACCGTTCGACCTCGACGCGTCCGAGCTTCGGCGGCGGCTCGCCGGCCGCGCGGCGCCTATCAAGCTGCTGTTGCTCGACCAGCGCATCGTCGCCGGGCTCGGCAATATATATGTGTGCGAAGCGCTGTACCGCGCCGGCATCCATCCCAAGCGCCCGGGCGGGTCAATCTCACTCCCTCGGCTCGAGAAGCTGGTCCCGGCAATTCATGCGGTGCTCGGCGAGGCCATTGCTGCTGGCGGGTCGACGCTGCGTGACTTCGCATCGCCCGACGGCGAACTTGGCTATTTCTCCAAGAGCTTCGCGGTCTATGACCGGGAAGGAAAGCCGTGCGGCTGCGGCGGCACCGTCAAGCGCATCGTCCAGGGCGGGCGCTCGACCTTCTACTGTCCCCGCTGCCAGCACTGACCATTGACCTTCGCTCCCTCTGTGGGTAGGGGATCGGCCGCACCGGCGCGGGCTAGGCTCTGCGCCGCTTTTCATTAGACCAGACCCGAGGAAGACAATGGCGAATACGCCGCAGGCCAAGAAGCGCATCCGTCGCAACGCCAACCGCGAGGTGATCAACCATTCGCAAATCAGCCGTATCCGAACTTTCATCAAGCAGGTCGAGTCGGCGATTGCAGCGGGCAAGAAGGACGATGCGGCCGCGGCGCTGAAGCGGGTCCAGCCGGAAATATCGCGCGGCGTAGCGCGTGGGGTTATCCACAAGAACACGGCGTCGCGGAAATTTTCCCGGCTGTCCAAGCGGGTTGCATCGCTCGGCTAAAAACGGGCCTGAAAAACGGGTTGTAACAAGCCGTCGGGAAACCGGCGGCTTGTTCCGTTTCGGGACCGTCAAAAAAATGCAGTAATTCCCGCGATTCGCGCGATCATTAACTTCCAGTAAACCATAAAAACTGCAGTTTTCTGCCAGTTCTGGCAGTTATCCGCGCATTTCCGATGTCAAGGCCCTTTATTTCACTTTCGTGAAAAAACGGCTCTTGCATGCCGCCGCCGACAATCTCAGAAAGGTCTTTCCGGGCGCGAATCCGCGCCGGGGGCAAGAGAGAAAAGAAGCCCAAGGCGCGCAACTCGGTTGCGCGCGACGGGACCATTTTGTCTCGATTTTGGGGGTTAGACGCGGGAGGCGCGGCCAGTGCAAGGCGCAGGGGCAAGTACGTCTATGGAGCTGACCGGTGCGCCCGTCGCGGCGCCCTTGGAGGCAGCCTGGGACTCGATCCGGACGGGACTTCGCCGCGACCTTGGCGCTCGAACCTTCGACGGCTGGCTGAAGCCGGCCGAGCTCGGCGCGTTCGATCCGGACGCGGGGGCGCTCGACATCGTCATGCCGAGCCAGTTCATGGCGGATTGGGTCCGTTCCCATTTTGGCGAGCGGCTGACCTTGGCGTGGAAGACGGTGCTGCCGGTGGTCCGCGAAGTGCGCGTGATGGCAGCAGTCGATGCGCCACGCCCGACTCCGCTGCTGATTCTCGAAGAAGCGCCGGCGCCGGCGGAACGCGATCCCGACGCGCCCAATTTCGATCCGCGCTACCGTTTCGAAACGTTCATCGTCGGCAAGGCCAACGAAGTTGCCGCCACGGCCGCCAGGACCGTGGCGCTGGGCGGAACGGAAAGCGGCGGCTTCAACCCGCTCTTCATCCATGGCGGCACGGGCCGCGGCAAGACCCACCTTCTCCATGCGATCGGCCATGCCTTCGTCGCCAAGAACCCCGGCAAGCGCGTCGTGTCGATGTCGGCCGAGAAGTTCATGGTCGAATTCATTCGCGCGCTGAAGGAAAATGACACGATCAGCTTCAAGCAGCGGCTGCGGACGGCCGACCTGCTGCTGATCGACGACGTCCAGTTCATCGCCAAGGGCAAATTCGACGCAGGAAGAATTCTTCCACACGATGAACGAAATCATCGGCGCGGGCCGGCAAGCTGGTGATTACCTCGGACCGCGCGCCTCAGGACCTGGATGGCATTGCCCCGCGAATCCTGTCGCGCCTGTCATGGGGCCTGGTCGCCGATATCAACCCGGCCGATTACGAGCTTCGCTTCAACATCATCGTCGCCAAGCTGGAAGCGCTCCCGGCGGTGCAGATGCCGCGCAACGTCATCGACTTCCTGGCGCGGCGCGTGACCAGCTCGATCCGTGAGCTGGAAGGCGCGCTGAACCGCATCGGCGCTTATGCGATGATGACCGGCCGCGAGATCGACGTCGCCTTCGTCGAGGAAGTGCTGGCCAACGTCCTCCGCGCCAACCAGCGGCGAATCTCGATCGACGAAATCCAGACCCAGGTCGCGGAGCATTACCGAATCCGCAAGGCGGAGATGACCTCGGCCCGCCGGGCCCGGGAAGTCGCCCGGCCGCGCCAGGTCGCCATGTATCTGTCCAAGCAACTGACGCCCAAGTCGCTGCCCGACATCGGCCGCCGCTTCGGCGGGCGCGACCATACGACCGTGATCCACGCGGTGCGCCAGATCGAAAAGCTGCGCGCCAGCGACGCTGAGCTTGACGCCGACATTCGCCTTTTGACGCGGCAGCTGGAAGGCTGAGCCCTCCAACAGGGGAGCTGCCGCGCAAAAAAGGGCCCGCCGGATCGCTCCGACGGGCCCTTTTTCTTGCCCCCAAGGCTTGGCGTCAGGCGCCGGGACGGGCCGGAATGGTGATCCGGATAGTCTCTCCGCTGCGTCCCGGGAAGCCCGCGAACATTGCTTCCACCAGGCTCGGGATGGTGCGGTCGAGCCGGTTGGTCGTCGAGCGCGCCTGGGCGCGGCCGTCGAACAGCGGCTGATTGGTGCCGGCAGCACGGATGTGGAGGTCGATCTGCGGATGATATTCCACATAGCTGTCGACGCCGCCGCCGTACCAGAACGGATCGTTCCAGCCGTACGAGAAGGCCGAGCGGAAGCCGTACCGCGGATAATAGAACGGGCTGCCGAATCCACCGTAGCCGAAGCGGTCCCCGTAGAACGGGTCGGAGACGACCCGAGTCAGGCCGTGGTCAACGCCATAGCCAAACTGAACGATCAAATTGGCGCTCTGCTGGCTGCTCGCCGGCTGGTAGCCGCGGGCCTGCAGCTGCTGAGCGACAATGCCGGCATAACGCTGGAACTCGAGGCCCCCGCTAGCGGCCATTCCGCCGACCGGGACGACGTAGAAGGTCTGGCCCTGTGGCGCGGGCATCGCCTGGTAACGCGACACGGTGGTGTCGAGCGTTTCCGCGCAGGCCGAAAGTCCAAACGCGCCGAGCGCGAGCGCCGCTATGGCGGCCGTTTTCAAGATACGCATAGATACACCCCTTCGAGTCGGGAAAAATCGAACAACGGGAGTGCAATAGCACGGTTCGCGGTGAACCGTCGATGAAGCGAGCGTCTATTGCGTCAGGCCGACCGCTCGGTGCGCGTCGGCAAGCGTCGGAGCGCCCAATTCGCGCGCCCTCGCTGCGCCCTCTGCGAGCAGCCGGTCGAGTTCGGCTGGATCGCGGCGGAATTCCTCGAGACGGGTGCGAAGCGGTGCCAGGAGCGCGATCAAGGCATCGGCCAGCGCCGGCTTGAACGCGCCGAACCCCTGGCCGGCGAATTGGCCGAGCACCTGCTCGACGCTGGAGTTCGTCACCGCCGCATAAATCCCGACGAGGTTCTTCGCCTCGGGTCGCTCTTCGAGCCCGGCTGGATCGTCGGGCAGGGGTTCGGGGTCAGTCTTCGCCTTGCGGATCTTCTGGCCGATCAGCTCATCGCTATCGATGAGGTTGATGCGGCTCATGTCCGATGGGTCGGTCTTCGACATTTTCGACCGGCCGTCGCGCAGGCTCATGACCCGCGCCGCCGCGCCGCCGCCGATATAAGGCTCGGGCGGGACGAACAGGTCGACGTCGAAATCGGTGTTGAACTTGAGCGCGATGTCGCGCGTCAGCTCGATATGCTGCTTCTGGTCCTCGCCCACCGGCACGTGCGTGGCCTTGTAAAGCAGGATGTCGGCCGCCTGGAGCACAGGGTAGGTGAACAGGCCGACCGAAGCGCCTTCCTTGTTCTTGCCCGCCTTGTCCTTCCACTGGGTCATGCGGTTGAGCCAACCCATCCGCGCCGTTCCCTGGAGGATCCAGGCAAGATCGGAATGGGCGGGCACCGCGCTCTGGCGGAAGATCACTGACTTGGCCGGATCGATTCCGCTGGCGAACAAGGCCGCGGCCATTTCCCGCACGGCCTTGCCGAGTTGGGGCGGATCGACGTCGACGGTGAGCGCATGGAGGTCGGCGAGGAAGAACAGGCACTCAGCTTCGTCCTGCATCTTCACCCAGCGCAGGATCGCTCCCAGCAAATTGCCAAGGTGCAGGTCGCCGGTCGGCTGGATCCCGGAAACGACGCGCATTGCCCTGGTCTCAGCCGGCATCGGTGTAGGTCCTCTTGCGGCGCAGCAGCGCCTTCAGCTCTTCACGGTCTGTACCGCCCAGCAGCCAGACGAGCGGAAAATAGACCGCCATGCCGCCGCCGACGAGCGCCATGACGCCCGCCAAGCGATGGCTGAGCGAGCCCACGAACCAACCGCCGAGAATGGTCCGGATTGCGAATAGCGCGGCCGCCATCACGGCTCCCGCAACGAGCTGGCGCGCCAGGCGCGAGGCGAGCCATTTCTCGATCCGGAAATGCCCGCGACGGTGCAGCAGCACATAGAGAATGGAGCAGTTGAGCCACGAACTCAGCGCGACGGCCGCCGCCAGCCCGCCGATGCCGAACTGCGGGATCAGCGCGAAGTTCAGGATGACGTTGGCGACCAGCACCAGGACGGCCACCTTTACCGGCGTGGCGGTATCGCGGCGCGCATAAAATCCCGGCGTGAGCACCTTGACCAAGACATAGGCCGGAAGCCCGAGCGCGATCAGCGACAGCGTCAGAGCGGTATTCCGGGCATCGCTGGCGGTGAACCGGCCGGCTTCGAAAATCGCGGAAACGAGGGGCAGGGCGCTCACCGCGAGCGCAATTGCTGCAGGCAGGCACAGCAGCATGGCAAGCTCGGCCGCCTGTCCCTGCACACGGGCGGCCTTGTCGGCCTCGCCGATATCGACGTGCCGGCTGACCTGGGGGAGGATAGCGGTGCCAATCGCCGCGCCAATCACTCCCAAGGGTAATTGGTTCAGACGGTCGGCATAGTTGAACCAGCTGACCGCGCCGGTGCCGATCCGGGTCAGGAAGAACGTGTCGATGAACACGCTCACCTGATAGACGCCGGCGCCCAGCGTCGCGGGAAGCACCACCCGGATGAATTGCCTGACGCCCGGCGTCAGCTTGGGCTTGCGGACCTTGAGGATGATGCCGGCCCGTTTGCACGCCGCGATGAGCAGCCCCAACTGCAGCAGCCCGCCGATCGTGACTGCGGCGGAAATGGCCGTGGCCGTGACATGGCCGCCCTGGCGGAAGATCAGCAGCGCGCACAGCATCGCGAGGTTGAGAAGCGCCGGAGCGAAGGCTGCCGCCGTGAACCGCGCGATGCTGTTGAGAATGCCTGAAAAGAGCGAGACCAGGCTGATCAGCAGCAGGTATGGAAACGTGATCCGGGTCAGGAAGGTGCCGAACGCCAGCTGGTCGCCGTGCCATCCCGTGATCGCCCAGATGAACAAGGGCATGATCAGTTCGAAGACGACGGTGAACAGGATCAGCGTCGGCAGGAAGACCGCCAGCACCTCTTCCGAAAACTTCTTGGCTTCGCCCTCGCCGCCGGACTGGAGCCGCTGGCTATAAAGAGGCACGAACCCGGCCGAGAAAGCGCCTTCGCCGAACAACCGCCGAAAGGTGTTGGGAAGCCGGAAGGCCACGTAGAACGCGTCGGTATAGACGCCCGCCCCGAGGATTCGGGACATCAGCATTTCGCGAGCGAAGCCGGCGATGCGGCTGACCATCGTCAGCCCGCCGATCGTCGCCGTGGACTTGAATAGGTTCATCGTGGGGCGCCTGGCGCGGGCGTCAGCCTTCGGCCTTCTCGCCGTCCCCGCCATTGGCGCCATCGCCCTGCGCTTCGAGCTGCTGGAGATACGCGCCCGCGAAGTCGATCGGATCGAGCAGCAGCGGCGCGAAGCCGGTGTTGGAAATGGCTTCGGCGACGATTTGCCGGGCGAATGGGAAGATCAGGCGCGGCGCTTCGATCAGCAGGAAGGGCTGCAGGGCTTCGTCGGGGATCCCGCGGATCGCGTAGAGCCCGGCGTAGCTGAGGTCGACGACGAAATGGACGCCATTGTCCGACCGTCCCGATACTTCGATCTTGAGCGTGACTTCGTGGACATCGTCGGCGGCCTGCGCGACCGAGATGTTGAACTGGACGTCGACCTTGGGCTGGACTTGCCATTGGAACACTTGCGGAGCGCTCGGATTTTCGACCGAGAGGTCCTTCACGTATTGGGCGAGGACCGAAACATGCGCGTCCTGATTGATTTCACCCGAGCCGTTGCCGTTTGCGCTCGGTTGCTCGTCGGCCATTCGTCCTGTCCTTACAAAGTGTTGAGCTGGTTCGAGGCCGTTTTTAGGCGCGGCCTTTTCGGGATGTGGCGACTAGCAGTCGCCTGTTTGAGGCGCAATGCCGCCCTCGTGCGTTCGGCAGTGTTGGAATATTTACCCGCCGCGCACTATGTTGATGGCCAGAACATCTAGGACCCAAGATTGACCGTCATTGTCATCCTCGCCCTCGTCGCTCTGTTTATCGGGCTGCGCCTTTACAGCGTGCTCGGCGAACGGACGGGGCATGAGCAACAGCCGATCCTGAAGCCCGCCGACCCCGCCAGGGTCGAGCCGCGAGTCAGCCACCCGCCGGCATCTCCGGCTGCTGCAGTCGATTCCGGCGACATGGCCTTCGTTCCGACCGCCGGGCCGGGCGTCCGCGCCATCCTCGCCGCTGATCCGAGTTTCGACGTCGCCCGCTTTCTCGAAGGGTCGAAGGCAGCCTATCGCCTGATCCTCGAAGCGTTCTGGAAGGGCGACATGGACGCGCTTCGCCAGCACGTCGACGACCATGTCTATGAGACATTTGCGAGTGCCGCGGCACAGCGCGCAAAGGACGGGCTGACGCTCGACAACCGGCTGGTCACGATCGACCAGGCGGTGATCGCCGACGCCTCGGCCGAGCGCAAGGTGGCGGTCGTCACCGTCCGCTTCGAGGCTGATATTGCCGCGGTCACCCGCGATTCCGAGGGCAAGGTCGTTGCCGGCTCATTGAGCGACGCGGTGCAGACCCGCGACCTTTGGACCTTCCGCCGGGATCTTTCGTCGCGCGACCCCAATTGGGTGCTGATCGAGACCGACGAGGACGAGTGAGTATCGCCAGGGGATATTGGTCCCGCGCCTTCGCGCTCGCTTCAGCTTTGCTCCTTGCCGCTTGCGCCAGCCGGCCCCTGCCTTCGCCTGAAGGGCCGCCGCCGGCTCCCGCACCGAGACCCATTCCGGCTCCGGTGCCAACGCCGGCCCCATTGCCGCCGTCACCGGTCGGGGTGAACGCACGGGACACCGGGGTCACCGTCGCCGCGCCGCAGGTTCTGGACATGGCCCGCGCCCAACGCGCGCTCGGCGCCTTCCGCATCAGCTGCGCGTCGGTCACGCACCGGAACGATAGCTCGGGCCTGACCCAGGGTTCCGATTGGCGGGCACTGTGCAATCAGGCAGCGTCGCTGGATCCCACTTATGCGCCGGGCTTCTTCTATTATGGCTTCGACTGGGTAAGAATTGGCGACGGCCGCGCCTTCGCCACTGGCTATTACGAACCGGAGATCGAAGGTTCGCGAACACCTGGGCCGGGCTATGTGCCGATCTACGCGACCCCGCGCGATCTCGTCCGCTGCACCAAGCCCGACGGCACCAGCGGCCGGGGCCGCGTCGATCCGGCGACCGGCGGCTGCAGTCTGTATTTTACCCGCGCGCAAATTGAAGACGGGGCACTGAACGGGAAGGGGCTCGAAATTGCGTGGGCCAAGGATCCCGTCGAGCTGTTCTTCGTGGAAATCCAGGGCTCGGGCCGGCTTCGGCTCGACGACGGGACGATCATGCGCATCGGCTACGGGGAGCAGAACGGGCGCGACTATGTCGCCATTGGCAAGCTCCTTCGCGATCGTGGAATCCTGCCGCCGGGCGGTGCGAGCATGCAGGCGATCAAGGACTGGATCCGCGCCAACCCCGACCAGGGCAAGGCACTGATGCGCGAAAACCTGTCCTATATTTTCTTCAAGGAGCTGACCGGTGCGGGGCCACTCGGCTCGCTCGGCGTGCCGCTGACGCCACAGGGCTCGGTCGCCGCCGATCCCAAATATGTGCCGCTCGGCGCGCCGATCTACATCGTCCGCGCCGATCGCCCCGAAATCCAGGGAATCTGGGTCGCGCAGGACGTCGGCGGCGCGATCAAGGGGCCCAATCGCTTCGACACCTTCTGGGGCGCGGGCGACCAGGCGGTGGCGATGGCCGGCGGCATGTCCGCAAATGGCGAGGCGCTGATCCTGGTGCCCAAGGGCACTGCCGCGCGTGCGCTCGCTCAACCCTGACGAGGCCGAACTGTGGGCTCGCGTAACGGCCACCATCCGGCCCCTTTCGCGCGAAGTTCCATCATCGCAGATCGCTGAAAAGCCCGAACAAAAACCTTCGGCCAAGCCGGTTGGTGCGCGGCCGGCGTCACCTCGAAAGCCCGTCACTCCCTCGCCCGGCCCGGCCTTTGGCCAAACCCTGGACGGAAGCTGGGACAAGCGCCTGCGCGGCGGCGCGATCCAGCCCGATCGCACCCTCGACCTGCACGGCATGAGCCTCGACACGGCCTGGCGCGCAATCGATCGCGGCCTCGACGAGGCCATCGCCGGCGGGGAGCGCGTCGTGCTCCTGGTCACCGGCCACCATCGCCCCGGCGAGCCGCCCGTTCAGCGTGGCAAGATCCGCGCCGCGGTCCACGACTGGCTCGCCGCCTCGCGCCACGCATCCCGGATCGCGGCAGTCCGCGGCGCGCATCGCCGCCACGGTGGGGGCGGCAGCCTCTATCTCGTTTTGAGACGCCGGACGCTCTGAAAGCGCGCGCCCGATGACCTTTTCTTAACCCCTATTCTTTAACGCGGGGGTGGTCTGGCGGGCATAACCGCCGCGCGGGGCGCACCATCGAGATGAAAGCAGGCACTGCCCAGAAGCTCAGCAACGCGGTTCTGTCGTGTGCAGCCGGCTTCGCCTCCTTCATGTTCTCGCTGACCGCGCTCCTCTACCTGACGGAGTTCGACCAGAAGATCCTGGCGGCGCTGATCGCCGGGGCCTTCTGCCTGCTCATCAGCTATATCGCTTCGGAACGCCCCAACAGCGAAAGCGCCCGGTCGCTGGCAGCGCTCAGCGACCGCTTGCTCGCGGTCGAGGACGGCGACCTCGTGTCACCGGCACCGCCCTCACTGCGCCGAACCATGCCCAAGCTCGCGGCGGCGGTCGATACTTTGTTCGCCGAAGTCCGCGCTTCGATCGAGAATGCCCATGCGCTGGGCATGTACGACCCCGTCACCTCGCTTCCGAACCGGCTCCATTTCCGCTCGGAAGCCGACAAGCTCTTGAGCGAGGCCGCGGCCGGCTCCGCGTCGGCCATGCTGTTCGTCGACCTCGACCGGTTCAAGATGGTCAACGACAGCCTCGGCCACGCCCGTGGCGACCAGTTGCTGATCATGGTCGCCAACCGCCTCCGCGTCGTCGTCAACGCCGAGTTCAACGGCAGCGCCCGCCAGCGGCCCTTGCTCGCGCGCCTCGCCGGCGACGAGTTCACCTTGTTCTTCCCCGAGATCGAATCGGTCGCCGAGATCGAGCGGATTGCGCGCCGAATCGTCCTCGCCATCTCCGAATCGTTCGAGCTGTGCTCGCACAGCGTGGATATCGGTGCCTCGATCGGGGTCGCCGTTTCGCCCGATCACGGCACCAGCATCGAATCGCTGATGCGCGCCGCCGACATCGCCATGTACCGCGCCAAGCAATCGGGCGGGGGACAGCATTGCCTGTTCAGCGCCGAGCTTGCCTCGGAGCACCAGCTCAAGGTCGACACCGAAAAGGCGCTGACCGAGGCCGTGCAGCGCGGCGACTTCGTGCTCGCCTACCAGCCGCAGATGAGCCTGGTCACGGGCGAGGTCGCCGGCGCCGAGGCGCTCCTGCGCTGGAATCATCAGCGTGACGGGTTGCGCCTTCCCGGCACCTTCATTCCGATCGCCGAGCGCACTGGCGTCATCACGGACATCGGCGACTGGGTCGTAACCGAGGTTGCAACCGTGCTGAGCGCCTGGCGCCGGGACGGTTTCGAGGGCCGGCTGTCGTTCAACATCAGCCCACGCCAGGTCGACCGCCCCGACTTTTTCACCAAGCTTCGCCAGGCCTTCGCCGACGCCGACGTGCCGTTGTCTTTGACCGAGCTCGAATTCACCGAGAGCGCGGCGATGGAAGTCAGCGCTTCAGTGCTCGAGGAAATCGCCGCTCTGCGCGCGGACGGGGCGCGGATCGCCATCGACGATTTCGGCACCGGCTATTCGAATATCGCGCGGCTGCGCTCCATGCCGCTTGACCGGGTCAAGCTCGATCCGCTGCTGATCGCCGACATCGACAATGACGACAAGGCGCGGGTTGTCGTTCAGGCTGTGATTCACCTCATCAAGGGCGTCGGCTGCGAAGTCGTCGCCGAAGCGGTCGAGACTGTCGCCCAGGCCGATATCCTGCGCGCCATGGGCTGCGATTCGGTGCAGGGCTACATCTATGCCGCGCCGATGTTTGAGCAGGAGTTTCTCTCCTGGATCGGCAACGCGAACCGCAGCGCCAAGTCGGTCGCTTAAGCCAGCACGTTCCGGACGATCCGCTCGTAAATCCGCGACAGCGCGCGGATGTCCTCGACCGCGGCGCGCTCCCCGACCTTGTGCATTGTCGCATTGGGCAGGCCGAAGTCGACGACCGGGCACAGCTGGATGAGGAAGCGGCCGTCGGAAGTGCCGCCGCTGGTCGACAGCTCGGGCTTGCTGCCCGTCTCCTGCTCGATCGCATCGACGACCAGATCATAAAGCTGCCCGGGCGGGGTCAGGAAGGCCTCGCCGGAGATGCGCGCGCGGACGCTTGAGCCCGGCGCTTCGCGCTCGGCGATCTCCTCGACCATTCTTACGAGCTCTTCACCGCGCTGGAGATTGTTGAAGCGGATGTTGAGCTGCGCGGTTGCCGAACCTGGGATGACGTTGCTGGCGTCGGTCGGGGTGGAGACCGCCGTGAACTCGAGATTCGACGGCGGAAAGGTCTCGTTGCCGTCATCGAGTTGGAGCGCGTCGAGCGCCGCGATCACGCGCGCCAGCGGCGGGATCGGGTTGGTCGCGCGGTGCGGATAGGCGACATGGCCCTGAACGCCCGGCACTTCGATCCACATGTTGACCGATCCGCGCCGTCCGATTTTCACCGTATCGCCGAGCCGGTCGACCGAAGTCGGTTCGCCGATCAGGATCATGTCGGGTTTGATCTGCCGCTCGTTCAGCCAGTCGATGATCCGCGGCGTGCCATAGGTGGCAAAGCCTTCCTCGTCGCCCGTGATCAGCAGCGACAGCGTGCCTTGCGAAGGCCCGATCCGCGACAGCGCCGCGACATAGGCCGCGATCGCGCTCTTCATGTCGTTGGCGCCGCGCCCGACGAGCATCCCGTCCTCGATCACGGCGCCGAACGGGTCGGTGGTCCAGTCTTCGCCTGCGGGAACCACGTCGAGGTGACCGGCGAAGCCGAAGTGCGGCCCGCTTGTCCCCCGGATCGCCACCATATTCTCCGTCGGCCCATCGGGCGCCTCGCCCATGACCCAGCGATGGCAGGTAAATCCGAGCGGCTTCAGCGCGCCTTCAAGCAGGTCGAACACCGCGCCGCTGGCCGGTGTCACGCTTGGACAGTTGATCAGCGCCTGGGCCAGGCTAATGGGATCGATGGGATCATTCATACGGGGCGCCTAGCAAAGGAGCGCTGCATGCCCAAGGTCGACCTTCAATCCATCGAGCAGGTGAATCGCACCGGATACCCGAAACCGTTCGACCGCGACGTCGCCGGGCGCTGGTACCGGCGGCTGGGCCCGGTCAACGGCCTCACCGACTTCGCGGTCAGCCACGTCACGCTGAAGCCGGGCGCCTGGTCCTCGCAACGCCACTGGCACGATGGCGAGGACGAGTTCCTGGTCATGCTCGACGGCGAGGCGGTGCTGATCGAGGACGACGGCCGCACAATCCTGAAACCCGGAGACTGCGCGGCCTGGCCCAAGGGCAGCACCAACGGCCATCATCTGATCAACGAAAGCGGCAGCGACTGCACGTTCGTCGTCGTCGGCGGCGGCACCAACACCGGCGGCGGCTATTCGGACATCGACATGATGTTCACGGCCGATAGCCGCTACGTCCGCAAGGACGGAACCGGCTACTGATCGTCCTTGGTCGTGCTGGACCGGGCAGCGCTCAGTGCGATGCCCATGGCGACGCCAACACCGATGCCCATCGCGATGTTATGAAACACGACGCCGATCGCGGCGCCGATTGCCACGCCCATGGCGATGCCAACACCCAACCGTCGCTCGCGCTGCTCGCTCATGCGGCCTCATATTGTTCGATGACCCAGGGCTCGTCCTGGGCCTTGTCGATCCATTCCGCGACGTGGGGCTGCGACAACACCGCCTTCATATAGATGCCGGCAAAGGACGGGACTTTGACGCCGTAGGTGATGAAGCGGGTGACGACCGGCGCGTACATGATGTCGGCCGCGCTCCACTCGCCGAACAGGAAGTCGCCAGTGCCGCCGAAGCGGGCGCGAGCCTGCGCCCACAGCTGGAGGATGCGGTCGACGTCGCCGATCACCTCGTCGCTGAGATCCTTCGAGGCGAAGCTCTTGCGGACATTCATCGGCAGCTCGCGGCGGAGCGCGGCGAAGCTCGAGTGCATTTCCGCCGCCATCGACCGCGCCATGCCGCGCGCGGCATCGTCGTCCGGCCAATAACGCTCACGCCCGACCCGGTCGGCGAGGAATTCGACGATGGCGAGGCTGTCCCACACGACGCATTCGCCGTCCCACAGGATCGGCACTTTGCCGAGCGAGGGCGCGAACTCGTCGCCTTCGCGGCGCTTTTCCCACTTGTCGTCGAACATCGGCACGACGAGCTCCTCGAACTCTTCGCCCGATTGCTTGCACGCCAGCCAGCCGCGCATCGACCAGCTGGAATAAGCGCGATTGCCGATGATCAGCTTGAACAAGCGTGGGCTCCCTAGGTAGTAGCGGCTTCGAGGATCGCGGTTCGTAACTCGGCGATCCCGCTACCGGTTTCGCTGGAGGTCGTGAAGATGGAAGGATGCGCCGCGGGATGCCTGGCGGCCTCGACCATCGTTGCTTCGTAAATCGGGCCGAGCGCCGAAGCCTTAACCTTGTCGCCCTTGGTGAGGACGAGGTGATAGCTGACCGCCGCTTCGTCGAGCATCTTCATCACGTCGCGGTCGACGTCCTTGATGCCGTGGCGCGAATTGATCAGCACCAGCGCGCGTTTGAGCACCTGCCGCCCGCGCAGATAGTCGTTCACCAGGAAGCGCCAGCGCTTGACCATGTCCCTCGGCGCCTCGGCAAAGCCGTAGCCGGGCATGTCGACGAGCCGGAACTGAAGCGGGTCGCCGACATCGAAGAAGTTGAGTTCCTGCGTCCGCCCCGGCGTGTTCGAAGTGCGCGCCAGCTTGTTGCGGTTGGTCAAAGCGTTGAGCAGCGAGCTTTTGCCGACGTTGGAGCGGCCCGCGAAGGCGACCTCGGGCACGTTCGCGTCGGGCAGGAATTTGAGCTCGGGCGCGGACTTGAGGAACGTGATCGGGCCCGCGAACAGCTTGCGCGCCTGCTCCATCAGCTCTTCGTCCGCAGCCGCGCTCATGTCGTGACCGGATGCGTGTCCGACAGATGCAGGCCGTATTTGCGGTACAGCCACCATTGCTGGGCAATCGTCAGCAGGTTGTTGGTGATCCAGTAGACTTGAAGGCCGGCGGCGAAGGGCGCCATGACGAACACCAGCACCCAGGGCATCAGCGCAAACACCTGTGCCTGGGCGGGGTCCATCGGCTGCGGGTTGAGCTTCATCGACGCCCACTGGGTCGCGCCGACCAGGATCGGCAGGACGCCGATTGCGAGGAAGTGCGGCAGCGTGAAGTGGAGCAGGCCGAACAGGTTGAACGGGCTGAGCGGATCGGCCGCCGACAAATCCTTGATCCAGCCGATGAACGGCTGGTGGCGCATTTCCACCGACACCAGCAGCATTTTGTAGAGCGCGTAAAAGACCGGGATCTGGAGCAGGATCGGGAGGCAACCCGCGGCCGGGTTGATCTTCTCTTCCTGGTACAGCTTCAGGATTTCCTGCTGCTGGCGCGCCTTGTCGTCCTTGAAGCGCTCCTGCACCGCCTTCATCTTGGGCTGGAGCTTGCGCATCGCCGCCATCGACTGGAACTGCTTGTGCGCGATCGGGAACATGACGCCGCGGACGATGAAAGTCAGGGCAATGATCGCGAACCCGAAATTGCCGAGCGCGTGGAACAGGATCAGCAGCAGGTCGAAGATCGGGATCATGAACCAGCGGAACCAGCCCCAGTCGATCGCCCGCGTCAGCATCGGAATCCCAGCCGCCTCATAGCGGTCGAGCCATTCCTTTTCCTTCGCCCCGGCGAAGAAGCGGGTCTTGGTCGTCAGCACCTGCCCCGGCGCGACGGCCGACGGAGCCAGGGCATAATCGGCCTGGTAGCCGGTGCTAGCCGGAGACTTTCGGAAATCGCCAGCCATCGGACCCGTGGGCGCAAGCGCCGTCAGCCAATATTTGTCGGTGAAGCCGAGCCACCCGTTGCCGTCGAACGCCTTGCTCCCCTCCTTGTCGAGGGTCGACCAATTGACGTCGTAATTGGCCTTCTCGTCGAACACGCCGATCGGGCCGACATGGTTGGTCCAGCTGTCGGGATCCGGCGACTTGTTGGCCCGGCTGACGAGGCCAATAGGCCGCACCGTCACCGGATTGGCAGTGCCGTTGAGCATCCGCTGCTCGATTGTGAACAGGTAGCCGTCATCGACCGCGACCTTGATTTCATAGCGGGTGCCGTCCGGCATGGCGGTGCTGAGCGTCACCGGGTGGCCGGGCGTCAGGTTGGCGCTGTCGGCCGTCCAAACGGTGTCCAGCGTCGGCGCCTGAAGCCCTTGGCCGGTCCAGCCGAACGACGCGATGTACGATCCCGCCGCCCCCAGCGGCGACAGCAGTCGCACCGGCGGCGAATTCTTGGCGATGGTCTCCCGCTCGCGCACCAGCAGGAGGTCGTCGATCTGCGCGCCCTTGAGGTTGATCGAACCGACTAGCGACGGCGTCTCAATCTTCACGCGCGGCGTTGCGCCGATCACCGCGGCGCGCGTCTGCAGCACCTTGGGCGTCGTCGGCGCGGTCGGCTGCGCTTGCGGCTGGGGCAGGGGGATCTGCTTGCCGTTCTCGATCTTCGTCGCCGGCGGATTGGCCGTCGGGAAATATTTGTTGGCCGCCCACGTCCAGCCGAGCAGCACCAGCATGCTCAGCGCCACGGCGAGGATCAGATTCTTGCTGTCTTTCACTTAAGTCCTCGAAATCCTCGTCACGGTACCGGGTCATGGCCTTGGCCGCCCCACGGGTGGCAGCGGCCGATGCGCTTCAAGGCCAGCCATCCCCCGCGAGCGGCCCCATAGCGGGTGATTGCAGTAATCGCATAGGCCGAGCAGCTCGGCTGGTAGCGGCAGCTCGGCGGAAGCACCTGGCTTGGGCCCTTCTGCCACGCCTTGCAGATGAGGATCAGGGCTTTGGCGATCATGCGCGGCGGAGCTTGTCGAGCGCCCCGGCAAGGTCGGACCGGAGCAGCGCGAACGCGCGCTCGATCCCATTGGCGCGGCCGATCATGACATGGTCGGCACCGGATATGCCCTTGGCTGGAACGATCTCGCGAGCGAGTGCCCGGAAACGGCGCTTCATGCGGTTGCGGACGACGGCGCCACCGATCTTCCTGGTGACAGTGAAGCCGACGCGCATCGCGGGATCGGAATCCTCGCGGTCGCGGACGAGGAGGATGAAGCCGGGCGTCGCCATGCGCTTGCCGGCGTTGGCGGCAAGGAAGTCGGCGCGCCTGCTGATCGTGACTAGGCGCTGAGCTTCTTGCGGCCGCGGGCGCGGCGCGCGTTCAGCACCTTGCGGCCGCCGACCGTCGCCATGCGGCTGCGGAACCCGTGGCGCCGCTTGCGGACCAGGTTGCTCGGCTGGAAGGTGCGCTTCATCGCTCATGCCTTTACGTTCAATAGAAAGAAAAAGGGCCGCCCTATGAGGCAGCCGCTGTCGTGCGCGCCGATAAGGGAGAGGGGCGCACAAGTCAATTCTGCCCGGTCCCTTCGCCGATGCTTTCGGCCTTGCGCAGGGCCTCGCGCCGCCGCGCGCTCGGCCGGCGCAGCGCCCAGTCCATCCACCGTCCGGCCTTTGGCTGCCATCGTTTGACCTTCACATAGTGGCGCTTGGCCCACATGCTGGTCTTCAGGATTAGCGCCAGGCCCGGCGCGATGAAGAAGATTCCGCCCGGGCCGGGGATCGGCGCAACCGCGAAGCCGATGATCACCAGCAGCACGCCGACGACGAACATCGACCATTCGACGATCGGGCTGTCGAGAAAGGCCCGCCACTGATCACGCTTGGACATCGGCTGCATTTGGCTATGCCCAAGCGCCCGCGCAAGCCGCTTGCCGGAAGGAGGCGGGGCCTCTAGCGTCCGCAGTGCCGAGCCAGGGGGAATTCTGCCGCCCGCTTCATTTGTTCTCGTCATCCCCGCGAACGCGGGGACCCAGCTCAAGAAGGATCTAGGCTCCCGCCTTCGCGGGAGTGACGAATAGTGGCCGCGACCGTCGCCACCGTTGCCTATCTCGGCCTCGAGGCGCGAGCCGTCGAGGTCCAGGTCCAGCTCACCTCGGGCATTCCGCGCTTCACCATCGTCGGCCTGCCCGACAAGGCCGTGGCCGAAAGCCGCGAGCGGGTGCGCGCCGCGCTGGCCGCCATCGGGCTCGCGCTTCCGCCCAAGGTCATCACCGTCAACCTGTCGCCGGCCGACCTGCCCAAGGAAGGCTCGCACTACGATTTGCCGATCGCCATGTGCCTGCTCGCCGCAATCGGCGCGACCGACGCCGAGACACTCTCTCATTATGTCGCGGTCGGGGAGCTCTGCCTGGATGGGCGCATCGCCGCTTCGCCCGGCGTGTTGCTTGCCGCTATCCATGCCTCGTCGGCCGACAAGGGGCTGATCTGCCCGGCGTCGCAGGGCAGCGAAGCCGCCTGGGCGGGCGAGCTCGACGTCATCGCCGCGCCCGACCTGCTGGCATTGCTGGCCCACCTCAAGGGGACCTCGCTGGTCGCGGCACCTGCGGCGGTCGAGGCTGAAATGGCCGAGGGCGGACCCGACCTTGCCCAGGTCAAGGGCCAGGAGGTCGCCAAGCGCGCGCTCGAAATCGCCGCGGCCGGCGGCCACAATTTGCTGATGAGCGGCCCGCCGGGGTCGGGCAAGTCGCTCCTCGCCGCATGTCTTCCGGGCATTCTGCCCCCGCTCCAGCCGTCCGAAGCGCTCGAAGTGTCGATGGTCGCCTCGGTCGCGGGCGAGCTTAGCGGCGGCCGCATTCGGCGCAGCCGGCCGTTCAGGGCCCCCCACCACAGCGCCTCGATGCCGGCGCTGGTCGGCGGCGGCCTGCGCGTCCGGCCGGGCGAGATCAGCCTCGCTCACCTCGGCGTCCTGTTCCTCGACGAACTGCCCGAATTCCAGCGGCCGGTGCTCGACTCGCTCCGCCAGCCGCTCGAAACCGGCTCGGTCAGCGTTGCCCGCGCCAATACGCACGTCACCTTTCCGGCCCGGGTCCAGCTGGTCGCGGCGATGAACCCGTGCCGTTGCGGCCACCTCGGCGATCCGGCGCTGGCGTGCAGCCGCGCGCCGCGCTGCGCCGCCGATTACCAGGCGCGGGTCTCGGGCCCGTTGCTCGACCGCATCGACCTCCATGTCGAAGTGCCCGGCGTGTCCGCGGCCGACCTCACTTTGCCGCCGCCGGCGGAAGGAAGCGCCGCGGTCGCCCAGCGCGTTGCCGCTGCCCGCCAGGTCCAGGCCGATCGCTACAACGGTCACGGGCCGCGTACGAATGCCGAAGCCGACGGCGAGCTTCTGGACCGGGTCGCAACGCCGGACGATCCGGGACGCAAGCTCCTCGCCGATGCCGCCGCGGCCATGCGTCTGTCGGCGCGCGGCTATCATCGCGTCATGCGCGTCGCGCGAACCATCGCCGACCTTGCAGGCGCGGACAATGTCGGCAGGATCCACATCGCCGAGGCGCTGAGCTACCGCCGCCAGGCGCCGCGTAACTAGTCGCTAAATGCACCTGGATAAATTCCTGCGTGCAGTATTGGGCGTTTTTCCAGAAGGCCATCTAATGTTCTTCCAGTCGGTCGCGTTTACGCTTCGCAAATATGCCGATTTCATCGGTCGCGCGTCGCGCAGCGAATTCTGGTGCTTCTTCTTCTTCGTCATCCTGGCCCAGGCCGTCGCGCGCTTCCTCGATGCGCTGTTCGGCGGTTTCCTCTTCTTCGGACCTATCGGCGGCCTCATCTCGCTGTTGCTGGTCGTTCCGCAGGTCGCGGTCGCGGTTCGGCGCCTTCACGACATTGGGCGCAGCGGCAAGGAGCTGCTGGTTCCGGGCGTGATGCTGATCTGCGCGCCGCTGGTGATATCGTTCGGCGGCTTCCTGCCGCGCCTCGTCGCGCTCGGCTACGCCGGCCTTATCATGCTGGTGTTCGCCAACCTGCTGCTGCTGTTCGTCAAGGAAGGCTGCAAGGTCCCGAACCATTACGGCGGCAGCCCGGAGACCTTTTCCTTCGCACGCTAAGCGACTGGGCGGGTTGCTCCTGAGGGGCGGCTCGCCTAGCTAGCCTTCGCCGCGGGGCCCCTGTGGCGGAATGGTAGACGCGCTCGACTCAAAATCGAGTTCCTTCACCGGAGTGTCCGTTCGAGTCGGACCAGGGGCACCACGCGCTGATTTACTCCGTGACGCCGTGCATTCGTCCCGATAATCTCTCGATTATGGACGCGCGTACCCGCAAGCATCAGCCCCAGGCCGACGACGACTTCAACGAGGAAGCGCGGACGCTGGCCGAGAGCATCACGGTCAAGCGCGACCGCCTGCTCGCCTCGCTCACGCTGATCGCTGGCGTTGGGCTGATCGTCGCTTTGCCGTTCGCGCTTCGGTCGGGCGCGGAATTTTTCATGCCGGTCACCGCCGCCCTGGTGGTCGCCATCGCGCTCGTGCCTTTGCTCGAATGGTTCGAGAGGCGCGGCATTCCGTCCAAGGCCTCCGCGCTGTTGTGCCTGCTCGTCTTTATCTTTCTGGCTTTGTTCGCGCTCGGATCGATCATCATTCCCGCGACCGACTGGGTCGCCCAGGTGCCCTCGAAGATCGGCAAGATCCGTGACGCGCTTAACCCCGTGCTCGACCTCTACAAGAATCTCGACAAATTCATCGACCGCACCACCTCGCAGATCGCGATCGCGCCGCAAAGCGGGCGCACGGTGCGGATCGAAACGCCCAACTCGATGCTTGGTCTTCTGACCACTTCCGCGCCACACCTGCTGATCCAGCTGTTCTTCGCCTTGCTGGTGATCTTCTTCTTCCTCGCTGGCTGGACCACCATGCGCAAGAAGACGATCGTCAGCCGCGGCAGCTTCGAAGGAGCGCTCACCACCGCCCGGGTGATCCAGCAGGTCGTCGACGCGACCTCGACCTACCTGGGTACGATCACGCTAATCAACATCGGGCTTGGTGCGCTTACCGCCACCGCGCTGTGGTGGCTGGGGATGCCGTCGCCGGTGATGTGGGGCGGCATCGTCGCCGTGCTCAACTATATCCCTTACCTTGGACCCATCGCCTGTGCGGTCGTGCTCTTCCTCGGCGCGCTCATGACCTATCCCGACGTTTGGGGCGCATTGCTGCCTCCCGCGGTGTTCATCAGCTTTCACCTGGTCGAGGCCAACTTCTTCACCCCGATGGTGGTGGGCCACCGCCTGACCATCAGCCCGCTGTCGATCCTCATTTCCCTGTCCTTCTGGGCCTGGGTGTGGGGGACCACGGGTGCGCTTCTCGCGGTCCCGCTGCTGATCATCATGAAGACCGTGTTCTCCGCCGCGGGTACGCCCGACATCGCCGGTTTCCTGTTCGAACACGGAACCTTGACCCACGCCGGGGACGCCGACGAGGAGGAAGTCGAGGAGCGCCAGGAAATCCAGCCGGCGATGGTTGACACCCCCAAGGGCACCTAATAGGCGGCCCCCACGCCAAAACGCGGGTGTAGCTCAGTTGGTTAGAGCGCCGGCCTGTCACGCCGGAGGTCGCGGGTTCGAGTCCCGTCACTCGCGCCACTTTCGTGATTCCGACAAGTGGATTAAATCCCTCGACCGATGGGGGATGCGACAGCCTACGAATCGCTCGGCCTCGATGCGGGGGCCGACCAGGCGGCCGTCGAGCGCGCCTATAAAAGGCTGATCAAGGAACATCATCCTGACCGCCAGGGTGGCGACCCAAAGCGCGCCGCCGAGATCAATCGCGCCTATCGCGAGCTGCGCCGGCGAAGGTTGACCGGCGAGGATGCCGCGCTCGAATTCAACGATGACGATTCTCTTGACGAACGCCAGTTGCGCTGGACGATCCCGGCGCTGGTCGCAGTCGCGGGGCTGGCCGCGATGCTGCTTGCAGTCATGCCCATCAGCTCGACCTTGCCCGACTGGTCTCCCGCATCGGCTCGGGGGTTGGCGGGCGCGCATCAGGTGGCTGCTCCGCTCGAGGCCATGGACGCGCCCCTGCAGATCGCGGCCATTGACGCCGCGGTGCGTAATGCCAGGCATATCGCCACGACCCGCGATGAAATGGGATTGGCCGCCGAGAGCAGCGATTGCCATCACAAGCTCAGGAGCCATCCCGATTTGCTTCAGCTCGACCGCTGCGCCGCGTTCGACGACGCGGTGGTCGAGCTACAGGATCGCGATCCGCTGCGCGACCGCGGCCCGTTCAGCGAGCTTGCGGTGACCGGGCGGCAATGGAGCGGCGCGTCGGCGCTTTCGAACGATTATCTGGCGATCGATGGCCGGCTCGACCGGATCAGGCTGCGGGTGGAACTGGCGCTGGCCGAGGCCGCGCCTGTGTCTGAAAACTAGCGCTCGCCTGTCGCGACAGGAGCCGGTGCGGAAGAAGTCGCCGGCGCGGTCGCGGCCGAGGTCTTGCCCAGCGGCTTCTCACTACTCGCCGACGAATCGCCCGACAGCGCCCATTTGAGATTATCCGAGGCGTCGAACTTCTTCGAATACTCCTCGTGCGGCGCCTCGTCCGAGGCCTTGCGCGCGACCAGGTTGAAACGGACCGCCACGCGCTTGTCGCCGCGCATCGACGGCGCCAGCTTGATCGCTTCGGCCCCCGGGATGTTCTCGATCGCTGCCGCGATAGCGGCCTGAGGTGCAACGTGCGGCACCGACAGCGCCGCGGTGCGCAGCGCGCGGGCGCTCGGCTCATGCCCCATATAGGCCTTCGCGAACGCCGCCGGCTGGCCCCAGCCGCCCGCCCAGCGATAGAAGATATGGGCGCCGACAATCGCGTTCTTGGCCAGCGTGGAGGCCCAATAGGGAACGACGTAATTGGCGTGATAATGGGTGGCGAGGCCGACCGGCTTGAAGACGTAGCCCGACAGCGCGGCCTCGGCGATGGCGTTAGCTCGCTTCCATCCTTCGACATCCGGCTGGCGGTTCAGCGAGCCGTCGCAGGTGAAGGTGAATTGGCAGCCCGTGGTGCGCGTTGAGCCTTCATAGACGACGCCGCAAACGCTGCCGGGGAAGGCGGCATGACGAACGCGGTTCAAGACCACCTGTGCGACCGCCCGCTGGCCGTCGTCGTCCTGGCTTCCGGCTTCGTAATAGACGGCGCTGGACAGGCACTCGAGCGCTTGGCTGCGGGCCGCCGCATTGCCCTTGAACGCGAATGCCTGAGCCGCCGGGTTGGGACCGCCGGTCAGTGGGATTTCCTCGTTGACCTTGACCGCCTGTTCGGGGGCGATCTGGCGCAGGACCAGCGGCGGCGGGGCAGGGGGAGCCACTGCGTTCTGATTCGTGGCCGGTTGATAGGCCGAGCCGGCAAAGGCTGCGGCGCCGATCATACCGAGCAGACCGACTCCGATCGTCTCGCGTGGATAGGCTCGCCACAACCGGCGCGCGCTATCGGCCACGCGCGCGGTGCGCTGCCTTATCCCGTCGAGCGGGCGGTTCAGGGTCAGTGCTTGGGCCATTTTCTCCAGTGCTATAGCCAGCTAATACAGTTGATTCAATTGGTGCCGGGACCGGCCTTGAAAGAGCCGGTCTGGCTCCATCTGATCAATGGTTTCAAGGGGATGATCCAGACTATTCCCATAATGAGATAGAACACTGCCTGAACCATTACAGGCCATTGCCCGACGAATTGGGCCAGGCTTGCGACGAATATCGCCCATATCGCGATAAGCAGCAGGATCAGGCCAACCCCGGCGAGCTTGCGGAATGAAGGCTGAGCCATCGCGGCAGGCATATAGGCGGATGCGTTCCTCTCGGCTAGCGTCGCCCCATGCTGCGCCGGCTGTTCTTGTTCCTGATAGTGGCCTTGGCCGTACCCGCCTCGGCAAGCCCACGTCCCAACGGCCTCGATCTGGCGGGCCGTGCGGGGGCAATTCGCGTCGAGGCGCTTACCGATAATGTCCTGCGAGTCAGGATAGCGGCGGACGGCCGGCTCGGCGAGGACGCGAGCTGGGCAGTGCCCGCCTCTGTCCGTGCGACACAAGCCCGCGTGACGCCGGCATCCAACGGTTTTCGCACCGCCGCTTTGGTGGTCCAGGTCGACCCGGTCACGCTCGGCCTGACCGTCACCGATCTCCAGGGACGTCCGCTGCTCAGCGACGCGGCCTCGCCTTCACTCGCGGGCAAGGGCTTCACCCTTCGCAAGGCGCTCCGCCTTGGCGAGCGCATCTATGGGCTAGGCGACAAGACCGGCAATTTCGACCGCAGCGGCCAGAGCTTCGTGGACTGGAACACCGACGCCTGGGGCTTCAACCGGGCCACCGACCCGATCTACAAGTCGATCCCATTCTACATCGGCGTGACCGCCGACGGCGGCGCCTATGGCCTGTTCCTCGACAATACGTGGCGCAGCTGGTTCGATTTCGGCCATCGCGAGCCGGGCACGATCGAGATCGGCGCCGACGGCGGGCCGATCGATTATTATGTCATTGCCGGCCCGACCGTTCGCGAAGTCGTCCGCCGCTACACCGATTTGACCGGCAAGGCGCCGCTGCCGCCGCTCTGGTCTTTGGGCTTCCAGCAGTCGCGCTACAGCTACATGAGCGCCGATGAAGTGCGGAAGATCGCCCGCCGGCTGCGCTCAGACCGGCTGCCGAGCGACGTCATCTGGCTCGACATCGACTATCAGGACCGCAACCGCCCCTTTACTACCAACGCGAAAACCTACCCCGACTTGAAGGGCCTTGCCCGCGACGTCGGTGCCGAGGGATTCAAGCTGGTCACGATCACCGATCTGCATGTCGCCTACGCCCCGAACCAGGGCTATGCACCCTACGACAGCGGCGCGGCCGGCGATCATTTCCTCAAGAATCCCGACGGCAGCACCTATGTCGCGCCGGTGTGGCCCGGGCCGTCAGTCTTCCCGGACTTCACCCGGGCGAGCAGCCGCGCCTGGTGGGGCAGTCTCTACGCCAAGCTCGCCGACGACGGCATCGCCGGCTTCTGGAACGACATGAACGAGCCGGCGATTTTCGACACGCCGACCAAGACCATGCCGCTCGGGACCGTCCACCGGATCGAAGGCGACGGTTTCGCCCCGCGAACCGCGAACCATGCCGAGGTCCACAACGTCTACGGCATGGAGAACAGCCGCGCGACCTACGACGGCCTACTCGCGCTGCGGCCCAACGTCCGCCCGTTCGTCATGACTCGCGCCAGCTATGCCGGCGGGCAGCGCTATGCGGTCACCTGGACCGGCGACAACAGCTCGAGCTGGGACCATCTGAAGCTGGCGGTGCAGCAGATGCTGAGCCTCGGCCTGTCGGGTTTTGCCTGGTCGGGCGCCGACATTCCCGGCTTCATCGGCGGCGCTTCGCCCGAATTGGCGACGCGCTGGTTCGAAATCGCGCGCCTTCACGCCGGTCTATCGCGCCCACGCCGCCAACGATGCGCCGCGCGCCGAGCCGTGGGTCGACGGCCCGCGGCACCTCGCCATCCGCCGCAAGCTTCATCGAGGCGCGCTACCGGCTGCTGCCCTATCTCTACGCGGTGGCCGAGGAGAGCACGCGGACCGGCGACCCGGTCATGCGCCCGACCTTCTACGATTATCCGACGATGGCGAACGCGCCGTGCGACCAGTCGATGGCGTTCACGCTCGGCTCCGACTTGCTCATCGCCGCTTCACCCAAGCCGGAATCGCCGCAAGCCTATGACATCTGCCTGCCGGGCAAGGGTTGGTACGATTACTGGAGCGGCGCGCGCATCGACGGCGAGACGACCCGCGAAATCCCCAAGCTCGATCACCTGCCGGTCTTCGTTCGCCCGGGCGCGATCATCGCCCGCCAGCCTTTGGTACAAAGCACCGCCAAAACGCCCAACGGCCCGCTCGAACTCCACGTCTATCCGGGCGAGGATTGCCGCGGCGAGCTGTACCTCGACGACGGCGTCAGCATCAGCGGTCCGAGCCTGCGCCAGACCGTCCGCTGCACCATCGGCAAGGACGGCATCATGCTGCACTTCGATCCGCGCGCAGGCAGCTATAAACCGTGGTGGAAGTCGATCGCGGTCACGATCCACGGCTGGAGCGGGCCGGCCCGAGTCCGCGGCGCGAGCCACGTCGTCGCCGACCGCGCGAGCCACTCGGTACGCTTCACCGTCCCCGACCAGCCGGGCGCGGCGGACTTCGTGCTGTCACGCTTCTGATGGAGTCCGCGCGACCGTCGAAGCCGCGCTTGCTGCTGTTCGCCTTCGGGGACTTCGCCTTCAACCTCTACTGGCAGAGCATCATGCTCTTCCTGTTGTTCTATTACACCGACGCGCTCGCCATCCCGATCGCGGTGGCGGCGACGACCTACATGATCGCATCGGTGTGGGACGGGATCGCCAATTTCGTCGCCGGCGTGCTGGCTCGACCGGCGCCGCGACAGCTTCCGCTACGGCCCTTTGCTCGTCGCCGGGGCGATCCCGCTCGGGCTGAGCTTCGTCCTCACCTATCTTCCGCCGCCGACGACAGGCGCGCTCGCAATCGCCTGCGTGTTCGTTGCGCATTTGCTGTTCCGGACCTTCTATGCCGGCGTCAACGTGCCCTATCTCGCGATGACCGCGCGGATCAGCGCCGACCCCGGCGACCGCGCCTTCGTCGCCGGCATGCGCATGCTGTTCGGCACTGCCGCGGCGGTGGCCGTGGCCTTGGGCACCGTGCCCATCGGGCGCTGGCTGACCGGATCGAGCGCCGCCCAGGCCTATTTCGCCGCCGCGATCCTGTTCGCCACGCTCGGCGCCCTGATCCTCGGCATCGTCGGCGCGACCTATCGCGAAGGAGCGCTGCCCGAACGCCCGATGCCCGGAAGCGTCAAGGCGGCGCTCGTCAGCCTCGCCCGCAACCGCGCCTTCGTGACGCTTGATGGCGCGCAATGATGGCGATGATCGTCGCCATCACCGTGCTCAGCAAATCGGTGCTCTATTATTTCAAATATTTGCTCAACGACCCGGACGCCGGGCAGCTCGCTCTGGCGTCGATGGGCCTTGTCAGCGGCATCGCGATCCCGCTGTGGATGCTGCTCGGGCGTCACGTCGGCTTGCGCGCCCTGTGGCTGATCGCGGCTGGAGCTCGGAATGGCCGGCCTGCTGGTCTTCACTTCCATCCATTTCGACGGCGCGCGGACCATGCAGCTCTTCCTGGTCGGCATGCAGGTGATGAGCGTCGGGCTGAACTTCGTCTTCTGGGCGATGCTTCCCAACACCATCGAATATGGCGAGCAAGCCACCGGCCTCCACGTCGAAGGGACGGTATTCGGAGTAGCCGCGCTGCTGCAGCGGATCGCCATCGGCATCGCCACCGCGATCCTTGGCTGGGGCTTCGCCTCGGCCGGCTACGTCGCCAATGTTCGCCAGAGCGCGGAGACGCTGGCGAGCATGCGGCTTACGGTCGCGCTCGCGCCACTCCTGTTCCTCGCCTTGTCGTGCGTGGCGATGGTCCTCAACCCGCTCGGGCGACGCGCCGGTTCGGCCGCTAGGCGGTCAGCTCGAAGCTGCCGCTGACGCCGTCGGCCTCGGCTGAGGGCGCGATCCACACGTCGAACGTGCCCGGCTCGACCACCGGTCGGTCCTGCAATCCGTAGAAGGCGAGGTCGGCCGCACGCAGCGTGAAGCGCACCGTCTGCGACTGGCCCGGCGCCAGCGCGACCTTGCGGAAGGCCTTCAGCTCGCGGACCGGGCGGGTGATGCTGGCGGTGCGGTCGTGGGTGTAGAGCTGCACGACTTCCTCGGCGGCGCGGGTGCCGCGGTTGGTGACGGTCGCGCTGACGACGATCTCCCCACCCATCGGCATGGCCGGCGCGCTGATTGCCAGCCCGCTATAGTCGATCTTGCCGTAGGTCAGGCCGTGGCCGAACGGATAGAGCGCCTGGTTCGAGATGCCGCGGAAATGCGCCTTGTATTCGTCCGGCTTGCCCGGCGGGTTGGGCCGGCCGGTCGGCTTGTGCGCGTAATAATAAGGCTCCTGGCCCGACCGCGCGGGAAGCTCGCGGGCAGGCGGCCCGACGGGCCGTAGGCGCCGAACAGCACGTCGGCGATGGCATTGCCGGTCTCGGTGCCGAGGAACCAGGTGGCGAGGATCGCCGGCGCATTGGCGACCGCGCCTTCGAGCGCCAGCGCGCGGCCGTGCTTCAGCACGCACGACGATCGGCTTGCCGGTTGCCGCCACGGCTTCGGCCAGCGCCTGCTGCGGCGCCGGGAACGACGATTTCGGTGCGCGACTGCGCTTCGCCCGACATGCCTTGCGATTCGCCGATGGCGAGCACGACGACGTCGGCCTGCCGCGCCGCCGCGACCGCCTGCTCGATGCCGCCGGCGAGCGGCTCTTCGACGCCCGATCCCTGGGCGACGATGACGCTGCCGCCGATCGGCGTCGCGCGGACGCCGGTAGCGAGGTCGACCGCCTTGGCGTCGTCGCCATAGACGACCCACGGGCCGACGAGGTCGTGCTGGCCGCTCGCGAACGGGCCCGATCAGCGCGATGCGTCTTGCCCGAGCGGGGCAGCGGCAGCAGGTCGCCGTCGTTCTTCAGCAGGACGATCGACTTGCGCCCGGCCTCGCGCGCCAGTGCGCGCGTCGGCGGAAGCATCGAGCGCGCTGCCTCGCGCTTCTCGTCGATTCGGCGGAACGGATCTTCGAACAGGCCGAGCATCGCCTTCAGCGCCAGCACCCGGCGCACCGACTGGTCGAGCGTCGCCTGCGGCACTTCGCCGCTGCGCACCAGGTCGGGCAGGATGCTGGCGGTAGAGGCCGCTCTGCATGCTCATGTCGACGCCGGCGAGGAAGGCGATGCGCGCCGCGTCGCGCCCGTCCTTGGCGTAGCCGTGCGTGATCATCTCCTCGTCGCCGGTGTAGTCGGAGACGACGAAGCCCTGGAAACCCCATTCGCCGCGCAGCAGCTCGGTCATCAGCCAGTGATTGCCGGTCGACGGGAATGCCGTTGATCTCGTTGAACGACGCCATGGCCGACAGCGCGCCGGCATCGAACCCCGCCTTGTAGGGCGGCAGATAGACCTCGCGCAGCGCGCCGCTCCGACATGTCGACGGTGTTGTAGTCGAGGCCGGACTTCGCGCCGCGCCATAGGCCGCGAAATGCTTGATGCAGGCGAGCATGTGCTCGTTCGACTTGAGGTCGCTGCCCTGGAAGCCGCGCACCCGCGCCGCGGCGAACAGGCTGCCCGAGCAGCGGATCCTCGCCGCCGCCTTCGACGCCGCGTCCCCAGCGCTGGTCGCGGGCGACGTCGACCATCGGCGAGAAGGTCCAGTCGATGCCGGCGCCGGCCGCCTCGAACGCCGCCGCTGCGGCGGTGCGCCGCGCCAGCTCGGGCTCGAAGCTCGCGACTTCGGCCAGCGGCACGGGGAAGATGGTGCGGTGGCCGTGGATGATGTCGGCGGCGAAGATCAGCGGGATCTTCATCCGCGATTCCTTGACCGCGGCGGTCTGCATGATCCGCGCCATGCGCGCGCCATTGCCGTTGAACACGCCGGTCAGCTGGCCCTGGCGCGCTTCCTCGACCTGCTTGCGGAAAGTTTGAATTGCCTTGCGGGGGATTGAGCGCGAGCGCGGCGCCGCCGCCCCAGGCCGAGGCCATCAGGCTCAGCTGCCCGGCTTTTTCCTCGAGCGTCATGCGGCCGATCAGCGGGTCGACGAAGCCCGGCATGTCGAGCCCGGCCGACGGCCTGGAGCAGCGCTCGCGCCGGGCTTGCAAGCCAGGCGGCAATTGCGCCCGCGCCCATCAGCGCGGCTCGCCGCGAAATGCGCGTGTCCAACATCCTCTTCCCCTCCAAGCGCGCGGCCGCCGAGCAACGGCCACGGCTCAGCACGTGATTTTCGTGCCTTGACGGCCTCTATAGCATTCGTTGTAACCGGTTACATGACGCACGGCCAAGGCAATTGCAATCGCCCGACGCGTGACTTTTCCCGCAACAACCGCCGATAAGGAGGCCATGGCCAGACGCGACCATCCGCGATGTCGCCCGCCGCGCCCAGGTTTCGGTCGCGTCGGTGTCGCGCGCGCTCAACGGCCTCGACAATGTCAGCGACGCGACGCGCAGCGCGGGTCAGCCGAAGCGGTCGCGCGACGCTCGGCTATGTCCCGCATGCCGGCGCCCGCAGCCTCAGCCTGGCCCGGACCAATGCGATCGGCGTCGTGCTTCCCGACCTCCACGGCGAGTTCTTCTCGGAGATCGTGCGCGGCATGGACCGCGAGGCGAGCCGCCGCGGCTATCTGCTGCTGCTGTCCAACCTCCACGCCGGCGGCGACCAGGCGAGCCCAGGCGCTGCGCGCGATGCGCGGGCGGGTCGACGGCCTGATCGTCATGGCGCCGCACCTCAGCCGCGACGGAGCTTGCCGCGGCGCTTCCGCAGGGGCCTGCCGTCGGTCCTGATCAACACCGCGTGACGCCAGGCGGCAATCCGTCGGCGATCCACCTCGACAATGCCGCCGGCGCGCGGGCGGTCGTCGAGCATCTCGCGGCGCATCGGCCGCAAGCGCCTGGTCCACATCGCCGGCCCGGCCGAGAATATCGATGCGCGCGAGCGGGCCGAGGCGTTGCGTCGCTGCGGCCCATGAACTCGGGCTCGAGTGCGAGGTCGGTCAGCGGCGACTTCGAGGAGGAATCGGGCGAGGCGGCGATCGCGGCCCTGCTTCGGGCGGGCCACCAGTTCGACGCCGTGTTCGCGGCCAACGACATTATGGCGATCGGCGCGCTGCAGGCCCTGCGCGCGGCCGGTTGCCGGGTCCCGGAGGAGGTTGCGGTGGTCGGTTTCGACGACATTCCGCTCGCGCGCCACCTCGGCCTGACGACCGTCCGCGTGCGGATCGCCGAGCTTGGCGAGCGGGCGCTCGCAGCCGCTCGTCGCCGACCTCGAGCGAGAACGGCCGCCGAAGAGCGAGCTTCACGCGCCCGTGCTGGTCGTCCGTCGACAACCGACCGGAGCGGACAATGATCGCGCTCGACCGCCGCCAGCTGCTGACCGGCTCCGCCTTGTTGCTGGGCGGCGCAACGATGCCACGCTGGGCGGGTGCCGCAGCCGCCGACGCTTCCCGCCTTTTACGAAGACATCGAGCGGCGGACCTTCCGCTGGTTCTGGGACACGGTGAACCCAAGGAACGGGCTTGTCCCGGACCGCTGGCCGACCCCGAGCTTTTCGAGCATCGCCGCGGTCGGCTTCGCGCTTCCGGCCTATGCCATCGGCGTCGAGCGCGGCTGGTGCACGCGAGCGCGAGGCGCGCGACCTGACGCTGACGACGCTGCGCTTCTTCTGGAACGCGCCGCAGGGTCCGGAACGGACGGGAACGACCGGCCACAAGGGCTTCTTCTACCACTTCCTCGACATGGAAACCGGGCAGCGGTTCAAGGATGTCGAGCTGTCGAGCGTCGACACCACGATCCTGCTGATGGGCGTGCTGTTCGCGGGCCAATATTACGACCGCGACGATGCTGCCGAAGCGCGAGATCCGCAAGCTTGCGAACGATCTTTACGAGCGCGCCGACTGGAATTTCTTCCGCGCCGACGGCCGCGCGGCGGTGTCGATGGGCTGGCACCCCGAAGGCGGGCTGATCCCGGCCAATTGGGTCGGCTTCAACGAGGGCATGTTCGTCAACATCCTCGCGCTCGGCTCGCCGACGCATCCGGCTCCCGACAATCTGTGGCAGCAGTGGACCGCGCCCTATGCGCAATTCTGGCGCGGGGAGGGGCCGACGCGGCGGATCGCCTTCGCGCCGTTGTTCGGCAACCAGTACAGCCACATCTTCATCGACTTCCGCGGCATCCGCGACGCGGTGATGCGCGACGCCGGCTTCGACTATTTCGAAAACAGCCGGCGCGAGACCTATGCCAACCGCGCCTATTGCATGCGCCAACCCGATGGGCTGGCGCGGCTATTCGCGCGATGTCTGGGGTCTCACCGCCTGCGACGGGCCGGGCGACTTCCAGCTGCCCTACAAGGGCGAGACCCGCCAGTTCTATCGGCTATTCCGCGCGCGGGCCGGTCGGCGAGCCCGACGGCCGCGACGACGGCACGCTGTCGCCGACCGCGGCGCTCGGATCGCTGCCGTTCGCGCCGGAGATCGTCATCCCCTGCGCGCAGGCGCTGATGAAGCAGCCGAACCTGTTCGAGACCTACGGCTTCAAGGACAGCTTCAACCCCAGCTTCACCTATCGACGTGAAGCTCGACACGGGGACGGTCGAGTCGCGAACGGGTTGGGTCGCCAAGGATTATCTCGGCATCGACCAGGGGCCGATCCTGCTGCAGGCCGCCAATTACCGCGACGATTTCGTGTGGAAATACATGCGCAAGGTGCCGGCGATCCGCCGCGGGTTGGAGCGCGCCGGCTTTACCGGCGGCTGGCTCGCTAACGGATCGGGCGAACGGGGCTGAGCTTCGACACGCCGGTTTCGTTGAAGGCTTCGACCGCGACCCAGTAAGGCACGCCCTTGTTGAGCGAGCGCAGCTCCTTCGACAGCGTCGCGCCGTCGCCCAGCTCGTCGGCCCATACCTGGTGCGTCTGCGTCAGCCGGTCGGGCTGGATTCCGAAGCGAATGTTGTAGCCGACCGCGCCCGGCACCCGGCGCCAGCGGATGGTCGCGTCGCGCTCATCGGCATGGCGATTTGGCGCAAGCCCGGCTGGCATGGCCGGCGCCCGGCCGGGTGCGTTGCCGAAGACCCGCAGGTCGCTGATCGCCAGGTTGGCGGCGCCGACATGGCCATGGACATAGCGGATGAAGCGGGCGCGGACGGGCTGGGCGAGCTCGAGATAGGCATTGGGCCGGTCGCGCCGCGGCGGCTCGGTGCGCGCGACGTCCGTCCAATGCTGTCCATCTGGCGACGCCTGCAGCGTGAACTCGGTGTAGATATCGGGCGCGTCGGCGAAGCGCCCCGACTTATAGTCGGCGAAATTGACCTGGACGGCGCGCACCGTGTCGACCCTGCCGAGGTCGACGGTCAGCGATTCGCCCGGCTTGTTGGCGGCCGCGACCCAGAAGGTCTGCGGGTTTTCGTCAGTGACGGTCGCGGGGCCAAATTCGCCCATGGTCGAAGAAGCGCTCGCTGCCTTCTTGTACGACAGCAGCATCCAGCCGGTGAACAGTTTGTCGGGGTCGTCGAACTTCGACGTCGGCGCGTAGAACGGAAAATCCGCGAACCGCGACGAAAAGGACATTTGCCCGTCCGGGTAGATTTTCCCCGGCAGCAGGTCGATGCGCCGCTCGAACGTCCAGTTGTAGCCGATCCACGGCGTGCCCGTGTTCCACCAATTGCCGTAGCGGTCCTGGAAGGTCGAACCGTGGCCGGCGCCGTGCACGAACCCGCCGGGCTTGTAGGCGATCGGGTTGTAGGGCGCGTAAGTGAACGGCCCGAGCGGCTTGTCCGACACGTAGGTACCGTTGGCGTAAGCGTTGAACTCGGTCCCCGGCGCTCCGTACTGCAGGTAATAGCGGCCGCCGACCTTGTTCATCCACGCGCCCTCCATATAAGGCAACGTCGGCTGGCCGTTGGCGAGCAGCCCGCTGTGGTCCTGGCCGAAGCGTTCCCAGCCATGTTCGTCGGGATGGAGCTTGAACAGCGGCACGGCATGCGTCTGGTAGATCAGCTTGCCGTCTTCGAACGCGATCTTCTGGCCGTAGATCGGGAAGACGTTCGACGAATCCCAGTAAAGGTACCACTGGCCGTCATCGTCCTTGAGCAGGCCGGGATCCCACGGTCCCGGCGGAACCTCGCCCGGCTTCATCTGCTCCGGCGGCTTGTCGGCGACGCCGGGCATGTCGGGGAAGCGGCGGGCGAGATATTCGAGCTTGCCGGTTTCGGGCGACGTCACTGACATAAATCGAGCTCGGCTGCGTGAAGCTGTTCGAGGGCTGGAGGATGATGCGGTCCCCGTCCGACGCCACTGCCGGCGCGACGATGCCGCCGTTCGGCCACATGCTCGGGCGTGATGAAGGTCCAGTGGATGAGGTCGGTCGAGCGCCAATAACCGTCGGCCAGCGTCAGGAAGAGGTAGTAAGCGCCCTTGTGGTTGACCACCGCGGGGTCGGCGCCGGTGCGGTAGCTGACGCCGCTGTTGATCTGCTCGAAATTGTAGCGGTAGTCGACGTCGACCGGGTTGATGGTCGTTCGTTGCTGCGCGTTCAGCGGGGCCGCGGCTATCAAGCCGGTCAGGCCTAAGGCTATCGACGTCTTAAGCGTCACGGTTCGCTCCTCTGCGTCCGACAAGGAACAAATTGCCGGTCAGGCGGCCCTGCCTTGGGTCCGCGCTGAACCTCATTCCTGCCGGAATTATTCCCGAATGCAGCAGACAGCTATGATAGATGATCAGCCGGTCGGGGACGGCTTCCACGGCGCCAATCTGCTCGTAATATTCATTGGAGCCATTGATGTAGCCGCTATCGGCAGGAAGCCGTTCGGCAGCGGCCCTGGCCATCGGGACGTAGTGATCAACATTCTCGTTGGTGATCCGTTCGATGCCGGTCGAGCGATGGCGATAGAAGGCGGTTCCGGAGTTTTCGGGAACGCGCAAGAAATGGAGCACTGCGATGATGTTTTCGTCGGGTGAATCGAAATGGGGTATCCGTTGCGGTGGGTGCAAATCGCCCGGCTGGCGCGAAACGATCGAGAAACTCGCTTCCTTCAGGTCGAAACCATCCACGTCGAACGCTCCGCCCACGAAGGGAGCAGCGGCCCGGCAAGCCTTCGTCACGTAATCGTAGGCGGAGGCATCGGCGGGCGTGATGACGCGGCGGACGCCGGGATAGAAATTCTGAGTGATCGGCGGGTAGGGCGCCAAAGCGTCGGCGATCCGCGCGATGTCCTCGGCAGCGCCGCTGAAGTCGTCGATGACGACGACCGGGCTCTGACTGTTGCCGACACGCCTAAGCTCGGGTTTCAACGTGACATACCTTGATTTTAGAAGCGGTGTTTGACGCCGGTTGAAAACTTGGCGCCGGGCTGGGTCGCATCGCAGCAGCGGCGAATGAAATCTTCGTGCGGTGGCATCATCTGCACATTCGACGCCACGACGTTCTCGACGTGATCAACCAGGGCGAACATATCCTTGTCGGCGACCCAATCGACGGCAGGATGATAAGTTCGCGGAATAATGCCTTGCCCAAGCATGACTTGCACCCAGCTCGTGAGCCCGAACAGTTCGGTGCCATCGCGAAAGAACTGGCCGTCTGCGGCGAAGAGGTCGATTTTTATCTTTAGCGCGTCGGGAACGCTCATCGTCCTCACGTAATTCCAGAAGTCCGTGTCGTCCCGCTCGGTCGCACAATAATGCAGGATGATGAAGTCGCGGATGCGCTCATATTCGAATTCCGACTGCTCGTTGTAGACCTTCTGAAGCGCTGGATCGCAGGCGGCAGTCGGAAACAGCTGCATCAGTCGATTGATGCCGGCTTGGATAAGATAGATCGCGGTCGACTCCAGCGGCTCGAGAAAGCCGCCGGCAAGCCCGATTGCAATGACATTCTTCTCCCAAAGCTGGCGCCGCTTTCCGGTCGTGAAGCGAAGCATCTTGGGTTCCCCAAGCGCGGGCCCATCGAGGGTGCCAAGAAGAATGTCCGCGGCTTCGTCGTCGCTGCTGAATTGGCTGCTGTAGACGTGACCGTTGCCGGTCCGGTGCTGGAGGGGAATGCGGAACTGCCAGCCGGCCTTGTGCGCGGTGGAGCGGGTGTAGGGGGTTGGCGGTCCGACCTTCTCGCATGGCGCGACCAGGGCGCGGTCGCACGGCAGCCAGTGCGTCCAGTCGTCGAACTCAACGCCCAACGTGCCGCCGATCAGAAGCGCGCGGAAGCCGGAGCAATCGAGGAACAGGTCGGCGCTGATCGTCTCGCCGCTCTCCAGCATCACGCTCTCGACGAAGCCGCTCTCGGCGTCCTGGTTGACCTTGGTGACCTTGCCTTCGATGCGCTTGACGCCCTGCGCCTCGGCGCGCTCGCGCAGGAATCGCGCATAATCACCGGCGTCGAAGTGATAGGCGTAGGCAATCTCCGCGAGCGGCGAATTGGGCGGCGCATCGTCCGGCGGCGTGATGAATTTTCCCAGCGGCGCAGCGAAGGTGTTTAGCGAATAAACGCCGATGTCCTTGGCTCGGCCCGTCGCGCGGGACTTCAGCCAGTATTGATGGAAGGGCATCAGCCCGAGGTCGCGACCGATCGTGCCGAAGCCGTGGATATAGCTGTCACCAATTTTTCCCCAGTTATTGAACTGGATGCCAAGCTTGAAGCTGCCCTTGGTCCGGCGAACGAACTCAGCCTCATCAATCTCGAGCAGCCGGTTGAAAGCGGAAAGGTGAGGAACGGTCGCCTCGCCGACCCCGATGGTCCCGATTTCTTCGGATTCAACCAGGACGACATCGATCTTTCGGCCGAACGACTTGGATATGGCCGCGGCGCACATCCAGCCGGCTGTGCCACCGCCGATGATGGCGACTGACCGAACCGGGCGCTCAGAATCCTGCTGCGTCATGCTCTCGCGATAAGGGGAAGGAGGGGCGGAAAAAAGCCCGGATGCCCGATTTTGGATTAGCCGGCCAAAAAGAAAGGGGCGGCGCTTCCGCGGCCGCCCCAGTCTCTTTCAGCGTCAATCCGTTTTACTGACCGCGCTCACCACGCTCGACCGGAGCCGGTGGCGGCGGGGCCGGGGGCGGCGGAGGCGGCGGCGCCGGGCAGGCCGCCGCGGCGTCGATCACCGAGCCATCCGCACAGGTCTGCGTGGCTGGTGGCGGCGGTGGCGGCGGAGCCACTTCAGCAACCGGCGGCGGCGGCGGAGCAGGACCGAATCTTGCGCCGGCCGACAACCTCACCGTGAATGGCGATCCGGTGATCGACCCAGTGGTATTGTAACGCACCGCAGCCGGCACGCCGTTGACGAAATCCGTCAAGTGGGCGTCGTAATTACGCCAATTGAAGACGTTGATGACGTCTACGCGGGCGTAGGCCGAAAGCCGGTTAAAGAAGGTGAAGTTCTTCGTCACCTGGATGTCGAGATCTTTGTAACCAAGGAACTCGTCGGGCTTGAGCGCAACCCAGCCGCCAAAGCCGCCGCCGAACTGATTGACGTAAAAGCCGCTGTCGTTGAGCGAGCACCCTGGCTTTGGCTGATTGTCGCAGCCGTAAGCTTCGTAGAATGGAGTCGATGTCGCCAGAGTGAGCTTGCCCGCCAGCTGGATGTCCCACGGCAAGTCGTAGGTGCCGGTCAGGACCAGCCGATGCCGCGGCACGGCACTGGACCTCACGAAAGGATAGTCGTCGGCAATTGGATAATCGAACAGATACTGGTTGCTGTTCGCATCATAGTCGTGCGGGTCGTTCTGCCTGGCGGCCGAGTAGGTGTAAGCGGCCGTCGCGCTCCAACCCGATGCCTTGGTGTATGGCTTTTGTGCGCCCAGCGCGATTTGGAAGTTGCGGCTTCTCATCCCGTTATCGAACAGGATCAGTGTGCCGAGACCGGGCACGCCCTGGGCGCCCCACTGGTTACCGCCCTGATCGTACAATTGTCCGTTCTGGTAGCGGCTACCGAAACGTCCGTAGAGGCCATCATAGCTGGCGACATAGGAAGCCACCGCCTGCGCATTCCAGTCGCCAAGCCGCGAGCGGACGCCAAGGCTGAATTGGTCGGAATATGGCGTCCTGATGTTGTTGTTGATCAGGTCGACTTCGCTCGCAGACGCGCTCGCCGGGAACGTGGCCAGGCCGGCGGGGGTCAAGTAAGCTGGATCCCATGCATAGCAGTGGTTGATCGGGTTGATATCCGCCGCTGTCGCACAGGGGTGCCCGCCAAATCCGAAGCCATTCGGAGATGGGAAATAGATTTCGGGGTTGTCGTTCAGCGCGACCTTTGTCGTTTCCAGCGAGAGCGAGGCGAACAGGTTGCGGTCGTAGGCCCGCGCATAGCCGCCGAACACGACAAGGCTGTTGTCGCCGCTGATATCGTAGGAGAAGCCGACGCGCGGTGAGAAATTGTTGCGCGCATGACGGTTGCCGCCGTTGCCGAGGTAGTCGGCAATATTGATACCGGGGGCGCCTGCGATATCGGTCGCCAGCACTTCCGCATAGGTTTGCGTCGTGGTGCATGGCTGCGGCGAGACCGCGATACAATAGGGGCCATTTATCCTGGAAACCACGTCAGCCGACGCTTGGTAATTCAGGAAAGACGGAACTTCTTCGCGATCCCAACGCAGGCCGAGGTTGATCTGCAGCCGCGGGTTCACGTCCCAATTGTCCTGGACGTAGGCGCTATACTGCTTGTCGTCGGTCGTGACGCGGTTCGTGCCAAATCCCGTTCTCAAGTTCGGGAATGAGAGGAAGAACGGCGTGTCGGCGACGCCGTTAGGCGTAACCGCGAACGAATAGGTTGCGTAGTTGAGGTCGTCGCTCTTGTTCTGCTTGGTCAGCGTGATCGAGCCATAGCTCGCGCCGAATTTCAGCGTGTGATCGCCGGCCAGGTGAATGTTCGTGAACGTAACGTCGTCGGCGACGGTCCAGCCCTTCTGGCTGCTTTCCGAACCGCCACAGCAGCCCGGTCCGCCAACGTTGATGATTCCGACCCTGTTCTGGTTGCTGTTTGGATTTGGAAAATAGAAATAATCGAACTGCGGCGCTATCGTACCGGTTGCCAATGCCGACGATTGAGCGTCCTGATAAGACACGCGGAGGGCATTGAACCAGTTGTCGCCCGTATGCTGCCAGCGGGCGTCGCCGCGCTTCACATTATTGCGATAGGGCACGCGGGTGGATGCTGCATTCTGGCCGTTGCCGCCGGTAAGGTTGTGTTCCAGGCGGAAATTGCCGGTAACCTCGATCCGGTCGTTCTGGGTCGGCTCGACGTCGACCTTGCCGAAATAGAGATTTTCCGTGAACGGGTTGGTCACCGGGCCGAACTGGCTCTGAGCGTCGCCGGGCAGCAGAGCGATAATCGAATCGGGCACCGCACCACCCGGCAAGACCGTGCTGAAGTTCGCGAGGCTCTTGTGCTCCCACGTGAAGAAGAAATGAGCGATGTTGGGCACGATCGGGCCGCCGAGCGCGAGACCATATTCCTTGCTCGGCTCGTGCGCCTTACCCTTGCCGGACGCGATTTCGTCGGGCCGCGACGCACGCAGATGCTCATTGGTATAGGTACCGAAGACTTCGCCCTGGAAGTCGTTGGTGCCCGACTTGGTCTGGGCAACGATGATCGCGCTCGCCGCATCGCCATATTCGGCGGTGTAGTTGGAGCTGACGACCTTATATTCGGCGATCGCGAGCTGCGGGAACGGGTTGCCCGGATCGCCATTACCCTCGGCGCCACCGCTGCCGGCGAAACCCGACCCGCTGCCGTGGGTGCCGTCGCCGCTTCCGACGAAGTCTTTCTGACTGACGCCGTCGATGAAGACGTTGACCGATGATTGTAGCTGCGCGCCGCCGCGAAGGTTCGTGTTGTGTTGTGCGTCAGTGCTAAACTGCATCCCAGGAACCGTGTCGGCGAATTCCAGGAAGTTGCGGGTCGTCTGCGGCAGGGACGCGATGTCGTGCAGGGAGACGAACTGGTTGACCTGCGAGGTCTTGGTTTCGACCGTTGGGCGGCGCGAGGTGACGACGATCGCGCCCCTTTCGGTGGCTGCCCGCGGCGCGAAGTCGACGATCTGGACCGAAGCCACCGGGACTGTGACGTCCTGCGCGGCTCCGCCGGCAGTGACATGATACTCGCCCGCCGGCAGGCCCGGCATGGTGTAGGAACCGTCGGGCTGGGCCGTGACGCGGCGAACGAAGCCGGTGTTGGCCTGGGTCGCGACAACCTCTGCCCCCGCCGGCGCCGTGCCCTGAAGGGTGGAGGTTGAGCTCTGCGCCAAAGCGGGCGTGGCGACCGTTAATGCGACGGCGACGGCGACGCCGGAAATGCCGGACGCAAGCCAGCGCTTGTTGGAATTCTTGTTCACGAGGCACTTCTCCCCTGATCGCGTGTGTAACCGGTTACACGCTGTTTCGGCCGTTTGGCTCTTTGATGAAGGATGAACCCTTTCACCGTTCCGCTGTCAATTCGCGCCCGGCCCCGGAGTATCAGGATTCAAATTGCTGTGGCTTTCATGCCACGCCTTCTGCAAGCGTAACCTGCTTACCGCGACGGAGCGAATGACATAGAAGGGCGTTCCTCAAGGATTGGAACAGAGTTGAAAGGCCGGACATGCGCATTCAGCTTATCGTGCTTGCGACGTTGCTCGGTTCCTGCGTCGCCTCGGCCCCGCTCTATTATGCGCCGGGCCAATCCTCGGACCTTGTCGGGCGGGTGGCCGGAGTCCCGCAGCGCTGCGTTCCGATCGAGCGCGATTATGCGATGCGGCCGGCGTCGGGTGATCCGAACCTCCTGGTCTACGGCATCGGCAAGAAAATCTACGTCAACCGGCTCTCGCCCGGCTGCCACTTCACCCAGGACCTCGTGCTGATGCCCGACTCGTTCGGCTCGTCTTATTGCCAGAACGACGTCGTTCGCTCGATCGAAGCGTCGAGCCGCTTCCCCGGCCCGAGCTGCATCCTCAACGAATGGGTGCCCTACACCCGCGTTCCCTAGCGCGCGAACGTCTCCAGTCCCGCCGGCGATGCGAAGGCATGCAGCGGCACGTCCCACTCGTCGGCGGGAATCATTTCCTCCAGCAATTGCAGCGGCCAACCGACGCCGACCAGCCGCGCGCCGCTTTTCTTCAGCCGGATGAGGGCCCGGTCATAGTGGCCCTTGCCGCGGCCAAGCCGGGTGCCGTGGCCATCGATGGCGATCAGCGGCACCAGGATGACGTCGGGCTCGACCACCGGCGTCGATTTCTTCGGCTGCATGATCCCGAACGGGCCCGGCGCGATCGGATCGCCTGCGCGGAAACGGAACGGCTTTGCGGGATTGTCGAAGGCGGGGAAGGCGACGATCGCGCCGACCGCGCGCGCTTCCTCCATCGCCAGCAGCGGGCTGATCTCTGAGCCCAGCGGGGCATAGCCGCCGACCACGGTCGCTCCCGCGCAGATTGAGGTGAGGTGCTCGGCCAGCTTTTGTTCGAGCCGCGTGCGCTCGCCGTCGCTTAATGTCCGCACGAACGCCTTGCGGGCGTCGAGCGCGGCGCGGCGCAACGATTCCTTCGACAGCGGCTCCATGCCGGGTCGCGGCTCAGGTTCGAAGGGAGGTGACGGGACCACCATGGCCGTTTGCCCTAAAATCCTCTGACGCCAAAACGTCAGGTGGGCGCCGTATGATCCTGATCCGCTGGAGACCCAGATGATCAGGGCAGGGACAGCTCCCTATGGATCTGATATCGCCTCAGGGATTTTCCGAAGGCTCGTACCCGGCAGTGCCCGTCGCTACCCAATCTAGGGTTTTGCGGCCTCATTCTCAAGCTGTGAAGCAAGCGATTCGAGCCGCGCCGCGAGCGCTTCAGCGCGCATTGCCACGGCCGGGTCGAGCGGCGGAGGGGGAGGCGGCGCCGCTGCGCTGGGATTCTTGTCGATCATTTGGTCGGCGAGCAGCAGCGAGGCGAACAGGAACTGCCGCGCCTCCGACAGCGTACCCAGCCCGGCCAGTGCTTCGCGGCTCTTGCCGTCGACCAGCCGCGCCGCCGCTCGCAGAGTCTCCTCTTCGCCGTCGCGGCAGGCGACCTGGTAGGTGCGCCCGGCGATGTTGAGGTCGACCATCGCCATCAGGCCGCGGCCTCGCGGATCAGCTCGTCCAGTTCCTCGACCACTTCGCGCACCCTGGCGCGCAACTCATCGTCCCGCCCCGAAGCCGCCGGCTGCCGATTGGCGAGCGCGTGCTGGACGCGCTCGAGGGCCCGCTCGGCGCGGTCTAATGCTTCGGACAAGCCGCCGTCTTCCATCCGCCGTTCGCTAAGCACTTTGCCAGGGTCCGGCAAGCATTGACGCTGCACGGCTCACCTTCCAAAGGGCGCGGCACGGCCCGACCATCCGCCGCGGCGCCGCAGCCTCGATGGAGTCCCATGCAGCCGACCGACCGCCGTCTTGCCAATGCCATCCGCGCCCTGGCGATGGATGCGGTGGAGGCCGCGAACAGCGGTCATCCGGGCATGCCGATGGGCATGGCCGACGCCGCGACCGCCTTGTTCACCCGCCATTTGAAGTTCGACGCCGCCGATCCGCATTGGCCCGACCGCGACCGCTTCATTCTCTCGGCCGGCCATGGCTCGATGCTGATCTACGCCTTGCTTTACCTGACCGGCTACGACCGTCCCACGCTCGACGACCTCAAGCGCTTCCGCCAGCTCGGCTCACCGACCGCCGGCCACCCCGAGAATTTCGAGCTTCCCGGCGTCGAGGTCACCACCGGTCCCCTCGGTCAGGGCGTGGCCATGGCCGTCGGCATGGCGATCGCCGAGCGTCACTTGAACGCCGTCTATGGGGATGACCTCGTCGACCATCGCACCTTCGTCATCGCCGGCGACGGCGACCTCATGGAAGGTGTCAACCATGAGGCGATCGGACTTGCCGGCAACCTTCAGCTCGGCCGCCTGATCGTGCTGTGGGACGACAATGAAATCACCATCGACGGCTCGACCGAGCTGTCGCGCAACGAGGATGTCGTCGCCCGCCACCAGGCGGCGCAATGGCACACCTGCGAATGCGACGGACTCGATGCCGACGATGTCGACCGCGCCATCAAGGAAGCGCTAGCCGACCCGCGCCCAAGCCTGATCCGGTGCCGGACGATCATCGGCTTCGGCGCTCCCAACAAGCAGGGCACTGCAGCGACCCACGGCGCCGCGCTGGGCAAGGACGAAGTCGAGGCCGCCCGCGCCGAGCTCGGCCTCGAACCCGAGGAGTTCACCGTTCCCGACGACGTGCTGACCGCCTGGCGCTCGGCTGGCAAGCGGGGCAGCGTCGAGCACGCGCTGTGGAAGGATCGACTCGACGGCGACAGCCGCAAGGTCGAATTCCAGGCACGGCTCAACGGCAAGGTCGGCGACGCCTGGCTCGCGCCCTATCTCGACAGATTGATCGCCGATCAGAAGCCGGTCGCGACCCGCAAGGCGTCGGAAATGGCGCTGGAGGCAATCAACGCCGCGATCCCCGCGACCATCGGCGGCTCGGCCGACCTGACCGGATCGAACAATACCAAAACTAAGGCCCTGGAGCCGCTGACCGCGGACAATTACGCCGGCCGCTATATCTATTACGGGATTCGCGAGTTCGGCATGGCCGCGGCGATGAACGGCATGGCGCTGCATGGCGGCGTCATCCCCTACGGCGGTACCTTCCTGGTCTTCACCGACTACGCTCGCCCGGCCATCCGCCTAAGCGCGCTGCAGCGGGCGCGCGTCATTTACGTCATGACCCACGATTTCGATCGGGCTGGGCGAGGATGGCCCGACGCATCAGCCGATCGAGCATCTCCAGTCGCTCCGAGCCATGCCGGGGCTTGAAGTCTACCGTCCCGCCGACGCGGTCGAGACCGCCGAATGCTGGGCGCTGGCGCTGCAAAGCGACGGCCCGTCGATCCTTGCGCTGACCCGCCAGAACCTGCCGCCGGCCCGGACTCAGATCGCTGGCGAGAACCTCTGCGCGCGCGGGGCCTATCGCCTCAAGGCGGCTGACAACGCGCGCAAGATCATCTTCATCGCCACCGGGTCGGAAGTGGAGATCGCGCTCGGCGCCGCCGCCGAGCTTGAAGCGCGCGGGATCGGTGCCGATGTCGTCTCCATGCCCTGCACCGAGCGCTTCGACGCCCAGCCCGCCTCCTACCGCGAGGACATCCTCCCCGACGTTTCGAACCGCGACATCCTGCGGGTGTCGATCGAGGCCGGCACGACCTTCGGGTGGGAACGCTACACCGGCCTCCATGGGCTGCGCATCGGCATCGACCGCTTCGGCGTGTCGGCCCCGGCACCCGACGCCTACGATTATTTCGGCCTCACGCCCGGCAAGATTGCTAACCGGGTGGCCGACTTCATGAAGGAACGAGGAATTTCATGACCAAAGTTGCAATCAACGGCTTCGGCCGCATCGGCCGCCTGGTCGCCCGCGCGATCCTCGAACGGCCCGATTGCGGGCTCGAGCTGGTCAGCGTCAACGACCTTGCCGACGCCAAGGCCAATGCCTGGCTGTTCAAGCATGACAGCGTCCACGGCAAGTTCCCCGGCGAAGTGACCACCGACGGCAACGACATCGTCGTCGACGGCAGGCGCATCCACGTCACCGCCGAAAAGGACCCGGCCAAGCTTCCGCATGGCGCCCAGGGCGTCGAACTCGTCCTCGAATGCACCGGCTTCTTCACCGACCGCGCGAGCGCTGAGAAACATATTGAAGCGGGTGCGAAGAAGGTGCTGATCTCGGCCCCGGCCAAGGGTGTCGATCTGACCGTCGTCTATGGCGTCAACGACGACAAGCTGACGCCCGACCACAAGATCGTCTCCAACGCTTCGTGCACCACCAACTGCCTGGCACCGGTCGCCAAGGTGCTGAACGACGCGCTGGGCATTGAGCGCGGGCTGATGACCACGGTCCATGCCTACACCAACGACCAGAAGATCCTCGACCAGATCCATCCCGACCTGCGCCGCGCGAGGGCTGCCGCGATGTCGATGATCCCCACCACGACTGGCGCCGCGCGCGCCGTCGGCGAAGTGCTGCCCGAGTTGAAGGGCAAGCTCGACGGCTCGGCGATCCGCGTTCCGGTGCCTGATGGAAGCCTGATCGACCTGACCTTCACGCCCAAGCGCGACACCACCCGCGACGAGGTCAACGAGATCCTGAAGGCGGCCTCGGAAAGCGAGCGGCTGAAGGGCGTCCTCGTCTATTCGGACGAGCCGCTAGTCTCCGTCGACATTGTCCACACGCCGCAGAGTTCAACCATCGACAGTCTCGAAACCGCGGTGATCGAAGGCAAGCTGGTCCGCGTCGTCAGCTGGTACGACAATGAATGGGGCTTCTCGAACCGCATGATCGACACCGCCGCGGTTATGGCCAAGCTCGGTTAGTGTTTCGTCATGCCAGCGAAGGCTGGCATCCGTGTCTTTGAAATGCTTTGGGGTCCGTGATCTTTGACATGGACCCCAGGCTCCGCTGGGGTGACGAATTCGGAATGACGCGTTTCAAGACCCTTGACGACCTGCCCGATGATTTGACGGGCAAGAAGGTGTTGGTCCGCGTCGACCTCAACGTGCCGATGCAGGGCGCGTCGGTCAGCGACGACACGCGGCTGCGCGCCATTCTGCCGACGGTGCTGGAGCTGAGCGACCGCGGCGCAATCGTCCTGCTGCTGTCGCACTTCGGTCGGCCCAAGGGCGAAGTCCGCCCCGACATGTCGACCGCGCAGCTGGTGCTGCCGATGCATCGCCTCAGCGGGCGCTCGGTCCGCTTCATCGAGGATTGCCAGGGGCCAGAGGCGGCAAGGGCCATTACGACCATGCTGCCCGGCAACATCGGCATCCTCGAGAATACCCGCTTCCACCTCGGCGAGGAAAAGAACGACGCCGGGCTAGCCGAGGCAATGGCCGCGCTTGGCGATTATTACGTCAACGACGCTTTCTCCGTCTCGCACCGCGCCCATGCCTCGACGGAGGGCATCACCCATTTCCTCCCGAGCTATGCGGGCCGGGCGATGGAGGGGGAGCTCACGGCGCTGGAACGCGCGCTCGGCAATCCCGAACGACCGGTGGCAGCGGTGGTCGGCGGCGCCAAGGTTTCGACCAAGCTCGCCGTACTCGGCCATCTGGTGAGCAAGGTCGACCACCTGATCATCGGCGGCGGCATGGCCAACACCTTCCTCGCGGCGCGCGGGGTCAATGTCGGCAAGTCGCTGTGCGAGCACGAACTCACTGACGAGGCCAATGCCATTTTCGATTCCGCCGAAGCCGCCGGCTGCACCATCCATTTGCCCTATGACGTGGTCGTCGCGAAGGAGTTCGCGGCCAACCCGGCGAGCTTGCGGACGTGCAACGTCCACGAGGTCCAGGCGGACGAGATGATCCTCGACGTCGGCCCGGCCGCGGTCGAGGCGCTCGCCGACGTCCTCAAGACCTGCCGTACCCTGGTGTGGAACGGGCCGCTTGGCGCTTTTGAGACCCCGCCGTTCGACGCGGCCACGGTTGCGCTGGCAAAGACCGCCGCGGCGCTGACCAAGGAAGGTTCGCTCGTCTCGGTCGCGGGTGGCGGCGATACGGTCGCCGCCTTGAATCATGCCGGCGTGGCGGACGACTTCACCTTCGTTTCGACTGCGGGCGGGGCATTCCTCGAATGGATGGAAGGCCGCACGCTGCCAGGCGTGGCGGCGTTGGAAAACCAATGAGCGAAACCAAGAAGCTTCTGGTCTTCAGCACGCCGGTCATCGTCGAGCAGGTCGACGACGCGGCGGCGATCAACGCCGAGCTGGAAAAGCTGATCGAGGCGCGGCGCGCGATTGACCAGGGGGTTCAGCGGTCCAATGCCGGCGGTGGTTGGCACAGTACGCAGGATTTCCCTCGCTGGTCGGGCGACGCTGGCCGCCGCCTGATCCAAGAGATTGGCAAACTGGTCCGTGAGAATACAACCACGATCGGCGGGGTGCCGCTTCCGGCATGGACGATCGAGGGCTGGGCCAACGTCAGCGGGGCGGGCGCCTCGAACAAGCATCACGTCCATGGCGGCTCTTTCTGGTCGGCGGTCTATTACGTCCGCGCGCCGGAATTGGACAGTGGCCAGCTCCTGCTTCACGATCCGCGCATGCCTGGCCTGCGGATGTATTATCCGACGCTTCGCTTCAAGGGCGCGGGGCCCGAACAGGTTTTTCGTCTCCAGCCACGCAGCGGTTTGATCGTGATGTTCCCAAGCTGGCTTCAGCACAGCGTCGAGCCCTGGGAAGGGGAAGGGGAGCGGATCTCGATCGCTTTCAACATCATGGCTGCCAGGCGCAATGCCGCAAAACGAAACTCAGGTCCGGAGGAACAGGGATGATCGACCAGCAGATGGCGGCGAAGATCCGCGAAGGAAACGGCTTCATCGCCGCGCTCGACCAGTCGGGCGGCTCAACGCCCAAGGCCCTGGCGGGCTATGGCGTGGACGACAGCGCGTGGAGCAACGACGAGGAAATGTTCGCGCTCATCCACAAAATGCGCACGCGGATCATCGGCTCGCCCAGCTTCGGCAGCGGTAAGGTCATCGGCGCGATCCTGTTCGAACGCACCATGGACGGCGAGATTGACGGCAAGCCGGTACCGCAGGCGCTCAGGGACCTCGGCGTCGTGCCCTTCATCAAGATCGACAAGGGACTCGAGGACGACGACAACGGCGTCCAGATGATGAAGCCCAATCCCGGGCTCGACGCGCTGCTCGATCGGGCCAAGGGGCTCGGCGTCTTCGGCACCAAGGAACGCTCGGTCATCAACCGCGCCAACGAAGCGGGCATTGCCGTCCTCGTTGCACAGCAGTTCCAGGTCGCGAAGCAAGTGCTCGCCCACGGGCTGATGCCGATCGTCGAGCCCGAGGTGAACATCAAGAGCCCTGACCGCGAGCAGTGCGATGGGCTTTTGCTCGCCGCGATCCTCGAGGAGCTCGATCACCTGCCGGAGGGCGAGCAGGTCATGCTCAAGCTGTCGATTCCTGAAAAGGCGGGGCTGTTCGGTCCGCTGGTGGACCATCCCAAGGTCCTTCGAGTGGTCGCCTTGTCGGGCGGCTTCAGCCGCGCCGAAGCCTGCGCCGAGCTCGCCCGGAATCCCGGCATGATCGCCAGCTTCAGCCGCGCGCTGCTATCGGACCTTCGCGCCGGCCAAAGCGACGAGGAGTTCGACCGCACCCTCGGCGGCGCCATTGATGAAATTCACGCCGCGTCGACGCGCAAGGTGCTGGCCTGACCTTGGACGAGGACGAATTCGATCCCACGGTCTTTCCCCCGCCCGAGCGGAAGGAGCCGTGCAAGCTCTACCTGGTCAGCCCGCCGGACGTTGGGGGGAGCTTCCCCGACCGGCTACGGGCCGCGCTGGCACCCGGCATCGCGGCCGCCTTCCAGCTGCGGGTCAAGGATGTCGACGAGCATGAACTGGCGCGCCTCGCCGAGCCGCTGCAGCGCATTTGCGCCGACGCCAACGTCGCCTTCATCGTCAACGACAGCATGACCTTCGCCAAGCGCATTGGCGCCGACGGCGTCCATCTCGGCCAGAGCGACGGGGACATTCGCGAAGCTCGCGCCTTGCTCGGCCCCGACGCGCAGATCGGCAAGACCTGTCACGACAGCCGCCACCTGGCGATGGAGGCAGGGGAGGCCGGCGCCGACTATATCGCGTTCGGCGCTTTCTATCCGACCACGACCAAGCCGTCGCACTACCGGCCCGCGCCGGCGATCCTGAGCTGGTGGTCGTCACTGTTCGAGATTCCTTGCGTGGCGATTGGCGGCATCACACCCGACAACGCCACGCCGTTGATCGACGCGGGCGCCGACTTCATCGCCGTCGTTCAGGCAGTGTGGGGCAAGGACGATCCGGGGGCCGCGGTCAGGGCTTTTGAAAAAGTGCTGGCGCTCAGCTGAAAGTCCTTTCGCGGAACCACTTGGTGATGATGTACTTGGTGCCGGCTTCGACCGGCCGCCCGGCGTGCAGGGTCCACGGGTTGGGGCTGCCGTCGAGCGCCATGTTGTTCCAGATCAGCAAGCGCCCGAGCTGGGGCATCACGGACAGGTCAAGCAAGGGGAATTCAGTCGCGCCGCCACCGCCCGTCTGGTTGAGATAGGCCATCGCAGTCCAGGTGCGCTGGCCGCCGTGCGATTCATATTCGGGCCAATAGGGCTGGTCGATGTAGAAGAAGTCCGAATGCTGCTGGAATTGCTGGCCGACTTCATAGCGTTGGCCCTGCAGCGGCTCGGCCCACGCCTTGTCCATCCCGAGCAGGTCGGCGATCCGGCTTTCGACCTCGGAGATCAGCGGGTCGTAGACGTTGAGGTTGCAGCTGTGGCTCGTCCGCGCCCCCTCATATTTCTCTTTCTCGTAAAGCGGCGAGGGATAATTGCCGGCGTCGATTTGGTGGCATAGCCCGCTGCATTCCTCCGGAGTCAGGAAATTGCCCCTGAGGTAAAGCTGGACCGGCCGCTCGCGGCTTGACGACAGCCGCCATACGCCGGCCGTCGTGTCGAGCTTCTCGCCGACGCGGCGGCCGATCCCGGCGCGCAGATCCGACATCTGCTCGGAGAAGGGGATGCTGGTAGGTTCGAAATAGGGTTTGGCTTCGGCGCTCGACATGGCGCTTCGTTTATCAGCGGCTCACTCCGCGCACCATCGGGAAACGTTTGCGCGCTGCATCGTTGCTGCTCAACAACGGTCGCTGCTGGAGAGTTGCCAAGACGATGTTGAAAGTAATCGGAACGGCGCTTCTCACCGCCTTTGTGACCAGCATGTTCTGGATCTGGTTCTACAATTTCGTCCCGGCATCGCCCGCAACGGTGGCGCGGAGCGGCAATATCGTGGCGGTGAAGCCGGATAAGGCGGCCCCGGTGGAAATCGCGCAGCAGGTCGTCGTCGGTCCTGCCGGCCTCGCGTTGCCGGTCGTTGGGATCAAGACGACCGACCTCGTCGATACCTACGATGCCGCGCGCGGAGCCGGCCGCCGCCACGACGCGATCGACATCATGGCGGACGAGGGCACGCCGGTCATCGCCGCCGCCGACGGCACCATCGAGAAACTGTTCGACAGCGTGCGCGGCGGGATCACGATCTACGAGCGTTCGGCCGACCAGAACTGGGTCTATTATTATGCGCACCTTCGGCCTACGCGCCCGGCCTCGCCGAAGGGCAGCAGGTCAAGCGCGGCCAAGTCATCGGCCGCGTCGGCCACACCGGTGACGCCAGCGCTGCCGGACCCCACCTCCATTTCGCCATCAACCGCATGGCGCCGGGCGAACGATGGTGGAACGGCACGGCGATCAATCCCTATCCGCTGCTTGCCGGGAAATAGGTCAACGGCTAGGGAGCCCGCGCTCTTTCAAACTCTATCCCAAGAGACCTGACATGAAGATCAGCGGCGTGGACATCCGTCCCGGCAACATCATCGAATATGAAGGCGGCATCTGGCGCGCCGTCAAGATTCAGCACACTCAGCCCGGCAAGGGCGGCGCCTACATGCAGGTCGAGCTGAAGAACCTCATCGACGGCCGCAAGAACAATGTCCGCTTCCGCTCCGCCGAAACCGTGGAGCGCGTCCGCCTCGACACCAAGGACTTCCAGTTCCTGTTCCATGACGGCGACATGCTGACCTTCATGGACAAGGACAATTACGAGCAGATCGCGCTGCCCGCCGACCTGCTCGGCGACGCCGGTGACTTCCTCCAGGACGGCATGGACGTCGTCATGGAGCTGTACAACGAGAAGCCGATCAGCGTTCAGCTGCCCGACCAGGTCGAAGCCACGATCGTCGAGGCCGACGCCGTGGTGAAGGGCCAGACCGCGAGCTCGTCTTACAAGCCCGCCGTGCTCGACAATGGCGTGAAGGTGCTGGTCCCGCCGCACATCACCGCCGGGACCAGGATCGTCGTCGACGTCTACGAACGCGAATATGTGAGGCGGGCAGACTAGCTTTCCCCTCCCGCTCGCGGGAGGGGACGACGAGCGCAGCGAGGCAGGGGAGGGCCTGTCGCGCGGACTCCTACAGGCCCTCCCCCAGCCCCTCCCGCAAGCGGGAGGGGAGGAGAAGAAATGGTTTCCCACTCCGGCCTGATCACCGTCATGCAGCGCGCCGCGCGCAAGGCGGCGCCGCGTCTGCGGCGCGACTTCGGCGAGGTCGAGCAGCTGCAGGTCAGCCGCAAGGGGCCGGCAGATTTCGTCACCATGGCCGACAAGCGCGCCGAGGAGACCATCGTCGACGAGCTCAGATACGCGCGTCCGGACTGGGGCCTGCTGCTCGAGGAAGGCGGCGAGATCGAGGGCAATCCCGACAAGCCGCGCTGGATCGTCGATCCGCTCGATGGGACGACCAACTTCCTCCACGGCGTGCCCCATTTCGCCATCTCGATCGCAGTCGAGGAGAAGAAGCCCGGCGGCGGGACAGAGATCACGCAGGGCCTGGTCTACCAGCCGCTCACCGATGACAGCTATTGGGCCGAAAAGGGCCGCGGCGCCTGGCTTCAGGACGCGCGGCTCCGGGTTTCGGCCCGCCGTGACCTCGCCGACACCCTGATCGGGACCGGCATTCCGTTCCTCGGCCATGGCGATGCCGAGCGCTGGGCCAAAATCTATGCCGCGGTCGGTCCGCAGGTCGCCGGCATTCGCCGCTTCGGCTCGGCCGCGCTCGACCTCGCCTGGGTCGCGGCGGGCCGGTTGGACGGTTTTTGGGAAGACGATCTCAAGCCGTGGGACACGGCCGCTGGCGTGCTTCTGGTGCGCGAGGCAGGCGGCTTCGTCACCGATTATCGCGGTTCCGACCGCATGCTGGATCGCGGCGAGTATCTCGCCGGATCGTCGGCCATCCACAATAAGCTGCAAAAGCTCGTCGCCGGGGCCTTGCGATAGGCTGTTGAGACGGTTGCGGGCCTCGGTCCGCTGTCCTAGAGAGCCGCCAAGTTTTCGAACCCCCGGAGTGTCCCTTGGCAAGCGTTGCCGCCGGCTACCTGCCCATTCTCTTGTTCCTGATCGTCGCCCTCGGCTTGTCCGCGGGCTTCGTGATCCTGCCGATGATCGTGTCGCGCTTCACCGGCGCCCACCGGCCAGACGCGGCCAAGCTCAGCGAATATGAGTGCGGCTTCCCCGCGTTCGAGGATGCCCGCGCCGAGTTCGACGTCCGCTTCTATCTGGTCGCGATCCTGTTCATCGTCTTCGACCTCGAAGCGGCCTACCTCTTCCCATGGGCGGTCAGCCTCAACTTCACCAAATGGACCGGTTGGGTGGCGATGATGATCTTCCTCGCCGAGCTTGCGCTTGGCCTCGCTTATGCGTGGAAGAAGGGAGCGCTCGAATGGGAGTGATGCTCCGCGGCCCCGAAGACCGGATGCCGACCGAGGAGGAGCTGGCGCGCATCGCCGGCCTCGTCCCTGGTGAAGTCGACCAGAAGAAGCTCGAGGAGCTGCGCCAGTCGCTGAACGAGAAGGGGTTCATGGTCACCACGACCGAGGACCTGTTCACCTGGGCGCGCACCGGTTCTCTGTGGTGGATGACTTTCGGACTGGCCTGCTGCGCGGTCGAGATGATCCACGTCAACATGCCGCGCTACGACCTCGAGCGGTTCGGCGTCGCGCCGCGCGCCAGCCCGCGCCAGTCGGACGTGATGATCGTCGCCGGCACCCTGTGCAACAAGATGGCGGCGCCGCTGCGCCGGGTCTACGACCAGATGAGCGAGCCGCGCTACGTCATCTCGATGGGCAGCTGCGCCAATGGCGGCGGCTATTACCACTACAGCTACAGCGTCGTGCGCGGCTGCGACCGCATCGTGCCCGGTCGACATTTACGTGCCTGGCTGCCCGCCGACCGCCGAGGCCCTGCTCTACGGAATCCTCCAGCTGCAGCGGAAAATCCGCCGCGAAGGGACGATCGAGCGTTGAGCTCGGACCGCGCCCCAGTTCCGCGGCCATGCGCCGGTCCTGCTCGTCCGCGACGTGCTCAAGGCCCATGCCTATTTCGCCGACAAGCTTGGCTTCCAAAGCCCGCGCATGTGGGGCGACCCGCCGACCTTCTGCATTGCCCAGCGCGACGGGCTGGAGATCATGCTCAACCAGGTCGGGCCCGACGATACGTTCCGCCCCAATGGCGATTATGACGGCCGCTGCGACGTCTATTTCTGGGTGCGCGATGCCGACGCGCTGTGCGGCGAATATAAAGCGGCGGGGGCAGACGTTGTCTGCGATCCCGAAGACCAGCCCTACGGCATGCGCGAATTCTGGGTGCGGGATCCCGATGGCCACATCCTGATCTTCGGCCACGACACGACCGGTCGAGCCGCCTGATGCTCGCCGCCCACGTCCCCCAGATGTCGTCCGACGAAGGCGTGGTCGCCGCCGCGACCAAGGCGGTCGGCAAGGCTTTGATCGAAGCGATCGACCGCGTCGGCGAGATCACCCTGGTCGTCCGCCGTGAAGCCATCGCCGAGGCGCTGAAGGCGCTGCGCGATACGCCGGGCCTTGAATATCAGCAGCTGATGGAGATCGCCGGGGTCGACTATCCCGACCGCCCGGAGCGGTTCGAAGTCGTCTATCATTTGCTGTCGCTGACGATGAACCGGCGCATTCGGGTCAAGATTTCGACCGACGAGGCGACGCCGGTACCGACCGTCACCGGGCTGTGGCCCGTCGCCGGCTGGCTCGAGCGTGAGGTCTACGACATGTACGGCGTCGGCTTTGCCGGAAACTCGGACCTGCGCCGGATCCTCACCGATTACGGGTTTGAAGGCCATCCGCAGCGCAAGGACTTCCCGCTGACCGGGCATGTCGAGCTGCGCTATTCGGAAGCCGAGAAGCGCGTGGTCTATGAAAAGGTCGCGCTTCCGCAGGACTTCCGCAGCTTCGAATTCCTGATGCCGTGGGAAGGCGCGGAATATGTTCTCCCCGGCGACGAGAAGGCCCAGCCCGAAGCGCCCGGCGCGCCGTCGCCGCTTCCCGCTACGGGTAATGTCGCCTCGCCAGTCACGAAGTCTCCTCCCGCCACGCCGAAGACGACCGACACGCCCGCCCAGACGGGCGGCGGCGCTCCGGCCGACAAGGCGGCCACCGCCGAGGCCCGCAAGCCGCGCGCGAAGAAGGCCGCGAGCGAAGTCAGCAAGAAGCCCAAGGGCACCAAACCGGGCAGGAAATCGTGACCGACACCCGCACCGAAACCCGCTCGGCCAAGCGCAAGGTCGAAGTCGCCGTCGGCGCCGGCGGCGCGGGACCAGAGCTCGGACATCCCCGCGACCCCGGCGACGAGGCGATCAGCAATTACACCATCAACTTCGGGCCCCAGCACCCGGCGGCGCACGGCGTCCTCCGGCTGATCATGGAGCTGGACGGCGAGATCGTCGAGCGCGTCGACCCGCATATCGGGCTCCTCCACCGCGGCACCGAGAAGCTGATCGAGTACAAGACCTACGCCCAGGCGCTGCCCTATTTCGACCGGCTCGATTACTGCTCGCCGATGTGCATGGAGCACAGCTTCGTGCTCGCCATCGAGAAATTGATGGGGCTCGAGGTGCCGCTCCGGGCCCAGTACATCCGCGTGCTGATGGCGGAGCTGACCCGCATCTCCAACCACATGCTCAACCTTGGCAGCCACATCATGGACGTCGGCGCGATGACGCCGAACCTGTGGCTGTTCGAAGTGCGCGAAGACACGATGCAATTCTACGAGCGGGCGTCGGGCGCGCGCATGCACGCCAATTATTTCCGCGCCGGCGGCGTCCGCTACGACCTCACCGAAAAGATGCTGGCTCGATTTGCAGGATTGGCTCGACAACCGCCTGCACCTGTTCGAGGACGCGATCAGCCTGGTCGCCGACAACCGCATCTTCAAACAGCGCAACGTCGACATCGGCACCGTCAGCAAGGAGGACGCGATCGCCTGGGGCTTCTCCGGCCCGATGATCCGCGCCGCCGGCGTATCCGTGGGACATCCGCCGCTCGCAGCCTTACGAAGTCTATGACCGCATGGACTTCGAAATCCCGGTCGGGACCCGCGGCGATTGCTACGACCGCTTCATGGTCCGCGTCGAGGAAGTGCGGCAATCGGCGAGGATCATGCGCCAGTGCCTCAAGGACATGCCCAAGGGCCCGGTCGGCAGCGAGGACCGCAAGGTCTTCCCGCCGAGCCGCGCCGAGATGAAGACCTCGATGGAGGCGCTCATCCACCACTTCAAGCTCTACACCGAGGGCTATCACGTCCCCGCGGGCGAAGTGTATGTCGCGACCGAAAGTCCCAAGGGCGAGTTCGGCGTCTATCTCGTCGCCGACGGCACCAACCGCCCCTACCGCTGCAAGATCCGTCCGACCGGCTTTTCGCACCTGCAGGCGATGGACTTCATGATGAAGGGCCACATGCTGGCGGACACGACCGCGGTGCTGAGCGCGATCGACATCGTGTTCGGGGAGGTGGACCGGTGATCGACCGTTTCATCGACCGCCTCGACGGATTTGCGATCCGCCATCGCCGCCTCGTGGCGATCGTTGGCGGAATTTGGCTGGTGGTGTCCTGGGCATCGTCGGCGCATTTCATTTCTCTGCCGGAAATCCCGCTTCTGACCGGCAAGAGCGGAGTTTTCGCCAGCAGCGCTTTCGCCGCGCTGTGGTGGGCTTGGCTCAACCCGCGCATCTCGAAGCGTCGAGCCGCCCGCGACGCGCAGAAAACGGATTCGGGTCAAATCGAGGTGGCACGCTGATGGCCGGCCAGGGCTCCTTCCTCGACGATGCCGATCAGCGCGCCCGCTGGGAGAGTTTCCAGTGGACCGACGCCAACGCCAAGCTGGCGGCAGAGATTATCGGCCGCTATCCGCCGGGCCGCCAGCATTCGGCGTCGATTCCTCTGCTCGACCTCGCCCAGCGCCAGGTCGGGGCCGAGACGAATACGCAGGGCTGGCTGCCGATCCCGGTGATGGAGTTCGTCGGCAAGCAGATCGACATGCCCTATGTCCGCGTGCTCGAGGTCGCGACTTTCTACACCATGTTCAACCTCGCCCCGGTCGGCCGCTTCCACGTCCAGGTGTGCGGGACGACGCCGTGCATGCTGCGCGGCTCCGACGACGTGCTGACCGCCTGCTACAAGCGCGGGCTGAAGAAGGGTAAGACGACCGGGGACGGACTGTTCACTTTAGCCGAGGTCGAGTGCCTCGGCGCCTGCGCCAACGCGCCGATGGTCCAGATCAACGACGACAATTACGAGGATTTGACCGAGCAGAGCATGGGCGCGATCCTCGACGCGCTGGCCGCCGGCAAGTCGCCCAAGCCCGGCCCGCAACTCGATCGCCAGACCAGCTGTCCCGCGGGCGGCCCGACCAGCCTCAAGAAGATGGCCGAGCGCAATTACGACTATCGTCCGCAATGGACTGCGACCGCAGAGGAAGGCGCGCAATGAAGGACATTGCTAAACTCATCATCGCCATCCTCCTGATCGTCCTCGCGTGGAAGATCGTGAAGGGGCTGTTCGGGATCCTCCTTACGCTTGCGGCGGTGGGCCTGCTCATCTGGGGCGGGATGAAACTGCTCGAGGGCGGGCAGAAGCGCCTCAAATGAGCGTCATCGCCATCCTCGTCGCGGTCGTGCTCGCCTTCCTCGCCTTCCGGTTCGTCGCCGGCATGGTGAAGTTCGGCGTGATTGCGCTTATCGCAGTGGCGGTGATCTATTTCCTCGCGAAGGGCGGGGGCCTGGGCTGATGGGCTACACCGGACCGCTCTCCGACAAGGATCGCATCTTCACCAATCTCTACGGCTTCCAGGAGCCGTGGCTGAAGGCGGCGCAGGCACGCGGCGACTGGGACGATACCAAGGCGTTGATGGCCGTTGGCCAAGACCCCATTATCGACAAGATCAAGGCGTCGGGGCTGCGCGGCCGCGGCGGCGCCGGCTTCCCGACCGGCATGAAGTGGGGCTTCATGCCCAAGGAGCCCAAGCCCGGCAAACCCAACTTCCTCGTCATCAACGCCGATGAATCCGAGCCCGGCAGCTGCAAGGATCGCGAGATCATCCGCCACGATCCGCACAAGCTGATCGAAGGCGCGCTGATCGCCGGCTTCGCCATGCGGGCACGTGCCGGCTACATCTACATTCGCGGCGAATTCATCCGTGAAACCGAAGTGTTACGGCGCGCGGTTGCCGAGGCGTATGAAGCGGGGCTGCTCGGCAAGAACGCGGCCGGTTCGGGCTACGACTTCGACCTGTTCGTCCATCGCGGCGCGGGCGCCTACATCTGCGGCGAAGAAACCGCGATGCTCGAAAGCCTCGAGGGCAAGCAGGGCAAGCCGCGCTTGAAACCGCCGTTTCCCGCCGGAGCCGGCCTCTACGGCTGCCCGACCACGGTCAACAATGTCGAGAGCATCGCCGTCGTCCCGACGATCCTCCGCCGTTCGCCCGAATGGTTCGCTGGCATCGGCAACCCCAAGAACGAAGGCACCAAGCTGTTCCAGCTGTCGGGCCACATCAACACCCCATGTACCGTCGAGGAATCGATGGGCATCAGCTTCCGCGAACTCATCGACCGCCACGGCGGCGGCATTCGCGGCGGTTGGGACAACCTTCTTGCGGTTATCCCCGGCGGATCGTCTGTGCCGTTGGTCCCGGCGGCCGAGATCATGGACGCGCCGATGGACTTCGACGGCCTGAAGGCGCTCGGCAGCGGCCTCGGCACCGCGGCGGTGATCGTCATGGACAAGTCGACCGACATCGTCCGCGCGATCAGCCGCATCTCCTACTTCTACAAGCACGAGAGCTGCGGCCAGTGCACCCCGTGCCGCGAAGGCACCGGCTGGATGTGGCGGATGATGGAGCGGCTCCGCGACGGCGACGCCGAGGTCCAGGACATCGACAAGTTGCTCGACGTCACCAAGCAGGTCGAAGGTCACACCATCTGTGCGCTCGGCGATGCCGCCGCCTGGCCAATCCAGGGCCTGGTCAAGCACTTCCGCCCCGAGCTCGAGCGCCGGATCGCCGAGCGCGCCGGCCGTACGATGCTGGAGGCCGCCGAGTGAGCACGCAGACCATCATCATCCTCGCGATCGTAGCTGGAATCGGCGTGATCGTCGCGATCGGCTGGCGCGCGCCCGACCGCTCGCCGGGGATCGAGGACAAGACCGACCGCGAAAGGATCGATCACTGATGAACCGCACCGAACTGATCGTCATCATCGTTGCCGTTATCGCGCTGATCGCGGTGCTGGCGGCGCGCGGCAGGGGCCCGCGCATAACTCAGATCGACCGGACGATCCGCCGCGACGATGGCGAAGCTGACGCCGATCAGTGACTGCGAGCTAACTTCCGGTTGCGGGAGTCATCGGTTCGGCGCATCTTTCGCCAAGCTCGATTCAACCCGTTTGGGAGAGTGGCAATGAAGGGCTTGTTCGGACTTCTTGTTGGCGCTGTGTTGGGGCTTAGCCCTGTCGCCGGAATCGCGGCCGGTCCCGCATCCTCTCCTCGGCCACCCCGGCCAGGCATGTTCACGCCATCGCCTGCGCAGCGCGTCGCCATGCCGCTGCGCTCCCAGCAGAGGGATTTGCGTGGCGCTATTTCGTAGCTGACCCGGGGACCCAACGAGCGATTACATTGCAAATGGCGTCCTGCCTCGTGGGTAAGGCGGGAGCACGAGCCGGTGGGCTGCTTGGCGGGCCGGGAACTGATGATCCGCGATATGATCGTCTGGCCGATGGCTTGGGTCAGCGATACCCGGCCTGCTACGGCGGCAATGAGCCCGGCTTGCAGATGGACGTGATCAACGGGGCTTTGGCCGAAGAGCTTCTGCGGTTAAGTCCAGTAGCACTGCCGGATCACGTCCGTCCGGCTAATCCGGCCGCTGCGAGAGCATATTTCGCGAGCGAGGAGGGTCCGACGCTCCAGTCCGTGGGCCGGTGCCTGGCAGTCCATTCGCCGGGTATGGTCAACAAAGTTCTTGCCACCCCTGCGGGGTCGGCCGCCGAAAGTCAGGCACTCGAAGCGCTGTTTGCCGAAACTCCGGAATGCGCAGTTCGCCAGCCCCCAAGCGGCGTATCGGCGCTTGAGCAACGCAGTGCGATTGCTGCCGGACTTTATCGCTGGATCCATCGCAGTTAAATCAGGAGCGGCTGGACGGTCGTGGGGCCCTAGTTTGCCTGCAACTCTTTGGTTGCAAAGCATTCGTTGGCGTAGCACTCTACCGTTGGTTAGCGGTCTTCAGGAGGGCTTGTATGACCCACAAGATTCGGAACATTTCCGCAGCGGCGGTCTTGGCGCTAGGTTCTGGCGCCGTTTTTGCTCAAGCAACCTACCAAATGCCGAATTCGCCGTCGAACTTCGCGATCCGGCACCCGAATGCCGACTTCAACCGGCAGTATGAAGCGCGGATGAGGTTCAATTTTCAGGACAAACCCACTGCTGCACAGCTCGAGGCACGGGTGGTCGCAGAATGCCTAGTCAAGCGCGCCAAGGGCAAGGCGGGCGAACTGCTCGGCGGTACGCAGGACGATCTCAACTTCGAGAAACTGCAGAAAGCTCTCACCGGCAAATATGACAGCTGCAATCGCGAAGGGGCGGCCGGACTTCCCGCCGCTTGCGATTAACACCGCACTTGCCGAGCAGATCTTGCAGACGGAAAAACGCGGCTTCGCCGCCCATGTCAGCCCCGCCGACGTCAACGCGGCCAAGGCGTTTTACGCGAGTGCGCAGGGCGTCACCATGGATTCGCTGGGCCGCTGCTTGGCCGTTTACTCGCCCGGCATGGTGCAAGGCGTCCTCGGCACCGCCGCGGGCAGCGCCAACGAAGCCAAGGCGTTCGAAGCGCTCTACGCCGAAACGCCGGAGTGCGGCGTCCGCAAGGCTCCTTCGGGAATCCCCGCGAACGAGCAACGCAATGCCGTCGCCAACGGCCTTTATTACTGGACTCACCGCGGCTGAGTTCGTTGCGGATCGCGCCGGACGGAGAATTTCGCCCGGCCGGACTGCAAAAATCGGCCTTTTGGGCGGCAAAGGTCTGGAAGTCGGGGAGCGCATCGCCTAGGCGGCTCCGCGACGCTTCTTCTCCAGGAATCCTTTCGCTTAAATGCCCAAAGTCACCGTCGACGGCGTTGAAATCGAGGTCCCGCAGGGCGCGACCGTCCTTCAGGCGTGCGAGCTTGCGGGCAAGGAGATCCCGCGCTTCTGTTATCACGAGCGGCTGTCGATCGCCGGCAATTGCCGCATGTGCCTGGTCGAAGTCGCGCCCGGCCCGCCCAAGCCGCAGGCCAGCTGCGCGCTGCCCGCCGCCGACGGCCAGGCGATCCGCACCAACTCCGCCCTGGTGAAAAAGGCGCGCGAGGGGGTGATGGAGTTCCTCCTCATCAACCACCCGCTCGACTGCCCGATTTGCGACCAGGGCGGCGAATGCGACCTCCAGGACCAGGCCATGGCCTACGGCCGCGGCTTCTCCCGCTATGAGGAGAACAAGCGCGCCATCGACGACAAGTACATGGGCCCGGTCATCAAGACCTCGATGACCCGCTGCATCCAGTGCACGCGTTGCATCCGCTTCAGCTCGGAAGTCGCCGGGGTCGACGAGATCGGCATGCTGTATCGCGGCGAGGACAGCCAGATCACGACTTATCTCGAGCGAACGGTGTCGTCCGAACTCGCCGGCAACCTCGCCGACGTCTGTCCGGTTGGAGCGTTGCTGCAGAAGCCGCAGTTGTTCGAGCAGCGCCCGTGGGAGCTGCGCCGGGTTAACGGCATCGACGTCATGGACGCGGTCGGCTCCAACATCCGCCTCGACGTCCGCCAGCGCCAGGTGATGCGCATCCTGCCGCGCATCAACGAGGACGTGAACGAGGAGTGGATCAGCGACAAGACGCGTCACCACGTCGACGCACTCGTCCGTAACCGTCTCGACCGGCCGTGGGTGCGCGACAAGGGCAAGCTGCGCGAAATCAGCTGGACCGACGCCCTCGACCTGTTCGCGAAGAAGCTGAAGAAGGCTGGGCCCAAGGTTGCTGCCATCGCCGGCGATCTGCTCGACGCAGAGACCATGTATGCGGCCAGGAAGCTGCTCGAGGGGCAGGGCTCGACCCTGATCGAAGGCCGCCAGACGGGCATGACCTACGACGTGAGAGCCTCGGCGCCGTCGCATTCAATTCGACCATCGCCGGCATCGAAAATGCCGACGTCGTGCTGCTGGTCGGCTCGAACCTGCGCTGGGAAGCGCCGTTGATCGCTACTCGGGTCCGCAAGATCGCGCGCAAGGGCGGTAGGGTCTTCGCGATCGGGCCCGAGATCGACCTCGGCATGAAGGTTGAATGGCTCGGCGAGGACCTGAAGCTCCTCGGCAAGCTGCCCAAGGCGGTGACGAACGCCTTCGCCGCGGCCGAGCGGCCGGCAATGATCGTCGGCCCGGGTGCGCTGGCGGCTGGCGGGCTCGGCGCTGCGCTGGCGTTGACGGGGTCGCTGAACCTCGTCCGCGAAGGCTGGAACGGCTTCAACGTCGTCCACACCTCGGCCTCGCGCATGGCTGGGCTCGTGCTTGGCTTTGCCCAATCGGGCGGACTCGCCGACATCGAAGCCGCCGCCCCCGAAATCGTTCTACTTCTGGGCGCCGACGAAATGCCCGCCGACCGGCTCGCCGGCGCGTTCAAGGTCTATATCGGCCACCACGGCGACAAGGGGGCCAAACAGGCCGACCTCGTCCTGCCGGGCGCGGCCTATGCCGAAAAACACGGCACCTACGTCAATACCGAAGGCCGGGTGCAATGGGCCGAGCGGGCCGTGTTCGCGCCCGGCGAAGCGCGCGAGGATTGGGCGATCCTGCGCGCCGTCTCGGGCGTGCTGGGTTCGCCGCTGCCGTTCGACAGCTACGACCAGCTCCGCGCCGCGATGATCCGCGACTATCCTCAGCTCGGCCGCGACGGCCTCATCGACCTGCCGTGGGCGCCGCCCAAGCTCGCCACCAAGGCCGAAGGCCCGGTGCGCTACGCGGTCGGCGACTTCTTCCTGACCAACGCAATTTGCCGCGCCAGCCCGACCATGCACCGCTGCTCGGAAGAGCTGGTGCAGGGCATCGGCTTCAGGGAGGCGGCGGAGTGACTCCTTCTCTCGTCATTCCCGCGAAAGCGGGAATCCCACTTCTTCTCAGGCAGCGAGACCCCCGCTTCCGCGGGGGTGACGGCGTGGGAATGTCGTCATGACCGCGCTTTTCCAGCATTGGGGCGCCAGCTACGATTGGGCGTGGTTCCTTGCCACGATCATCGGCATCCTCGTCATCGCGCTGCCGCTGATGCTTGCGGTGGCGATGATCATCTATGCCGACCGCAAGATCTGGGCGGCGATCGCGCTGCGCCGCGGGCCCAACGTGGTCGGCCCCTGGGGCCTGCTGCAAAGCTTCGCCGATGGGCTGAAGGTGTTCCTCAAGGAAACCATCGTCCCGACCAGCGCCAACAAGGGCCTGTTCCTGATCGCGCCGATTTTGACCTTCACCGTCGCATTGATCGTCTGGGCGGTGGTGCCGTTCCAGGCGGGCGTGGTGCTGGCGGACATCAACGTCGGCCTGCTCTACATTCTCGCGGCGAGTTCGCTGGGCGTTTACGGCGTGATCGTCGCCGGCTGGGCGTCCAACTCCAAATATCCGTTCTTCTCGGCGCTCCGGGCGGCGGCGCAGATGGTCAGCTACGAAGTTTCCATCGGCTTCGTCCTGATTTGCGTCGTCCTCTACGCCAACAGCTTCAATCTCAGCGTCATTGTTCTCGCACAACAGGGCTTCGGCCTCGGCATCTTCAACGGCTTCGGCTTCAACCTGCTGATGTTCCCGATGTCGGTAGTGTTCCTGATCAGCTCCATGGCGGAGACCTTCCGCACGCCCTTCGACCTGGTCGAAGCGGAAAGCGAACTCGTCGCCGGGCACCAGACCGAATATTCGTCGATGAGCTTCGCGCTGTTCTGGCTGGGCGAATATGCCAACGTCATCCTGATGTGCGCGCTCAACGCCATCCTGTTCTGGGGCGGCTGGCTGCCGCCGGTCGACTGGGCGCCGCTCTACATCGTTCCGGGCATCCTCTGGCTGTTCGCCAAAATGGCTTTCTTCTTCTTCGTCTTCAGCTGGGTGAAAGCCACCGTGCCGCGCTACCGCTACGACCAGCTGATGCGGCTCGGCTGGAAGATCTTCCTGCCGCTGTCGCTGCTGTTCGTGGTCCTCATTTCGGGCTGGCTGATGTTGACGCGTTATGGGGGGCCGGCATGATTTCGCGCACCATCAAGGCTTTTACCCTGTGGGAATTCGTCAAGGCGCACGCGTTGACGCTGAAATATTTCTTCAAGCGCAAGGCGACGATCAATTACCCTTACGAGAAGACCCCGCAGAGCCCGCGCTTCCGCGGCGAGCATGCGCTGCGCCGCTATCCCAACGGCGAGGAGCGCTGCATCGCCTGCAAATTGTGCGAGGCGATTTGCCCGGCGCTGGCGATCACCATCGAGGCCGAACCGCGCGAGGACGGCAGCCGCCGCACCACCCGCTACGACATCGACATGGTCAAATGCATCTATTGCGGGCTGTGCGCGGAAGCGTGCCCGGTCGATGCCATCGTCGAGGGCCCGAACCTCGAATTCGCGACCGAAACGCGCGAGGAATTGCTCTACGACAAGGCCAAATTGCTCGCCAACGGGGACAAGTGGGAGCAAGCGATTGCCGCCAACCTTGCCGCCGATGCGGCCTACCGATAAGCGCGCCGCAGCTTCGTGAAACAGGGCCTTCCGTTGATCTCTTCTCGTCATTCCCGCGAAAGCGGGAACCTAGTTTTTTGTTTTGGCTGGACCCCCGCTTTCGCGGGGGTGACGAATGAATGTGCGGCGGTGGTCGCTTGATCGCAACTATCGCCTTTTACCTGTTCGCGACGCTCACCATCGCCCCGGCGATTGCGGTCATCTTCGCGCGCAACCCGGTCCACAGCGTGTTGTGGCTGATCCTCGCTTTCTTCAACGCGGCGGGGCTGATGCTGCTGCTCGGCGCCGAGTTCATCGCGATGCTTCTGGTGATCGTCTACGTCGGCGCGGTCGCGGTGCTGTTCCTGTTCGTGGTGATGATGCTCGACATCGACTTTGCAAAGCTGCGCTCGGGCTTCACTCGCAACATGCCGTTCGGGATCCTGATCGCGCTGGTTCTTCTTGCTGAGATCGTCGTCGCCGACCACGCCTGGCACGCAGGCCCGACGCTTAGCGGCCACGCCATCGCCAAGACCAGCCAACCCAATATCGTCGCGCTCGGCCAGCTGCTCTACAGCCGCTATTTGTTCCCGTTCGAAATCGCCGGGCTGATCCTGCTGGTCGCGATGATCGGCGCCATCGTGCTCACGCAGCGCAACCGCCGCGACACGCGCCCGCAGAACATCTCGCGCCAAATCGCGCGCCGTCCGGACGAAGCGGTCCGCAACGCCAATCCGGGCGTGGGCGAGGGGATGAAGCTGTGATCGGGCTGCAGCATTACCTGATCGTCGCCGCGATCCTGTTCACGATCGGCGTGCTCGGCATCTTCCTCAATCGCCGCAACGTCATCCTGATGCTGATGGCGATCGAGCTGATCCTGCTCGCGGTGAACATCAACCTCGTCGCTTTCTCGGCCTATCTCGGCGATTTGACCGGCCAGGTGCTGGCGATGTTCGTCCTCACCGTCGCCGCGGCGGAAGCCGCGATAGGCCTTGCCATCCTCGTCATCTTCTTCCGTCGCCAGGGTTCGATCGCGGTCGACGAGGCCACCAGGATGCACGGCTGATGCATCCGCTGGTCCTCATCGTTTTCCTGCCGCTGCTGGCCGCGATTGTGGCAGGCCTGGGCGGGCGCTGGATCGGCAAGGTTCCCGCCAAGGTCGTCACCACCGGCGCCTTGTTCATCGGCGCGGCGCTGAGCTGGCCGATCTTCTTCTCCTACATCGCGGGCAACGCTCAGCCCGTGGTCGTCCCGGTTCTCCACTGGATCCAGTCGGGCACGCTCAACGTCGACTGGGCGCTCCGCCTCGATGCGCTGACTGCGGTCATGCTCGTCGTCGTCACCACCGTCTCCAGCCTCGTCCACCTCTACAGCTGGGGCTACATGGAGGACGACCCGGGCCAGCCGCGGTTCTTCGCCTATCTGTCGCTGTTCAGCTTCGCGATGCTGATGCTTGTGACCGCCGACAGCCTGGTGCAGATGTTTTTCGGCTGGGAAGGGGTCGGACTCGCTTCCTACCTGCTGATCGGCTTCTGGTACCACAAGCCCAGCGCCAATGCCGCCGCGCTGAAAGCGTTTGTCGTCAACCGCATCGGCGATTTCGGCTTCAGCCTCGGCATTTTCGCGACCTTCCTGGTGTTCGGCACGGTGTCGATCCCGGCGGTGCTGGCCGCCGCGCCCGGCATGGCCGGCTCGACCATTGGCTTTGCCGGGATGCGGGTCGACACCATGACCTTGCTGTGCCTGCTGCTGTTCGTCGGCGCGATGGGCAAGTCGGCGCAGCTGGGCCTCCATACTTGGCTGCCCGACGCGATGGAGGGCCCGACTCCCGGTCAGCGCCCTGATCCACGCCGCGACCATGGTCACCGCCGGCGTGTTCATGGTTTGCCGGCTGTCGCCGATGTTCCAGGTGTCGCCGACCGCGATGCATGTCGTCACCTATGTCGGCGCCGCCACCTGCATCTTCGCCGCGACCGTCGGTTGCGCCCAGAACGACATCAAGCGCGTGATCGCTTATTCGACCTGTTCGCAGCTCGGTTACATGTTCTTCGCGGCGGGCGTCGGCGCTTACGGCGCGGCGATGTTCCATTTGTTCACCCACGCCTTCTTCAAGGCGTTGCTGTTCCTCGGCGCGGGCAGCGTGATCCACGCCATGCACCACGAACAGGACATGCGTTACTACGGCGCGCTCCGGAAAGAGATCCCGATCACCTTCTGGGTGATGGTCGTCGGCACGCTGGCGATCACCGGCGTCGGCGTCGATGCCTTCGGCGGGATCGGTTTTGCCGGCTTCTGGTCCAAGGACGCGATCCTCGAGAGCGCCTGGGCGAGCGGGTCGGTGTCAGGCACCATCGCCTTCTGGCTCGGCGCGTTCGCGGCGCTGCTGACCAGCTTCTATAGCTGGCGCCTCATCTTCCTGACCTTCTTCGGCCCCCCGCGCTGGGCCGCCTCGGAGCACATCCAGCATGCGCTTCACGGCCACCACGATGCGCCGGACGAGGAGCATGGCGACAGTGCGCATGACACGCACGCCGTGCCTACCGGCGCGGGCGGCTATCACCCGCACGAAAGCCCGCTGTCGATGCTGGTGCCGATCTGCCTGCTGGCGCTCGGCGCGCTGCTCTCGGGGCAGATATTCCACGGCATCTTCGTCGATGCCGAGCGCGCGCCCGAGTTCTGGCGCAACAGCATCGCCTTCAGCACCCACCTTGCCCATGCCGCGCACGAATCCGCGTCATGGGTGAAGCTGACGCCGACCATCGTCATGCTGATCGGCCTGTGGATCGCCTGGAACAATTACATCCGCGCGCCCGGGTCGTCGGACCGCCTCGCCGCGCAATTCCCCGCGATCTACCGCTTCATCTACAACAAATGGTATTTCGACGAGCTCTACGATTTCCTGTTCGTCCGCTCTTCAATCTGGATCGGCAAGCTGCTGTGGCATGGCGGCGATGAAGGCATCATCGACCGCTTCGGCCCGCACGGCGCCGCTCATGCGGTCGCGGCCGGCAACAAGGTCGCCGCGCGGTTTCAGTCGGGCTACCTTTATTCCTACGCGCTGGTGATGCTGCTCGGCCTCATCGGCGCGGCCAGCTGGGCGATCTGGTGGGCCAAGTGACAGGACTGCCGCTGCTCACCATTCTGATCGCTCTGCCGCTGCTGGCGGGCGGGCTGTGCCTGTTCCTCAACGCCAATGGCGCGCGCTGGGTGGCGCTGGTCGCGACCCTGATCGATCTCGTCATCGGCAGCTACATGTGGACCGCCTACGACCCCAGCGGGCCGCAGTGGCAGTTCGTCGAAAACGTCCCGCTCGGCGGCGGGATCAGCTGGGCGCTCGGCATCGACGGTATCGCCATGGTCCTGATCATGCTGTCGGTGTTCCTGATGCCGATCTGCATCGGCGCGAGCTGGCAGGCGATCCAGAAGCGCGTGCCCGAATATATGGCGGCGTTCCTGCTGACCGAAGCGCTGATGCTCGGCGTGTTCGCGGCGCAGGACCTGTTCCTGTTCTACATCTTCTTCGAAGGCGGCCTCATCCCGATGTACCTGATCATCGGCGTCTGGGGCGGCGCCGAGCGGGTCAAGGCGAGCTACAAGTTCTTCCTCTACACCCTGCTCGGCTCGGTGCTGATGCTGATCGCCATGCTCTACATGGCACTCGCCGCGCACACGACCTCGATCCCGGTGTTGATGGCTTACGACTTCCCGGTCGCGGCGCAGAAATGGCTGTTCCTCGCCTTCCTCGCCAGCTTCGCGGTCAAGCTGCCGATGTGGCCGGTCCACACCTGGTTGCCCGACGCGCACGTCCAGGCGCCGACTGCCGGGTCGGTGATCCTTGCCGGCGTCCTCTTGAAGCTCGGCGGTTACGGGTTCGTTCGCTTTTCGCTGCCGATGTTCCCTGAGGGCTCGGCGATGTTCATGCCGCTGATGTTCGGATTGAGCGCGGTCGCGGTGGTCTACACATCGCTGGTCGCCCTCGTTCAGCGCGATATGAAAAAGCTCATCGCTTATTCCTCGGTCGCGCACATGGCCTTCGTGACCTTCGGGCTGTTCGCCATGAACCGGCAGGGGATCGAGGGCGCAATCATCGTCATGCTCAGCCACGGCCTGGTCTCGGGCGCACTCTTCCTGTGCGTCGGCGTCGTCTATGATCGCCTGCACACGCGCGAAATCGACCGTTACGGCGGCCTTGCCGACAACATGCCCGGCTATGCCTTGCTGTTCATGGTCTTCACCATGGCCAGCGTCGGCCTGCCCGGCACCAGCGGCTTCGTCGGCGAGTTCCTCGGCCTCATTGGCACCTATCGCGCGTCGAGTTGGGGCGCGATCCTGGCCACGACGGGCATCATCCTCGGCGCGGCCTACATGCTGTGGCTGTACTGGCGTATCTGCTTCGGGACCCAGCGCAACGCCGATGCCGCCGCGATGCCCGATTTGTCGGCCCGCGAATGGTGGCTGCTCGCCCCGATCGCCGCCGTCGTCTTCTGGATGGGAGTCTATCCCGAAAGCTTCATCCGTCCGATCCGCGGCGATGTGGGGCGGCTGGTCGAGCGCCTCGACCGCGCCGCGCCCGCCGGTGACTCCCACCTGACGCTGGGCAAGGGCGCTGCACACATGGACCATGGAGCGATGCACTGATGGGCCGCTTCGCTGCGCTCCTTCCGGAACTGATCCTGACGATCGGCGGCACGGTCCTGATGATGGTCGCGGCCTTCGCCGGCCGGCGCGGCACCAGCCTCGTCACCTGGCTGTCCGTCCTGTTATTGCTTGCCGCCACCGCCGTGCTCGCCGGTGCGCCCTCGCACGCCGGACCGGTGTTCGACGGCCTGGTCACCGAGGACGCCTTCGGGGCATTCGGCAAGGCGATCATCTTCCCGGCGTCGGCGATCGCCATCATTGCCGCCCATGGCTGGTTCGAGCGCGGGCGGGAGCACGCCTCGGAATATGCGGTGCTGATCCTGTTCGCGGCAGTCGGAATGAGCGTCATGGTCTCGGCGACCAACCTCATCACGCTCTACGTCGGGCTCGAGCTCACCAGTCTCGCCAGCTACGTGCTCGCCTCCTACCGCCGCACCGACGAGCGCTCGGCCGAGGCCGGCCTCAAATATTTCGTGCTCGGCGCGCTCGCCAGCGGCATCCTGCTTTACGGGATTTCGCTGCTCTACGGCTTTACCGGCACCACGAACTTCAACGGACTTGCCGCCGCCTTCGCCCGCGGCGCGCCGTCGCTTGGGCTGCTGTTCGGCCTGGTGTTCGTGCTTGCGGGCCTTGCCTTCAAGGCAAGCGCGGTGCCGTTCCACATGTGGACGCCCGACGTCTACGAAGGCGCGCCGACGCCAGTCACCGCCTTCTTCGCAAGCGCGCCCAAGGTGGCGGCGGTGCTGCTCGCGACCCGCGTCTGCCTGGTTGCGTTCGGCCCGGCGACCGACGCCTGGCGGCAGATCGTGATCTTCGCGGCGCTCGCCTCGATCTTCCTTGGAGCGGTCGGCGCCTTTGGCCAGACCAACATCAAGCGCCTGCTGGCATATTCCTCGATCAACAATGTCGGCTTCGCGATGGTCGGGCTTGCAGCGGCAGGGCCGCGCGGCGCCTCGTCGGTCCTGTTCTACATGGGGGTCTATGTCGTCATGACGCTGGGCGCATTCCTCTGCGTCCTGTGGATGCGCGACGAAGAGGGCCAGCCGGTCGAAAGCATCGCCAGCCTCGCCGGACTGTCGCAGACTCGCCCCGCCTATGCCGCGGCCATCGGTATCTTCATGTTCAGCCTCGCCGGCATCCCGCCCTTGTTCGGCTTCTGGCCCAAGCTGATGGTGTTCCAGGCCGCCGTCGCCAGCGGCTATGTCGCGCTTGCCGTGGCCGCGATCCTCGGCACCGTGGTCGGGGCCTATTATTATCTGAAGATCGTGAAGGTCATGTACATGGACGAGCCCTCCGCGCCTTATGCGAAGGCGCGCCAGCCGCTGCAGGGCGCACTGATTTTCGCCTGTGCGCTGATCGTCTCGCCCCTCGGTTACCTGCTCATCGGACCGCTCGGCGCGCTCACCGACCGCGCCGCGGGATCCCTGTTCTGAGCCGCATCCGAATTGTCGAGCAGACGGGCTCGACCAATGCCGATCTCATCGCGGATGCCGCTGCCGCGGAAGGCGAATGGTTGGTCGCGCTCGAACAGGTGGCGGGGCGGGGCCGGCAGGGGCGGGCCTGGGTTTCGGCGCCGGGCAATTTCTACGGATCGACGTTGGTCGAGCTACGCCCCGGCGATCCGCCCGCGCAAAGCCTGTCGCTGGCAGCGGGGCTGGCGCTTGTCGAGGCGATCGACGCCGCTGTTCCGGCACAGCCGTTGATGCTCAAATGGCCCAATGACGTGCTCCTGCTCGGCCGCAAGCTCGCCGGCATCCTGCTCGAACGCGGTGGCGACCGGGTCGCGGTCGGCTTCGGAATCAATCTTGGTGCCGCGCCCGAGCTTAAAGAGCGGAGGGGGGCCGCGCTCGACGGCAAGGTGACGCCCCATGCCTTCGCTCCTTTGCTCGCGGCGAGCTTCGCGCGGCTGCTCGGCCTGTGGCGCAGAAGCGAACCCAGCCTGCTCGCCCAGGCCTGGCTGGCCCGCGCCCATCCCCTTGGCACGCCGCTGACCGTTCACGTCGGCGCCGACGAAACCGTCAGCGGCCGCTTCGACGGCATCGAGCCCGACGGCGCGCTGCGCCTTCGCCGCGACAATGGAGCACTGGACGTGGTCCGCGCCGGGGACGTCGAGTTGTGAACGACCGCCCCGCCCGGTAGGAGCCGCCGCATGCTCCTCGCCATCGATGCCGGTAATACCAACCTCGTCTTCGCACTGGTCGACTGTGGCGAGATCAAGGCGCGCTGGCGCATCGCCACCGATCCCCGCCGAACTGCCGATCAATATTCGGTGTGGCTCCACCAGCTGCTCGAGCTTGAGGGCTTCAGCCGCGAGCAGGTCGAGGGCGTGATCATCGGGACGGTGGTGCCCCGCGCGCTCCACAATCTCGAAGTGCTCAGCAGCAAATATTTCAGGGTCGAGCCTTTGGTCGCGGGGCAGGGCGTCGCTGCCTGGCCGTTGCAGCTCGACGTCGACGAGCCGCAGAGTGTCGGCGCCGACCGCGCGCTCGATGCCATCGCCGCCCATGCCAAGCATCCGGGCGACCTCATCGTCATCGACTTCGGCACCGCGACGACTTTCGACCTGGTCGACGGCAATGGCGCCTACAAGGGCGGGATTATCGCGCCCGGCATCAACCTGTCGCTCGATGCGTTGGTCAGCGCCGCCGCCAAGCTGCCGCGCATCGCCATCGAGGCGCCGGCCGACACGAGCGTGATTGGCCGAACCACCGAAAGCCAGATGCTGATCGGCATCTACTGGGGCTATGTCGCGATGATCGAAGGACTGGTCGCGCGGATGAAGGCCGAACTCGGACGCCCCGTCACCGTCGTCGCCACCGGCGGCCTCGCGACCCTGTTCGACAAGCACACAAACGTGTTCGATGCGATCGAGCCGGACCTCACCATCCACGGGCTAAGCCTGCTGTACGACATTGCGATGCGCGGCCGATGATCCCTGGCGAAGAACTGCTATTCCTCGCGCTCGGCGGTTCGGGCGAGATTGGCATGAACGTCAATCTCTACGGCTGCCGCGGCCAATGGATCATGGTCGACCTCGGCCTGACGTTTGCCGGTCCCGATTTTCCGGGGATCGACCTGATCCTCCCCGAACTCGAATTCATCGAGGAACAGCAGCAGCGGCTGGCCGGGATCGTGCTCACCCACGGCCACGAGGACCATATCGGCGCGCTGCCCTATCTCGCCGAGGAATTGAAAAGCCCGCTATTCGCGACGCCCTTCACCGCCGGGCTGATCGCCGGCAAGCTGGAGGAGGAGGGGCTGACCGGCCTGGTCAAGCTCAATATCGTCGAGCGCGGTGGAACGGTCGAGCTCGGGCCGTTCCGAGTGACCTTCGTCGCGCTTTCGCACTCGATCCCCGAGGGTAACGGGCTGCTGATCGAGACGCCGTTCGGCAACATCTTTCATACCGGCGACTGGAAGATCGACGAGACGCCGGTGCTTGGACCCGCGCCCGATACCGACGTACTGACCGGAATTGGCGACCGCGGCGTCCTCGCGCTCGTGTGCGATTCTACCAACGTCTTCCAGGACAAGCCGTCCGGTTCGGAGGAGAGCGTTCACCCCGGGCTGCTGGAGCAGGTCAACAAGGCCAAGGGGCGAGTCCTCGTCACGACCTTCGCGTCCAACGCGGCGCGGCTCCAGACCATCGGACGCGTCGCGGCCGAGGCCGGGCGCCAGGTCTGCGTCGCCGGCCGCTCGCTCGATCGCATCCTTCGCGTCGCCCAGGCCACCGGGTACCTCATGGACTTCCCGCCGCCGATCTCTTTCGATGAGGCGATGCGGCTGCCGAAGAAGGAAGTGCTGATCATCGCGACCGGCGGTCAGGGCGAGCCCCGCGCCGCGCTCGGTCGTATTGCCGGCGGCACCCACGACCTCAAGCTCGGCAAGGACGATTCGGTGATTTTCTCATCCCGGATCATCCCCGGCAACGAAGTCGCGATCGGGCGGATCATGAACCAGCTTTCCGACCTCGGCGTCAGCATCGTCACCGAGCGCCAGGCTCACGTCCATGTCTCCGGCCATCCGGGGCGGCCCGAGCTGGTCGAGATGTACAAGTGGGTCCGCCCCGAGATCGTCGTTCCGGTCCACGGCGAAGCGCGCCACCTCGCCGAACATGCCCGGCTGGCGCTCGGCCACGGCGTCGCCCACGCGGTGGTCCAGAAGAACGGCGACGTCATCCGCCTCGCGCCCGGCGACCCGAAGAAGATCGACGAAGTGCGCGTCGGCCAGCTGGTCCTCGACGGCGACGTTATTCTTCCGGCCGATGGATCAACGGTGACCGAGCGGCGCCGCTTGGGCTTTTCCGGCCTGATCACGGTCGCGGTGCCGGTCGGCAAGGGAGGGAAACTCGCGGGAACTCCGCTGGTCCGCCCGTTCGGCGTGCCGGTCGAGGAGGACCGCGACGATTTCATCGCCGACGCGACCGATGCGGCGGCCAAGGCCTACAACCCGGGCGGTGACGACGAGAAAGTGCGGGAGGCCGTGCGCCTTGCGGTCCGCCGCTGCGCGACCCTGTGGACCGGCAAGAAGCCGCTGGTCGAGGTCATGCTCCTACCCGTCGCGGGCTAGCGCACATGCAGCTGAGTTCGATCGTCTCGATCTACTTCCTGTTCTTCGCCGCCATGGCCTTCTTCCTCCTGCCGTTCGGCGTGAGGACCGACGAGGAGGCGGGAACGCCCAAGGTGCCGGGCCAGGCCGACAGCGCGCCTCACGACTTCAACTTGCCGCGACATTTGTTGAAGGCCGCGATCGTCGCCGCGGTCCTGTTCGCCGTCTATTATGCCAATTGGTCGTTCGGCTGGATCACGCCGGCTGACCTCGACTTCTACAACCGGCGTTAGCGCTTCTTTTCGATCGCCATGCCGAGCGCGGCGTAAAGCTTGCCCATGTCGGACGTCATGAGCGTAACCGCCAGGCTTCCGCCCTCGCGCTCGTTGAGCACCCGGTGGAGCATTTCCTCGAAGTCGTGGACGTAGCGATTGACGGAACGCTGGAATTCGATGTCGGTGTCGTAATGGGCGCGCAGGGCCCGGGTCTCGCTGCCGCCGATCAGCCGCACCGCGCGGCTGGTAAACACGCCGCGATTGCCTTTGAGGTAGGCGCTCCAGGCCTTGTCGTCGATTTCGTCGGACAGGATTTTGCCGACGTCGATGGCCGCGGAGTTCATCGAATCGATCAGCAGCGAAACCCGGCGGGCGAAGGCCTCGCTTTCCTTCTCGCGCCGATCCTTGTCGGTCTGTTCGATATGCGCTTCGAGCGCGGCCGCGCTTTGCCCCAGCGTCAACATCTGCTGGGTCAACCGGCCGGACGCGGCTTGAGCGCTGTCGATCGCCCGCGCGGCAACAGTCTCGACCGAGCGTAGCCGCTCCTCGATCGATTCGCGGATGACGCGTTCCAGCGCCGTGCGCGTCTCCTCCGACAACTTGCCGGCCGCTTGCGGGATAATGGTCTCGATCGCCTCGCGTGCGCGCTGCGCCGCCTGGGCGGCGGCTTCCTTGACCTGGACGAGGGCGGCGACGAGCGCCGGTCCGGTCTCGGCGGTCAGGCTGGCGGTTTCCCGCTCGGCGTCGGCGACCGCCGCGCTGAGCTCACCGAGCTTGGCCTGGGTCCCGTCGACGCTCGCGGTCACGCTCGCGAGCAGCGCTGTAGCGCGCGCTTCGCTGTCGCCGATCTGTTCCCCGGTCAGCGACAATTTGTCGCTTGCCTCGACGATTGCGTCGCGGATCGAATTGACGTTGGGACGAAGGGTCGCCGCCGTTTCCGCCAGCCGGTCTGCGCCGCCCTGTGCCTCGCCGATGGCAATTCCGGCGCCTTCGCGAATCTCTGCCGTCAGCCGATCGATATTGTCGCGCAGCGTTACGGTTCGCTCGGCGAGCGATCCCAAGGCATTGTCTTGCGACATCGCCTGGGCACCCAGGCGGTCGAGCTCGGCACGCGCCCGCCCGAGCGAATCGAGGAAATGCGTGGCGCGTTCGTCCCCCTGCGAAGCGAGCTGGGTGAAGCGCTGGTCGATCAACACCAGGCCGCGGTCGATCTCGGCGATCATCCGCTGCGATGCGCGTTCCTGCTCCGCGACCTTACCCGACAAGCCTTCGAGCGCGCTGTTGGCATGGTCCACGTGCGAGGCGAGGGCTTCGGCCGAATCCGCCCCGGCCTTGCCGATTCCGGCTGACGACTGGCTGACTAGGGCTGCAACGGCGGCAGCCTGCGCGTCGATCCCGGTGCGGATTTCCTCGAGCGAGCTCGAAGCGCGCTCGAACAAGGTATCGAGCGCCCCCTTGAAGCTGGCGTCGGCCTCGCCGACCCTCGCTGCCGCATTGGCGCCAGCGGTTTCAATCTCGTTCAGCCGTGCCGCCATGCGGTCCACGGCCTCCCCGATCAGCCCGTCGGCTTCGCGGGTGCGCTGGGCGAGGTCGTTGACCTGTTGGCCGAGTTGGACGGCGCGGCTGCCGGACTCGCTGCCCGCTGCGCGCAATTGCTCGGTCAAAACGCGGGCGGTCTGCTCGGCGCGGGGTAGATCCTCGAGCAGCACGGCAATGTCGGTACGCGCCGTTAGCGCAGCTCGGTCCAGCGCGTCGCCATGCTTGATGAGCTTTTCGCTGCTGCTGTCGAACTCGCGCGTAATTCCTCCGAGCCGTGACGTGGCATTGTCGCCAAGCTCCATCAGCCGCTGCGTGGCCGCGGTGAGCTCGGCACGGCTGTCGACGATTCGTTGCCACAGCACTTCGAGCAAGGCTTCCAGCGATTGCGCTTCGTGGCGCATTGCGATCACCGAGCGGGTGAAGCGCTCCGCCTCCTTGCGGCGGGTCCGCCCAAACGTCAGCCAGGCGAGCCCGAACAGCGCCAGCGGACCGGCGGCGATCGATAGCCATTGCGCGACTTGCGGCGCCGACAGCGGTTGCCCCGCGAGCGCCTGGCCCGCCGCCCACCCCGTATAGCCGATCCACAGGATCGTCAGGATCGTCAGCGTCCAGGCCAGCACCTGGCGCCCGCCCTTGCCGGTCGGATGGGCCGGCATGTCGGCCAGTTCAGCCCCGAAGGACTGGACCGCCTGCTCGGGTGTCAGCTCGAGCGGGTCGACCGGACTGGTCATTGCGGACAATGGGTCTGCCGGGGTGGCGGCGCGCTGCGGGCTGGGATTCATGGCGGTTCGCACTTTACCATCTTTGACGAAGCACGGAAGCGCTTAGAGAAGGGGCTGTTGTTTCGGGGTCAGGAGGGCTGTTCCAAAATGAGCGTGGGCGCGTTGATCGGGGCTTATCAGGAAGATGATTCGGGCGGGCTTCGCGCGCTCCTGCCGCTCGCCGGCCGCACCCTCATCGAATATCAGGCGCGTTGCGCGGCGGCGGCAGGCGCGGCGCCGATCGTGGTGATGGTCGAGCGCGTGCCCCAGGCGCTCCAGGACGCGCTCGAGCGGCTTCGCCTCGATGGCGTCGGAATCGTCGCCATCAGCGCCCTCGACGAAGCGCTCAGCCGGTTCGAGGCGGGATCATGCATCCTCCTGATCGGCGACGGTGTCGCGCCCCCCGCGCAATTGGTCGCCGATATTGCCGCGGAGCCCGAACCCGCGGTCGCCACCGTTCCCGACGACGAACTTCATGAGGCCTTCGAGCGTATCGACGGCCAGTCGCGCTGGGCCGGAGTGGCCCTGGTCGACGCCAAGATCCTCGGATCGACCGCCGCCATGCTCGGCGATTGGGACCTCCAATCGACTCTGCTTCGCCGGACCCTGCAGGAAGGCGCGCGGCGCATTGCCGTGGCGGAAGGGGGCGGCGAACCCCTGCTGGTCGAGCGCCCCGAACAGCTCGATGCGTTCCAGCGCAACCTGGTTGCGGCGTCGCGCGGCGCGCGCGGCGACTGGGCCAGCCGCTACCTGCTTCCGCTGGCCGAGGAGTTCGGCACCGAGCAGCTGATGGAAACTTCGGTCAAGCCGGGCTGGCTGATCTGGGGCGCACTCGGGCTGACGCTTGGCGGTGCGGTCGCCTTCCTGTCGGGCTGGCCGATCACGGCCCTCGTCCTGTTGCTTCTCTCGACGCCGCTCGATCTTGTCGCCGCGCGCCTTGCGAGCCTTCGCCTGCGTCCGCTGCCGGTGCGCATGTGGAGCCGCCTCGCCTTGTGGCCCGCAGCCGGGCTGGCGCTTGCCGCGCTGGGCTGGTGGAACATGCGCTACGGCGGGTCGAACTGGGGTGCTTTGCTTGCGGCCGGTGGGACCGTCGCCTTCGCCGAAGCCGCGCGCATCGAGAAAGCTGCCATGCCGCCGGGCGGGGAGCTGTGGCTGTTCTCGCGGCGCAACGCCATCGTCGCCGGCATTCCGTTCGCGGCGTTCGGTGCATGGACCGCCTATCTGCTCGGTTTGCTGCTATACGCGGCGGCCAGCTTCTTCATCGTCCAGCATGTGCGCCATTCGCACTCCAGTTGACGCGAAGTTAACCGAAATCGGATAAGCCGGGCCCGACATGACGCCGGAAGAATGGCCGCTCGCTGCCCAGGCAGCTGACGAGAACGCGCCCGCGCGCTCCGCGGGGGGCGATCGGCTGGCCACGGTTCGTGCCGATTTCTTCCTCGATTCACGGGCTCGGCTGAGCGAGCAGGAGCGGGCGCTGATGACCGCCATGCTCCACTGCCTGGTGAGCGACGCCGCGAGCGAAATTCGCGCGCGCTTGCCGGGCGGCTGGACTGCCGCCAATGACGAAAGCAACGCTTCGCTGGTCGATGCCTTGAGCACCGCCGGTCTGCTCGACCAGCCGGACCTCATGGCTCTGCTGCTTCGCCGAGCCGATGAGGAGCGGATCGCCGCCGGTGCACGCGGGCGAACGGGCCGGCGCGAAGCGCGCGTGCTCCAGGGGCTGGTCAGTCACGACAATGGCGCAATCGCCGCCGCGGCGATGGCCCTGATCCTGGCGCGCGGCAAGCGCCGCGACCGCTTCGGCCAGTGCTTGGTCGCTCTCGACGACCTTGGACGCGCGACCGCGGATGCCCTGGTCCATTCCGTCGCTGCAGGCATCTCGCGTGAACTCAACGGTGACAAGCCGGCTGGTGCCGCTGATGCGGCGCTCGCCGAGGCCTGTCGTGACCTTCTCGATGAGCGCGATCCGGAACGCTCGGTCGATGCCCTGACCGCAATGCTCGTGGCGCTGCTCGACGAGGATGGCGCACTCACCGATGAGCTGCTTGCTCGCGGCCGCCAACGAAGGCGAAATCGGCTTTGTCGCCCAAGCCCTCGCTCGTGGAGCCGGAATCGACGGCGCTGCGGCGCTCGACGAATTGTTGTCCGCGAATTCGGCCCGCCTGACCCTGTTCCTCCGTGCTTCGGGCGCCTCCCGGGCCTTTGCCGCGGGCCTGCTGGCTGCACTCGGCGATTTGCTTGGAGTCGGCGATCCCGGCGCCGCGATCGATCGCTTCGGGCGGATCAGCGATGATGCGGCCGCTGCCGCGCGCGCCCGCATGGCGAGCGCGTCCGCCTATCGCACCGCTTTGTCGGCGCTGGAAAAGAATCATGGCCACCGCGCCGTCTGAGCCGCGCCGCGTGCTTGGCCGGGTCGATGCGGCCGGTCGCCTGGTTGCGGCCGACGCCGAGCTGGAAGCGCTGCAGCGCGAGGCTGGCTCGGCGATCGGCGAGACGCTGGCACTGCCGCAGATCGCGGCCGTAGCCCAGCTTGCCCGCAAGCTCGGCATCGCCGTGTCACGGCCAGCGCTTGCCGCGTCGAGCGATCATGATGTCGAGCTATCGGTCAGCGCCACGCCCGAGGGCGAGGAAGTTGCGCTGGTGCTTGAAGGCTGGGCCATTCGCCCCCCGTCAGGGCCACGGCTGGCCGCATTGCTCGGCGGCGAAGGCCGAAGCGAGGCTGCCGCCCCGCTCGAATGGGCCGCCGACGAGGAATTGCGGCTCATCTCGCTGTCGCCCGATTTTGCGGAGTTGCTTGGCGTCGAAGTTTCGGATGCCGCGGGCCAGCCGCTCACTCGGCTGCTCAAGCTGGACGAGGACGACAACGGCGAAATGCCGCTGATCGCGCGCGCTGGCCGCCCGCCGCGGCTTCGCCGGCCAGCGCGCCCGAAGCCGCCGGGACGAGGATCGCTCGGTAGTCCTCTCGGGCGAAGTCGTGACCAGCAGCGGACGGCGGGTTCGCCGGATTTCGCGGCAACGCCGAGGGCGGCGCACAGGCTGCGGCACAATCCGCCGCTGCCGCCGCCGTCTTCGACGACGCCCTCGACGAAGTGCTGCGCTCGCCGCTCGACCGGATCATCGAGAGCGCCGAGCGCATCGTCGAACGCGCCGACGGCCCGCTGCGCAGCGATTATGCAAGCTACGGCAACGACATCGCCGCCGCCGCCCGGCACCTGCTGTCGGTCCTCCGGTCGATGAATCGCCAGAGCGAGCACGCCCAGCGCGGCGATCGACCTCGCGGCGCTCGCCGCCGAAGCGGTGGTGATGCTCGAATCCACTGCCGAGGAGCGCAAGGTCGCGATCGATCTCGGAAGCATCGAACGCGCTGCGCGCCAATGGCGACGAGCGCGGCGTCATCCAGATCCTCGTCAACCTCATCGGCAACGCCATCCGCCATTCGCCCGACGGCGGCGATCGTCCGCCTGACCTTCGCCCAGCAGCCGCGCCAGCGCCTCGGTCACGGTCGCCGACCAGGGCCCGGGCATCGCAGCCGGCCGACCAGCAGCGCATTTTCGAGCGCTTCGAGCGCGCTCGACCAGCGCGAAGGCGGCACCGGCCTTGGCCTTGCCATCTCGCGCCGGCTCGCGCGATCGATGGGCGGCGACGTCACGCTCGACAGCGCGCCCGGCGCAGGGCGCGCGCTTCACGCTGACGCTGCCGACGCTCCTAGGTCCTAGCGCTTGTCGACCGGGCACGTAGTCGCGCTGCGGTCGCGCCGACGTAGAGCTGGCGCGGGCGGCCGATCTTCTGCTCGGGGTCGGAGATCATCTCGTTCCACTGCGCGACCCAGCCGACCGTGCGGGCGAGCGCGAACAGCGCCGTGAACATGTCGGTCGGGAAGCCGATCGCGTTGAGGATCACGCCCGAATAGAAATCGACGTTCGGATAGAGCTTCTTCTCGATGAAATAATCGTCGTTGAGCGCGATCTGCTCGAGCTCCTTGGCGACGTCGAGCACCGGATCGGAGATGTTGAGCTCCTTCAGCACCTCGTCGGCGGTCGCCTTCATCACCTTCGCGCGCGGGTCGAAATTCTTGTAGACGCGGTGGCCGAAGCCCATCAGCCGGAACGGGTCGTCCTTGTCCTTGGCGCGGGCGATATATTCCGGGATGTCGCTTCACGTCGCCGATCTCGCGCAGCATGTTGAGCGCCGCCTCGTTGGCGCCGCCGTGCGCCGGGCCCCACAGGCAGGCGATGCCCGCGGCGATGCAGGCGAACGGGTTGGCGCCCGACGAGCCGGCGAGGCGCACGGTCGAGGTCGACGCGTTCTGCTCGTGGTCGGCGTGGAGGATGAAGATCCGCCGCATCGCATTCTCGATGACCGGATTGACCTCATAGGGCTCGGCCGGGACGCCGAAGGTCATGCGCAGGAAATTGCCGGTGTAGCTGAGGTTGTTCTGCGGGATAGAGGAACGGCTGGCCGATCGAATATTTGTAGGCCATCGCCGCGATCGTCGGCATCTTGGCGATCAGCCGGTGCGAGGCGATCATCCGCTGCTCGGGATCGGTGATGTCGGTGCTGTCGTGATAGAAGGCCGACAGCGCGCCGACCACGCCGCACATGATCGCCATCGGATGCGCGTCGCGCCGGAAGCCGCGGTAGAAGGTCGCCAGCTGCTCGTGCAGCATGGTGTGGCGGCTGATCGTGTAGGTGAACTCGTCGAGCTCGTCCTGCTTCGGCAGCTCGCCGTGCAGCAGCAGATAGGCGACCTCCATGAAGGTCGAATTCTCGGCCAGCTGGTCGATCGGATAGCCGCGGTGGAGCAGGATGCCCTTCTCGCCGTCGATGTAGGTGATCGCGCTCTCGCAGCTCGCGGTCGAGGTGAAGCCCGGGATCGTAGGTGAACATCCCGGTCTCGGCGTAGAGCTTGCGGATGTCGACCACCTCGGGACCGACCGATGCCGTCGAGCACCGGATAGTCGAAGTTCGCCCGCCGGCGTCTCGAGGGTCACGGTCTTGTCGGTCATTCGTTCGGCTCCACCATCTGGTCGGCGATGCGGGCGAGGCTTTCGTCCCGGCCCGAGCAACGCAAGCACATCAAAAATCCCCGGAGACGTCGTGCGCCCGGTGAGCGCGGCGCGCAGCGGCTGGGCAAGCTTGCCGAGCTTCACGCCGCTGCGCCTCCGCGACCTCGCGGATGGCCGCCTCTAGCGACGCCGCGTCCCATTCCGCAAGTGCGCCAAGCGCGTCGTGCGCCGCGCGCGAGGATCGGCGCGCGCCTCGGCGGTCAGCAGCGCGGCGGCGCGCCTCGTCGATCGTCGAGCGGCCGCTCGGCGAACAGGAAGCGCGCGCCGTCGGCCAGCTCGTTCAGGTGTGCGCGCGCGCCTTCAGCTCGGGCATGGCGCGTGACCAGCAGCGCCTTGCTGGTCGGCGTCGAGCGCCGAGCCTCGGCGCGACCAGCTCGGCCAGCCGCGCGTCGTCGGCCTCGCGGATGTAATGGCCGTTGAGATTCTCGAGCTTCTTGAAGTCGAAGCGCGACGGCGACTTGCCGACATGGGCGAGGTCGAACCATTCGATCGCCTGCTCGCGGCTGATGATCTCGTCGTCGCCATGGCCCCAGCCGAGGCGCAGCAGATAGTTGACGACCGCCTCGGGCAGCATGCCGAGCTCGTCGCGATAGGCGTCGACGCCCAGCGCGCCGTGGCGCTTGCTGAGCTTGGCGCCGTCGGGGCCGTGGATCAGCGGGACGTGGGCATAGATCGGCTCGGGCCAGCCCATCGCGCGGATGATCGCCAGCTGGCGGAAGGCGTTGTTGAGATGGTCGTCGCCGCGGATCACGTGGGTGACGCCCATGTCGTGATCGTCGACGACCACCGCCAGCATGTAGGTCGGCGTGCCGTCCGAGCGCAGCAGGACGAAATCGTCGAGCTCGGCATTCTGGACCGTGACCCGGCCCTGGACCTGGTCGTCGATGACCGTTTCGCCCTCGCGCGGGCGCCTTCAGGCGGATGACGAACGGCTTGTCGCCTTGCGGCCGTCGCGCGACGTCGCGCCACGGGCTGTCGATGCGGAACGGCCGGCGCTCGGCCTGCGCCTTCTCGCGCTGCGCGGCCAGCTCCTCCTGGCGTCATGTAGCAGCGATAGGCGTGGCCGCGCTCGAGCAGCCGGTGGGCGACCTCGGCGTGGCGCGCCCAGAATTGCGACTGGTAATATTCGTGGCCGTCCCAATCGAGCCCGAGCCAGCGCATGCCGTCGAGGATCGCGTCGATCGCCTCCGTCGGTCGAGCGCGCCTTGTCGGTGTCCTCGATCCGCAGCAGGAACTTGCCGCCGTGGTGGCGGGCGAAGAGCCAGTTGAACAGCGCGTGCGCGCGCCGCCGATGTGCAGGAAGCCGGTCGGCGAGGGCGCGAAGCGGGTGACGACGGCCGGACTGTTGCACTGCATTCTCGCTTGCGCTCAAGCGCGCTTTCCTCTTCTCTTCATGCTGCAATGCAATGGACGAGCGCCCCTAACATAGGGGAAGCGCCTCTTCCACAGCGTGCTCGGAGCTATTGGAAGGCGCGGTTTTCCGCGCCGCGCGAGGAGCTGGAAAGGCTCCTCGAGGCCGAGCGCGCGCAGCTTCCGCCGTGGCTCGTCGTCGGCTTCGGATGCGGCATCGCCGCCTGGTTCGCGCTCGGCGAGCCCGCGGCAGTGGCGCGGCGTTCCTGTGCATCGCGCGCCGCGCTCGCGCTTGATCGGGTTCGTGCTGGGCAGCGGCCGCGCCGGGCCGGGCGCTCGGCTGGTTCGCGCTTGCCGCGACGCTCGGCTGCGCGCTGGTCTGGGCGCGCTCGGCGTGGGTCGCGCAGCCGCGGCTCGAGCGGCCGGCGGTCGTGCGAGTTCGACGGGCAAGGTCGAGTCGGTCGACCATCTCGCGGCCAGGCGAGACGGTCCGCCTGCTGCTCGCGCCGACGGATGCCGCGCTGCCGCCGCGGGTGCGGGTCTCGATCGACGAGGACAAGATGCCGCGCCGGAATTGCGCGCCGGGCGCGAGATCGCGGCTGCGCGCCCGGCTGGCGCCGCCGCCGCCGATGGCGCTGCCCGGCACCTACGATTTCGCCCGCGACGCCTGGTTCCGGGGCATCGGCGCGGTCGGCAAGGCGCTCGGGCGCAGTCACGGTCGTGCGCGCCGGCCGAGCCCACGCGGGCTCGACGCGGCGCGCGACGGCCTTCGCCGCCACATCGGCGCAGCGGCTGCCCGCCAAGCTCGGCCGGGATCGCCATCGCGCTCGCCACCGGCGACCAGAATGCGGTCGGCGAGGACGACGCCGACGCGATGCGGCGCAGCGGCCTCACGCACCTGCTGTCGGTCAGCGGGCTGCACATCGCCGCCGTGGTCGGCTTCGCCATGTTCCTGACGCTTGCAGCTGCTCGCGCTGAGCGAGACGCTCGCGCTGCGCTTCAACCTGGTGCTGGTCGCGGCCGGCGCCGGGGCGGCGGCGGGCATCGGCTACACCCTGCTGACCGGCGCGCAGGTGCCGACGGTGCGCAGCTGCGTCGCCGCCGCTGCTGGTCCTCGGCGGCATCGCGCTCGGCCGCGACGCGATCAGCATCCGCCTGATCGCGGTCGGCGCGCTGGTCGTGCTGCTGTTCCGGCCCGAAGCGCTGGCCGGCGCCGAGCTTCCAGATGAGCTTCGCCGCGGTGACCGCGATCGTCGCGCTGCATTCGACCGCGCTGGGCGCGCCGCTGGTTCCAGCGGCCGCGACGAGGGGATCGTCGTGCGCATCGGCCGCGCCTGGCCTGGCGATGGTCGCTCACCGGCCTGGCGGTCGAGGTCGGCGCTGATCCCGTTCGCCTTGTACCACTTCCACCGCGTCGGGCCTGTACGGCGTCGGCGCCAACATCATCGCCATCCCGCTCACGACCTTCGTCATCATGCCGCTGGAAGCGGGCGCGCTGCTGCTCGACACGATCGGCCTGGGCGAGCCGTTGTGGTGGCTGTGCGGCGCGGCGATCGACGGCCTGCTCGAGCTCGCCCACGCCGTCGCCTCGGCCAGCGGCGCGGTCGCGATGACTCCGTCGATGCCGCGCTGGGCGTTCGGGCTGATGGTCGTCGGCGGCCTCTGGCTGTGCCTGTGGACCAGGCGCGTGGCGGCTGCTCGGGCTCGTCCCGCTTGCTTGTCGGTGCTGTCGGTGCCGCGGCCGCGCCGGCGCCGGACCTGCTGATCACCGGCGACGGCGTGCATCTGGCCGTGGTCGCACGACGGCGTGCCGTTGATGCTGCGCGATCGTGCCGGCGATTATGTCCGCGGCCTGTTCGCCGAAGCGTCGGGCTTCGACGGCGATCCGGCCGACCTCGGCTCGCAGCCTTTCAGCGCCTGCTCGAAGCGATGCCTGCGTCGCCGCGCATCGCCAGGGGCGCAGCGGAATGGCGGCTGCTCGCGACGCGCTCGTCGACCGCGATCGACTGGGCGACGATCACTCGCGCGCCTGCGCCAGCGCCGACATCGTCGTTTCCGACCGCCGCCTGCCGCGGGGCTGCACACCGCGCTGGCTGAAGCTCGACCGCGGGACGCTTGCCGGCACCGGCGGACTTGCGATCTATCTTGAGGGAACGCCGCACATCGAGACGGTGGCGGAGCGGGTCGGCGCGCATCCCTGGCGGCCATCGCTCGCCAAAAGACCCGAATCAGTGGTCGAGGGCGGTCCACACCGCGAGTTCGTTCCCCGACGGATCGATGAACTGGAAGCGGCGGCCGCCGGGGAAGCTGAAGATCGGCTTGGCGATGACGGCCCCGGCCTTGGTCACCGCGTCGAACGCCGCTTCGAGGTCGTCGACGCGGATCACCGGCAGCGGCGCCGAGATGCCGTCCGCCGGATCGCCCTGCAGCCCGAGGTCGTCGTGCCGTTGCTCGTCGCGGCATAGGCCGGGCCGTAGTCGGTGAAGTTCCACCCGAATGCCTTGGCGTAGAAGGCCGCGTGTCAGCTCATGCGCGGTCGCGCTCGGCAATTCGACATAATCGATGCGGGCTTCGGCCACTTCAGTAGCGCCGGATCAGGCCCGCCAGCCGGCCCTGGATCTGCACCCGCCGCGGGTCGTAGCGCTGCGGCTTCATATTGGCGGTTGGCGGGGTCGAGCCGGACCATCTTGCCTTCGCGCCGGAAGGTCTTGAGCGTCGCTTCCTCGTCGTCGATCAGCGCCACCACGATTTCCCCGTCGCGCGCCGTGTCGACCTTGCGGATCAGCGCGAAATCGCCGTCGAGAATGCCTTCCTCGACCATCGAATCGCCCGATACTTCGAGCGCGTAATGCTCGCCCGGACCAAGCAGCGCCGCCGGGACCGAGAAATTCTCGGTGCCCTGCAGCGCCTCGATCGGCGTGCCGGCGGCGATGCGGCCGTGCAGCGGAATGTCGATCGTGTCGTTGGCCGGCGCCGGTGCGGCGGCCGCCGGGCGGAGCGGCGTGACCGTTGCCGGCGGCCGCGTCTCGGGCAACTTGATAACGTCCAGCGCGCGCGCCCGGTTGGGCAGCCGGCGGATGAACCCGCGCTCCTCGAGCGCCGAGATCAGCCGGTGCACCCCCGACTTCGACTTGAGGTCGAGCGCTTCGCGCATTTCGTCGAAGCTGGGCGAAATCCCGCTCTCCTTCAGCCGGGCGTCGATGAAGAGCAGCAGTTCACGTTGCTTGGCGGTGAGCATCGGCCGTCACTCCCCAGAAAGAACGAACGGGGAACGTGTAGGCAACAAAAGAGCGCGGGTCAAGCCCGGCGCGGCTTACTCGCTGCTGGACGCGAGCTTGGCCTTGAGCGCGGCAATCGCCGCATCGTTGCGCTTGACCTTCATCTCGGCCCGCATGGCGGCGATGAACTGCTGCGCATATTCCTGCTGGACCGGTTGGGCGAGCTCGCTCTGCATGCGGCTGATCAGCGTCGGCTGGAGCATGGCGTTGCCCGGCACGACCTTGGTCACTTTGACGACGAAGTAACCAGCGCCTTTCGGGTCGGAGATCATCCGGCTCTTGCCCTGGCTGAGGGTGAACAGCATCTGCAGGACGGGGGGTACGGGGCCCTGCGACGTCGCGATCTGGAGCCGCCGGAACGACAGCGGCCGGATCGGCGGAAGATTGGCCCCGGCCTCCTTCATCGCCTGGCCGAGCGGCATCCCGCGCCCAACCTTGGCGGCAATCGCCCGCGCCGCGGCCGCGGCACGCTGCCGCGCCTGGTCGTCGGTCCAGTCCTTGGTGACCTGCTCGCGAATGCTTGCCAACGGGGCCGGGGCGGCGGGAACGACCTCGGCGGGGGACACCATCGCGTAACCCTTGCCCTCCGGCAGGTCGATGATTTCCGGCGGGTCGTTCGGCGCGATGTCGAACCCGGTCTTGATGACGCCGGCGAGCTCCGCGGGGGGCTTGAAGGAAGCGTCCGTCCGCGACGTGCCGGCGGCGGTGATCAAGGGCGTCGTGGTCACGGCCAGCTTAGCCTGCGCGGCCGCTTCGGTGAAGTTGGCGCCCTCGTCGGTCGCGTTCTGGAGCTTGTCGACCAGGTCCTCGATCGCCTGCTTGCGCTTGTCGGTATTCAGCTTGGCGGCAATTTCACTGCGCGCCTGATCGAGCGTCCGGCCCGCCTTGGACTTGATCGAATCGACCCTGGTGACGACCCACCCGAAGTCGGACTTGAATGGCCCGACGGTTTCGCCTTGCCTGGCCGAGAAGACGGCTGCCGCGGCCTGGGCGCCGGCGACGCCGGCATAGGCATCGCGGCTCTGGTCGGCGAGCGTGCTCACGGCTCCGCCCGATCCGGCCGCCGAAGCCAGCGGAGTCCCGGCCTTGGCCTTGGCGGCGATGGCGGCGGCGGCGGCCTGGGTCGGCACGACCACCTGGCTCAGCGAGCGCGTGTCGCTCGCCGCATAGGCGGCCTTGTTGGCATTATAGGCGGCCGCGACCTCCTGGTCGGATACCGTGACGCCCGCCACCTGTTCCGGGCCGATGCGCGCGATCCTCAGCACGCGCTGCTCGGGCACCACGTAGCGGGCCCGGTTGGCGGTATAGAATCGCTGCAGGTCGGCGTCCGTCGCCCTTAGCCCAGCGCGGAAATTGTCGATCGGGATCGCGGCGGCCTCGCCCTCGCGCGCTTCGAGCAGCATGGACGCGTAGGGCGTCGCCATGCCCACGGGAATCCGCGGGTCGGTTGCGACCGGGATCAGCAGCATGCGCTGGAGCATTTCGGCGCCCAGGATCTCGCGGACTTCGGCGTCGCTCAATTTCTGCCGGCTGAGGAATTGCTGATAGGCGTCCTCACTGAACTTGCCGTTGAGCCCCTTCGTCCCCGGCAGATCGGCGATCTCCGCGTCAATCTGGCGCTTCGACAAGCGAAAGCCGAACTTGTCGGCAAAGGCGAGTATCGTCTTCTGGTCGATCAGCGAGTTGAGCAAGGGCTCGAAATCGCCGGCGATGGCGGCGAAATTGGCGTCGGGCTGTTGCTGGCGGACTTCCTTGCAGCCGCCGGTCCACGGCCTGTTGCATCTCCTGCTCGGTGACCTGTTGGCCGCCGACCTTGGCCAGGGTCGAGCTGCCCATTCCAAAGCCGATGTTGCCGGAGCCGAAATTGCGCAGGTCGCTCATGGCGAAACCGGCAAGGATGGCGATCAGGATGGCCGCCATGATCCACGTGCCGATCTTGGATTTGGAAACGCGTCGAAAGAAGGTGAGCATGACATTCCAGTTGAGAAAGGGAGCCGGGCCGCTTTAGGGACGAGGTTGGACCGCATCAAGGCGGCGGGGAAATACGGACGATGGCGTTGAAAAAGCTCGTTGCGGGCAATTGGAAGATGCACGGCGTGGCGGCCGACCTTGGCGAGATCGCGGCGATCGCGGATGCGTCGGGCTCGTTGCCGACGGTCGACGTCGCGCTGTGCGTCCCGGCGATCCTGATCGAGCGCGCGGTCCGCGCCGTCCCCGGCTTCGCGATCGGCGGGCAGGACGTGCATTTTGCCGACAAAGGAGCGCACACCGGCTGCACCTCGGCGGCGATGCTTGCCGACGCCGGCGCTTCGCTGACCATCGTCGGCCATAGCGAACGGCGGGAGTCGCAGCGGGAGGCCGACGACGAAGTCCGCGCCAAGGCCGAGGCCGCGCTCGCCGCCGGACTTAACGTGATCCTGTGCGTCGGCGAGAGCCTGGAGGTGCGCGAGGGCGGCGAGGCCGTGGCGACGGTCGAAGCCCAACTCGGCGCTTCGCTTCCGAACCGCTCGGCGGGGCTGGCTATTGCCTACGAGCCGATCTGGGCGATCGGCACGGGCAAGGTTCCGTCGAACGCGGACATTGGCGACATGCATGCGGCGCTGCGTCGCCGCCTGGTCGCCGCGTTCGGAGAGGCAGGCGGACAAGTCCGAATCCTTTACGGCGGCTCTGTCAAAGGCTCGAATGCGGCCGAAATCTTCGCCATTCCCGACGTCGACGGCGCGCTCGTCGGCGGAGCCAGCCTCAAGGCCGCCGACTTCATGCCGATCGTCGAACAAGCGGCACGGGTTGCAAGCCGCGGTTCAGCTACTACTAACTAAAGTTAGGGTAACCCAAGCTCAACGCAGGAAAGGAACTATGCGACACATTCCAGTCATTTGCGCGGCCCTCGGCCTCGCGGTCTCAACTCCGCTCGCGGCGCAGTCGGTCGGCATGCAGGTCGTCGACACCGCCGGCGGCCGAGTCGGCACGGTCACCGCCATCCAGGGCGCCAACCTCATGATCAAGACCGACAAGCACGAAATCGCACTGCCGAAGTCGAGCTTCACGGCCAACAACGGCAAGCTGCTGTTCGCCATGACCCAGGCACAGCTCGATGGCCAGATCGACGCGAGCCTCGCTGCCGCCACAGCAGCGGTTGCCCCCGGCTCCGCCGTCAAGGGCATCAGCGGCGCAGCCGTGGGAACGATCGAAGCAGTTGCTGACGGCAAGGTCACCATCGCCTTGGAGTCCGGCCGCAAGCTGGTGCTTCCGCAGGCGGGGGTGCGCGGCAACGCCGACGGGACGGCGACGATTGGCTACACCTCCGAGCAGATTGCGGACCTGGTGAAGCAGAACACGCCGGTCGAAGCGGCGCCGGCGGGCGACTCTCACGCGGGCGAGTAGTCCGGTTGAAACGCGGGGCGGGGCGGACTAAGTCGCGCTCCGCACCGCTTTTCGAAAGTCCCCCATGTTCGCCTTCCTTTTGATCGTTCAGGCTCTGATCGCAATCTCGCTCGTCGGCGTCATCCTGATGCAGCGCTCGGAAGGCGGTGGGCTCGGCGTCGGCGGCAGCTCGTCCGGCTTCATGACCGCGCGCGGCGCCGCGGACTTCCTCACCCGCTCGACCTCGGTCCTCGGCGGGGCGTTCATCATCCTGTCGATCGTCATGGCGGCGATTGCCGGCGTTACTCGTGAACCGGTCAAGATCGACACCTCGCTGGCGGGCAAGTCGGCGCCCATTGGGCAGCCGCAGCAGCAGGCGCCGGTGCAGCCGCTGGGAACGCCAACGGCGCCCCAGCAGAACCAGGCCGCGCCGCAGAACCAGAGCGCCCCAGCGGTCCCGCTCGCTCAGTAAGTTCGCGCTTCCCCAACTTTTTTCTTCGCGGGCGCTTGCCCAAAGCAGGCTAACGCCCCTAAGCCTTTACTCCCATGGCGCGGTTCATTTTTGTCACCGGCGGCGTGGTTTCCTCGCTTGGCAAAGGCCTTCTCTCGGCATCGCTCGGGGCGCTCCTCCAGGCCCGCGGCTACAAGGTCCGCATCCGCAAGTTCGACCCCTATCTGAACGTCGATCCGGGGACCATGAGCCCCTATCAGCACGGCGAGGTGTTCGTGACCGACGATGGGGCCGAGACCGACCTCGACCTTGGCCATTACGAGCGCTTCACCGGCGTTTCCTCGAAGCAATCCGACAATATCACAACGGGCCGCATCTACCGCGACATCATCGCCAAGGAGCGGCGCGGCGACTATCTCGGCGCGACCGTCCAGGTCATCCCGCACGTTACCAATGCCCTTAAGGAGTTCGCCCTTAACGACATCGACGACGTCGATTTCGTGATCTGCGAGATCGGCGGGACGGTGGGCGACATCGAAAGCCTGCCCTTCATCGAATCGATTCGCCAGCTCAGGAACGATCTCGGCCGCGACCAAACCGTCAGTGTCCACACCACGCTCGTGCCGTGGATCGCCGCCGCCGGCGAACTCAAGACCAAGCCGACCCAGCAATCGGTGCGTGAACTGTCGAGCCTCGGCGTCCAGCCCGAAGTGCTGCTCTGCCGCTGCGACCGGCCGCTGCCGGAAAGCGAGCGCGAAAAGATCGCCTTGTTCTGCAACGTACCCAAATCGGCGGTGATCCCGGCGCTCGACGCCCGCAACATCTACGATGTGCCGCTGCAATATCACGAGGCCGGGCTCGACGACGAAGTGCTGCGCGCGTTCCGGATCGACGATGCTCCGGCTCCCGATCTCGAGCGCTGGCGCGAGATCATGGACCGCATCGACCATTATGAGAGCGAAGTGACGATCGGAGTCGTCGGCAAATATGTCGGACTGCCGGACGCTTATAAAAGCCTGCGGGAGGCCCTGGTTCACGGCGGCATCGCCAACCGCGCCAAGGTCAATATCCAGTGGATCGACGCCGAGCTGTTCGAGCATCCGGAAGCGGACATCGTCGCCGAACTCGAGCCGCTTCATGCGATCCTGGTGCCGGGCGGGTTCGGCGAGCGCGGCAGCGAGGGCAAGATCGCTTCGGTCAAGTTCGCCCGCGAGCGCGACATTCCCTTTTTTGGCATCTGCCTCGGCATGCAGATGGCCTGCATCGAAGGCGCCCGGAACCTCGCCGGAATTGGCGAAGCCTCGACCACCGAGTTCGGCGAAACCGCCGAGCCGGTCGTCGGCATGATCACCGAGTGGATGAGCGAGGAAGGGCTTCAAAAACGCGCGGCGGGCGGCGACCTCGGCGGCACGATGCGGCTTGGTGCTTATCCGGCGAAGCTGACTGGCAACAGCGTCGTCCACTCGATCTACGGGAGCGACGACATCAGCGAGCGCCACCGCCACCGCTACGAGGTCAACATTCATTACAAGGATCGGCTGGAAGATACGGGTCTGCTGTTCTCCGGAATGTCGCCCGACGGGCAGTTGCCCGAGATCGTCGAGCGGCCCGACCACCCGTGGTTCATCGGGGTCCAGTTCCACCCGGAGTTGAAGAGCCGCCCGTTCGATCCGCACCCCTTGTTCGCCGGTTTCATTGAAGCCGCCGTCAAGCAGTCGCGCCTGGTTTAATGTTTGGCGGCGGAACGCCCTTCGATATCGACCGTTACGCGACCGAACAGAGAGGAATCAGCCATGCTTCTGACCATCGCCATCATCATCCTCGTGCTCTGGGCCCTTGGCTTCCTCGCGCTGCACATCGCCAGCCCGCTGATTCACCTCCTCCTCATCGTCGGCGTCATCGTCCTCATCTGGAATTTCATCGCCGGCCGCCGGACCGTCTAGCCGGCGGTCCTCCTTGGCCGTTGCCGAGCGGGGTAACCGCCCTTAAATCCGGCCAATGACTAACAGCATTTCGACGCGCGTGGCCGTGCTCGGCTCCGGGCCGGCCGGATTTACCGCCGCCATCTATGCCGCGCGCGCCGGCCTCAACCCGGTCGTTATCCAGGGCATCCAGCCGGGCGGCCAGCTCACCACCACCACCGATGTCGAGAACTACCCCGGCTTCCGCGAGGTCATCCAGGGCCCGTGGCTGATGGAGGAGATGCAGGCCCAGGCCGAGCATGTCGGGACCAAGGTCGTGTGGGACCATATCAGCAGCGTCGATCTCTCGCGCCGGCCGTTCCGCCTCAAAGGCGACGGCGGTGCGGAATATGTCGCCGATGCTTTGGTCATCGCCACTGGCGCGCAGGCCAAGTGGCTCGGCCTTCCCTCTGAAGAGCATATGAAGGGCAGGGGCGCTTCGGCCTGCGCGACCTGCGACGGTTTTTTCTACCGCGGCAAGAAGGTCGCGGTGATCGGCGGCGGCAACACCGCGGTCGAGGAATCGCTCTACCTCACCAACCACAGCCATGAGGTGACCCTGATCCACCGCCGCGACAGCCTGCGCGCCGAGAAGATCCTGCAGGACCGGCTGTTCGCCAACCCGCACGTCAACGTCATCTGGGACAGCGAAGTCGTCGCGTTCGTCGGCGGCGGCGATCCCGAAGCGCTGGTCGGGCTCGACCTGCGCAACAAGCGCACCGGCGAAACCTCACGCCTCGAGGTCGAAGGCGCCTTCGTCGCCATCGGCCACAAGCCCGCGACCGAATTGTTCGCCGGCCAGCTCGACCTCGACGAGGAAGGCTATATCCGCGTCGCTCCCGGCACTACGCGCACCAGCGTCGAGGGCGTGTTCGCTTGCGGCGACGTGATGGACAAGATCTACCGCCAGGCGGTGACCGCGGCAGGCACCGGTTGCATGGCGGCGCTCGACGCGGAAAAATATCTCGCCGCAATGGAATATGAGGCGATCGCCGCGGAATAGCGGTTCACGAGGGGGGCAGCGACATGAAGCCGACGGGACCGATCCCGCCTTATTTCTCCGCCGCCCCGGACGGCCAGCTGCAGATTGGCGGCGCCCCGGTCGAAGAGCTGATCGCCGCCGCCGGCGGGACGCCGCTATTCGTCTATGACAACAACATCATCGGCGGGCAGATCGCTCGGCTTCGCGCGGCCATGCCCGACGGCCTGGCGGTCTTTTATTCGGTCACCGCGAATCCCAGCGAAGAATTGCTGAGCTTCATCGGCCGTTACATCGACGGCTTCCGCGTGGTTTCCCGCGGCGAGCTCGACCGTCTCAAGCGCGCCGGCCTCGCCGGAATTCCGATGACCTTCGCCGGGCCGGGCAAGGGCGACGACGAGCTTGAGGCCGGCATCGCGGCGGGCGCGACGGTCAGCGTCGAGAGCGAGGGCGAGGCGCGGCGCGCGATTCTCGCCGGCGAGCGGCTCGGCATTCGCCCCAAGCTTGCGGTCCGGGTCAACCCGCCCTTCACCATCGACTGCGGCCGGATCACCATGGGCGCCCGCCCGAGCCCGTTTGGAATCGACGCCGATCGCGCGCCGGCATTGGTCCGCGGCCTGCTCGAGGCCGACGTCGACTGGCGCGGCCTCCACATGTTCGCCGCCGCCCAATGCCTCGACGATGCCGCGCTGATCGAGGCGCACCGCACCATCATCGCCAGCGCCGGCAAGATCGCGGAAGAGCTCGACATCCCGTTGCCCGAGCTCAACCTCGGCGGCGGGTTCGACGTGCCCTGCTTCGACGGCGAGCAGCCGATCGACCTCTACCGGCTCGCCAATGCCCTCCACGAGACCTTGTGCGCGGCGCCGGAGTTGCTCGCGACCACCCGCCTGTCGCTTGAGCTCGGCCGCTGGATCGTCGCCGAATGCGGTGTTTATCTGACCCGCATCCTCGATCGCACGACCAGCTGCGGCGCGACCTTCCTCACCACCGACGGCGGCGGCCACCATCTGCTCCGCGCCACCGGCTGCCTGCAGGAGCGCGGCCATGGCAATTATCCGATCGCGGTCGCCAATCGCTTCGACCAGCCCGCCGTTGAGCAGGTGACCGTGACCGGCTGCCTCGCCACGCCCCATGACGTGCTCGGCGACGAGGTGATGCTGCCCCATGCCGAGCCGGGTGACCTCATCGCCGTCTTCGCCGCCGGGGCTTACGGCCCGTCCGCCAGCCCGCAAGGCTGGGAAAGCCGCCCGCCGGCGCGCGAGATCGTCGTCTAGGGGTAGCTCGCCTCGACGAAGTAGAGCCCGTGCGGCGGCGCGTTGAGCCCCAGCGCGGCGCGGTCCTTCGCCGCCAGCGCCTTGCCCATATCCTCCGCCGCCCATTGCCCGCGCCCGACCAGCGCCAGGCACCCGACCATCGACCGAACCTGATGGTGGAGGAAGCTACGCGCCGCCGCCTCGACATGAATTTCCTCGCCGGCGCGGCTGACCTCTAGCCGGTCGAGCGTCTTCACCGGACTGTCCGACTGGCAATGGGCCGAGCGGAAGGTGGTGAAGTCATGACGTCCCATCAGCTGCGCGGCACCTTGCGCCATCGCCTCGGCATCGAGCGGCGCCGCGATGTGCCACACCTTGCCCAGGTCGAGCGCCGGGCGGCGAGCGGCGGTTGAGGATGCGATAAAGGTAGCGGCGCCCAAGGCAGGAAAAGCGCGCATGCCAGTCGTCCGCCACCGGCTCGACCGCCAGCACCGAGACGGGCAGGGGCCGCACCAGCGCGTTCAGCCCCTCGCGCAGCCGGTGCGGAGTTACCTCGCGCGCAATGTCGACGTGGGCTGCCATCGCCAGCGCGTGGACTCCGGCGTCGGTCCGCCCCGCCGCGGTGACGGCGGCCGCCTCGCCGGTCATCCGCTCCAGCGCCTCCTCCAGCGACTGCTGCACCGAGGGCCCATGGTCCTGCCGCTGCCAGCCCATGAACGGCGCGCCGTCATATTCGATGGTCAACCGCCAGCGAGTCACGGCAGGATCGTGCCTTTGGGAATCGCGAACCCGTGCAGCAGTTCGCTCGGACTCATCGGCCCCCGTCCCGCCCGCTGCACCAACCGTGGGCGGATGGCATCTTCACCGCAGCTGATCAGAAGTTGGTTATCCACCACCATCCCGTCATTCCCGCGAAAGCGGGAATCCCGCTCGACGTCGGCTTCGAGCAGCTTGATGCGTTCGCCATTGGCTTCGAACCAGGCGCCCGGGCTCGGCGCGAAGGCCCGCACCTGGCGTTGAATATCTTCGGCCGGCTTGCTCCAGTCGATCCGCGCCTCGGCCTTGTCGACCTTGGACGCATAAGTGACCCCGACCGCCGGCTGCGGCTCGGGCGGGGTCGGGTGAGCGAGCCACTCGACCACCGCCTCCGCGCCGAGCCTTGCCAGTTCCTCCGTGACTTGCCCGGCGTTCTTGCCGCTTATGCCGAGCTCGCGCTTGAGCAGCATCGGCCCTGTGTCCAGCCCTTCATCCATGCGCATGATGGTCACGCCCGTGATCTCGTCGCCCGCCAGGATCGCGCGCTGCACCGGCGCCGCGCCGCGCCAGCGCGGCAGCAGCGAAGCGTGGACGTTGATGCACCCCCCCTTGGGCGCCTCCAGGATCGCCTTGGGCAGGATCAGCCCATAGGCCGCGACCACCGCCAGATCGGCGTCGAGCGCCGCGAAAGGCTGCCTGCTCCGTCTTCATTGCGCAGCGTTCGGGGTGTCCGCACCGGAATCCCCAGCGCTTCCGCCCGCTCATGAACCGCAGTTTTGCGCTCCGCCTTGCCGCGCCCCGCCGGCCGCGGCGGCTGGGCATAAGCCGCGACCACCTCATGCCCGGCCGCGACCAGCGCCTCCAGGCTCGGCACCGCGAAGTCCGGCGATCCCATGAAGATGATGCGCATGGCCGTGCCCTATGGCGAATGGCAGTGGAATTGCCTACCTCGCCGCTGTGGCAAGTCAGGAGATCGAAGCGCTATCGCAGGCGCTTGCGCGGCTCCCGGGCCTCGGGCCGCGCTCGGCGCGGCGCGCGGTGCTGCACCTGATGAAGCGCCGCGAAACCGCGCTTCAGCCTTTGCTGTCGGCGCTCCGGACCGTCTCCGACAAGCTCTCGACCTGCTCGACCTGCGGCAATGTCGACACCTCCGACCCGTGCAGCATCTGCAAGGACCCCAAGCGCGACGACAAGGCGCTGTGCGTGGTCGAGGAAGTCTCCGACCTGTGGGCGCTCGACCGCTCGCGCCTGTTTCCGGGCCGCTATCACGTGCTCGGCGGCCGTCTCTCGGCGCTCGAAGGCGTGCGGCCCGAGGACCTCACCATCGACCAGCTGGTCAAGCGCGTCGCCGCCGGCGGCATCGACGAGGTGGTGCTGGCGATGAACGCCACGTTGGAAGGCCAGACCACGGCCCATTATCTGGCCGAACGGCTGGAAGGATTTCCAATCCGCATCAGTCAGTTGGCGCACGGCCTTCCGGTCGGCGGTGAGCTCGACTATCTCGACGAAGGCACGCTTGCCCAAGCCTTGCGTGCAAGGCGTCCCATTTCTTGAACCCACTGGCTTGAAAGACTAAATTGCCCCCATGGCCATTCGCCGCATCTTTGAGACCCCCGAACCGGTCCTTCGCCAGATTTCCAAACCCGTCGAGACCTTCGACGCGGCGCTGAAGACGCTTGTCGCCGACATGTTCGAGACGATGTACGACGCCCCGGGCATCGGCCTCGCCGCGGTCCAGGTCGGCGAGCCGATCCGCCTGCTGGTCATCGACCTGCAGGAGCCGGAGGACGCCGAGGATTCCGAAAGCAAGACGGTCAAGGACCCCAGGGTGTTCGTCAATCCGGAGATCCTGTGGACCTCCGACCATGAAATTCCCTACACCGAGGGCTGCCTCTCGGTCCCCGAGCAATATGCCGAGGTCATGCGTCCCGACCGCATCCGCGCCCGCTGGCAGGACGTCGAGGGCAAGAAATATGAGGAAGAGATCGACGGCCTCCTCGCGGTCTGCCTCCAGCACGAGATGGACCATTTGAACGGCGTTTTGTTCATCGACCACCTCTCCCGCCTGAAGCGAGACATGGTCTTAAAGAAGCTCGCCAAGTGGCGGAAAGAGCAGGGTCTTCAAGTCGCCTGACCGGTATCCACGTCCTGACTGGCGCGTCTTGACTGTATTTCAGGCGAGGTCCAGCTTCCCCTGACCAAATCCGCGGGGGGCGGTCATCATGCCAAGCGCTGCACGAATTCTTTGGGCAATGTCCCTGGCCGGCGTCATCTGCGCGCCCGCCGCCGCCGATAGCGGGAAACCCGCGCACTACCTTTATGCCTGGGCCGGCGATGACGACGAGAAGGACAGCGACTTCCTCGCGGTGATCGACGCCGACCCGGGCAGCAAGAGCTATGGCGCTGTCGTGGCCACCGCGCCGACCGGCTTCAAGGCGACCATGCCGCATCACACCGAATATGAAACGCCTCCCGGCGGGACGCTGTTCGCCGATGGCTGGAAGGCGAGCCACAGCTTCGTGATCGACGTCAGCGATCCGCGAAAGCCGCGGGTCGCGGAGGATTTCACGCGGGCGGGCCAGTATAGCTACCCGCACAGCTTCGCCCGCATTCCCGGAGGGCACGTCCTCGCCACCTTCCAGTCGATCGGCGACAAATATGCGCCGCCCGGCGGGCTGGTCGAGCTCGATGGGGAAGGGCGGATGGTTCGCGCGACTCCCTCGGCCACGCCCGACATTCCGACGGCGATCAACTGGCCGTACAGCCTCGCCGTCGCGCCCGGCATCGACCGGGTCGTCACCAGCAGCACCGACATGGGGATGGGTCCCGGCTGGACGAGCCCGGACACCCATCACGTCCAGGTCTGGTCCCTGAGCGGCCTCAAATTGCTTGCAAGCGTGGACTTGCCGGACAGCGACGGCGGCAAGCACAATATCTTCCCCGCCGAACCGAGGTTCCTTGCCGACGGCAGCGCTTATGTGAACACCTTCAGTTGCGGCCTCTACCGGATCGAGGGCCTGACGAGCGCCAAGCCGACCGCGAAGTTCGTCCACGCCTTTCCCAGCGGACCGACGCCCCACGACATGTGCTCGGTCCCCCTGGTCTACGGAAAATATTGGATTCAGACCGTCGGCAACATCAACGGCCTGGTGGTTCTCGATGCCAGCGATCCCGACCGGCCCGTCGAGGTTTCGCGCATCTCGCTTTCGCACGATCTCCACATGCCGCACTGGATTGCGGCAGACCGCAAGTCAGGCCGGATCGTCGTGACGGGAGGGAGGGACAGCTGGCTGGCGATGCTGAAGCTCGACGAGGCAACCGGGCGGCTGTCGATTGACGAAGCCTTCGGCAGCCACGGTTCGATTCAGTTCGACCGACCAAGCTGGCCGCACGGGGCGACCGGCAAGGCGCTCGTCCATGGGGTGGTGTTCAGCCGATAGGGCCGCCGCGGACATTTGCGTTTGACCGCCCTTAGCATTTCACGCGGGAGTACCTATATAGGCGTGGCTACAGTCGCTAATTGACGGTCTTCGGCGCTTTTGCGGCCCTAATTCCTTCTCTCTCGCTTCTCTGAGCATCCGTGAGGCCGACTGTCGGTCTTCATCGAACTGAAGGAATTAAATATGCCAATCGGCACAGTGAAATTTTTTGACAATGCCAAGGGTTATGGCTTCATCACCAATGAGGCCGGAGGCAACGATGCCTTCGTTCACATCAGCGCTGTCGAAGCCGCGGGAATGAACACGCTCGAAAAAGAGCAGCGCCTGTCTTACGAACTCGAAAACGACAAGCGTGGCAAGTCCAGCGCAGTGAATTTGCAAGCGGCTTAAGCCGCCGCTTCCGCTTAGTGAAGCGCAAGGGAAGGGCGGATGCCAGGCATCCGCCCTTTTTGCTATTGGAAGGCTGAAGCGTCCGCTTTCCACCCAAAATAAGCACTCGCACTGGCCGGGCGCCGCGCAGCGGCCGCCGCTCAACTTTGGCTCGGCCTAGCCGATAGAAGCCGCCGCGTTGCGGCAATCCTCGGCGCATTCGCGGCAGATCTGCGCGCACAGCTTGCAATGCTCGTGCTCGTGCTTCTCGCATTCGGCCGCGCATGAATCGCAGACCCGGGCGCAAAGCTCGAGCGTCTCGCGCAGCACCTGTTCGTTCTCGCCGGTCCGCCGCAGCCCGACGCTCGCCGTCGCGTCGCAAATATCCGCGCAATCGAGGCAGGCGCGGATGCATTGCGCCATGTCCATCTTCTCGGCCGCGCAGGCGTCGGCACAGCTCAGGCACATTTTCGCGCAATACATGGCATGGTGGACCGCATCGCCCAGTGGCTGGTTGACGTGCCCGGCAACGTCCGGGTGAAGGCTGATCATCTTGCGGATCGACATGGTGTCTCCCTGGTCGTTGCGAGCGGAGCGAAGCAATCCAGCCTTCGTTCCTTTTTCTGTGGATTGCTTCGTCGCACAGGCTCCTCGCAATGACAAACCGGTTGAGTACAGCCTCGCTTTGACTATAATGTTCCCATTCTGTTCCGCGAGGACAATGGAATGGCGACGGGTGCGTTCATCATTTTGGCCTTGGTGGTCGGGACCGCGCTGGGCTGGCTGTGGGCCAGCCGTGAGACGGCTGGCGCCAGGCAGACCGTCGATACGCTGCGGCTTCAGCTCGACGAGGTGGTGAAGGAACGCGACTCCAACCGCACCGCCGCCAGCGAGCTTGCCGCCTTCAAGGCCGCGCAGGACGAGCGGGAGAAGGGTTTCGAGGCACGCATCAAGGAGTTGATGGAGGCCAAGGACGCGCTCGCTTGTCAATTCGCCGAGGTCGGCGGCAAGCTGCTCGAAGCCGCGCAGAAGCAATTCCTCGACCGCGCCGACGATCGCTTCCGGCAGTCCGAAGAGAATGCCGGCAAGAATCTGAAGGCGCTTCTCCAGCCGGTCCACGACCGCCTCGAGCGCTATGAAACCACGGTCCAGAAGGTCGAGGCCGAGCGCCGCGACGCCTTCGGCATCCTCGCCGGGCAAATTGACGCCATGCGCACCGGCACCGAGCGAGTCTCGGCCGAGGCCGCCAAGCTGGTCAACGCGCTACGCAATGCGCCCAAGGCGCGGGGCCGCTGGGGCGAGCAGCAGCTCAAGAACGTGCTCGAAAGCCTGCGGCCTGTCCGAACACTGCGACTTCGCCACCGAAGTCAGCGTCGCCGGCGAGGATGGCGGGCGGCTCCGGCCCGACGTCGTCGTCCGCGTGCCGGGCGGGCAGTCGCTGGTGATCGATGCCAAGGTGTCGCTCAACGCTTATCAGGACGCGTTTGGCGCGTCGACGAGGGCGCGCGCACGACTCATCTCGCGGCCCATGCCGCAGGCGATCCGCAACCACGTCAACGCGCTCGGCAACAAGGCCTATTGGGCGCAGTTCGCCGACGCGCCCGACTATGTCGTGATGTTCATCCCGGGCGAGCATTTCCTGACCGCCGCGCTCGAGCAGGACCCGACCCTGTGGGACTATGCGTTCGACAAGAAGGTGCTGCTGGCGACCCCGACCAACCTGATCGCCATCGCCCGGACGGTCGCGGCGGTGTGGCGGCAGGAGAAACTGGCCAAGGAAGCGCGCCAGATCGGCGAGCTCGGCAAGGAGCTTTACGAGCGGCTCGCCAAGGCCGCCGATGACCTGCGCAAGGTCGGCAGCGGGCTTTCGACCGCCGTCAACAATTACAACAGCTTCGTCGCCAGCTTTGAGAGCCGGTCGCTGGTCACCGCGCGCAAGTTCCGCGATCTGAACATCGAGCCGGGACGCGCGCGACATCGATGTGCTCGCGCCGGTCGAGGCGCTGCCGCGCTACGCCGACGACGAGCTGGAGCTGAGCGAGGACGAACGCGACGATCCGCCGCAGATCGCCGCAGAGTAGGTATTCTTGCAAAATAGGATTTCGGCTGCGACGCCCTCGGCGCAAGCCTGCAAGGTTCGCTGCTCTTTGGAACCGCTGATCACAGGCGCATCGAAACGCTGAATTCAGCGTTAAATTTGTCAACTTCCCCTTAGACGAAATCCTACTTCGTTGCCGCCGTGGACCCGGCGACTCGGGCCCTGGTTACAGCCCGCCGCAGCCTTCGAAGCGACGCCCGTCGACGGTGACCTGGACCTTGTCGGGATAGACCCGGTCGCTCATCCCGTCGCTGCACTTGGCATGGACGATGTTCACGTTGATCCGCGGCGTCTGGTAGATTTCGCCGGCGAAGCCGTGGATCACCGGCGGCGTGCGCTGCTGGACCGGCTGCGCGTCGGGCTGGGTGAAGGTGATGTCATGCTCGTCGATGAGCAGGTTCCAGAACGGCTCGGTACCGAGCGCGTGATAGGGCGCCGCCGGAGCCGGCGGACCCATGGTGGCGCAGCCGGCAAGTAGGCCGACGAGGGGGAGGGCGATAAGCTTTTTCATGCCGTTATGCTGCCAAGGTCTGGCTTAACGCCAGCTTGCCCGGATGGCGAAGGCCATGACCGCGGCCGCCATCGCCGCGTTGAGGCTGTCGGCGCGGCCCGCCATCGGGATTTTCACGAGGCTGTCGCATTCGGCTTCGTACTCGGCCGGAAGGCCCTGTTGCTCATTGCCGATTAGCAGGAAGCACGGCTGCTCGTAGCTCGCTTCGAGATAATCGTCGGTCCCCTTGAGGCTGGTCCCGACCAGCTGACCTGGCCCCGACCGCAACCAGGCGATGAACTCCGGCCAGCGCGCCGCCGCAATCTCCTGGGTGAACACCGCGCCCATCGAGGCCCGCACCGCCTCGACCGAGAACGGGTCGGCGCTGTCGTCGATCAGGATCAGCCCGCCGGCCCCGGCCGCGTCGCCGGTGCGCAAGATGGTGCCGATGTTGCCGGGATCGCGCAGCGCCTGGGCGACGATCCACAGCGGCGCCTTCGACCGGTCGATCCGGCTCAGCTCGGGGCTGGTCTCCCGATAGGCGCCGAGCACCATCTGCGGATTGTCCTTGCCGCTCATCTTGGCAAGGATGTCGTGGGTCGTCTCGATCGCTTCGCCGCCGGCCGCCTCGGTCGCGGCGATCAGTTCGGCCGCCAGCGGATGCTTCCCGCCGTCCGCGGAAAAGGCGATGATTTCGGGCAGCCGCCCGCTGTCGCGCGCTTCGACCAGGATCCGCAGCCCCTCGGCCAGGAACAAGGCTTCGGCGCGGCGGCCCTTCTTTTCGCGGAGCGAGCGCAGGCGCTTGACCGTGGGGTTGGAAAAAGCGGTGACCAGGCGGGGCATCAATCTTCCCCGAACCGCTCCTCGACGAGCGCCACCAGCTGGAGGAGCACGGCGTCGGGCTCGGCGCCGTCGACGTGGATGACGACCGAATCGCCCATGGCCGCGCCGAGCATCATCAGGCCCATGATCGACGTGCCGCACACCCGGTGGCCGTCTTTCTCGACCTCGATCGTGGCGTCGAGCTGGCTGGCGAGGTTGACGAATTTGGCGCTGGCGCGGGCGTGGAGACCGCGGACGTTGCAGATCTCGACTTCGCGGCTGACCGCGCTCAAGCGGCGGCCTCGCCCAGGATCTCGCTGGCGACCGAGATGTACTTGCGGCCCGCTTCGCGCGCCGCGGCGACGGCGGCATGGACCGGCATCACCTTGCGCGCGCCCTCGAGGCGGATCAGCATCGGCAGGTTCACGCCGGCGATGACCTCGACATTCTCGCTCTTCATCAGGCTGATGGCGAGGTTCGAGGGGGTTCCGCCGAACAAGTCGGTGAGGATGATGACGCCCTGGCCCTGCTCGACCTTGGCGATCGCTTCGGCAATGTCCTTGCGGCGGCCTTCCATGTCGTCATCGGGACCGATGCAGATCGCCTCGATCGCCTCCTGCGGCCCGACGACATGCTCCATCGCCGTGACGAACTCCGCCGCCAGCCCGCCGTGGGTTACCAGCACCAGTCCAATCATTGACTCAACTCGTCCTCGCTCTCGCTATGCGCGGCACGCTCGGAAACGCGCTCGATCGTGTCTCGCGGCGGCGAGGCGAGATCGCGGTGTCGAACGTTCGGAGAAAATCCGGCCCGACGCAACCGTTCCGCCACCTCGACTGCCGCGGCGACCGAGCGGTGCCGCCCACCAGTGCAGCCGAACGCGACGGTCACGTAACTTTTGCCCGCGGCCCAGTAGCGGGGAATCCAGTCGTTGAGAAGCGCTTCGACGCGGTCCAGCGCTTCCCCCCAAGCGGGTTCCCGTTCCAGATAGGAACGAACGGCCTCGTCCTCACCTGTTAGCGGTCTCAGCTCGTCGACCCAATGCGGGTTCGGCAGGAAGCGCAGGTCGAACACCAAATCGGCGGTTCGGGATACGCCGCGGGCGAAGCCGAAGCTGGTGATGGTCAGGACCGGTTGGTCGCTGTCGCCCTCGAACCGCCGCCGAAGCTCGTCGCGAAGCTCGGCGGGGGTGAGGTCGGTGGTGTCGAGGACGCTGTCGGCCGCGTTGCGTAGCGGCATCGACAGTTGGCGCTCGCGGGCGATCCCATCCTCCGCCGGCCGGTCGGGCGCGAGGGGATGGCGGCGGCGGGTCTCGTCGTAGCGCCTGATCAGCTCGCCGCCCGAGCAGTCGAGATAGCAGAATCTCGCCTTCGACCCCCTCGATCGACCGGATCAGTTGGGGCAGGCTGTCGGCGGTGAAACCGCGGCTGCGGACGTCCATCCCGACCGCAGCGGGGGCGGCGCGATCCTTGCCGCCGCCTTTGACGAACGGCTCGAGCAGGTCGGCGGGCAGGTTATCGACCACGTCCCAACCCATGTCCTCGAGCGCGTCGAGTGTCGTCGACTTGCCCGCCCCGGACATGCCGGTGACGAGCAGCAGCCGCGGCGGGCGGAGAGCTGGTGGTGTCGGCATCAGAATTTGAGACCCAGGCGGTCGAGCGCGACGGCGATCTTGGCCGGCGCCGAAGCGGTCATGGCGTCAACGCTGACCAACGGCAGGCCAAGGCCGAGAAGCTGCTGCTCGCGGCCGTCCTCGGGCAGGCGCTGGATTTCATCGGTGAGCTCGACGATCAGCGCCACCGGAACTTCGTCGACGCAATCCACATCGACGATGCCGATGCCGCGGATTTCGAGCTTGCCGGCGATGTTTCGGGGCGCGGAGGCGACCAGCCGGTCGCCCTCGCGCCTGACGATGGTCCGGTCGTCGCTGACCAGCGTGAAGCCGCGGTCGAGAAGGCGCAGGGTGAGGTCGGACTTGCCGGACCCCGACGGGCCGCTGATCAGTACCGCGCGCCGGTCCAGGGCGACGCTGCTGGCGTGGATAATCTCAGCCGACTGGCGCGAACCGGCGGGCGGCAGCGGAGCGGTCATTGCCGGGCGGCAGCTGGCAGGCGGATGGTGAAGCGGGCGCCGGACGGCGCGTCGTCGCGGTCGTGCACGTCAATCTCTCCATCGTGGCCTTCGATGATTGCCTGGGCGATGGCAAGGCCGAGGCCCGAGTGGCGCCCGAAGTTCTCGTCTCCGCTGCGGAGCGAATGGAAGCGGTTGAAAATGGCTTGGCGCGCTTCGGGAGGAACGCCGGGGCCCTCATCCTCGATGATGACCAGCAATTCGTCCGCGGCCTGCTCGGTGGATATTCTCACCAGGCCCTCGGCGGGCGAAAAGCTGACCGCATTGTCGATGATGGCATTGATTGCGCGAGCGAGCCGGTCCGGCTTGCCCAGGACCAGCGCTGGCCGGCTCCCGCTTGGCGCAAAGACCAGCCGCGCGCTGCCGGTCTCGCGCCGGTTTTCCCAACTATCGACGAGCTGGCCGATCAGCGCGTCGAGGTCGACCTCCTCGAAATGTGCGCGCAGCAGCTCGGCGTCGGTCCGGGCGGCTTCGCTGATGTCGTTGATCAGCCGGTCGAGCCGTCCGACATCATCGCGCGCCAGGGCCAGCAATTGCCGCTTGAGCTCGGGATCCTCGACACGGTCCACGCCGTCGAGGGCTGAGCGCAGCGAGGCGAGCGGGTTCTTGAGCTCGTGGCTGACGTCGGCGGCGAAGGCATCGATATTGTCGATGCGCTGCCGAAGCGACTGGCTCATGTCGGAAATGGCCCGGGCGAGCTGACCGATCTCGTCGCGCCGGGACGGGAAGCGGGGAATGTTGACTCCGCGCGACCTGCCGAGCCGGACCCGATGGGCGGCTATGGCGAGGTGCCTCAGTGGACGGACGATGGTCCGGACCATGAAGCGCGACAGGAAGAAGGACAGCGCGATCAGCAGCGCCATGGCCGCAGCGATGATCCCGCGCTGGTTGTGGACCGTACGGGTGAAGGCGCGGTCGTTGTTGGTCGCCAGCAAAATGTTGCCGCCGACCGGAACCGCTGCCGAGATTACCGGCGTCAGGTCGGGGGCGTTGCGGACGACGGCAGCGGTCCTGCCCTTGGCGCGGGCCTCGACGGCCTCCGGCCAGGCCTCGAGTTCGGTCGGCTGCCGGCTCGGCATATTCTTGAAGCGGAGTCGCACCCACCAGCACGTTGAACCCGCGGTCGAGCGTCCGCGCGATGGCTTGGGTCCAGTTCTCCTTGTCCGGATCGAGCAGCGCATAGGTCGGGCCGGTGACGGACCAGCTGTCGATCAGCAGCCTGCCGTCCGTGCCGTAGATTCGAAAGCGATTGAGGCTCGAACGAGAAATCGAGGCCAGCAGCGCCGGCCACTGGCCTGCGGGCATGTGCGCTAAAGCCTCGGCGGTCGTCGTCGCCTCGATCTTCGTCTGGCGTACCCGCTCCATGCTCAGGCTGTTGCGGAACACGTCGAGGTAGAGCGTGCTGAGGGCGACCAACAGCACGGTGAGGAGATTGAGCGCGAGGATCCGGTGGGCAAGCGACCAGCGGCGCGACCAGGTGAGCGCCAGGTCGCCTTCTTCACTGTTCGGTGAAACGGTATCCAACCCCGTAGAGGGTGTCGATCGCGTCGAATTGCGGGTCGACGACCCGGAACTTGCGGCGGATGCGCTTGATGTGGCTGTCGATGGTGCGGTCGTCGACATAGACATCCTCACTATACGCTGCATCGAGCAATTGATTGCGACTTTTGACGACGTCGGCACGCTGGGCGAGCGCTTCCAGGATCAGGAACTCGGTGACCGTAAGGCCGACGTTTTGCCCCGCCCAGAGCACCTTGTGCCGTGCCGGGTCCATGACCAGCCGGCCACGCTCGATGGGCGCCGGTTCGGGCTCGCCGCTCATCGGCGCGCCTTCGCCGCGCGCCAGCTCCTGGCGCCGCAGGATCGCCCGAATACGGGCAATCAACAGCCGCTGCGAAAACGGCTTGGCGATATAATCGTCGGCGCCCATGGCGAGCCCGCGGGCTTCGTCGAGCTCGTCGTCCTTGGAGGTCAGGAAGATGACCGGGACTGCGCTGAACTCGCGGACCCGGCGAAGGAGCTCCATCCCGTCCATGCCGGGCATCTTGATGTCGAATACGCCGAGGTCCGGCGGATTGTCGCCAAACGCCTTCAGCGCCACCGCGGGATCCGAATAGACTCGGGTGACAAAGCCTTCCTGCTGCAAGCTGATCGACACCGAAGTGAGGATGTTGCGGTCATCATCGACCAGCGCGATCACGTCGCTCATGCGGCGGCTTACCGAGCCGCCGTCAGCGAAACAAGCCGCGACGGTTCCGCTAAGGCAACGATGTTAGCGCTATCGTTCGACATCAAGTGCTTAAGCGGCGTTGGAGCGTTTTGACCCGCTCCTGTTTTCGTGCCTATAGGCGGGTCAACGCATACGTATGCGGCGGCATGGCCCAACACCGGCCGCCGCCGTTTTTGACATCTGGGAAAGGGTTTTCGAACAGTGACCGACCGGGTTCCGAGCATGGGTCTTGAAGCGCAGGGCATTGCGACAAAGGCTGAAATCTTCTGGAATCTGACGACTGCGCCGCTGGTCGAACATGCCGTGCGCCGCGGCGAGGGTTTGCTCGCCAAGGACGGGCCCTTGGTGGTTCGGACCGGCAAGCACACCGGCCGCAGCGCGCAGGACAAGTTCACCGTCAAGGACACGCTGACCGAAGACGTCATCTGGTGGAACAAGGGCAACAAGCCGATGGACGCGGAAGCGTTCGACCGGCTCCATGCCGATTTCATGCTGGCGCTGGCGGACAAGGACCAGCTTTACGTTGCCGACCTCTACGGCGGGTCGCAGCCCGAGTATCGGGTCCGAGTGCGGGTGATCAATGAGCTTGCCTGGCATAACCTCTTCATCCGGACCCTGCTGGTGCGCCCGGAAGCCGCGGAACTGGCCGACTTCGCGCCTGAATTCACGATCATTGACCTGCCGAGCTTCCGCGCCGATCCCGAGCGCCACGGCTCCCGCAGCGAGACTGTCGTTGCGGTAAATCTGTCGAAGAAGCTGATCCTGATCGGCGGCACATCCTACGCCGGCGAGATGAAGAAGTCGGTGTTCGGCCTGCTCAATTTCCTGCTTCCGCCCAAGGGCATCATGCCGATGCATTGTTCGGCCAATATCGGGCCTGACGGCGATAGCGCGATCTTCTTCGGCCTGTCGGGAACCGGCAAGACGACGCTGTCGGCCGATCCCAATCGGACCTTGATCGGCGATGATGAGCATGGCTGGTCCGACACCGCGGTCTTCAACTTCGAAGGCGGTTGCTACGCCAAGATGATCCGCCTCTCGCCGGAGGCCGAGCCGGAGATTTACGCGACCACCAAGCGCTTCGGGACGGTGCTCGAAAATGTCGTGATCGATCCCGAAACGCGCGAGCTCGACCTCGACGATGCGACCTTCGCGGAGAATAGCCGCGGGGCCTATCCGATCGATTTCATCCCCAATTCGTCCGAAGCGAACATGGGACCGTTGCCGCGGAACATCGTCATGCTGACGGCCGACGCGTTCGGCGTCTTGCCGCCGATCGCGAAGCTGACACCCGACCAGGCGATGTATCACTTCCTGTCAGGCTACACCGCCAAGGTCGCGGGGACCGAAATCGGCGTGACCGAGCCCGAGGCGACTTTTTCGACCTGCTTCGGCGCGCCGTTCATGCCGCGTCATCCGTCGGTCTACGGCAACCTCCTCAAGGACCGGATCGCCAAGGGTCAGGTCGATTGCTGGCTGGTCAACACCGGCTGGACCGGCGGCAAATATGGCGTCGGCAAGCGCATGCCCATCAAGGCCACGCGCGCCCTGCTCAACGCGGCGCTCGACGGCAGCCTGAAGCAGGGTGAGTTCCGCAAGGACTCGAACTTCGGCTTCGAGGTTCCGACCGCAGTTCCCGGCTGCACCGAATTGCTCGACCCGCGCACGACCTGGGCCGACCCGGCGGAATATGACCGCGCCGCGACCAGGCTGGTCGACCTGTTCGTCGAGAATTTCGCGCAATTCGCGGACCAGGTGGACGAGGGTGTGCGCCAGGCCGCCCCGAAGGCCGAGCGACAACCCGCGCCAGCCCAAGCGCAGAGCCAAACCACACCCGCTTGAGCCCGGTCGCGGATCGGGCTCCACGAGGAACCCGACCGATGACCGAATTTTCGCCACGACTTTTCACGTCCGACGCCGAGGTCGAGCATCTCGGCGAAGGCCTGCTCGCGCGCACGCTGAAGCGCGAGGAATGGACCCACGAAGCCCATTTGGCCGCCACCACCTACCTGCTGCTGCGCCGGCCCGACGTTGACCTCGACCACGAACTTCCCGGCATTATCCGCCGCTTCAACGAAAGCGTCGGCGGGGTGAACAGTGACAGCGAGGGCTATCACGAGACCATCACGCGCGTGTTTTTGCACGGGGTGCGGCTGTTCCTCGCCGAAGGGGACAAGGGCGAGCCCTTGCACGAGCTGGTCAACGAACTGCTGTTGTCGCCGATGGGGCGTCGGGACTGGCCGCTGCGCTTCTATTCGCGGGAGGCTCTTGTTCTCGGTGGACGCGACGGCGAGCGTTCGTTCCGCCGGACTGGCGGCCCTGCCTTAAGTCCGGCGGAAGCTCGCGCTGCGGCTCGACGGTCAGGCAATTGCCTTCGACGCCGGTGATCCGGACCCGCTCGCCGACCGCCGCCGGGCCACCGCGCGCGCTCCATTCGCTGTCGCCGACCCGCACACGGCCCTGGTGATCGTCGATCGGTGTGACGACGGTCACCATCCTTCCGACCATCCGGCCCGCAGGATCGTTGATCCGCGCTCCATCGTGATCGGTCGCGTGGCTGGCGTAGAAACGCCGCCCAGCCATCACAGCGAGCACTGCATAGAGCGCGAACAATGCCAGCTGGGCTGCAGTGCCGAGACCGAAGAGCAGGGTGAACAGCCCCGCCGCGATTGCCGCTGCGCCGATGAAAACGAGGAAGAAGCCAGGCGCCACGATCTCGGCGATTAGCAGGATGACCCCGCCGATCAGCCAAAGCCAGCCGGGCTCGAGGGCATGGATCATGGTTTAGTGTCGGGGACGCCGGCACCTTTGCCCTTTGGCGGCGCCACTGCCTTCTGGCCCTCGCTAAAAACTTCACGCGCCAACTCGCCGATCCCGCCGAGCGTTCCGATCAACTGGGTCGCCTCGACCGGAAACAGGATCGTCTTGGCGTTGGGCGAGGTTGCGAACTTGCCGAGCGCTTCGACATATTTCTGGGCGATGAAATAGTTGATTGCCTGGCCGGTGCCGCTTTCGATCGCGTCGCTGACCGATTTGGTCGCGGCGGCTTCGGCCTGAGCGCTGCGTTCGCGCGCTTCGGCGTCGCGGAAGGCGGCCTCCTTCTGTCCTTCTGCCTGAAGGATTCGCGCCTGTTTTTCGCCCTCGGCGCGGAGGATTTCCGACTGGCGCATGCCTTCGGATTCGAGGATTGAGGCGCGTTTTTCGCGCTCGGCTTTCATCTGCCGGGTCATGGCGTTGACGATGTCCTGCGGCGGGCGGATGTCCTTCAATTCGACGCGAGTAATCTTGACCCCCCACGGCTCGGTCGCATGATCGACCACAGCCAACAGCCGGGCGTTGATCTCATCGCGCTTCGACAAGGTTTCGTCGAGGTCCATCGAACCCATGACGGTGCGCAGGTTCGTGGTCGAGAGCGCCATGAGTGCGCTGTAGAGGTCACTGACTTCATAAGCCGCTTTGGCGGCGTCGATTACCTGGAAGAAGACGACACCGTCGACCGCGACCATCGCATTGTCCTTGGTGATGATCTCTTGCCCCGGGATGTCGACCACTTGCTCCATCATGTTGATCTTTCGGCCGACGCGAGTGACGAAGGGCATGACGAAATTGATCCCAGGCTCGGCGACGCGCACGAAACGGCCGAAATGCTCGAGGGTGTAGCGGTAGCCCTGATGGACAATCTTGACGCTCATCATCACGAACAGAAGCGCCAGAAAGGCGATGGCCGCCATGAACATCGTCAGCATGTCTCTTCCCCGAAGTCACTCATCCGGGGCATGATGCGACGGTGATGACGCGAGCGGAAGCGAAAAGCGACGAGCCTATCGACCTGTTCGCCGTGCGGTCGGTGTTGTTCCTCCCCGCGTCCAATCCGCGCGCGATCGCGAAGGCGCGAGACAGCGCCGCCGACCTGATTGTGCTGGACCTCGAAGATGCGGTGAAGCCGGCGGACAAAGAGACGGCGCGCGATGCGGCACTCCAAGCAGTGGCGGACGCCTGGCCGAGCCCGGTCGCAATCCGGGTCAATGGCGTCGGGACCGAATGGCACTCGCTCGACCTTGACGCAGTGGCGCGATCGAAAGCGGACTTCGTGGTCGTTCCGCGCGCCATCTCGGCCCATTTGATCCGCGGCATCCGCGACGTCGTTGCAAAACCGGTGCTGGCGATGATCGAGACTGCCGCCGGAGTGCTCGCGGCGGCCGAGATCGCGCAAGAAACGGCGGCGTTGATCGCGGGGACCAATGACCTTCGCGCCGACCTGCGCCTTCCGCTGACGGCTGGTCGCGTGAACATTTCCGCTTCGTTGCAACTGATCGTGCTTGCCGCGCGAGCAGCAGCCGTTGCTGTTTTCGACGGTGTGTTCAACGGGCTCGCCGATGCCGAGGGATTCCTCGCAGAAGCGGAGGAGGGGCGGCGGCTCGGCTTCGACGGCAAAAGCCTGATTCACCCCAACCAGATCGCGCCTTGCCACCAGGCCTTCGCGCCGACCGCCGCAGAGGTCGAAAGGGCGCGCGCGCTGGTCGAAGCATTCAGCGGCGGCGCCGAGCGCTTCAATGACGAGATGATCGAGCGCATGCATATCGCCGCGGCGCAGCGCTTGCTGGAGCGAGCCGCGGACTAGCCGACCCCTTGGCGAATTGGCCGTGTGCTGTCATGGGCCGATATGGCCCAACTCTCCCACGCTTCTGACATCCCCCTAGGACTGACGTTCGATGACGTCCTGCTGCAGCCGCTCGCCTCCAGCGTCCTGCCTAGCCAGACCGATACCGCTACGCTCCTGACGCGCGAAATTCCGCTGCAGATCCCAATCCTGTCGTCGGCCATGGACACGGTGACTGAAGCAGACATGGCCATTGCCTTGGCGCAGCTTGGCGGCATCGGCGTCCTTCACCGCAACCTCGCCGTCGACGAACAAGCCGGCGCGGTGCGGCAGGTCAAACGCTTCGAAAGTGGGATGGTGGTCAATCCTATCACCATGACCCCGCAACAGACGCTGGCCGAAGCGCTCGAGCTGATGAAGACTCACCGGATCAGCGGCATTCCGATTGTCGAAAAATCGGGGAAGCTGTGCGGCATCCTGACCAACCGCGACGTGCGCTTCGCCGAGAGCCCCAAGCAGGCTGTCAGCGAGCTGATGACGAGTGAAAACCTCGCCACCGTGCCGGTGGGCACGACCGAGGCCGAGGCTCGGCGAATCCTCCATCAGCGGCGGATCGAAAAGCTGCTGGTCGTTGACAGCGGCAATCATTGCGTCGGCCTGATTACCGTCAAGGACATCGAAAAGTCGGTCGCGGCGCCGTTTGCGACCAAGGACGGCGAAGGCCGCCTTCGCGTCGCGGCGGCGACGACGGTGGGCGACAAGGGCTTTGAGCGCTCGCAAGCGCTGATGGAAGCAGGCTGCGACTGTATCGTGATCGACACCGCCCATGGTCACAATGCCGAGGTTGCCAAGGCGGTCGAACGGATCAAGGGCTTGTCCAACTCGGTCCAGGTGATCGCCGGCAATGTCGCCACCGAGGATGCGGCGCGGGCGCTGGCCGACGCCGGCGCCGATGCGATCAAGGTCGGCATCGGCCCGGGCTCGATCTGCACGACGCGGATCGTCGCCGGCGTCGGCGTGCCGCAGCTGACCGCGGTGATGGACGCGACGCGCGGGGCCGGCAATGTGCCGGTCATCGCCGACGGCGGCATTCGCACTAGCGGCGACATCGCCAAGGCGCTGGCGGCGGGGGCGTCGACGGTGATGGTCGGATCGCTGCTCGCCGGGACCGAGGAAGCGCCGGGCGAAATCTTCCTCTATCAGGGCCGCAGCTACAAATCGTACCGCGGCATGGGCTCGGTCGGCGCAATGGCGCGCGGCTCGGCCGACCGTTATTTCCAGCAGGACATTCGCGACCATTTGAAACTGGTGCCGGAAGGGATCGAGGGCCAGGTTCCCTACAAGGGTCCGGTGCGCGACATCGTTCACCAGCTGGTTGGCGGCGTGAAGGCGGCGATGGGCTATATCGGCGCGCCGACCATCGGCGAACTCAGGAAGCGGGCTCGCTTCGTCCGCATCACCAACGCGGGCCTGTCGGAGAGCCATGTCCACGACGTCACCATCACGCGCGAGGCGCCCAATTATCCGACGCGTTAGCTGATGACCCCCGCGGCCCGCCTCCAGGCGGCGATCGAGATTTTGGACGAGGTGATTGCCTCGGTGCGCGATGACGGGCCGCCGGCCGACGCGATCGTCACGCGATATTTCAAGACACGGCGCTACGCCGGATCGGGTGATCGGCGGGCGGTGCGGGAACTCGTTTTTCGCGCCATCCGCAGGTCGGGCGAGCGGCCGGAAACGGGGCGCGGTGTGGTGCTCGGGCTGGCCGAGGAGGATCCTGCGCTCGCGCCGTTATTCGGCCAGCCGCGTGGGCCTGAGGCGATCCGCGACGGCGAACGCGCGCAGGCCGCTTCCTACGTTCCCGAATGGATCAAGCCGGAACTGTCGCCGCTGGTTGAAGAGGAAGAATGGCCGGCGTTGCTCGAACGAGCCCCGCTCGACCTCAGAGTGAATATCGCCCGCACCTCCCGCGATGAGGTGATCGATGAATTCCCGGATGCCGAAACGACCCCGCTGAGCCCGTGGGGCCTACGGCTGCGCGTCGACACGCGTGTCGACGACCATCCCGCATTCCTCGATGGCCGCGTCGAAATCCAGGACGAAGGCAGCCAGCTGATTGCGATGGCTTGCGCGCCGGCAGAGTGTGAGCGAATCCTCGACCTCTGCGCAGGGGCGGGGGGCAAGGCCCTCGCGCTTGCGGCAGCGGCCCCGGCCGCCACCATTCTCGCCACCGACAGCAACCGCGCGCGCCTGTCGCAGTTGCACCCGAGGGCCGGGCGGGCGCGGGCCACGATCGAAAGCCGCCTCATCAGTCCTCCCAACGAATTAGCGCAACTCGAAGACTGGCAGGGTGAAGCCGACGTCGTTCTGGTTGACGCGCCTTGCTCGGGCAGCGGGACCTGGCGCCGCAATCCGGAAGGACGGTGGCGGCTGACGCCCGAGCGGCTTGATCGGCTGGTGGCCACCCAGCACAGGTTGCTCGATATCGCCGCGGAGCTGGTCCGGCCCGGCGGGGCGCTGGTCTATGCCGTCTGTTCGCTGCTGTCCCGCGAAGGAGCATTGCAGACCGAGCGCTTCCTTCAGCGCCGTTCATCGTGGATTAGTGACGAATCGCCCATTGCCGCTGGGCGAACCGATGGTGCCGGCCGGCTACTTACGCCCGGTCGTGACGGCACCGACGGCTTTTTCATCGCGCGGCTCCGCCGTCCATGCTAGGCGGCTGAGAAGATTGGAGACATTGATGCGTTCGTTGCCTCGTCTTTTGCTTGTCGGTTTTGCTGGCGTGGCCTTGGCTGCGCCGACAGTCGCGCAACGTGCGGATGACCAGATTGCCCCCAAGTCGGCTGAGCTTCAGCAGCGCGCCAAGGCGCTGACCAGTGCAGGCAAGCTCGACGATGCCGAAGACCAGCTGGAAACGGCGCTGGCGATCGATCCGCGCAATCGCTGGGCGTACGTCGATCTCGCCCGCGTTGCTGAAAAGCAGCATCTGTTCGGCAAGGCCATCCGCATGACCAACAAGGCGCTGATGCTCGAGCCGAATGACGCCGACGCCATCGCCGTCCAGGGCGAAGCAATGGTCGAAATGGGCGCGGTCGCACGGGCCCAGGTGAACCTTCAGAAGCTGCAGACCATTTGCGGCGCCAAGGGGTGCCCGCAGATCGCCCAGCTGTCCGCCGCGATCAGCCGCGGTCCGACGGTGGCTTCGGCCAAGGCTCCGGCAAGCCCGAAGAGCAATTAAGCCAAGGCCCGCGCCAAGGCGATCCATTCGGCAACGCTGAGGGTTTCAGCGCGACGTTCGGTGTCCAAGCCGAGGCGCTGCGCGGCATCCAGCGCGCCGGGCACGGCCTTCAGGCTCGACCGAATCATTTTGCGGCGCTGGCCGAAGGCCGCCTCGGTCAGCTTTTCGATCTTGCGCGGGTCAACACCCTCGGGCTGCTCGGCGGGCATGATGTGGACCACCGACGAGGTCACCTTGGGCGGCGGTACGAACGCCGAGCGGTTGACCGTCATGGCGATGCGCGGATGAGCGCGCCACTGGGTCGCGACGGAGAGGCGGCCGTAAGCTTCGCTACCCGCTTCCGCGACGATCCGTTCAGCCACCTCTTTCTGGAACATCAGGGTCAGCGACTGCCACCACGGTGGCCACGATCCGCCCAGCCATTTGAGCAATAATGCAGTGCCGATATTGTACGGCAGGTTGGCGACGACGTGCGCGCCTTCACCAACAAGCTCACGCTCGTCCACCGTCAGCGCGTCGGCCTCCACAATCCGCAGCTTGGCGCCGAAGCTGTCCTGGAGCTCGGTGAGCGCCGGGATGCAGCGCCGGTCACGCTCGACCGCGACGACTTGGCCCCCGGCTTCGAGCAGCGCGCGTGTCAGCCCGCCGGGCCCCGGGCCGACCTCATAGACACGCTGTCCGTCGAGCTTGCCGGGGATGGCCGCGATACGCGCCAGCAGCTGCCGGTCGAGAATGAAGTTCTGGCCGAGCGATTTGCTTGCGCTAAGCCCATGCCGCGCGATGACGTCCCGCAACGGTTCGAGGGGCGTGCTCAAGCGTTTTCGGCGCGACGCAAAGCGGCCTCGGCAGCCATTCGGATTGCCGCCGCCATCGGGCGCGGATCGGCCCGGTCGAGCCCGGCGATATCGAACGCCGTGCCATGATCCGGCGAAGTCCGAACGATCGGCAGCCCCAGCGTGACGTTGACCGCGTCTTCGAAGTGAAGCGCCTTGATCGGGATCAAAGCCTGGTCGTGATACATGCAGAGCGCGGCGTCATAATTGGCCCGCGCCGCGGCGTGGAACATAGTGTCGGCTGGGTGGGGTCCCGTAACTCGCCAACCCTCCGCGGCGAGCGCGGCGATCGCTGGTTCGATCAGCTCGATTTCCTCGGCACCGAGCTTGCCTCCTTCGCCTGAGTGCGGGTTAAGGCCCGATACGGCAAGGCGCGGTTCGGCGATGCCGAAGTTGCGCTGGAGACCGCGAAGCGCGGCGCGGCCCCGCGATTCGATCAGTGCGGCGGTCAGTGCCCGCGGTACTTCGGCAAGCGGCAGGTGAGTCGTTACCGGAACGGTGCGCAACGTTGGGCCGGCGAGCATCATGACCACGTTGCCGGGCGAAATGCCGCAGCGCTCGGCGACGAACTCGGTCTGCCCGGGATGCTGGAAGCCGATGGCGTAAAGCTGGTCCTTGGAGACCGGTCCGGTGACGACGGCCGCCGCGGAGCCGGAGCGGGCAAGCCCGACCGCGAGCTCAAGCGCGTCGAGCGACCCATGGGCGCCGGACACGCTGGGATGGCCCGGAACGGCGCCGTCAGCCGCCGAAATCTGAATCAGGGGAAGCGCGTAATCGAAGGCGGAATCGGCCTGGCGAGGATCGTCGACGACCTCGATCGGTCCATCCCAAACGGCGGCGATCGAACGGCCGTCGCCGATCGCGACGAACGGCGGCAAACCGAATTCCGCGCGATTGTCCCAGCATTTTGCGATCACTTCCGGGCCGATGCCGGCCGGGTCGCCAGTCGAGACCGCGAGAGCGGAAAGAGGCACGCTCGTCACAGCGGCGCCCTTAGACCAGGCAGTCGATCAACGGAACTCGATGACCGCATCGCGACGAAGATCGCGCAGGTAACGGCGTGACCGGCTGTTCACGCGCTGCTCGTTGAGCTGGCTGTAGATGTCGTCAAAGCTCGGCTGATTGGCTTCGACTTCGTCGCGGCCGCACATCACCAGCACGCGCACGCCATCCTCAATCGAACCGAAGGGCGGGGTCGATTGGCCGACCTGCATCGGCAGCATGATCTGCTGCAGCGAAGGGGGCAGGTCGCGCAGCTTGACGTCATCCCGCTGAACGACTTCGCCGTTGAAGTCGGCGCCAAGCTTGTCCGCGCCGCCGCAGCCGCCGACTTCCCGCGCCGCGGTTGTGAAGCGTGCGACAAGCGGCTCGGCCTGGGCTCGAGTAGTTCCCTTGGGAAAGCTCACCGATACCTGCTTGAGGCTGAGCACGGCATCGCGCGGGTCGGCGGTCAGCACCTTGCGCGTGTCCTGGAGCGCGATGATCGAATAGCCGCCCGAGACCTGGATCGGCGGGCTGACCATGCCCGGCTGCATCTGCGTCAGCGCGGAAGCGAGCGGGGCCGGCAGCTGTTCCGGACGGACCCAGCCGAGGTCCCCACCGACGGCGGCGGTCGAAGCTTCCGAATATTGCCGGGCGTAACCCTGGAATGAAGCGCCATTGCGCAACTGCTCCAAAATCTTGTTGGCGTTGTCGAGAGTCTGCGATTGGGTTGCCGGGGTCGCGGACAGGAAAATCTCGCCGACGTGATATTCTTCGGACCCCTTGGCGGCGGTCATCCGGTCGAGCACCGCCTTCACCTCATCGTCGCCGACGCTAATCCCGGATTCGATCTTGGCGCTTTGCAGCCGGCGCCAGGCGAGTTCGCCTTCGATCTGGCGGCGCAGTGTCACGATGTTCGACCCGTGCGATTCGAGATAGGCGATGAGTTCGGCCGGGGTCTGCTTCACATTGCCCGCAACGCGAACAACCGCCTTGTCGATGTCCGCTGACTTGATGGTGATCTTTTCAGTCCGGGCGGCCTGGATTTCGAGGGTCTCGTCGATGAGGTTGCGGAGCACCTGCTGGCGCAGGCGGTCCGCCTCCTCATTCGGAATTTCCCCTCCGTTCGAGATCACCAGCAAGCCCAGGCGCTGGTCGACATCGGTCTGGGTGATGACTTCGCCATTGACGATCGCCGTCGCCTTGATGACCGACGGCATGGCGCTGCCGAAAATCTCCGGGTTCTGCGGAAGCTTGAGCGACTGGGTCGAATTCACCGGGGGAGGCGCGGGCTGTGGAGCCTGGTCCTGCGCAAGCGCCGACGTCGCGACCCCCAGCGCAATGCTTGCGCCGGCCATGCAGGTGCGCGTCATATAACGTCGAAAAGCTGCTGCCACGATCCGGGTTTTCCTTATTCCTCAAGCATTTTTAGAAATTGCGCTGTGATTCAAAGCCGCTGAACGCAGCCTTAGCGACTCAAGCCCTTCAGCGCCAAATGGAGCAAGAAGGTGCTGCCCTTCCGGAACGAGCCGATCTGCTCATAGTCGCGCCGCCAGGTCAGGCCAAGCTCCAGGCATTCGTCCGAATATTGGATGCCGAGGCGGTGGCGCACCGGTTGCCACCCGTCGGCAACGGAGAAGGGGTCCTCCTCCTTGTCGGTCAGGTCGATGATTGCGGTTCCGAAGATCGACCAGTAGCGGCGGAACAGCAGCCGGCCTTCGAGACGAAGTTCTTCGGTGTCGCGCAAGTCCTCGATCGTGGGGTCGGTATTCCGATTGAGCCGGAGATAGCCGATCTGCGCGTAGGTTTGGTCTGAACCGACGGTGAGGTCGATCTCGTTGCGGCGCACGGCAAAATTGTCCTTGTCGACCCTGAACCGGTGGCTGAAGTCGATGAAGCGCCCATAGCGAACGCGAGTCCTGCCGACGACGTCGGAAACACGGCCGGTGAGCCCGGTGCCTTCGGGAAACACCGCGCTCGGATTGGCGAACCGGTAGCTCTGGCCGATCGTGCTTTGAATGAAGATGTTAGGCAACTCGAGCGACCAGTCTGCGCCGTAGGTAACGCGTGATGCGTCTTCCCATCGATCGTAACCGGGGAAGCGGTTGAGGGCGAAGAGGTTGCTGTCCTCGAGGTCGACCGAGCGCGCGTCCTCGTTGGGAATGTCCATGTTGGGCGTGCGCGGCGTCAGCACGACCTGGACCCGCGGGACGAGCCGCTGGACGCCGCCGAACAACGGCCCGACGAACGGCCATTTCACCTCGCCGGCGAGGGCGCCGATGGCGCGGCCATGCCAGCCGTCGGTGCCGCGGTAGATGACCACCGGCGTGCTGTCCGAATCGTCGGTGTGGTAGATGTCGCCGCGGCCATAGGCGGTCAGCAGTACCTCCTGGCCCCACGGCGTCAGCCGGCGGAGGTCCCAGCGGGCGCTGGCGAAGGCGCGCTGGGTGTCCTGTCCTTCGATGCGAAAGATCGACAGGCTGTTGGCCTCGACCTCGACCCGCCCGCCGGCGATTTCGCCGGTCAGCCAGCGCGCGTCGATTGCGGGAAGGGCGAACGGAATCTGTTTCTGCTGGTCGTCCTGGCGCAGGCCCTGGAACGCCCAGCCGGCGATGCTGATGTAGCTATTCGGGCTGATCCGCTCGGCGTTGACGAAGCTTCGCAGGCGATCGTCGTAGCTGATGTCGTAGCGGCGGGCGACGGTCTTGTCGCTGGCCACGCGGACCGAGGTGGTGATGCTCCACACCGGGTCGAGCTGGAACTTGCCGTTGCCATCGAAATAGCCGCGCATGCCCTTGCGGTTGGACGGGACGTCCGAGTTGACGTTCTCGATCGTGCCGTAGGTCAGGAAGCCGCCGAGCTGGAAGGCGCCGAATGAATTGAGCTGGCGATACTTGGCTTCGACCGCCGGCAGGACGCCGGTGTAGACGTGCGGCGTGATGGTCAGGTCGCGGTTCGGACCGAATTGCCAGTGATAGGGCAGTCCGATCTCGACGCCCTTGACCGAGGAATAGGCAATGTCGGGGACAAGGAATCCGGTCGCTCCGCCGCGCTGGTCGCGGGGGATATTGAACACGGGCAATAGCGGCAGGGTCAGGCCGAACAATTGCAGCCGGCCGCCTTCGAACCGGACGCGGTTTTGCGCCGGCTCATCGATCACGCGTACCGCGGTGATCGCCCAGCTCGGCCGCTTCGGGCAGCCGCTTTCGGTGGTCACCGGGCAGGGCGAATAGATGGCATTCTCAAGGATCGTCGTGTCGCCGCGGCGGACTCCGCGCCGGGCCGCGATGCGCCCGCCCTGTTCGAGCGCGACGAGCAGATTGTCGATGGTGCCGTCGCGCAGCGTATCGGTCAGGACGACATTGTCGCCGATCAGCTTGTCGCCCTCCGGCGTCATCAGCACAACATTGCCGACGGCGCGAACCTCTCCCGTCCTGCGGGTCCAGACGATGCTGTCGGCGGCGACGTAATTGCCCTCGCGTGACATGCGCACGGCCCCGCTGGCGGTGAGGACGTCGGCGCCGCTGTCGTAGGCGACGCTGTCCGCGCTGAACTCAATGAGTTGGTCGCCGCCGGGGGGCGGGGTCACGTTGATGACTGAGGGAGCTTCCTGGGCGGAGACCGATGCCGGAAGTCCGGCGATCATGGGCAATGCGGTCCACCAGACAAATTTCGTCCGCAACGCTCGCCCGTCCTGCCCGCTTGATTGACGCTTCTTGCCCCGCCTATCGCAGCTTGCGCCGACTTTACCAAGTCCGCGCTTGCATCCTAAAGGCGGCGGTTCGCGTTCGTCTTTCCTCGAAACTCAAGGATTGCGTTTGATGCAGGTTCGTTTCGCCGACACCCGGCCCGCGGGAGATTATGCGCTGGTGCTTCCGGTGGCGGGCAAGGACCGTTCGGGCCTCGGGTCGCTCGGGGCCGCGCAGGCAACTGTTAGCGCGGCCCTGGACCGCCAGAGGTTCGATGGAGACGCTGCGAGCGCTTCAGAGCAATATTTCGATGACGATGGCACCCTCCGGCGGCTGCTCGTGGTTGGGACAGGCGCACGTTCGTCGCCCCGCGAAACCGCGGAAAAGATCGGCGGGACGGCAGTCGCCCGGCTGCTGACCTCGGGCGAGAAGGTCCTCGTCATCGATATTTCCGGGTTGAACCTCGACGCGGACTCGGCGGCGCGCGTCGGCCTTGCAGCGGTTCTTCGCTCGTGGCGCCACGACCGTTACCGCACCAAGCTCAAGGAAAACCAGAAGCCGTCGCTCGGCGAAGTCGTGATCGTCGGCGGCCCCACCGATGCCGCCGCCCGGTACGAGCAACGCTGGGCACCCGTCTATCAAGGTGTTTCGCTGACCCGTGAGCTGGTCACCGAGCCGGCCAACATCATCTACCCGGAAAGCTTCGTCGAGCGCGTCCGCGCCTCCTTGAAAGGGACGGGAGTGGAGATCGACGTGCTCGACCGCGCGGCGATGGAAAAGCTCGGGATGGGTGCCCTGCTTGGTGTCGCCCAGGGCTCGGTGCGCGAAGCGCGACTGATGATCCTGCGCTGGAATGGCGGAGCGGAGAACGGCCAGCCGATCGCTTTCGTCGGCAAGGGGGTGACCTTCGACACCGGCGGCATCTCGATCAAGCCTGCCGCCGGCATGGAAGCGATGAAGTGGGACATGGGCGGCGCCGGCGCCGTCGTTGGAGCGATGAAGGTGCTGGCGCTGCGCAAGGCCAAGGCGAATGTCGTTGGTATCTGCGGGCTGGTCGAAAACATGCCCGGCGGCAACGCCCAGCGTCCGGGCGACGTGGTCACGACCATGTCCGGCCAGACGGTCGAAGTGATCAACACCGATGCCGAAGGCCGCCTCGTCCTCGCCGACGCGGTGACCTACGTGCAGCGCACCTACAAACCTTCGACGATCATCGACCTTGCGACGCTGACCGGCGCGATCCTGATCAGCCTCGGCCACGAATGGGCGGGCCTGTTCTCGAACAATGAGGAGCTGGCCGGTCAGCTGATCCAGGTCGGTCTCGATTTCGGGTGACAAATTGTGGCGCATGCCGCTTGCCGAACCGTTCGACCGGCTGATCGATTCCCCCATCGCCGACATGAAGAACGTCGGGCCGCGCGAGGGAGGCTCCATAACCGCTGCGCAATTCATTCAGCGCTTCGTCGAGAATGGCGTCCGCTGGGCGCATATCGACATGGCCGGCAAGGCGTGGTCGGACAAACCCAGCCCCACCTACGACAAGGGCGCGACCGGTTATGGCGTGCGCCTGCTCGACGAATATGTGTCGGACGTGCTGGAGGCCTAGGTCTCCGGCATGCAGGTCGATTTTTATCAGCTCGCGGCAACGCCCGCCGAAGCGGTCATCGCGAGCATTGCCGACAAGCTGCTCGCGCAGGACGGGCGCTTGCTGATCGTCGCGTCCGACGAGAATTACCTCGCGCGGCTGGACCGGATGCTGTGGGACCAGGGGGCCGGTAGCTTCCTCCCGCACGCCTTGGCCGGGGGCGCCGACGACGCCCGCCAACCGATCCTTCTGTCGACCAGCCCGGACGCGCCCAACCTCGCCCGCAACATGCTGATCGCCGACGGCGAATGGCGCGATGCGGCCCTCGACTACGACCGCAGCTTCTATTTGTTCGACCAGGCCTCGCTCGATGGCGCCCGGCTGGCGTGGAAGCTGCTGTCGGGCCGCGAGGGTGTCGAGCGGCGCTACTGGGCGCAGGAAGACGGCCGCTGGGTCAAAAAGGGCTGAGCCTTGCGGCGGCGCGCCGCGGCGGCTAGGCGCCCCTCAATTCCACCTCAAGCCAACACAGGAGATCGCCCGGTCATGGCCGCGACGCGCACCTTTTCGATCATCAAGCCCGATGCCACCCGTCGCAACCTCACCGGCGCCGTCACCAAGATGCTGGAGGATGCGGGCCTTCGCGTCGTCGCTTCGAAGCGCATCCACATGAGCCGCGAGCAGGCCGAGGGCTTTTACGCGGTCCACAAGGAGCGCCCGTTCTATAACGACCTCTGCACGTTCATGACTTCGGGCCCGGTCGTGGTTCAGGTGCTCGAAGGCGAAGACGCTGTCGCCCGCAATCGCCAGATCATGGGCGCGACCAACCCGGAGCAGGCGGACGAAGGCACGATCCGCAAGGCCTATGCCGAATTGATCGAGGCCAATTCGGTCCACGGTTCCGACAGCGACGAGAATGCCAAGATCGAGATCGACTTCTTTTTCCAGCCCGAAGAAATCGTCGGCTAACGACCGGCACCAACTCGGTCAGAGGATCGGGCTGACCATCGCAACGCTGTTCTGCCACAGCCTTTGAGGCAGGGTGAACTGGTCGATCTGGCCCTGGGTAACCAGGTCCGAATTGGCCAGATACTCGTCCTGGCGAGCGCGGATCACGGCCGCGAAGGTGCAATCCGAGAACAGGATGTTGTTCTCGAAATTGAGCTCGAAGCTGCGCCGGTCGAGGTTGGCCGAGCCGATCAGTCCGACTTCGCGGTCGGCCAGCATCGTCTTCGCGTGGAGCAGGCCGCAGCGATATTCGTACAGCTTCACGCCGGCGCTGATGAGGTCCTGGTAATAGCTGCGGCAGGTCGCGGCGACGACCCGGCTGTCGTTGCGCTTGGGTAAGGCGAGATGGGTATCGACACCGCGCCGCGCGGCGGACGTGATGGCGCCCATCACCTGGTCGTCGGGCACGAAATAGGGCGTCGTGATGACCAGTTCGCGCGCGCGCCGCGTGGATCAGCTCGGCAAAGCAGCTCGGCATGGCGTCGTAACGGCTGGTGGGGCCGGTGCCGATCACCTGGGCGGCGATCTTTCCCGGCTGGCCGAGATTGGCCATGGGCTTGACGAGCAGATCGCTGATGTCTTCGCCGCCTTCGCCCATCCAGTCGGACACGAACAGATATTGGCAATGGCGCGCAACCGGGCCTTCCCAGCGAGTCATGACGTCGACCCAGGGCGCATAGTGCGGCTTGATGCGGAATTCGGGGTCGGCGACGTTCTGGCTTCCGGTCCAGGCGATGCGATTGTCGATCACCAGCAGCTTGCGGTGGTTGCGAAGATCGACGCGCCCGCGAATGAGAGTCCATAGCAGATTTCCGACCGGTAGCGCGACCCGCATCGCGGCACCGCTCGAGCAAAGCTCACGCCAGTGATCGGATCGAATGAACTGGCGCGAGCCGAGGGAGTCGGCGAGGGCGCGGACCTTGACCCCGCGGGCGGTCGCCCGGAGCAGCGCGTCCTTGATCTTCAGACCGTTGGTGTCGGCCAGCCAGATGTAGGCGCTGAGGTGAACACTGGAGCTCGCGCAATCGATGTCGGCGACCATTTCGTCGATGGCGACATTGCTGTCGGTGGCGAGGTGGGCGCTGTTGCCGCCGGTCGTGCCGAGCCGGTTGACCGAGCTCGCCAGCGCGAACGGCGCGGAATAATGCCCGTTGGCGATGGCGTTGACGGTGGGGTCGTGAGCTGCGGGGCGAGGCAGCTCGCGATCGATCCCGCGGCCGATCTCGCGGCGCCTGTTGCTGATGCGGATCTCGCCCAACAGCAAATAGGCGAGGACGCCCACGACCGGAGCAACGATAATCACGACGACCCAGGCGATGCGCGCGCTCGGTTCGCGGTGGGGTCGAAGAATGGCGCGCAGGAGGACCGCGATCTCGGCAATCGCCACCAACCCCGTTTCGATCATGCTCTGCGGGGTCATGGCGGCCGCCAGCGCCTAGCCGCGAGACAGGCCGGTAAAGCGCACCGAATGGCCGCCGAACAGCCCGCCGCCATCCCAGCGATAGCGCAGTGTGTAGGTTCGGCTGACGGTCCGGTCGCGGCCCAATTCGACGTAGCGGCCCTCGATATGCAGTGGCACCGAATGGCTGCCCTTCAGTTCCTTGTCGCGTGCGCGCAGTGCGGCGTCGACCTCACCTGCGGCTAATATGCCGTCGTCGCCTGTCTCGACCGTCGATCCATCTGGAAGGCCGATCTTCAAGGATTGGAGGGTGTGGCTCGGCTCGACAGGCGCGATGGTGAGGCGCTTCCCGCCATCCTCGACGCGGCCGCGAAGGATCAGCGGGATCGACTGCTTCTGCTCGACGATCTTTCGCGGGCCATCGTCCGGCTTGTCAGCGCTATTTTTCCAGCTGACCCAAACCCCGGCAGCCGAGACCATCAGCGCGGCGACGGCGATGAACTCACCGAAGTTGATCCAGCGGCGGCGGGTGCGGGCTTCGGGCGATTTGCTCATCGTCCGCCTGCTTCCAGCAGGCTGCGCGGCGCTGCAAGCTCCCAGCTGGCCGCAATGCGATCGGCGACATGGTCCCAATCGACGGTTTCGCCGGCGAGATTGATCGAAACCCAGCTCGGGAGATAGGCGGGCTTGGAATAAGTATCGGGATCGGCTTCGAGCAGCATGGCCTGCTCGTCGAGGCTGCTGACGCGAACGCAGACCACCGTTTTGTGGTCGCCATGATGGTTATCGCGGAATTGCGCGAACTGCTTGCCCGCGACGAAAAAAGTCGGCTGGCCGTGCGACAGCCGTTCTTCGGCTCGGGGCAGCTCGAGCGCGGCCTCTCGAACTCGATCCAGCGCATCGCTCATCGGCGGACGAACTCCTTCACGACCCGCGGATATAGCGCATGCTCGGCGGCAAGCACGCGCGCTTCGAGGCTCGCGACCGTGTCGCTGGTCTCAACGGGGACTTCGGCCTGACCGAGCACTTCGCCGGCGTCGAGTTCCTCGGTGACGACATGGACCGAGCAGCCGGCGACAGTGTCGCCCGCCTCTAGCGCTCGGGCGTGGGTGTCGAGCCCGCGATATTTGGGCAGGAGGGAAGGGTGGACGTTGACGATCCGCCCGCGCCATTCCTCGACGAACCAAGGGGTGAGGATACGCATGAAGCCGGCGAGGGCGACGGTGCCCACGCCATGCCGGTCGAGCGCTTCGCTTAAGGCGCGGTCGAACTGCTTCTTGTCGACGCCCTTGCTCTCCAAAGCCCAGGTCTGGAGGCCCCGGCCGCGCGCCCAATCGAGGCCAGCTGCATGCGGCTTGTTGGAGGCGACCAGCGCCACTTCATAGCCGTCGGCCCGATCGACCAAAGCGCGCATGTTGCTGCCGCGTCCCGAAATCAGGATTGCGACGCGTTGCGGGTCACGCATTGTGGGTGGCGGACCAATCCTCGGACGAGCTCCAGCTGCCAGCTGGGCCGCTGACGGTGCAGCCGCGCGGGCCGTCCTCGATCCGACCGATCTCGACGACCGATTTGCCGGCACCATCGAGGGCGCTCGCAACAGAGTTTGCTTCGCCCGCCGAGACGATCAGGGCCATGCCGATTCCGCAATTGAAGGTCCGCGCCATTTCTTCAGGCGCGATGTGACCACCCGCCTGCAATAGTTGGAAAACAGGCGGTAATTGCCAACGGCTCGTGTCGACCACAGCTAGGCAGTCATCAGGCAAGACACGCGGGATATTTTCGAGCAGTCCGCCGCCGGTGATGTGCGCGAGGCCCTTGATGCTGCCCTCCTGCACGAGCGGGAGAAGCGAGCGGACGTAAATTCGCGTCGGCTCAAGCAGTGCTTCGCCCAGCGTTCGTCCCTCGAATTCGGGAACTGGCGCGCCAAGGTCCCACTGCTCGTGCTCGACGATCCGGCGAACGAGGCTGAAGCCATTGCTGTGAACGCCGGAGCTGGCGAGGCCCAGGACAATATCGCCCGGTTCGATGTTTGCGCCAGTCAGGACCTTGTCGCGATTCACCGCCCCAACGCAAAAACCGGCGAGGTCGTAATCGCCCGGCGGCATACATGCCCGGCATTTCCGCCGTTTCGCCGCCGATCAGCGCGCAGCCGGCGCGGCGGCATCCCTCGGCGATCGACGCCACGACCTCGGCCGCGACGGCCTTGTCCAGCTTCCCGGTCGCGTAATAGTCGAGGAAGAACAGCGGCTCGGCGCCCTGGACGATGAGGTCGTTGGCGCACATCGCGACGAGGTCGATGCCGACGCCGTCGTGGCGGCCGGTTTCGATCGCCAGCTTGAGCTTGGTGCCGACGCCATCGTTGGCCGCGACCAGCAGCGGGTCGGAATAGCCGGCCGCCTTGAGGTCGAAGAAGCCGCCGAATCCACCCAATTCGGCGTCCGCGCCGGGCCGAGCGGTCGAGCGCGCGAGCGGTCCGATCGCCTTGACCAGCGCATTGCCGGCCTCGATCGACACGCCGGCATCCTCATAGGTTAAGGGCTTTTCGCTCATTTCCGAGGGGCCGACTAGAGACAAGCCGCTTGGATTTCCACGCCGTTGTCGCCAAAAGACCCGCCAATGCTCCGCCGGCCGGTTCTCCTTTCCCTTTTGCTCGCTTGCGCGCTCGCCGGAATCTCGGCGGCGCTTTACGCGCAGCTCGAGACCGCTGACCGCGGCATTCTTCCGCTCGACAGCTCGGGCACGCTCGATATCGGCGGCATCCATGTCGACGTCGGCGGCATGGATGCGCAGTCCGCGCGCTATGCGGGCTGGCGCATCGCCCAGCGGCAGGGATTTCGCGCCTTGTGGGCGAAGGTCCATAACCTCCCTATCCAGCAAGCGCCCAACCTGCCGGACGGGACGCTCGACCAGATCGTCAGCTCGATCAACGTCGAGCGCGAGCAGATCGGACCCAATCGCTACATCGCCGATCTTGGCGTGCTGTTCGACCGGGCACGCGCCGCCCAGTTCCTTGGGCTTGCGGGAGGGGAAATCCAGCGTTCGCAACCGATGCTGTTGATTCCGATCCTGGTCACCGGCGGGACAGCGACCAGCGTCGAATTGCGTAACGCGTGGCAAAAGGCATGGGCGAATTCCGCACGTCGCAAAGCCCGATCGACTATGTGCGCATCAGCGGCATGGGCTCCGACCCGATGCTGATCAACGCCGCGCAGACGCAGCGGCCAGGGCGAGGCTGGTGGCGCAACCTCATCGACAGTTACGGGGCGACCGACATCCTCGTCGCCGAGGTCCAGCTCCAGCGGCTCTATCCCGGCGGCCCGGCGCGGGCTCGGTTCATTGGCCGCCACGGACCCGACAATGAGATTGTCGGCGGCTTCACGCTGACGGCGCCCAACAGCGAGGGCATCGCGGCGATGATGGCTCAAGGCGCCCAGCGCATGGACCAATTATTCGCCGATGCGCTTGCCGCCGGCAGGCTCGAGCGCGATTCGTCGCTGAACCTGCCGCCGCCGCCGATCGAGGAAGCGCCGGTCGTCGAAGCGCCGATCGCCCATGTGGTGCGCGGCGCACGCCTATCAGGTGCAGGTGTCGGGCAGCGTCAACGTGTACAATTTCGCCATGGCCCATTTGCGCACGCTGGCCGGAATCGATTCGGCGACACCGCAGCAAATCAACCCGGGCGGCATCAGTTACGTCCTCGTTTCCTATCACGGCGACATTGGCCAGCTCGCTGCCGCGCTGCAGGCGCGCGGTTGGACGGCCGAGACAGCCGGCACCGTGGTGAAGATCAGTTCGTCGGCTGAAAAGCCGCCGGCGCTTCCACCACCTCCGCAACCGGCCGTGCCGCCGCCGGCCGCCGCGCCCGCGCCGCAGCCAGCAACCAGCGGGCCCAGGCAGCCGTGAAGCAGGGGCCCGACCAGATCGCGCTCCCGCTCGACTGGCCGCAGGGCGATGGCGAGAGCCGGTTCATCCTCTCCGACGCCAATCGCGAAGCCTTCGAGCATTTCCGCAAATGGAGCCTGTGGCCGGTCAAGGCGACGATCCTGACCGGGCCGCGCCGGTCGGGCCGCTCCCTGCTCGCGCGCAGCTTCGTCGAGCGAGTCGGCGGGCGGCTGTTCGACGAGGCGGAGCAGCGCGACGAGGACGAATTGTTCCACGCCTGGAACCAGGCGCAGGACAGCGGCCGTCCGCTGGTCATGGTCGCCGACGCCCCGCCGCCCGCCTGGGCGCCGCGACTGCCCGACCTCAAGACGCGGTTGGCGGTGACGCCGGTGGTTCGGATTGAGCACCCCGACGATGTTCTTTACCCGGCGCTGATCCAGCGCTTCTTCGCCGACCGCGGACTGCACGTTCCGGCCGATGCACTCAAATTCATGAGCGAGCGGCTGCACCGGGATTATTGGACCGCGGAGCGCGCGGTCGAAGCGATCGACCGCTTTGCAATCGCTGAGCGTGCGCGGCTATCGCTGCCGACCATCCGGCGAGCGCTGGCCGAAGCCAGGATGATCGGGGAAGCGGCCTAGCCGCAGTTGATCTTGGTGATCCTGTAGGCGCCGTCGAGGTGAACGGTCACCCGGCTGGCGCTGTAGTCCATGGTCAACATGGTGCCAGGCGGCGCCCAGCGCAGGATGGCGCTGTTGGTCGCCTTGAGGATTGCCGCGCCGCTTTCGCTCGTACCCTGCTGGCCGATGAAGGCGTCGGTGCCGGCGGCGTTGCAGATGCGCCCGGGTACGGTGCCGTGGACGTTGGATTGCGGTGGGACCGCGGCGCAGGCCGCGAGCGTGAGCGGTGCAAGCAACATGGCTTTATGCATCGAGGCGTTCCTCCTGCTCCTGGACCACCCGGCTCATCTTCAGTTTTCCATTCTCGATGGCGAATGCGAGCCGTCCTTCGACCAGGTCGAGCGCGTCCTTGCCGAATTGATCGTACCGCCAGCCCGATAGGATCCTGAGGTTCTTGCGGACTCCCGCCGCAAGCGCTTCCAGATCGTCGGACCGGGCGATGAGCTTGGCCGCGACTCCCGTCTCCTTGGAGCGGATCTTGAGCAGCAGCTTCAGCAAATCGCTGACCAGCGCCGCGTCCTTGGTCAGGCCCGGGCGCTTGGGATCGCGCTCCGGAAGCTCGTCGGCTCCAAGCGGCTTTGCGCCCTCGATCGCAGCGATTAGCCGCGCGCCGATGTCGTTGCTGCGCCAACCCGCCGACAGCCCGCGGACCCGGCCGAGGTCGTCCTGGTTTTTGGGCGGGTGGAGCACGATTTCATTGAGCGTATCGTCCTTGATGATCCGCCCGCGCGGCAAATTCTTCGAGCGCGCCTCGGTCTCGCGCCAGGCGGCGAGCGCCTTGAGCCGGCCAAGCACGGCGGGGTTGCGGCTCGGCAGCTTGAGGCGCTTCCAGGCATCCTCGGGCGGGAAGGCGAAGCTCGACGAATTGGCCAGCCGCTCCATTTCCTCGTCGAGCCAGGCGCCGCGCCCGGTCTTTTTCAGCTTCTCGACCATGCGTGGGAAGACGGTGGCGAGGTGGGTGACGTCGGCGATCGCGTAATCGATCTGGCGCTTGTCGAGCGGCCGACGACTCCAGTCGGTAAAGCGCGCGCCTTTGTCGAGGCTGTGGCCGAGCAGGCTCTCGATCAGGTTCGAGTAGCCGATTTGCTCGCCGTGACCGAGCGCCATGGCGGCGATCTGCGTGTCGAATAGGGAATGCGGGACCTTGCCGGTGATGTTGTGGATGATCTCGATGTCCTGGCCGCCGGCGTGGAAGACCTTCAACACGTCATGGTTGTTGACGAACAGGTCGAGCAGCGGCGTCATGTCGATGCCCTCGGCCTTGGGATCGATCGCCGCCGCTTCCTCGCTCGAAGCGACCTGGATCAGGCACAAGTCGGGCCAATAAGTATTTTCGCGCATGAACTCGGTGTCCACGGCGATGAAGGGCTCTTTTGAGAGGCGGTCCGCGAGCGCCTTGAGCTCGGCGGAATCTTTAATCAACGGATGGATACGCATGGTCTGTGAGGGCCCATAGCCCCGGCGTCGCGGGTTGACAAAAGATGATGAGACGGGATGAAGCGCGCTCTCGCGCGACAGCCCGGCCGTCATCCCCGCGAAAGCGGGGACCCAGTCCAAGACAAGATAAATTCCCGCTTCCGCGGGAATGACGAGAGAGAGAAATGCACGCCTATCGCACCCATAGCTGCGCCGCGCTTCGCAAAGCCGATGTCGGCGAGACTGTCCGGCTGTCGGGCTGGGTCCATCGCAAGCGCGATCACGGTCATTTGCTGTTCGTCGATGTCCGCGACCATTACGGCATCACCCAGGTCGTGACCGACACCGACTCGCCGGCGTTCAAGACGCTCGACCGGCTGCGGCTCGAATTGGTGATCACGGTCGAGGGCGAAGTCGTCGCTCGCTCGGCGGAGACGGTGAACGCCGGCCTTGCGACCGGCGAGATCGAAGTTCGGGCGCGGACCGTCGAGGTCCAGTCGGAAGCGGCCGAGCTGCCGATGCCGGTATCCGACCGAGGCCGATTATCCGGAGGAAATCCGGCTCAAGTACCGCTATCTCGACCTGCGCCGCGAGCAGGTCCACCGCAACATCATGCTGCGCTCGGCGGTCATCGCCTCGATCCGGCGGCGGATGATCGACCAGGGCTTCACCGAGTTCCAGACGCCGATCCTGACCGCCAGCAGCCCCGAGGGCGCGCGCGACTATCTGGTCCCGAGCCGCGTCCATCCGGGGAAGTTCTACGCGCTTCCGCAGGCGCCGCAGATGTTCAAGCAATTGATCATGGTCGCGGGCTTCGACCGCTATTTCCAGATCGCGCCCTGCTTCCGCGACGAGGATGCCCGCGCCGATCGGTCGCCGGGTGAGTTCTACCAGCTCGATTTCGAGATGAGCTTTGTCACCCAGGACGACGTGTTCAACGCGATCGAGCCGGTGCTGTCGGGGGTGTTCGAGGAATTCGCCGACGGCCGCAGCGTCACTCCGGCGGGCGAATATCCGCGCATTCCCTATAAGGAGGCGCTGCTGAAATACGGCAGCGACAAGCCGGACCTGCGCAATCCGCTGCTGATCAGCGACGTCGGTGGGCATTTCAAGGGGTCGGGCTTTGGCCTGTTCGCGGGGCTTGTGGAAAAGGGAGCGGTGGTCCGCGCGGTCCCCGCGTCGAACACCGCGGACAAGAGCCGCAAGTTCTTCGACGACATGAACGAATGGGCGCGGGGCGAGGGCTTCGCCGGCCTTGGCTACGCCACGCGCAAGGGCGGGGAATGGGGCGGACCGATCGCCAAGAACCATGGCGAAGAGGGCATGAACCGGCTCGCCGACGAGATGGGCCTTGGTCCCGACGACGGCATTTTCTTTGCCGCCGGCAAGGAAGAGGAAGCGACCAAGCTTGCGGGCGCGGCGCGACTCGGGTCGCGGAGCAGCTGGGCCTGATCGAGGAGGGCACGTTCCGCTTCTGCTGGATCGTCGATTTCCCGATGTTCGAGTATAACGACGACCAGAAGAAGGTCGACTTCAGCCACAATCCCTTCTCGATGCCGCAGGGCGGGATGGAGGCGCTGGAGAGCAAAGACCCGCTCGACATCCTCGCCTGGCAATATGACATCGTCTGCAACGGCGTTGAGCTGAGCAGCGGCGCGATCCGGAACCACCGCCCCGACATCATGTACAAGGCGTTCGAGATCGCCGGCTACACGCAGCAGGAGGTCGACACGAACTTCGCGGGCATGATCAACGCCTTCAAGTTCGGCGCTCCCCCGCACGGCGGCTCGGCGCCCGGCATCGACCGCATCGTCATGCTGATCGCCGACGAGCCCAACATCCGCGAGGTCATCCTTTTCCCGATGAACCAGAAGGCGGAGGACTTGATGATGAACGCTCCGTCGGAGGTGATGCCCAAGCAGCTCAAGGAGCTGAACATCAAGCTGACCGGCGACGCGCTGCCGAAGGATTGAGAACCGCCCCGTTTCGGGACAAAAAGTGTCCGGAGCGGGACGGCCGCCGTTGTCGCGGGACAGCGGTGGCCCTAATCCTCAGCTGTGGGGAATGCGGGCAACCTGCGCGAGGCCATCGCCAGCGATTCGGTGCTTCAGGCACTGAAGGACCAACTGCATGAGCTGCAGCTGGCGCAGATCGCGCACGGTCGCCGCGCCATCATCCTGTTCGAAGGCCCCGAAGGATCGGGCAAGAAGGCGGCGCTGCGCCACCTCGCGGCTGCGTTCGACCCGTGCCATTTCACCGTCCACCAATGCCGCTTCGACCGGCGTGAAGCGGGGCAGGGGCATTGGCTGGCGCGATATTGGGCGCAGCTTCCGACCACGGGGAATACGTCGATCTTTTTCCGTAGCTGGTACCGGCGCGTAATCGACGACCGAGTGCTCGGCCGCATCGACGAGACGGCGGTGCCGCGCAGCTTTGACGAGATCAACGAGTTCGAGGCGCAGCAGCGCGACTATGGCACGCTGATCGTCAAGCTCTACTTCGAAGCTTCCGCCGAAGCGCAGCGGCGCCGTCTCGATCAGCGCGCCCTCAATCCCTGGCGCCAGTCCCACCGCGAGTTGCCGATCGAAACAAGCGATTCGGCCTATCTCCGCGCACTCGCCGAGCTCAAGGCACACAGCGACACCCGCTGGTCGCCGTGGAAAATCATCGAGTCCGAGGACGACCAGCACGCCACGCTGTCTGCGCTCGAAGCCATTGCCGAGGCCTGGTCGAAGGCGATGCCGGCCGAGCCGCCACACCTCGTTGGGCTGACCAACCGCGTAGCCTAAGGGTAACTGATCCCGACGACTTCGTAGCTTTTCTCGCCCGCCGGCAGGCGGACGATTCGCTCGTCGCCGACTCTTGCGCCGATCAGCGCGCGGGCCAGCGGAGCGCTCCAGCCAATGAGCCCCGCCGAAGCGTCGGCTTCATCATCGCCGACGATGGTGAGAGTGCGCCGCGAATCATCCTCGTCGGCAAGCTCGACGGTAGCGCCGAAGCGCACCTGGTCGGTCGACTGGGTTGATGGATCGACGACCCTGGCGGCCTTCATGATCCGGGCGAGGTGGGAGAGGCGGCGGTCGATTTCGCGCAGGCGCTTCTTGCCGTAGAGGTAATCGGCGTTTTCCGAACGATCGCCGAGCGAAGCCGCCCACGACACGACTTCGACGATCTTGGGCCGCTCTACCCCGAACAGCTCGTCATATTCGGCGCGGATTCGCGTGAAGCCCTGCGGCGTGATGAAGCGCGGAGGCGGATTGGACACACGCGCCAGCCTATCAGCCCGGCCGGTCCTTCCCAAGATAGCGCGAGACGTGCATTGCGGTGCGCTGCTGCTGCCCGCCGCGAAGCGAGTCATAGACCACGCTATTTTCGATCACGCGCTGAACGTAGCCCCGGGTTTCGACGAACGGGATCGCCTCGATCCACTTGACTACGTCGACCTGCCCGCGCGGGTCGCCGTAGCGGCGCACCCACTTGCCGACGTTGCCCGAGCCCGCGTTGTAGCTGGCGACGGCGAGCGGGACGTTGCCGTCCCAGATGTTGAGCATGCGCTGGAAGTAAGCCGAGCCGAGCATGACGTTGTAGCTGGGGTCGCTGATCAGCCGGGAGCTGTCGAACCCGACGCCCATCTTGCCCGCCTGCTCACGCGCCGTGCCGGTCATCAGCTGCATCATCCCGCGCGCGCCGGCGTGGCTGACGGCATATGGGTCGAACGAACTTTCCTGGCGGCTGATGCCGTGCGCCAGCGACCACAGGCTCGGCGAGACCGAGCTTGAGAAAGTGGGGAAAGCCTGGCGAACGTAGAACATCGAGCCCTTGATGCGGGCCGAACGCGCCGTCCACACGGCGAGGTCCGGGCGATTGAGCTGCTGGCCAAGCTCGATGGCCGAATTGCGGTCGGCGTCCGTGTTCAGGGATTCTGACAAGGCGCGGACGAACAGGGCCTGCTCGGCTGAGCGACCCTGTTGTCCGAGGACGCGCAGCGCCTGCACCAGCGAGCGGCTGTTGAACGCGGCGCGCTGGACTGTCGACGTCGTATAATGCGGCAGGGCCTGGGGCGGGGCCGAAACGTTTCGGCCGAGCCGCTCGAGGGCGAGCTGGCCATAGAAGAGCTCGGGGTATGCGGCGGCGCGCGCGAAGTAGCTATTGGCGGTCTGGATCTGGCCGGCGGCGAGCGCGGCGCGGCCCGCCCAGTACGTCCCCTTGGTCTGGACCTGGAGCGAACGGCCGCCGCTGGCATAGCGATCGAACATTGCAATGGCATTGGCCGGCCGGTTCATCCGGTCGAGCGCGACGTTGCCGGCAAGCCACGCGAGCGTCGTATACTCGTCGCGGACGCCATAGTCCTGGTCGGCAACGGACTTTCCGGCCGGAATGACGTCGTCGATCTGGCTGGCAATGTTGAAGGCCGTGCCCCACTGCCGCGCTTCCGCCGCATCGCCGGCGAGGATCACCAGCAATTCGTAAAAGCGCTCGGGATCGGCGGGGCGATAGAGGAAATTGTGAGTCCGCGCCGCGAGTTGCTGGGCCGACTGGTCGTAACCCTTGGCGCGCAGATAGCGGATGCGGTCCATCATCAGCCCGGCATCGCCGGTGACCGAGCCGATCACCGACTGGTAGCGGCTGTCGGCGTCGGCATCGCCGCGCAGCATTGCCACCCGGGCGCCGAACGCAGCCTGGCGTGTCGGCGTGGCAAGCGTGATGAAGCGCGCCGCGTCGTCCGGCTTCTTGGCGAACAGCAAGGCATCGACGCGGCGGTCGTGGTCGGCGCGCGTGAAGCTGGCGCCATATCGGGCCCAAATCGCCTGCTCGTCGCTCGCTGAAAGGTCGGGCGACCCCCAGCCATTGCGGGCAGCGTCGAGCGCTTCGGCCATTCGGCCGGTCGCGGCATAAGCATCGGCCAGCCGTGCCCAACCCGTTCCGGTTTCAGGTTTGTCCCGCGTGAAGAAGGCGAGGACCGTGGCGCCATTCTCCTCCGGCTGCATGGCTTTCTCCGCCCAGCGACGCATCTTGGCCGCGTCGGGCCAGTCGGGATTGGCGATCAGGAAGGCGGCGTAATCGGAAAAGCGGTAGTTGGAGCTCTGCCGCAGGGTCCGCCAGTTGTTGAGCCAGGCGGCGGTGTTGGCGCTCGCTGCGTAGGCGTAAGCGGGCGGGCGGGCGGCAGGCGCGGAATATTGCGCCGAGCCCGAGGTTGCCGCGGCGAGAAGCGCCGGCAGGATCACAGCTGAACGCCACATGCTGGACATCGTGCAGTTCGGCTCCTTATCAGCGGGTGAACGCCTGGGTTAATAACACCCCAACTCGCGGCGTCGGAGGCAAGTTCATGTTTTTCGGCTCGATTCCGGCGCTTGTGACGCCATTTTCCGGTGGCCGTGTCGCTGAGGACACATTCGCCGAGATGGTCGAGTGGCAGATCGCGGAAGGGAGCAGCGCGCTGGTGCCGTGCGGCACGACCGGAGAAGGGGCGACGCTGACCACCGAGGAGCATCGCCGGCTGATCGCACTGAGCGTGAAAACCGCGCGCGGCCGCGTGCCCGTGCTTGCCGGCTGCGGATCGAACGACACTGCCCATGCCATCGAGCTGACGAAAAATGCCCGGGACGCGGGGGCGGACGCCGCACTCCACGTTCCGCCGTATTACAACCGGCCTAATCAGGAGGGGATTTACGCGCATCTCGCGGCGGTTGCCGAGCTCGATTTGCCGGTCATCCTCTACAACGTGCCGTCGCGGACGATCACCGACATTTCGGTTGAGACGATGGCCAGGCTGTCGCGGCTGCCCAATATCATCGGAGTCAAGGACGCGACGGGAAACTTGGCGCGCGTATCGGCGCAGCGCCTGGCCTGCGGCGAGCAGTTCATCCAGCTGAGCGGCAATGACGACATGGCGCTGGGCTTCGGCGCGATGGGCGGCGTCGGCTGCGTCAGCGTCACCGCCAATGTCGCGCCGCGGCTGTGCGCCGACTTCCAGGAAGCGATGCGCGAAGGCCGCTGGGCCGACGCGCTGACGCTTCAGGACCGGCTTTACCCGCTTCACGCCGCATTGTTCAGCGATGCCTCGCCGGGCCCGGTCAAATATGCCGTTGCGAGAGTTCGACCCGATTTTCCCGCCGACCTTCGGGCGCCGATCACTCCACCGTCCGAAGCATCGCGCAAGGCGGTGGATGCGGCGCTGGCGCATGCAGGCCTTATTTAAGCCCGATGGCCAAGCCCCTTGCGCCCCCATTCGACAAGCAGAAGGTCGTCGCCGAGAACCGGCGCGCGCGCTACGACTATTTCGTCGAGGACCGGTTCGAGGCGGGCATCCAGCTTGCCGGAACCGAAGTGAAGTCGCTGCGGCACGGCGAGGGATCGATCGCCGAAAGCTACGCCACCGTCGAAGGTGAGGAAGTGTGGCTGATCAACAGCCACATCCCGGAATACAGCCACGGCAACCGGCTCAACCATGAGCCGCGGCGGCCGCGAAAGCTCCTTCTCAAGAACCGCGAGATCGCCAAGCTTCAAGGAGCGGTGCAGCGCCAGGGGCTGACGCTCGTACCGCTGTCGATCTATTTCAATGCGCGCGGCCGGGCCAAGGTCGAGATCGCCCTCGCCCGCGGCAAGAAGGAGCACGACAAGCGCGAAACGATCAAGCAACGCGACTGGAAGCGGGAGCAGCAGCGGCTGCTCAGGTCCAATGGCTGAGGCCGGCCTATTCGCATGGGTCAGGCGCCACATCCCCACTCGCGAGACTGTGCATCAGAACCGCCTGCTGAGGCCGTTCGCCCCGCACCTCACGCATAGCTCATTATGGCGGTTCAACCGCCGGTCGGTCCCGCGCGGAGTGGCCCTCGGCCTGTTTGTCGGAATCATCATTCCCGTCCTGCACACCGCGATCGCGGCGCGTGCTGGCGATCCCGACCCGAGCCAATGTCGCGGTGGCAGCGGTCTGCACCTTGCTGGTCAATCCGCTGACCATTCCGGCGGTCTATTACGTCGCTTACCGCATCGGCGCGTGGGAGCTTCACCAGGACGCAGCGCTGGTGAATCCCGCCGCGGCCGAGCGATTTTCGAGCGAGCTCAGCCGGATCCTGTTCTGGATCCACCAGGCATCGGGCCCCATCGCGGTTGGCGTGCTGACCCTGGCCGTCGCGTCAGCCACCATCGGCTATTTCGGGGCGGCGCTATTCTGGCGGACGATGGCCCGCAACCGCTTCCGCAAGCGGCGGTTGCAACGTCAGGAGCGCCGTTGATCGCGTTCGCATCTGGTAGGCTGAAGCGCTTCTGGTAGCATGGCGGACGACCGCCATGCTGTACCAGGAGCTTCCTTCCCTCGAATCGACCCCGCTCCACGGCTGGGGCCGTTGGCTTGCGCCCGTCCTCATTGTCGCTGTGGCGCTGACCGTCGTCGTGTTGATGGTCCTCGTCGGACAGCCGGTAATCGCGATTGTGGCGCTGGGGCTTGGAGCGGCGGTAGCGGGCGTCGCGGCCCTTCGTTCTTCCAAACCCGTGCCAGCGGACCGTCCACTCTCCGCGGGCCCTGACTTTGCCCTGGTCGGCTCCGCGCTGGGGCTCAGCGGCGATCCGTGCGCGCTGACCAGCAGCGAGGGCGCGCTGCTTATTGCCAATGTGCATTATCGCAATCGCTTCGGTTCGGCCCCACCGCTCGAGCTGGGCAGCGATGCTGAAGCCAGCCACGGGCTCGAGCTGGCGAGAAGCCTGGCCAATCGCGACGGAGCCGGCTGCGTCGCCGGTGTCGCGACCGCGGTCGGGAATGAGACCGGTCGAGGTCGAGCGCGTGGGCCTGAGCGGCGAGCTAATGCTGTGGCGCTTTCCGGAAGCCCCGCCGCGCGATCCGCTCAAGGCCGCGGTCAAGCGCTTGCAGGGGCGTGTCGGAGAAAACCTCGCCGCCGCCGGAGTGCTTGCGGCGGCTGTTGACGCCAAGGGCAAGCTGCTCGCGGCCAACCAGCCGTTCCTCGATCGCGCGCTCGGCCCGACCGACAAGCCCCGTTCCGCCAAGTTCAAGGATCTCGTCGAGCTCGGCGATGACGATCAGGTGCGTCTCGTCGCTGAAGGCGAGGCGGGACGTCCGTTCCGCGCGGTCTACGTGCCGTCCGATCCGGACAGCGACAGCGGCGCCGGGACGTTCCTGATGTTCGGCAGCGATGTCGTTTCGCTGCACGCGCCCGATTCGAACCTTCAGGCGCTGCTCGACGTGCTTCCGATCGGTCTTGCCCTGGCCGACCGCGATGGCCGCTTCTTGTCCATGAACCGCGCGTTCCAGCAGGCTGCCGGCCTGCAGGACGGAGTCACGCCGGTCTATCCGGGCGACATCGTGGTCAAGGAGGACAAGGCCGCCGTGGCCGACGCCGTGCGGCGCAATGCGCGGGGTCCGGCCATGTCTGGCGACCTTGCGGTTCGCCTCGCGCATCGCAGCAGCGAGCCGGTGGCGCTGACCATTGCCGGGTTGCGCGGCCTCGGCGATGCTGCGGTTCTGCTCCTGCTCAAGGACAATAGCGAGGAAGCGAAGCTCAAGCGCCAGGTCGCCCAGGCAACGAAGATGCAGGTCGTCGGGCAGCTCGCGGGCGGCGTCGCCCACGATTTCAACAACATCCTGACGGCGATCATGGGCCATTGCGACCTGATGCTGCTTCGGCACACGCCGGGCGACAGCGATTATGACGACATCCAGCAGATCAAGTCGAACTCCAATCGGGCGGCCGGCCTGACCCGGCAATTGCTCGCTTTTTCGCGCCAGCAGACGCTCAGGCCCCAGGTGGTGCAGCTCCCTGATGTAGTCAGCGAAGTATCGCACTTGCTCAAGCGTCTTCTGGGTGAAACCGTCGAGTTGGTGGTCAAGCATGGCCGCAACCTCGGCCCCGTACGTGCCGACCCGGGGCAGCTCGAGCAGGTCATCATCAATCTCGCGGTCAATGCCCGGGACGCCATGGCGGAGAAGGGCGGCGGAGCGCTCACCATCCAGACCTATTCGGTCCGCGCCGACCAGGTCGCCGAACTCGGTTCGGACATCCTGCCAGTCGCCGATTATAGCGCGTTGTCGGTCACCGATACCGGGTGCGGCATTCCCAGCCACGTGCTCGGCAAGGTGTTCGAACCCTTCTTCACGACCAAGGAGGTCGGCAAGGGGACCGGCCTCGGGCTGTCGACGGTCTACGGCATCGTCAAGCAGTCCGGCGGCTTCATCTTTGCGGATTCGACGGTGGGGAAGGGGACGCGCTTCGTCATCTACCTGCCGGTCCACCGCGAGGAAGCCGGCGCCGCGCCATCGCGGAAGGCTCCAAAGGCCGCCAAGGACGAACTGTGGGGCAGCGGCACCGTGCTGCTGGTCGAGGACGAGCCAATGGTCCGGACCGTCGCCGAACGCGCACTGACCCGGCATGGCTATACCGTGATTACCGCCGACAATGGCGAGGAGGCGCTCGAGCACCTTGCCAAAGGCGAGCCGATCGACCTCCTGATCAGCGATGTGGTCATGCCGGGGATGGATGGGCCGACCATGGTTCGCGAGGCGCGCAAAAGCCGGCCCGATCTCAAGATCCTGTTTATGTCGGGTTATGCCGAAGAGCAGCTTCGCAACTCGATCGACATCGAAAACGTGAACTTCCTGGCGAAGCCGTTTTCAGTGGTCGAACTGGCCGAGGCGGCGCGCCGTGCGGCGGGCGCCAAATAAACGCTTTCCGCTTTGTCCATCGGCCTTTATGCCGATTTCAGATGTCTGATCCGCGATCCATTCTTATCGTCGAAGACGAGCCGCTCATCGCGATGATGCTCGAGGATTTTCTCGATTCGCTCGGCCATGAGGTTCGCGGCACCTGCGACACCGTCGAATGCGCCTTGATCGAGGTCGAGAAGGGCGGGTTCGACCTTGCCATTCTCGACGTCAATTTGAAGGGCGAGAACGTGTGGCCGGTTGCCACCAAGCTGCGCGAGAAGAATGTGCCTTTCGTGATCGCCACCGGCGGGCACGTCGATCCTCCGCCGCCGGAATTCGACAACGCCCCGGTGATTGAGAAGCCTTACACCGTCGACCGCGTCACCCCGGCCATCGAAGCCGCCTTCGCCGCCTGAAGGCTTGGGGCTCGAACTGTCTCAAAGCGCGACAGTCCCCCTTGCTAGGATCGCCCAGTCCATCCATATTCTTGTAATCAAAGGAGCAATCCTTCGCGGGGCGGCGTTAACGGTCCCGCAGAGTTGATTGTGCGATAGAGTGGGCTAGCATGCCCTTAGACCAACGGTCGTTCGCGGCCGCCATGCAAGGACCGGAATGACCAAGCTTTCAGGCAGCGACAGCAAGAGCACTCTCTACTGTTCGTTCTGCGGCAAATCGCAGCACGAGGTCAGGAAGCTGATCGCGGGGCCGACGGTGTTCATCTGCGATGAATGCGTCGAGCTGTGCAACGACATCATCCGCGAGGAATCCAAGTCGGCGCTGGTCAAGACCCGCGACGGGGTTCCGACGCCGGCCGAGATCTGCAAGGTGCTGGACGATTATGTGATCGGCCAGAACCGCGCCAAGCGTGTGCTCTCGGTCGCGGTCCACAACCATTACAAGCGGCTCAGCCACGGGGCGAAGACCGGGCAGGAAGTTGAACTCGCCAAGTCGAACATCCTGCTGATCGGCCCGACGGGCTGCGGCAAGACCTTGCTCGCCCAGACGCTGGCGCGAATTCTCGACGTGCCGTTCACCATGGCCGACGCGACGACGCTGACCGAAGCGGGCTATGTCGGCGAGGACGTCGAGAACATCATCCTCAAGCTCCTCCAGGCGTCCGACTACAATGTCGAGAAGGCGCAGCGCGGCATCGTCTACATCGACGAGATCGACAAGATCAGCCGCAAGTCCGACAACCCCTCGATCACCCGCGACGTGTCGGGCGAGGGCGTCCAGCAGGCGCTGCTCAAGCTGATGGAAGGCACGACTGCTTCGGTTCCGCCGCAGGGGGGCCGCAAGCATCCGCAGCAGGAATTCCTGCAGGTCGACACGACCAACATCCTGTTCATCTGCGGCGGCGCCTTCGCAGGCCTGGAGAAGATCATCGCGCGATCGCCTGCAGGGCAAGTCGATCGGCTTCGGCGCTCATGTCGCCGCGCCCGACGAGCGCAAGACTGGCGAAACGCTGCAGCACACCGAGCCCGAGGACCTGCTGAAGTTCGGCCTGATCCCCGAGTTCATCGGCCGCCTGCCGGTGATCGCGACGCTGATGGACCTCGACGAAGAGGCCCTGGTCAAGATCCTGGTCGAGCCGAAGAACGCGCTGGTGAAGCAATATGCCAAGCTGTTCGACATGGAAGACGTCGAGCTGGAGTTCACCGACGACGCGCTTCACGCGGTCGCCATCAAGGCGATCGAGCGGAAAACCGGCGCTCGCGGCCTGCGCTCGATCCTCGAAGGCATCCTGCTCGATACCATGTTCGACCTGCCCTCAATGGACGGGGTCGACGAGGTCCACATCGACAAGGAAGTCGTCGCTGGGGACGAAGGAGCCGGTGCGAGTCTACGCCGCCAAGGACAAGACTGGCGACGCCGCCTAGGCGCTCAGCCCAAGCGCAGGAACGGGATGAAGGCGGGGACTTCGCGCACGTAGCGGGCGTGTTCCTCGCCGAACTGCGCACGCAGCAGCTTCTCTTCTTCACGAACGCGGATCGCGGCGCCGATGCAATATAAGGGCACGGCGACCAAGAGCTGGCCGAGGTGTCCGAAGGCGATTCCGAAGCTCAGCAGGTAGAGCAGCAGCGCGAGGTAGATCGGATGGCGGACCACCGCGAACGGGCCGCTACGGACCAGCTTGTGGTCGGATAGCGTGCGGGCGACGACCGCCCAGTTCTTTCCCATCGCCCGGGTGGCGGCAATGAAGATGGCGATCGCCCCGCCGCCGAGCAGCGCCACGAGCGCCGCGGCGATCAGTGCCGGGGGTGACGACCACGGCAAGGCGATGTGCATCGGGCCGAAGCCGGTGAAGCCGAAACCGACCGCCTGGATCGCGATCCCGAAGCTTGCCGCAGTGCTTTTCCTGGCGGCTTTCCCGCTCGCCCGGCTGCGAGCGACGGCGCGGATCAGGGCGGTGCCGCCGACGACTGACCACGACCCAGAACAGGCCGAATTGCAGGAAGCCGATCGGATGCGGGCGAAACATGCCCGAACGCTATCAAAAACAGGCGGTAGCGCAATGCCGCCGGCTTATTCGCCGCGGACCGCCGCCATCAGCTGCGCGCCGTAACGCTGCATCAAATGCTCGTCGCGGCCGTAATGGTCTTCCATGAATCGCACCCCGTCGGCGCTTGGCTGGGCGGTGAGATAGGTCATGTAGACCGGGACCGGCCGCGGCAGGTCGACCTCTTCCTCGACCTTGGGATTATGCCCCTTGGGCACGGCACCATCGAACAGCCAGGCCGCGAACCGCTTGTAATCCTCGACCCGGACGCAGCCGTTGCTGATCCACAGCTCGTTCTTGGTGAAATGCTCTTTTTCCGGCGAATCATGGAGATAGATGCCGAAGTAGTTGGGCAGCATGAACTTCATCATGCCCATCGAATTGGCGGGGCTCGGAAGCCGGCGAAGGCGCACTTCCTCGCGCCCGGCAACGACCGCTTCCCAGTCGATATCGTGGGGATCGAGGATCTTTTCATCGTCACCGTAGCCGGTCAGCACCTGATACTCGCGATCGGTCAGGTAGCTGATGCCCTGGTTGACGATGCGCGGGCCGATCAGGCTGCGGATCAGCTCGGGCGGCACGTTCCAATAGGGATTGACGCTGGCGTAGCGGATATAGGCGGCCATCATCGGCGTCGCCGTCTCCGACTTGCCGACGACGACCTTCATCTCGTCGACCTTCCGCCCGTTTTCCCACAACGAGAGGCGCGCATCGCCGGCGTCGACGATGGCGTATTTCGGCTGCTCCTCGGGCGCCGGAAGGCGCTTGGCGCGCTCGAGGTTGATGAGGATCCGCTGCTCGTAATAGCTGGCGCCGCGGTTGAGCGCCTCGATCGTCCCGGCGCCGGCGATGCCGTCGGCCTTCATGCCGTGGACGTCCTGGAATTCCTTGACCTGCGCCGCCAGCGCCGCGTCATACTTGGTGCCCGCGCCAAGGCCGAGCCGGGTGCGAAGCGTGGCGACGCGGTCGCCGGTCGATCCAGCCTTGAGCGCCGGACCGTCGGGGATCGCGACCTGCGGCAGGCTGCCCCACCGCTGGCGATACTTGATGAGGCCGCGGCGCAACTCGGTGTAGAGCGGGTTGACCGAGGCGAACATGTCGACCGGCGCGCCGCTCCAGTCGGCGAAGTTGAGGCCGCTCATCGGGCCGTTCATCTGGACCGCGCGCGGCACCAGTTCCTCGTCGATGTAGATCATGTCGACGCCCTGCTCGATGGCGGGCGGCAGATCGATCGGCTCGAGCTTGGTGCTGCGGTCGGCGGGGACTGCGGGCGACTGCCAATTCTGGCTCTGGACCGGCGGCGGCTGCGCCATCCACGGCTCGGCGACCGCCGGGCGGCGCACCACGTTCGGTTGTGGCACGGGCGCCGCATATTGCGCCAAGGCAACTGCGGGCAGCGAAAGCGCGCTTAGCGCGAGCAGGGAAAATCGAATGTTCACGGCACCCTAGATAGTGAGCGAAGCTGAACGATAACAGAATCCGCCGTCCGCCAGGGTCGCGATTCATTCACCTTCGAGCGGAAGCGTGTCTTTTTCGGCACAAGGCGCGCCCAAGCGCTCCGCCGCCGCGGCGACTTCCTCGTCGGTTGGCGGCTCGGGCAGCTCCTCGCCGGGGCAAGGGCGTCGTCGGGGATGCCCGGCCCGGTCCCGGCGATGGTCTCGTCCACCGGGCTTTCGTCGGGGCCAGTGCTGATCTTCTCGCGATTGTCGGCCATGGCTGATCTCCTCTGGTGGCAAGAGCGAGCCGGGGCCGGGTGGGTTCCGAATTGGGCGAGGATTTTGCGGCGCAATAGGATTTCTCCCGAGGGGAAGTTGACAAAATTTACGCGCAGCGGGGCTGACGGAGGGGGCCCACGCATCCGCGCCTCGCACGGTTCAAGGGGAGGCGACTGGCTCGACCGTGGGCCCCTCCACCACGACGGTGCGCATCGCGGTCCCCCTCCCCGTGCCGGGGAGGATTCTTGCGGCGGAGGCATTGTTGCGCAGCGGCCGGGGGCCGCCCATATACCGATCCATGACTCGTTTGCTTCCGATCCTGCCGCTTCGCGACATCGTCGTTTTTCCTCATCGCATCGTTCCCTTGTTCGTCGGCCGCGAGAAATCGGTGGCGGCGCTCGAGGCGGCGATGGCGGCGGACAAGGAGCTGTTCCTGGTCGCCCAGCTCGATCCGGGCGAGGACGATCCCGATCGCGATGCGCTTTACGACCTCGGCGTCGTCGCCACGGCGATGCAGCTGCTGAAGCTGCCCGACGGGACGGTTCGCGTTCTGGTCGAGGGCGCCAAGCGGGCGCGGCTGGTCAACCTGCTGCCGCGCGACGGCTATACGGTCGCCGAGATCGAGGAAGTCGACGAGGAAGCGGCCGAGGACCCCGAGGCCCAGGCGCTGATGCGCTCGGTGATCGACCAGTTCGAAAATTACGCCAAGCTCAACAAGCGGCTGCCGCCCGAGACGCGGAATCCAGCTCGGCGAGATCGAAGACCCTTCGGCGCTGGCCGACGCGGTGGCTTCGAACCTGTCGATCAAGGTGGCCGACAAGCAGGCGCTGCTTGGCGAGCTTCACCCCGCGCGCCGGCTGGAGATGGTGTTCGCCTTCATGGAGGGCGAGCTCGGCGTGCTCCAGGTCGAGAAGAAGATCCGCAGCCGCGTCAAGCGCCAGATGGAGAAGACGCAGCGCGAATATTATTTGAACGAGCAATTGAAGGCGATCCAGCGCGAGCTTGGCAATGAGAGCGAGGAGGGCGGCGACGAGCTCCAGGAGCTGGCCGAGAAGATCCGCAAGACGCGCCTGTCGAAGGAAGCGCGGACGCGCGCCACCGCCGAGCTGAAGAAGCTTCGCGGCGATGGCGCCGATGTCGGCCGAAGCGACGGTCGCGCGCAACTATCTCGACGTGCTGCTGGCCTGCCGTGGGGCAAGAAGTCGCGGCTGAAGAAGGACATCGCCGAGGCCCAGCGGGTGCTCGACGAGGACCATTACGGGCTCGAGAAGGTCAAGGAGCGGATCGTCGAATATCTCGCGGTCCAGGCGCGCACCAACAAGCTCAAGGGCCCGATCCTGTGCCTGGTCGGGCCGCCGGGCGTCGGCAAGACCTCGCTCGGCCGCTCGATCGCGCGGGCGACGGGGCGCGAGTTCGTTCGCCAATCGCTGGGCGGGGTTCGCGACGAGGCCGAAATCCGCGGCCACCGCCGCACCTACATCGGGTCGCTTCCGGGCAAGATCATCTCGAACATCAAGAAGGCGGGGACGTCTAACCCGCTGTTCCTGCTCGACGAGATCGACAAGCTCGGCCAGGACTTCCGCGGCGACCCGGCGTCGGCGCTGCTCGAAGTGCTCGATCCCGAGCAGAACAGCCGGTTCCAGGACCATTATCTCGAGCTCGACTACGATCTGTCGCGACGTGATGTTCGTGACCACCGCCAACTCGCTCGACATGCCGCAGGCGCTGCTCGACCGAATGGAGATCATCCGCCTCGAAGGCTACACCGAGGACGAGAAGGTCGAGATCGCCAAGCGCCACCTCATCCCCAAGCAGATGGAAGCGCACGGCCTCAAGGACGGCGAGGTTCAGTTCGCCGACGAGGCATTGCGCGCGATCCTTCGCTACTACACGCGGGAGGCCGGCGTCCGCACGCTGGAACGCGAGCTGGCCAAGGTCGCCCGCAAGTCGCTGCGGCAGATCCTCGAAGGCAAGTATGACAGCGTCGTCGTGCGCGAGGACAATCTCAACAGCTTCCTCGGGGTGCGCAGGTTCCGCTACGGAATGGGCGAGGAAGAGGACCAGGTCGGCGCGGTGACGGGCCTCGCCTGGACCGAGGTCGGCGGCGAGCTGCTGACCATCGAGGCGGTGACGGTTCCCGGCAAGGGCCTGATCAAGACCACCGGCAAGCTCGGTGAAGTGATGCAGGAGTCGATCCAGGCGGCGATGAGCTTCGTCAAGGCGCGCGCGCCGGCCTATGGCGTCAAGCCGTCGATCTTCGCCCGCAAGGACATCCACGTCCACCTGCCTGAAGGCGCGGTGCCCAAGGATGGGCCGTCCGCCGGCGTCGGCATGGTCACGGCGATGATTTCCACCCTGAGCGGGATCGCGGTCCGCCGCGACGTCGCCATGACCGGCGAAGTCACGCTGCGCGGGCGGGTGCTTCCGATCGGCGGGCTGAAGGAAAAATTGCTGGCGGCGTTGCGCGGCGGAATCACCACGGTCCTGATCCCGATCGAGAATGAGAAGGACCTGGTCGAGCTTCCGGCGACGGTCACCGAAGGGCTGGAAATCATCCCCGTCAGTCATGTCGACGAGGTGCTCGCCCGGGCGCTGGTCGAGCCGCTGCAGGCGATCGAGTGGACCGATGCCGACGAGCATGCGCCGGAACCGCCGGTGCCGGCGCCGGGCGGCGAGCCGGGTGCCGCGGTGCGGCACTAGAAGCGCTGGACAGACGAGCCAACTCTTGCCTTAAGGGGCGACGCCCGGCGTGAGCGAGTCTCGCCCGCCGAAGGGAGAGTTGGGGCAATGAACAAACAGGAACTCATCGGTCATGTCGCGGATCGATCGGGGCTCAGCCGCAACGATGCGATGCGCGCGGTCGAGACGATGCTCGAGGTCATCACTTCGACCCTGAAGCGTGGCGATGAAGTCCGGCTGGTCGGCTTCGGCAATTTCTCCGTCACTCGGCGGAAGGCCTCGGCAGGGCGCAACCCGCGCACCGGGGAGCCGATGCAGATCAAGGCGAGCTCCCAGCCGAAATTCCGTCCGGGAAAGACCCTCAAGGACGCCGTTCAGTAGCTGGACAGCAAGCGATTGCGGCCTATATGCGCCGCTTCCCGCAAAGCCGGGCGCGTAGCTCAGTGGTAGAGCACACCCTTCACACGGGTGGGGTCGTAGGTTCAATCCCTACCGCGCCCACCAGCCTTCGCTGAAGCTACGGCTGGCAAGCCGGCGGTCCTTAGATCTGCAGATAATCCGGCTGGAAGCTCGCGACGCGATAGATTTCGGTCCAGTCGGGAAACTCGATCTCGCGGCCCTTGCGCCGGATCAGCCCCTGGCGCTCCATGTCGGCCAGCACGCGATTGACGTTGACCGAGGTCTGGCCGGTGATGTCGGCAATCTGCTGCTGCGTGAACGGATTGACCATGTGGCGGTTGTCGACATTCATCCGAACCGCGGTCTCGCACAGGAGATGCGCAACGCGGGCAATCGAATCCCGGCGGCCGCAATTGACCAGCCATTCGTAGCCGATCGACTCGTTGCGCTGGATCAGCCGGAGGAAGAAATGCTCGAGCTCCGGGTGAGCGCGCACCAGAGGCTCGAAATCCTCGTTCTTGCCGACCATGATTTCGCTGCGGACGATGGCCTGGATGCCATAGGCGGCCCGTCCCGGCCGCGGCAGGATTCCCTCGCCAGCGAAGCGCAGTGCGACGATCTGCCGCCGCCCGGTGGAATCGGTCTTGAACTTGCACAAGATGCCCGAGCGGACGAACATCACTTCGTCGCGCTGAGCCCCCGGCTCGCGGAAGGGCCTGCGGGAATCGACCTGAATGAGTTTGTGCGGAATCTGATCGAGAATATCGGCGAGGTTCGGGTCGAGACCTCCCGAAACCAGCGTTTCCCGCAGTGACACGGGTCTTGCAGCCGACTGGGACCGTCGAATCGCCACCTGGCGTTCTCCCCCAAGCACTCAACTAGCTACCCCTGATGCCGCAAGGATGCGCTTGTGCGGCTTCCGACGCAAGCATTTCATGATGTAGGATATCATCCGGGGTTAGGGAACTTCGTAAACTTAGCAGTTGAAAGAGCGGCCGAGGGGCTCCCGCTCGCTTGCGTTAGCCAGCATGCAATCCTAAGTGGCGCCGGCGTCGATCGGAACCGCACCATAGGCGGATCCAGCCGGCGCTCCCGTGGCGATCGTAGCTCAGCTGGTTAGAGCACTGGTTTGTGGTACCAGGGGTCGGGGGTTCAAGTCCCCTCGGTCGCCCCACCTTTTTCAAGCCGATGGACCATTTTTCAACGCCATGACCACGCCCTGGGGCCTTCCCGATTTCGACGCACACGAAGACATCCACTTTTTCGATAATGAGGAGTGCGGGCTGAGGGCGATCATCGCCGTCCATTCGACGCATCTCGGCCCCGCCGCCGGCGGCGCCCGCTACTGGCATTATGCCAAGGACGAGGAAGCGCTGACCGATGCCCTGCGGCTGTCGCGCGGCATGAGCTACAAGAACGCCATGGCGGGGCTTCCGCTCGGCGGCGGAAAGTCGGTGATCCTGGCGGACGAAGCGCGGACCAAGACGCCCGACCTGCTCCATGCTTTTGGCAAGGTCGTGGACCAGCTCGCCGGCCATTACGTGACCGCCGAAGATGTCGGCATGAGCGTTGCCGACATGATCGAAGTGCGCCGTGCGACGCAATATGTGGCCGGCCTTCCCAATTCGGCCGGCGACGTTGGCGGCGATCCGGGACCGCACACCTCGCTTGGCGTGTTCCTCGGCATCAAGGCCGCGGTGAAGCGGGTGCTCGGCAAGGACTCGCTCGGCGGACTGCACATCGCGCTCCAGGGCGCGGGCAGCGTCGCCACCGGGGTCGGGCTCCACGCCTGCACCGAGGGCGCCCGGGTGAGCGTTGCCGACGTCGATCATGCCAAGGCACAGAAGCTGGCCGACGCGACCGGAGGCACGGTCATCTCACCCGACGAAATCCTGCGCATCGAGGCCGATGTGCTCAGCCCGTGCGCGCTTGGCGCGATCCTGACCGAGGAGACGATCGCCGGGCTGAAGGTGCCGATCGTTGCGGGCGGCGCCAACAACCAGCTCGCAACGCCCGAGGACGGCAAGCGAATCTGTGAGCGCGGCATCCTTTACGCCCCCGATTACGTCATCAACGCGGGTGGGATCATCAACGTCTGCACCGAATATCTCGGCGACGGCGACGCGAGCCTGGTCCGCCAGCGGATCGAAGGTATTCCCGTCCGCCTCGAGCAGATCTGGGCCGAGAGTGCGGAGAGCGGCCGCAATCCGGCCGCGGTTGCGGACGCCATGGCCCAGCGGCTGATCGGCAGATGAGTTCCTCCCTGCGAGCGCAGCTCGTGGGGAGGGGGACCGCCGAAGGCGGTGGAGGGGCCCCTCCGTCACAGCTTCGCCGCGCCACCTCCCCATCGCTTCGCGACAGGGAGGAGAAGTAAATGCACGCGTTCGCGAATCCGGCGCGCTTCCTGCGCATAGCCAAGCCGGCCACGCTGTGGCTGCTGCTCATCGGGCTCGCGCTCGCGGGGGCCGGGGTGATCGCGGGCCTGACGCTGACGCCGCCCGATTATCTGCAAGGCGAGACCGTCCGCATCCTGTACATCCACGTGCCCTCGGCGTGGCTCGGCATGGCGGGCTGGCTCGGCATTGCCGCGGCGTCGGTCAGCCAGCTCGTCTGGCGCCATCCGCTGGCCGCGGTTGCGGGCCGCGCAACGGCGCCGGCGGGCGCGACGTTCGCCGCCATCTGTCTCGCCACCGGGTCGATCTGGGGGCGGCCGACGTGGGGTACGTGGTGGGAATGGGACGGGCGGCTGACCTCGATGCTGATCCTGTTCTTTCTCTACCTCGGCTACATCGGCCTGGCCTCGGCCGAGCGTGAGCGCGGCGGCGAGGGGCGCATCGCCGCGATTTACGGCCTGGTCGGCGCGATCAACCTGCCGATCATCCATTATTCGGTGCTGTGGTGGCGCACGCTTCACCAGGGCCAGAGCATCGGCGTCACCGGGTCGAGCATCGACAACCGCCTGCTGTGGCCGCTGCCGCTGACCATGGTCGGTTTCAGCTGCCTGTTCGGCGCCGCGGTGCTGATGCGCATGCGCGCCGAGCTTGCCGAGACCAAGGTCGAGGCGCGGCTGCGCAGGATGAGCGCATGAGCCCCTGGCCGTTCGTCATCGGGGCCTATGCCGTCGCGGTCGGGCTGACCACGGCGCTCCTCGCCTTTTCTTACGGCTCGATGCGCCGCGCGGAGGCCGCCGCCGAGGCGTTAAAGCGCCCCCACTCCAACCCCTTCCCAGAAGGAGAGGGGCTAGAAACGTGAAGCCCAAGAACCAGCGGCTGGTGCTGGTCATCGCCGCCATTGCCGCGCTGATGGCTGCCGTGCTGCTGGCGATGTGGGGCCTCAGGAGCCAGGCGTCGTATTTTTACACGCCCGCCGACATCGTCGCCGGCAAGGCGCAGCCGGGGGCCTCGATCCGTCTCGGCGGGATGGTGGAACGCGGCTCGGTCCAGCGCCAGGCCGACGGCATCACCATCCGTTTCGTCATGACCGATGGCCAGGCGCATACTCCAGTTACCTATCGCGGCATCGTGCCGGACCTGTTCCGTGAGGGCAGCGGCGCCGTCGCCGAGGGGCAGATGCAAGCGGGGACCTTCGTCGCCGGCACGATCCTCGCCAAGCATGACGAGCGCTACATGCCGCCCGAGCTTGGCAACCTTGCCGCGGAGCATAAGGCCGGTAAGACGCTGGCGAAATGATCGCCGAAGCCGGCCTCGCGGCGCTGTGGCTCGCAGCCGGGCTTGCCGCCTACCAGCTGGTGCTGATGATTGTGGCGCTGCGCTCTTCGATCGACGTCGCCCGCGCCATGCGCGGGGTCGCGGCGGTCCAGGGCGTGCTGACGCTGATCGCGTTCGCCGCCTTGCTGCTGGTCTTCGCGCGCACCGACTTGTCGGTCGCACTGGTGTTCGAGAACAGCCATTCGGCCAAGCCGTTCATCTACAAGATCGCCGGCGCGTGGGGAAACCACGAAGGATCGATGTTGATGTGGGTGACGGTGCTTGCCGTCGCCGGGGCATTCGTCGCTTTACTGTCCCGCCGGACGAGCGAGCGGACGCTGATCGCGGGACTTGGAGCACAGGCCTCGCTGGCACTCGGCTTCTATGCGTTCCTGCTCATCGCTTCCAACCCGTTCGAGCGGCTCGATCCGGCACCGCTGGAGGGCAGGGGCCTCAACCCGTTGTTGCAGGACCCGGGCTTAGCCTTCCATCCGCCGACGCTCTACTTCGGCTATGTCGGCCTGTCGGTCGCCTTCAGCCTGGCGGTCGGCGCGTTGCTGGTCGGGGAAGTCGACGCGAAGCTCGCCCGGGCGATGCGGCCGTGGGTGCTGGCGGCGTGGATCTTCCTGACACTCGGAATCACGGCCGGCAGCTACTGGGCCTATTATGAGCTTGGCTGGGGCGGTTATTGGTTCTGGGACCCGGTCGAAAATGCCTCGCTGATGCCGTGGTTGGCGGCGACCGCACTGCTCCATTCCATCAACGTCCTCGCCGCACGCGGCGCGCTGAAAGCGTGGACGATGATGCTGGCGGTCATCGCTTTCTCCATGTCGATGGTCGGCACCTTCCTGGTCCGGTCGGGCGTGCTGACCTCGGTCCATGCCTTCGCCATCGATCCCGAGCGCGGGACCTTCCTGCTGGCGCTGCTGGCGATTTACGTCGGTGCGGCCTTCGCCTTGTTCGCCTGGCGTGGCGCCAGTTTGAAGGAAGGGGCGCCGTTCGAATTGGTCAGCCGCGAAAGCGGGCTGGTGCTCAACAACCTGCTGCTGACCGTCATCCTGGGCGTCGTCTTCGTCGGCACGCTCTATCCCTTGTTCGTCGAGGCGGTGAGCGGGGAGAAGCTGTCGGTCGGCGCGCCTTATTTCAATGCCGTCGCGGGGCCGCTGGCGCTGGTCCTTGCGATGCTCGTCGGCCTCGGCCCGCTGCTGAGCTGGCGGCGGGAACGACGGCCAGTGCTGAAGCGGCTGGCGGTGCCGGCGCTGATCGCCGCGACGATGCTGGTCATCACGATCATCGTCGCGCCGGGCATGGCGATCCTGCCCCGGCTCGGCCTGACCGTTGCCGCATTCCTCGCCAGTGCCAGCATCCTGCCGCTGGTTCGCCGCAATCCGTTGCGCACGCCGCTGGCCACCTGGGGCATGGTCATCGCCCATTTCGGGATTGCGGTGTCGCTCGCGGGCATGGCGGTCAACGGCGCTTTCACCGCGGAAACGCTGGCCGTGGCCCGGCTTGGCGAGACGTTGCGGGTCGGGCCGTGGCTCGTGCAATTCGAGGGCGTGACGCCGGCGGCGGGCCAGAACTGGACCGCGATCGAGGCGGAATTGCGGGCAACGCGCGGGCAAGGGCCGATCATCCTCAGGCCCCAGACCCGCTATTTCTCCAATCCGCCGATGGAGACCAACGAAGCGGCCATCGACACTTTCTGGAACGGCCAGCTCTATACGGTGCTCGGCAAGCCCGATGAGACGGGCGGCTGGCAGCTGAGGTTGTGGTGGAAGCCGTTCGTGACCCTGATCTGGGCCGGGGGCGCGTTGATCGCCTTGGGCGGCGCGATCGCACTGCTGGGTCGGGTTCGCCGACGCCGAAGGCGGTCGAGGGGCGATGAGTGGCGCCGGGCAGGCTACGCATGACCCGGGCGGTCCGCTTCGCGCCGCTGGCGCTGTTCCTGCTGGTGATCGCCGCCCTGGTGTGGCGGCTGGCAACGCCGGCCGATACCGACGTGCCCTCGAAACTCGAGGGCCAGCCACTGTCCGCATTCTCGTTGCCAGCAGCGCTGCCAGACAAGCCGAGCGTAGCATCGGCAGACCTGGCGACGGGCAAGCCGCATATCCTCAACGTCTTCGCCAGCTGGTGCGTGCCGTGCATCGCGGAAGTGAAGGTGCTGCAGCAACTGAAGGCACGCGGCGTGGCGATCGACGGTGTCGCAGTACGCGATCGGCCGAAGGATATCCAGCGATTCCTTGCTGATAACGGCGATCCCTACGAACGCATCGGAAGCGACGCGCAAAGCAGTTTACAGATCGCGCTGGGCTCCTCGGGAGTCCCCGAAAGCTTCATCGTCGATGGGAAAGGCGTGATCCGTTACCAGCATATCGGGCCGATTGAGCAGCATGACATGCCGGCGATTCTGGCCAGGCTGGAGGCGGCGAAGTGAACTTTTCTTCGTCATTCCCGCGCAAGCGGGAACCTAGCAGATCAAAATTCTGGGTCCCCGCTTTCGCGGGGATGACGATTTTCGCAATCGCAGCGCCACTGCTCGCCGACAGCAATCTGCCGCCGGCTTATTGGGCCAACCGGCAGTTGCCCGACCCCAAGCAGGAGGCGAGGGCGGAGGCGCTGATGGAGGAGCTGCGCTGCCTCGTCTGCCAGGGCCAGTCGATCGCCGATTCCGATGCCGAGCTGGCGGGCGACATGCGTGACCTGGTGCGTCGGCGCATCGCCGCAGGCGAAAGCCCGGGGACGATCCGCGCCTGGCTGATCCAGCGTTATGGCAGCTGGATCAGTTACAAGCCAACAGGCGAGCCGGCCGCCTGGCCGTTGTGGCTGGCGCCGATCGTGCTTCTGTTGCTGGGCGCCTTCCTCATTCGCAAGCGGATCAAGCGGTGATGGGCTGGGCGATCCTTCTCATTTTCATAGCGGGTGCAACTGGCGCGCTATGGCTGTTGCGGGTGCGCGGCGGGCTGTTGACGGCATCGGCGGCGGCGTTGCTGCTGGGCGCGTCCGGTTATGCGCTTCAGGGCCGCCCCGGGCTGACCGGATCGCCGGCGGCCGGCCGCGAAGGCCGCGAGATCCTGCCGCTGACCGACGCGCGCCACGCGTTCTTTGGGGAGTTTGCCCCTGCAGAGCCTTGGTTGCGCATTTCCGAAGCGCTGGCGCGGCACGGCCAGAGCGCGGATTCGGTCGGCATCCTGCAGAATGCGGTGCGCCGCTATCCGGGTGACGCCCAGCTGTGGATCGGGCTCGGCAACGCCCTGGTCGAGCACGGCCATGGCCTCACCCCGCCCGCCGAGTTGGCCTATCAGCGCGCGGCCGAGGCGGCGCCCGGCTACCCAGCCCCCCGTTTCTTCTACGGCCTTGCCCAGGCCCGCTCAGGCGACCGCGCGAGTGCGCTCGCGCAATGGCGGTCGATCCTCGCCGACGCTCCGCCCAATGCGAGCTGGCTTCCAATGGTGGAGCAGGGCGTGGCCGCGCTCAGCCAGCCGCCGAGCGCGTCACGTCGTCAATAGCGGTCGAATTCCAATCCCAGCGCTTCGGCCACCGCTTGGTGGCGAATCTTGCCGTCCGAGACATTGAGGCCGGCGAGCAGGTCCGCGTCCGCCTCAAGCGCGTTCTCGACGCCCATGTTCGCGATCTTGAGCGCGAAGGGCAGGGTCGCGTTGTTGAGCGCGAAGGCGCTGGTCCGGGCGACCGCGCCGGGCATGTTGGCGACGCAATAATGGATGATGCCGTCGATTTCGTAGACCGGGTCGGCATGCGTGGTGGCGTGCGACGTCTCGAAGCAGCCGCCCTGGTCGATGGCGATGTCGACCAGCACCGACCCGCGCTTCATCGTTTTCAGCATGTCGCGAGTGACTAGCTTGGGCGCGGCGGCACCGGGAACCAGCACCGCGCCGATGACCAGCTCGGCTTCCTTGACCGCGTTGGCGATCGCCGCGCGCGAGGCGTAGGCGGTCTTGATCTGGCTCGAAAAGAACATGTCGAGTTCGGCCAGGCGGTCGTTGTTGATGTCGTAGATGGTGACGTCGGCCCGCATGCCGGTCGCCATTTGCGCCGCGTTGACGCCGGCCACGCCCCCGCCGAGGATCGCGACCTTGGCGGGGGCAACGCCGGGAACGCCGCCGAGCAAAACGCCGCGGCCGCCCTGTTCCTTTTCGAGATAATGGGCGCCGACCTGAACCGACATGCGCCCGGCGACCTCGCTCATCGGCTTCAACAGCGGCAGCGAGCCGCCACGGCCGGTCACGGTCTCATAGGCGATGCAGGTCGCGCCCGACTTCATCAATCCTTCGGCCTGCGGCTTGTCGGCGGCGAGGTGGAGGTAGGTGAAGAGGATGTGGCGCGGTTCGAGCAGCGCGATTTCCTGCGCCTGCGGTTCCTTGACCTTGACGATCATGTCCGCCGCCTTGAACACGGAAGCGGCATCGGGAAGAATGGTCGCGCCGGCCTTTTCATAAGCCTTGTCCGGGCAGTCGATGCCATTGCCGGCGTGGGTTTCGACCACCACTTCATGGCCATGGGCAACCAGCTCGGCGACCGACGCGGGGGTCAGCCCGACGCGATACTCATGGACCTTGATCTCTTTCGGCACCCCGACGCGCATTATTCGTTCGCTCCCGCAATGTTGGATGCGCGGGCCTATAGACGGGCTTTTCGCCCCTGTCCCGACCGATTGCAGCGCACCATGGGCGGTGCTAGGGCGACGCGCCGCTGCCGCCAGGGCAGGGGAGGGGCGACGCATGCGGGTTTCAAGCCAGTCCGGACGATCTTGATTAGATGAACATCACCGCGACTGGAGGCGCCGAAGCCGAGGCGCCGCACGATTCCGCGCATGGCCATGCCCAGGGTCCGATTTACAAGCTTGCGATCGGGGCGATCGGTATCGTCTTCGGCGACATCGGTACCTCGCCGATCTACTCGTTCCGCGAGACCTTTGCCGGGCACCATCCGCTGACCCCGGACCAGTTTCACATCCACGCCGTCCTCTCGATGATCTTCTGGTCGATGATGATCGTGGTGACGCTGAAATACGTCATGATCATCATGCGCGCCGACAATAAGGGCGAAGGCGGCAGCCTCGCCCTGCTCGCGCTGATCAACCGGACGCTGGGCGGCAAGAAGAAGTGGACGAGCGGGATCATCATGCTCGGGGTTTTCGCGACCGCGCTCTTCTACGGCGATTCGATGATCACGCCGGCGATCTCGGTGCTGTCGGCGGTCGAGGGCCTGACCACCGTCAATGCCGGGCTCCAGCCATTCGTGGTGCCGATCGCGATCGGCATCCTCGTCGGCCTGTTCGCGATCCAGGCCAGGGGTACGGCCCGCGTCGGCCTGATGTTCGGGCCCGTCATGCTCTTCTACTTCGGCACGCTCGCGGTGCTGGGCGTGATCCACATCATGGATCGGCCCAGCATCGTGCTGGCGATGATCAACCCGCTCAACGCCGCGGCATTCTTTGGCGAGGAACCCTTGCGCGCCTTCCTCGCGATGGGCTCCGTGGTCCTCGCGCTGACGGGCGCGGAGGCGCTCTATGCCGACATGGGTCACTTTGGCCGCCGGCCGATCAAGGTCGCGTGGCTCTATTTCGTTCTTCCGGCGCTGCTCCTCAATTACATGGGGCAGGGCGCGATGATCCTCTCGCTTGAGCCGCACGAGGCGCTGGCAAGGATCAAGGATCCGTTCTTCTATCTGGCGTCGGATTCGATGCGACTGCCGCTCGTGCTGCTTGCGACCGCCGCGACCGTTATCGCCAGCCAGGCAGTGATCTCGGGCGCCTTCTCGGTCACTCAGCAGGCGATCCAGCTCGGCTTCGTCCCGCGGCTCCGCATCACCCATACGAGCGAGGCGGCGGCGGGCCAGATCTACATCCCGGTCGTCAATTGGGCCTTGATGGTGATGGTCATCCTGCTCGTGCTGACCTTCCGCAGCTCGTCGAACCTGGCCGCGGCCTACGGCATCGCCGTCACCGGCGCGATGTTGATCGACACGGTCCTGATCACCGTGGTGCTTCGCCAGATGTGGAATTGGAACAGGTTCATCGTCGCGGCGCTGGTCACCCTCTTCTTCGCCATCGATCTCGCCTATTTCAGCTCGAACCTGACCAAGATCCCGGCGGGCGGCTGGTTCCCGCTGCTGGTGGGAGCGATTGCCTTCACCCTGCTGACCACCTGGGCCAAGGGCCGCCAGTTGATGATCAGCCGCATGAACGAAGCCAGCCTGCCGATGGAGATCTTCATCAAGTCGGCGGCTCCGAGCGCGGCGCGCGTGTCCGGCACCGCCGTGTTCATGACCAGCTCGGCGAGCGGCGTTCCCCATGCGCTGCTCCACAATCTCAAGCACAACAAGGTGCTGCACGAGCGCGTGATCCTGCTGACGGTCCGGATCGAGGATGTGCCCTATGTCGCGCACGAAAAAAGGCTCGAAAACAAGGATTACGGGTCGGGCTTCTTCCGGGTCGTTCTGCGCTACGGCTTCATGGAAGAGGTCAATGTCCCCGCGGCCCTGGCGCAGCTCAAGGATATCGGGCCACAGTGCAAGATGATGGACACCAGCTTCTTCCTCGCCCGCCAGACCTTGCTCGCCTCGTCGCGGCCGGGAATGGCGATCTGGCGCGAAAAGCTGTTCGCCTGGATGCTGCGCAACGCCGAAAGCGCGATGGAGTTCTTCAAGCTTCCGACCAATCGCGTGGTCGAGCTGGGCAGCCAGGTCGAAATCTGAACCTTGGCGGGCGTCCGCGCATTGCCGCCGCATGGCTGACTTCATTCCCTGGGTCGCGACCGTCGCGACCATCATTGCCGCCTCGATGACCGCGGCCAATCTCGGCACTCGAATTACCGGCTACGGTTTCGCGGTCTTCCTGGTCGGCTCGCTCGCCTGGCTTGCGGCGGGGCTCATGACGCGACCAGCCGGCGCTGACCTGGACCAATGTCGTCCTCACCGTCCTCAACATCTTCGGCATCTGGCGTTGGCTTGGGCGCCAGGTTCGGGTCGAGGAAGGTGCCAAGTCGGCGAGCGAGGCGAGCGAGGAGGTTGCCAGCGAAACCCTGTTCCCGGTCTCGCTGCTAGCGAAGGCGCCGGTGCGGAGGGGAAGCCGCGAGCTTGGCCATTGCGTGGACGCCATGGCGGGCTGCTCCAGCGGAAGGCTGAGCTACGTCGTCGTCTCGACGGGCGGAGTAGCGGGCGTCGGGGAGACCCTGCGCCGCTTGCCCTGGAGCCAGGCCCATGTCGACGACGACGCGCTGGTTGCAGAGTTGCGCCTGGCGCATTCGAGCGGCTCGACGAGCTGCCGCGGGACCAATGGCCGGCGCGCTGATCGTCACCGCCGAGTTGGGGCCGGCGGATTTCGGCTGGCTCGAAGGACTTCGCCGCGCGTATTATCCGCCCGAGCGCAATCAGCTTCCCGCGCACCTCACCATGTTTCATGCCCTGCCGCCGTCAGCGGAGAGCGAGTTGCGCGCCCGCTTGGCCGAACTCGCGCGCCAGCCCGTGCCGAAAGCTTCGGTCGAAGGCCTGATGGACCTGGGCGGCGGCGTCGCGTTTCGGATCGTTTCGCCCGGGCTGGACTCGATCCGCGATCGAATTGGCCGAGGCATTCCACGGCTCGCTGAGCGCCCAGGATGCGGGCGGCTGGCGGCCGCATGTTACGATCCAGAACAAGGTTGCGCCCAAAGTGGCGAGGGCACTCAAAGAGTCGCTCCAGCGCGGCTTCGTGCCGCGGCCGCTGGCGATTCACGGACTGGGCCTTCACCGCTACCTCGGCGGCCCGTGGGAGCGGCTGGGAGTCTATCCCTTCAGGGGTTAGCTGACGTCGCCGACGCCGTTGCAGCTTGAGGTCGAAGGCGGCGAGCCCCGATTCGAGCACGGAGGCGAGCATCGGCTGCTCCATCAGCTCCTCGATGGCGCCGTCAGTTCCTTCGCCGACGAGCGTCTGCGCTTCATCCATCGCTTCGTCCCAGTCGCCGGCGTCGTAAGTGCCGGAGCCGACCCAGCAAAAGGCGATGACTTCGGCGAGCTGGTCCTCGCCCAGGTCCTCGAACACCGCCTGGAGCTCCTCCTCGACGCTGGTGTTGATCTCGTCCTCCAGCACGGAAAGCGCGCCCTCCTGCTCGTCATCGACATTGTCGGGGTCCTCGCCGGGGTCGTAGTCCGAGGCCGTTTGGGACTCATATTCGCGAGCCCTGAGGATAATCCGGCAGAGCGTGTCGAGTGGGGTCAACGGGTCCATTAAAGCTGCATCCTCCACGCCGCTTAACACAGGGCATGCCGCTGCGGTTCCTCGCGTTGACCGGCTGGCGGAGCGCACCTATATGCCGCGCCTCCAGCGCCCCCGGAATGCGGCGGCGCTGGCCTTCATTGGGGGCGGAGTAGCTCAGCTGGTTAGAGCAGCGGAATCATAATCCGCGTGTCGGGGGTTCAAGTCCCTCCTCCGCTACCAACTCGCCTCGGCGAAAAATGACAATATTGTCATCGGCGGCGCGTTGTTTGCGCCTTGTCCAGGCAGTAAGTGATGGCTGGTTCACAGGTGCCCATGCGCGTTCTTGTCTATCTACACAGCTTTGAAGCCGGGGGAGTCGAGCGCGTCGCGCTTCGGCTTGCCGGCGAATGGGCCGCCCGTGGACAGGACGTCCGCGTCGCCATGGGGCGCGACAGCGGTCCGCAACATCATCACGCGCCGGACAATCTGATTTACGATTTCGCCCGGCCGAGCCGGCTCGCCGCGCCGTTCGAGACCTTGTGGATGGTGTTCCACCTGATCGGCGCCATCCGCCGCCACCAGCCCGACGTCCTGTTTTGCGCGGGCAACACGTACACCGTGGTCGCAGTTCTCGTCCGGTTGTTGCTCGGCCGGCGCTGCCCGCCGACGCTGTGCAAGCTCAGCAACAGCCTCGAGCGGCGAGACCTGCCGCCGCTTGCTCGCGCCGCCTTCGGCTGGTGGCTGCGGCTCCACGGGCGTTTCATCGAACGCTTCGTTGGCATGGCCGAGCCGATGCGCGCGGAGATCGAGCGCTGTCTCGAAGTCGACCGCCAGCGCATCGACATCATTCCCGATCCTGCCCTCAAGGCGTCCGAACTGGAACTGCTTCGCACCGTGGAACGCCAGGCAAACGGAGTGCGCCGCTTCGTCGCCATCGGACGGATGAATGCCCAAAAGAATTTCCAGCTGCTGATGCGGGCCTTTGCCGGATTTGCCGGGGCAAACGACCGGCTGCTGATCGTTGGCGACGGGCCGGAGCGGTCACGCCTGCTCGAGCTTTCCGAGGAATTGGGAATCGCGGACCGCGTCTCCATGCCCGGCCACGCCCAATCGGTTGCCGAGGCCCTGGCGACGGCGGACGTGTTCGTCATGTCGTCCGATTATGAAGGCGTTCCCGCGGTGATCATCGAGGCGCTCGCCGCCGGGGTGCCGATCGTCGCGACCGATTGCTCGGTCAGCATGAACTATCTGCTGGAAGACGGCGCATTTGGGACACTCGTTCCGATATCCGATCCGGCGGCGCTTGCCGCCGCGATGCGCGACGCGCCCGCGCGCAACAGCGTTCCGGTGGATGCGATGCGCGCCAAGGCGGCGCAGTTCACGATCGAGCGGGCGGCGGGTCCCTATCTCGACGCCTTGAGCGCCGCAGCGAGGTCGGCGATCAGGTCGTCGGGATCCTCGAGCCCGATATGGAGCCGCACCAGGTTGGAAGCCGGCGGAGTCGATACGGTCCGGTAGGGGTCGGGGACCATGGCCAGGCTTTCGTAGCCGCCCCAACTGTAGCCGATCCCGAACAGCTTGAGATGGTCGACCAAAGCGGCGCGGTCGCCCGACTTCAATTCGAATGAGAACAGGCCGGACGAGCCCTTGAAGTCGCGCTTCCACAGCGCGTGGCCGGGGCAATCGGCAAACGCAGGGTGGAGCACGAGGCCGACCTCCGGCTGCTCTTTCAGCCAATGGGCGATCTTGAGCGCGCCCTCCTCATGCTGCTTGAGGCGCACCGCCATGGTGCGCAGGCCGCGCGACGCGAGCCACGCATCGTCGGGCGAGACGGCATGGCCAAGATCCCAGGCGGCAGTCTGCAATCGCGGGAAAAGCGCTTCGGTCGCCGTCACTGCACCAATCATCACGTCGGCGTGGCCTCCGACATATTTGGTTGCGGCGAGGATGGAGATGTCGACGCCGGCGGCGATGGCCGGGAACAGCAAGGGTGTGGCCCAGGTGTTGTCGATCAGGGTGATGATTCCGCGTTCACGTGCCAGGGCCGCGATTGCCGGCACGTCCTGCACTTCCATGGTCAGCGAGCCGGGGCTTTCGAGCAGGATGGCGCGGGTGTTGTCACCATGGCTCGGGCAATTGCAGCGGGTCGTAATAGCGCGTTGAAACCCCGAAGCGCTTGAGGATCGTGCCGCAGAACTTGCGCGTGGGGCCGTAGACGTTGTCGGGCGCAAGCAGTTCGTCGCCCGGCGACAGGATGGTCAGCAATGTGCTGGTGATTGCGGCCAGGCCGGAGGAGAAGAGGGCGGTTCCGGCCGCGCCCGGTTCGAGCTCGGTCAGCGCATCCGACAAGGCCCAATGGGTCGCCGTGCCTTGCAAGCCATAACGATATTCGCCGAGCCCGGGTCGTCCCGCCTCCATGTCGGCAACGCTGTCGAACAGGATGGTCGAGGCGCGCTCAACCGGCGGATTGACCAGCCGGCCGCGCCACGCCTTTCGCCGCCCGCCGGTGACGAGCCGCGTTGCCGGGCGCTTGATCTGATCAGTCATTCGCTTGGCTCCGGGGACGGAGCGCCGCTTATCGCAGCACCGTCCCCGAAGACAAACGCAGGCGGCTTAGCCGCGCTTGCGGCCGCCGGTCCGCGGGAGCAGGCCGATGAGGCCGAGCAGGCCGAGGATGCCCCACGGAAAGCCGCGCTTCGGAGCCGGAGCCGGCTCAACCACATTGGTGTCCATGGTGGTGGTTTCGGTGGTCGCCGGCGGCATCGCCGTCATGGCGTTGGCATCGGCCGGAGCCGCGGCATTCATGTCGGTCGCGACCATCGCGTTGTCGGCGACGGCATTGTCGGTGGCGGCCGTGTCGTTTTGGGCAAGCGCCGGAGTCGCGGCGAACAATGCCGCGGCGGCGATGATTGGCGTCGAGATCCGCATCTTCAAAATTCCTTCGCTGAGATCAAATCGGGTCGTCGGTGTAGCCGTCGTTGTCCGTTGGCCGCTGAAGGCCGAACAAGCCGAGCAATCCGAGACAGCCGAGGATGTTGTAAAGCAAGTCGGAATCCTGGGCGGCTTGCCGTTCCTGGGTTTCAGTTTGCGCTGCCCAGACGGCGGCCGGAGCGCTTGCAAGCGCGGCGGCGACCAGAAGGGCTTTCCATCGAATGCGCATGCTTCCTCCTGTTGTTGAAGCGATGGCGGTCACGCCGGTCGGCGCACGATGGTGCTTTCATCAACCGGGGCCGCTCGTCAACGGGGTTCATCAAAAGCAAACGCCCGGATCGACTAGCGATCCGGGCGCCTTGCGTGACGATTGCTCGTCAGCCCCCTTGGACGTAGCCGCGTCGAACGTCCCCAGTCATCCACTCGCGGCTCCGAACCCGACCCAAGGGTCAGCGTGTTCGGACGAGCGTTGGTTAGGACCGCGTTGGGGCGCTGTCACCGGACTCTGAGCATGCAGCGGCATTTTGCACTCACTATGTGTCAAGCCCGCCACAGTTGCCCGCCGGTTGCAAGCGCGGCAGGCCGCCCCGTAGGACGCGCCGTCATGCGCTGGTCCCGAGCATTTCTGCCCGTCCTCAAGGAAAGTCCGTCGGACGCCCAGATCGTCAGCCACAAGCTGATGCTTCGCGCCGGGCTGGTCCGCCAGACCGCCGCCGGTATCTATGCGTGGCTTCCGCTCGGCTTTCGGGTCCTGACAAAGATCGAGCAGATCGTGCGCGAAGAGCAGGACCGCGCCGGCGCCCAGGAAATGCTGATGCCGACCCTGCAGTCGGCCGAGCTGTGGCGCGAGAGCGGCCGCTACGACGCTTACGGGCCCGAGATGCTGCGCATCCGCGACCGGCATGAGCGCGAGATGCTCTACGGCCCGACCAACGAGGAAATGATCACCGCGCTGTTCCGCGACGACGTGAAGAGCTACCGCGACCTGCCGCGCACGCTCTATCACATCCAGTGGAAGTTCCGCGACGAGGTCCGGCCCCGCTTCGGCGTCATGCGCGGTCGCGAGTTCCTGATGAAGGACGCCTACAGCTTCGACCTCGACGAAGCGGGGGCGCGGCAGAGCTATTACACGCAGATGCTGGCGTACCTGCGGACGTTCCAGCGGCTGGGCATCCGGGCGGTGCCGATGAAGGCCGCCTCGGGCCCGATCGGTGGCGACCTCAGCCATGAGTTCATCGTGCTTGCCCCGACCGGCGAGAGCGAGGTCTTCTACGACGCCGCCTACGAAGCGTTCGACTGGAACCAGTCCGATCTGAGTATGGGGACGAAGCCGGGCTCCAGGGCCTCTTCGACCGGGTCAATTCGACCTACGCCGCGACCGACGAGACGCACGACGTGGCGAAGTGGGAGGTGCTTCCCCGAAGCCGGACGGCGCACCGGCCGCGGGATCGAGGTTGGGCACATCTTCTACTTCGGCGACAAATATTCGGCGGCGATGGGCCTCAAGGTGTCGGGACGCGATGGAACGCCGGTCGACGCCGATATGGGCAGCTACGGCGTCGGCGTGTCGCGGCTGGTCGGGGCGATCATCGAGGCGAGCCACGATGAAGCGGGCATCGTTTGGCCTGAGGCAGTTGCCCCGTGGCGCGTGGGGCTGGTGACGATGCGCGCGGACGATGAGCCGACCACGATCGGCGCCGATGATCATTTACGCCAAGCTGACCGGCGCAGGGATCGAAACCCTCTACGACGACCGCGACGAGCGCGGCGGTGTCAAGCTCGGCTCGATGGACCTGATCGGCTTGCCCTGGCAGCTGATCGTCGGCCCGCGCGGGATCGCCAGCGGAACGGTCGAGTTAAAGCGCCGTTCAACCGGCGAACGCGAGGAGCTGAGCATCGAAAGCGCATTGGCAAGGCTGACCGCATGATCCTCAACCGCGCCGAGCGGATGCTCGCCCGCCGCTATTTGCTTCCGGGCAAGGGCGAGGGCTTCATTTTCCTCGTCGCCGCGATCAGCCTCATTGCCGTCGCGCTCGGCGTCGCGGCGATGATCATCGTCATGAGCGTGATGAACGGCTTTCGCGCCGAGCTGTTCGACAAGATCGTCGGCCTTAACGGCCACGCGGTGATCCAGGGCTATGACGGGCGTCTGCCCGATTGGCAGCGGCTGGCCGAGGCGGCGAAGAAGCAGCCCGGCGTGATTTCCGCACTTCCGCTGATTGAGCAGCCGCTGATGGCGACCGCCAACGGCCGCTTCGAAGGCGCGCTGGTGCGCGGCATGCGGGTTGAGGACATCCGCTCCAACAAGACCATCGCCGGCAACGTGCTCGCCGGCGACATCAAGTCGATCACGCCCGGAAGCAACCGCGTGGCCATCGGGTCCGTGCTCGCCGAAACGCTTGGCGCTTTCCCGGGAAGCCAGATCACCTTGTGGAATCCGGAAGGGCGCTCGACCGTCGTCGGCACCGTCCCGCGCGAAGTGACCTATACCGTCGGCGCGATCTTCGAGGTCGGGATCCACGACTACGACAAGATTTTCGTGGTCATGCCGATGCAGGATGCGCAGCAGTTGCTGTTGATGGGCGACCAGATCGGGATGATCGAGATTCAGACGAATGACCCGGACAAGGTCGATCAGATCATGGCCCCGATCCGCCCGTTGATTCAGGGCCGCGGCGGGATCGTCACCTGGCGACAGATGAATTCGGCTTTGTTCCAGGCGCTCGAGGTGGAGCGCGTGGCGATGTTCGTCGTGCTGTGCCTGATCACGCTCGTGGCGGCCTTCAACATCGCGTCGTCGCTGATCATGCTGGTCCGCGCCAAGATGCGCGACATCGCGATCCTGAGGACCATGGGCGCCAGCCGCAAGGGCATGATGAAGGTGTTCATGACCGTCGGTCTGACCATCGGCTCGCTCGGCATCGTCCTCGGCATCGTCATCGGCGCGATCTTCCTGTTCTTCCGCCAGAACGTCGTGAATTTGATCGAGAAGCTGACCGGGCAGAATTTGTGGGACCCGTCGATCCGCTACTTGACCGAGCTGCCGTCCAAGACCGACCCGATCGAAGTCGCCGTCATCGTCATCGTCGCCTTGATCCTGTCCTTCCTGGCTACGCTCTACCCGTCGCTGCGGGCGGCAAGCACCGACCCCGTGCAGGTGCTGCGCTATGAGTGAGGCGGTCCTCGCCACACGCGGGCTCGAGCGCAGCTTCACCCAGGGCGACGTCACCATCGACGTGCTGCGCGGGGTCGACCTGACCATCGAGCCGGGCGAGATCGTCGCATTGCTCGGCCCGTCGGGGTCCGGCAAGTCGACCTTGCTGCAGGCGGTCGGGCTGCTCGAAGGCGGGTTCAAGGGTTCGATCAAGCTTGCCGGCGAGGAGGCGTCCGAGCTCGACGACGACGGCCGCACCCGCCTGCGCCGCGACCTGCTCGGTTTCGTCTATCAATTCCATCACCTGCTGCCCGAATTCAACGCCGTCGAAAACGTCGTGCTTCCGCAGCTGGTGCGTGGCGCCACTCCGCAAGCGGCGCGCGAACGGGCGGAGCAATTGCTCGGCACGCTCGGCCTCGCCCAGCGGCTCGACCATCGCCCCTCGAAGCTCTCGGGCGGCGAGCAGCAGCGCGTCGCGGTCGCACGCGCGCTCGCCAACAAGCCGCCGCTGGTGCTTGCCGACGAGCCGACCGGCAACCTCGACGAGCATACCGCCGACGTGGTCTTCGGCGAGTTCCTGAACCTGGTGCGCGGCGAGGGTAGTTCGGCCCTGGTCGCGACGCACAATGAGCGGATGGCGGCCAAGATGGACCGCGTCGTTCGGCTTCACGAAGGGAGGCTCGAATGATCGACCCCACACCTTCCCCGCGAAAGGGTCCCAACGGAACCATGATCGCGCTCGCCGGCGGACTTCTCATCCTCGTCCTGCTGTTTGCTTATTTCGCCACCAATCGAAATGCCGACCAGGACAAGCTGACTGGGGGGAACGCCAGCAGTGCTGCCGCGGACGAGCCCGAGAAGCTCTGCGCCAGCAAGAGCACTTACGACCTCATCAAGCGCGAGCTGTTCCGGCGCGCCGGCGAGCTTCGCGGCAGCGATCAGGCCGCCTTCGACAAGCTCGCCGCTTTCGCCGTCGTCCGGATGGAAAATCCGGTGATGGAAAGCCAGGATAGCAAGACCCAGGCGGTCAGCTGCTCGGGTTCCCTGTCGCTCGACCTGCCGCCGGGCGTTGGCGTGGTCGGCGGGCGGCGCACGCTCAGCGCCGACGTCGACTATGTCGTGCAACAGGCGGCCGATGGGAGCGGGCCGGTGGTGATGCTGCGCAATGCCGACGCCATCATCGCGCCGTTGGCGACGATCGCTCGCGCGAGTGAGCCCACGACCGAGACGCCGCTCGACGCCGTCGATGAGAATGATGCCGCTCCCGAGGCAGACGAGCTCGCACCGCTGCCGGCCGAGCCGGTAACGCCAGCGCAGCCCGCTCGCCCCGCTGGCGCCCGTCCGAGCTTCGATTGCGGTAATGCCCACACGAAGGGGGAGATTGCGGTGTGCGGCGATGCCGGGCTGGCCGCGCTCGATCGCAACATGGCCGCGCAGTTCGACCGCTCGATGGCGGCGGCGTCGCCCGACCAGCAGGCGCTGCTGCGCCGCACGCGCGACCGCTTCATCGGCTACCGCGACCGCTGCCCGACCAATGCCTGCATTGGCGATGCCTATACCGGGCGGATGCGCGAGATTCGCGACATCATGGAAGGCCGCTGGCAGCCGCGATAATCGTGGATAAATCGGCGCCGCGCGCCTTCACTGACCACGACCGAGGACCCATAGTCATTTTGTGACTCAAGCCTTCGTTCCGCTGCGCGTTTTTTCCTCCTTCACCATGCTCGAAGGCGCGATGGAGCCCAAGACCATCGCCGAGCGTGCGGCGAAGCTCGGCTTTCCAGCAATCGCGCTGACCGACCGTAATGGCCTTTATGGCGCGATGCCGTTCAGCGACGCGTGCTTCGCCAAGGGCGTGCAGCCGATCGTCGGCGCGATGCTGGGCGTCGCCCGGCCGGCGGAGATTGGCGGCGGCGACGTCATCGACTGGCTGGCGCTGCTTGCCAAGGACGAGCTGGGATATGCCAATTTTCCAAGCTGGTGTCGGCCGCGCATCTCGACCGGCCGCTCGAGCTGGACCCGCATGTTGCTTTCGAGCGGCTCGAAGGGTTCAGCGAAGGGCTGATCGCGCTGACCGCGGCGGGCGAGGGCGCGCTTGTCCGGCTGATCGGCGATGGGCAGCACCGCAAGGCCGAAGCCTATCTCGACCGGCTGCAGGCGCTGTTCCCCGATCGGTTGTACATCGAGCTGGCGCGGCGCAACGATGCGGTCGAGGAGGCCGCGGAAGAGCCGCTGATCGCGCTGGCCTATGCCCGCGACCTGCCGATCGTCGCGACCAATCCCGCCGCTTATCGCCGACCCGAGCTTCCATGCCGCGCACGATGCCATGCTGTGCATCGCCCATTCGGCCTATGTCGAAAGCGCCGACCGGGTCAGCTCGTCGCCCGAAGCCTGGCTGAAGGACGGCGCGGCCATGGGCGAGTTGTTCGCCGATTTGCCCGAGGCGCTCGCCAACACGATGGTGATCGCCCAGCGCTGCGCGGTCGCGGCACCGCAGCGCAAGCCCATCCTGCCGCGTTTGGGCGAGGACGAGGACGAGCAGCTTCGGCGCGATGCACGTGATGGCCTGCTTGCGAGGTTGGGGGGGCGTTCGGCCGCGGAACAACAACCCTATGTCGAGCGGCTGGAGTTCGAGCTCGACGTCATTACCAGCATGGGGTTCGCCGGCTACTTCCTGATCGTTGCCGACTTCATCAAATGGGCCAAGGCCAACGATATCCCGGTGGGGCCGGGGCGCGGATCGGGGGCCGGTTCGGTCGTCGCGTGGTCGCTGACCATCACCGACCTCGACCCGATCGCGCTCAACCTGCTGTTCGAACGCTTCCTCAACCCCGAGCGCGTGTCGATGCCCGATTTCGACATCGATTTCTGCGAAACCCATCGCGACAAGGTCATCACTTACGTCCAGGGCAAGTATGGCCGTGACCGGGTGGCGCAGATCATCACCTTCGGGCGGCTCAAGGCGCGGGCGGTGCTCAAGGACACTGGCCGCGTGCTGCAGATGAGCTACGGCCAGGTCGATCGCCTCGCCAAGCTCATCCCCAACCATCCGACCGACCCGTGGACGCTCGAGCGGTCGCTCAATGGCGTGTCGGAGCTTGCCGCCGAATATAAGGACGACAAGGACGTCAAGCGGCTGTTCGACCTGGCGATGAAGCTCGAAGGCCTGCCGCGGCACGCCTCGACCCATGCCGCCGGCGTGGTCATCGGCGATCGGCCGCTCGATGAGCTGGTGCCTCTCTACCGCGACCCGCGCTCGGACATGCCGGTGACCCAGTTCGACATGAAATATGTCGAGGCGGCGGGGCTGGTGAAGTTCGACTTCCTCGGCCTCAAGACCCTGTCGGTGCTGAAGGAAGGCCAGCGGCTGCTGGCCGATCAGGGGATCGAGGTCGATTTCGGTGCGCTGCCGTGGGACGATCCGGCGGTGTACGAGTTGCTCCAGCGCGGCGACGCGGTCGGCGTGTTCCAGCTGGAATCGGAAGGCATGCGCCGGACCCTCGCCGCCGTTCGCCCCGACAAGTTCGGGGACATTATCGCCCTCGTCGCGCTCTACCGGCCGGGGCCGATGGACAACATTCCGCTGTTCGGCGACCGCAAGAACGGCCGCGCGGCAATCGAATATCCGCACCCGTTGCTCGAAGGCATATTGGCCGAGACCTACGGCATCTTCGTCTACCAGGAGCAGGTGATGCAGGCCGCGCAGATCCTTGCGGGCTACTCACTGGGCGAAGCCGACCTGCTGCGCCGCGCCATGGGCAAAAAGATCAAGTCGGAGATGGATGCCCAGCGGGCGATCTTCGTCGAGGGCTGCGCGACCCACAACGCCATCCCCGCGGCCAAGGCCAACGAGCTGTTCGACTTGATCGACAAGTTCGCCGGCTACGGTTTCAACAAGAGCCACGCCGCGGCTTATGCTTTGGTCGCCTATCAGACGGCCTGGCTGAAGGCGCACCACCGCGCCGAATTCTACGCCGCGTCGATGAGCTTCGACATGGCGCTGACCGACAAGCTCGGCATCTTCGTCGAGGACATGCGGCGTGGCGGGATCGAGTGCCTCACGCCCGACATCAATGCCAGTCATCCCTATTTCACCGTCGAGGATGGGGCGGTTCGATACGCGCTGGGCGCGCTCAAAGGCGTCGGCGAAAAGGCGATGGAGGCGCTGGTCGAGGAGCGGACGAACGGTGGGCCGTTCGCAAGCCTTGAGGATTTCGCCGCGCGCATCGATCCGCGGCTGCTCAACCGACGCCAGCTCGAAAGCCTCGCCGGAGCCGGCGCGTTCGACAGCATCAAGGCCGATCGTCCGGCGCTCTATGCGGGCGCGGAGACGATTCTCGCCCACGCCGCGAGCGCGCACGAGCAGCGCACCAGCGGACAGGCCGGCTTGTTCGGCACGAATAGCGCCGAGGCCGCGCCGATCCGCTTGCCGCGCGAAGCAAGCTGGACCCTGCCGCAGCGCATGGCCGCCGAGCGCGATGCCTTCGGCTTCTATTTCTCCGCCCATCCCGTCGACGCCGCCAAACATTTGCTGGCCGCGCATCAGGTGAAAACCTTTGCCGAACTCGCCGACGTCCGCATCAACGAAGGCGAACGGGCAAGCGCGACCATGGCGGCACTCGCCGAAAGCGTGCGCTGGCGAGTTCTCGGCCCGTGGCCGGCGCTACATGATTGCCACCCTGTCGGACCGTTCCGGCCAGTTCGAAGCGACCGTTTTCGACGAGGAACCCGGCGTTGCGCTGGATGCCGCGGCCAAGGAAGGCGGCTGCGGGCTGCTGACAGTCGAGCTCGACCGCCGTGCTGGTGACGATGCGCCTCGAGTTACGATCAAGCGCTTCCGGCCGCTTAGCGACCTTGCCAGGCAAACCCGGCTGCAGATGGACGTTCGCGTGCCCGACGCCGCGATGGCCGTACGCGTTGCCCGCGACCTCGTCGACGCCCGGGGCTCCAACGGCCGCGTCCGCTTCATTGTCCCGCTGGCATCGGGAGGCGAGGCCACCGTCATCGCCGGGCGCGACTTCGCGCTCGATGGCGAGCTCGCCGCCCGGATCGAGCGCATAGCCGGCGAGGGCAGCGTGACCCTTTCAGCGCAGGACCCGCCGAAGCTGGCGCTGGTCGGCTAGGCCATCCAGAAGCCGTCGCGGTTCATCAGGCTGGTGATGTGCGCGTTCTGCTCCTCGGTCATCGCCTGCTTGAAGCGCGGGAAGACCTGCTCCTCCTCCATGTGCGCATGCTCGGACACCAGCTTGCGGAACTCACGCACGCTTTCGAGCCAGTTCGGCGCTTCCGGGCCCATCTCGCCCAGCTGGAAAATGAACGTTTTGATGTAGCCGTGCTCGCCTTCGAGGTGATCGGCGTCGACGGCCTCGTTGGCTTCGCGAAGCGCCGGATAGACGACCATTTCCTCCTGGTGGGCATGCTTGTCGAGCGCATGGGTGAGCTTCATCAGCAGCATCTTGCGCTTGAACGTCTGGGTCTGGTCCGTCGCCAGCATCTTGTCGAAGACGGCCAGGGCCATGTCGTGCTCGGTCGCGAGGACCTCGTCCCAGTCGCCGACCATCGCTTCCATGCCCTGCATCAGCGCCTTGCGGCCATAGTTTGCCGCGAAGCCGAGGGCGACCCCGGCGAGCGCGGCGCCGAGCATCGGCCCAGCGCTGTCACCCCAGGAAAAAGCGCTGCGGTTGCTACCGCCTCCGCCGCTGCGGCTGGCGAATTCGCCCTCGCTGTTGCGGGGCTGTTTGCGGCTGGTGCTGCTGGATTGCTTGGAGCGGCTTTGGGTACGCGTCGGCATTGACATCCTCCTTGCCTGAATTTGTCCGCTCAACGGATAGGCAAGGCGCACCGTTCCTGTTGCGAACCGCTTGCAGGGCACCGTACGGCGCGCAGTCGAGTTAGAGCCCGTTGGCGGGTTCGCTCGGCTCGTCGGCCGGCGCGGTTTGGGCCCGGTTCTGGGCCGCCGGCTCGTCGGCGACAGATGGTTCGGTCGAGGCCGGGGGAAGCTCGGTCACCACATTCTCTACCGGCGGTAGCGGCTTGGCGGTTTCATATTCCTCGCCGGGGAGCGGCCGGGGCTTCCTGGTCACGGCGGGCGGCGCCTTGTTCGCCGGGGCCGCGGCACCGCGATAGACGCAGGCGTCCAAGCCGTCGCGGCCAACCACGCCGACCCGCGCCGCGATGGTGTTGCCGTAGCGGCGGGTGAAGCCCTTGGGAGCGATCGCGCCCCGCTCCTTCGGCAGCGGCAGGATGGCCGCAATGCGAGCCGCCTCGATCGCGCTCATCGCGCTCGCGTCATGGCCGAAATACCGTTCCGATCCCGCGTTCACTCCGTAGGTGCCGATGCCGGTCTCGGCGAGGTTCAAATAGACCTCCATGATCCGGTGCTTGCCCCACAGATGCTCGATCAGGAAGGTGAACCAGGCCTCGGCGCCTTTGCGGGCATAGCCGCCGCCTTGCCACAGGAAGGCGTTCTTCGCGGTCTGCTGGCTGATCGTCGATCCGCCGCGGATGCGCCCGCCCGAGGCATTGCGCTGCATCGCGCTCTCGATTGCGTCGATGTCGAAGCCATTGTGCTGGCAGAACTTGCTGTCTTCGGCGCCGATCGCCGCGCGCACCATGTCGCGGTCGATCTGGCTGATCGGCATCCAGTCGCGCGTCGCGCCCCGGCCCGCCACGATGTCGCTGATCATGGTGGCGGTGAGCGGCGGGTTCACGAAGCGGTAGGCGAGCACCCACAAGATCGAGCCGATGAGGAAGGCGAGGACGAGCTTGACGATCCAGCCGGCGATCCGGCCGAGCAGCGACCCGCGCTCACGCCGGCGCTTGTAACGGGGAATGCTGGACCTCTTCGCCATGCCACCTGCTAGCGACAAGCGGAGCGCCCGGCCAGACCAGTCCTTGCCGCACTGCAGCGCAGCATTTACATCCGCTTGGATGAGCTCGACCAACGACGTCCGCCGCGGCTTCCTCGATTATTTCGAGAAGAACGGACACGCGCGGGTGCCGTCGGCGCCGCTGGTTCCGCACAACGATCCGACGTTGATGTTCGTCAACGCCGGCATGGTGCCGTTCAAGAACGTCTTCACGGGCCTCGAAACGCGCCCCTACCTGACGGCAGCGAGCAGCCAGAAATGCGTCCGGGCGGGCGGCAAGCACAACGACCTCGACAATGTCGGCTATACCGCCCGGCACCACACCTTCTTCGAAATGCTCGGGAATTTCTCGTTCGGCGATTATTTCAAGGACCAGGCGATCCATCACGCCTGGACCTTGATCACGAAGGAGTGGGGGCTGAGCCCGGACCGGCTGACGGCCACCGTCTATCACACCGACGACGAAGCCTTTGAGCTGTGGAAGAAGATCTCGGGCCTGCCCGAAAGCCGCATCATCCGCATCCCGACCAAGGACAATTTCTGGTCGATGGGCGATGATGGCCCGTGCGGTCCCTGTTCCGAGATTTTCTACGATCACGGTGAGCATATCGCCGGCGGTCCGCCCGGCAGCCCAGACGAAGATGGCGACCGCTTCACCGAGATCTGGAACCTGGTGTTCATGCAATATGAGCAGGCGGCGGGCGAGATCGTCTCCGAGCTGCCCAAGAAGGGCGTCGACACCGGCATGGGGCTCGAGCGGGTCGCCGCGGTGCTGCAGGGGACGTATGACAATTATGAAACCGACACCTTCAAGGCGCTGATCGCCGCGAGCGAGGAGCTGACGCGGACCCGCGCCGAAGGGGAACAGCAGGCGTCCCATCGCGTCATCGCCGATCATCTCCGTGCCAGCGGGTTCCTGGTGGCGGACGGCGTGCTGCCGGCCAATGAGGGCCGGGGCTACGTCCTGCGGCGGATCATGCGGCGGGCCATGCGCCACGCGCATCTGCTCGGGTCGAAGGAGCCCTTGATGTGGCGGCTGGTGCCGGCGCTGGTGGCGGAAATGGGCGCGGCCTATTCGGAACTGGTCCGGGCGCAGCCGCTGATCGAGGCGACGCTGCAGCAGGAAGAGACGCGCTTTCGCCAGACGCTGGCGACGGGCCTGAAGCTGCTGGAAGAGGCCACGACCGATCTTGCCGAGGGCGGCACGCTTGCCGGCGAAACGGCGTTCAAGCTCTACGATACCTACGGCTTTCCCTACGACCTCACAGAAGACGCGCTTCGTGCGCGCGGTCTCGAGGTCGATCGGGGCGGTTTCGACACGGCGATGGCGGCGCAGAAGGCGGCCGCTCGCGCCGCGTGGAAGGGCTCGGGCGCCAAGGCCTCGGACGACATCTGGTTCGACCTAGTCGAGGAATATGGCGCGACCGAGTTCACCGGTTATTCGGGCGACGAAGGCGAGGGCGTGGTGCTGGCGATCGTCAAGGACGGGGCCCGGGTCCGACAGGCCGAAGTCGGCGAGACGGTCGAATTGCTGCTCAATCAGACGCCCTTCTACGGGGAAAGTGGCGGCCAGGTTGGCGACCGGGGAAGACTGACCACGCTCAAAGGCTTCGTCGGTGAGGTTGAGGATACGTCCAAGCCGCTGGGCAAGCTCCACGTGCTTCGGACGAAGGTCGTCGCGGGTGAGCTTTCGCTGGGCGAAACGGTCCACCAGAAGGTCGATAGTGAGCGCCGCGACCGGGTCCGCGCCAACCATAGCGCGACGCACCTGCTTCACGCCGCGCTTCGCCGGGCGCTTGGCACCCATGTCACGCAGAAGGGCAGCCTGGTCGCCGACGACTATTTCCGCTTCGACTTTTCGCATCCCAAGGCGCTGACCCGCGAGGAGATCGAGGCGGTCGAGGCTGAGGTGAACGCCCACATCCGCTCGAACGAGCCGGTGACGACACGGCTGATGACTCCCGATGAGGCGATCGAGGCCGGGGCGATGGCGCTGTTCGGCGAAAAATATGGCGATGAGGTCCGGGTGCTCTCGATGGGCCGCCACACCGATTCCGATTATTCGGTCGAGCTGTGCGGCGGGACGCATGTACGGGCGCTGGGCGACATCCAGCTCCTCAAGATCATCTCGGAAAGCGCGGTGTCGTCGGGCGTGCGTCGGATCGAGGCGCTGACGGGGGAGGCGGCGCGCCAATGGCTCGGCAACCGCGACATGAAGCTGCGCGAGGCGGCCGCGACGCTGAAGGCTGCCCCGGACGAGGTCCCGGCGCGGATCGCCGCGCTGGTTGAAGAGCGCAAACGGCTGGAGCGGGAGCTCGCCGACACGAAGAAGGCGCTGGCGATGGGCGGTGGATCGGCCAAGGCGGACGCTGCAGCGCCCGAGGACATCGCCGGTCACAAGTTCCTTGGCCGGGTGGTGGACGGGCTTGATCCCAAGGACTTGCGCTCGACCGTTGACACGATGAAGCAGCGCGTCGGCACGGGAATTGCCGCGCTCGTCGCCGTGAATGACGGCCGCGCCAGCGTCGCGGTCGGCGTGACTGACGATCTTGCCGGTCAAATCAGTGCGGTCGATCTCGTCAAGGCCGCGGTGGCGGCGCTTGGCGGGCAGGGCGGCGGCGGCCGTCCCGACATGGCCCAGGGCGGCGGGCCGGATGGGTCGAAAGCGCAGGAGGCGCTCGCGGCCGTCCGCGACGCGCTGGAGAAGGTCGCGGCCTAGGCGTCGCGCAAGCGCCGGCGCCCCAGCGTCGGCTCATTCTCAAGCTCGGCATCGGCCATGATCTCGCTGCGCAGCGCGGCGCGCTTTTCGTGGATCGAGGCGATCACGGGTCCCATCGCCAGGCCGACATCCACCAGCACCGCTTCGGACAGTTGCAGCGACGCTTCGAGCGTTTCCGGCACGGCATCGGTGACGCCGGCGCGATAGAGCTCGGCGGCATGGTCGGTGTCGCGGGCGCGGGCGATGATCGGCAGCTTCGGCACCCAGCCGCGCACCCGGCGCGCGAGCTGCGCCACCAGCACCGGATCGTCCATCGTCAGGACCAGCGCGGCGGCGTGGCCAAGCTGGAGCTTGTCGGCGAGCTCCGGCCGGCGGACGTCGCCGAACAGGACGTTGTAGCCCGCCCCGCGCGCTTCGCGGACGCAATCGACATCGCTCTCGACAGCGAGATAGGGCTTGTCGTGGATGACCAGCATGTCGGCGACCATGCGGCCGACCCGGCCGAAGCCGAAAATCACGATGCGGCCCTTGGCGTCGCCCTCGAAGGCCTGCTCCGACCGCCCCTGATGGCGATCGACCCGCTGCCGCATCCGCCGGCCGACTGCTGCCAGGATCGGCGTGATCGTCAGCCCGACCGCGGTGACGGTGGTCCAGAAACTGGCATCCTCGGCGCGAGATAATGCGTGCGCCCGCGGCGGCGGCAAGCACGATCAGGCTGGTTTCGGACGGACTGGCCATGATCACGCCGGTCTCCACCGCGGGGCCGGTACGGACGCCGGAGGCGCGTACGAGCGCCGTGGTGATAGTCGCCTTGATTACGAGCACCGCCGCGGTTGCGCCGAGGATCACCGGCCATGACTGGAGCAAGGCCGGCAGGTCGATGCGCATGCCAACGGTGATCAGGAAGATGCCGAGCGCGAGGCCGGTCAGCGGGGCAATGATCGCCTCGACCTCCGCATTATAGTCGGTTTCCGCAATCAGGATGCCGGCGACGAGCGCTCCCAGGAGCGGCGACAGGCCGACTATTCCGGTCGCGATGCTGGCGAGAATGACCGTGAGCAGGCTGATCGCCAGGAAGATTTCGGGATTCTTGGTCCGCGCCGCCTGGGCGAACAACGGGCTGAGCATCATGCGCCCGACGGCCAGCATGGCGAAGACGACGAGCACGCCGAGCGAAGCGGTGCGGATCAGCTCGCCGATCTCTCCATGGCCGCCGATCAGCTCGATCAGGAACAGCATCGGGACCAGCGCAAGGTCCTCGAAGACGAGCATGGCGAAGGCCGTCCGGCCGACGGGCCCCTCCGTTCCGGAGATGGGCAGGACAAGGGCGGTCGAGGACATGGCCAGTGCAAGGCCGAGGGCGATGGCAGCCGGAGCCGCGGTGCCGCTGACGAACAGGCCGGCGGAGATGAGCAGGGCGCAGCCGATCAGTTCGGCGCTCCCGGTCCCGAGCGCGGTGCGGCCCATGCTCTTCAGCCGCCGGAAGCTGATGTGCAGCCCGGCCGAGAACAGCAGCAGGACGATGCCGAGCTCGGCGAATGGCTCGATGCCGTCGGGATCGCTGATCGAGAAGGTTTGGAGCCAGGGGTGGTCGTGGGCGAGCGCGCCGAGCATGTAGGGCCCGGCGATGATCCCGACCAGGATGAACCCGATGACGGGCGTGATCTTCAGCCGGGCGAAGGCGGGGATGACGATTCCGGCGGCGCCGAGGATGGTGAGCGTGTCGCTCAGCCCGGTGCTGCTGTTGACCCCTGGAACCGCCATGCTTGCGCTTGTGCCGGTTTCACCCCGCCCGCGAAAGGGTTGACGTCATGGCGTCAGGCGGCTGGCCGTTTCCTCCGTCATCGCCGCTTCGAGATTGCGGACGATCGCTTCGAAGAATTGCTCGGTGGTCAGCCACGGCTGCTCCGGGCCGACGAGGATGGCGAGATCCTTGGTCATCTGCCCGGCTTCGACGGTCTCGACGCACACCCGCTCGAGCGTTTCGGCGAAGCGCACGACTTCGGGCGTGTCGTCGAACTTGCCGCGATATTTGAGGCCGCCGGTCCAGGCGAAGATCGAGGCGATCGGGTTGGTCGAGGTCGCCTTGCCGGCCTGGTGCATGCGGTAGTGGCGAGTAACGGTACCGTGCGCCGCTTCGGCCTCGACCGTCTTGCCGTCTGGCGTCGTCAGCACCGACGTCATCAGGCCCAATGAGCCGAAGCCCTGGGCAACGAGGTCCGACTGGACGTCGCCGTCGTAATTCTTGCAGGCCCAGATGAACTTGCCGCTCCACTTGAGCGCGGAGGCGACCATGTCGTCGATCAGGCGATGCTGATATTCGATGCCAGCTTCGGCGAACTTCGCCTTGTAATCGCTGTCGTAAATTTCCTGGAACAGGTCCTTGAAGCGCCCGTCATAAGCCTTGAGGATGGTGTTCTTGGTCGACAGATAGACCGGCCAGCCGCGGTCGAGGCCGTAGTTCAGGCAGGCATGGGCGAACGCCCGGATCGAACTCGTCGAGGTTGTACATCCCCATCGCCACGCCGGAGGCGGGAAAGTCGAACACTTCATGCTCGATTTCCTGGCCGTCATTGCCGGTCCATTTGATCGTCAGTTTGCCCGCGCCAGGGACAAGGAAGTCGGTTGCCTTATACTGGTCGCCGAAGGCGTGGCGGCCGACGATGATCGGATCGGTCCAGCCGGGGATCAGCCGCGGAATGTTGGAAATGACGATTGGCTCGCGGAAAACCACGCCGTTCAGGATGTTGCGGATCGTCCCGTTGGGCGACTTCCACATCTTCTTGAGGCCGAATTCCTCGACCCGCGCCTCGTCGGGCGTGATGGTCGCGCATTTGACTCCGACGCCGTGCTGCTTGATCGCATTGGCGGCCTGGATCGTGACCTGATCCTCGGTCGCGTCGCGGTTCTCGATGCCGAGGTCGTAGTAGATGAGGTCGATGTCGAGATAGGGCTGGATCAGCCGCTCGCGGATCCATTGCCAGATAATCCGCGTCATCTCGTCGCCGTCGATCTCGACGACCGGATTCTTCACCTTGATCTTGGCCATGTGGCTTCCTGCGATTTTCGGGTTCGCGGCGCTCCTAGGATGAGCGCTGGTCCCGCGCAACCGCGGCGTTGTGCGCGGGGCAGGGCGCCTCTAAGGAGTTTCGCCCATGGCCGAACTCGACAAACGCGACAGCTCGCTTCCGACCACCACCACCACCGTCAAGTGGCGCTTCCCCTCGGTCCATCCGGAAGGCCGCAAATATGCGGTCGGGGTCGGCGCGGTCACCGCCTTCGCCTTCCTCCTGCACTGGCAGATGCTGGCATGGGTGCTGGTCGGACTGACGATATGGGTCGCGGCCTTCTTCCGCGATCCGATTCGGACGACGCCGCGCGGGGAGAAACTCATCGTCGCGCCGGCCGACGGACTGATCACGATGATCGTCAAGGTGCCGCCGCCGCCCGAGCTGCGCGGGCCCGATGCGCTGGCCGACGCCGAATATACGCGCGTGTCGATTTTCATGAGCGTGTTCGACGTCCACATCAACCGCGCCCCGATCGCGGGACGGGTCAAGCGCGTTGCCTATGTCCCGGGCAAATTCGTCAACGCCGACCTCGACAAGGCCAGCGAGGATAATGAGCGCCAGCATCTGCTGATCGAGAATGGCGACGGGGCGCGGATCGGCTTCACCCAGATCGCCGGACTGGTCGCGCGGCGCATCCTGACATTCGTTCGCGAGGGCGACACGGTGGAGGCCGGGCAGCGGGTCGGCCTGATCCGCTTCGGCAGCCGAGTCGATGTCTATTTACCCGCGCAGGCAGCGCCTCGCGTGGCCCTCGGCCAGCGCTCGATCGCGGGTGAGACGATCCTCGGCATCATCGGGCTGGACATTCCGGTGGCCGGCATCAGCCAATGAACGAGGAGCAGGGGCCGCGCCGCATTCCGTTGCGCGCGATGATCCCCAACGCGATCACCATGCTCGCCTTGTGCATGGGGCTGACCGGAGTAAGCCTCGCGATCCGCGAGGAGTGGGAGCGGGCGCTCGGCGCCATCGTCATCGCCGCGGTGCTGGACGGTCTTGATGGCCGCATTGCCCGGCTGCTTCGCGCGCAGAGCAAGTTCGGGGCCGAGCTCGACTCCTTGTCCGACAATATCGCCTTCGGAACGGCGCCCGCGCTGGTCTTGTTCCTCTGGTCGCTGCAGACGGCGCCGCGCTTCGGCTGGATCGCGGCGCTGGCGCTGGCGGTGTGCTGCGCGCTTCGCCTGGCCCGGTTCAATGCCGGGCTCGATGCGGCCGAGCAGCCGCACAAGTCGGCGGGGTTCAATACCGGCGTGCCGGCACCGGCGGGCGCTGGGCTGGCGTTCGCACCGATGTTCTTGTGGCTGATCACGGGAAACGAACTGTTCCGGCAATGGCAGCCGGTGATGGCCTGGACGGTCTTCGTGGCGGCGCTGATGATCTCAGGGTTGCCGACCTACAGCTGGACCAGCATCCGCCTGCGCCGCGAATGGCGCTTGTTCGCTTTGGCCGGCATTGCCCTTGCAGGCGCGTCGCTGATCGTCGCGCCATGGACGACGCTGCTGATCGTTGCCTTGCTCTATTTGCTGTCGATCCCCGCCGCCTGGGCGAGCTACGCTAAGGTCAAGCGGCGTCGCGCCACGCAGCGCGGGCGCGCATAGGCTGCTGCCACCGCACCCGCATCCGCGTGCGGACAGGAACGTGAACCGGGCGATGCGCGGGCTGGCCCTTGAGGGCGGCGGCGATCTTCGCGCCGCTTTCCTCAAGAATTGCCGCACCCACGACCACGATCAGCCACAGGGTGGCGAGGAAGACGAGGGTGCCCAAAGCTGCAATCATCGCATCGATCCTTCTTGGAAGCGCCTAACCAAACTGGACCTGATTTGTTCCAGTTGACCCCCGGTCCGCTCCGGTGAGGCGACACAATGTTCCCTTTATGTTCTCATTTGTCAAGAGGGGAGCGCCACGATCAGCCAATGCCTTGAAAGCATGCGGGAGTTCGGCTAGGGCGCCGGGCATTCCACAGATGGAGCTTACATCCCGGTGCCTGCCGCAAGGCGGGTGACTTGGCTCCATCGAGGCAAAACCGGAAGGAGAAGACCAATGGCGACCACCGTCGTCACCATGCAGCAATTGCTCGAGGCCGGAGCGCATTTCGGCCACCAAACCCATCGCTGGAACCCCAAGATGAAGCCGTACATTTTCGGCGATCGGAACGGGGTGCATATCATCGACCTGTCGCAGAGCGTGCCGCTGTTCGCGCGCGCCCTCGACTTCGTCCAGCAGACCGTCGCCCGCGGCGGCAAGGTGCTGTTCGTCGGCACCAAGCGCCAGGCGCAGGACGCCATCGCGGAATCGGCGCAAACCTCGGGCCAGCATTTCGTCAACCATCGCTGGCTCGGCGGCATGCTGACCAACTGGAAGACCATTTCCAACTCGATCAAGCGGCTCAAGACGCTCGAGGAGCAGCTGTCGGGCGACACCGCCGGCCTGACCAAGAAGGAAGTCCTCCAGCTCACCCGCGAGCGCGACAAGCTCGAGAAGAGCCTCGGCGGCATCCGCGACATGGGCGGGCTGCCCGACGTCATGTTCGTCGTCGACACCAACAAGGAAGAGCTGGCGATCAAGGAAGCCAATGTCCTTGGCATTCCGGTCGTCGCGATCCTCGATTCGAACAGCGACCCCAGCGGCATCGCCTTCCCGGTTCCGGGCAATGACGACGCCAGCCGCGCCATCCGCCTCTACACCGACGCCATTGCCCAGGCGGTCAGCGAAGGCCGCAGCCGGCAATGCCGCCGCGCGCGGCGAGGACGTCGGCGACGATGGCAGAGCCGCCGGTCGAAGCAGCGCTGGAAGCCTGACACCGTTCCCCTCCCGCCCGCGGGAGGGGTTGAGGGGAGGGCCTGTTCGTCAGGCCGGCACTCCCCACTTCCCTCCCCCGACCCCTCCCGCAGGCGGGAGGGGAGTGAAAGGAACAACGAACATGGCTGAGATCACGGCCGCATCAGTGAAGGAACTGCGCGAGCGCACCGGCGCCGGCATGATGGACTGCAAGAAGGCGCTCGCCGAGGCCAATGGCGAGATGGAAGCGGCGATCGACTGGCTTCGCGCCAAGGGTCTTGCTGCTGCCGCCAAGAAGGCGGGCCGCACCGCAGCCGAGGGTCTTGTTGGCGTTGCCGTCGAGGGCCATCGCGGCGCGGTCGTCGAAGTGAATTCGGAGACCGACTTCGTCGCCAAGAACGAGCTGTTCCAGGACTTCGTGCGCAACGTCGCGCAGCTGGCGCTGACCGATGGCACCGACGTCGAAGCGCTCGGCAATGCCGCTTACCCCGATGGCGGCACGGTGTCCGAAAAGCTGACCGACAATATCGCCAAGATCGGCGAGAATCAGTCGCTGCGCCGCGCCTCGGTGCTCGAAGTGAGCGAAGGCGCGGTCGTGTCCTACGTCCACAATGCGGTTACGCCGGGCCTGGGCAAGATCGGCGTGCTGGTCGCGCTCGAAGGGTCGGCTCCGGCCGAGACCCTGCAGGCGCTGGGCAAGCAGATCGCGATGCACGTCGCCGCCGCCCACCCGCAGGCGCTGGACGCGGAGTCGCTCGATCCGGCGCTGATCGAGCGCGAGCGTTCGATCGCGATGGAAAAGGCCAAGGAAAGCGGCAAGCCGCAGAACATCATCGAAAAGATGGTCGAAGGCGGCCTCGCGAAGTTCCGCAAGGACAATGCCCTGCTGTCGCAGCTGTTCGTGATGGACAACAAGACCCCGGTCGCCGACGTCGTCGCCGCTGCCGCCAGGGAAGCCGGCGCGCCGATCGTGCTGAAGAGCTTCGTGCGCTTCCAGCTTGGCGAAGGCATTGAGAAGAAGGTCGACGACTTCGCCGCCGAAGTCGCGGCCGCCGCCGGAACCGCCAAGGCCGAACCGGTCGCGTAAAATAATCCTTCCAACGAGCGCAGCTCGTGGGGAGGATAGTTGGCTTGGCAACAGGGCGGCTGCGCCATAAAGGCGTGGCCGCCCTTGTCACATCTTGAGGACATCGCCGCCGCATGACCCGCCCCCGCTTCAACCGCATCCTCCTGAAGCTGTCGGGCGAAGCGCTGATGGGGCCGGGGCAGTTCGGGATCGATCCCGACGCGGTCGCGGGCCTGGCGGGCGAGATCGCCGCGGCCAAGAGCCAGGCGCATGAATTGTGCCTCGTCGTCGGCGGCGGCAACATCTTCCGCGGCATGGCGGCGGCGGCCAAGGGCTTCGACCGCGCCAGCGCCGATTACATGGGCATGCTGGCCACCGTGATGAACGCGCTGGCGCTGCAGGGCGCGTTGGAGAAGATCGGCGTCGATACCCGGGTCCAGTCGGCAATCCCGATGGCCAGCGTCAGCGAGCCCTACATCCGCCGCCGCGCCCTCGACATATCGAAAAGGGCCGCATCGTCCTGTTCGCCGCGGGAACCGGCAACCCCTATTTCACGACCGACACCGCAGCCGCGCTGCGCGCCGCCGAAATGGGCTGCGACGCCTTGTTCAAGGGCACCAGCGTCGACGGTGTCTATGACGCCGACCCGAAGAAGGTCAAAGACGCAAAGCGTTATGAAACCGTCGGTTACAATAAGGTGCTAAGTGACGACCTCAAGGTCATGGACGCCGCCGCGGTCGCTTTGTGCCGCGACAACAATATTCCGATCGTCGTCTTCAACATCCGTCAGCCAGGCAACCTCGCCGAGGTGCTGGCCGGGCGCGGGCTGGCGACGATCGTGCAGAACGAGGAGTAAGGCATGACGACCAGCATCAGCACCGAGGATCTCAAGCGGCGAATGCACGGCGCCGTCGAGGCGCTGAGGCACGAACTTGGCGGCCTCCGCACGGGCCGGGCGTCGACCGCGCTGGTCGATTCGGTCCATGTCGAAGTCTATGGCGCCAACATGCCTTTGAACCAGGTCGCCACCGTGTCGGTGCCCGAGCCGCGGATGCTGTCGGTGCAAGTGTGGGACCGCTCCAATGTCCAGCCGGTCGAAAAGGCGATCCGCAACGCCGGCCTTGGCATCAACCCGATTGTCGACGGGCAGGTCATTCGTCTGCCGATTCCAGAGCTGACCGAGGAGCGCCGCAAGGAGCTGGCCAAGCTGTGCGGCCAATATGCGGAGAAGGCGCGGATCGCGGTTCGCAACGTCCGCCGCGACGGCATGGACCACCTCAAGGCCGACGAGAAGAAGCACGCAATCAGCGAGGATGAGCGCAAGCGGCTCGAGCATGACGTGCAGAAGCTGACCGACGAGACGATCAGGGAGATCGACGACACGTCGGCGGGGAAGGAAAAGGAAATCCTCGGCAGGTGAACCCCGCATCCGCCCCCGAGGGCGCGGCTGGGCTGGGCGGGGGCAGCGCGGTTCCCAGAAGCACGCCAAAACACGTCGCCATCATCATGGACGGCAATGGCCGCTGGGCGAAACGTCGCGGCCTGCCCCGCGTCGCCGGTCACAAGGCGGGCGCCGAAGCATTGCGCAAGGCGATGCAATTCGCCGCCGACCGCGGCATCGAGGCTTTGACGATCTACGCCTTCTCTTCGGAGAACTGGAAGCGCAGCACCGAGGAGATCGCGGACCTGACCGGGCTGATGCGCTTCTACCTGGAGCGGGAGCTCGCGACTCTACAGAAAGAGGGCGTTCGGCTGAGGCTGATCGGCGATGTCTCGGCGTTTGGCCCTGACCTCGTGTCGCGCCTGGAGAAAGCGGTTGAGCGGACCGCCGGGAACAGGCGCCTGACGCTGGTGGTGGCACTCAACTATGGGTCGCGGGCGGAGATTGCTGCGGCAGCGCGAGCGCTGGTCGCCAAAGCTGTCGATCCGGAGACTGTGGACGAGCAGGCCATCGCGGCCGAGCTCCAGACGCACGACCTGCCCGAGCTCGACCTGTTGATCCGCACCAGCGGAGAGGTTCGGCTGTCCAACTTCCTGTTGTGGCAGGCGGCCTATGCCGAGCTGTTGTTCACCGACACCCTTTGGCCGGACTTCGACGAGCAGGCCTTTGCCGAAGCGCTCGACCATTATGCCGCGCGCGAGCGCCGGTTCGGTGGCCGATGAACGAGCTTGCCGTCCGCACCATGACGGGGTTGATCCTGATTGCAGCGGCGCTGATCGGCGCGATGGTGGGCGGCACCGTCTTCGCCGTGCTGGTGGCGGCTGCGGCCACGGCCATGTTCTGGGAATGGACGCGGATCACGCGGGGCTGGGGCGTCCTGTGGTACATGGGCGGCTTCTTTTACGCGGTGCTTCCGGCGCTCGCCTTGCTGTGGGTTCGTGAGCGAGCCGGGCTCGACCTCCTCATCTGGGTCTTCATCGTCATCTGGTCGACTGACATCGGCGCCTATTTCGCGGGGCGGAAGTTCGGCAAGCGCAAACTGGCACCGTCGATCAGCCCGAAAAAGACGGTTGAAGGACTTTACGGCGGGATTGCCGCCGCGGCCCTGTTTGGCGGCGCCTGGGTGGTGGCGATGGGCTTGGGCAAGCCGCTGCTGGCTGCGGCGCCCTTGTTCGCGATTGCGGCTCAGGCCGGCGATTTGTTCGAGAGCGGGCTGAAACGCAGGGCAGGGGTCAAGGACAGCAGCAACCTGCTGCCCGGTCATGGCGGCGTCCTCGATCGGCTGGATGGGCTGGTTCCTGTCGCCGTACTTACCGCGCTCGCGCAGCTGGCGGGATTGGCGTGACCCGGAAGGTCACCATCCTCGGCGCCACCGGTTCGGTCGGCAAGTCGGCCCTCGACCTAATCGAGCGGTCGCCCGCCCGGTTCGAGGTCGAGGCGGTGACCGCGGCGACCAATGTCGAGGCGCTGGCCGAGATTGGGCGCCGAACCCGGGCAAAGCTGGCGGTAATCGCCGACGAGGAGCGCTTTGGGCAACTGAAAGAGCTTCTCGCTGGCACCGGCTGCCGCGCCGCAGCCGGCAGGGAGGCCCTGATCGAGGCCGCGGCGGGTGACGCCGACCTGGTCGTTGCCTCCATCGTCGGCTGCGCCGGGCTGGAGGCGGTGATGGCCGCGGTCGAGCATGGGCACACGGTCGCGCTGGCCAATAAGGAAGCGCTGGTCACGGCCGGGGCGCTGATGACCGAAGCCGCGCGCAAGAGCAGCGCGACATTGCTGCCTGTCGACAGCGAACATAATGCGATTTTTCAATGTCTTGCTGGCAATCGCATCGAAGACTGTCGCAAGACTGATCCTGACTGCCAGCGGCGGGCCGTTCCGTACCGCGACGCCCGAGAAAATTGCCGGCGGCGACCCCGGCGGAGGCCGTCGCCCATCCCAATTGGTCGATGGGCGCGAAGATTTCGGTCGATTCGGCGACCTGCATGAACAAGGGGCTCGAGCTGATCGAGGCGCATTATCTGTTCGGCCTGCCGTCTGAGCGCATCGACATTCTCATCCATCCCCAGTCGGTGGTTCATTCGATGGTCGAATATGTCGACGGCTCGGTGCTGGCCCAGCTCGGCAGCCCGGACATGCGCATTCCGATCGCTTATGCTTTAGCCTGGCCCGAGCGGATGGCGACGCCGGCGCCGAAGCTGGATCTGGCGCAGGTGGCCCGCCTCGACTTCGAGGAGCCTGACCTCGAACGCTTTCCGGCGCTTCGGCTGGCGCGTGAAGCGCTGGAAGCAGGCGGGGCCGCGCCGATCATCCTCAATGCCGCCAATGAAGTGGCGGTCGGGCGCTTCCTGGCCGGGTCGATCCGCTTCCCGGATATTGCCGCGACCGTGCAGGATGTGCTTGAAACCACGCAGGTTGCTCCGCCCCGCTCGATCGGCGATGTGCTCGACATCGACCGGCTGGCCCGCGAGCGGACCGAGGCCAGCATGAAGGCGATCTGCGACTGATGTTTCCAAACCCGCCTCTGTGGCTGACCCTGGTCGCCTTCGTTTGCGCGCTGGGCCCGCTCGTCTTCTTCCACGAGCTTGGCCATTATGCGGTCGCCCGCATGTTCAAGATTCCGGCGGAGACTTTCTCGATCGGGTTCGGCAAGGCGCTGGTGGGCTGGACCGATCGCCAGGGCACCAACTGGAAGGTCGGCTGGCTGCCGCTCGGCGGTTACGTCAAGTTCGTCGGTGACATGAGCCCGGCCAGCACGGGGTTCGACGAAGAGCTGTCGGCCGAGGACCGCAAGCGCGCCTTTCAGCTTCGTCCGGTGTGGCAGCGCTTCCTGGTCGTCCTTGCTGGCCCAGCCGCCAATTTCCTGCTGGCGATCGTCATTTTCGCCTCATTCTTCACCTTCGTCGGTACACCGAGAACCAACGTCGTTGGCGCGGTCGTCGCGAATTCCGCTGCGGCTGCCGCCGGAATCCAGCCGGGAGACCGAATCGTCTCGATCGCGGGGCGTAACACCGCGAGTTTTGACGACGTTTTCAACGTCGTCGCGATGCGGCCCGGCGAAACGGTCGAAATCGGCGTCGAACGGGGTGGCGCGCACCAAGAGCTTACCGCCAAGCTCGGGGTGGATTCGACCGAGGATCCGACGGGACAGCCTTTCAAACGCGGCCTTCTCGGAGTCAGTTCGACAACCCGGATCGGTGAGCCGGTGGCGGTCACCCGGGCAGTCCCGATGGCAACGCGCTACACGGTGAACCTGACGCGTGCGATTTTCGACGGGCTCGTCCAGCTCATTCGCGGCCAGGTTTCGCCCAAGCAGCTCGGCGGCCCCATCAAGATCGCGCAGGTCGCGGGGCAGGGGGCGGAGCTTGGGCTTTTGCCATTCGTCCAATTGCTCGCTTTGCTCTCAATTAATCTCGGATTCATCAACCTCTTGCCAGTCCCGATGCTGGATGGAGGACATCTGTTTTTCTATGCCGTCGAGGCTGTCCGCAAGCGTCCGCTCAGCGAGCGGGCACTGGAATGGGCATTCCGCGGCGGGCTCGCATTGATCCTCGCCCTGGTGGTGTTCACGACCGTCAACGACTTGGGGTCGCTGGGCTTGTGGGATCGGCTTCAGCGCTTGATTGGCTAAGTGGCTTGGGGCAGGGCAGTAATCGGGGCTTTGCGGCGGAGTGCGCCGTTGCACCTACTCTCAAAAGGCGGGGTCGAGTGATTTCAACACGGAAGAGTTTCAATCGGCGTGCTGGTACCCTGCTGCTGGCCGGGACGATGCTTGGAGCCTGGTCGGCTCCTGTCCTGGCGCAAGACGCGCAGCTGCAGCCGGCAGCTCCTCCTGCGGCTGCGCCGACACCGGCACCGGCACCGGCCGCCCAGGGCGTGATCAAATCGATCCTCGTTAAGGGCAGCCAGCGCCTCGAGCCCGAGACGATCCGGGCTTATGCCCAGCTTGCTCCCGGCCAGACCTATACCGCCGAGACCCTCGATGCGGCGTTGAAGACACTCTACGCCACCCAGCTGTTCGCGGACGTGACCATCAGCGGCGCGGACACCGGCAACATCGTCATCTCGGTGCGCGAGAATCCGGTCATCAACCGCATCATCCTCGAGGGCAACAAGAAGCTCAAGGAGGACAAGATCCTCCCCGAGATCAAGCTTGCGCCGCGCCAGATTTTCACCCGCTCCGCCGCCCGCTCCGACGTCGACCGAATCCTCGAGCTGTATCGCCGCCAGGGCCGTTTCGCCGCCCGCGTCGAGCCCAAGATCGTCCAGCTCGACCAGAACCGCGTCGATGTCGTGTTCGAAATCTACGAAGGCGACCTCGCCAAGGTCCGCGCCATCAACATCCTCGGCAACGAGCATTTCGGCGACGGGCGTCTGCGCAAGGAAATGTACACGCACCAGGCCGGCGGCTTCCTTGGCTTCCTGAAGTCCAACGACACGTACGATCCCGACCGGCTCGCCGCGGATCAGCAGAAGCTGCGCGCCTTCTACCTGACGCAGGGCTATGCCGATTTCCGGGTCGTTTCGGCGCTTGCCGAGCTGACTCCCGACCGCCGCGACTTCGTCATCACTTACGTCGTGGAGGAAGGGGCTCGCTACAAGCTTGGCACTGTGAAGGCCGACAGCGCGCTGCGTGACTTCCCCTCGGCGACGGTGCTGAAGATCGCCAACCTGCACGAGGGCAGTTGGTTCAACGCCAAGGCGGTCGAGGACTCGGTGACCTTACTCAACGAGGTCGCTGGTAACCTTGGCTATGCGTTTGCGGATATCAATCCCGGCTACAACCGCGATGCCAAGCGTCACATCATGGACGTCACCTTGCGGGTCGGCGAAACGCCGCGCGTCTATGTCGAGCGCATCGACATTACCGGCAATACCACCACCCGCGACAAGGTGATCCGCCGCGAATTCCGGATCAACGAGGGCGACGCCTTCAGCGCCGCCAAGGTGAAGCGCAGCCAGGACCGCATCCAGAGCCTCGGCTTTTTCCAGGACAAGCTGGAGATCAAGCAATCCGAAGGCTCGGCGCCCGACCGGATCGTGCTCGGTGCGAACGTCGAGGAAAAACCGACCGGCCAGCTGTCGCTGTCGGGCGGCTATTCGAGCCTTGAACGTTTCGTGCTCCAGCTTGCGGTCAGCCAGAACAACTTTCTCGGCAAGGGGCAGCAGCTTTCTGCCTCGGTCAATTATTCGGCCTATTCGAAGTCCATCGAAGCCGGGTGGGCCGACCCGTACTTCCTCGACAAGCCGATCCTGTTCGGGGCTTCGGTGTTCCGCCGCGACATGAACAGCTTCAATTACACGTCGACCGGCGACCGCAATACAACGTATTCGCAACTCAGCACCGGTGGCGTGCTGCGCCTCGGCTTTCCCGTCACCGAATATTGGAATTTCGGCGGCCGCTACACGCTGGTCAGGGACAAGATCTCGCTCAACCAGAATACCTTCTACACCAACGGCGTCTGCGATCCGCTGAAGGCCGGCACCTATTTGTGCGACGAAATCGGCGGTCATTTGACGTCGAGTCTCAGCTACTCAGTGGCGTTCGATAATACCGACGGCGTCCATCCGAGCCGCGGCCAGCGCTTCGTCCTGACCCAGGATCTCGCCGGGCTCGGCGGCGACGTCCGTTATCTCCGAACGCGCGCCGACGCGACCAAGTACAAGAGCATCGGCGGTGGCTGGGTGACCTCGTTTCATGCCGAGGGCGGCTACATCTCCCCGCTCGGACAGAAGCGGTACGATTCACATGGGAATGAGCTTGAACCCATCCGCCTGACCGACCGCTTCTTCGGTCCGCAGCTGCGCGGCTTCGACATTCGCGGCATCGGCCCACGCGTCGAACGCCTGCCTTACGATGCCGCCGGCAATGTCGACACGACCAAACAGGGCCAGATCGCCGATTCGCTCGGCGGCCGCGCTTATTACATGGGCCGGCTCGAGCTTGAGTTCCCAGCCAGCGCGGGCTTGCGCAGCCTGGGCATTCGGCCGTCGGCCTATGTCGATGCGGGCTCCCTGTGGAACCTGACGACGCCGAATCTTACGAATCGTGATCGCGACCTGCGTTCCGCTGGCTACGAATACAACCGGTCAACCCTTCGGATCACGCCGACGGATCTGCACGGCAACACGTGCGGCCCGACCGAAGGCGTCAATGGCTACTCACGCATTCCAGGATATCAAGGAAATCTTCGTAGGCAATTCGCCCAAGCCGCGCGTGTCGATCGGCATCGGCGTCAACTGGATTTCGCCGTTCGGGCCGCTGCGGCTCGACCTCGCCAAGGCGATCTTCAAACAGAAGGGCGACGAAACCAAACTGTTCAGCTTCAACGTAGGAACTCAATTCTAATGAAAACTTTGCTCGTTTCCGCCGCGCTTGCGGCGTCCTCATCGCGCCCGCTGCTGTGAGCGCGCAGGCCCTTCCGGCGGCCGTTGTCGCGGTCGTCGATCTCGACAAGGTCACAGAACGAGTGCACTGCCTGCAAGACCGCCGCCGCCTCGCTTCGAGGGCCAGATCACTTCGCTGCAGAGCCGCGAAAAGGCTCTGGCCGCGCCGCTGCAGACCGAACAGAAGTCGATCCAGGCCGCGATCGATGCGCTGAACGGCAAGGAGCCCGACGCGGCGCTCCAGGCGCGGATCAAGGCGTTCCAGACCAAGCAGCAGGCAGGCGCCAGCGAAATCCAGAGCACCGCAGCAGCAGATCCAGCGCAACCAGCGCTATGTCCAGAAGCAGATTCAGGACAAGCTCGGACCGATCTACAGCGACGTGATGCAGCAAGCGCGGCGCGAACCGTCATGGTCGAAGTTGGCACGACGCTGGCGACCGCGGCTATCGCTCGACGTTACCAACGACGTGCTGGCCGCCCTGAATGCGTCACTTCCTTCGGTTTCGACGACTGCTCCGGCTGCCGCGGCCGCGAGCACGTCCAAGAACGCACGGCCGCTAAGCCTGATGAATGACGGTCCGGCAGCGGCGCCATCGGCCCGCTTGATATCAAGGCGGGTGATGGCGGCGCTGCCGCACCGTTACCCAATGCTGCTGGTCGACCGGGTCGAAAGCCTCGATCCGGAAAAGGGCATCGTCGCCATCAAGGCGGTGACGATCAACGAAGCAGTTCTTCCAGGGGCATTTTCCCGGCCGCCCGATCATGCCTGGAGTGCTCCATGTCGAGGCGCTGGCGCAGGCCGCCGGCATGCTCGCGGTCGAGGCGCTCGGCCTCGCCGGCTCGGGCAAGCTCGTCTACTTCATGTCGATCGACGGCGTGAAGTTCAGGAAGCCGGTCGAGCCAGGCGTCCTGCTCCGCCTTGAAGTCGAATTCCTCCAGAAGCGCGCACGCGTCTGCAAGTTCGCCGGACGCGCGACAATCGATGGCGAGGTCGCCACCGAATGCGAATTCACGGCGATGATCGCCGACCCGCCAGCCTGATCCCTCCGAACAGGCCGCGGCCCTCGGTCCGATAGCCGGCCGAATCCTGGTAAGTCGCATCGAACAGGTTGGAGCGCGCGGGCGAACAGCTCGATCCCCGGCCGAACCGCATAAGCGACGCGCGCGCCGGCCAGCCAATAGACCGTCCAATCGCACGATCGGATAGGGATAGGTTTCCGTGCGATCGAGGTGCGCCCCGACATAGGCGATCGACGCTCCATAGCTCCACCGCCGCGAGGCGCCGTCCAGCGCGATCGAACCGCTGTGGGCGGGCCGTCGCCGCTCCTCAAGCTCGCTGTCCGGAAGTGCGCCTGGTTCGGTGGCCTTCAGATAGGCGTAGTTGGCCGGTCAGCCTCGCCTGCGGTCCTATTTGCCAGCCAAGCTCGGCCTCGATGCCCGAGCGGTGGCTGACACCTGGCGAATTCCGGGTGGTTGAAATCGGATAGAATACATCGACGATCTCGTCGTGAAGCTGCTGACGATAGGCGGTCAGTGAGGCTTGGATCGATGCTCGGCGAAAGCGAAGCGAGCCTTCGAAGCCACGCGAGCTTTCCGGCCTAAGCGTTGGATTGCCGACGAAATTGCCGGGGAAAAAACCGTACAGGTCGAAGAAGGTCGGCTGGGCGATGCCCTCGGCATATGAGCCGGCCAGCGCGAAGCCGCCATCGATCTCCGCCAGTGCCGAGGCCCGCAGCGAGGTTGCGTCGGCAGAAACGGTTGAAGATGTCGCGGCGCAACGGCAATGTCGCCGATGAAGCCGGCCAGCTTCGCCGCGCCACTCGGCCGTAAGCGCTTGGTGCTCGCGGGTTCGGTCCTGGTGGTCGAAGCCGCCGTAGAGCGTGTCGCGGGCATGGAAGGTCTCGCGCTCGGCGTCCGCTGCGAGGATCAGTCGATGCGAAATGGCACCGGCGACGAAGCGGCGCTGGATTTGGGCTGACAGCGTTCGGCGAGTGCCGCTGGTCCGGTTGATGCTCGACGTCGGCGAGAAAGTTGCGGTTGGACGATCCGAGCAATGAGGCGCCGGCCTCGCCCGACCAAGGCGAATTCGCACCTCCGAACTCTGTCCATACCCGCCCGGCCGACAAGACGGTTGCGGCTGTTGTCGAGCGTGTCGGCATGGTCGTAAGTGACCGGATCGTAGCCGTCGAACTCGGTCCGTCCGGTCAGCGCGATCGCGGCTACGCCCAATCGGACCGATCGAGCCGGCCGCGATCGTCCCGCGCAATCGCGCCCGACAGGTTGCGATACCCGTCCTTGTCGCCAGCGCCGCTGAAGCTGTCGATTCCGGTCGCGCGCTGCCAGCCGACCGCGGCGGCGAGGCTGGTCCGGGCGCCGGTCAGTGCTCCGGAGGCGCTCGCCCGCTCCAACCCGAATGAGCCAGCTTCCGCGGTCGCGGCATAGCCTGGCGCGTCGTCGGTGCCGTTGACGGCAATGACGCCGCCGATCGCCTCCGAGCCCCACAAGGCCGATTGCGGGCCACGGACCACTTCGATGCGCGAGGCGAGATCGGCGTTGAGCAACTCGAAGCGCGGAATGTTGGCTGAAGCCGGGTCGTTGATCTCGATGCCGTCGAGGAAGAACAAGGTGTGGTTGTTCTCGGCACCGCGGATGCGGACTTCGGTCAGGCTGCCGGCCGGTCCTTGTGTGGTGACCGCGACCGACGGCGTCAGGCGCAGCAGGGCAGGGACCAGCGGCTCGCCGAGCCGCTCGATCGGATCGGAGTCGATGATGGTGACGCTCGCGGGCGTTCGAGCTCTCGCTCTCGGGCGCGCGCGAGGCGGTGATGACGATCGGGTCGGTGGTGGCAATGGTGACGGGCATCTCATCCTCCTGCTGACGACTTGCCGTCACAGAGGGATGCGCCGCGGCATTGCCGCAGCGTGAGCCCACGCCCCGCGGCTGGTCCCGGCCGGGGAAACGGACGACGGACCAAGGCAGGTTCCTGACTTCGCCGACCGATTGGTCGGCGTTCACAGTTGCGGGCACAGCGCCGGATTTTCGCCGGCTTCCCTTTGAACCGCCCCCGCCGAACTCGAAGAGCTCGTGGGCGGCACCCTGGTCGCGGCCATGCTAGGCGGGCTGTCCAATCGCGGCAAGCGAGACTATGAAAGCGGCCATGAACAGCCGCATTGTCGCTCATCCTCGCCGCCATCTTCGCCGCCGCAGTTCTGCGCCTGCTGCCGCATCCGCCCAATTTCACGCCGATCGGCGCCATGGCGCTGTTCAGCGGCGCCGATGTTCGGGCGCCGGCCGATCGCCTTCGCCGCGCCGCTCGGCGCCTTGCTGCTGAGCGACCTCGTGCTCGGCTTCTATCACGGCCAGGCGACGGTTTACTTCAGCGTGGCGCTGATCGCGATGATCGGCTGGGCGCGCTTCGCGCACGCTCTCGCTGCTTCGCGTCGTTGGCGCGGCCCTTGCGAGCTCGGTCCTGTTCTTCGTCATCACCAATTTCGGCATGTGGCTGTTCAGCGGCTTCTATCCGCGCACCGTGGCCGGCCTTGCAGCCTGCTACGTCGCCGCCATCCCGTTCTTCCAGAACACGGTCGCGGGCGACCTGTTCTACGCCGGCCTGCTGTTCGGCGGGTTTGCCCTGCTCGAGCGCGCCGTTCCGGCGCTTCGCTCGAGCGAGCGCGCGGCAGCCCGGCCTAAGTTGCAACTTTTGCGCTGAACCATTAGAGGCGCCGCTCAACTTGCTGCCGCTGGTCGGAAACCAGCGGCTAAGCCAAGGAAAAATCACGATGAAGTCCGGTATCCACCCCGATTATCACATGATCAACGTCGAAATGACCGACGGCACCCAGTTCCAGATCCGCTCGACCTGGGGCAAGGAAGGCGACACGCTTCACCTCGACATCGACCCGAAGGTGCATCCGGCGTGGACCGGCGGCAACCAGAAGCTGCTCGACACCGGCGGCCAGGTCGCGCGCTTCAACAAGCGCTTCGGCGGACTTACCCTCGGCAAGAAGTAAGCCGCGATTGCCGGGGGGACAGGCAGCCGCGAAGGTTCGATCCGCGAAGCGCCGCGGATCGAGACCGAACGGCTTGTCCTTCGGTCGTGGCGCAAGGACGACTTCCGGCCGTAGCAGGCGATCGTCAGCGAACCCGAAGTGCATCGGTTACTTCGGCGCCGAACCCGATGGCCGGCGGAGGACTGCTGGCGGCGGCTGGTGGCGTCGGTCGGATGCTGGCCGCTCAACGGCTTCGGGACCTGGGCGGTCGAGCGCAAGAGCGACGGCAAGCTGATCGGCAATGTCGGCTTCTTTACCGCCTGGCGCGACTCGAGCCTGAATTCGGCGAGCAGCCGGAAATGGGCTGGATCTTGGCAGCGAAGCGCCACGGCCAGGGGATTGCCAGCGAAGCGTGCCACGCCGGCGCTGGACTGGGCCGAAGCCAATCTCGACCCGACCGCCGATCTGGGCGATCATCGCGCCCGAGAACCAGCCGTCGCTCAAGCTTGCCGAGCGGATCGGCTTCGAGGCTGGTTGGCGATACGCTCTATCATGAGGAGCCGACGCTGGTGCTCCAGCGCCCGGCCTGGGGCTAAGCGCTACCAGCCACCGCCGCCGCCGCCGCCGCCGCCGCCGCCAGAAGATCCGCCGCCGCCCGAACCGCTGGACGAGCCCGGCGCAGCCGAAGCCGAGCTGATCGTGCTTGCAAGCGATGAGCCGACGCTGCTCACGAAGCTTCCGGGGTTGCTCCACGGATCGCCCGATCCCGCATACCAGGCAAATCCCTGCTGCCCCTGCGCGGCGGCAGCGGCAAGGACCGACTGGAAGCGGTCTGCCCACCGGTTCTCGACCCCGAGCGCGATCGCATAAGGCAGGAACTTCTCGAAGATTTCCGGCGTGTCGGCGGGCGGCGTCATCCGGTCCAGCCGCTCGGTCTCGGTGATCGAGAGATATTGTTTGAAGCCGGCGATGTGGTCGAGCACCGTGCGGCCTTCGGGCGTCGGCGCGGCCATCCACCAGAAGGCCGCTGAGGATCACTGGCAGCGCCAGAGCGGGAAGCACCAGCGGAAGCCACCAGCCGCTCGCCAGAGCCGAACCGAGGATCGGCATGCCCAAGCCGAAAGCAACCGCGAGCGCGGCGAAAGAGACTAGCGTCAACAGGCATTTGCCGGCCGCCGATTCATGAAAGGCCAGCCACAGCATGGCGGTAGCGGCGAGCGTGCCGAGCACGACCCCGATCCGCCACACCGATGCGCCGTCCGTGGCCGCGGACAACCGCTGCGGCAACGAGCCAGAAGGCCGCCAGGGCCAACAGCAGCCCGGCCGCTGACCAGCCGTAGTTCCGCTTGAACAACTTGCCTTCGAACCTGGCCTTGAGAACGTCCGACAAGGCTTTCTTGGCGGCAGCGAACTTTTCGATGATTCTCCTGCTTCATTTCGACGATTTCACCCGTTGTCGCGAGTGCGCCCAAGGCCGCTTCTTCATCGGCTGGGAGCGGTATTGGACTATCAGGTCGCTCGATGGTCCGGGTTTTGCCCGAGAACCAGCCGCCTTCCTCCTCGGCAATCTTGACATGGCCACGAACGCCCATGTCGACCAGCGCCGCGGCGAAGGCGCGGTTGTCGGCGTCCATCTTGGCGACGTAGCGCATGCCGCCGGGGTCAGGCCGTCGGGCGGCGAGAACAGCGGCACGACGGTCCCCGCGCGCGGATCGCGTCCGGCCCGGCGCCAGGCGAAAAAATAGAAACCGAGCAATCCAAGCAGCGACGCAGGCGCCCAGCGCCGGCGGACCGTAGTCCGACAGCAGACCAGCCGTTTCGCGCGGACTTTGCCGGCTCGGCGACCACGCCCTTGGGGAAGGCGACCGCGACCGTCAGCCCCTCATGACCCCCTAGCGGTTGGGTCGTCCGGAAGGTGATTTCGCCCGGCTTTTCATCCATCACTTCGGCGTTTGAAGCGGTCGAACCCTCGGGCCCGGTGTAGAATGCCCGCTGGCCGAGCCTCACCGGCTGAGGGCAGGCGGATCCGCGCGACAACCTGGTCGATCGGGAAGATCCAGCCGTTGCCGGTCGCGTTCCAGTAGAGTTCGTCATAGTCCGTTGAAGCGCCCGATCTGCGCGCGTCGCCCGATAGTGGAGGACGTAATTGTGCTCGCCGACCTCGACGATCTTGTCGGCGATCGCCGAGCTTGATCCGGACGCCGTTGGCGATCGACTGGGTCGATGCGGGCACCGGCATTCCGTCGAGGTCGCGCCCTCGAAGGTGAAGCCGACGCGCATCCGGCTGCCGTGCGGCCCGCGATAGCGCGTCGGGAAGTCGCGGTAGATGCCGTGGTTGATCCGGTCGTTCTCGGCGCAGACGTGATCGTCTCGGTCACGTCGAGCGAGGAATCCTTCCGGACCTGGACGTCGCGACAGGAAGCGGAGGATGCGCTCGTCCGCCTGTGCCGCGGAGCGGCACGAGCAGGAGGAGCAGGGCGAAGACGGCGCGCCAGGCGCGTCGCATTGGTCAGGCCGCCGGCTTGGGGAAGGCGACCTTCGGCGCGCTCTGGATGGCGGGATCGTCGTCCTGGTAGAACGGCTCCTCGCTGAAGCCCATCGGCCGCGCGATCAGCACCGGCGGGAAGCTCTGGATGGTCGAGTTCAGGTCGCGGACCGTGGCGTTGTAATAGCGCCGGGCGCTCTGCAGCTCGCCCTCGATGTTCGCTAGCTGGTCCTGCAGCTGGAGGAAATTGGTATTGGCCTTGAGCTCCGGATAGGCCTCGGCGACGGCGAAGAGGCGGCCGAGCATTCCGGTCATCTGCGCGTCGGCCTGAGCGGTGGCTGCGACACCGCCGGCATTGACCGACGCCGCGCGGGCCCTGGAGACTTCCTCGAACACCTCGCGCTCGTGGGTCGCATAGCCCTGCACCGTCTCGACCAGATTGGGGATGAGGTCGGCGCGGCGGCGCAGCTGAACCGTGATCCCGCTGAAGCCTTCCTTCACCAGCGCGCGCAACCGGACCAGCCGGTTGTAGATGCCCATGATGTAGAGGAGCACCAGGACGATGACGCCCAGGATGATCCAGCCCGTTATGCTCATGTGAAATCCCCCGCTTCCTGTCGCGGCAGGACATAAAGACGAATAAAGGCCTTCGCCACTCATTCGTCATTCCTGCGAAAGCGGGAATCCCGCTTCATTCAAAGCACGCAGACAAGCGGGACCCCCGCTTTCCCAGGGGTGACGACGGGAGTTTAGCCCCCGCTTTCGCGGGGGTGACGGCGGGAGTTTAGAAGGCGGACAGCCCGGTGATCGCCCGACCCATGATCAGCGCGTGGACGTCGTGCGTGCCTTCATAAGTGTTGACCGTTTCGAGGTTCGCGGCGTGGCGCATGACGTGAAACTCGGCCGAAATGCCGTTGCCGCCGTGCATGTCGCGCGCGGTCCGCGCGATCTCGAGTGCCTTGCCGCAATTGTTGCGCTTCACCAGGCTGATGGTCTCCGGGATCAGCTCGTCCTCCTCGAGCCGGCGGCCGACGCGGAGGCTGGCCTGCAGCCCCAGCGTGATCTCCGTCACCATGTTGGCGAGCTTCAGCTGGACCAGCTGGTTGGCGGCGAGGGGGCGCCCGAACTGCTTGCGGTCGAGCGTGTACTGGCGCGCGGCGGCGTAGCAGGCCTCGGCCGCGCCCATGGCGCCCCAGGCTGATGCCGTAGCGGGCGCGGTTGAGGCAGCCGAACGGGCCCTTCAGCCCCTCGACGTTGGGCAGCAGCGCGTCTTCGCCGACCTCGACGCCGTCCATGACGATCTCGCCGGTGATCGAGGCGCGCAGCGACAGCTTCTCCTTGATCTTTGGCGCGGACAGGCCGGCCATGCCCTTTTCCAGGACGAAGCCGCGGATCTTGCCGTCATGCGCGTCCGACTTCGCCCAGACGACGAACACGTCGGCGATGGGCGAGTTGGTGATCCACATCTTGGTGCCGGAAAGGCGGTAGCCGTCGGCGGTCTTTTGCGCGCGGGTGCGCATGCCGCCGGGGTCGGAGCCGGCGTCGGGCTCGGTCAGGCCGAAGCAGCCGACCCATTCGCCGGTGGCGAGCCTGGGCAGGTATTTCTGGCGCTGCTCCTCGGAGCCGTAGGCGAAGATCGGATACATGACGAGGCTCGACTGGACCGACATGGCCGAGCGGTAGCCGCTGTCGACCCGCTCGACCGCGCGGGCGATGAGCCCGTAGCTGACATAGCCGAGGCCGGCGCCGCCATATTCGTGCGGGACGGTCGCGCCGAGCAGGCCGAGCTCGCCGAACTCGCTCATGATCTCGCGGTCGAAGCGCTCGTCGAGATAGGCCGAGGTGACGCGCGGCAGGAGCTTGTCCTGCGCATAGGCTTCGGCGGTATCGCGGACGAGCCGCTCTTCGTCGGTCAATTGATGATCGAGGTCGAACGGATCGGCCCAGTCGAACGGAAGGATTTTCGGCTCGCCCAAAGTGATGCAGCCCCCGATTGTGGAATCGGGGGCTGCTCTAGCTGGCGTCGGGAGACGGCACCAGCCCTGGGGAGGCTTTAGAAGGTGCCCTTCAACCGGAACTGGAAGATCGGGCCGATCAGCTGGTCCGCATCCTGGTAGAAATCGATCGGGCTGCTGTCGCGCCAATCCGCATAGTGGACGCGGTGCCGATAATGGCGCGCGTTCAGCGGGTTGGAGAGAACAAACTGGGCAGTCATTCCGAACACATTCTTGTGTTCGATATAGATGTCGGTGAACCACGGGCCCTTCCCACGTGCTGCCGACTTCGGTCAGGAAGAAATTCCTGCTGTAGTCGCCGTAATTGGCCTCCATTCCCCAGGCGATCGCGCTGTGCGGAATGTCGTGGCGGAAGGCGAGGTTGATCCAGCCTCTCTGAATGCCGCTGATTTCGCGGTATTCGCCGGTAAGGGGATCTTTGACCCGCGTTCTTTCGAAACCGAAATTGGCGTCCAGTTTCGCCCCTTTGAAGCCGAGCGGATCGAAGTTGATCGTGCTCGTGCTCTCCAGGCCCCAGCGCGTGGCATGCGGCAGGTTACCGACGCCCTGCCCGTGATCCTTGAGCGGGATGATGTCGATGATGTCGTCCACCATGTAATAGTGGCCGTTGAGCACGGTCTTGCCCCACGGCCCGAGCTCATGGGTGACCTCCGCCTCGAACTCCCAGCTCTGTGGCGGCACGAGGTCGGGGTTGCCGGCATTTTCGCGGTCGTCGGAGAGTTTGGGTTGCGACAGGAAGTCGTAGAAGCTGATCTGGCCAACCCTGCGGCGAGCTTTCAGGCTGACGTCCCAATTCTTGGCTGCGTGCCAGCCGAGCACCACGCTACCCTTCGGACGAAAGAAGCGGCGTGCATCCTGGTCGTCGTCGACGCGGTCCAGCCAGCTGACTTCTCCGCCGGCGGCAAGCTGCAGGTCGATATTGGATGCGAGCGGACGACTGAGCGTGCCCATTGCCTCGTAACGCACCTCGGTGACCTTGCCGCTGCCTTCGGAGAAGTCGATCGGCACGAACTCGCCATTTGGCTGGAGTTCTGAAAGCCCGCCGAGCTGGTTGAGCGAATTGTACGCCCGCTCAAAGGTCACTTGCCAATCGTTCTTGCCGGTTTTCCAGCCATATTCGGCGCGGCCGACGGTTTCACCGATGTGCGAATTGCGGGTGTAGAGGATGCCTTCGTCGGGCGAGCCGTCGGTGAAACTGTCGATCTGCGTCTCCACGATCGGCTCATGATCGAGGTGGCGGAGCCCGATCAGCTTCAGGCGGCCCGGCCCGAGCTTGAAGTCGTAGTCCGCGTTGACGTCGTAGTAGAAGCCATCGAGCTTCGAGATGTCGCTGCGGTGCCAGGGAGCCTCATCGACCGGAAAGCGATCTTCGAGAATAGTCGAAGGTGCCCAGTAAGGCGTGTAGCCGAGGGTCAGGTTCCCGATCGACCCATGCGCCCCTTTATAGTGGAGCTTCGTCTGAAAAGTGACCAGGTCGGATTCGCTGTGAATGATCTGTTCACGGTGCTCGATCAGGTTGTGATCGCGATCCGTGATCAAGATCGGTCCGCCGAGCCCGCCTCGGCCCGTGTCGTCCTTGACCGAGAAGGTGTAGTCGAGCGGGCCAGTGCTGTCCGTCCAGCTCACGTTGCCCTGAAACAGCCGCGGCTTTGCGTAGTGAGCGCGGAAGTCGGGGCGCCATTCGAACTGGCCGCTGCCCTTCTTCTGCGAGCTGAGGATCACGTTTGCCACCTGGCCCGACAGACCGGCGATGCCGAGACTTGCGGCGTCCACGATCTCAATCCGGGCGACGGACGAGGCGGCGGTGCGCCTCAATTCATCCACGGCGCCGCCAGACTTGTTGTTAATACGTTCCCCGTTGATCAGCACGTTCTCGAAGGCCTGGCCGAGGCCGCGGTCGAGCTGGCCCATGGACGGCGATTTAATCGTGAAGCCCGGGACGTTCGCCAGCATGTCGTAGGCGGTCCGCGGCGCGAAGCGGGCGAAGTCGGCGGGGAGATAGACGCGCTTGTTGCCGGCGTCTTTCTCGATCGGGGGCGGAACCACCGCAGGGTCGGATGTCGGCGCCGGAGTCGTCTGCGCGGCCGCCGGAGCGACTGGCAGCAAGGCGGCTCCGGCGAGCAGCAAGCTGCGGAAATGGTAACGCGTAAACATGGTCGTCCCCCTTGACCGCGACTGCCGCGGCGTTGAACTGTGTTATTGGACGTATATCGGTTCGAAGTCGCGGGTGTCTCGATGAGCGGCGCGAATGCCCCGACCAACGGCTGTTCATGTCATTCGTCGATGCCGGCGATCTTGAGCTTGACCAGCTGGTCGGCGGTCTTGGGATGCAGACCGTGCGCTTCCAGCGATTTAACGAATTCTGGCGTGACGTTGAGCGCCTTGAGCTGGACCAGCGTATCGACATCCAGGTTCGGGAAGCCGGCGCGGGCAAAGCCGGCGATGAACTCGGGCGTGATGTGGAGCGCCGCGAACTGGGTGAGCTCGTCGGCGGTCAGGTTCGGATAGCCCGCAGCCCGGAGGCTGGCGATGAATTCAGGCGAAATGTCGAGCGCCTTGAACGAAACGATCTCGTCCCCGTCGAGGCGGGTATATCCCGCGCGCTTGAGCCCTTCGATGAAGTCGGGCGTCACATGGAGCGCGGCGAACGACGTCAGCTCGTCGAGGTTCTTGGGCTTGAAACCGCGTGCCGCCAGCTGGGCGATATAGTCGCGGTTGACGCGGAGCGCCGACAGCGCGGTCAGCTCGTCGAGGTCCGGACGCGGATAATTGGCGGCGGCAAGCGCTTCGACCAGCGAACGGCTGGCCTGGGTCATGGTCAGGGCATAGGCCTCGTCGCGGTTCGGGCGGGCAATGCCGTGGGCGGCGAGATAGTCGGCGAAGGATCGGTCAGCCGTGAAACGGCAAGTGCCGGTGGCGAGGCTGTTGTTGCTGGTCCCGGCACAATCGACGCGGCCGGCTTCACGCACCAGTGCGAACGTCACTGGACCTCCAGCGGCGAAGGCACGAAGGTCGAGCCCGGTGAAGTCCCGCGGCGCGAAAGAATCGCCGCTCATGTTGTGATGGTGGTTGTCGGTTCGATCCCACAGGGCGAGCTGGAGATTGCCGGAATGAAGCGAAGGCTTCAGCTCGAAGCTGATGCTGTCGGGAACAGGGCCGGCCATGCAGGCGCTCGACACGCTGATCGCCGCGAACAGCAAGGCGGCGAATAGAGCCAATGGACGTGACATCGGTGGTCTCCTTTGAACAATGCGTTCGAATTTAGACAAAGTTCGGGCGTCCGCCTCGTTCGAGGCGTTGAAAAACCGTTGAAAACTAGAGTTTTAGGGCTTCTGGGATCCGGCCGCCTGGGCCGTTTGATTACTCATCATCGGCATCATCCCTGGTTCCCGGCGGCGCCGGCGGGCGCGGAGGCGTCGGCGGGACGCTGCGCAGTTCGTCGATGTCGATGTTATTGGCGCGAAGGTCGATCAGCTTCTTCATCGACAGCTTGTAACCCGCGCGCCTGAACTGCTCGGCATAAGCGGGAGTGACCCCGACCGCCCGCATTTCGACGAACTCGTCGAGCGTGCCGCCAAGGCCCGCCGCCCGCATCGCGCGGATATAATCGGGAGTCACGCCGACCGCGCGCGCTTCGGTCAGTGCGTCGACATCGAGGTTGCTAAAGCCGGCCGCGGCGAGGGAGCGGATATAGTCGGGCGTAACGCCGACCGCCTTCATGCCCATCAGGTCGTCGGGATCGGCGTCGCGAAGGGCGGGAGAAGCGGCCTTGACCGAGCTGATCCACTCCGGCGTAACGCCGAGCGCCTTCATGCCGATCGCGGTCTCGATCGCATTGTCCTTTTCATGGTGCTGCACCATCGAGCGCGCTTCGCTAGCATCGGCGTAAGTCACCATGGTCGCGCCGTTCGGTCCCCGCGCAACGATCCGGCTGCGGCCGCGGGCGTCAGGTGGGTAGATGGTCGTGGTCGCACCGTTTGGACCGGTGGCGACAGTTACGCCGTTGACGGTCCTCACCGACGCACCGTTGGGACCCGTTGCAACGAAATCTTCGCCTGGGCCGATCCGCACCGAGGGATTGATCGCGCCAACGGCGGCCTCGACCGACGTCGAGACTCCCTGGCTGATGATGCTCGGCAGATCGGTCGGCGCCGATTCCGGGTAATACGGTGCGTAGGCCGCTTTCGGATTGCTGGCGGTGGCGGCTTTCTTCGCCGCCGACGTGCCGCTGGGTACGAGCGTCAGCGCGGCCAGCGGGGCGGCGATGATCACGGCACCGACGAACACGCCCGCGGCGAACGAGCCGGCGACCGGGCCGCGCATGATCTTGCCGTCGAGAACGCGGGCAACGCGGCGGGCGAGCGAGCTCTTCGAAGGAGCGACGCCATGCGCGCCAAGCAGCAGGCCAGGGCATTCGTGGCGGGCGACGCCGACGAGCAGCTGGGCGTAGTCGGTATCGGGGATGTTCGCCGCGAGCACCGCGTCGTCGGCCGCTTCCTCGCGCAGCTGGTGCGATTCGCGCGCCAGCACCCACACCAACGGGTTGAACCAGAAGAGGGCGGTGGCGACGCGGGCGAGCAGCAGCTTGATCCAGTCCATGCGGGCGACGTGAGCAAGCTCGTGGGCGATAATCGCTTCGGCTTCGCCCTGCGCCTCGACCGCGCGGCTGTTGAGCAGGATGACCGGGCGCACCAGGCCCCAGCTGATCGGCGAGGCGAGCTCGTCGCTGGTGAGGAGGGCGGTGCCATGCTTGAAGCCCATGCGGCGCTGGGCGCGGGCGAGGGCGCTCAGCCAATGGCCGTCGACGAGGACGTCGGCGCGGGCACGCAGCGTCACCAAACGGGCGAGCGCGAGGAAGGTGATGAACAGCAGGATCGCGGCGGGAACGGCGTAGAGCACCATCGTCGTCGCGGTCGTGGTCAGCGCCGGCGTCGCGGCCGCCGGCTGGGCCTTGGCCGACTCGACCTTCGACAAGACGAGAGCTTTCACATCGACCTTGTCGCCGGTCGTCGCGAGCGGAGTTTGGGCCGGGGCCACAACTGCCGGCGCTTGCGCACTGCCGAACAGGGCCGGGCCTTCGACCGTCCAATTGGGGAGGGCGAGCGGAGCGACCGCCATCAGCACCAAGGCGAACAGCCCGGCGTGGGCAATCCACGAGCGCTCGGCGGCCGAGCGGCGCTTCATCAGCTGGAGCAAGCCGAGCGTCAGCCCGGCAATCAGCAACGACTTGAATGCAATGCCGATGAGGACGGTCATCAGTTGGCCCCTTTCGCCTTGCGCGCTTGCGCAATCATCTGCTCGAGCTCGTCGAGCTCATCTTCCTTCAGTCCGCCGGACATGCCGAGGAGCGCGCTCGCGGCGTTCGCCGGCGAGCCGTTGAAAAAGGTCTTCACGATCTCGCTCAGAGCCGACTTCTTGGCGGCGTTTTCCGAAACCACGGGGCTGTAAAGGAAGCCGCGATCCGAATCGCTGCGCTGGACGAAACCCTTGTCCTCGAGTCGCTTGAGCATCGCCCGCACCGCCGAGCCGCTGAGTTGCACCGGCAGTGCATCGCAGATTTCGGCAACGGCGAGGGCGCCGCGCTGGTAGAGGACATCGACGATCTGGCGTTCACGCGGTGGAAGCTTGCTGAGCATTGAAAATCCTGTGTTCGATGGCGGCAGAATCGCCGCGCTACATTTGTAGAGTGCTACATTTGTAGCGTGAACGCAAGATGAATTTTTTAGCACTCCCGAACTCGCGACGCGCCGTTCTTCGATGAACGGCCCGGTACGCTGCAAGGTAGCGGCCTTGCAGGGGCCGCCGAGATGGTTGAGGAACTGGTCAACAACAGGGGAGTGCGCCGGTGTATTATATCCTGACGCAGCGGGAGGAATTGCTAAAATACCTCCCCAAAGGCGGGGTAGGTGCCGAGATCGGCGTCGCGCAGGGCGAGTATTCCGCGGCGATCCTGCAATCCGCGCAGCCGGCCGAGTTGCACCTGATCGATCCCTGGAGCCATCTGGAGGCTGGCTCCGACCTGCTCGGCGCCGTCGAAATGCTCGGTGGAATTGGACATGCCCGTGCACGCGGCGATCCGTTCGGCGCCGTTCCGGAGAATCGTGAGGGGGATATCCAATATTCGGAAGTCATTGCGCGGTTCGAAGGGGATGCGCGCGTGCAGCTGCATCGCCAATATTCATACAAAGCCGCCGCCAGCTTTGCCGACGGCTATTTCGATTTCGTCTACCTCGACGGCAACCACCATTATGAATTCGTGCTTCAGGATCTCCACGACTTCGCCGCCAAGCTGAAGCCAGGCGGCCTGCTCTTCGGCCACGATTTCTTTGAGGACGCATTCGCCCGCGACGAGCATTACGGGGTCGTCGATGCCGTGAACTCGTTCGTGAAGCGCTCCGATTTCCGCTTCCTCGCGTTGACCGCGGAGTCCTTTTCGACCTTTTGCCTCGCCCGCCGGCTCGACGGTTTCGCGGGAGAGTTCATCCGCAACCTGTTCGAAGGACCGGTGGAGATCCTCGAGCTGCCAGACGCGCTCGCAAGCAATTTCCGCGACAAGGCATTCAAGCGGCGCGACGGATCGACCAAGCGCGTGCCGAGCTTCATCAATCCATCGCAGTTCTTGCTGCCCTGAAGCGGAAGTGGCGGAGAGGGTGGGATTCGAACCCACGGTGAGCTTGCACCCACGGCGGTTTTCAAGACCGCTGCCTTAAACCACTCGGCCACCTCTCCGCGAACCGCCGTGCCTATCGCTTGCCGGGCCAAGCTGTGCAAGGCGCGCGATGAACCAAGCTGGTCGGACAGGGGTTCTGGCCTCTAGCCTCGGTTGTGTTTGAGGAGAGTGCGTTGACCGGTATTGTTGGGTGGTTTGCAGTAGCGCTGGCGGCGGCGTCGCTGGGTTCCGCGGTGGTGGAGCCGAGCGCTTCGGCGCAATTTGCGCAAGGCTACGCCCAGCGGAGCGCCTGGGACACATACAAGGTGCGCTTGGCGATGCTTGCCGCTCAACAGGGGGTGAGCCAGGCGACCATCCGCGCCAATGTCCCGAGCCTGACCATCAACCGCAGCGCCATCGAGATGGAGCGGACCGAACCGGTGGCGCGGAGCGTCGGCGGGCTCGTCAGCCAGATTTCGCCCTATTTGCGCAGCCACGTGACGCCGTCGCTGATCCGCCGCGGCCAGGCCAATTACTCCGACCATTACCAGGCGCTGCGATCGCTCGAGGCGCGCTATGGCGTCGATTCCGCGGTCCTGATGGCGATCTGGGGCCACGAGACCAGCTATGGCGAGGTCACTGGCAGCACCGACCTGCTGAACGCCCTTGCCAGCCTCGGCTATTATGGCCGCCGCCGCGATTTCTTCGAAAGCGAGTTCATCGCCGCCCTCAAGCTGATGGACCAGGGCGTGCCGCGCTGGCGGCTGAAGGGCAGTTGGGCAGGAGCGACGGGTTATCCGCAGTTCATGCCCTCGGTGGCGCTGCGGCTGCGCGCCGATGGTGACGGCGACGGTTATGCCGACATTTGGGCCAACGAGCTCGACGGCCTTGCCTCCATCGCCACCTATTTGCGCGACGCGGGATGGAAGCCGAACACGATCTGGGGTGTTCCCGTTCGCACACCGTCCAATCTCAATCGCCAGGCGATCGTCAACCGGACCAATTCACCGCGCTGTCCGCAGGTCCATCGGCGGCTGAGCCGCTGGCTGACCATGCGCGAATGGCGGGCGTTGGGCGTGACCCCGGTGGGGCGGAGCCTACCGGAAACCGAGCAAGCGATGCTGATCGAGCCCGACGGGCCGAACCGGACGGCCTATCTGCTGACCACCAATTATCGCTCGATCCTCGATTACAATTGCTCGAATTTCTACGCGATTTCGGTTGGAGTTCTGGCGGACGCCATCGCTCGGCGGTAGAGCCTGGGGCTGTCACTCCAGCCACACGGGAACCCCCTCCGCTCATGCCCCGATTTTTGCTTCTCGCTACTGCCGCTTCCGTCCTTGCCGCCGGGGCCGCGCCCGCTGCGGCGCCGCAATTCGATACGCCGGCCAAATATGCCTATCTGATCGACGTCTCGTCGGGCGCTGTTCTTTATTCCAAGGACGCGGATACGCGCATGCCGCCGGCGTCGATGGCGAAGATGATGACCGCCGACGTTGCGTTCGAGCTGATCGACGGCAAGCAGCTGGCGCTGAACAAGATGTGCACGGTGCGGCCGGAAACCTGGGCGAAGTGGCACGGGCCCGCCGCTGGCTCGACCATGTTCCTTTCGGCCAATGAGCAGGTCAGCGTCGAGAATCTGCTCCACGGCATCGTCACCTTGTCGGGCAATGACGCGTCGGTGGTGCTGGCCGAATGCATCGCCGGGACCGAGCAGGCCTTCACCGACCAGATGAATGCGCAGGCGAAGCGGATCGGGCTCACCAACAGTCACTTCGGCACCGCCAACGGCTGGCCCGACAATGGCGTGACCTATGTCAGCGCGCGTGACCTCGCGACTCTGGCGCGGTCGGAGATTGAGAACCATTACGCGCTCTACAAGAAGTTCTATTCGCAGCCGAGCTTCACCTGGGGGAAAACGCTGGGATCGGGCCAGGACATTACCCAGGCCAACCGCAATCCGATCCTCGGCCATGTGCCGGGCGCGGACGGGCTGAAGACCGGCCACACCGACGAGGCGGGCTATGGCTTCACCGGCTCGGCCGACCAGAATGGGCGGCGGCTGATCGAGGTCGTGGCGGGCCTCCCCAGCTGGAACGCGCGCGTCCAGGAATCGACGCGGCTCATCCAATGGGGGTTCGCCGCGTGGCAGGCCAAGCCGCTGTTCTCGGCGGGGGCCAAGGTTGGCACGGCGAAAGTCCAGCTCGGCAGCAGCAACGAAGTGACTCTGGTCGCCCCCCGCAACCTCGCCGTCACGGTCCCGGCGGGCCTGGCGTCGGGAGCCACCGGCATGAAGATCCGATACAACGGGCCGCTGGTGGCGCCGATCGCCAAGGGCCAGGAAGTCGCGCAACTGGTGATCACGACCGGCGACACGCCGCCGCAAATCGTGCCCCTCGTCGCCGGTGAAGCGGTCGGCAAGGCGGGCCTCTTCGGCCGCATCTGGCTCGGCCTGAAATCGCTCATCGGCATGGCGTGACCATACGAGGCAAGTTCATCAGCCTCGAAGGCGGGGAGGGGGCGGGCAAGTCGACCCAGGTCCGCGCGCTCGCGGATGCGCTGAAGTCACGCGGGATCGAGGTTGTCGTCACGCGCGAGCCCGGCGGCAGCGAAGGCGCGGAGAAGATTCGTGAGCTATTATTGGCCGGGTCCGAGGAACGATGGGGAACCGGCGCCGAGGCGCTGCTATTCGCGGCTGCCAGAGCCGATCACGTGGAGAAGACGATTCGTCCTGCTTTGGCGGATGGCCGCTGGGTGATCAGCGATCGGTTCGTCGACAGCTCGCTCGCTTATCAGGGCGGCGCCGGCGGTCTCGGCATCGAGGCGGTGCGCGCCGTCAACAGCTTCGGCATGGGCGACTGCTTCCCCGACCGGACCCTGGTCCTGACGCTCGAGGACGGCGCGGAACGGGCTCGGGCGAGGGACGGGGGCAGCAGCGACCGGATCGGCGGCCGCGGCGACGAATATCACCAGAAGGTCGACCTCGCCTTCCGTCTCATCGCCGCCGAGGAACCCGAGCGTGTCCGCATGGTCGATGCGTCGGGCTCGCCTGAAGAAGTAACGCAGCGCCTGCTTGAGGCCATCGGAGACCTGCTGCCGTGATTTGGGGCCAGGACAAAGCGGTCGAGCAATTCGCGGCGGCCTGGGCGACGCGCCGGCTCCATCACGCCTGGCTGCTCGCCGGGCCCAAGGGCGTCGGCAAGGCCAGCTTCGCCGGGGCTGCCGCCAAGCGCGTGCTCGCCGATGCCGCTGGCCCGCCGAGCGACCTGCCGGGTATCGACACCGACGCGGACCATCCGATCGTCAAGCTGGTCGAGGCCGGGACCCATCCAGACATGCGCTGGCTCGAGCGGGTCCTCAACGACAAGGGCAACCTCAACCGCAACATCAAGGTCGACCAGGTTAGGCAATTGGGTGAATTCGTTTCGCTAAGCGCGGCGCTGTCGCCGTGGCGCGTCATCGTCATCGACAGCGTCGACGATCTCGAGAAAGAAGGCGGCAACGCGCTCCTGAAGATGCTCGAGGAGCCGCCGGCGAACAGCATCTTCTTCCTCGTCAGCCATGCCCCCGGCCGGCTCCTGCCGACGATCCGCTCGCGGTGCCGCCGGCTCGATTTCCAGAGCGTCAATGATGACGCCATGACGTCAATCCTGGAGGCACAGGCGCCCGACTTAGCTTCGGCCGAGCGCAAGCGCGTGGTCGCCATGTCCTTCGGCTCGGCCGGGAGGGCGCTAGCCTTCGCCGAACTCGGCCTTGCCAAGATCGAGGACGCGGCGCTGGCGATCCTGCGCCAGGGCGATCCGACGAACGCCCGCCGGGCTGAGCTTGCCAGCGACCTTGGCAAGAAGGCGTCGGCGGATCGGTACGCGGCGTTCCTCGAGCTGGCGCCGTCGCTGATCGCGCGCGAGGCCCGCGGACTGAAGGGCGCCGCGCTCGAACGCGCGCTCGATGCTTATGCCAAGGCGCGCGAGCTTGCCGTCGTCGCTCCCCGCGTCTCGCTCGAGGCCGCGGCCACCGTCTTCCAACTCGGTGGCATCCTCGCCGACGCGGCTCCCCAGCCTTCCTTGAAGCGCTAGGGGCAGGCGGCTAGGGGCTTGGCCATGGGCGAGCCCTATTACATCACCACCGCGATCAGCTATCCGAACGGTCCGCCGCACATCGGCCACGCCTATGAAGCGATCGCCGCCGACGCCATCGCCCGCTTCCAGCGCAGCCAGGGGCGCGACGTTCGCTTCCAGACGGGCACCGACGAGCATGGCCTGAAAATGGCCCAGGCGGCGCGTGCCGAGAGCGTCGAACCGCGCGCGTTCGCCCACAAAATGTCGCAGCTTTTCCAAGATATGTGCGACGCCCTTAATATCGGTTACGATCGATTCATCCGCACCTCGGAAGAGGACCATTACCGCGCGAGCCAGGCGATCTGGAAGGCGATGGAAGCGAATGGCGACCTGTACCTCGATCGCTACGAAGGTTGGTACTCAGTCCGCGACGAGGCTTATTACGAGGAAGGCGAGCTCACCGACGGCGAGGATGGCGCGAAGCTGTCGCCGCAGGGGACGCCGGTCGAATGGACCGCCGAGGAGAGCTGGTTTTTCCGCCTGTCGAAGTACCAGCAGCCGCTGCTCGACCTTTACGCCGCGAATCCCGGCTTCATTCAGCCTGACAGTCGCCGCAATGAAGTGACGCGCTTCGTCGAGGGCGGGCTCACCGATCTGTCGATCTCGCGCACCAGCTTCGACTGGGGCGTGCCGGTGCCGGGGAGCGACGGCCATGTCATGTACGTGTGGCTCGACGCGTTGACCAACTACATCACCGGGCTCGGCTATCCCGACGATACCGAGCTGTGGCGCCGCTTCTGGCCGGCCGACGTCCATTTGATCGGCAAGGACGTGGTGCGTTTCCACGCGGTCTATTGGCCGGCCTTCCTGATGTCGGCGGGGATCGCGCTTCCCAAACAGGTCTATGGCCACGGCTTCCTGCTCAGCCGCGGCGAGAAGATGTCGAAGAGCGTCGGCAATGTCGTCGATCCGATGGCGCTGGCCGAGCGTTTCGGGGTCGATGCGCTGCGCTATTTCCTGTTGCGCGAGGTGCCGTTCGGGCAGGACGGAAGCTATAGCGCCGAAGCCATCGTCGCCAGGGCCAATGCCGAGCTTGCGAACAGCTTCGGCAATCTCGCGCAACGTACATTGTCGATGATTTTCAAGAATTTGGACGGCGTTCTTCCAGCACCCGGCGAAGCTGCCGACGATCGCGAACTGCTCGCTTTGGTTGAACAGGCGACGCGGACCGAAGTGCCAGAGGCGTTCGAGCGCTTCGCTTTTTCGGTCGGGATCGAGGCCTGGCTCCGCGCGGTGTTCGCCTGCAACCAATATGTCGACACGCAGGCGCCGTGGGCGCTTCGGAAGACCGATCCCGATCGCATGGCCGCGGTGCTGGGCACTTTGGTAGCGGCAGTCCGCGAGCTGACACGGGCCATCGCGGCGGTGATTCCCGCATCAGCCGAGAAATTGATGACCCTGATCGACGCCGGCGAGGGCGGGGCGCCAATCCCGCAGCCGATGCCGCTCTTCCCGCGCCTCGAGCTGGACGAAGCCGAAGCGTGAGGCTGATCGATAGCCATTGCCACCTCAATTATGAGGGACTGGTCGAGCGACAGGCCGAGGTGCTGCAAAACGCGCGCGACGCTGGCGTCACCGGCTTCCTCAACATTTCGACCCGCCAGCGCGAATGGGGGGAGATCGTCGCCCTGGCCGAGCGGCAGCCCGACGTCTGGGCCAGCGTCGGCGTTCACCCGCACGAGGCGGACGCCCACCCGGACCTTGGCGCTGCGGCGCTGGTCGAAGGCGCCGACCATCCACGGGTGATCGCCATTGGCGAGTGCGGGCTGGATTATTATTACGACAAGTCCGACCGCGCCGCTCAGCGCGAGCGCTTTCTGGCGCATATCGAGGCGGCGCGTCAGACCGGCCTTCCGCTGGTCATCCACACGCGGGAGGCGGAGGCCGATACGGCCGAAATCCTCTCCAACGCGGTCAGGGAAGGGGGCGTGACCGGCGTCCTCCACTGTTTCACCGGATCGGCCGAGCTCGCGCGCAAGGGCCTCGATCTCGGCTTCTATGTCTCGCTGTCGGGCATCGTGACGTTCAAGAACGCCCAGGACCTGCAGGACATCGCCAAGTGGCTGCCCGCCGACCAGATGCTGGTGGAAACGGATTCGCCCTTCCTGGCGCCGGTTCCTCATCGCGGGCAGAAGTGTGAGCCGGCCTTCGTCGCCGATACCGCGAGGTTCGTCGCCGGGCTGAGGGGCGAGGAACCCGAAGCATTGGCCGAAGCGACCACCGCCAACTTCTTCAAACTCTTTCAGAAGGCGGCGTGAAGGTCCGGATCCTCGGCTGTGGGACCTCGACCGGGGTCCCCAAGATAGGCAACGACTGGGGCCAGTGCGATCCCGCCGAGCAGCGCAATGCTCGTCTCAGAACGTCGATCCTGGTGACCAGCGCCGACCAGCGCATGCTGGTGGATTGCGGGCCCGATCTGCGTCAGCAATTGCTGGGCGCGGAGGTTGGCCGGCTCGATGGGGTCATCGTCACGCACGCCCATGGCGACCATTGCCACGGCATCGACGAGCTGCGCCCGGTGGCCCAGGCGATCGGCGGCCCGGTCCCGCTATATTCGCGGGCCGCGGTGCTCAACGAGCTGCGCGAACGCTTCGGCTATGTCTTCGCCGCCACCGATTTCTACCGAGCGATCGCCGAGGCCCGGGAACTCGGCGACGAACTGCAGTTCGGCGATGCCCGCGCGCGCTTCGTCGACCAGCCGCACGGCGGCCCGACGACGCTCGGCATGCGCTTCGAGGAAGGTGCTTCCTCGATTGCCTACGCCATCGATTTCAGCAGTTTAACCGACGATATGGCGGCGCTTTACGAAGGGGCGGACCTGTGGATCGCCGATTGCCTGACGCGCCGGCCGCATCCCACGCACATGCATCTCGACGGCGTGCTGGCACTGGCGCGGGAGCTTCGCGTCGGGCAGCTTCTGCTCGTGCACATGGGCAATGGCCTCGACTATCGCACGCTGGTCGGCGAGCTGCCCGATTGGGCGGCGCCGGCTTATGACGGTCTGGAGGTCGAGCTGTGACTAACGACCTGATGCTCGGCGGCGTCTACATCCTGATGGCGATGATGCTGGTGCTGGGCTCGCTGATGAGCCGGCGGGAACCGGCGTTCAAGCTGGTCAAGTTCGCGCTCGGCTGGGTCGTGATCTTCGGTGCCGGTTTTATCCTGTTCACATTCCGCGACAATTTCGGCTGGGTCGCGCAACGCCTGAAGGCCGAGGCGCTGGGAACCCCAGTCGAGCAAGGCAAGGAAACGCGCATTCCCATGGCCATCGACGGGCATTTCTGGGTCGAAGGCAGGGTCAACGGACACCCGATCAAGTTCCTGGTCGACAGCGGCGCGACCATGACCACCATCGTTCGCAGCGAAGCCGTTGCCGCGGGGGTCGATGTCTCAGCTCAGCGGGATCAATATGTCCGCACCGGCAATGGCATGATCCGGGTTTCGACCGGCCGTGCCGCCGAACTGCGCGTCGGGGGGATCACCCGCCGCGATGTCGGGCTCCAGATCGCCGATAATGACGATTTGAACGTGCTCGGCATGAACTTCCTGTCGTCGCTGAGCCGCTGGAGCGTGGAAGGGCGCTGGCTGGTTTTGGTCCCCTGACTATAGAAGAATTTTACATAATGCATATTATCATACTTTTAGAGCAGGCCAAGCGGGCCCCCTCGTGACCGGCGAGCGCCCCATCGACCGCCTTGTCGCGATCATGCGCCGATTGCGCGATCCGGAGCGCGGCTGCGAATGGGATCGCGAGCAAAGCTTCGCGACCATTGCCCCCTATACGATCGAGGAAGCCTATGAGGTCGCCGACGCCATTGCCCGCGACGACATGGACGGTCTCGCCGACGAACTCGGCGACCTTCAGCTCCAGGTCGTGTTCCATGCGCAAATGGCCGAGGAAGCCGGCCATTTCGCCCTCGACGACGTGATCACCGGCATCTGCGACAAGCTCGAACGCCGCCATCCGCACATCTTCGGCGATGCGGCGCACAGCCCCGGCTGGGAGGAAATCAAGGCTGCCGAGCGCAAGAAATCGAGTGCCGACAGCGCCTTGGCTGGCGTTGCGCTGGCGCTCCCGGCGCTCGAACGCGCCGCCAAGCTGCAGCGTCGTGCCGCCCGCGTTGGCTTCGACTGGCCGGACACGACCGGCCCGCGGTCCAAGATCGACGAGGAACTGGCCGAGCTCGATGCTGAAAGCGAGCACCCGCGCATGCTCGATGAACTCGGCGATCTCCTGTTCGCGGTCGTGAACCTGTCACGGCATCTCAACATCGAACCGGAAGCCGCGCTGCGCGAAGCCAATGCCAAGTTCGAGAAGCGCTTTCGAGCGATGGAGCGGCTGGCGGGCGCCAAGTTCCCCGAATTGGATCTCGATGCTCAGGAAGCGCTGTGGCAGCAAGCCAAGCTGGAGCCCTAATCCTCTTTAATGGCCTGGCCGAACACCAGCACGTTGCCGTCGGGAACGCGGATCATCAGCTCGCGCTGGCCGTACGCCTGGTCCTTCGGGCCGACGACGTGGCCCTCGGGAAGTCCGGCCAGCTTGTCGCCGATCTGGTCCAGCACCACGCCCAGATCGCGTACGTCGATGTAATAAGCGAAACCCCGGTGCGCCTCGCCGACCTCATCGTCATGCTCGTGCCCAAGAATGCGGATCGCGGCGCCCTCGCGGTCGAGATAGGCGTAATTGTCCTGGCGGTACGGCACCGTGAAGCCGAGGACCTCGGTGAAAAAGCGCACCGTCTCGTCCAGGTCTTTCACATGCATGAAAGGGGTAATCTGGTAGGTATTGGTTGACGTCATGGCGTCAATCCCCTCCTCGTCAGGCGACCTCAAGCGCCTGGAATCGCGCCCAATTGTCGGGCGACAGGCGTACGGAAAGCCGCACTTCGTCATGGTCGACCGACTGTTCGAGCACCTCGCCGCGGGCGTGAAGCCAGGCGATGCGTCCACCGTCGCTTGCCGAAAGCCGGATCTCGTGCACCTGCTCGCCGCTTCTCAGGCATTCGGCCATGCGCTGGCGAAGCGCATCGAGCCCGTCGCCAGTGAGAGCCGAGATCGGCACCACATCGTCGCGCCTTTGTGCCTCCGCGATCAGCCGATCGCGTTCCTCGCCGGCCAGAAGATCGAGCTTGTTCCATGCCTGCAACCGGGGCGGTGAGCCCTCTTCCGCCAGTCCGAGAGAGGCGAGCACGTCGTCGACGTCCTCGGCCTGCGCCTCATGATCGGGGTGAGCCATGTTGCGGACGTGGACCAGGAGATCGGCCGAGGCCACTTCCTCCAGCGTCGCCCGGAACGCGGCAATCAGCTCGGTCGGCAGGTCGGAGACGAACCCGACCGTGTCCGACAGGATGACCTTGTCGAAGCCCGGCAGGCGGATGTCGCGCATGGTCGGGTCGAGCGTGGCGAACAGCAAATTCTCGGCGAAAACGGTCTCGCCCGTCAGGCGATTGAAAAGCGTCGACTTCCCGGCGTTGGTGTAGCCGACCAGCGCAATCACCGGCCACGGCGCGCGCTGGCGCCGGTCGCGATGGAGGGAGCGGGTGCGTTTGACCTGCTCGAGCTCGCGCCGGATGCGTGCCATCCGGTCGCGGATCATGCGGCGGTCGGCCTCGATCTGGGTTTCGCCGGGACCCCCGAGGAAGCCGAAGCCGCCGCGCTGGCGTTCGAGGTGGGTCCAGCTACGGACCAGCCGCCCGGCCTGATAGTCGAGATGGGCGAGCTCGACCTGCAAGCCGTCCTTCCGCGGTCGCCGCGCGCTCGCCGAAGATTTCGAGGATGAGGCCGGTCCGGTCGATGACTTTTGCCCCGCTCTCCTCCTCGAGATTCTTCTGCTGGACCGGGGTCAGGGCCGAATCGACGATCAGCAGCTTTGCGTCCTCAGTCCGGGCGAGCTCTGCAACCTCCTCGACCTGCCCCTTCCCGATCAGGGTCGCGGGGCGAACGCTGCGCACACGATAGGCGCGTCCGGCCACGACCTGGATGCCGATCGCCTCCGCCAGGCCTTCCGCTTCTTCCATCCGCGCATCGGCCGATCGGCGCGCGGCCTCGCGCGGCAGCTCAGGCACGACGATCACGGCGCGTTCGCCGCGCGCGACTTCGATCGCACCGTTGCCGTCAAAGGCGTTCAAGCGCCCTCCTCCTCTGCCGCGTCGTCATCGCCGCTCGGGCCAAGGTTCAGCGGATGCGCCGGTTGAAGTGTCGAGATGGCGTGCTTGTACACCAGCTGGATGCTGCCGCCGCGCTCCAGCACCAGCGCGAACTGGTCGAATCCGGTCACATTGCCCTGGAGCATGACGCCATTGACCAGGAACAAAGTCATGCGCTCGCTGTCGCGCGCGGCCGCGGCCAGGAACTGGTCCTGCAGCGTGGCCTTGGCGCTTTCGGCGGGCTGGGTGGCGACGAAGTCCGATGGCGCCTCGCCCGGCATGATGGTCGAGATCGAATGCTTGTAGACCAGTTGCGACGCTCCTTCTCGCCGAAGGAGCAAGGAGAAGGCGTCGAACCAGGTGATGACGCCCTGCAGTTTGACGCCCTTCACGAGGAAGATGGTGACCGGCCGCTTGGCGCGCCGGACGCTGTTCAGGAAATGGTCCTGCAGGCTCAGCGATCGCGCCGCCATCTATTCCTCGCCTTCGCGCTTGTCCCCGATGCCAAGGGCCTTCAGCTTTCGGTGCAGTGCCGAGCGCTCCATGCCGATGAACGAGGCGGTGCGGGAGATGTTGCCGGAAAAGCGACGGATCTGGATCCTGAGATACTCGCGCTCGAACGATTCACGAGCTTCGCGCAGCGGGCTGCCCATGATGGCCATGGCCGTCCCGCCGCCGCCCATCGCATTCTGGTTCTCGAGGATTTCGGGCGGCAGCAGGTCGACATCGATGCGCGAGGCGCGGTCGCCCGGCGCCAGGATCAGCGTGCGTTCCATGATGTTCCGCAGCTGGCGGACGTTGCCGGGCCAGTCGTGCGCCTGGAGCGCCGCCATCGCCTCTTCCGAGATGGTCGGCGGCGGCATCCGCCGTTCGGCGGCGTAGCGAGCCAGGAAGTGGCTCACCAGCTCGGGAATGTCCTCGCGCCGCTCGCGTAGGGCCGGCAAGCGAACCGGGACCACGTTGAGGCGATAGTAGAGGTCTTCGCGGAAGCGCCCGGCGTTGATCTCGTCCTGGAGGTTGCGCGAAGTCGCCGACAGCACGCGGACATCGACCCGAACGGCGCGCTGGCCGCCGATCCGGTGGTAGCTCTGGTCGGTGAGGACGCGCAGGATCTTGCCTTGAGTTGTGGGCGGCATGTCCGCGATCTCGTCGAGGAACAGGGTGCCGCCATGGGCATGCTCCAGCAGGCCGGGCCGCATGCCTCCGTCATTCTCGCTGCCGAACAGCTCCTCCTCGATCCGCTCGGGACTCATCATCGCCGCTGAAAGGACGATGAAAGGCGCCCGGGCGCGCGGGCTCCATTGATGGATCATCCGCGCCGCAATCTCCTTGCCCACGCCCGGCGGCCCGGAAATCAGCACTCGGCTTCCGGTTGGAGCCACCCTCTTCAGGGTCGCGCGCACTGTGTTGATCGGAATCGAGCTGCCGTGGAGCTGGTCTTCCTGTCCGACCTGCGCCTTCAGCGCGACATTTTCGCGACGAAGCCGCTCGGTCTCGGTGGCCCGGTGGACCAGGTAGATCAGGCGCCCGGCCTCGAACGGCTTCTCGATGAAGTCGATCGCCCCTTCCCTCACCGCGGCGACGGCGGTGTCGAGATTGCCGTGGCCCGAGATCATCAGCACCGGAATGGTCGAATCGCGGCGCTTGATCTCCTGCAGCAGCTGCAGCCCGTCGAGCCGCGATCCCTGGAGCCAGACGTCGAGCAGGACCATCGACGGGCGCCGCTCCTCGACGGCGTCGAGCGCCGAATTGCTGTCGGCGGCCGTGCGCACGGCATAGCCTTCATCCTCCAGCACCCCGCTGACGAGGTCGCGGATGTCGGCTTCATCGTCCACCACCAGAACTTCAAGCGCCATCAGAGTTCCTTATCGTTTTGTTCCTGCGCGTCCGCGCCCGGCTCATCGTCGGCGAGCGCGGCAAGCTTGGCCGTGTCGAAGCTGATCCGGACATGGGTGCCGCCGCCTGGGCGGTCGAGGAAAGCGATCTCCCCCACATGTTCCTCGACGATCTTCTTGACGATGGCGAGGCCCAGGCCCGTCCCGCGGACGCGCGTGGTCATGTAGGGTTCGGTCAGCCGCTCGCGATCTTCGGGCAGGCCGATGCCCGTGTCGAGGACGTCGAGCACCAGGCAGTGCCCCTCCTCGTGCAGCTTGAGCTCGACGCGATCCCCGGCAAGGCTATGCTCGCCGCGGTTTCGTCTTGTTTCAATGGCTTCCACGCCGTTCTTGACGACATTAGTCAAAGCCTGGCCGAGCTGGCGGCGGTCGCAGACCATGGGGAATTCGCCCTGTGCGGGGTCGAGCACGAAGCTGATCGCCGGATGCGCGACCTCGTGCAGGAACAGCGCCTGGCGTGCGATCTCGTGGACATTCTCCTCACGAAACACGGGCTTGGGCATGCGCGCGAAGTTGGAGAATTCGTCGACCATGCGGCGCAGGTCCCCGACCTGCCGGACGATCGTGCCGGTCAATTGCTCGAACGTCTCCCTGTCGGAGGTCACTTCCTGGCCGAAGCGGCGCTGCAGGCGCTCGGCCGCCAGCTGGATCGGCGTCAGCGGATTCTTGATCTCATGCGCGATGCGCCGGGCGATGTCCGACCACGCCGCGCGTCTCTGGTCGGTCAAGCTGATCGGTGATGTCGTCGAAGGTCAGCACCGACCCGTCCTGGTAGCGCACGCGTTTGACGGCGAGCGATCGCTGTCCGCTGTCGGTGTTGATCAGGACATTGGCTTCGGACTGCTCGCCGCGCATGAACTCGTCGAGTTCGGCTGACAGCTGCCCCAAGGGCTTGTCTTCAACCGGCCCCTCGCCCGGCTGTAGCAGCGTCTCGGCGGAACGATTGACGAGCAGGACATTGAGCTGCGTGTCGACCGCCATCACGCCGGCGGTGACGCTGGACAGCACCGCCTCCATGAAAGCTCGCCGGGTTTCGAGCTGGGTGTTGGCGGTACGCAGCTCGGTGGTCTGCTCCTCCAGCCGGCCGGTCATCCGGTTGAAGGCCGTCGCCAGGGTCCGGACCTCGTCCTCCTCGCCCCGTTCGCGCACTGGCACTCGGGCCGAGAAGTCTCCGGCCTCAATCCGTCCGGCAGCAGTGACCAACTCGCCGACTGGCCTGACCATTCGATCGGCGAGCCGCAGGGCGGTCAGGATTGCCAACCCGACGATAATCAGCGCGCCGAGCAGCAATGCCGCATTGAATTTCAGCTGGTTGGCACGCGATTTCGCCAGCAGCGCCTGATAATCGCTGAGCACGCCATTGGCCTGCTCGATCTGCTTGCGGAACTGGGGGTCGAAGACGCGCGCGGCATAGAGGTACGTGTCCGGGCCGTAATCGAGCTTGGTGACCGCGCCGATGCGGTCGGGCGAATTGATCGGCACCACGGGCGACTTGTTCAGCGCGGCAAGCGCGGTCGGTGGAATATCGTTGCCGAGTGGCCGGTCATACGGATCGACCAGCGCGATGGTGCGAATCTGCTTGTCCTTGCCGTAAGTGAAGATGATCGCTTCGGAGAGGTTGCGGTTGAGCACCTGGTTGCGCGCAAAGGCTTCCTGGAAGCGCGGGTCTTCAAGCGTCGTCATGCGCAAGTAGCCGGCGAGGTCGGCGCTCGCCGTGACGGTCTCGTTGGCGACCCGTTCAACTTCGCGGTTGTAGCTCGCCTGGGCGACCTGGACGGTGCTTTCGAGCATCCCGCGGGCACGGTCGGAGAACCAGAAGGAAATCCCGCTCTGGAATAGCAGGGAGGCGAAGATCGCGACGAGCACCGTCGGCACCGCCGCCAGGACCGAGAAAAGTCCAACCAGCCGGACGTGAAGACGGCCGCTGCCGAGCCCGGCTTGCTCAGCGCGCCGCACCGCGAGCCGGCGCGAATAGAGCGCCATCAACGCGATCGCCGGAATGAGGTTGGCAATCAGCAGCAGCGCGATCAGCGGCGGTGACAGCAGCGAGCCCGGCGTGGCCCCGCGCTGGAGCAGCCAGTAGCTCAGCGCCAGCATGCCGGCGAGCAACAGCGCAATGGCCAGCGCCAACCGGTCGTAGAACCGGCCGCTCGCCCGCTCGCGCTGGAGCCAGCTATCCCCGTTGGTGATCATTGCCGGCGATTCGGCTGTCCGAGCGTCCATTCCGCCCACGCACTAGCATGAGCGTTGCATCAAAAACACACTTGTATGGAACGATATTGCGTCAGGCGGCAGAGCGCGCGAGCCACGGGGAATAGAATTCCTGCAACATGGCGACGACCACCGCCGGATCGTCCTGCTGGTTGACCCGGTTGCGCAGCTCGGCCGAGCCCGGAAGGCCCTTGGTGTACCAGCCGATATGCTTGCGGGCGAGGTTGACCCCGGTCTGAGTTCCATAGAGCTCGAGCATCTCGCGATATTGCTCGAGCATCGTCTCGAGCTGCTCGTCGAGGCTCGGATCGGGCCGCTGCCCGCCGGCGCCAAGCTCGGCCGCCACCTGGCCGATCAGCCACGGCCGGCCATAAGCGCCGCGGCCGATCATCACTCCGTCCGCGCCCGACTGGCGAAGCGCTTCGCGGGCGTCGCCGATCGAGCAGATGTCGCCATTGGCGATGACCGGCAGGCTGACCGCGTCCTTGACCTTGCGGATGAAGGCCCAGTCGGCATCGCCCTTGTAGAGCTGGCAGCGAGTGCGGCCGTGAACCGTGATCATCCGCACGCCGAGATCCTCGGCAATGCGCGCAAGCTCCGGCGCGTTGAGGCTCGAATGGTCCCAGCCCATGCGCATCTTGAGCGTCACCGGTAGCTTCACCGCCTTGACCGTCGCCTCGATCAGCCGCGCGGCCAGCGGCAGGTCGCGCATCAGCGCCGATCCCGCGTCGCCATTGACGACCTTCCGCACGGGGCAACCCATGTTGATGTCGATGATCGCGGCGCCGCGCTGCTCGTTGAGCCTGGCGGCTTCGGCCATGACGTGCGGCTCGCACCCAGCGAGCTGGAGCGACACCGGCTCCTCGATCGGGTCCCACAACGCCTTTTGCAGCGATTGGCGGGTCTCGCGGATCATCGCCTGGCTGGCGATCATCTCGCTGACCGTCAGCCCCGCGCCATAGCGCTTGACCACGCGCCGGAACGGCAGATCGGTGACGCCGGTCATCGGCGCCAGGATCACCGGCGCGTCGATCCGGACCGGGCCGACGTGGATGGGCTTCAGCATGCTCATGAGAGGGCGCGCCTTTACAGGAGCGCCCGTTGGGGAGCAAGGCGCGGCGCCATGAGCGTGACTGCCCTCATCGTCGCCGCCGGCAAGGGCGAGCGCCTCGGCGCCGGCGTGCCCAAGCAGTATCGCCTGCTCGGCGGCAAGCCGGTGCTGCGCTGGGCGGCGGAATCGCTGCTCCGCCATTCGGCCGTGCGATTTGCGCGGGTGGTGATTGGCCAGGGTCAGGAGGGACTGGCCAAGGCGGCGCTGACCGGCCTCGATGTGGGTGACCTCATCATCGGGGGTGCCGAACGCGCGGATTCGGTCCGCGCCGGGCTCGCGGCGGTCGATGGCGACGCGGTGCTGGTCCACGATGCCGCCCGCCCTTTTTGCCCGCCGGCAGTGATCGATCGCCTGCTCGCAAGCCTCGAATTCTTTGAGGGCGCCGCCCCGGTTCTGGCGGTCGGCGACACGCTGGCGCGGCTTGGCGACGGCCTCGAAGCTCCGGTCGACCGCGACGGCCTGGTGCGCGTCCAGACCCCGCAGGCCTTCCGCCTCGAACCATTGCGCCAGGCTTATGCCGCCTGGTCCGGCGGCTCGCCGACCGACGAAACCACGGTCGTTCGCAGCGCCGGCCTGCGCGTCGCCGCGGTCGAGGGCGATCCGGCGCTCGACAAGCTGACCACCCCCGCCGACTTCGACCGAGCGGCGCAGTGGCTGGCCGGCCGCCTTGTTCCCCGCACCGGCAGCGGGTTCGACGTCCACGCGTTCGCCGGCGAGGGTCCGATCATGCTCGGCGGGGATCGAAGTGCCGCACAGCCGCGGCCTTGCCGGCCATAGCGATGCCGACGTCGCGCTTCACGCCATCACCGACGCGTTGCTCGGCGCCGGCGGCCTCGGCGACATCGGCGAGCATTTTCCGCCCACCGACCCCAAATGGAAGGGCGTGTCGTCGGAGATCTTCCTCGCCCATGCCGCGAGCCTGCTGCGCGCGAAGGGAGCAATCATCGATGGCGTGGATTGTACGATCATCGCCGAGGAGCCGAAGGTCGGCCCTCATCGTGCGGCAATGCGTCAACGGATCGCGGAGATTTGCGGCTTGAGCCTCGACCAGGTCAGCATCAAGGCCACGACCACCGAAGGCCTCGGCTTTACCGGGCGCCGGGAAGGCATTGCCGCGCAGGCGATCGCCAGCATCCGCCTTGGAGCCGAGTGGTGAAGGATTCGCTGCTCCCCGACGTGCTGGTCGACAAGGCCCGCGAGGTGGTCGAGGCCAACCGCAAGGCCGGCCGCAGGGTCGCCGTCGCCGAAAGCTGTACCGGCGGCCTGGTCAGCGCGGCCCTGACCGAAATCCCCGGCTCCTCGGAAATGTTCGAGGCCGGCTATGTGACCTATTCGAACGCCGCCAAGATCCATGAGCTGCACGTCAGCGAAGAAGTGGTCGACACCTTCGGCGCGGTCAGTGTTGCCACCGCCTGGGCCATGGCCCGCGGCGCGCTTGCCGCCACCGACGCCGACATTGCCGTCGCCATTACCGGCATTGCCGGACCCGGAGGCGGCACGCCGTCCAAGCCGGTCGGCACCGTCGTGTTCGCGACCGCCGAGCGCAGCGGGGACCCGGCCAGGATCGTCGCGGATCAGAAGCATTTCGATGAGAAGACCCGGTCGGGCGTGCGGCTTCAGGCGGCGCTTTGCGCGCTCGACTTGCTGATGCCGTAAAGCGCCGCGGCGCGCTGCTCGAACGCGTCGGTCATGCGTCGCAGCGCCCGGTCGAACATCGCGCCGGCAAGGCTTTCGAACAGCCGCGACTTGAATGCGAAGTCGACCGAGAAATGGACGTCGGTGCCGCCGTCGCCGGCGCGTTCGAAGCGCCATTCGTTGTGGAGGAACTTGAGCGGCCCTTCGACATAATCGACGCAGATTTGCGTCGGCCGTTCTTTCGTCACCCTGCTCGTGAAGCGCTCCTTGAAGGCATTGAAGCCGACGACGAGGTCGGCGACCGCTTCGGTTTCGCTCGACGAGCGGACCCGTACCGCGACTACCCACGGCAGGAACTCGTCATAGCGGGCAACGTCCGCGACCAGGTCGAACAGCTGCTCGGGCGTGTAAGGAAGATGCCGCGTCTCGCTATGCCGCGGCATTCGCGCCTTCCCGCTTCAACTGCGCATTGCGCGCGTCCCGCATCTTCTGAAAGTCGTCGCCGGCGTGATAGCTCGACCGCGTCAGCGGCGACGCGGCCACCAGCAGGAAGCCCTTGGCCCTGGCGATTGCGGCATAAGCGTCGAACGCCTGCGGCGTGACGAACTCCTCGACTCTGGCGTGGCGCGGGGTCGGCTGGAGATATTGGCCCATGGTCAGGAAATCGACGCCGGCCGAGCGCATGTCGTCCATCACCTGGTGCACTTCGAGCCGCTGCTCGCCGAGGCCGACCATCACGCCCGACTTGGTGAAGATGTGCGGCGCCTTGCGCTTGACGCTCTCCAGCAGGCGCAGCGAGGCATAATAGCGCGCGCCGGGGCGGATCGTCGGATAGAGCCGCGGCACCGTTTCGAGGTTGTGGTTGTAGACGTCGGGTCCGGCCGCGACGATCGCATCCACCGCGGTCTCGCTCTTGTTGCGGAAGTCGGGCGTCAGGATTTCGATGGTCGTGCTCGGCGTGTTGCGGCGAAGCGCTTCGATCACCTTCACGAATTGGCTCGCGCCGCCGTCCGGCAAATCGTCGCGGTCGACGCTGGTGACGACGATATGCTCGAGGCCGAGCTCGGCTGCGGCGGTCGCGACATGCTCGGGCTCGAGCGGGTCGACCGCGCGCGGCATGCCGGTCTTGACGTTGCAGAAGGCGCAGGCGCGCGTGCAGGTGTCGCCAAGGATCATCACCGTGGCATGCTTCTTGGTCCAGCATTCGCCGATGTTGGGGCAGGCAGCCTCCTCGCACACGGTCGCGAGATTGAGCGAGCGCATCAGCTTGCGCGTCTCATGGTAGCCGGCGCTGACCGGCGCCTTGACCCGGATCCAGTCGGGCTTGCGCTGCCTGGGCGGAACTGCGGCGGGGGCGTTCATGCCGGCCAGATAGCGATTGCGGCGCGCCCTTGCCACCCCCGCCCTCTAGCCATTAGCGGACTTGGCCATGCCCTATCTCAACCAACTGATCGAAGGTTACCGCCGCTTCCGGGCCAAGGACTGGGAGCATGAGCGCGAGCGCTGGTCGGAGCTGGCCGAGGGCCAGAGCCCGCAGGTGATGATCCTGTCCTGCGCCGACAGCCGCGTCGACCCGGCCCAGATTTTCGACGCCAGGCCAGGCGAGATGTTCGTCGTGCGCAACATCGCCGCCCTTGCCCCACCCTACGAGAACACGAACGGATTCCACGGCGTCTCGGCCGCGCTCGAGTTCGCGGTCACCCAGATCAATGTCGGCGAGATATTGGTGATGGGCCACGGCATGTGCGGCGGTTGCTCAGCCGCTCTCACCGGCGCTTTCGATGACCGGCCTTCGGGCCACGGCCAGTTCATTGCCGACTGGGTGCGGATGCTCGACCGCGCGCGCGACAAGGTCCGCGCCCGCCACACCGAGCTCGATCGCGAGGCCTATCTCGACATGGAGCGGGAAGCGGTGAAAGTCGAGTCTGGCCAACCTGCGCACCTTCCCGTGGATCAGGGAGCGCGAGAAGAACGGGAGCCTGAAGCTGCACGGCGCCCATTTTTCGATCGCCGAAGGCCGGCTCTACATGCTCGACGGGGCGGAAGAGAACTTCCACCCCGTCTAGCAGCTCAAGTTCGGGCTAAAGCCGGACTAGCAGCGGGTATTATAGTCGTAGTGCGGCTGGCCGTACTGATCGACGTAATAGCAATAGCCGCGGGTATCGCGATAATATTGCCGTCCGTTGATGCTCGCGCCGATCACGCCGCCAAGGACCGCACCGGCGATCGCGCCGGCACCGGGGCTCACGCCCGGCAGGACCGCGCCGGCGATCGCTCCGCCAGCGGCGCCGAGAACGGCGCCGGCGGCTGCATTGCCCGCCTGGCTGTTGGAGGTCCCATTGTAGCCGTAACCCGGATATGAATTGGCCGGATAATAGCCGTTATTGTAGCCGTACGGATTGTTATAGCCATAACCGTACGGGCTCGTCGTCGCGCAGCCAGTAACCGCGACACTCGCGGCAAGCGCTGCTGTAAGAGCCAACTTCCTCATCTCTCTCGTCCTTCTTCAAACTCGCCCCCTGTTCGGCATTAGTGCACCAAGGGGCGTTTCGTTCCCGCATCGATCATCCCCCGTTCAGCTGAACGGCCGATGCACGGCGGGCTGTGGCCATTCCGCGACGCCGCGCTAATGAAGCCGAAAAGGACTCGCGAATGCCCGACCGGAACGCCGAAACCGAAGCCAATATCGCCCTCCTCATCGATGCCGATAACGCTTCCCCCGAGCATCTCGACGAAGTCCTGCTGGTGCTCGGCGAGCTTGGCACGATCAACATCCGCCGCGCCTATGGCAATTGGGGCAAGCCGGCGTTGAAAGGCTGGGGCGGGCTGACCGGCAAGCAGTCGATCGTCCCCGTCCAGCAGTTCGATGTCGTCAAGGGCAAGAGCGTCACCGACATGCGGATGACCATCGACGCCATGGACCTGCTCTATCGCGGCCATGTCGACGGCTTCGGGATCATGTCGTCGGACAGCGACTTCCTGCCGCTCGCCCAGCGCATCCGCGAGGAGGGATTGCCCGTTTATGGGTTCGGCACGCAGAAGACGCCGATGCCCTTCCAGCAGGCCTGCACCCGTTTCTTCGACGTTGGCGCGCTGGTGCTCGACGACGAAGAGCAGCTCGAGCAGCCGGCAACGGCGGCTGGCCAGCGGCCGGTCGATACGGAGCTGCTGCAGGTGCTCGGCTCGGCCTACAAGGCGTCCAAGCGCGACGAGGAAGGCTATACGCCGCTGTCCGAGCTCGGCCAGCGGGCCAAGGCGGTGTCGAGCTTCGCCGCCCGCAACTATGGCTTTTCGCGGCTGTCGGAATTGATCAGGGCGGTGCCGAATTTCGAGGTGAAATCGGGCGATGACGGACGCCTTCTGGTCAAGCGCCTGCGCTGAAAAATGTTGCCATTAAGCAACACAGCCAGCTTGTTGAAATCAATCCGGAACTCGGCGTCGCCCCATCGGTTTTGGCACCTAACCTCCGGTTAAGACGCGGGACCAATGAGCGGGCACAATCCTGAACAGATTCTCGACACTGCGCTCACCGCCCTCGGCGGCGACGCCGATTGGCGCGTGATTCTCGATCGGCTTCCGGTTCCGATCTACACCACCGACGAGCGCGGCTGCGTGACCTTTTGGAACCACGCCTGCGTCAGCTTCGCGGGCCGTGAGCCGCAGCTCGGGCGGGATCGCTGGTGCGTCACCTGGCAGCTCTACACGACCAACGGCGATCGGCTCCTCCATGAAGATTGCCCAATGGCGCAGGCGATCCATGAGAAGCGGCCGGTGCGCGACACCATCGCCATCGCCGAGCGTCCGGACGGCAGCCGGGTCGCGTTCCGCCCCTACCCCACTCCCTTGTTCGCCACGGACGGTTCGCTGACCGGCGCGGTGAATGTACTGATTGACGTCACCGACGAGCAGAGCGAGGCGCTCCACGACCAGGCCGAACGCTGCCGCCGCCTCGCCTCGGCGCTCTACACCCGCGAAAGCTCCATCGTGCTCGAGCAAATGGCCGAGCGGTTCGAGCAGAATGCGCAGGACCTCGACACCAAGCGCGTGGGCTAGAGCAGCTTCAGCTCGACCCTGATCTCGTCGCCGGCGCCGATCCCGGCGCGCTTCCGCACCTCCGCCTTGACTGGAAGCACGTAGCCGCCGCTGTTCAACGGAAAGACCGACGTCCGCCAAATGACGTCATGAATGCGCGCCTCGACCCTGACCGATCCGAACCCGCGCGGGCTTTCAAAGCCATGCGCCTTGATCTCGCCACTCAACTCCTCGGGCACGGTTACGAAAAACCACCGCCCCGCCGCCTCCCCACGCCAAATCCACAGCAGCGAGGTGAAGGCGATCAATCGCTGTTCCTCTGCGAAGGCAGGGGCCCAGACAGGCTCCGTGAGGAGCCTTCAAACAGAGTCGGATAGAGGTCCTGCCAATCCGGGTTTAGCTGCCAATTTCGCTGAGCTTCCAAAGCCGTTTCCACTTTTTCATCTGGAGTTCCCGGAGCCGCGCTTGCTGCAAATCCTCATGAAACTCATACCAGACCAGCAATTTGCATCGATACTTGTGGGTAAAACCTGGAACGACCCCGTTCCTGTGCTCCCAAACACGCTTCGCGAGGTCGCTCGTCACGCCGATGTACAGCGTGCCGTTTCGCCCGCTCGCCATGATGTAAACATAACCAGCCTTCACGAACGGCAGCATGAGCGGACTTCAGCTAAAGCTCCAGTCCGCGTCTGGGCCCCTGCCTTCGCAGGGGTACAGCCCGGGTCAAGCGCGGGGTGGACGGTCCGTTATCTGGTCAATTTCCGGTAGCTGGTCCGGTGCGGGCGGGTGGCTTCCTCGCCCAGGCGGCGGACCTTGTCTTCCTCGTACGCCTGGAAATTGCCTTCGAACCATTCGACCTGGCTGTCGCCCTCGAACGCCAGGATGTGCGTCGCGAGGCGGTCGAGGAAGAAGCGGTCGTGGCTGATGACCACCGCGCAGCCGGCGAAATTCTCGATCGCTTCCTCCAGCGCGCCGAGGGTTTCGACGTCGAGGTCGTTGGTCGGCTCGTCCAATAGCAGCACGTTGCCGCCGCGCTTCAGCATCTTGGCGATGTTGACGCGGTTGCGCTCGCCGCCCGACAGCTTGCCGACGTTCTTCTGCTGGTCCTGGCCCTTGAAGTTGAAGGCGCCGACATAGGCCCGGGTCGACTGGTCGTGGCCGTTGACCTTCATGTAATCGAGCCCGTCGGAAATCTCTTCCCAGACGTTCTTCGAACCATCGAGATGGTCGCGGCTCTGGTCGACATAGCCGAGGTGCACGGTCGGGCCGATGTCGATCGCGCCTGAATCCGGCTGTTTCCTGACCGGTGATCAGCTTGAACAAGGTCGACTTGCCGGCGCCGTTGGGGCCGATGACGCCGACGATGCCGCCCGGCGGCAGCGTGAAGCTCAAACCTTCGAACAACAGCTTGTCGCCATAGGCCTTGGTCAGGCCCTCCACTTCGATGACCTTGCCGCCGAGCCGCTCGGGCACCTGGATGAGGATTTCCGCCTTGCCCGGGACGTGCTTATCCTGCGCGGCAACGAGCTGGTCGAACTTGGCGATACGCGCCTTCGACTTGGTCTGGCGCGCCTTGGCGCCCTGGCGGATCCACTCGAGCTCGTCCTTGATCGCCTTCTGGCGGCCGGTTTCCTCGCGCTCCTCCTGCTCCATCCGCTTGGATTTCTTCTCGAGGTAGGTCGAGTAATTGCCTTCGTAGGGGAAGTATTTCCCGCGATCGAGCTCGAGGATCCAGCTGACGACATTGTCGAGGAAGTAGCGGTCGTGGGTGATCATCAGCACCGCGCCGGCATATTCCTTGAGATGCGCTTCGAGCCATTGGACGCTTTCCGCGTCGAGGTGGTTGGTGGGCTCGTCGAGGAGCAGGATCGAGGGCTTCTGGATCAGCAGGCGCGTCAGCGCGATCCGGCGCTTTTCACCACCCGACAGGCTTTCGACCGACCAGTCCGAAGGTGGGCAGCGCAGTGCCTCCATCGCGACTTCGAGCTGGTTGTCGAGCGTCCAGCCGTCGACCGCGTCGATCTTGCCCTGGAGCTCGCCCATCTCCTCCATCAGCTTGTCGAAATCGGTGTCCTCCTTGGGATCGCCCATCTCGGCCGAAATGGCGTTGAAGCGGTCGACCATGTCGGCGACGTCGCGCGCTCCGTCCTTGACGTTTTCCAGCACGGTCTTGCTGGGGTCGAGCTGCGGTTCCTGCGGCAAATAGCCGACGGTGATGTTCTCGCCCGGCCAGGCCTCGCCCTGATACTCCTTGTCGATGCCGGCCATGATCTTCATCAGCGTCGACTTGCCGGCGCCGTTGGGACCGACGATGCCGATCTTGGCGCCCTGGTAGAATTGCAGGTTGATGTGGTTCAGCACCGGCTTCTGGGCGCCGGGGAAGGCCTTCACCAGGTCCTTCATGACATAAGCATATTGGGCGGCCATGGGGTCGCTTCATTCCTTCGGAAGTCACGGGGTTGAGCGCCAGTTAGTGGACCGCGCGACCTTTTTCTAGTCGCGGCCGACCATCTCTTCGGCGTTCGCGAACCGATAATCGCGATACTTTTCGCGCAGGTCCTTCTTGCTGAGCTTGCCGGTTGCGGTGTGCGGCAGCTCGCCGACGAACTCGATGGCATCGGGCAGCCACCATTTGGCCATCTCTTTCGCCAGAAATTCGCGGATTTTCGCTTCGTCTACGCTGCTGCCGTCGTCGCGTACGACCAGAAGCAGCGGCCGCTCGTCCCATTTCGGATGGGGAATGCCGATTGCCGCGGCTTCGAGCACGCCGGGACAGCCGACAGCCGCATTCTCGAGCTCGATCGAGCTGATCCATTCGCCGCCCGATTTGATCACGTCCTTGGCGCGGTCGGTCAGGCGCAACGTGTTGTCGGGATGGATGACCGCGATGTCGCCGGTGTCGAACCAGTTCTCGGCATCGACGCAGTCCTCATCCTTCTTGAAATAGCGGCGGACGACGGCTGCGCCCCGAGTTTGGAGGTGGCCCGAACTTTCCCCGTCACGCGGCAGGACCTCGCCATTATCGTCCACGATCCGGAGCTCCACCCCGAACATCGATCGCCCAGGGCGCGATTGATACGCAATCTGCTCCTCGTCGCTCATCGAATCCCAATTCGGCGGCGGCCCCCCGACCGTGCCGATTGGCGTCATTTCCGTCATGCCCCACAGATGCCGAACCCGGATCCCGCGCTTGCGAAACCAGCGGATGGTAGCCGGCGGAGCAGATGAGCCGCCGACCATGATCGTGTGGAGCTTGCCCAGGCTGGCGCCCGTGTCCTCGACATGGTCGATCATATTCAACCAGACCGTCGGAACGCCGGCCGAGTGAGTCACGCCCTCTTGATTGAACAGCGCGCAAATGCGCTCGGCCTTGTTGTCCGCGCAGATGACGAGCTTCAATCCGGTGATCGCGGCCGCATAAGGCAGGCACCAGCTATTGGCGTGGAACATCGGGACGATCGGCAGCATGACCGAGCTTGCCGACAGGTCGAAGACATCGGGAGCGATGATCGACATGGCGTGAAGCACGGTCGAGCGGTGTTCGTAGAGAACGCCCTTGGGATTGCCCGTCGTGCCGCTGGTGTAGCACAACCCGCACGGTTCGCGCTCGTCGCCCTCGTACCAGCGATAGTCGCCATCCTCGGCGCCGAGCCAGTTGTCGAACTCATCGTCGAACCGAATGTAATGTTTGACCGATTGCAGCCCGGGCTTGAGTCGCTCAACCAACGGTTCAAAGGCGGCGTCGTAAAGGAGGACATGGTCTTCCGCGTGATCCATGATGTAGTCGAGTTGCTCGTCGAACAGCCTGGGATTGGCGGTGTGCAGAACGCCGCCCATGCCGACGACGCCGAACCATGCGGCCAGGTGACGGTCGTGGTTCATCGCGAGCGTCGCGACGCGATCCCCCGGTCGAACACCCATTCGTTCGAGCGCCTGGGCCATGCGCCGGGCATCGTGGGCGAGGCGCTGCCAGTTGGTCCGGACGGTGCTACCGTCGGCGCGCGCGGCAACAATCTCCCGCGTGCCATGCTCACGTTCCGCATGATCCATCAGCCGCATGATCCGCAGCGGCCAGTCCTGCATCGCGCCCAGAGTTGTTGAACCCGTCATCGCGCCTCCCCCGAAGCGCGCGCATCATGCCGCAAAACGCGGCGTCGGGAAACGCCCTAGAAGGGCATCTTGAACCCCGGCGGCAGCGGCAGGCCCGACTGCATTTTCTGCAGTTCTTCGCCGGCGGCCGCGTCGGCTTTCGCCTTGGCGTCGTTGATCGCCGCCGCGATGAGGTCCTCGACCATCGTTTTTTCCGATGGCGCCAGCAGGCTTTCGTCGATCTCGACGCCGAGGACTCGGCCCTTGGCGGTGGCGCGGACCTTGATCAGGCCGCCACCGGCGACGCCTTCGACCTCGACCTTGTCGAGATTGTCCTGCGCTTTCTGAAGCTCGTTTTGCGCGTTCTGCGCCATTTTCATGATTTCGTCGAAGTCGGGCATGTCGGGCATGTCAGGCGCCTCTGGTTGTAAAGGATTCGAGCTCCGCGTCGGGGAAGGCATCCATCACCGCGCGGACGTTGGGATCAGCAAGCACATCGGCGCGAACGCGTTCCTCGGCCATTTTCTCCTGGTCGAGCAGCGACGGATCGCCGATTTCATCGGACAGCGAGACCTGCCACAGGGCGCCGGTCGCGGCCTTGAGCGCCAGCGCAAGGTCGCGCGGCCAATCCTGGCCCAGCGGCCGCGCCGGCCTCAGCACCAGCTCCGGCGGGGCATAGCGCACCAGGCCGACCTGGTCGTGGAGTTGGACCGCAAGGTTGTGCTTGCCGGACACTTCAAGCCGCTTGATCAGGCCGGCAAAGTCGCTCGGCACGCTTGCGGCCGGAGTCGCGGGCTTGGCAGGCGAGCCAACCGAGACCGTGGCCGTCCCCTCCCCGCTCAGGCGTGCAATCAGCGAGGCCGGATCGGGCATGTCGGCGGCGTGGATCAGGCGCAGCAGCGCCATGTCCGCGGCTTCGCGCGGATCGGGCGCCACCGCCACATCCTGAAGCCCTTTGAGCAGCATCTGCCACAGGCGGTGGATCGTCGCCCAGCCAAGCGCCTGGGCCATGCTTTCCGCGCTTTCACGCTCCTCCGCCGATTGCAGCGCGTCGGCGGTCGCTCCGGCTTTGGCTCGGGTCGCGGCGTGCAGGCTTTCCATCAACCCGCGCAAAAGCTGCATCGGCTCTACGCCGAGCTCGTGCGCCTGGTCGAGTTCGCCCAGGGCCGCAGTCGCATCTCCGGCAAGCACCAGCTGAAGCAGCCTGCGGATCCGCCCCCGGTCGGCAAGCCCGAGCATCTCCCGAACCTGCTCCGTCGTCACCATTCCCGCACCGTGCGCGATCGCCTGGTCGAGAATTGACAGACCGTCGCGCGCCGACCCTTCCGCGGCCCGCGCGATCATGCCGAGCGCTTCGGGCTCGACTTCGACGTGTTCCGCCTTCGCAACCTCCGCGAAATGCGCCGCCAATTTCTCCGCCGGGATGCGGCGCAGGTCGAAGCGCTGGGTGCGCGACAGGACGGTGACCGGGACCTTGTCGACTTCCGTGGTCGCCATCAGGAATTTCACATGCTCAGGTGGTTCCTCAAGAGTCTTGAGCAACGCATTGAAAGCCGGCTTGGAAAGCATGTGCACTTCGTCGATGATGTACATCTTGTAGCGCGCCGACACCGCGGCGTAGCGGACCGCGTCGGTCATCTCCCGGATGTTATCGACGCCATTGTGCGACGCCGCGTCGATCTCCAGCACGTCGATGTGCCGGCCATCGGCGATGGCGCGGCACGGTTCGCACAGGCCGCACGGGGTGATCGTCGGCCCGCCCTGCCCGTCGGGCCCGATGCAGTTGAGGGCCTTGGCGATCAGCCGCGCGGTCGAGGTCTTGCCGACCCCGCGCACGCCGGTCAGCAGGAATGCATGCGCAATCCGTCCGCGCTCGATCGCATTGGCGAGGGTTTTCACCATCGCATCCTGGCCGATCAGCTCGGCGAAGGTCTGGGGCCGGTATTTGCGCGCGAGCACGCGATAGGCTGAGCTCGCAGCGGCCGGTTGCGGCGCTTCGGCTTCGGGCAGGTTCAGGCCGAGGCCGGGCTCTTCGCCGGTTTCTGTGGCAGGCTCGTGGGAATTGTCCATTGCTGCCTATCTAGGAACGGGCGCGCCGCTTGTCGAAGCCTGATCCGTCAGGCTGATGCCGACCTGGTGCCCCCAGCGGGAGCTTTGGCCGAGATCGAAATCCGAGAAGAGCTGAACGCCGATCAACACCGCGAACAGCATGATGTCGACCCGCCGCGTCCGCGTGAACAGCAGTGCCGCCATGGGCAGGAAATAGGGCAGTTGGTAGAACCAGAACCAGTAATCATCGAGCGCCGGCACCGCGCGGGTCAATTGCCAGGCCATGGTGGCGCTCTCGACCAGCAACACGCCGCCGATCACCAGGCGCTTGCGGGCCCAATAATGCTCATCCAGGCTTTTCCACTCGCCCTCGCTGCGGGGAAAGATCATCGACGCGGAAAGGTAGTAAATCATCGCGACGCTCAGCCCGATGAACACGATTCTCCAGCGAACGTGGAGGAGATCGCGGAGCGACCAGGTGAAAAGCCAATAGCCCGCGACGTCGATCAGGACGAACAAGGCCAGCAGCGGCGTCAGGATTCCGAGGGGGCGTCGCCGATGCACGTCGATGGCGTCCGCGAATTTGACCGCGATCTCGACCAGCGTCAGTCCAATCAGCAGTCCGAAGACCGAAAACAGGAATTCGAAATCGGTCATTACCACCCCCGTGCAATCGCCGGTTGTGGCAGTCTGTGAGCAAGTCTGAAAGCTTGAACAAGGTGGAAGCCGACGACCCGGCACGAAATCGTTGTGGCTGCTTCCTTCCGGACCTGACCAGGTTGGCGACAGCGCCGTCCGCCGACTTCCGCGAGGGCATATGGTGGAAGGCCGAGGGTAGCGCAAGCTTCAGGGACGGTTCACGCAGCCGCGCCAACTCAAGGCCACCTCTCAATCAAGGCCGCCGATGCTCCTTTCCGTCCTCCTTGCTTTCACCGCGGCGGCGGCTCCCCCAGACGATCGCCCAATCCTGGTCACCGGTCATAGCTGGGCGCCCTTCATCAGCCCGTTCGGCGAACCCTTCCGCGCCCGCAAGGTCGACCAGGACACGATGGCCGACTGGTTCCACCAGGCCGACCGCAACGGGGACGGGCTGCTGACGCCCGACGAAATGCAGGCCGACGCGCAGCGGTTCTTTGCGCACGTCGATGGCGACCACAATGGCCTGATCGAGCCCGACGAACTGGTCCACTACGAATGGGAGGTCGCCCCCGAAATCCAGGTCGGATCGCGCTGGCGCAAGTCAAATTCCAGTTCCGCCCAGCCGGCGAGTCAAAGCACCGATGAGAAACACCGCGGTCCGGGCCAGGACAACCGCGGCAGCGACGGTTCCGACTATGAGCTCCAGGGCGCGGCGCGATACGCGTTGATCAACATGCCTGAGCCTGTCGCCGCCGCCGACGCCAATTTCGACCGCGCCATTTCGGCCGCCGAGTTCAGGCAGGCCGCGCTCGACCGCTTCCAGCTGCTGGACCGTTCCCGGAAGGGCCGACTCAGCCTTGCGGATCTTGAAGCCCTGAGACCGCCGCAATTCGTGCCTGGGGCGCATCCCAAGCGTCGCCGCGAGAAGTCCGCAGATACCCGCGTCGGCGCACCCCTGCCGGCCGCCAATCAAACGCGCTAAGGACGTCGCCATGATCCTTCCCATTCTCATGCTCGCTGCCGCACAGACCGCCGCTTCGCCACCCGCCCCGCGTCCCGGACGCGCATTCATGAGCCCGATGGGCGAGCCGGTGTTCGGCCGCGTCCAGAACGAGGACGGGCTGGTCGCCTGGTTCGCGGACGCCGACACCAATCACGACAATGTTCTGACGCCCGAGGAAATGGCCGCCGACGCCCAGCACTTCTTCGAGCATTTGGATGTTGACCAGGACGGCGAGATCGGGCCGGAGGAGATCGAGCGCTACGAAACCCAGATCGCGCCGCAGGTTCGCATTCGCTACGACATGCAAAGCGATGCCGGGAATGCCGGATCCACCGCGGAGATGGTCGCCGGACGCTATGGCCTGCTTCAGATTCCGGAACCGGTGATGTCGGCTGACGCCAACTTCAATCGCGGTGTCTCGGCAGCGGAGTTTCAGAATGCCGCGATCGCGCGATTTCAGCTCCTCGACTTCAGTCATTCGGGACGCTTGACGCTGGCTCAATTGCAGTCTGTGCGACAGGCCGCCATCACGGCCTCGCGCCGCCGCTCGGTTCAGCCGAATACCGACAGCACGCAGGGTCAGGGCATTGGCCAGTCCGTGGTGCCACCTGACGAGCAATAATCAGCGGCGGCCCATCCAGTTGGTTGTGCCCGGCGGAATTCGCACTTCGAGCGTCTCCATTTTTTCCGTAATCATGACCTGGCACGCCAGCCTCGACGTGCGCGTGGCATGGCTGGCGAGGTCGAGCAGGTCTTCCTCCTCCTCGCTTGCGGGAGGCAGCTTTTCGAAATCGGCAGCATCGACGATCACGTGGCAGGTCGAACAGGCCATCACGCCTTCGCACGCCCCCTCCAGCGGCTCACGGGCTGCCCAGGCCACGTCGAGCAGGCGCTGGCCCGCCGTTGCTTCCACTTCCTTGTCGAGCGTTCCGTCCGCCCGATAAAAACGCACCAGGGTCACGCGTCCAGCTTCTCCTGCGCGACCGCGGCGGCGGCAATCCGCTTGCACGCGTCGACCAGCTCCGCCTGGCGGGTGTAGCGGCCAAAGCCAAGCCGGATCGAGGAGCGGGCCTCGCGATAGTCGAGACCGAGCGCCCGAAGCACGTGGCTGGGGCGTCCCGACCCGCTTGCGCAGGCGCTCCCAAGCGAAAATGCGACATCGCGCAGGTCCGCGATTAGTCGTGCGCCATCAAGGCCTTTGCGCCGGATATTGAGATTTCCTTTGTAGCGCTGTTGGGTATCCCCGTTGACGATCCAGCCGTCACCCAGCGCCTTCAAACCTGCCTTCCACAGGCGCTGCACCCGGTCATAGTCTCGCGTGCACCGCTCCTCCGCCAGCGTCGCGGCGGTGCCGAAGCCGACGCACAGTGCCGGCGATAGCGTTCCCGAACGCAGCCCCTGCTCCTGCCCGCCGCCGTGGATGAACGCCGCGGGCTCCGCCCCCTTGCGCATCCACAAGGCGCCGATAGCCTTGGGCCCATGGATCTTGTGCGCCGAAATTGCGACCAGGTCCGGTCCCTTGGGAACGTGCATTCGGCCGAACCCCTGGACCGCGTCGCACAACACCAGCGCGCCGGCCTTGTGCGCCATGTCGGCAATTTCGGCGAGCGGATGAATGACGCCGATCTCATTGTTGACCAGCATCGCCGCGACCAGGGCCACCCGCCCATCCAGCTCGCGCTCCAGCAGCTGGAGATCGAGCAGGCCATCCCGGCCCACGGGAAGCACAGTGAGGTCGGCGCCCTGCCCCGCCAGCCACTCGCAGCTGTCGAGCACCGCGGCATGCTCCGTGGCAATGGTGATGAGTTCGGTTGCGCTTCGGCCCAGCCTTTTCCAACGTACCCTTGAGCGCCCAGTTCAATGCTTCGGTCGCGCTTCCGGTGAAGGCCAGGCTCCCGCCCTTGAGTCCCAGCGCCTGGTCGACCTGCTTGCGCGCAACCTCGATCGCGGCGGATGCTTCATGGCCCCAGCGCGAGGGCGAATGGGGGTTGGCGAACTTATCCTCGATCCACGGCGCCATCGCCTTCGCAACTTCGGGAGCGACCGGCGTCGTGGCCTGATAATCGAGATAGATCATGCCGCTTCGGCCTTGCCCCGGTCCTTCATCCGGCGCCATTCGGCGGTAAACCGTTCAACATCTTCGAGGCTGGTACCAGGGCCGAAGCTGACTCGGATGGTCGAGCCCGCGATTTCGGGCGCCACGCCCATTGCCGCGAGCACCCGGCTAGGCTTCATGCTCCCCGAGGAACAAGCGCTTCCCGCCGAAATCGATATTCCTGCCAGGTCGAATTGCGCGAGCTGGCTGGCGCTGGCGATGCCCGGCATGGCGTAGGCACCAATGGTGGCGATGCGCGGTGAGTCCGCGGCGATCACCATGCCTCCGGAGCTCACAATGTCTCCCTCTAACCGAGCGCGCAGGGAGATCAGGCGGTCCATGGCATCAGCGAAGGCACGAGCGTGCAACGCCGCTGCCATTCCCGCGGCCGCCGGCAGGTTCTCGGTGCCGCGGCGATAGCCTCGCTCCTGGCCGCCGCTCGGCGCGAGCTGCGCCAAATCCTTGACCAGCAAGGCGCCAGTTCCCGGCGGCCCGCCGAACTTGTGCCCGGAAACGGCGATGAAATCGGCGTCCGGGAGGGCAATCTTGCCAGCGCCCTGGGCGCAATCGGCGAGGAGCAGCGAGCCGGCGTCCCGAACAATCTCGCGGATGCGATCGAGCGGCTGGATCACGCCAGTCTCATTATTGACCAGCTGGATGGCCACCAGCGCAGGTCCATGGCTCAGCGCATGCTCGAGCGCGTCGAGGTCGATCAATCCATTGCCATCGACCTGCAGCACCTCGGCAGCCGGACCCATAGCCGCGACTCCCGCCTCATGCTCGGTCGGGCCGAGGAGGCGCCGACCGATCCTGGCCCGCGACGCGACGATGTGGATCGCTTCGCTCGCGCCCGAAGTCAGGATGACGTCATGACGCCAGCCGAGCGCGTCGGCGATGCCGCGCCGCGCCTGCTCCAGCGCCGCCCGCGCCCTCCGCCCGTCGGCATGGGGCGAGCTGGGGTTGGCCCAGACTTCCAGTGCAGCCGCCATCGCCGCCCGCGCTTCGGGCAGCACGGGCGTGGTCGCGGCGTGGTCGAGATAGAGGCGCTGGGCGCTGCTCAAAAGGCCTGGGTTCCTGTCGATTGCCACATGAACGGCGGCCCCTATATAGGACCGGACGCCGCTGCGCATCTGCGCCCACGCGGCACCCTGTCGAACGCGAGCCGAAACCACCATGCCCGAAGTCATTTTTCCCGGCCCCGAGGGACGCCTCGAAGGACGTTTCCATCCCGGCATGCGCCCCCGCGCGCCGGTCGCGCTGATCCTCCATTCACATCCCCAGGCCGGGGGCACGATGAACAACAAGCTCGTGCAATTGCTCTACCAGACCTTCGTCAAGCGCGGCTTCGCGACGCTGCGCTTCAATTTCCGCGGCGTCGGCAAGAGCCAGGGCGTGTTCGACAACGGCATTGGCGAGCTGTCGGACGCCGCGTCGGCGCTCGACTGGGTGCAGAGCATCCACCCGGAAGCCGAGACGACCTGGGTCGCCGGCGTCAGCTTCGGCGCCTGGATCGGCATGCAGCTGCTGATGCGCCGTCCGGAAATTCGCGGCTTCATCTCGATCGCCCCGCCGGCCAACATGTACGACTTCAGCTTCCTCGCCCCCTGCCCCTCCTCGGGCATCATCATCCAGGGCGAGGCCGACGAGGTGGTGACCCCCAGCGCGGTGCAGAAGCTCGTCGACAAGCTCCGTACCCAGCGGCACATCACGATCGACCACGAGCTGATCCCGGGCGCCAACCACTTCTTCGCAAACGAGCTCGACCTGCTGATGAAGTCGGTCGATGACTATCTCGACATGCGGCTTGCGACCGACCCGGTGAAGCCGGCCATCCCGTCCTCATCACTTCTGACGCCAGGGCCGCGATCTCCCCCGCTCGTCGCGGTCTTAAGCCTCGAAAAACTTCTTGGCTAAGCGTCGGCCTTTCACCAAGATTTAACCAAAATCGGTCCAAACCGGCCACATGCCGAAGTCGGATCAGCAGGTGCGTATCGAAGAGGCGTTCGAACGGATCGAAGAAACGATCCTGCCGTGCATCGCGATGATGCTCGACACGCTGATCGATGCCTCCGAAGTCGGTCGAGGGCGACCAGCGCCGCTTCCTCGCGGCCGAACTGAAGACCCTCGCCGCCGAGCTTGAGGAGCTGACACAGGATGTCGAACGCTCCAGCCCGGCCCATCATGTCGAGCCCGGCGAGTATAAGACCCGCAACGTCGCCTAAGCGCCGTTGACGATCCGCGCGTGAAGCGCCGGATCGACATTCCCTCCCGACAGCACCACGACCGTATCTTCGAGCGCGGCCACCTTGCCCGCGAGCAAGGCGGCCAGCGCGACAGCGCCGCCCGGTTCGACCACCAGGCCATGCCGTGCCCAGGCAAATCGCACCGCTTCGGCCGCTTCCTCGTCGCTGACCGCCAACGCCGTCGCCCCGCGATCTTGCAGGATGCCGAACGTGATCGGCGATACGCGCGGGGTCTGCAAGGCATCGCAGAAGGTGTCCGGAGCATCCGCGGACACCGGCACGATTTCGCCGAGTTCGAGCGATCGCGCCATGTCGTCCCAGCCCTCGGGCTCGACGACCACGATCTCGGTTTCCGGCAGGGCCAGGGCAATGCCCGAACCAAGCCCGCCGCCGCCGCAGGGCACGACCACGCGGGGCGGCTGCGCACCCATCTGCTCCGCGATTTCGATGCCGACGGTGCCCTGGCCGGCAACGATGGCAGGATCGTCGAAGCTCGGCACCACGGTGGCGCCGGTTTCCTCGGATATCTTGGCGGCGATTTCCTCGCGAGACTTGGTGCGGCGATCGTAGAAGATGATCTCGGCGCCTTCGTCGCGAGTGCCGTCGACCTTCACTTGCGGCGCACTGACCGGCATGACGATGACCGCGGGAATGCCCAGGCGCCGGGCCGCGATCGCCACGCCACGCGCATGATTGCCCGAAGAAAAGGCGACCACGCCGCGTCTCTTTTCCTCGTCCGACAGCTGAAGCAGACGGTTGGTCGCACCCCTGAGCTTGAAGGCGCCACCGGTCTGAAGGCACTCGCATTTGAGCCAGATGCGTGTTCCCATCCACCCCGCTTTCCAGGAGCGGCGTCTGCTGCACCAGGCCTTCGATCCTTGCGGCGGCTGCGGCGACATCCTCGCGGTCGACCGTGGTGCTCTTAGCTAAGCGGTTGATATTTCACCCTTTCGATTAACCGTTGCAGTTCAGCGACATACGGAGGCTTAATCCCCAGTTCGGGACCAAAAAATCTTTACAGCGGCGGCGCCCATACATATATCGCGCCCCGCTGCCCCATGGGACTTCCAACCGCAAGGCAGCTTTCGTCATCGTTTGCCGACAGGCATTTGGAGGTCCCTTGAATTGCACAAGCATCATCGCGCGCTGGGGCTAGCTGCCGCCCCTAACGGCACCCGAACCGGTGCCGACATCGCTAAGCTTCGTCCTGCCGAGCCGGTGACCCTTCTCCGGCCGCACGCCGCGCGTCGGGCCGCCCGCTTCTTCGTCGAGAAGTTTCCGGGCCGCTCGCTCTATGCGGTCAAGGCTAACCCCTCGCCGCAGCTGCTGCAGATCCTGTGGGACGCCGGCGTCACGCACTACGACGTCGCGTCGATCGGCGAAGTCCGGCTCGTCCATGACACTTTGCCTGAAGCCGTGCTGTGCTTCATGCATCCGGTGAAGGCCGAGGAGGCCATCGCCGAGGCCTATTTCGACCATGGCGTGAAGACCTTCAGCCTCGACACCATGGATGAGCTGGACAAGATCGTCCGCGCGACGTCGAAGGACGGGGTTGCCGCCACCGACCTCAACCTGCTGGTCCGCATCCGAGTCAGCTCCGAGCATGCCAAGCTCAGCCTTGCTTCCAAGTTCGGCGCGGCCGCCGACGAAGTGCGCCAGCTGCTGATGGCGGCACGCCAGGCATCGGACGCCCTCGGCATCTGCTTCCACGTCGGCAGCCAGGCAATGACTCCGGCGGCTTTCGCCGAAGCGATGACGCGCGTCCGCAATGCCATCGTCGAAGCCGCGGTGACGGTCGACATCGTCGACGTCGGCGGCGGTTTCCCCTCCTCCTACCCGGGCATGGAGCCGCCCTCGCTCGAAACCTATTTCGCGGTCATCCACGAAGCCTTTGAAAACCTGCCGATCAGCTACTCGGCCGAACTGTGGTGTGAGCCCGGCCGCGCCCTGTGCGCCGAATATGCCAGCGTCCTGGTGCGGGTCGAGAAGCGCCGCGGCGACGAGCTCTACATCAACGACGGCGCATACGGCGCCTTGTTCGACGCCGCGCACATCGGCTGGCGCTATCCGGTGCGTTTGATCCGCGACGGCGAGCCGATGGTCCGGCCGATGGACTTCAGCTTTTACGGCCCGACCTGCGACGATCTCGACCACATGGCTGGTCCCTTTTCGCTGCCTGGCGACGTCGGGCCTGGCGACTATATCGAAGTCGGCATGCTCGGAGCCTATGGCTGCGCCATGCGCACCCAGTTCAACGGCTTCGGCGCCAACCACGCCGAGATCGTCGACGATGAGCCCATGGCGAGCCTCTATGCGCCGCTGCAAGCCAGCCGCTCGAACGTCGTGAAACTGTAGGTCGAACCGCGACCGTCATCCCCGTGAAAACGGGGATCCCGCTTTGTTTTTCTTGACCATCGCGAGTAGCGGGATTCCCGCTTTCGCGGGAATGACGAGGAATTGTCCATGACCACCGACACGCTGAACAAGGTTCAGGAGCCCGAGCTCATCAACGACACCCGCAAGCAGGAGCTGCTCGCGACTCCGGTCGAGCATATCGACATCACGCAGTTCGACGCCCGGCCGATCATCGAGTTGATGGGCAAGATGAGCTTCACCAGCCGCGACCTGTCGCGCGCCACCGGCATCTACAACCAGATGCTGGAGGACCCGGACTGCTCGATCATCCTGGTCATTGCCGGATCGACCTCGGCGGGCGGCTGCATGGACCTTTATGCCGAGCTGGTGCGGTCCAACATGGTCGATGCGATCGTCGCCACGGGGGCCACGATCGTCGACATGGATTTCTTCGAAGCGCTTGGCCACAAACACTACCAAGCCAATGAAATTCCTGACGATGATACGCTGCGTTCGCTCTACATCGACCGCATCTACGACACGTACATCGACGAGCAGCAGCTGCAGGATTGCGACCATACGATTGGTGAGATCGCCAACAGCCTCGAGCCGCGCCCGTACAGCAGCCGCGCCTTCATCCGCGAAATGGGCAAGTGGCTTGCCGCGGGCAATGCGAAGAAGGACGGCAGCCTGGTCCAGCTCGCCTACGAGCACGACGTGCCGATCTTCTGCCCGGCCTTCGTCGATTCCTCGGCCGGCTTCGGCCTCGTCAAGCACCAGGTCGACGCGATGAAGGCCGGCAAGCCTTACATGGTGCTCGACGCCATCGCCGACTTCCGCGAGCTGACCGACATCAAGATCAAGGCCGGCACCACCGGCCTGCTGATGATCGGCGGCGGCGTCCCCAAGAACTTCACCCAGGACACGGTGGTCTGCGCCGAAATTCTCGGCCACGACGACGTTGAGGTCCACAAATATGCCGTGCAGATCACCGTCGCCGACGTCCGCGACGGCGCCTGCTCCTCCTCGACTCTCCAGGAAGCAGCAAGCTGGGGCAAGGTGTCGACGGCGATGGAGCAGATGGTGTTCGCCGAAGCGACCTCGGTGCTGCCGCTGCTCGCCAGCGACGCCTGGCACCGCGGCGCCTGGCGCAGCCGCGCCAAGCGGGCGTTCGCGAAGATGTTCGACTGACCGATTGCGTAACGGCATGAATTGACGCACCCTCCTCCAGGCAACTGGGGGAGCCTTTTCATGCACGCTTACAGCCCAATTCTCGCGCCGGTCGTGGCGCTGGTCGCATGGTCATTCCTGGTCATGCTGTGGATGTTCGTGGCGCGCTTCGCCGCGTTCCGGAAGGCCGGGATCACGCTCGCCAATGCCCCGCGCGGCGGCCGTGGCGTCGACCTCGAAGGCCGGGTGGATGCCAGCGACCAGTGGAAGTCGCATAATTACAATCACCTGATGGAGCAGCCGACGCTGTTCTACGCGATCGCGCTGACCCTCGCCTTCATGAGCTTCGGCGGCGGCATCAATTACTGGCTGGCGTGGGGCTATGTCGGCTTCCGCATCCTGCACAGCATCGTTCAGGCGACCGTGAACGTGGTCCTTTACCGCTTCATACTCTTCGCCCTGGCGTCATTCTGCCTGCTGGGGCTGATCGTCCACGCCGGCGTCCGCCTCCTCCACGATTGCGGCCTTATCGGCTGAACGCACCCGCCAGCTCGACATGGGTCGACCAGCGGAACTGGCCGACCGGCTTGACCCAGTCGAGCGTGTAGCCGCCGTCGACCAGCATCCTGGCATCGCGCGCGAAGGTCGCGGGATTGCAGCTGACGTAGGCAATCCGTTTCACGGCTGAGGCGGCGAGCGCCCTCGCCTGCTCCTCAGCGCCTGCCCGCGGCGGGTCCAGGATGACCGAATCGAACGGCGCCAGGTCCTTGTCGTCGAGCGGCCGCCGGTAGAGGTCGCGATGCTCGACCGCGATCCCGGCCCGCTTGAGCGCCAGCGCTGCATCGCGCGAGGCTTCGGCTGCATAAGCCGCCCTCACCGCCAGCGCGAACGTGCCGAGGCCGGCGAACAGGTCGGCAACACGCCCCTCGACCGCCTCGCGCACCGCCGCCGTCAGGGCCTGCTCGCCGTCTTCGGTCGCCTGGAGGAAGCCGCCGACCGGAAAGGCTACCGGCGTACCAGCAAGCGTGATCGTCGCCGGTTGAGGTTGATAGAGCGGCTCAGCCCCCAAGCCCTGATCGACGCTGAGGCGAGCCAACCCCTTAGCCGCCGCGAACGACGTCAGCGCTTCCATCGCCTCGAGCCCCTTCGGCTCAAAGCCCTTCAGGAACAGGTCGACGCCCTGGCCGAGCAGCGTCAACTGCACTTCGGTCGCTCCCTTCGCGGGCAGCAGCTTGCCGAGCAACGCCCGCAACGGCTCGAGCAGCGCGATCAGCTCCAGCCGCAGGATGAAATTCTCGCGCATGTCGACGATGCGGTGCGACTTGGCGGCATTGAAGCCGATCAGGACGCCCTGCGCGGTCCTCAGCGCCCGCAGAGTTGCCCGGCGGCGGCTGTTGGGCGGGGACAGATGCGGTTCGCGCACCTCGGTTTTCAATTCGTGCTGCGCCAGCGCCGTTTCGATCCTCGACGCGACATAGCCGGCATAGGCCCAGTCGTCGGCATGCTGCAGCTGGCACCCGCCGCATTCGGGAAAGTGACGGCAAGGCGGCGGCTGGTGGTGCGGACCGGGCTCGACCGAGCCGTCGTCCCGCAGGAAATCGCCGGGCACCGCGAACGCCGCGTGGCGCCCCGACGCGGTAACCCCGTCCCCGCGCGCCGCGATGCGCACGATCTCCTCAGGCATAGAGCGCAGCAAGCGCCTGCGGGATCGCAGCCGCTAGGTCGTCGGCAATCAACGCCGGGCCCGCGATCTCGGCAGCGCGCCCGTGTAACCACACCGCCGCCTCGGCTGCTTCGAACGCCGGCAAGCCCCGCGCCCGAAGCGCCGCGATCATCCCGGACAGAACGTCTCCCGTCCCCGCCGAGGCCAAAGCTGCCGGCGCCGGCGGGGCAAAGCCCAGCCGTCCATCGGGCGATGCCACCAGCGTGTCCGGCCCCTTGTAGACCACCACAGCGCCACTGCGCCGCGCGGCCTCCAGCGCGCGGTCCGGCTTAGACCCCTCGATCTTTCCGAATAGCCGCTGGAATTCGCCTTCGTGGGGCGTGATGATCGCGTCCTGGCTTTTCAGCCGCTCGGGCTCGCCCAAATGGCTGATCGCGTCGGCGTCGATGACCTTGGGGGCTTTCGACGTCAGCGCGAGTGTCAGCACCTGCGGAATGTCGCCCATGCCCGGGCCGACCAGCAGGCAGCCGATCCGGGGATCGTTGACCTCGGCGGTATCGACCTGGGCCACCGAGGCCGGCAGGTTGTGAATGTCGCGCGAGGTGCTGACTCGCACATAACCCGCTCCGGTCCGCGCCGCCGCGGTCGCCGCCAGCGCGATCGCGCCCGGCATCTTGCCGGCCAGCGCATGGACCAGCCCGCGCGAATATTTGTTGGCGTCAGGAGCGAGCGGCGGAAGCGCCGGCGGGCCAATTTCGTACCACTCGTCGCTCGCCGATATGCCGATGTCGGCCAGCGCGACCCGCCCGCACTTGTGCATCGCCGGATGCAGCCGGTGCGCCGGCTTCAGCGCGCCGAATGTCACGGTCAGGTCGAAGGCCGGAATTTCGCTCAGCTCGGCGCCGCTATTGCTGTCGACCCCGCTCGGCAGATCACAGGCAATGCGCACCTGCGATTGGCGACACAGCCGCAAAAACTGTTCCAGCATAGGCTCTTCAAGCCCACGCTTCAGACCAGTCCCAAACAGGCAATCGATCAGGATGCCCGAGGCCGCGGTCTGATCCGACAGCTTTTCGACTTCCCGATTCCATTGGCCGCGCGCCCATTTGCCGGCGTCGCTGCCTGGCTCGGCCACTCCGGCCACCCGGACATCCACTCCGCGCTCGGCCAGGTATCGCGCCGCGACATAGCCGTCTCCGCCATTGTTGCCCGGCCCGCACAGCACCAGAGCGGGAAGCGGACCAGCGAAGCGATAAATGGCCTCAGCCAGCGCCGCGCCCGCACGCTCCATCAGCTCCTCGACGCTGCAGCCTGCCCCCTGCTCGGCGGCACGCATCTGCTCGGCGGTGAGGATCGGGCGCATGCGCGCGCCTTAGCGCAGGCTTGTCGCCAGGCGCCACCATTCGCGCGGCGCATTGTCGGCTGCGGCGTCGCGGGCTTCGTCATCCTCGAACAGCGCAAAGCAGGTCGCGCCGGAACCGGACATGCGCGCGAAGCTGGCACCCGACCGCGTACCGAGCCATGCCAGCACGCTCTCGATCTGCGGAACCAACTTCCTGGCCGGCTCCTCGAGGTCGTTGCGGCCCTCGCGCCAATCGTCGAGCGGGCCGTGATCGGCGCCGTCCCAGCCAGCGAACACATCGCCGGTCGCAAGGGGAACGCGCGGGTTCACCAGCAACACCGGCGCATTCGCCAATTCCGGCAGCGAAACCGGAGTTAGCTGATCGCCTGCCCCTTCGCCGCGCGCGGGCAAGCTCAGCAGGCAGGCCGGAACATCGCTGCCGAGCGCCGGCGCCACGGCTTCGGCATGCTTGGGATCGATCTGCCACAATGACGTCAGGAGCCGCAGCGTAGCCGCGGCGTCCGCCGACCCTCCGCCGATGCCCGACGCAACCGGCAGGCGCTTGTCGAGCGTAATTGCCGCGCCCGTCGAGAACTCCCGCCGCTTGGCGCAGCACCTCGGCTGCGCGCATTGCGAGATTGTCCTCAACCGCGCCTGAATCGCCCGCGAACGGCCCGGTCACCTCCAGCGACAGCTCATCCGCAAGAATCGCGCTGAGGTGGTCGCCGTCGATGCAGAATGCGAACACGGTCTCGATCGCATGCCGCCCGTCGGGCAACCGCCCGCGAATGTGGAGCGCAAGGTTGAGCTTGGCCGGCGCGATCTCGCGGGCAGCGGCGCCGCTTTCGGTCAAGGCGCGGCGTTCGCCGGGTTGAGCCCGCCAGTCAGCTTGGCGTTGACCCTTTTGGCGACGTCGTCCTCGGCCGTGATCAAGGCGGCGCTCCACGCGAAGCGCGCCTCATAGTGCCGCCCCGATTTGAACAGGGCATCACCCAGATGCTCCTGGATCTCGGCCTGGCCCGGATCCTTTTCGGCGGCCTTCTGCAGCGTCGCGATCGCGTCAGCGGTCTTGCCGCGCTTGAACTGCGCCCAGCCAAGCGAATCGGTAATGGACGCGTCGTCGGGAGCGAGCTCGCTGGCCTTGCGGATCATCGCTTCCGCGCCCTCGGCGTCCTCGCCATGCTCGAGCTTGGCGTAGCCGAGAAAGTTCAGGAGCAGTGGTTCGTCGGGCGACAAGGCCAGTCCCTGCGTCAGCGCGGCCTTGGCCTGCGGCCAGCGTTTGGCGTCCTCATATGCGCTCGCTTGCAACAGATGCAGAGTCCACAGATTGCCCTTGGGCCCGTTCGCGCTGGCGATGGCGATCGCCTTGCCATAAGCGTCGGCGGCAAGATCGAAGCGCTTCATTCCCGCATAGACTTCGCCGAGGCGAGAATAATCGTCCTGGTCGGCGTCGGGCGCCGCTGCCGCCGTGGCCGCGATCCCATAGGCTTCATTGAACCTTTTCTGGTCGACCAGGATGTGCGTTTGCACGTCGCGCACCGATCCGATCAGCGCACTGTTGCGGTCGACCTGGCCGAGCAATGCCAACGCCTCGTTCGACCGGTCCTGCCGATCGAGCAGCACGGCCAACAGCGCCGTTGCGCTACTGTTCTCGGGGTCGGCGTAGCGGGCGGCCTGGACCAGTCCGATCGGCGGCACCGACCGCTGCATCCGCGACAAATCGGCGGCAAAGGCGGTGAGGGCCTCGCTATAGGCCTCCGCGCCATTGTCGATCGCCTGCCCGCTCATCCGCCCGGCCTGGACCCGAGCCTTGGCCGCGGCCCCGCCGCCGGCCATGCCGTCGAGGATCATCAGCGCCCGCGCCTTGTCGCCCGAGGCGAGGAAGCCGTCGGCGAACGCCAGCCGAAGCCGGTCCTCGCGCGCCCCGGCCGAGCCGACCGCGCGCCGAGCGTACGGCTCGGCCTCGGCGGCGCGCTTGAACTTGAGCAGGATCAGCGCGCGTTCCTCGGCCGCTAGCGGCGTCAGCAGGCTGTTGTTGGCAATCTGGTCGAGCGCGGCCAGCGCACCCACCTGGTCGCCGCGGTCGGCCGCATCCCAGGCCGTCACGAGCGGCGACAGGAACGTGAGGTCGCCGGTCTCGCCGACCACCTTGAGCCACTGCAGCGCCTGGTCGGTGCGGCGGTGCTTCACCTCGTCGGCGACGATCAGCAGCCGCCCGTCGCTGCTGAGCTTGGTTCCCGGCACCGACCGCGCCAGACGAAGCGCAAGGTCGAACTGGCCGGCGCCCAACGCCTCGCTCAGCGCGCGCTTGGCAATGTCGGCCTGGTCGGGTTGAACCGCCGCCAATGCAGCAAGCAGCTGCGCCGCCTGGCGATGGTCGCCGCTGATCGCCGCGGCGCGGGCCTGGACATAGGTGCGCAGCGGATCGGTCGAGCCCACAGCGTGTGCCGGGACTGCCAGCGCCGCGGCCAGCGCCGCCCCTGCCAGCCACTTACATGTTCGGGTAATTGGGGCCTCCTCCGCCTTCGGGCGTGACCCAGTTGATGTTCTGGGTCGGATCCTTGATGTCGCAAGTCTTGCAGTGGACGCAATTCTGGGCGTTGATCTGAAGCCTCGGTTCGCCATCGTCGCTTTCCACGAATTCATAGACCCCCGCCGGACAATAACGCTGCTCTGGTCCGGCATAGACCGGCAGGTTGATGGCCGTGGGTATGTCGCCGTCCTTGAGCGTCAGATGAACCGGCTGGTCTTCTTCATGATTGGTGTTCGACACATAGACCGACGACAGGCGGTCGAAGGTCAGCACCCCATCCGGCTTGGGATAGTCGATCGGCTTGGCCTTGGCGGCGTAGCTGAGGGTGGAATGATCCGCCTTGTGCTTGAGCGTCCACGGCAGGCCCAATTTCAATGAGCCAAGCCACATGTCGAGCCCGGCGTAGAGCGTGCCGAGCTTGCCGCCCATGTGCGCGACCGCCGGCTGGGCGTTGCGCACCAGCTTCAGCTCCTTGATCACCCAGCTCTTGTCGAGCGCCTTGGGATAGGCCTCGAGCGCGTCGCCGGAGCGGTCGGCCTGAATGGCTTCGAACGCCGCTTCAGCGGCCAGCATCGCCGACTTCATCGCCGTGTGCGTGCCCTTGATCCGCGGCACGTTGAGAAAGCCCGCCGAACAGCCGATCAACGCGCCGCCGGGGAATACCAGCTTGGGAATGGCCTGCAGGCCCCCCTCGTTGATCGCCCGGGCGCCATAGGACAGCCGCCGCCCGCCCTCGATCTCGGCCCGGATCGCCGGGTGGGTCTTCCACCGCTGCATTTCCTCGAACGGCGAAAGATACGGATTCTTGTAATCGAGCGCGACGACGAAGCCGAGCGCGACCTGGCCATTGTCCTGGTGGTAGAGGAAGCCTCCGCCCCACGCGTCGGTCAGCGGCCAGCCCTGGGTGTGGATCACTCGGCCGGGCTTGTGTTTCTCGGGAGGAACCTCCCACAATTCCTTGATTCCCAGTCCGAATATCTGCGGCCCGCTTTCGTCGCGAAGGCCGAAAATCTCGGTCAGGCGCTTGGTCAGATGGCCGCGCGCGCCCTCCGCCAGGAAGGTGTATTTCGCATGCAGCTCCATGCCGGGCTGGTAGTCGTCGCGGCGGTTGCCGTCGCGGGCGATGCCGAGGTCGCCGGTAGCCACGCCCTTGAGCGATTCATCGTCGCTGAACAGCAGCTCGGAGGCCGGGAAGCCCGGAAAGATTTCGACCCCCAGTTCCTCGGCCTGCCCCGCCAGCCAGCGGCAGAAATTGCCCAGGCTCAGCGTGTAGGTGCCCTTGTTGTTCATGAAGCGCGGCATCAGCTTTTCGGGGATTCCGCGCTTGCCCTTTTTGCTCAGCACCCAATGGTGGTTTTCGGTCACCGGCACCGTCAGCGGCGAGCCCTTGTCCTTCCAGTCGGGAATGAGCTCGTTGAGCGCGATCGGGTCGATCACCGCGCCCGACAGGATGTGGGCGCCGACCTCGCTGCCTTTTTCCAGGATGCAGACCGACAGTTCGCGGTTCGCGGCCGCGGCCAGCTGCTTCAGGCGGATGGCCGCGCTCAGCCCGGCGGGCCCGGCGCCGACGATGACCACGTCATATTCCATGGATTTGCGCTGGCTCATTCGTCCTCTCGTCGCGGCCCAAACACACTTCGACTCATCTGCCCTGCCAATTCCTTGACCATGGCGTCAATGGCGGTGAGGAAAGAGCAGTGGGTGGGGACTTGGATACGATCGGCCCGAATTTGACGGGGCCCGAGGTTCGCAGCGCATTGGCGTGGTGGATCGAGGCCGGCGTCGATGTCGCGGTGCAGGAAGAGCCGCGCGACTGGCTCGCGCCGTCTGCTCCCAAGCCCGGCCGGGCCGAACCTCCGCCCGTCCCCAACGTGGCCGAGCCGGCCCACGAGACCCTTGCCGAGCTTCAGCAGTGGCTGGCCAGCAGTGCTCAGCTGCCGCTTGCCAGCGCAACCGCCAAGCGCATCCTGCCGCAAGGTCCCGCCGAAGCGCCGGTGATGTTGCTCGCGGATGCCCCCGCACTCGAGGATTTTGCTGCCGGCCAGCCGATCGGCGGCGACGCCTGGGCGCTTGCAACGCGGATGCTCGCAGCCATCGGCATTGCCGCCGACCAGGCCTATGTCGCGTCGCTCGCTTGTTTTCACACGCCCGGCGTCAAAATGTCTCCGGCGGAGCGGGAAGCCTGCGCGGACATCGCCCGCAAGCATATTTCGCTGGCCCAGCCCAAGCGCCTGCTCCTGCTCGGCGATGGACCGTCGCAGGCCTTGCTCGGCAAGCGGGTGATCCAGGCCCGCGGTCATGTCCACAAGGTCGAGGGCGTGCGCGCCGTCGCCACCTTCCACCCCCGCCAGCTGATTAAGCGACCGTTAGATAAATCGTTGGCATGGCGGGATCTTCTGCTTCTGATGGAGGATGAATCTTGAAGCTGCGCCTCCTTGCCGCTGGCGCCTTGTTGCCCGCCATCACCTGGCCGGCAACGCTCATGGCCCAGCAATCGGATCCGCTCGCGCCCTTGTCGACGGCACCGGCCCCGACCACCTCCGGGCCGCCGCAGGCGACGGTCCAACCCCCCGCTCCACGCCCAGCGCTCCCGGCGATTGTCGTGCCCAAGGACTGGCGCGGCGTGTTTGACGCTATCGATGCCGGCAATTGGGGCTCGGCCTGGGCCGGGATTACGGCTCTTCCGCCAGGCGTTCTCACCCCGGTCGCCAAGGCCGAGCTGTTTACCGCCAAGGATTCGCCCCCGGTCGACCTCGCCACGCTCCAGGCCCTGATCGCGGAAGCGCCCGAGCTTCCCCAGGCCAACCAATTGGCGCTCATGGCGATCAAGCGCGGCGCCACGACTCCGCCGCTGCGTGGTCCCCGAGCGCTCGACCGTCGTGCTTGGTTTTGCTCCGGTTCGTTATCGCGCCCGCCCAGTGCAGGGCGAGCCCGCCGCCGATGCGTTGCGCACCCAGATCGATGCGCTGGTCCGCGCCGACGATGCCGCCGGCGCCGAAGCGGCCCTGCTCGCCGCCGCGCCGCAGCTGTCGGTCGAGGCCCGCGCCGAGGCCGGGCAGCGCACCGCCTTCGTCTATTACGTCCTCGGCCGCGACCTCGATGCGCGGCGCGTCGCCGACACCTGGCGGCAGGGATCGAGTGGCGAATGGTCGAGCCAGGCGGCGTGGATTTCCGGTCTCGCTTCATGGCGCCTCGGCGATTTCAACGCCGCTTCCTACGCCTTCCAGCAAGCGGCCCCGCTTGCCGAGCAGCGCGAGCTCCGCGCCGGCGCTTATTATTGGGCGGCGCGGTCGGAACAGGCCGCTGGCCGTCCGCAATCGGTCGAGCGCCTTCTGCGTGCCGCCGCGCTCTCTCCGGAAAGCTTCTACGGCCTCGTCGCCCGCGAAACGCTCGGCATGGAAACGCGGCTGTCGTCCGATCCGTTTGTCGCCAACGATCCGCCCGTCGGCCAACTCCCCAACGTCAAACGCGCCACTGAGCTTGCCCGGATTGGCGAGCCGGCACTGGCCGAGGAAATGCTCCGCCACCAGGCCAAGATCGGAAACCCGAGCGAGCATCATGCGCTGATCCAGACCGCGAAACGGCTGGACCTTGCGGCGGCGCAGCTATGGCTCGCCAACCATGGCCAGGCCGGCGCGCGCTCCGATCCGGCCGACCGCTACCCCAACCCGCGCTGGGCGCCGCTCAACGGCTGGCGGGTCGATCCCGCCCTCGCCTTCGGCCACATCGTCCAGGAATCCGCGTTCCGCCGGACCGCGGTCAGTGCCGTCGGCGCCGTCGGCCTGATGCAGGTGCGGCCAATCACCGCGCAGGAAGTCGCGCAGGTTCGCAATGTGCCTTATTCGCGCGCAACCCTGACCGACCCGCGCTTCAACCTCGAATTCGGCCAGACCTTTATCGAGAGCATGCGCCGGTCATCGGGGACGGCGGGCCAGCTTCCGCGGGTCATCGCCTCCTACAATGCCGGCCCAATGCCGGTGGCGCGCTGGGCGGGCATCAATGACAAGGGCGATCCGCTGCTGTGGATCGAATCCATCCCTTATTGGGAAACGCGCTATTACGTGCCCGCGGTCATGCGGAACATGTGGGTCTATCAGGGCCTAAACCGTGAGGACACGACCAGCCTCAAGGACATGGCCCAGCATCGCTGGCCCGCCTTCCCGACCGCGATGACCCGCCTCCAACATTAGGTCTGACACAAGTGTGTTCTTGTTATGTTCCTGCCAACGGCGTAGCTTTGCGCCATGCCGGTCGAGTTCGAACAGCGGGCGCGGCGCAACGCGCAACGCCACCCCCACCCGCTTCAACCTGAAGGAGCGGGTCGACGAGGGCGACTGGCTTGACCAGGTCGAGGCACTCGACGGCAAGCCCCGGCGCCGAACCACCGTCACCATCGAACATCCAAAGTCGATCCTGACGCGCAACAGTTCGCCCGACATCGGCTTCGATCGCTCGATCAATGCTTATCGCGGGTGCGAGCATGGCTGCATCTATTGCTTCGCTCGGCCGACCCACGCCTATCATGACCTCTCACCAGGCGTGGATTTCGAATCGCGCCTGTTCGTGAAGCCCAAGGCGGCGCAGCTGCTCCACGCGGCATTGTCCCGCCCCGGCTATGAATGCCGGCCCATCGCCATGGGCACCAACACCGATCCCTACCAGCCGATCGAGGAGCGCTGGCGGATCACCCGCTCGGTGGTCGAGTTGCTGGTCGAGACCCGCCACCCCTTCACCATCACCACCAAGTCCGACCGCGTCCTGCGCGACCTCGATCTCTTGAAGCAGGCCGCCGACCTGCGTCTCGCCTCGGTTGCGATTTCGGTGACCTCGCTCGATTCCAAGGTCGCCCGGACGCTGGAGCCGCGCGCGCCGCAGCCGCGCAAGCGCCTCGCCGCGGTCAAGGCGCTGAACGATGCCGGCGTGCCCTGCTACGTCGCCATCGCCCCGGTCGTCCCGCAAATCACCGACCATGAACTCGAACATATCGTCGAGGCCGCGGTCGAAGCAGGAGCACCGGGCGGCTTCTACCTTCCCGTCCGGCTCCCGCACGAAGTCGCGCCGCTGTTCCGCGCCTGGCTCGACGAACATTATCCCGATCGCGCCGCCAAGGTCATGGCGACCATCCGCTCGCTCCGTGGGGGGCGCGACAACGACCCCAATTTCCACAAGCGGATGCAGGGCCAGGGCCCGTGGGCGGATTTGCTTCGCACGCGGTTCGAAAAAGCCGCGAAGCGATATGGCCTGCGCCAGGCCAAGTTCGCACTTCGCACCGACCTCTTCCGTCCGCCCGAAGGCGACCAGATGCGGCTGCTCTGATCGACCGCGGGGCAAATTTAATCGACCAAGGCCCGTGACTCTTTTTGCCGCTGTGCCCTAGTCAGGCACAATGAAATCCCATCTCATCGCTTCGCTGCTGATCGCGGCCGCCGCACCCGCCCTGGCCCAGCAGCCCACGACGCCCCCGCCGCCCGTCCTCGTCGATCCCAGGATCGCCGCGCTGCGCGACAATGCGCTGGAGAACGACCGCTACGCCTGGGATATCGTCGAGGGCCTGACCACCGAGGTCGGCCAGCGCCTGGCGGCGACCGAGGCCGAAGCCCGCGCCCGCGACTGGGCGGTGCGCAAGCTGACCGCGATGGGCTTTTCGAACGTCCACGTCGAACCGTTCGACATGCCGGTGTGGGTGCGCGGGGCCGAAAGCGCGGAAATCCTATCGCCCTTCCCGCAGAAAATGGTCATCGCGGCCCTCGGCTACAGTGGCTCGACCGGTCCCGAGGGCGTCACCGGCCAGATCGTCTATTTCGACAGCGTCGATGCCCTGCGCGCCGCCCCCGACAGCGCGGTGCGCGGCAAGATCGTCTTCATCGACCACCACATGATGCCGGCCCAGGACGGCTCGGGCTACGGCCAGTTCGGCGCCCCCCGCCGCCAGGGCCCGACCATCGCCTCCAAGAAAGGCGCGCTCGCGATCGTCATCCGCTCGATCGGCACCGACCATCACCGCAATCCGCACACCGGGGTCCAATATTTCACCGACGGCGCGCAGCCGATCCCGGCCGGCGCGCTGACCGTCCCAGACGCCGAGCAGCTGATCCGCATCCTCAAGCGCGGCAGGCCCGTCACCATGCACCTCACCCTCGTCAGCCAGAAGAGCGAGGGCGGTCATTCGGGCAATGTCGTCGCCGAAATCCCCGGCCGCGATCCCAAGGCGCCGATCCTGCTGGTCGGCGGTCACCTCGACAGCTGGGACCAGGGCACCGGCGCGATCGACGATGGCGCCGGCGTCGCGATTACGACGGCGGCCGCCAAGCACATCATGGACGCGGGGCGCCCGCTGCACACCATCCGCGTCGTCTGGTTCGGAGCCGAGGAGCCGGGCGGCTTCGGCGGCGCGGCGCTGGCCAAGGCTCACGCCGCTGATCGCTACGGCATTGCCGGCGAAAGCGACTTCGGCGCCGACCGCGTTTGGCGCTTCAGCTCGCAGCTTATGAAAACCGATCCCGCCACCTATGCCCACATGGCCGCGGCGCTGGCTCCGCTCGGGATCACGAAGAACGACAAGGGCGAAGGCGACGGCACCGACGTCGAAGCGACAATCGCCGCCGGCGCGCCGTGGATCAACCTCGGCCAGGACGGCACGCGCTATTTCGACTGGCACCACACGCCCGACGACACGCTCGACAAGATCGACCCCGAACAGCTCCGCCAGAACGTCGCCGCCTGGACCGCGGTCCTGGGGATTCTCGCCGGGCCGATTGAGCCGGAGCCGAAACGGGCTAAGCGGCGTTGAGCGCTAACGAAGGAGACAGAAATCATGCGCATCGCACTCGCCGCCATCCCCCTCCTGCTGCTCGGCGCCTGCCAGGTCAGCAAGGACGAGGCCAACGGCACCACCAGCGTCACCTACAATAGCGACGTCGCCGAAAATGCCGCGGCCGACGTCGGCAACACCGCCGAGAATATCGCCGCCGACATCGGCAACGAAGCCAAGGCGGCCGGCGACAAGATCGGCAACAAGGTCGACAACGACGACAACACCGCCGCGAACGCCAGCGAGAACAAATAATCGCTGGCTCGCCAGCCGAAGCCCGGACCTCGTCCGGGCGAAGGCTGGTCGGGGAGACAGGATTCGAACCTGCGACCCTCTGCTCCCAAAGCAGATGCGCTACCAGACTGCGCCACTCCCCGCCTTCGCCGAAGGCTTTGGCGGGCAAGCCCGCCAATCCCGCTGGTTTGCCAGCCGTAGCTCCGCATGGAGCGAAGGCTGGTGGGCCCGGAAGGATTCGAACCTCCAACCTAGCCGTTATGAGCGGCCGGCTCTACCGTTGAGCTACAGGCCCCCACCGATGCCTGGGCGATAGACGCGCGGGCGCGCGCCGCCAAGTCAGCCGCGTTTGAAGACCAAAGATATGGCGGCCCCGGAACTTGCCAGCTCGGCACCCGCGATTCGCGCCAGCCCGCGGACCAGGCGCAGCGAGAATTCCTCGCCGAGCGCCCCGCTTGAGGCTTTGGTGCGAGATCCGAACAGCTCCTCGTCGCTCAGGCCCTTGAGCGCCGCCGCGCGCGAGACCGACACCTTGTAGTGGCCGCGCGCGCTGTCGACCGACAACCGCAAATGCTCGCCCGCCCCGGCCCGCTCGATCATGGCGTTGGCGAGGCGGAAGATCAGCCGGTCGGCGATTTCGGGCTCGACCAGCGCCGGCATGGGGCCGGCAGTGCGCGAACAATCCAGCTCCACGGCGCGGGCGGCGGCAAGCTCGCGCAGAGACGGAGCCAGCCGTTCGACCAGCTGCCCCAAATTGGCGCGAGGCTGCTCTCCCGCGCTCGCGGAATGAGTCTTGGCGGCGAAATCGAGGTCGTCGATCGCGGTGAGCAACAGCCGTGCCTGGCCGACGATCTCCGCCGCGCGCTCACGGTAGCGATGGTCGGCCGGCCCGAGAAATTGGCCGTCGATGATTTCGGCGAAGCCGATGATGGCGTTGAGCGGGGTCTTGATCTCATGGACCAGCTCGCGCAGCGAATCCGGGTCGGCGAGCAGGTCTTCGACCCCTTCCCCGAGCGGCGCGCCGTGAGTCTCGCGAAGCGCCACTCCGCGGTAACCGGCGAAGCGGCCGTCGGCCGGCTCGAATGCCGGCAGGCCGCTGATCCGCCACTCCCCGGCGACCGGACCGTCTCCGGCCACGGTCAAGATGGCATCGCGGAACGGCGCACGCAGTGAAAAGGCGCGAACCACGTCGGGATCGACGCGGTTGCCCGCGCTCTCCTCGGGCCGGGCGAGCGAACGGCCGATCAACGGTCCGCGGGCCGCTCCCTCGACCCAGCCGATCTCGCCGCTCGGGCCGCATTCCCAGCGGAACAAGGACGACGCGCCCGGCGCCGGCGCCTTGGCCGCGGCGCTCTTTTGCTTGGCCCGGCGGTCGCGCTGGCGGCGCTCGATCCGTTCGACCAGCTCGTGCAAGGCCTGGCCGTGCTCCGTCGGGGCGGCTTGCTCGGGCGCTTCGACATAGGGCTCGGTGAGGTCGAGCGGCTCGTCGGGCGTTGCTGGTGATGGCCGCGAACCGGTCCGGCGCGGCGGGGCCGGCTCTAAGGCCTCGCCCGAGCCGATGGCAGGCTCGGGCCGAAGCTCGGGATGAAGCGTTTCGATGAAGCGGCTGGTCTCGGCGTCCGCGACTGCCAGCAAGGCGCGCCACTGGACGTCGTCGAGCGATGCCGAGGCAAGCACCGGGGCGCAAACCGCCAACCGATCCGAAGCGAACATCTCGAGCAAGGCGAGCGGCAACGGTAGCGCCGCAACCGCCCGCGCCGTGGCGGCGCGGAGGTTTTCGTCGATTTGCGGACGCTGCTGCTGGATTTCCTCGATGGCCCGCGCGACGATCGGGTTCGCGCTGTTGGGACCGGCGCGGGCGATGAGGTCGACCAGCTGGCGCCAACGCACCGCCGCATCCCGGCGATCGCCGGCCGGCTGGTTGAGGACGGTCAGCAGGCGATCGTCGTAGCGCACTTAGAGTCCCAAATCCTTTAGACGCACCGTCAACCGGCTCTAGGCGAACGGTAACTCTGCGCTAAGGGGCTTGGGTTTAACCATCCCGAAACGGGACGCCCGCGACAATCTTACGGATGCTGGTTGAGGTACAGCAGCCAATATTTCGCAATCCCGGTGCGAGCTCCAGTGACGGATGACAGTGCTGCGCGCGCGCCGGCCTTGTCACCGGCCCGCGCCAGGGCGATCCCGGTGAAGAGGTCCGCCGTCGGAGCATCCACGCCCTTGGCCCGGGCCTGGCGATAGATTTCCGCCGCCTTTGCATATTCGCCAATGCCGTAGAGTCGATCGCCGATCCGCAGGAGCGCCGCACCACTCTGGGCCGTCTTGGCCGAGGCCGCGAGCTCAGCTGCGCTGGCGGTCGGCTTGCCCTGGACCGCCACCGCCTGCTGGCTCGAACTGGTCAGCACGTTGGCGGCAATCGCCTGGTCGAGGATCGTGTGCGCCTCGTTGAAGTTCGACAACAGGAGCAGGCCGCTGATGTAGCTGTTATAGTCGTCGGCGCTCTTCAGCCCGCCCGTGGCATTGATGAGCCGCAGCAGAGCCAGCCGGCCGTTCTCATCGAGATTGGCCGAATTGCGGTAGATGACGAGGTTGTTCCGCCACGCATCCGGGCTCGGATAATCGGTGAGCCACTGCTGCGCGTAATCCGCGAGCTGCGGCGACTTCGCATCGAACGCCGCCTGAACGGCAAGGCGAAAGTAGCTTTCGTCCGGCTTGCGGCCCGCCGCCTTGTCGGCGGCGATCAAGCGCTGTGCGACGGCGAGCGCCTGCGCGGGTTGGCTACCGAGCAGATAGGATTGCCCCTGCAGAATCTGCACGTCGACGTTAGACGGATCGAGCTTCGCCGACTTCTCGTAGAGCGCCGCGGCCTGCGCATATTGCTTGGCGTTGTAGAGTTTGTTGGCAATTTCGCCATAGAGGCTGCCCACCTCCTTGGGTGACGAAACTCCGCTGGCGGCAACGGCATCCGCGGCGGCGCTCAGTCCGGCGTAGTCCGAGGCTGCCGCTGCGGCGCGAAGCTGGAGCTGCGCGATGAACCAGCGGTCTTCCTTGGTCTGGGCAACCGCCTGCGCGGCTTGCACCAGGGCTGAATCTGAGCCTGGTTGCCGGCGTTGACCGCTTGCTGCAATGCGGCGATGGCAGGCTTGGCCTTGGGCGACACCTTGATGTTGGCCGCGGTCGGAGATGCGGCGGTTTGGGCCGATGCCTGGGCGTTGGCCGATGTGGCGGCGGCAAGTGCGGCAAGTCCGGTGGTGGCGGCGAGCAATAGCTTCATGGTCGTCGGTCTCCTGATCGCGCCGGGCAAGTGCCCGGGCCGGAAAAAATCGCTGCGGCTTAAACTCCGCTTCTGGGGGATGTTCAAGACCCTGTCCGCAGCCGCCTGAACCCCTTTTGAACCGGCCAGGCTCCTCACGCGCGTGTGTGTACACGCGCGCACGCGGGGTGGCGCTTTGCACCCATAGCGACTAGATAGGGATTGGGGGCGCGGCGCGGGCCGCTGATCCCTTGGTGCATCCATCCATCCGCAGGAATTTTTCTTGGCTAGCCAACCGCCGACCGACGATCTCACCGACGTTCCGCCGCCGCCTCCCGGAGGCTCGGAGATCGCGCCCATCTCGATCGTCGACGAGATGAAGACCAGCTATCTCGACTATGCGATGAGCGTCATCGTCAGCCGCGCGCTGCCGGACGTGCGCGACGGGTTGAAGCCGGTCCACCGCCGCATCCTCTACGCCTGTCAGGAGGCCGGCTATGTCGCCGGCCGGCCCTATCGCAAGTCGAGCCGCATCGTCGGCGACGTCATGGGTAAATATCACCCGCACGGCGACAGCGCGATTTACGACGCGCTCGCGCGCATGACCCAGCCATGGTCGATGCGGGTGCCGCTGATCGACGGCCAGGGCAATTTCGGGTCGATGGACCCCGACCCCCCGGCGGCGATGCGCTACACCGAAGCGCGCCTCGCCAAGGTCGCCAACTTCCTGCTCGGCGACATCGACCGCGACACCGTCGACTTCCAGCCCAATTACGACGCCGCCGAAGTCGAACCGCAGGTGCTTCCGGCGCGGTTCCCCAACATCCTCGTCAACGGCGCCGGCGGAATCGCCGTCGGCATGGCGACCAACATCCCGCCGCACAACCTCGGCGAAGTGCTCGCCGCCTGCCGCGCTTTCATGGACGATCCCGCGATCAGCTCCGAAGGCCTGATGGAGCATGTGAAGGGTCCCGACTTCCCCACCGGCGGGTTCATTCTCGGCCAGGCGGGCATCCGCGGCGCCTACACCACCGGGCGCGGCTCGATCATGATGCGCTCGCGCTACGAGGTCGAGGAAGGGCGCGGCGACCGCCGTTCGATCGTGCTCACCGAAATCCCCTACCAGGTCGGCAAGAACGGCCTGGTCGAAAAGATCGCCGAAGCCGCCAAGGACAAAAGGATTGAGGGCGTCAGCGACATCCGCGACGAATCCAACCGCGAAGGCGTGCGCATCGTCATCGACCTGAAGCGCGACGCCACCGCCGAGGTCGTGCTCAACCAGCTGTGGCGGCACACGCCCGCCCAAACCAGCTTCCCGGCCAACATGCTCGCGATCCGCGGCGGCCGCCCGGAAACGCTGACCCTGCGCGACTTCATCGAGGCATTCATCCGCTTCCGCGAGGAGGTGATCACCCGCCGCTCCAAGTTCGAATTGCTCAAGGCCCGCGAGCGCGCCCACATCTTGCTCGGCCTGGTTATCGCGGTCACCAACCTCGACGAGGTAGTGAAGCTGATCCGCGGTTCGGCAAGCCCGGCCCATGCACGCGAGAAGCTGCTTGGGCGCGAATGGCCCGGCGAGCAGATCCGTCCTTACATCCAGCTGGTCGAGGCGGTTGAGCCGCAGGCCAAGCGCGAGAAATACAAGCTCAGCGAAGCTCAGGTGAAAGCGATCCTCGAGCTTCGCCTCCATCGCCTGACCGCGCTCGGCCGCGACGAGATCGGCGGCGAGCTCGAGGGCCTGGCGAAGAGCATCGGCGAGCTGCTCGAGATCCTCGCCAACCGCATTCGCCTCTATGAAGTGATGCGTGAGGAGTTCGACGAGGTCGAAGCCGAATTCGCGACTCCGCGGATGAGCGAGCTCGCCCCCGCGGCCGACGGCATCGAGGACGAAGACCTGATCGAGCGCGAGGACATGGTCGTGACCGTGACCATGGCCGGTTACATCAAGCGCACCCCTCTTTCCGTTTTCCGCGAGCAGAAGCGCGGCGGCAAGGGCCGCGCCGGCATGGCTACCAAGGACGAGGATGCGGTCACCGAGCTGTTCGTCACCTCGACCCACAACCCGGTGCTGTTCTTCTCCAACCTCGGCCGCGTCTATCGCATGAAGGTCTGGCGCCTGCCTGAAGGCGGGCCCAACACCAAGGGCCGCCCGATGGTCAATCTGCTCCCGCTTAGCGAGGGCGAGACCATCTCGACCGTGCTTCCGCTGCCCGAGGACGAGACCGAATGGGGCGGGCTGCACATCATGTTCGCGACCGCCAACGGCACCGTTCGCCGCAACAGCATGGCGGCCTTCACCAACATTCCGACCGCCGGCAAGATCGCGATGCGGTTCGGGACTGGTCCCGCCGGGGAAGCGGAGAGCGACGACGGCAGCGACGAGCAGTCGGATTCGACCGATCGGCTGATCGGGGTTTCGCTCCTCACCGAGGACGACGATGTCCTGCTGGCCACGCGCAACGGCAAGGCCATCCGTTTCAAGGCGACCGACGTCCGCGAGTTCCAGTCGCGCACTTCGACCGGCGTCCGCGGCATCCGCCTCCATGCCGGCGACCAGGTCATCTCCATGTCGATCCTCCACCGCGTCGGCACGACCCAGGAGGAGCGCGAGGCCTATCTCCGCTTCGCTCCGTGGAAGGGCGACAAGGAAGGCGAATGCGCGCTCCCGGCGGAGCGCATCGCCGAGCTGGCGGAGCATGAGCAGTTCATCCTGACCCTGACCGAGAACGGTTACGGGAAGCGTTCGTCGGCCTACGAATATCGCCGCACCAACCGCGGCGGCCAGGGCATCACCAATATCGATACGTCGGAGCGCAATGGCTGCGTCGTGGCCTCCTTCCCGGCCCATCAGGGCGAGGCGCTGATGCTGGTCACCGACCAGGGCAAGATGATCCGCACGACCGTCTTCGATATCCGCGTGATGGGCCGCAACACCCAGGGCGTCACCATCTTCCGGGTCGCCGACAACGAGCATGTCGTCAGCGTCGCCAAGATCGATGAGAGCGACGAGGAAGAGATCGAGCTGGAGACCGACGGGGAGACCGCGCCGGCCGACGATGCGGTCGTTGAGGAAAGCGAGCTCGACAAGCCCGCCGATCCCGAGCCCGAGGCGTAAGGTCCGAGGCGGCCCGTCGCTGCGACGAGCCGCCGCAACCCTGCTCGTCCTGTCCGCGTTCTCCTAAGGCACAGCCATTATCAGGAGGAACCGTCCATGCCCCTTCCCCACAACGCCCTCGTTCTCGTCGCCGATGGCCGCAAGATGCTGTTCTTCCGCAATCATGGCGACGAAAATCAGATCGACCTCAGGACGGAGGCGCACGACGAGCGGGAAGATCGTAAGGACAGCGACATCAAAAGCGACGCGCCCGGCACAACCAAGCAGAGTGGCGGCTACGGCCGCTCGACGTATGAGGAGCCCGACTTCCACCAGCAGGAGGAGGACCGCTGGATCGGCGAGGCCGCCGACGAGCTGAAGGCCCGGGCTCTCCGCAACGACTATGACGCGCTCGCCATCATCGCTCCCCCCAAGGCGCTCGGAGTCCTCAAGAAAAGCCTCCACAAGGAGGTCGAGAAACGCATCGTCTGCACCGTCAACAAGGAAATGAGCGGCCGTCCAACCCCGGATATCGAAGCACTGCTCCAGGATGAGACCCGGGCGGAGCTGCCCAACGCCTGAGTTCCCTCCGATCTTCACCGTCGGGCATTCGACTCGAACCATCCCGGAGTTCGCCGGCATGCTTCAGGCTGCTGGCGTGCGGCTCGTCGTCGATGTCCGCACGGTACCCAGGTCGCGCACCAATCCTCAATTCAATGAAGAGTTGATCGGCGATGAGTTGCTGCCTTGGCAGATCGGCTATGAGCGGATCGCCGCCCTCGGCGGCCTTCGCGGCAAGTCGAAGACCGTCCCGCCGCAGGTGAATGGCTTCTGGCAGAACCAGAGCTTCCACAACTACGCCGATTACGCGCTGTCGGCGGATTTCGAGCGCGGCCTCGAGGAGCTGGAGGCGTTAGCCGCGGACAGGCCGACCGCGATCATGTGCGCCGAGGCGGTGTGGTGGCGCTGCCATCGCCGAATCATTGCGGATTATCTTCTGGTCGGAGGTCGCGAAGTCCTGCATCTCATGGGCCACGGACGAGCCGAGCCGGCGCGCCCGACCGCTGCGGCAAGAAAGCGGGACGGGCATCTCGTCTATCCCGCTTCGACTGTGGGGACCGATTAGCGGCGGCCGAGCCGTCGCGGTTTCAGGCGTAGAGGTCGACCACCTCGGCTCCCGCCGCAATTGCTTCCAGCAAGAGGGTCCGGTGGCAGGTCGCGCTCGAGCAAACTTGGCTTCTCGCGCAGCTCCAGCATCTCCGCTCCCTGCGCGATCGCTTCGGGCAGCTCGAGCTGGCCGGCATAAACCCGTGCCAAGTCCTCGTGCCGCCCGGCCCGCGCCGCCGAGCGACCTTCTGCGGGAGTCCCGAGCGCCTTCAGGTGCACATATTCGATCCCGGCTTCATCTGAGCGCGGCCCGCAACGGCGACTTGGAGAATCCGGGGCGGCGCGACAGCGGCAGCGCCCGCACGTCGATCACCCGCTCAACCCCCGCCGCCTGCAGCGCGCCCAGGAACTCGTCCACGGTCGCGCCCTCGTAGCCGATGGTGAAAATCCGCATCGGCTTTCCCCTGTCATTGCGAGCAAAGCGAAGCAATCCAGTCTCGCAAATGGATTGCTTCGTCGCGTCGCTCCTCGCAATGACGGCGAATGTCTTTCGACATCCACATCATCGGCGGCGGTTTGGCCGGAAGCGAAGCCGCATGGCAGCTCGCCGAAGCCGGCCTGCGCGTCCGCTTGAGCGAAATGCGCGGCGGCGGCGACACTACGCCCGCCCACGACAGCGACCGCCTCGCCGAGATGGTCTGCTCGAACAGCTTCCGCAGCGACGATGCCGAGCACAATGCCGTTGGCCTGCTCCACCAGGAAATGCGCGCGCTCGGTTCATTGGTCATGCGCTGCGCCGACCAGCACCGCGTCCCCGCCGGCTCGGCGCTGGCCGTCGACCGCGAAGCGTTCGCCGCCGAGGTCACGAACGCGGTCGAGAGCCACCCCAACATCCACGTTGCCCGCGAACGGGTCGACGCCCTGCCCGGCCATCCGACGATCATCGCCACCGGCCCGCTGACCGGCTCAGCACTCGCCGAAGCGATCGCCGGCGAGACCAGCGAAGGCGCCCTCGCCTTCTTCGACGCCATTGCCCCCATCGTCCACCGCGACAGCATCGACATGGACGTCGCCTGGATGGCGGCCCGCTGGGACAAGGGCGGCAAGGACTATATCAACTGCCCGCTCGACAAGCCCCGGTACGAGGATTTCATTGCCGCCCTGAATGCGGGTGAAAAAACCGAGTTCAAGGAGTGGGAGAAGGACACGCCCTATTTCGAGGGCTGCATGCCGATCGAGGTGATGGCCGAACGCGGGCCCGAGACCTTGCGCTTCGGCCCGATGAAGCCCGTCGGCCTCGACAATCCCCGGACCGGGCGCTGGCCCTATGCAGTTGTCCAACTTCGGCAGGACAACAAACTGGGGACTCTCTGGAACATGGTCGGCTTCCAGACCAAGCTGAAGCATGGCGAGCAGGTCCGCATCTTCCGCACTATCCCCGGCCTCGAAAAGGCCGAGTTCGCGCGGCTTGGCGGCATCCACCGCAACAGCTTCATCAATTCGCCCAGGCTGTTGGACGGCGAACTTCGCTTGAAATCGAAGCCCAACATCCGCTTCGCCGGCCAGATCACCGGCTGCGAAGGCTATGTCGAAAGCGCCGCCGTCGGCATCCTCGCCGCCCGCTTCGCCGCCGCGGAGTTACGCGGCGAGCAAATGCCTCCTCCGCCCGTGGAAACCGCGCTTGGCGCCCTGCTCGGCCACATCACCGGCGGCGCCGACGCCGACACCTTCCAGCCGATGAACGTCAATTTCGGCCTGATGCCGCCGCCGCCAGGCCGCGCCCGCAAAGCCGACCGCAAGAAAGCCTACACCGACCGCGCCCGCACCGCGCTTGCGGAGTGGCTAGGAGCCATTCCTCCCCACCGCGAAGCGGCGGGGAGGGGAACCATGCAAGCGGAGCGCAGCATGGTGGAGGGGTAACTAGGCCCGACATTCGCGAAGGATCGCGGTGAGCACCGATTCCAGGTCACGCATGACGTTCGTCGCCGAAAATCGAACGACCCGCAGGCCCTGGTCCCGAAGCCATTGGTCCCGGAGGATGTCGCGTTCTGGACGATCGCCCATCGAATGGCTTTCCCCATCGACCTCAATGACGACCTTCGAAGCCGCACAATAGAAATCGACCACGCACCGGCCGATCGGATGCTGACGACGAAATTTGAGCCCGGCGGGCCGCTCCCGCAGGACCTGCCACACAACATGCCTTCGGGCAGCGTCATGTCGCGCCTGAGGGCGCGTGTGCGGAGCACTGCCTCATTCTTTTCCCGACGTAGCGGCATTTACCCCTCCACCATGCTGCGCATGGTTCCCCTCCCCATCTGGCGATGGGGAGGAATCCCGCGCCTAATCGTCGTTCGACGCCGTGGAGGCGCAACTGCACGCCTTGTGCTTGGGCGGCGGCGGGGCGGTGGCGACGAATTCGGCCGGCGACAGCCAGCCTTTGCGCCCGCCGGCGCCGTTGAACTTCTCGATCCCCTTCACCGCATATTCCTGAAACGACAGCGCGCCATTGTGGTCGAGGTCGAGCTTGGCGAAATTCCGCTGCCGCGCGCCGAGATATTCCGCGGCTTCGACCTTGCCGTCCTTGTCCTTGTCATAGCGGGAGAAGCGTTTCTCCTCGCGGTTCTTGGGACTGGCTTCGGGCGCCTGCAGCGGCGTTCCCGCCCCGAACAACGACGCCGCGGCGTGCGGCGCCGGGGCGGCAGGCAGTGAAGGGCCTTTTTCGGCATGGCTCTGCCAGATGAGGAAAGCGCCGGTGAGAAGGAGAAAGCAGGCGGCGGCGCCGGCCAGAAAACGCGTCATTGTCACAGTCTCCCGTCAAGGGAAGATTCGGCGCAGCCTTGGTCCGAAATGGATCGGCCGCTGTCAACCTACAGGCGGCCGGTCAGCCGGTGCCTAAGCAGAGTCCACGCCCGGCCCGGCGTCGCCTCCGGCTCCAAGGGCGGCCCGCCCCGCCGAATGTCGCGCCGAGCGAGAGCGGCCAGTGCCGTCAGCGGGCGCAATCGCCGTGGAAAAGGCGGTAGCGAAGGCACGATGACGGCCCCTTGATGAAATGAACGGCGCTTCAGATCGGCGCCGGCGAACAATCGCCCGGCAACCGCCAGCTCGACCCCCTCGCCTCCAAGCAGCCGCCCGGCCAGGGCGAATAGCCTTGCCCCGCGTTCCAGCGCCTGGTCGGAATCCGGTCGCTCGGCGAGAAGCGCCGCCCAGCCCTCCTCAAGTCCGGCGAGCTCAGCGCCGGTGATCCCGCGGGGCAGCAGTTCAGCTGTCGCTGCCTGTAATCGCGGTTCAGCCGGCACCTTGCCCTGGTCCAGTTCCTCGAGCCGCTCCCGCCACCAGGCGAGCTTGATCGCCGCCAAAGCCGGCTGCGTTGCGCGCATCACGACATCCGCCATCGCATCATCGATATCGAACAGGGCGTCGAATGCTGGCCTCAGCTCGGCGGGCCAGTGGCTGCGGACCAGGTCGCGGTCGCGAAGCCCAGGACCCGATCCGGGCTCAACGATAGGTGACCGCCTTCACCGCCTCGACCACCTGGCTGGCCTTGATCAGCGCCAGCTTCTCGAGGTTCGCGGCATAAGGCAGCGGCACGTCGACGTCGTTGACCCGCAGCACCGGCGCGTCGAGGTCGTCGAACCCTTCGGTCATGGCAATCGCGATGATTTCCGCGCTGATCGAGCAAGTCGGCCAGCCTTCTTCCACCACCACCATGCGGTTGGTCCGCTTAAGGCTCTCCAGCACCGTCGCCTTGTCGAGCGGGCGCAGCGTGCGAAGGTCGATGACCTCTGCGTCGATGCCCTGCTCGGCCAGCTCCTGCGCGGCTTCGAGCGAAACGCCGACGCCGATCGAGTAGCTGACGATGGTCACGTCCTTGCCGGGCCGTACGATCCGCGCCTTGCCGATCGGCAGCACGTAATCGTCGAGCTGGGGCACATCGAAATGCTGGCCGTAAAGCAGCTCGTTCTCGAGGAACACGACCGGGTCGTCGGTCCGGATCGCGGCCTTGAGCAGGCCCTTGCAGTCCGCCGCGCTATAGGGTGCGATGACGATCAGCCCAGGCACGCTGGCGTACCACGGCCCGTAATTCTGGCTGTGTTGGGCGGCGACCCTGGCGGCGGCGCCATTGGGACCGCGGAACACGATCGGGCAGCGCATCTGCCCGCCCGACATATAATTGGTCTTGGCGGCCGAATTGATGATGTGGTCGATCGCCTGCATCGCGAAGTTGAAGGTCATGAACTCGACGATCGGGCGGAGCCCGCCCATCGCCGCGCCCGACCCCAGGCCGGCGAAGCCATATTCGGTGATCGGCGTATCGACGACGCGCTTGGCCCCGAACTCGTCGAGCAGCCCCTGCGTGACCTTGTAGGCGCCCTGATATTCGGCGACCTCCTCGCCCAGGACGAAGACCCGCTCATCCTTGCGCATCTCCTCGGCCATCGCGTCGCGCAGCGCCTCGCGCACGGTCATGCTGACCAGCGGCGTGCCTTCGGGCACCTCGGGCGCATCATGGGTCTTGGCAACGTCGGCGACGAGGTCGCGAGCCGCGGTCTCGAACACATGCGGGGTCGGCGTGCCTTCGGCCTGCTGCGAGGCCGGCTCGGGAACCTCATTTTCGTCATTCCCGCGCACGAGGGAACCCAGTTTTTCTTGTTCGGCTGGGCCCCCGCTTTCGCGGGGATGACGATCTGAAGTCTCGCTGGCGTCCTCACCCTCCCCCGCCATCAGCGCGATCGGCTGGCCGACCTTCACGTTTTCGCTGCCTTCCGGAACCAGGATCTTGGCGATCTTGCCCTCGTCGACGGCCTCGAATTCCATGGTCGCCTTGTCGGTTTCGATTTCGGCCAGGATGTCGCCTGACTTCACCTCGTCGCCTTCCTTGACCAGCCATTTGGCCAGCGTCCCTTCCTCCATGGTCGGGGACAGCGCGGGCATCTTGAGCTCGATTCCCATCAGTAGCTCCCGACCAGCACGTCGGTGTAGAGCTCGGCCGGCTCGGGCTCGGGCGTATCTTCAGCGAACTTCGCAGCTCCCACCACGATATCCTTGATTTCCTTGTCGATTGCCTTGAGCTCGTCTTCCTTGACTCCGAGCGCCGCGAGGTCGCGTTCGGCGTGCAGGATGGGATCGCGATGCTCGCGCACGTCCTGCACTTCCTCGCGCGTCCGATACTTGGCGGGGTCCGACATCGAATGGCCGCGATAGCGGTAGGTCATGAACTCGATGATGATCGGGCCCTTGCCGCTCCGCGTCCAGTCGAGCGCGACCTGGGCGGCGCCGCGCACCGCCAGCACGTCCATGCCGTCGACCTGGATGCCGGGAATGCGGAAGCTCTCCCCGCGGCGGTAAAGCAACGGCTCGGCCGACGAGCGGCTGATCTCCGTGCCCATCGCATATTTGTTGTTCTCGATCGCGTAGATGACCGGCAGGTCCCACAGCTTCGCCATGTTGAAGCTCTCATAGACCTGGCCCTGGTTGACCGCGCCGTCACCGAGATAGGTCAGGCACACCCCGCCGTCCTCGGCATATTTGTGCTTGAAGGCGAGGCCGGTGCCGAGCGCGACCTGGGCGCCGACGATACCGTGACCGCCGTAAAAACCATGGTCGACGCTGAACATGTGCATCGATCCGCCCTTGCCCTTGGAAATGCCGGCTTCGCGCCCGGTCAGCTCGGCCATGATGACCTTGGGGTCGATGCCATAGGCGAGCATGTGGCCGTGGTCGCGATAGCCGGTGATGACGCTGTCCTTGCCGACCGTCATCGCCGACTGCAGCCCGACCGCGACCGCTTCCTGGCCGATGTAGAGGTGGCAGAAGCCGCCGATCAGGCCGAGGCCGTAGAGCTGCCCCGCCCGCTCCTCGAAGCGGCGGATGAGCAGCATTTCGCGATAGAATTGGAGCAGCTCGTCCTTCGACGCTTTATAGCTCTGGGGCTCGGGCGGACGCGGCACGTCGGGCGCCTTGGCTTCAGGGGCAACGGCGGACTTCTTCGCGGAACGCGCCACGGCACTCTCTCTCCCTCGGGTCGGGCCGGGTCTATAGGAGGCGGTGCCCCACCGGGCAACAGCCGGGCGCGAGCCCTAGTTGAGTGGAACGATCACTTCGTCGGGGCGAACCAGGCCGAGGTCCTTGCGCACGAGTTCGTCGGCCATGTCGGGATCGGCCTTGCGCGGGTCGAGCAGCGCGGAACGATGCTTGAGCTGGGCCCGCTCCTGCTCAAGCCCGGCAAGCTCGGCCTGGCGTTCCTTGAGCGCCCGATGATAGCCGCCCCAGGCGAGGATTCCGTTGGGGCCCGCGATGGCATGGCCGGCGAAGGTCCCGACGACGATCAGCGCCAGCGCCGGCAGCGCCGCGCGACGGATCATCTCAAAGATCGGCTTCCCACCCCGCATCACGGTTGGAAAGGAATCACGAACCCCCAACGAAGGCAAGTGAAAAGAATGCTTTGGTGGGCAATCCGGGGATAAACTTGTGGATCAGCGCGGCCGATACGCCTTCAGCGCCGCCCGCCCGGCGTAACGCGCGCTTTCGGCCAGCTCCTCCTCGATCCGCAGCAGCTGGTTGTACTTGGCCGTGCGGTCCGACCGCGCCAGGCTGCCGGTCTTGATCTGCCCGCAGCTCAGGGCGACCGCGAGGTCGGCGATGGTCGAAATCCTCGGTTTCGCCCGAGCGGTGCGACATCACGGCGCTATAGCCGCTGCTCTGCGCCAGCCGTACCGCGTCGATGGTCTCGCTCAGGGTGCCGATCTGGTTGACCTTGATCAGGATCGAATTGGCGATGCCGTGGTCGATGCCCCATTGCAGACGCTTGACGTTGGTTACGAAGGCGTCGTCACCGACCAGCTGGACGCGCGATCCGAGCTTGTCGGTGATCGCTTTCCAGCCTTCGCTATCGTCCTCGGCCATTCCGTCTTCGATCGAGGCGATCGGATAGCTGTCGGCAAGCCCGACATAATAATCCGCCATCTCCATTGGGGACAGACTCTTGCCTTCCCCTTCAAGCACATAACGGCCATCCTTGAAGAATTCGCTCGCCGCCGGATCGAGCGCCAGGAGCACGTCCTCGCCCAGCGAATAACCCGCCGCGCTGACGGCTTTCTCAATGAAATCCAGCGCCTCGCGCGACGAGTTGAGCGCCGGCGCAAACCCGCCTTCGTCGCCCACTGCGGTCGACAGCCCCGCTGCATGCAGCGCGCTCTTCAACGCGTGGAAAATCTCCGCCCCGCAGCGCAGCGCCTCGGCAAAACTGTCCGCGCCGACCGGCATGACCATGAATTCCTGGAAATCGATGGCGTTGTCGGCATGGGCGCCGCCGTTGAGAATGTTCATCATCGGCACCGGCAGCAAGGTCGTGTCGACCCCGCCGACATAGCGGTACAGCGGCAGCCCGCGCGCTTCCGCCGCCGCCTTGGCCGTCGCCAGGCTGACGCCGAGAATCGCATTGGCGCCGAGCCGGCCCTTGTTCTCGGTGCCGTCGAGCAGGACCATCGCCGCGTCGATCTCGGCCTGGTCCTCGGCCTCGCGCCCGACTACGGCGCCGGCCAGTTCGCCGTTGACCGCCGCTACCGCCTTGCTGACGCCCTTGCCGCCCCAGCGGCTCTTGTCGCCGTCGCGCAGCTCGACCGCCTCGTGCGCGCCGGTCGATGCGCCCGACGGCACGGCCGCCCGGCCCATGCTCCCGTCTTCCAGCGTCACGTCGACCTCCACGGTCGGATTGCCGCGGCTGTCGAGGATCTGGCGGGCGTAGACGTCGATGATCGCGGTCATGGCGTTCTTTCTTGCGCTGACGTAATGAAATTGCGGATGGGTCGCCCTAAATAGAGGGCGCGCCGGGGCGTGCAACTTTCGCTTCGGCAGACCGGAACGAAGCCGCCGCGCTCCGGGTTGAGTCGGCAAAGGTAAAGAGGAGCTGGCGATGGCTGAACAACGCGACAATGAACTTCCCGAAGGCACCGACGTGGTGCTTGAACCCGACAATATCGGCGCCCTGACGACTGACCGCGTGACCGCGGACGACGACGATTCCGACACACTTTCCATCGGCGGGTCCCAGGGCATTGCCGAGCGTCTGCGCAGCGGCCGCGAGAAAATCTCCGGCCAGGCCGGCGAACGCGCACGCGGCCTCGTCACCCAGGGGCTGGAGCGCACCGCCGAAGCCCTCGCCAACGTTTCCAAGATGGTCGGCGACACCGCGGGCGGAATCGAGGAGCGGCTGGGCCCGGAATATGCCGATTACGCGCGCCGCGCCGCCGGGGCGATCGAGAATGTCGCCAACACGATTGCGGAAAAGAACCCCGACGAATTGATCGAGGACACCCGCAGCTTCGTCCGCAATTCCCCCGGGATCGCCCTTGCTGGCGCCGCCGTCGTCGGCTTCGTCGTCGCCCGCCTCGTCAAGAGCGGGCTCGCCAACAATGATGACGAAGACGAGGATTGAGGAAGGCTGAGGGGGAGCGATGCTGAAGCCCGTCGATCCTGGCCCGCCGCCGCCCGAACGCCCCGTCGGTGAGCTCGTTCACGAGCTGATCGAGGAGGGCAAGGCCTATGCGAAGGCCGAAGTCGGCCTGGCCAAGGCCATCGCCTCCGCCAAGGCGCGCGCGGTCGCTTTGCCCGCCGCCCTGATCGGAGTGGCCATCATCGTCGCTCTCGCGGCGGTATCGGCACTCGCCGCGGGCGTAGTCATCGCGCTGGCCACGCTGATCGGACCGCTTGCCGCCGGCTTCATCGGCATGCTGCTGTTTGCCGGCATTGCCGGCTGCCTCGGCTGGTATGGCATCGAGCGGCTGAGGCGCGACCTGTGAAGCCCGATCCCGCCATCGCCGAAGCCCGGCAGGAGGTCGAGCGCAGCCGCGCCCGGCTGATGCAGAGCGCGCACGCGCTGCAGGACCGGCTCAGCCCCAAGACCCTCGCTCGCGACGCCTGGGGCGGCGCCAAGGAAAAAGGCGCCGAGCTTGCCGAGGACGCGGTCGACGCGGTTCGCTCGCGGCCGCTCGCTGCTACCGGCGTCGTCGCCGCGATCGTGACATTTCTCGCCCGCGAACCGTTGATGGACCTTGCCGGCCAGCTCGCCGGGGCCGTCGGCGGCAAACGCAAGGGCCGAAAGAAAACCAAAGCCAAAGCCAAAGCCAAAGCCAGGACCAGGGACATGGAGTCAGCCCAATGACCAATACCGACGACGACACCACCGCTCACGGCGGCGGCGAGATCAACACCAGCCGAAGCGCCCGCCGGCGCGCCATCGAAACCTTCGAAGGCGGCCGCGACAAGGTCGGCGGAGCGCTAAGCGAGGCGCCCTTGCTGATGCTTGCCGGCGGGATCGCCGCAGGCGCGGTGCTGGCTTCGCTGCTTCCCGGCACGCGTAGTGAAACGCGCGCGGTCCGCCCCTTTGCGCGCCGCGCCAAAGACAGCGCCAGCGCCGCCTACAAGGCCGCCAAGGATACCGGTGGCGAGCGCCTCGATGCGCTCGGCATCAACCGCGAGAAAGGCGAGGAAACGATCCGCAGCCTGCTCCAGGGGGTTGGCGACGCCGCGCGCGCCTCGGCGGACGCCGCGATGTCAGCCGTCCGCAACAAGGACTAACCAGGCCTCCACGATGCTGCTAGCGGAGCGCGCATGAGCAAGCTTCACCTCGTCTTCGGCGGGCGGGTCAAGGATCCGCGCACGCTGGAATTCGCCGATCTCAATTCGATCGACCTCGTCGGCATCTACGACAATTACGCGGCCGCCGAGGAAGCCTGGCGCGGCGCCGCCCAGCGCACCGTCGACGATGCCGAGATGAAATATGTCATCGTCCACCTCCACCGGCTCCTCGAGCCGGATCTGGAGGGATCGATTTCGGGGATCGAGCGGCCGCGAGCACCCACCGGCTAGCCTTCAGGCCTTCCGGTATTTCCACAGCAGCAGCGGGCGCTGCAGCGCCAGTCCCGCCGCAAAACCGCCGATGTGCGCGGGCGTCGCCAGCAAATAGCCCTGGCCCCCGGCGAGATAGCCCATCATAGCCTGAAGCAAGGTCCATGCGACCAGCAACCACACGGCGTTGATCCACCGGTTGGCCGCGGGCGAACGGGTAAACATCCGCGCCCGGCCGTAGCTCAGCGCATAAGCACCCATCACGGCACTGATTGCACCTGACGCCCCGACCATCGGAATGCCGGCGTGCGGCTCCACCGCCCATTGCGCGAGCGCCGCGGCATAGGCGCCAATGACATAGAGGATGACGAGGCCGGCCTTGCCGAGGATTCGCTCGACCAGCGTCCCGCACCAGACGAAAATCAGCAGATTGAAACCGAGGTGGATCAGGCCCGAGTGAACGAAGGTGGCGCTGAGCGGCGTCAGCCATACCGGCAGCGCCTCCCCGGGCAGGAACACGCCGCTGAGGCGCGCCGGAACGAAGCCGAGTGCCAGTGCCGCTTCATAGGATTTGCCGAGCGCCGCGGCGACGACCCACGCAAGCGCGGTCAGGACCGTGATGGCGAAGGTCGCGGTGCGCGGGTTCGGGCCCACGATCAGATGAATTCGATCTTCTTGATTTCGTAATAACGGTCGCCCGACGGGGCCGAGACTTCGACTTCCTCGCCCTTCTGGCGGCCGATCAGCGCCCGACCAAGTGGACTGTTATAGCTGATGCGCCCGGCGTTGGCGTCCGCCTCCGTCTGGCCGACGAGCTGGTACTTCACCGTCTTCCCGTCCTCGTCCTTGAGCGTCACGGTCGCGCCGAACACGACCTTGTCGCCCGACAATGTGGTCGGGTCGATGACCATCGCCCGGCTCAATTTGTCCTCGAGATCGGCGATGCTCGCCTCGATCTGCCCCTGGCGCTCCTTGGCGGCGTGATATTCGGCGTTTTCGCTAAGGTCGCCGTGGGCGCGGGCGGTTTCGATCGCTTCCACGATCTCGGGGCGCTCGTTCTTCAGCCGCTTCAGCTCGTCGCTGAGCATGCGGTGGCCCGTTTCGAGCATCGGTACCTTTTCGGCACTCGCCATGTCATTGAAACCTTTTTGAAAACTTCGCCCCGGCGCGTCGGAAAGGCGCACGTCGAGCGGATGGAATGGGGTTGGAGCCTCAGCCGTCGGAGGCGGAATAATAGGATTGGAGCGACGCGACTTCAAGCGCGTGTCCGCGCACCGCCTCAATCGAGCGCGCCGCCGCCAGGCTCGCGGCGGACGTGGTGAAATATGGCACCTTCTTGCCCAGCGCCGTGGTCCGGATGGAATGGCTGTCCTTCAGCGACTGCCAGCCCTCGGTCGTATTGAAGACCATCGCGACATCGCCATCGAGCAGCCGGTCGACGATGTGCGGCCGCCCCTGCGCCACCTTGTTGACCACTTCGACCGGCAGCCCTTTCGCCTCGAGGTGCGCCGCGGTGCCGCCCGTCGCGATCAGCTTGAAGCCAAGTTCGACCATCTTGCGCGCGGCGGGCAGGATATTGTCCTTGTCGGCGTCCTTGACCGAGATGAACACCGTTCCCGCCTGCGGCAGGTTCATTCCCGCGCCGAGCAGGGCTTTGGCGAACGCGATGTCGAAATCGCGGTCGATTCCCATCACTTCGCCGGTGCTCTTCATTTCCGGTCCCAACACCGGGTCGGTCCCCGGGAAGCGCGCGAACGGGAACACCGGCTCCTTGACCGCGATATAGTTGAGGTCGTGGGTCAGCGGCATGAACCCGCTCAGCGCCTCGCCCGCCATGACCCGCGCCGCGATCTTGGCGATCGGCCGCCCCGTCGCCTTGGCCACGAACGGCACCGTCCGGCTGGCGCGCGGGTTGACCTCGATCAGATAGACCTCGTCTTCCTTGACCGCGAACTGGACGTTCATCAGCCCCTTGACCTTCAGCGCCAGCGCCAGCTCGCGGGTCTGCCGTTCGATCTCCTCGACGATCCGCGGCTCCAGGCTGTGCGGCGGAATGGCGCAGGCGCTGTCGCCCGAGTGCACGCCCGCTTCCTCGATATGCTGGAGGACGCCGGTCACCGCGACGTCGGTACCGTCGGCGATGGCGTCGACGTCGACCTCGATCGCGTCGCGCAAATAACGGTCGATCAGCACCGGGCTCTTGCCCGACACCTGCACCGCGGTTGCGATATAATGGTCGAGCTGCTGCGGCCCGTCGACCACCTCCATCCCGCGCCCGCCGAGCACGTAGCTCGGCCGCAGCAGCACCGGATAGCCGATCCGCTCCGCCACCCGCAGCGCTTCGTCACGGCTTCGCGCGATGCCGTTGGCTGGCTGCTTCAGCCCCAGCCTCGCCACCAGCTTGGCGAAGCGCTCGCGGTCCTCGGCGAGGTCGATGCTGTCCGGCGACGTCCCCAGGATCGGCACGCCCGCCGCCTGCAGCTCCGCCGCCAGCTTCAGCGGCGTCTGCCCACCGAGCTGGACGATCACGCCGATCAGCTCGCCCTTGTCCTGCTCGCGCCGGACGATCTCCAGCACGTCCTCGGCCGTCAGCGGCTCGAAATAGAGCCGGTCTGACGTATCCGGGTCGGTCGACACCGTCTCCGGGTTGCAATTGACCATGATGACTTCGAGCCCGGCCCCGCTTGCCCATTGCGGTCGCGCCCGAGCGCGAACGCCGCGTGGCAGCAGCAATAATCGAACTCGATCCCCTGCCCGATCCGATTGGGCCCGCCGCCGAGGATCATCACCTTCTTGCGGTCGGAGACCTCGGCCTCGTCCTCGGGCTCGCCGAACAACGGTCCCTCATAGGTCGAATAAAGATAGGGCGTCGCCGCATCGAACTCGGCCGCGCAACTGTCGATGCGCTTGAACACCGGCCGCACGCCGAGCTTGAGGCGGTGCGCCCGAACCTCCTCCTCGGTGACCCCGCCGGTCATGGCCTTTATCGCGTCGTGGACCACGCCCGATCCCCGCGCCGATTTCTCGCTCATCGCCCGGTCAACCTCGA
>CAWHYD010000002.1:0-103209 GCA_963833685.1 uncultured Alphaproteobacteria bacterium | reverse complement strand
CGCATCCCCGAGCTCCAGGACGGCGCGGCCCGCACCGATCAGCGCATCGAAATCCTTGGGATCGCTAGCCAGCGTGCGAACATAGCGGGCCAGCGCCGCCGAGGCGGTCTCGTCGTAGGGGAATAGCTGCCGGCCGCGACGGCTGGGACGGCCGAAACGGCCGCCGCAACGCCGGCGCATAGCGCGCACGCAAGCCGGAGCTGTAAGAATTCCCGCATTGACCCTCCCGATGCGGGAGAGAATCTTACCTGAAGCTTTCTGCCTAGAGGCTTTACGGTGAGCCGTGCGCGCTAGCCGACGAGACGCTTTGGAACGAGACCTTGCCAACGCGAAGTAAACGAAAGGGCAGCCCCCGCGAGGACTGCCCTTATTCAATCCGGATGCGGTCCGTTACTGGTTATTTTGCCGGTTCAGGAAACGCGGAATGTCGATCGGCTCATTCGGATAGGACGAATTCATCCTCGTCGATCTGCGCCTTGGGCGCGCCGCGAGCGATATTCGACATGCGCTCGAACAAGGTGCCGCCGGCGGCAGCGCGCGGCTGCTCCGTATCGTCCTCGTCTTCCGGCGGATCAATCGGCGGAGCGCCGACCGGGCTGGTCAGGATGTCGTCGCTGCCGAGCAGCAGCTCGTCGCCCTCATCCTCATCAGTGATTTCGTCGGACGGAGCGTCGGTTTCCTCGGCCACGGCAGCCGACGCCGGCAGCGGCGTGGTCCGTGGCGGCGGGAAGGTGAAGACCTTGGCTGGCGCAGGTTGGGCGCCGGCTTCCGCCTCGATCCCGGTGGCGACGACCGACACGCGGATCTTGCCGCCGAGGTCGTTGTTGAAGGCCGAGCCCCAGATGATGTTGGCATCGGGGTCGACCAGTTCCTTGATGTGGCTGGCGGCTTCGTCGACCTCCATCAGGCGCATGTCCTCGCCGCCGGTGATCGAGATGATGACGCCCTTGGCGCCCTTCATGCTGACGCCGTCGAGCAGCGGGTTCGAGATCGCCTTTTCGGCGGCCTCGATGGCGCGATTGTCGCCTTCGGCCTCGCCGGTGCCCATCATCGCCTTGCCCATCTCGCCCATCACCGAGCGGACATCGGCGAAATCGAGGTTGATCAGGCCGGGCATGACCATCAGGTCGGTGATTTCGCGAACCCCCTGCTGAAGCACCTCGTCGGCCATTTGGAACGCTTCCTTGAAGGTCGTTTCCGAATTGGCGAGGCGGAACAGGTTCTGGTTGGGAATGACGATCAAAGTGTCGACGTGCTGCTGAAGCTCGGAAATGCCCGAGTCCGCCGAGCGCGAGCGGCGCGAGCCTTCGAATGCGAACGGCTTGGTGACGACGCCGACAGTGAGAATGCCCTTGTCGCGGGCGGCCTTGGCGATGACGGGGGCCGCGCCGGTGCCGGTGCCGCCGCCCATGCCGGCGGCGATGAAGCACATGTGCGCGCCTTCCAGCGCCTGGAAAATCTCGTCGAGCGTCTCTTCCGCGGCGGCGCGGCCGATCTCGGGCCGGGAGCCGGCGCCGAGGCCCTGCGTAATCTTGAGGCCGAGCTGGATGCGGCGGTCGGCGCTCGATGCGTTGAGCGCCTGCGCGTCGGTGTTGGCGACGACGAAATCGACCCCCTGCACGTCGGCGCGCATCATGTTGGCGATGGCGTTGCCGCCGGCTCCCCCGACGCCGATGACGCTGATGCGCGGGCGCAGTTCGTCGACCTCAGGCCGCATGAAATCGATGCTCATGTCCCCAAACCTCCCCAAGCAAGGCAAAGCGTTGAGCCTGCTGCATGAATCTTTGAATCATCCCGAGTTGCAAGCCAAGCGAAAAAGTTAATTCGGGACAAAAATGTGGGGATGAGTGTCGCTTTAAAGACTGACTTGTCCGCTGGGCTTCCCGATCTGGCGCGAAACGGCGCCGAACCCGCGCAAAACTAGCGCAGCGCGGCGAGCTTCATCTGGCTGCCGGCATCGAGGTAGCTGATGGTGATCGGGACCGGCTTGGGCAGCAGCACGTGCTCCTCCGGAACCGCGGCCGCGGGCGGGTCCTTGCCAAGCAACCAGGTTGCCAGTTTCTGTGCGTCCTCGAGGCGCACGCAGCCGTGGCTGAGGTTGCGCTGATCCTGTGCGAACAATTCCTTCTTCGGCGTATCGTGAAGGTAGATGCCATCGCCGTTCGGAAGGTCGAACTTGTACTGGCCCAGGGAGTTGGCCGGCCCAGGGCGCTGGCGAACGAGGATTTTCTGCTCGCCCGCAGCGACCGCCTGCCAGTTTATGCTCTCCGGTGGGATCACGCGCGCGTTCGGACCCCATTCGGACAGGATCTCGTAGCCGTGGCTGGTGAGGTAAGGAATGCCCTGCTTCAGAACGTTTGCAGCGATCAGGCTCTGCGCGAGATCGGTCGAGACGTGCCAGTAGGGATTGAGCGTTTCGTAATTAATGACGCTATGGAGCTCAGGCGTTGGCGTGTCGGGCTTGCCGACGATGACCTTCATCGAGTCCCGCACGCGGCCGTCCTCGATCATGTACAGCCGCGCGGACGCGGCATCGACCAGCACATAGCGGCCCTGCACCGGGATCCGCGCGTTCGGCAGCGTGTCCACGTAGAGCTGCGGGATCATGGTCCCCGCGATCGGCCCGAGCGCCGGTGAGACCAGCAGCGCTCCAAAGCCGACGCCGCCAAGCGCAAGACACGCGGCGGCCGCAATAAGATACCTGCGTTGGTGAGAGGTGATTTTGCCCATTTTCGCCCCCAGAAGGGCTCATTACAGAAAAACTCCGGCCAGTGCGAGTCGGGTTGCTGACAATCAGCTCAGAGCGCCCTGAAGCGTCGCAAAATACCACACCCACAGCACCATGATGATCAGCATTGCCGCGGACTGAACCCAGCGATTGTTTGTGATTGCAGCGGCGACGCTGGCGACCAACGTCGGCGCCGTAGCCCAGTTCGTCGCGATCCAGTTCTGGTTTGCCGATCCGTAGAGAAACACGGTGCCGATGGTGAATGCGCATTCGACGGCAAACAGCCCCGCATATTTGCGACCCTCTTCACGATGATAGCGCTGCAGATCGACCGCGCCTTCCGTCGGGATTGGCGCGCTCACCATTCGCGCCAGCACGTACAGCAAACATGCGACGACGAAGAACACGAGGACCATCACCATTGGCCAGCGCGGCTCCGTCCTGAGGTCCCACAAGCTCAGCCACCAGGCGACGATCGCCAGCAGGACGTTCAGCATCCACCCCGCATTGAGCCAGGAAAAGCGCACGCGTTTCCCGGCACGGATCATGTCACCGACAGTGGACAGGATTTGCGCAACGCCAAGCGCGTACACGAACGAATAGAGCGTCATGACGAAGTCGAATGCGCGCATGATCGCTCCCCGCTTTCGCGCTCAATCCCAGCCGTCGGCGAGGAACTGCGTGGCGCAGCCCGCGAGGAAGGCGGTGCCGCGCGGCAGCACGCTTTCGTCGACCATCATGTGGCTGGAGTGGATGCCGCAGCATTGCTGCCAGTCGGCGCCCGACTGGGCCACGCCGAGGAAAGCCATCATCCCGGGCACCTTTTCGAGGACGTAGGAGAAATCCTCTGCGCCCATGATCGGCGCGGGCAAAGCCATGTACTGGCCATGGGGAAGCGCGGTCGCGACCTTCTCGGCCAGGGCGATGGCGCGAGCATCGTTGACCGTCGGCGGGAAGCCCTGGGTGACGGTGACGTCGGCGTCGCATTCGTGGGCCTGGGCGATGTTTTCCGCGAGCGTGCGGATCGCGGCCCAGGACTCCTTCCGGCGGTCAGGCGTGAGGGTGCGGATTGTGCCCTTCAGGACGGCGCGTTCCGGGATGATGTTGTGCGCGTTCGCGGCTTCGAGCTGGGTGATGGTGACGACCATCGCTTCGTGGGCATTGAAGCGGCGCGTGACCATGGTTTGCAGCGCAAGCACAATCTCGCACGCTACGGGGACGGGATCACGCGTGTCGTGCGGCATCGAGGCATGGCCGCCGCGCCCCTCGACGATGATTTCCAGCATGTCGGCCGAGGCAAGCAGCGTTCCCACGCGGCTGCCGATCAGGCCGTGCGGCGCATTGGGCATGATGTGCAGCGCGAAAGCGGCATCCGGCAGCGGATCGAGCAGGCCGTCATCGAGCATGAAGCGGGCGCCGTGAAAGCCTTCCTCGCCCGGCTGGAACATGAAACGCACTTCGCCCGGCAGACTGTCGGCGCGGGCCGCGAGGATGCGCGCGCCCCCGGCGAGCATCGCGGTGTGCGTATCGTGGCCGCAGGCGTGCATGCGCCCGGGGACGGTCGAAGCGAAATCGAGGCCGGTCTCCTCCGGCATCGGCAGCGCATCCATGTCGCCTCGCAGCAGCACCGAGCGGCCGGACTTGCCGGCGTTGAGGATTGCGACCGCTCCGGTGCAGCTTGAGCCGACTCGCCCATTCCAGCGGCAGATCGGCGAGCTCGTCGCGAACTTTCGCCAGGGTTTTGGGGGTTTCGAGCCCAAGCTCGGGTTCGGCATGGATGGCGCGGCGGAGCGCGGTGATGCGGTCGGCGATGCCGCGCGCGTCCTGGAGCAGGTCTTCGGTCAGCATGAGCGGAACATAGGCGCGTGGCCGCCCGTCAGTCGAGATCGACCTGGCGGATGTCTGGAACCGCGAATGCCCACCATAAGGCACCGAATGCCGCGACTGCCGCAGTAACGTAGAAGGCCGCCGTATAGCCGGCGCGATCGATGATCATGCCGGTGACGATCGGTCCGAAAATACCCGACATGTTGCCGAGGGCGTTCTGGAAGCCGACCCAGGTGCCGGAGGCCCGCGGCCCGGCGAACATCTGTGCGACGGAATAAAGATTGAGAGACAGAGAGGCCGACGCGGCTCCGGCCAGACAGAGAAGCAGGCCGATCATCGGCGCCGTCGTGGCGAAGCCCAGCGCCAGGATCGCGCCGGCGGCCAGAAACTGGCTGGCAATCATCATGGCGCGGCGGCAGGTCGCTTCCGATCTGCCCGAACGGGTCCACCAATCCGAAAAGTGGCCGTAAGCCAAAGCGCAGGCCGCCTGTACTCCGAAGCCGAGCGACGTGAGCAGCGTCATCTGCGTGATGGTGAAGCCGCGCGACTGGACGAGGTAGAGCGGCAGCCAGGCGAGCAGGAAGTAGAAGCAATAATTGCCGAGGGCGTGGACAATCGCCATCGACCACAGCGGCCATTTTCGGACGAGGGACCGCAGCGCGACGCGATCCTCCCGAGCTCCGAGCCCATCGGTTTCCAGGGCGCGCACCGTCTGGCGCCACGGGATCAGCCAGACCAAGGTCGCGATGCCGAAGGCCAGGAACATGGCGCGCCAGCCATGCGAAGCGACAATCAATCCGCCCGCCAGGGTGCCGAGCGCCGGGCCCAGCGCCAGCCCCGTGGCGACCGCTGCATTAGCGAGCCCGCGGCGTTCGGGCGGGATATGCCGCGCGATGATCTTCGAGGAGCCGGGAAAGACAATGCTTTCGCCCAGGCCGAGCATGATCCGCAGGATGAGCAGCGAGGTAAAGCCGCCGGCAAATCCGGTCAGGAAGGTGCTTCCGGCCCACAGCAGGATGCCAGCCGCCATGAGCCGATAGACGGAGAAGCGGTCGCACAGCCAGCCGGCGATGAGCTGGACCGGAGCATAAACCCAGAAGAAGGCCGAAACGGCGAGGCCGAAATCGGTCGCGCTGAGTTTGAATTCGCCCTTCATCAGCGGTGCCGCGACCGCAATTGCGCCGCGGTCGACGTAGTTCAGGAACAGCGCCGCGCCGAGCAGCAGCACGAGCATGTTGGCCGTGCGCCGCGCCGGCTGCGATTCCGCGGTTGAAGCCATGCCCCGTCCCCCTGGGCGCAACATGTCTCAGGCGTTCAAAGGAGTCACCCCTGGCCTTTGAACGCCTCGATGAAGCGGCCGAACATGCCCTTAGCCTGGCGGCGCTGTGTGCCGGTCATGCCGATGTCGCGCAGGTCGACGTGGCCCGACGAGGCAAGCAGCGCCAGCCCTACCAGGGTCGCGAAGGCGGGACCGCTATGCGCGTCGGGCAGGCCGGCGATCTGCTTGGGCCGGCCGACCCGGACGGCGCGGCCGAGCACGCCCTGCATGTAATCGGCGATGTTCTTCAATTCGGCGCCGCCGCCGGTCAGAACCACCTGGCGCCCGACGGGGCCGGTGAAGCCGAGACTCTTCAGCGCGCTGTCGATCTCGTTGGTCAGCTCCTCGATGCGCTGGCGGATGACCATCATCAGCTGGGCGCGGGTGAGCTTGAGCGGCTCGGCGCCCGGCTCGGCGCCGATCTGCGCCGCCTCGATCATCTCGTGATTGTCGCGCGGGCTGGTCATGGCCGAGCCGTAGAAGCATTTCAGGCGCTCGGCGTCGCGGCGCTGGACGGCGAAGGCGGCGGCGATGTCGTTGGTGATGTCGCGGGCGCCGAGCGGGATCGAGCGCAGCCCGACCAACATCCCGCCATAGTGGACAGAGACATTGGTGACGTCGGCGCCAAGCTCGACCAGCGCGACGCCGAGCTCGCGTTCTTCTTCGCTGAGGCAGGCCAGCGCCGCGGCCACCGGCGAAGCGATGATCGCCTTCACGCCGAGGTGGGCGGAGCGGATCACCGTGTCGATATTGCGCAGTGGCGACGGGTCGGCGGCGATGACGTGAATGTCGACGCCGAGGCGGTTGGCGTGAAGCCCGATCGGCTGCTGGACACCCTGTGCCCGGTCGATGGTGTAAAGCGCGGGATGGGCGTGAAGCACGACCTGACCGTTGCGGTCGATCGCTTCCTTACCGCCGCGCAGCAATTCGTTGATGTCGGACTGCTCGACGGCATGGCCGCCAAGCTCGACCTCGACATTGGCGACGTCGCTGACGAGACCGCCGGCGCCATAGCTGGCCCAGACATAATCAACGGTCAGGCCCGACATGCGCTCGGCCAGCTCGACCGCTTCGCGCACCGCAAATTCGCTGGCCGCCATGTCGGTGATGTAGCCGCGCTTGACGCCGCGGCTCTCGCGCTGGCCGGTGCCGAGGACGGTCAAGGCGCCGTCGTCGTCCTGGCTAGCAATCATCGCGCTGACCTTGGACGAGCCGATGTCGAGTGCAGCGATCAGTTTCGCATCAGGTGGCGCGGCCATGGGCTTGGCTAGCCCTGCTGCGGCGCTGGTGCCGCGGGCGCGATCGGTTCGCCCGGCGCGCGCGGCAGGCGGACAATCATCTTGCCCGGCACGCGCAAATCGAAGCGGATGATGCCGCGCCCGAGCAGGCCCGAAGACTTGTCGAGGCTGGCGAACTTGGCAAGCGCGGTGCGGGCGGCCTTGTCGCCTTCCGGCAGCGCGAGGGTCTCGCCGGACTGGAAGTTGAGGTCCCAGCGGCGCCCGCCGACCCAGCTTGCCGAGGCGAGCTGGGGCTTGAGGGTCGGGACCGCGGTCATCAGCTCCGACAATTGGCGCGCCTGGGCATTGGCGCCGGGACCGATCAGCAGCGGGAGATCGGGCATCTTGTCGACCGGCACCCGGTCGAGCACGACGCCGCCGTCGTCGATCAGCGCCAGCTGGCCCTGGCTCTGCCACAGCGCGGAGGGGCGGCGTTCGACGATGTCGATCACCAGCGTATCGGGCAGACGCCGCGACACGCGCGCATCCTTGACCCAGCCGAAGCCGAGCAGGCGCCGGCGGATGGCGGCGACGTCGACCATCGATTGCGGCGCCTTGGCGGCACCCGCCTGCTGAGCGGCGCGGTCGAGCTCATCGGTGACTACGGCGTCGACCAGCTTGCGATCCATGCGGTTGATGCCGACGATCTGGTAGCCGCTGACGGTAAAGCCGGCCTGGCCCACCGCGTTGCCCGGCCATGCGCTCGGCCTTGGCGGGAATGTCGAGCGCGATCGCGACCACGATAGCGATGGCGAGCATGAAAGCAGCGAACGCCAGGCCGGCGAGCTTGCCGGCGCGGCCGTGATCGACAGTCCGCTTCTTCCTGGCCGCCTTGCGCGGCTTGGCGCGGGTTGCGCCGCCGCGGCGGACGTGAGCGGCGCTCATTGCAGCGCCTCGAGGATCAGGCGCTCGACCAGCTCGCCGTAAGAGATGCCCTTCATCTTCGCCTGCTCGGGAACGAGGCTGAGCGGAGTCATGCCGGGCTGGGTATTGACCTCAAGCAGATATAGGCCGGCCTCGCCCTGCTCATCGTCCCAACGGAAGTCGGAACGCGAGGCGCCCTTGCAGCCAAGCAGCCGGTGAGCCTTGAGCGCCATGTCCAGCATCGCCTGGGCGATGTCGTTGGGGACGTCGGCCGGGCATTCGTGAACGGTGCGCCCGTCGGTATATTTGTGCTCGTAATCGTAGAAGCCGCTGTCGATCTTGAGCTCGGTCACCGCCAGCGCTTCGTCGTTGAGCACCGCCACGGTCAGCTCGCGGCCCTTGATGAACGGTTCGGCCAGGAGGCGCGAAAAATGCTTCCACGGGCCTTCGACGTCGCGGCCGATCGGGTTGCCGGTGTTGCCTTCGGCGGTGACGATTGCGACGCCGACCGACGAACCTTCATTCACCGGCTTCAGCACATAGGGCCGCGGGATCGGGTCTTCGTCGTGGAGGCTCTCGCTGGCGACGACGCGGCCTACCGGCATGCGGATGCCGTGCGGCACCAGCACCATCTTGGTCAGCTCCTTGTCGATGGCGATGACCGACGTTTCGAGCCCGCTGTGGGTATATTTGAGGCCCATCAGGTCCATCATGCCCTGGACCGTGCCGTCCTCGCCCGGCGTGCCGTGGAGCGCGTTGAACACGACGTCGGGCTTGAGCTCGGCGAGGCGCGTGGCGACGCCGCGGTCCATGTCGAGCTCGGTCACGTTCGACCAGCCGCGTTTCCGCAGCGCCTCGGCAACGCCCTTGCCGCTGGTCAGCGACACTTCGCGCTCGCTTGACCAGCCGCCCATCAGGACGACGACGTGAATGTCCCGGTTCATTGCCTGCCCACGCGCTGGATTTCCCACTCGAGGCTGATGTGGGTTTTTTCCTCGACCCGGCGGCGGACTTCCTCGCCCAGCGCCTCGATCTCGGCACTGGTCGCGCTACCGAGGTTGAGCAGGAAATTGCAATGTTTTTCCGACACCTGCGCGCCGCCGATCGTCATGCCGCGGCAGCCCGCCGCGTCGATCAGGGCCCAGGCCTTGTGGCCGGCCGGGTTCTTGAACGTCGAGCCGCCGGTGCGGCTGCGCAGCGGCTGCGATTCCTCGCGGGCGCGGGCGATCGCGTCCATCTCCGCGCCGATCGCGGCCGTGTCGCCCGGACTGCCGCGGAAGATCGCCTCGACCACCACCGCACCCGCCGGCACCTCGCTGTGGCGGTAGGTGTAGCCAAGCTTTTCCGCTGGCCATTCGATCAGCTCGCCCGAACGCAGCACGATCCGCGCCGACACGAGGATGTCGCTGACTTCGCGGCCATAAGCGCCGCCGTTCATGCGGACGAAGCCGCCGACCGTCCCGGGAATGCCGCGCAGGAACTCGAGGCCCGCAACGCCGGCATCGCGCGCGGTCGAGGACACGAGGATGCCGCTGGCGCCGCCGCCGCAGCGCAAGGTGGTCTCGTCGACCCGCTCGATCGCCGCGAACGCCTTGCCGAGCCGGATGACGACGCCGGGGACTCCGCCGTCGCGGACGATGAGGTTGGAGCCGAGGCCGAGCGCCATGACCGGCACTTGCGGATCGAGGTCGCGCAGAAACGCGACCAGATCGTCTTCGTCCCTGGGCTCGAACAGCCATTCGGCCCGCCCGCCGCTCTTGAACCAGACCAACGGCGCGAGCGGTGCGTCGGCGGTCAACTTGCCGCGCACTGACGGCATGGTCGCAAGAGCGCTCATTTGCGCGCTCGCGTGTCGCCGAGGCATTGCGGAATCGACGCTGCCCATTTGGTGATATCGCCCGCGCCCATGCAGATGATCATGTCGCCCTCGGCGGCGAGATCGCGCAGGTTGCGGCAGAGGTCGTCGAGATCGTCGACGGTCCGCGCCATGCGGTGGCCGTGGGCGCGCAGGCCCTCAACCAGCGCGGCCGCATCGACGCCCTCGAGGGGCTCCTCGCCGGCGGCATAGACCGGGGTCACGAACACCACGTCGGCGTCGTTGAAGGCGTTCTGGAAGTCGTCCATCAAATCGCTGAGGCGCGAGTAGCGGTGGGGCTGCATGACCGCGATGACGCGGCCCTCCGCCCCTTCCCGCGCCGCCGACAGCACCGCCCTGATTTCGGTCGGATGGTGGGCGTAATCGTCGACGATCACAGCGCCGTCGACCTCGCCGACGCGGGTGAAGCGGCGCTTGACGCCCTCGAACCGCTCGAAGCCGCCGGCGATCGCTTCGTCGGATACCCCGAGCTCGAGCGCGACAGCGATGGCCGCCAGGGCATTCTGAATATTGTGCCTGCCCGGTATGGGAATGTGGAGCGCTATGGAGCGGCGTTCACCGTCCTTGCCGAGAATCACGGCGTCGAAGCGGCTCCCGCCGGGCACCGGCGTGACATTGTCGGCGCGGACATCGGCCAGCGCCGAGAAACCGAAGGTGACGATGCGGCGGTCGCGGATGCGGCCGATGATGTTCTGCACCTCGGGATGGTCGACGCACAGCACCGCGAGCCCGTAGAACGGCACATTCTCGATGAACTCGACGAAGGCGTCCTTGACCGCGTCGAAGCTGCCGTAATGCTCCAGATGTTCGGGATCGATGTTGGTGACGACCGCGATGGTCCCGTCGAGGCGGAGAAAGCTGCCGTCGCTCTCGTCGGCCTCGATCACCCACCAGTCGCTCTTGCCGAGCCGGGCGTTGGAGCCGTAGCGGTTGATGATCCCGCCGTTGATCACGGTCGGGTCGATCCCGCCGCTGTCGAGCAGAGCCGCGATCATTGATGTGGTCGTGGTCTTGCCGTGCGTGCCCGCGACCGCGACGGTCTTCTGCATCCGCATTAGCTCGGCGAGCATTTCGGCGCGCTTGACCCGGGGTAGCCGCCGCTCGGCCGCCGCAGTCATCTCCGGATTGCCCTCCCGGATCGCCGACGAGCAGACGACCACCGCAGCATCGCCGAGATTGTCGGCGCTATGGCCGATGCTGACCGGAATGCCCGTGCTTGCGCAGCTTTTCGACGACATAGGATTCGGCGATGTCCGAACCCTGCACCTTGTAGCCGAGCTGGTGCATCACCTCGGCGATGCCCGACATGCCGATACCGCCGATGCCGACGAAGTGGATCGTGCCGATGTCGGTGCCCATCGCCTTCATCATGCCGGCATGGCTCCGTTGGGCGCTCCGGCGGTGACGCGCGGCGTGAGCGCGGGTCCAACGACGACGGGCGCGACGCCGTTGCCAATCCGCTCGACGAGGTCGGCGAGGTCGCGCGCCGCGTGCGGCCGGCCGACGGTCAGCGCCCGCGCCGCGGCATTGTTGAGCGCCACCGGATCCATCGCCAGCGCTTCGATCTGGCGAGCCAGCACCTCTGGCGTGAAGTCGGCCTGCTGAATGGTCCGCGCCCCGCCCGCCTCGGTCATCTCGCGGGCGTTGGCGGTCTGATGATCGTCGGTCGCGGCGGGATAGGGAATGAGGATTGCCGGACGTCCGGCGGCGCTGAGCTCGGCAATGGTCGAGGCGCCGGCGCGGCCGATCACCAGGTGCGCGTCGGCCAGCTTTTCGGGCATGTCCTCAATGTAGGTCAGGAGCTCGGCCGGAATCTCCAGATGGGCATATTGGCCGCGGACCCGCTCGATATCGTCGGGGCGGCATTGCTGGACGACCTGCAGCCGCCGGCGAAGCGAAGGCGCGAGCAAGCCGAGGCCGGCGGGGACGATCTGGCCGAGCACTGTGGCGCCCTGGCTGCCGCCGGTGACGAGGATCTTGAGCGGCGCGAACTCGTCGAACGCCGGGAACGGCAGTTCGCCGAGCTTCGGCAATCTCCTCGCGCACCGGATTGCCGACCAGCACCGCCTTGGCGCGATAGCGCGGCTTGAGCCGTTCGACCTGGTCATAGGCCGTGCCGATTGCCTCGGCCTCACCGGCGAGCATGCGGTTGACCCGGCCGAGCACGGCATTCTGCTCGTGAAGCACGGTCGGGATGTTGAGCGCGCTTGCGGCCAGCAGCGACGGAAAGGCGGGATAGCCGCCGAAGCCGACCACGGCGTCGGGGCGATGTTCGCGGTAGAGGCGCTTGGCCTGGCCGCGGCCGCGCGCGACACTGCCTACAGCCTTCAACCAGCTGATGATCCCGCCGCCGAGCCGGCCCGCGGGAAGGATGTGCACCGGGATATCCTTGAACAATCCGGGGAAGCGCGCACCGCGATCGTCGGTGATCAGCAGCACGCCGTGGCCGCGGGTCTTGAGCTCCGCGGCCAGGGCATGCGCCGGTACCATGTGGCCGCCGGTCCCTCCGGCCGCGAGCACGAAATTCATGCCGACAATCTCACGTTGCTAGCCTCTCCCCGCTCCATTTCACCACATAGGGCGAACGCGTCAGGAACGGGTTGCGCCGAGTGAAGGCGAGCAGCAAGCCCATGCCGATCGACAGCGCCAGCATCGATGAGCCGCCATAGCTGATGAACGGCAGGGTCATGCCCTTGGATGGGGCGAGCTGGACGTTGACCATCATGTTGATCAGCGCCTGCAGCCCGAACTCGATGGCAAGGCCGGCCGCGGCGAGAATGGCGAAGCTCTGTTCCTCGTCGAGCAGCTTGATCAGCACCCGGGCGACGATGGCGAGATAGAGGCAGGCGATGGCAAGGCAGGCGATCAGCCCGAATTCTTCGCCGATGACCGAGAAGATGTAATCGGTGTGGGGCTCGGGCAGCCCGAACTTACGCGTGCCGCCGCCCGGCCCCATGCCGAACAGCCCGCCGGCGGTCAGCGTGCGCATGGCATTGTCGGTCTGGAAGGTATCGCCGGTACCGAGCAGGAACTGGTCGATACGCGTCGTCGCCACATCGTAGAAGAAATAGGCCAGGATCACGCCGGCGACGCCCGCGGCGGCAAGGCCGAGAAGCAGGCGCATGTTGAGCCCCGCGAGCGCCAGCATCGCCAGCCACACCGAGCAGAAAATGATGGTCGAGCCGAAATCGGGCTGCTTCATCAGGAGGAAGGCGATGCCGCCGGTAATGACCGCCGAGATCGAATAGATCGGAAGCGACTTGTCGGCTTCCTTGAGGCTCAGCAGCCAGGCCATGGCGACGACGAAGAAGGGCTTGAGGAATTCGGACGGCTGGACCTGGCCGACGCCGAACTCGATCCAGCGCCGCGCGCCATTATGCTCCGGACCGACGATGGGCACGAAGATCAGCAAAGCGAAGAAGAAGGCCGCGCCGATCAGTGACAGCCGACGCGCCCGGTCGCGCGGGATCATCGAAATGCCGATCATCACCGGGATGCCGACCGCGATCCAGGCGAGCTGGCGCCAGAAATAATAGAGTTCGTTGAAACGGACGTTGCCGCCGGAATAGCGCTGCGCCGCGGCCGGCGACGCGGCGGCAACGGCTATCAGGCCGATGGCGATCAGCACGCTGATCAGCAGCAGCAGGACCTTGTCGATCTCCCAGAACCAGCGGCCGATGGCGCTGGTGTCGGAACGGCCGTAGCGGTTGGGGTCGATGACCGCCGCCTTGGCTTTGATCTTGCCGGAAATGCTCGCGATCATAACCCCTCCACCAGTGTCCTGAACTGGTCCCCCCGGTCCTCGAAGTCGCGGAACTGATCGAAGCTGGCGCAGGCCGGCGACAGCAGGACCGTGTCCCCGCGTTCCGCCTCTGCCGCCGCTTCTCCCACCGCGCGTTCCAAGCGTTCCGCACTCTGCCACGTCCATGTGCGGCGACAAGAGCGAAGCGAACAATTCGCCCGCTTCGCCAATGGTATAGGCCTTGCGGACTTGCCCGAAGTAAGGCGCGCATTCGTCGAGATTGTCGGTCTTGGCCTGCCCGCCGCAGATCCAGCGGACGCGCTCGAACGCGGCGAGTGCCGGCGCCGTCGCGGTCGGGTTGGTCGCCTTGCTGTCGTTGACGAAGGTGACGCCGTTCAGGTCGCGGACGCGCTCCATGCGGTGCGGCGAGGCCGGGATATGTTCGAGCGCCACCTCGATCGTCCTCGGCTCAAGCAATGCCCAACTCTTCACCGCCGCGATCGCCTGCCAGCGTTCTGCCTATTGTGAGGGCCTTGAAGCGTCGGCCGCTCTCGGCGAGCTTCGCCATTTGGGAATCGTTTAAAGTCACGCGTCGGCAGTTGGGGCAGATGCGCGTGAATCGCTGTGGCTCTGCCAATAACTCGATGCGATGCATCGCCACCTCGCTTGATTGCATCTCGAAGAGTCGCAGCTTTGACGCTGCATAAGCCTCGAAGCTCTCGTATCGGTCGAGGTGGTCGGGCGTGATGTTGAGCAGCACTGCGACGTCGCAATCGAGGCTTTGCGTCAGGTCGATCTGGTAGCTCGACAGCTCCAGCACATAGACGCCGCTTTCGGGCAGTGGGTCCTGCGACAGGATCGGCAGGCCGATGTTGCCGCCCATCGCCGTCGGCACGCCCGCAGTCTTGAGGATGTGGTGGACGAGCGCGGTGGTGGTCGACTTGCCGTTGGTGCCGGTGATGCCGACGACCTTGTGCGGCGGAAGCTCGGGCCGGGCGCGGGCGAACAGCTCGATATCGCCGATGATTTCGACGCCGGCGTCGCGGGCGCGTTGCGCGATCGGGTGGCGGTTGAGGGGGAGGCCGGGGGTGACGACGAGGCTGTCGAATTGGGCTGAGGTCGACTCGTCGAGGTTCGCGATCGTCAGCGACTCCCCCTGTGGGGGAGCCGTCGGCGCGTCAGCGATGACGGAGGGGGACTGAAATACGCCCCCTCCGGCGCTTCGCGCCACCTCCCCCTCGAAGGGGAGGAGCTTATTCCGCGCCTCCTCCTTTGCGTCCCACGCCGTCACCTTCGCGCCGCTGGCAAGCAACGCCTCGACCGTCGCCAGCCCGCTCCGCGCGAGGCCGTAGACCGCGTAATGCTTGCCGGCGAAGGCCCGGGCCGTGATCACCGCAGCTTCAGCGTCGCGAGGCCCGCGAGCGCGAGCACGAAGCTGATGATCCAGAAGCGGATCACGACGGTCGGCTCGGACCAGCCGAGATGTTCGAAATGGTGGTGGATCGGCGCCATCAGGAAGACGCGCTTGCCGGTGCGCTTGTAGACCGCGACCTGGATGACGACGCTCAGCGCCTCGACCACGAACAGGCCGCCGACGATCACCAGGACGAATTCATGGTGGGTGGCGACCGACACCGCGCCGAGCGCTCCGCCCAGCGCCAGGCTGCCGGTGTCGCCCATGAAGACGGCCGCCGGCGGGGCGTTGAACCACAAGAAGGCGAGGCAGGCGCCGATGATCGCCATCAGCAGCACGGTGAGGTCGCCGACGCCGAGCACGTGGGGAATGCCGAGATAAGTCGCGAACTTGGCGTTGCCGACGAGGTAGGAGATGATGAGGAAAGCGAGGCTGGCGATGACGACCGGCATGGTCGCCAGCCCGTCGAGGCCGTCGGTCAGGTTCACCGCGTTGCCGAACGCGACGATGACGAACGCGCCGAACAGGATGTAGAACCAGCCGAGGTCGGCGACCGTCTCCTTGACGAACGGCAGGTGAAGCGCGGTGCCGCCGGTGCGGACCATCAGCCAGGTGGCGATGCCGCCGATCAGGAATTCGAGCGCCAGCCGGGTCTTGCCGCTGAGGCCGGCGTGATGCGCCTTCTTGACCTTGTCGTAATCGTCGAGCCAGCCGATCAGGCCGAAGCCGGCGGTGACCAGCAGGCAGGCCCAGACGTAGGGATTCGAAAGCTCCATCCACAACAGCACCGACACCGTCACGGCGATGAGGATGAGGAGGCCGCCCATGGTTGGGGTGCCGCGCTTGGCGAGATGGCTTTGCGGGCCGTCGGCGCGGATCGGCTGGCCCTTGCCCTGCTTGGCGCGCAGCCAGCTGATGAAGCTTGGGCCGAGCAACAGGCCGATCACCAACGCGGTCGCGCTGGCGGCACCGGCGCGGAAGCTGATGTAGCGGATGAGGTTGAGGATTCCGGGGAAGCCGAGCTGCTCGGCGATCACGTAGAGCATGCCGGCTCCTTAACCACGCGGTCGACAAGCTTGGCCAGCCCGATTGAGTTGGATGCTTTCACCAGCACGGCGTCTCCCGGGCGAAGCAGCCGAAGCAGCGCGTTCGTCGCTTCCTCGACGTCGGCGGCGCGGCAAATATCCATGCCGCCCGCGAGTGCGTCGGCCAGCGGCGCCATTTCCTCGCCGATCAGGATCAGCTCATCGACATGCGCGCCCTCGATCGCCGGAGCCAGGCCCGCATGGAGCTCGCCGCTGTGGGCGCCGAGCTCACGCATTGGGCCGAGCACGGCAATGCGGCGCTGGATGTCCTTTTCCTGGCCCAGGCTGCGCAGGGTGGCGGCCATGGAGGCGGGGTTGGCGTTGTAGCTTTCGTCGATCAGCAGCACTTCGCCGCCGTCGACTTCGAGCCGATGGCGCTGGCCCCTGCCCTTCAGCCCGCCGAGATCGGCGAGCGCGAGGCCGGCGACGCCGACATCCTCGCCCATTGCTTCGACCGCGGCGAGCACCGCCAGCGCGTTGGACACCCAATGCTCGCCGCGCTGGGAGATGGTGAAGGTCAGCTCGCGCTCCAGCAGGACGGCGCTGATCAGGCTGCCGCCGCCTTCGGCCGAGACGGCGTGGACGGCATGGACGTCGGCATCCCCGCCGCCGAAGGTGACGATGCGGTCGGCACGGCGGCGCGCGGCCTTGACCAGGCGATCGCGGTGCGGCGTGTCGTTGGGAACGATGGCGACGCCGTCGGGCTCGAGACCCTCGAAGATCTCCGCCTTGGCGTCGGCGATCGCTTCCTCGGAGCCGAGATTTTCGATGTGCGCCGGAGCGATGGCGGTGATCAGCGTGACGTTGGGGCGCACCTGGCGGGTGAGCGCGGCGATTTCGCCGGCATTGTTCATGCCCATTTCGAGCACTGCGAACTCGGCGTCGCGCGGCATGCGAGCGAGGCTCAGCGGAACGCCGGTGTGGTTGTTGTAGCTCTTGAGCGAGCGATGGACCTTGCCCGGGCGGTTGCGGTCGAGCGCGGCGAAGAGCGCTTCCTTGGTGCTGGTCTTGCCGACCGAACCGGTGACTCCGACGATCGTCGCGTTCGCGCGGTCGCGAGCGGCCTTGCCCAGCGCCTGGAGCGCGGCGAAGACGTCGTCGACCAGGACGTGCGGGCCTGCGACTGGCTTCGAGACGAGCGCGCCCGAGGCGCCGGAGGCGAACGCGGCGTCGACGAACTGGTGGCCGTCGTGGACGGTGCCCGGCATGGCGACGAACAGGTCGCCGGGGCCGACCTCGCGGCTGTCGAAGGTGACGCCGGTGACGTCAAACGGCGCGCTGGCAGTGCCGCCGGTCGCTGCGGCGATTTCGTCGGAGGTCCAGAGGGGCGTCACGCGGCGCACTCCCGCGCGACCAGGGCGTCATCGAACGGAAGCACGCGGTCGCCGACGATCTGGCCGGTCTCGTGGCCCTTGCCGGCGAGCAGGATGATGTCGCCGCTCCTGGCGATGCGGATCGCTTCGGCGATGGCAGCGCGGCGGTCGGCGACTTCGGTCGCGCCCGGCGCACCCGCCATGATCTCGGCGCGGATGCGCGCGGGATCTTCGGTCCTGGGATTATCGTCCGTCACGATCACTACGTCGGACAGCTTGATGGCGACGGCGCCCATTTCGGGGCGCTTGCCCTGGTCGCGGTCGCCACCGGCGCCGAACACGGTGATCAGCTTGCCGTCGACGTGCGGGCGGAGCGCGGCGATCGCGGCTTCGAGCGCGTCTGGGGTGTGGGCGTAATCGACGTAGACGGGAACGCCGTCGCGGCTGATCACCGCGCGCTCCAGCCGGCCGCGCACCGGCGCGACCCGCTGCATCGCCGAGAAGGTGCGGTCGAAGCCGAGCCCGGTCGCCATGGCCAGGCCCGCCGCGACCAGCACGTTCGCCGCCTGATAGGCACCGATCAACGGCAGCGAGAGCTTGAGGCTGCGGTCCTCATGTTCGAGCAACAATTGCTGGCCCAGCGGCGTCGGCTTCTGGTCGACCAGGCGGATGGTCTCGCCTTGGCGGCCGACGGTCAGCACCGGATGTCCGCTCGCGTGCGCCCGCTCAATTACTTCCTCAGATTTGGGGTCGTCGGTCCAGATCACCGCCGGCTTGCCGGGCGGCAGAAGCTCCTCGAACAGCCGCATCTTGGACTCGAAATAAGCGTCCATGGTCTGATGGTAGTCAAGGTGATCGCGGCTGAAGTTGGTGAAGGCGGCGGCGGCGAGTGGAACGCCCTCGGCGCGATGCTGGTCGAGGCCGTGGCTCGACGCTTCGTACGCGACATGGCTCGTGCCCATGCGCTCGAGCCCGGCCATATTGTTGAGGAAGGTGACGATGTCGGGCGTGGTCAGCCCGGTCTTCACCTGGTCGTCGGCGGTGGTCACGCCAAGCGTCCCGATCGAAGCCGCGCGAAGCCCCGACATGCGCCAAATCTGACGGGTCATCTCGACCGTCGAGGTCTTGCCGTTGGTCCCGGTCACGGCGACGATGGTGTCGGGATAGGGCGCATAGAATTTCGCGGCGAGCGCGGCGAACAGCCGCCGCGGCTCGGGGTCGGCAACCAAGGGCACGCGCTCGACCGGCGCTTCGGGCCGGGCGACGACGGCGATGGCGCCGCGCTCGACCGCCTGGCCGACGAAATCCTCGCCGTTGAACAATGCGCCCTGGAAAGCCCCGAACACGCTGCCGCGGGCGACCTTGCGATGGTCGATCGCAAAGCCGGTGACTTCGGAATCGCTGTCGATGTCCGCGATGTCGCGCAGGCGCACCTTGAAGGTTACTCCTTCGTTTCGTGAACGAAGGGCAGAACCTCACCCATGTTGGGTTCGCGGCTCCTGTCGGGCTGGACGCCGAGCATGGGGGCAATGCGGCTGACGGTGCGGCTGACCACCGGGGCAACGTTCCACCCGGCAGTCGTGAATCCGTAGGTATCCTTGGTCGCCTTGGGTTCGTCGAGCATGACGACGATCACATAGCGCGGGTCGTCCATTGGGAACACACCCGCGAAGCTCGTGATGTTGACGGTCTGGCTATAGTGGCCGTTGATCAGCTTTTGCGCGGTGCCGGTCTTGCCGCCGACGCGGTAGCCGGGCGCGTCGGCTTTCCTGCCGGTGCCCTTCATCACGACCAGCCGGAGCAGCGAGCGCATGCGGTAGCTGGTGTCCGCGGTAAAGACCCGCCTGCCCTGCGCCAACGGGTGATCGGGGCCAACCTTCAGAATCGTCGGCGGATGGTAGATGCCGCCGTCAAAGAGGGTCGCATAGCCCGACGCCAGCTGCAGCGGGGCAACCGCGATCCCCTGGCCGAACCCGATGGTCATGGTTTCAAATGGGCCCCAACGGACGCCGGGCGTCAGCGGCCGACCCTTCTCCTTCAGCTCGATTTCGGCTTTATCAAGGAAGCCCATCTTCTTGAGCCACGCCTTCTGACGGTCCTTGCCGAGATGGTCAGCCATCTGGGCCATGCCGATGTTCGAGCTTTCCATCATGATTTCGGCGACCGAACACTGACGCCCGAACGGGTGGGTATCATGGACCAGGTGGCCGTACGCGGGCAGCACTTGCGGGCAATTGTAGATCTGACCCGGACCGGAAACGACGCCGGAATCCATCGACATGGCCAGCGTGAACGGCTTGAAGGTCGAACCGAGCTCGAACACCCCGAGCGTGGCGCGGTTGAACATCTGGTCCGGCGTGATTTGTCCCGGGACGTTAGGGTTCATCGCCGGCAGCGACGTCATCGCCAGCACTTCGCCGGTGCGCACGTCCATCACCACGCCGGCCGCGCCGATCGCCGAGAAGGTGGACATGGCAGCGCCAAGCTCATGCTCGAGCGCCTGCTGGATGCGGCTGGAGATGGATAGTGTGAGCGGCTGTCCGCGCGTCGCCGGATCGGAAAGATATTTGTCGAAAGCACGCTCGACACCGGCGGCGCCGTGGCCGTCGATGTCGGTATAGCCGAGGACGTGCGCGGCGAGGCTCGTCTGGGGATAGAGCCGGTCGGGCTCGGCCTGGATCGCGAGCCCCGGCTCACCGAGCGCGTTGACCGCCTCGACCAGCGACGGAGACGCGCGGCGGCGGAGATAGAAGAACGGCTTGCCCGATTTCACCAGCGCGAAATATTGCTCCTCGCTGTGCTCGGGCATCAATTGGGCGAGGTGGCGGGCGAGCGCCAGCTTGTCGCCGATCACCTTTCCCGGGTGAAGCGCGATGGTCCAGGCGTCGATGGTTCGCGCCAGCGGCTCGCCGTCGCGGTCGACGATGTCCCCGCGCTCGGGGACCAGCGACGTCAGGCCTTCCTTGCGCCCGGCATGGTCGCCGAACGCGGCAAGCCACAGGATGCGCAGGGCGATCAAAACGACGATACCGGCGTAGACCAGCATCCCGAACATCAGCCGCTGGTGGATAATCGCCAGGGCTTGCCGACGCTGTCCGACCAGTCGGAGCCGCTCGGGCCGGGGCGCGACGAGAGCGGGCGACGGGGCGTTCATCGGGCGGCTGGCTTGTCCCTGTGCTTGGCGGATTGCCCGGCCGAAAGCGGCGCGAGCGGATCGGTCTTCGCAACCTGAACCGGCTTTGTCACCGGTTTCGCAGCGACGCTCGCGGGCTTATCCACGGTTTTCTTTACGCTTGCCGCCGCCTTGGCAACCGGCGGTTTATCGGCCCCCTTGCGGGCCGGCGATTGGGCGGCCGCGAGGCCCGGCCTACCCACGGACCCTGTTGGGGCCGGCTTCGCCGCTGCCGCCGGCCTGTCCGTGGATTTCGGGACGGCCGGGCGGGGCAATGCCTCGACCATCCTTGCCGGGACCTCGCGCGTCTCGGTCTTCAAGCTTGCCTGATGAAGCAATTGCATAGGCGCTGCCGCTGGTGGCGCGCCGGAATCGTCGTTCGCCACGTTTTCGGGCGCCACGCGCTGCTCAGGCTGGGGCGCCGAAGCCAACACCACCGGAGCCTGGAAATCGACCTTGCGTTCGGGCTGCGTCAGCCGGGCGAGTTCGAAGCCGCCCTGCAGGAACTGGTCGGCGGACGGCGCGGACATGGCGAGCACGCTGGCATTCCAGCGCTCGAGCTGGGCCAGGCGGCCGCGCGTGCCGATCTCGGTCTGGAGGACGCGCAACTCACGCTGCTGGAGCACGATCCTGGTCTCGACATCCTCCAGCGCGGCGCGTTCCGACGCCACCCGCAGCGACACGAGGTAGCAGCCAAGCGCCGCTCCGGCGCAGCTGGCGACCATGACGATCGAACGGAAGCTACGAAGCCCGCTCATTGCACCGTTTCCTTCCTTGGTGGGGCCGCAGTCCGGACCGCGCTGCGCAGACGTGCCGAGCGGGCGCGCGGGTTCGTGGCCAGCTCGGGCTCGGTCGGGGAAACCGGCTTGGCGACCCGCTCGAACGTCGGCTCGTTAGGATCGACAAGCGCAGGACGGTGACGCGAACCGGCCGGCGTTCCTCCGCTGCGTTCACGGAAGAAGCGCTTCACGATCCGGTCCTCAAGGCTGTGAAAGGTGACCACGGCGAGCCGCCCGCCGGGCTTGAGAGCGCGCTCAGCGGCTTCGAGGCCCTGCTCGAGCTCGTCTAGCTCGGCGTTGAGGTGGATGCGGATCGCCTGGAAAGTGCGCGTCGCGGGATCGGCCTTTTGGCCGGGGCGAAAACCCGCGGCGCGGCGAACGATGGCGGCGAGCTCCGCCGTCCGCTCGACCGGACGGGCAGCAACGATGGCGCGGGCGATCGCCCGGGCGCGCGGCTCCTCCCCATAGTCGCGCAAGACCCGGGCGATGTCGGCTTCTTCAGCCGAATTCAGAAATTCCGCGGCGGTCAGGCCGGAGCGGCTCATCCGCATGTCGAGCGGGCCGTCGGCCTGGAACGAGAAGCCGCGCTCGGCCCGGTCGAGCTGCATCGAGCTGACGCCGATATCGAGTGCGATGGCGTCGACCGGACCGATGCCGCGATCGGCCAGGGCGCGGTCCATCTGGCTGAAGCGCTCCTCGACCAGGGTCAGGCGCGAGTCCGGGACGAGCGACTTGCCGGCGGCGATCGCATCGGGGTCGCGGTCGAAGCCGATCACTCGTCCCGCCCCCGCGGAGAGCATGGCGCGGGTATAGCCGCCCGCGCCGAAGGTGCCGTCGACCGCCGTCGCGCCATCGTGAAGAGCGAGCGCTTCGATCACCTGGTTGACCAGCACCGGCACATGAGGGGCAATTCGTGAGCCGGTGCTGGTCATGCGGTGCCACCCCGTTCTTCGAGGCGGAAGCGAGCGATGTCCTTGAGGTCGTCGGGAATGCGCTTGTCGTCGAGCAGCATCTGCGGGTTCCAGATCTGGAACGTCTCACCGGTGCCGAGGAAGAGTGCGAGCTCGCCGATCTGGCCCTTGCGGCGCATCATCGGCGGGAACAGGATCCGGCCCGAACTGTCGTACGGCACTTCCTCGGTAGCGGCGAAGGCCATGAGATTGCGCTGCTGATAGTCGAGCTGGGCGTCGGGGCCGGTCTCTTCCTTCTCGAGCAGCCGCTCGAGCTTGGCGTGCTTCAGCGCGGCGTAGGCGGGATCGTAGGCGCTGAGGCAGGCGAAGGTTTCGTGCTTGGCGAGGACGATGGTGCGGGCGTCGCCGCGGCGTTCGATGACGCCGCGGAGGAATGCGGGAATGGATACGCGGCCCTTTGCATCGACCGCGTTCAGCGCACTGCCCTGGAACAGATGCTCAAGCGCCACGCCAAACCACTCCCCGTTCGCAGCGCGCAAAGTTCCGTCCGCGGAAGCACGCCGTCGCGTACCCCACGCCCGAATTTGAAAAGGGTCTCATTCCCCCGCGCTACAGCCATTGTTGGTAACTCAACCGGCCACGGGACACAATGGGTTTTTATGGGATTTGGTGGGAATTCATGGTTCTCAGAGGGGAATAGAGGGGTTTGACTTGGGCCGATATGGCTTTGTTCCTTGCCTGTTCTCGCTGCACAACCCTGTGGATAAGCCTGTGACCGAACGAATCACTTTCGGAGGGCATCAAGCTCCGCGAGCAGGCCGTCCAAATTGTCGTCCGCCCCTTCAAGTCGGTCAATCTCGAGGATGTCGGCGTCGGCAATCACGGTCGCCCGCCCCTCTCCGATTGCGCAATGTGCGACGAATCGATCGGGCGAAATCGTGCATCCCTTGCCCGACAGGGTGCCCGGTGAAATCGCGAGCACCGACTGGCCGCCGAGTTGGGCATGCCTGGGCCCGCGCTCGTCGGGTGCATCGAGGCGCAGCCCCCAATGGCCGAGCAGCCCGGTGTCCATGAACATCGGCGGCGGTCGCGTTGGGTCGCCAAGCGGGCGTTCGCTCGGCCATTCGAGCAGCGGGTCGGCGAGCAGCAGCAGGCGCCCGCCTTGCCGAACCCATTCATCCAGGGCGACAAGGTCCTCGGCGGGCTGGGCCATCGGCTGCGCCATGAGCAGGAGCCGCCCTTTGGCGAGCTCGGCCGGGCTGGCGACGCTGATCGGTACGACGCGATAATGCTTTTGAAGCGCCGTGAGCGCGGGCGAGCCTCTTTGCTCCAGCGAAAAGTCCTCGCCGAACATGAGCGGCAAGCTGGTCAGCAGCAGCAAGGTCGGGCGTTCCGCGACCGGGGCCGCGGGCGCCTTGGGTTCGGGCCTTGCAAAGGCGAATACGATCGCTGCCACGGCCAACGCTGCGATCAGCCCGAGAAGCAGCGCGCGCAGCCGCGCGCCGGTCACTTCTTGGCTGTGGTGTTGTTGGTGGTTTCGGGCGCTCCGGGCGCCACGCCGACTTCGGCCAGCGGCTCGCTCGGCTCGTTGGCGGCAGCCTGCTGGGCGGCGTTGCTGACATCATCGCGGCTGGCGCGGCTGATGGCGGAGGCGAGCAGGACGACGAGGAAGGCCACGGCCAGTCCCGTGAGCCCGATACGAATGCGCTGAGCGCTTGTGCCGGGCTGATCGGGCATTGCGGTCGCAGAAGCTATGAGTGCGTTCGTCAATATGCAAGCGCTTGGCCCTTGACGGCGGCGCGCCGGCTCGCAAAGGGGCGCTCATGACTCGCACCCTGCTCATCGCCCTCGCGGCGACCGCGTCGCTTGCTGCCTGCAACAAGCAAGATCACACCATCGTCGCCGGCCCCGACGACAGCATGGAAAATGGCGCCAACGTCGCGACCACGCCGGTCGCGCTGCCGCCATCGATCACCGCCAGCAAGTCCTACCGCTGCGGCGACAACAAGCTCGTCTACGTCGACTGGATGTCGGACGGCAGCGCGCGCGTGAAGACGTCGAAGGAAGATCTGGGCGTCGCGGTTCCGGCCGGATCGGCTTCGCTGAAGGGCGACGCCAAGGGTTCGGAGATCACCTACAACGGCGAGAGCTGCAGCGCCTAAGCCATTGACTCCGCTTCGGCGGGCCTGAATTCGGGCGGCTGTGGACGGTCCAATGATCAGCAGGCGCGCGTTTGCTGGCGGTGCTTTCAGCGCCGCGGTTGCGCTGCAGCTTCCGGCGCGCGCGGGCGCGCAAGGTGGCGCGGCGCTCGGCCCGGCGCTTAACGCAATCGCCGCTTATGCCGAGGCACACCGGCGTTGTTTTGACCTGCCTGGGCTGACGCTCGGCCTCAGCCTGCCCGACGGGACCAGCCGCACGCTGAATTTCGGCTATGCCGACACGGCGGCGCGGACCGCGATCGGTCCCGAAACCCTGTTCCAGGTCGGATCGCTGAGCAAGCTGATCAGCGCGGCTTTGCTCCAGCAGCTGGCCGCCGAAGGGCGCTTCGCCTTCACCGACCGCATCAGCACGCTGCTTCCCGACATCCCGCTGCCGAATGGCAATGGCATCCAGGTCCAGCACTTGCTGGATCATGTCGCGGGGCTTGCCGCGGATGCGCCGCTCCGGCCCGAGGGCGGCTTGTGGACCGGCTATCCCCCCGGCCAGCACTGGCACTATTCGAATACCGGTTATGTAATTCTCGGAAAGCTGGCGGAGAAACTGGGCGGAAAGCCCCTCGCACAGCTGCTTGAGGAGCGCATCTTCCGGCCGCTGGGGATGAACCATAGCCTGGGCGCGATCCGGCTGGCCGACCGCCCGCGCTACGCCACCGGCTATCAGCCCGCCGACGGCGAGCCGTTTCTTCCTGGCGATGCACTCGCGCCTGCACGCTGGATCGACGAGGACGATGCGGCGGGCGGGGTCGCTTCGACCGCCGACGACATGAGCAAGCTGATGCGCTCGCTGGCGGGCGCTGCGCAGGGCCGCGGCGGGCTCGGCCTGCCGCCGGCGCTGGCGCGCGTGTTCACCAGCCACGCGGTGCCAAGCGATGTCCCGGACATGACCTATGGCAATGCGCTGATGCATGTCGGCGCCGACGGACGCTCCTACCTTCACCACACGGGGGGGATGGTCGGCTTCTCCTCCTCCTTCCACCTCGACACAGCCAGCGGGGTCGCGGCATTCGCGAGCGCCAACATCGGCTATCTTGCCGAATATCGCCCGCGCCTGCTGACCCGGTTCGCCGCCGATGCCCTGACCAACGCGCTGGCTGGCAAGGCGCCGCCCGCTGCCCCGCCGCTCGGCATCATCCTAGCCGTTCCCGCCGCCTATTCCGGGCGCTTCAGCGGACCCGGCGGTAGCTTCGAGGTGCGGGCGTCCGGGCCGGCGCTAACGATCGTCTCCGGCGGACGCTCGGCGCCGCTGCTCCCCGCGGGCGGCGACCTGTTCCGCACGCGTCACCCGGCATTCCGCCGCTTCAGCCTGATGTTCGAGCGGCGCGCCAACACCATCGCCGGAGCAAGCTGGGGGCCGTTGTCGTACCTGCGCGCGGGCGCGGGCGCGGGCGGGCGCCTGCCTCCATCCAGCCCCGAGCTCGCGAAGCTGTCGGGTAGCTACGTCAACGACAGTCCGTGGTTCGGCACTCAGCAGGTGATAGAACGCGGCGGGCAGCTGTGGTTGGGAACCGAAGTGCCGCTGACCTCCATCGGAACCAACCTCTGGCGTGTTGGCGACGAGCCCTGGTCACCAGAGCGCGCCTCGTTCGCGGACTTCACGGGCAGCCAGCCACGCACTTTCATCTGGTCGGGCGAAAAGTTCGCGCGGCGCGACGGCTAGGCTTGGCCGCCCTCCCCCGCTAACAGCCCCGGCATGTCGCAAGCAGAGATTACGCCGCAGGTCGTCGCCGAGCACGGCCTGTCGCGAGGAAGAATATCAGCGCATCCTGAAAGCGCTCGGCCGCGAGCCGAACCTCGTCGAGCTCGGCATCTTCTCGGTCATGTGGTCGGAGCATTGCAGCTACAAAAGCTCGCGCGTCCATTTGAAGAAGCTGCCGACCGAGGCGCCGTGGGTGATCTGCGGCCCGGGCGAGAATGCCGGCGTCATCGACATCGGCGACGGCGATGCGCGCGATCTTCAAGATGGAGAGCCACAACCACCCCTGCTACATCGAGCCCTACCAGGGCGCGGCGACCGGCGTCGGCGGCATCCTGCGCGACGTCTTCACCATGGGCGCGCGGCCGATCGCCAACCTGAACGCGCTGCGCTTCGGCCGCCCCGACCATCCCAAGATGCGGCATCTGATCGCCGGGCGTGGTCGCGGGCATCGGCGGCTACGGCAATTGCGTCGGCGTCCCGACCGTCGGCGGCGAGGTCAATTTCGACGCGGCCTATGACGGCAACATCCTGGTCAACGCGATGACCGTCGGCGTCGCCCGGACCGACAAGATTTTCTATTCGGCCGGCGACCGGCATCGGCAATCCGATCGTCTATGTCGGCTCCAAGACCGGCCGCGACGGCATCCACGGCGCGACCATGGCCATGCGCCGATTTCGGCGAGGACAGCGAGGAGAAGCGCCCGACGGTGCAGGTCGGCGACCCGTTCACCGAGAAACTGCTGATCGAGGCCTGCCTGGAGCTGATGGCGACCGACGCCATCGTCGCCATCCAGGACATGGGCGCCGCCGGGCTCACCTGCTCATCGGTCGAAATGGCGAGCAAGGGCGGCGCCGGCATCCGCCTCGACATGAACCAGGTGCCGTGCCGCGAAACCGGCATGACGCCCTATGAAATGATGCTGTCGGAAAGCCAGGAGCGGATGCTGATGGTGCTGAAGCCCGGCCGCGAGGCCGAGGCCGAGAAGATCTTCCGCAAATGGGAGCTCGACTTCGCGGTCATCGGCGAAGTCACCGACACCGGCCACATGGTGCTGGAATGGAACGGCGAGGTCGTCTGCGACATCCCGCTCGATCCGCTCGCCGACGAAGCGCCGCTCTACGAGCGCCCGCACATGAGCCTCGACGAGTATAAGGCGTGGGCGCAGGTCAAGCCGCTCGGAGACGTGCCGGAAAGCACCGACATCGCAGCCGACCTGTTGAAGCTGATGGGCTCGCCCAACATCGCCAGCCGGCGCTGGATCTACCAGCAGTACGACCAGCAGGTCGGCGGCGACACGGTCCAGCGCCCGGGCGGCGACGCCGCGGTGGTGCGCGTGCACGGGTCGAAGAAGGCGCTGGCGATGACCACCGACTGCACCCCGCGCTATTGCTATGCCGACCCTTATGAAGGCGGGAAGCAGGCGATCGCCGAGGCGTACCGCAATCTGTGCGCGGTCGGCGCCAAGCCGCTGGCGGTGACCAACTGCCTCAACTTCGGCAACCCGCAGCGGCCCGAGATCATGGCCCAGTTCGTCGAGTGCCTGCGCGGCATGGGCGACGCCTGCCGAGCGCTCGACTTCCCGATCGTGAGCGGCAACGTCAGCCTCTACAACGAGAGCAAGGCGACGGGCGGCGGCAGCGCGATTCTGCCGACGCCGGCGATCGGCGGGGTGGGGTTGCTCGACGATTGGGAGAAGTCGGCGACGATCGGGTTCAAGGCCGAGGGTGAAACGCTCGTCGTGCTCGGCCACTCGAGCGGCCATGTCGGCCAGTCGCTTTGGCTCGACGTTTGCCACGACCGCCGTGAAGGTCCCGCACCGACTGTCGACCTCTCGGTCGAAAGGCGCCTGGGAGAACTGCTGCGCGAGATTATTGGTCAAGGTGTCGTTAGCGCCGTGCACGACATTTCGGATGGCGGAGCACTCGTCGCGGTCGCCGAAATGGCGATTAGCGGAAATCTTGGCGTCGAGGTGTCGCTCCCGAAGGTTCCCAATCCCGCCGCAATTCTGTTCGGAGAGGAACAGGGCCGAGCGCTCGTCGCAACCTCAAATCCGGAAGCAGTAATCGCCACCGCGACAAAAGCTAACATCTTTGCCGCCTCGATCGGGAAAGTTGGCGGGACCGCAGTACAGGGGCCCGGCTTCAGCGTCTCGGTGACCGACCTCCGCGCCGCGCACGAAGGTTTCTTCCCCAAGCTGATGGGCAGCGAGCTGACGCCGGAATTTTGATCGTCATGCTGAACTTGTTTCAGCATCCATTGCGGCGAAGCTGGCGCGGTCTCGGAAATGGACCCTGAACCAAGTTCAGGGTGACGGCAGTGCAAACCGGCTAGCCAAGGCGATCCAGGGCGGCGCGGAGGCGGTCGGCTTCGGCGGCTTTGGCGTCGTGGTCTCCACGGGCTTTTTCCACTGCTTCGGGCTTGGCGCGCTCGGTGAAATTGGGGTTGGCGAGACGCTGCGCGAAGCTGTCGCGCTCTTTTTCGGCGGCGGTGGCGGCCTTATCGAGGCGCGACTTCTCGGCCTCGAGATCAAAGCCTTCCGGCAAATCCAAGTAAGCCTGCATTTCCGGTAACGGTAGCTGGATCACCCCGGTTTCTACGATCTCAAAATCCGTCCAATATCTATCAACCGCAGCACCGATCGGGTCCGCAGTAATGCGAGAGCGATTGATTGAGTGCAGGAAGATTCTGTCGATGCGCGCGAGACGACGGATCGATTCTTCATTCCCGAAGAATGCTTCAAATGATGGCTGGGTCATTTCAGTGATCCGCAAAGTGAGCTTTGCAGTCGCGATCCCCAATTCCGCGCGCGCGCTGCGAACTTGATCAATAAAGCCGACGACCCATTCCATCTCCGCCTTGGCATACGAGTCCACCTGCGCCTCCGGCTCCGGCCATTTGGCGACGATCAGCTCGTAGGGCCGCTCGCCCATCGCGTGCCACAGCTCTTCGGTGATGAACGGCATGAACGGGTGGAGCATGACCAGGATCTGGTCGAACGCCCAGGCGGCGACGCGCTTGCGTCTCGTCGTCGAACGCGCCCTTCACCAGCTCGACATACCAGTCGCAGAAGGTGCCCCAGATGAAGTGGTAGATGGCGTCGGCCATGTCGTCGAAGCGCAGCTCGTCGAAGGCGCGGTTGAGCTTGGCCGAGCGTCTCGACGACCTCGCCGATGATCCAGCGGTTGACCGGCAGCGTGGCCTCCGGCGCGGCGATGCTGTCGCTGGCGCCGACGCCATTGCCTCTGCAGGAAGCGCGCGGCGTTCCACAGCTTGGTCGCGAAGTTGCGGTAGCCCTCGACGCGCTTCTCATCGAGCTTGATGTCGCGGCCCTGGCTTTCCATCGCCGCCAGGGTGAAGCGCAGGGCGTCGGCGCCATATTTGTCGATCAGGCCGAGCGGGTCGACCGTATTGCCCTTCGACTTGGACATTTTCTGCCCGTGCGCGTCGCGGACGAGGCCGTGGAGGTAGAGCGTCTTCCACGGCGCCTCGCCCATGAACTCGATGCCCTGCATCGCCATGCGCGCGTCCCAGAAGAACAGGATGTCGAAGCCGGAAATGAGCACGTCGTTGGGGTAATGGCGCTTGAGGTCCTCGGTCTGCTCGGGCCAGCCGAGCGTCGCGAACGGCCACAGCGCGGACGAGAACCAGGTGTCGAGCACGTCCTCGTCCTGGCGCAGCGCAACGCCAGTCGCCGGCTTGCTGCTTGCGCTTCCTCAACGGTTTCGGCGACGAAAACATTGCCGTCCGCGTCGAACCAGGCCGGGATGCGGTGGCCCCACCACAATTGGCGCGAGACGCACCACGGCTGGATATTCTCGAGCCAGTTGAACCAGGTCTTCGACCAGGTTTCGGGGACGATCTTGATCTCGCCCGAGCGTGTCCGCCTCGATCACCGGCTGCGGCGAGCGTCGCGGCGTCGACATACCATTGGTCGGTCAGCCACGGCTCGATCACCACGCCCGAGCGGTCGCCGTAGGGCGTGGCGATGATGCGGTCCTCGACCTTGACCAGCGCGCCTTCGGCTTCGAGCAATGTCGACCACCGCCTTGCGCGCGTCGAAGCGGTCGAGGCCGATCAAGTCGTCGGGGATCAGGCCGTCCTGCGTCTGGACGACCTGCGCCGTGCGCATCGAGCATGTTGAGCATGTCGCCGGGCTTGAACCCGGCGCGCTTGCCGACCTCATAATCGTTGAAGTCGTGGCCCGGCGTGATCTTGACCGCGCCGGTGCCAAGCTCGGGATCGGCATGCTCGTCGGCGATGATCGGGATCAGGCGGCCGGTGATCGGATGCTTGATCTGCTTGCCGACCAGCGCCGCGTAGCGCTCGTCGTCGGGATGGACCGCGACCGCCATGTCGGCGAGCATCGTTTCGGGCCGCGTCGTCGCGACCTCGATCGCGCCGCTACCGTCGGCGAGCGGATAGCGCAGGGTCCAGAACTTGCCCTGGACGTCGCGGGTCTCGACCTCGAGGTCGGAGATCGCGGTCTGGAACTTGGGGTCCCAATTGACGAGGCGCTTGTCGCGATAGAGCAGCCCGCGCTTGTGCAGCTCGACGAACACGTGGGTGACGGCCTTCGAGAAGCCCTCGTCCATGGTGAAGCGCTCGTTCGCCCAGTCGCAGCTGGCGCCGAGGCGGCGCAGCTGGCGGGTGATCGGCGCCGCCCGATTGCGCCTTCCATTCCCACACGTGCTCGAGGAAGGCCTCGCGGCCGATGTCGGCGCGCTTGTACGCCCTGGCTTTCGAGGTTGCGCTCGACCACCATCTGGGTCGCGATCCCGGCATGGTCGGTGCCGACCACCCACAGGGCGTCCTTGCCCTGCATCCGCGCGTGGCGGATGAGGATGTCCTGCAGCGTGTTGTCGAGCGCGTGGCCGATGTGCAGGCGCCGGTGACGTTGGGCGGCGGCATGACGATGGTGAACGGCGTCGCGTCGTCGCGCGTCGGGGCGGAACAGCCCCTCGCCTTCCCAATGGGCGTACCAGCGCGCCTCGATCGGCGCGGGGTTCGAAGGTCTTGGGAAGCTCGGTCATGCGGCGCGGTTAAACGTGCCGCGCTGCAGCATCAACCTCGCTCGGTCTTCGAGCGGCGGGGACTCGGCAGCCGGCGCAGCGCGCAGCGGCCTCGCCCGGGGCAAGCCAGCGGTCCAGCCAGCCGAACACCTCGTCATACCATTGGATCGAATTCTTGGGCTTGAGCACCCAGTGGTTCTCGTCCGGGAAGATCAGCAGCCTCGACGGGATGTCGCGGCGCTGGAGCGCGGTGAAGGCGGCGATGCCCTGCGTGTAGGGGATGCGGAAATCCTTTTCGCTGGTGATGACCAGCTGCGGCGTCGTCCAGTTGGCGACGTAATTGACCGGGTTCCATTTCTCGAACTCGCCCGGCGCCTCATAATAGGCTCTTGCCGCCATGCTCCCATTCGTCGAACCACAATTCCTCGGTCTCGTAGGCCATGGCGCGGGCGTCGAACACGCCGTCATGCTGGACGATGCACTTGAAGCGGTCGGGCCACTGGCCCTCGATCCAGTTCATCATGTAGCCGCCGTAGGAGCCGCCGAGCGCGCAGGCATTGTTGGCCTCGAGCTGCGGATCGTGCGCGGTGGCGAAAGCGAGGCCCTTCTGCAGGTCCTCGAGCGGCCAGCCGCCCCAATTGCTGTGGATCGCGTCGGTGAAGGCCTGGCCGTAACCGGTCGAGCCGTGGAAATCGACGCTGACCGCGGCATAGCCGGGCGCGGTGAACAGGCGCGGGTTCCAGCGGTAGGACCAGCCGTTGGCGAAGCTGCCCTGCGGCCCGCCGTGGACGAGGAAGGCGATCGGCAGCGTGCCGGTTCATCGACCGGCTTCAGCGTCCAGCCCCAGACCGTGTCGTTGTTGGCGCCCTTGAAGCTGAATTTCTGGAAGGTGACCGGGTCGAGCTGGCTGAGCAGCGCGCGGTTGACGTCGGTCAGCCTGGCGATGCTGTTGGGCGCGGCGATGCGGTAGAGGTCGTCGGGCGCCATGACGCTGTTCATGGTCGCGAGGACCGAACCGTCGGCGAGCGCGTGGACGTTGCCGTAATGGCCGTCGCCGGTCAGGCGAGTGACCGCGCCGGTCGCGGCATCGACGCGGAACACCGGCTCTTCGAGCGTGTCGCCGGCGGTGACCAGCAGGCTCTTGCCGTCGGGCGCCCAGGCGATCGAGTCGACCGAGCGGTCCCAGGCCTGGGTCAGCGGCGCGCACGCTGGCCGCTGGCGAGGTCGCGCAGCATCAGCACCTGGCGGTCGGCCTCGTAGGTCGGGCGGGCCATGGCGAAATAGGCCAGCGTCCGCCCGTCCGGCGAGATGGTCGGCAGATTGTCGGTGGCGTCATTGGCGTCGGTCAGGTTGACCGGGCGCCGCGCTGCCGTCGCTTGGCGCCTGGAAAATGTCGAGGTTGGTCGACAAGGGCTCGATCCGGCCGGCCTCGCGCAGCGCGAAATAGACGGTGTTGCCGTCGGGCGAGATGGCGATCTCCTCGCCGCCGCCGAACGGCTTGGACGGGGTGTCGCCGACGAGATTGCCGGTCAGGCGGACGCCGCCGCCGGTGAGCTTGCCGCCGACGACCGGGAAAGCGAACAGCCGCGACTTGACCCCCGGCTCGGCCCAGCGTGTCCCAGTGGCGGATGAACAGCTGGTCGTAGGTCCGGCCCGAGCCGGCCGGCTTGGCCGGAAGCTGGGCAGTCGAGCAGGCGAGGTCCGAGCAATTCGGGGTGTCGGCCCAGACGACCACTCGGTCGCCCGACGGCGCCAGCTTGAAGCCGCCGATGTCGGCGCCGAACTTGCTGACCTGCACCGGCTTGGCCGCCGATCTTCATGCGGAACAACTGGTCGTGGTCGCCCGCCGCCATCAGGAACCACAAGGAGCCGTCGGCCGCGAACACCGCGTCATGGCCCTTTTCAGCGCCCTTGACCGGCCGCGGCTCGGCGCCCGGCGCGGTCAGGTCGAGGATGTGCAGCGTGTTGACTCGCTTGTTCTTGGCGAAGTCGGTGTCGGACAGAGTGAAGACCGCCCAGCGCCCGTCGGGCGAAACCTCCGGCGCGCCCAGGCGGTGCATCGATGTGCATGTCCCTGGCGGTCATCGGCCGGGCAACGAGCGGAGAAGCCGCGAGCACGACGGCTGCGGCGGCGAGCAGGAGCTTGGTCTGGGTCATGCCGCAGGCGTAGCAAAGCCGCGGGGTGGCGAAAAGCGCTAGAGTGGGCGACCCGTGATGCGGGTGATTTCGCGCTTCACATGCTCGTCGACCATCGCCGGCAGATGATCGTCGAGCCATTGCTTGAGGATCGGCCGAAGCATCTCGCGGACCATGTCCTCGAGCGGATTGACCGGCGGGGCGGCCGGGATCGAGGCGGCAACGGTCTGCAGCTGCTCGAGCGATTGGCGGCTGTGGCCGGCGACCTCTTCGTCCACCAGCGGCGGGCCGAGATCGGCGGGCGGAGCGAGCGTTTCGACCAGCTCGAGCACATCGTCGTCGGGGCTCCGGCGCGGCTTGTTCTTCGGGAAGCGGCATGTCGTCGGCGACCTGGGGCGACGCGAGACGCCGCCGCGCAGCTCCTTCTCCTCGGCGATCACTTTCTTGATCGACGCGAGGATGTCTTCCATCGACGGTTCGCGGCCTGCGGACTGCATCGGCGCGCTATCGCTTATTGCGCCGGCGGAGTCACGCCCGTCGACGGGCATCGAGCCGGTCGCGGAGCGCCGTGCCCGGCCGACCGCGGCCGGGGTCGCGACGATCGGCGCCGGCGGAAGCTCGCTCGGGTCGACCGTGCGGCTGGCCGCCACCGGATGGCGCGGGTCGCTCGCCCAGTCGTTCCACGAACCCGGCGACGCGGCGGTAATTCGCCGAGCGGATCGTAAAGCGGCCCGCCGTCCAGCCCGAGGTCCTGCGCCTCGGCCTGGCCCATCGCGTTCAGCAGCTGGAAGCCGGCGACATAGGCATCGCGCTTGGCGCTGACCAAGGCGACCTGCGACTGGAGCAGTTCCTGCTCGGCATTGAGCACGTCGAGGACGGTGCGGGTGCCGACGCTCTGCTCGGCGCGCGCGCCTTCCAGCGCCAGTTCGTTGGCCTGGACAGCGACGGTCTGCGACTGGATCGCCTTTTGCGCGGCGTCGTAATTGGCGAAGGCGGCGCGGGTCGCCTGGACCACCGCGCGCTCGGTGCCGACGACCTGCTCGCCCAATTGTCCTTCGAGCGCCTGCGCCTGGCGAATGCGGGCCGAGGTCAGGCCGCCCTGGAAGATCGGGATCGAGCCCGATACGCCGATCGCGGTCGCGGTGCCGGCGCGGTCGAGGCCGTTGGTGCCGCCCGTGATCTGATTGAGATAATCGGCCGAAGCGACGCCCGACAGGGTCGGCAGCCGGCCCGGCCCGGGCGACGCCGACGTCATAGCCGGCGGCGCGCGCCGAGCGCACGACGGCCAACAGGTCTGGGTTGTCGGTCAAGCGCGATGCGCACCGCTTCGTCGGGGGTCGCGGGCAGCGGCGGCAATGGCGGCGGCGGGGCGAGAACGCCCGGATTGTGGCCGACCACCTGGCGATAGGTCGCTTCGCTGGCGATTTCATTTCCCTGCGAGACGGCAAGCTGCGAGCGGCCGAGCTGAAGCCGAGCTTCCGACTGCGCGACGTCGGTGCGGGTCAGATCGCCGATCTTGAAGCGGTCCTGGGTCGCTTCGAGGTTGGTTTCGAGCACTTTGACGTTGTTGGAGTTGAGCTCGACGATCGAGCGGTCGCGGATCACGTCCATGTAGACCGCCACCGCCTGGGTGAAGACGTCGCCTTCGACGGCGCGCAGCGTGGCGCGGCCCGCCTCGACCCGCGATCTTGGCGGCCTTGATCGAGTTCGAGACCCGGCCGCCGGTGAATAAAGGGAGGCTGAGGTCGAGTCCTCCGCTCAAGCTGATGTTGTGGTCGGTGCCCTGGGTCTGGGCGATGACACCACTGCGCGTCAGGTTGCGATTGAGCCCGACGGTGCCGGTTACCTGTGGACGGCCGGCGGCCCGGGCAATCGCGACGTTGGCGTCGGTGGCCTTGAGCGCCTCGCGCTGCGCGGTGAGCGTGGGATTGGCCTGATAGGCCGACACCAGCGCATCGCGCAGCGTGTCGGCGTTTGCCGTTCCGGCCATGAGGAACGCAATCAACGTCCCGGTGAGAAGCTTGCGATGCACTCTGCCCCGCCCCTTTAGAATGTGAATGAACGCGGACGATCGAAGCCCGGCAGGACCGGGGCGCCGAAGTCGCCAATGGAAAGATAGCCGAACGCCGTGCCGGCCTTGCGCCCGACGATGAGGCGCGGAACAGAGCCGCTCAACAAAGCCGCGCCAAGGCGCCCACCGTCGGCGAGCTGATCGACGATGGCATCGGGAAGATTGCCAACCGCGCCGTCGATGAGAATCTGGTCGTAAGGCGCGCCCTTGGTCCAGCCCTTCTCGAGCGGACCCTCGACGATGTTAACGCCGGATGCGCGGGCCCGTGCGGCGAAGTCGCCATCGCTCTCGAGCGCGACGACATCGAGGCCCATCGCGGCCAGGATCGCGGCGGAATAGCCGGTGCCCGCGCCGATCACGAGCGCCCGCTGACCGGCCTCCGGCTTCATCTGGGTCAGGAGCTGGCCGAGCATCGCCGGCGCAGTCAGGAACCGACCATCGCCAAGCACAACCGCGCGGTCGACATAGGCCAGCGGCTTGCTGGCTGCCGGAACGAAGCGCTCCCGCTCCACCGTGCCCATCGCCCGCAACACTGCGGCGTCGGTCACGCCCTGCGGGCGCAACTGGCTCTCGACCATCGCGTTCCGCGCGGCGGCGAAGTCCGGAATAGGAGTCTGGAGAGTCATGGCTGTGATATGCCGCTAATACACCTAGAATACAAGGTTGCTCATATCGACCGCGGCAGTGCGCGCCAACCGCCATTCATCGAAAGACCGGCGGCTGTGGCGCGATAAAGGTGAACCACCGCTGATCGGCCGGGGTTGACGGGCCCGCCACGCTCGCGGCAAGGCGGCGGCTTCGCTCCGAGGCCCGATGGCGGAGTGGTTACGCAGAGGACTGCAAATCCTTGCACGCCGGTTCGATTCCGGCTCGGGCCTCCAGCGCGCTCAGCGCCCTTGCCACACTCGCACGTAATCGCACCTCCATCCGCTGCGGCAGGGCGGCGTCGTCCATGCCCTTGGCGCCCGCCCAGTCGCCGCCCATAGCGAGATTGAGGATCAGGTTGAACGGCGTGAAGAACGGCCAGGCCCCCTTCCCGCCCGGCTGGTCGTTGCGAACGCGAAGAATGCCGATGTCGTCGACGCCGATGACGATCGACATCCGGCCGCCAGTCGAGCTGATAGCGGTGGAACGCCTGGCAGCTGGTCGGGACCAGCCGCTGCGCGCTGCGCTGCGTCTTCAGCACATGGTTGAACAGGCCGGTGTGGAGCGAGGCGTAGATGAGGTTCGGCTCGGACGCCGACCTGCTCCATGATGTCGATCTCGCCGTCGTCGGGCCATTTCTTCATGGCGACCGGAAGCATCCAGATCGCCGGCCAGGTGCCGCGCGCGCAGGGCAGTTTGGCGCGCACTTCGTAGAAGCCATAGGTCCAGCCTGGCCCCTTCGAGACGATCCGGCCCGAGGTGTAATGCTGCCCGCCCCAGTCGCGCGCTCTGGATGGCGTCTCGCGCCGCGCTTCGATGATCAGGCCGGCCGTTCCGAAGACGCAGGTTCCCGGGCCAGCCGGCGGAATAATATTGCAGCTCCTTGTTGAACCATCCCTTCTTGTTGAAGGCGGTTTCGTAGCGCCATTTGCGAAGGTCGAGCGTACGGCCGTTGAACTCGTCGCTCCACACCATTCGCGCGCCCGCCGGACGCCTGACCGGGCCCGCGTAAGTCGCGTTGGTGACCGTGAAGGTGGATTGGGCGGCAAGCGCGAGGATGGCACTGAGCATCGGTCGAGCCTTCTGCGTAACGGGGGTTGGGCGTTTAACAGGGACAAGGATTTCAGGCAGCATGCACCGGTTCGTCGCGCTTCCGTAACATTTCGTCGTTGACGGTTGAATCCGCGTTTACCGCTGAATTCCCATAGCCTTGCACTCGTGATTCCTTCCCGGCCAACAGGGGAGGGTGCATCATGCGCGGCGGAATTTGTGCTGCTTTTGCAGCGGGAATGGTTGCGGCCTGGGCCGCTCCGGCTGCTGCCGCCGAGGCCGCCACGCCGACGGCGCACATGGTCATCGGCGGGCTTGCCCCCGACATCCTGGGGACCGCCGCGGTGCCGATCAGCGCCGGCCGATTCAGCGACAGTCTCAGCCGGGCGCGCGAGGATGCCACCCATGTCCCGGCGATGGCGCGGCTCGTCGCCCCGGCGCGGTCATTGCCGCCGCTGCAGCAGATGGCGTTCGTGCAGCGCGCGGTCAGCAGCACCATTCAATGGGGTTCGGATGCAACGCAGTGGGGCCGGCACGATTATTGGGCGAGCGCGGCACAGACGCTGGCGCGCGGCGTCGGCGACATGGAAGATCGCGCCATCGTCAAGCTCCAGGCGCTGCGGGCCCTGGGATTCAGCAATTCGGACCTGTTCCTGACCTTGGCGACTGACCGGGTCGGCGGGCCATTGACCGTTCTCATCGTTCGCGTCGACGGTCAATATTACGTCCTCGACGACACTGGCGGATCGCCCTTCCTGGTGGATGCGCGGCGGTTCGAATTCCGGCCCGTGATCAGCTTTGGTTATTACGGCACCTGGGTCCACGCACCGGCCATCGCCACCGCGGCTGCCGCGCCAAGGTCCTTGCACGCGCACCACTAAGACCCCGGGAATCGCTCCATCCGCAACGGCGTGTTAAACGCGGCCGTCACGGTGGGGGAAATGGCCATGTCGCAACTCAAGATTGCGTGCGCGATCACGCTTCTAATCGGCGCCAGCTCATGCGCCGGTGGAGAGCAGCCGCGCGCGCCCGCGCCCCGCGCCGAATGGTCGGCACCGCGCCCAGCAGCCAACGCGATGTTAGCCTCGACTTATGTGACTCGCGCGGCATCGATCGACCTGTTCGTTATCGGCTCGTCCAAGCTTGCATTGCAGCGCTCGACATCGCCGCGCGTGCGGGATTTCGCCCGTTCCGAAGTCAGGTCGCATGAAGGTCTGGGCGCACAGCTGTCGCTGGCCGGGCGCCGCCTGAACCTGCTGCCGTCGGCGACCCTGCTGCCCGAGCACCAGGCGATGCTCAATCAATTGCAGGCGACAAGCGATTTCGATGGGACCTATCGGCGACAACAGCAGGCCATTCACCAGCAGGCGCTTACGCTGCACGCCAATTATGCCGCGCGCGGGAAAAGCCCCACTTTGAAGCCGGTTGCAGCCGCTGCGGCGCAAGCAATTCGCGCGCATCTGGCGCTGGCCAATCGTCTTTAGAGGGGAATTGCGGCCGCCCGCGGCCAACTGGTAAACGCGGCGATAACCATAAGCCTCAAGGGTTGCTTTTCCTCGCTGTGCGAGACGCGTGGTCATGGCCAACCGCGTCTCATCCAACGCAATTTTCGGTATCTCGGCAGCGCTGAGCATTGCGGTCCTGCCGGCCCCGGCACATGCGGCCGCGGGCGGATCATTCGGCTGGTCGAAGAGCGACGCCATTCTCGGCGCGCCCAGCGCGCTTGAAGCGATCCTCAACCAGCAGGGTTCTCCCCGCGCCGCCGCGCGTGCGTTGCAACCTGCGGCTTACTCCATTCCTCGTCCGATCCCGGCCGTCGTCCGTACCGTGGCCGTCGCCGAGGGCGTAACCAGCGGCCGTCCCGACGTGTTCGGATCGGTGGCGCTGCGGGTTGGGCATACCCCGCTCGACGCACGTTGGCAGCGGGTCGAGCATTCGGCCGTGCGCGGCGCGGCGGCACGCTTCGGCGATTCGATCGCCGACCTCCCCGCGCGCGACAAGCTCGAAGCCGTGAACAGCTACGTGAACCGCCGCGTCCAATTCACCGATGACTATCGCCGGTTCGGCCGCGCCGACGTGTGGGAAGCCGCCAGCGAGACGCTCCGCAGCGGCCGCGGCGATTGCGAAGATTATGCCATCGCCAAGCTGCAGCTGCTGCGCCGCGCCGGAATTGCCGACCGCGACCTCTATCTGACGATCGTCAAGGATCTCGTGCGCCGCGCGGACCATGCCGTGCTGGTCGTCCGCGCCGATGATCACATGTACGTGCTCGACAATGGCACCGACGAGTTGCTGGATAGCGAAACGATCGCCGATTATCGGCCCGTGCTGACGTTTGCCGCGACGGGCGACGTGGACCCACGGTTATCGGATCCGGAAGCCCATTATTTATGCGTCAGCCGATCTCGATCCGGCGCCGGCGCTGATGGCGTCGGCGAGCGATCAGCGCTCGCGCAGCGCCTCGCTCCTCGCCTTCAACACCGGCTTCAACAGGTAGGTCAGGATGCTCTTCCAGCCGGTGATGATCTGCGTGTTGGTCATCATGCCCGGAGTGATCGGCAGGCGGTGCCCCGAAGCGTTGAGATAGCTTCGGTCGGTTTCGACGATGACCGTGAAATAGGCCTGCTTTTCCTTGTCGTCGTAGATCGAGTCCGCTGAGACCTGGACGACACGGCCGTCGAGTCCGCCGTAGATCGAGAAGTCGTAAGCGGTGACCTTGCACCATGCGCGCGGTCGCCGACCTTGATGAAGGCGATGTCGCTCGGCTTCACGCGAGTTTCGACCAGCAGCTTTTCGCCTAGCGGCACGACTTCCATGATCTTCTGGCCGGGCTGAACGAACGAGCCGATGGTCGTCACCTGGACGTCGTTGACGACGCCGTCGACCGGCGAACGGACTTCGGTCCGGTCCTGCTTGCCCTTGGCGCCGAGCAGCGACTGCTCGTTGACCGCGATCTTGGCCTTCACCTGGCTGCGTTCGTCGAGCGCCTGCTGGCGGAATTCGAAATTGGCCTGCGATGCCTGCGCCTGGGCTTCGCGGACCGCGGCCATGGCCTTGCCCTGCTGCTCGCGCGCGGCGGCGATGCGGCCCTGCAGGTCGACGACCTCGCGGCGCTTGTCCATCAAATCGGTCTGGGGAACGATGTGCTTCGCGGCGAGCGGCTCGAGCATGTCGACCTGCTTTTGTGCCAACGCAAGGCTGCCCTGGAGGCTGTTGATCGTGGCCGCGGCTTCGCCGGCATCGCGGCGCGCCTGGTCCGCCGACGCCTGCAGTCCGGCGGTCTTGCTCTGAAGGGCAGACTGGCGCGCGGCGCGAAGGGCCTGCTCGCCGGCGCAGTCGCCACCAGTACAGCTGGCCGCCTGGCCCAGGCCTTCCTGCGTGAGCCGGGACTCGCGCGCCTGCAGCGACTGGGTCTCGGCTTCGATCTGGCCAACTTGGGAAGCGTTCTCCGGGCTGTCGAGACGCACGAGCAGTTGGCCCCGGCGGACCTGCTGGCCCGAACGCACGAAAATCTGCGACACGGTCGCGGCGTCGGCAGCGGTGACGACCTGCAGTTTGCTCGACGGAATGACCTTGCCCTCGCCGCGGGTCACTTCGTCGACCTGGGCAATGCTGGCCCAGATGAGGAACAGGAAGAAACCGATCGCCGTCGCGACGATGATCAGCCGCGATCCGGTCAGCGGCTGGCGATGCTTGATCGCCGGTCCGAAGAAGGGGATGCTGGCCATGACTTAACGCTCCAAAAACTTTACTGGCCGACGACGGCGGGAGTGCTGTTCCGCCGCGGCAATCTGCGTTGCAACCGGCTTGTGCTCTTGCGCGGCGATCAGCTTCGAAGCCGCACCCGCGCTTTCGTCGGGACCGGGGATATGCAGCGACCACCCCTTTGAGGTGTCGAGCAGCCCGCCGACGTCGTTGGGCGCGCGCTTCAGCACCGTGCCGTCGACGACCGGGCCGGTCACCGTGGCGATCTCCGCGGTTGCATCGGGTGAAGCCACCGGCATCGCCGGACGCATCGACAGCGGATCGCGCGGCTCACCGATGTAGCGGCCCGAGAAGGCGCTTGGCTGCCCCCAGGCGCCCGGCCAGCGGTAGAAGATATGCTGGCCGATCTGCGCCACCTTGGCGAGCAAAGGGGCCCAGCGGGGCGCGACATAATCGGCGTGATAATGGGTCGCTTCACCCACCGACCGGTCGACGTAGCCGGCCAGGGCAGCGCGGGCGATGGCCTGGGCCTGGGCCCACGCACCCGCGGCGGGCTGACGATAAAGCGCGCCGTCGCAAACGAAGGTAAACTGGCAAACGCCGCTTTGCGATGCCTGGTAGACCACGCCGCACACCGACTTTGGAAAGGCCGGGTGGCGCATCCGGTTGAGCACGACCTGGGCCACCGCGCGGCGGCCGTCGACCGGTTCGAAACCGGCTTCGTAATAGACCGCCTGCGTCAGGCACAGCAAAGCGCGGCGCTGGTCGGTGTCCGAGCCGCTGGCCGCGAACGGCCGGGCGGCGTGAAGCGGGCTCTGCGCGAACGGCAGAGCGGCGTTGATGAGCTTGGCCTGGTCGCCGACCGCGCGCATGTCGAGCGCGGCATTGCCGCTCGTCGCCTGGACCAGCGCCGCGGCCTTGGCCGGCGGCAGCATGACCGTCGCCGCACCCGCCGCTTCGCGGGCCGGCAGCAGCGACAGTGTCGCGCCAGCCCCAATTACGGCCACGGCAACGGCGACCGGCGCCAAGCCTCAGCGCGCGCTTCACGACTTCTTCCCCTTGGGCAGCGGCAGCCGCGGCCGTGAGGTGGCCGAGCACCTCGTCGCGCGGGCCGTCGGCGATGATCTTGCCGGCGTCGATGACGATCAGGCGGTCGAGGATCGACAGCATGTTGTGGCGATGAGTAGCGACGACGAGCGCCTGGTCCTGCGTCAGCGCCGCCTTTAGCCGTTCGATGAAATAGAGCTCGGTCTGCGTGTCCATCGAGCCGGTCGGCTCGTCGAGGAACAACAGCTTCGAAGGGCTGACGAGGGCGCGAGCCAGGACCAGCAGCGACCGCTGCCCGCCCGACAGGCGCGTGCCACGCTCGCCGACGGGCAGGTCGAAACCGGCTGCGTCGCGCGACAGGAAGATGTCGGCGCCCGAGCGCACCACGGCGTCGATCAGCTGCTTGGTCGTCGGCCTGGGCCGCGCCGAGCATGAGGTTGTCGCGGACCGTGCCGCTGAACACCTCCGCGTCCTGCGCCACGAAGCGAAAGGCATCGCGGAGCTGGTGCGGGTGGTATTGGCGGCTGTCGAGGCCATCGACGAGCATCTCGCCGGACGTCGGCGGATACAGGCCGCTCAGCACCCGGCCGAGCGTCGACTTGCCCGAAGCGACGCGGCCGATGATTCCGATCCGCTCGCCCGGATCGATCTTGAAGTTGATGTCCGACAGCGAATCCCGCGCCGCATTGGGATAGCGGAACGACACGCCGCGCATCTCGATATGGCCGGCGCGGATTTCCGGCACGATGCTGCGCATCGCAACCTGGCGCTCATCGCCGGCTTCCATCAGCTTCTGAAGCGAAGTGAGCGTTGCGAACGCCTGCTTGCCGCGGGTGATCAGAAAGGCGAGCTGGCCGACCGGCTGCAGTGAACGGCCCGAAATCATGATGATGGCGATGATCGCGCCCATCGTCATGTCGCCCTGCTGGAACTGGTAGAAGCCGCCGATGAGCAGGCCGATGCTAATCGTCTGCTGCGAAATACTGGCAAGATTGACCGCCACCGCGGTCAGGCGTCGCATGCGTTCTTGCGTCGCCGCCGACATCGCGGAATAGCGCCGCCAGCGGCCGAGCATCTGGCCTTCCGCGCGGGCCGCCTTCAGCGTCTCGGCGCCGCCGATCGACTCGACCAGCACCGAATGCTGCAGGCTGGCATCGGCCTGTGCGTCGAGGGCGGCCTTGCCCATGGCGCGCTGCAGGCTGATGCCGGCGATCAGCATCATCGTGATCCCCGCCAGCGGGACCAGCACCAGCCAGCCGCCGATCAGCGTGATGAACCCTAGGAACAGGATCAGGAAGGTGAGGTCGACGGCAAGGACGACGGTCGTCGAGGCGAAGAAGTCGCGCACCGACTCGAATTCAGAAACGCGCCGGGCGAAGGCGCCGGTGCTGCCCTGCCGGTCGGCCATCGGCAGGTTCATCACCTTTTCGAACAGCTTCTGCGACAGCTTCGCGTCGAGCTTGCGCGCCGAGCTCGTCGATCAGCCGTGCCCGCGCGACGCGCAGGGTGAAATCGAACGCCAGCGCCAGCAGCACGCCGAGCGCGAGCACCCACAAGGTCGCCGCCGCCTTGTTCGGGATGACCCGGTCGTAAACGTTCATCGTGAACAGCGGCATCGCGAACGACAGCAGGTTCACGACCAGCGCGGCCAGCATCACCGGCCAGAATTCGCGACGGATCTTCCAGATTTCCGACCAGAACCAGTGCCGGCGCTTGGCTTCGTCCCACGGTCGCTCGTTTTCGCGTTCGCGGGTCGGGTCGGTTTCGACGACGACCGCCCGGCCGGTGTAGGCGCGCTCGATTTCCTCGAGCTTGACCCACATCGGCTCCGCCATGCCGGGCACGTAAACCAGCCCGTCGCGCCCTTGCGTATCGAGCAGGACGGCGGCGCGGTCGTCTTCGAGTTCGAGGATGGCCGGGCAATTACGCGCCGACCAACCCCTCAGCCGGCGGGTGACCGGGTCGGCGCGCATGCCGGCCTGGTCGAGCGCGGGCTCGACCTGGTGGAACGGCAGGCGGCCATCGGCCGACAATGCAAGCCCAGCCTTCAACAGTACCGGCGAAGACGGCCGGTCCGCCTGCCGGGCGATGAAGCTAAGGCAATCGAGGACGGGGTCGACTTCGAGCGGCCGCTCTGAATGCAACCAATTCATGAAACTCACGAACCCGTCCCCTCATTTCCTCAGCGCGCTGGCCGGCTCGCCCGCGGGCGCGGTGTCGACCGGCGCAGGCGCAGGCTCGACCGGAACGGCCACGACCGGAGCTCCAGGATTCATGACAACCGGCCCCGGGCCCATCATGGGCAGCGGCATGCTGTTCTCCTGGAGATCGACCGGCGACACATTGTTGACGTGGAACCGCGCCATCTCGGTCTGCCGAGCAGCCGCGGGCGCTTGCACGCCGAGGCACTCGATCAGGCGGTTTTCGGAGGCCAATACCCGGTATTGCGCATAGACCTTCGCAAGCCGCGCCGTCTCCGTCTGCTGCTGCACGTTGTAGCGCGAATTTTGCGCATCGAGCACGTCCAGCAATGACCGGCGGCCGATGTTGAACTGTTCGCGATAGGACAGCAGCACGTCGTCCGAGATGCGGCCCTGCGTTTCCAGCTCGCTCGACAGCGCGGTCTGGTTGGTCAGGCGGCTCCAGGCGTTGCGAACGTCTTCGACCGCCGAGCGAGTGCGCTCGAACAGACGGCCATGGACCTCGTCGGCGCGATTTTGCTGCTCGCGAACATTGGCTTCCTTCTGGCCACCGTTGAAGATCGTCCAGCGAATGACGCCGAGCGCCTGCAGGTCGGTGGTGCGGCCTTCGAAACCGTCGATGTCGTTACCGGTCCGCGCCCGGCCCTCGAGGCTCACTTTGGGACCAAGCTCGGCCTTGGCGGCGCGAATGTCTTCGCGCGCCGAGGCGAGGTCGGCGATCGCTTCGCGAACGCGCGGGTTGTTGTCCTTCGCGATTGCTTCGGCATCCGCCAGGGTGGCCGGCATGCACTGCGACAGGTCAGGCGGCATCGACACGCTGTCGACCGGGAGACCGGTCAGCCGCTGGAATTCGATCGCCGCGGCATCGAGATCCTCGCGGGCCTGGGTCACACGAGCGCGGGCAGCCTGCAGCCGCTCTTCGGCCTGCTGCTGGTCGGCAATGCTGATGGAGCCCTTCGAGACGCCCTCGCGCAAGTCGCTCGCGAGGCTTGTCATGGAAAGTGACATTGTCCTGCGCAATCGCGACCAGCCGCTGCTGGAGCAGATAATCGACGTAGTTGCGCGCGACGTTGAGCGCGACATATTGCGACCGCTCCTCGACACGCGCTGACGCGGCGTCGGTGCGGGCCGCCTGGCGGCGGATTTCGGCTTCACGGCCGCCACTGTCGAACAGCAGCTGGTCGACGATGAGGTCGCCCTCGATCGGCCACAACGTATCGCTGGCGATGCCGAGGCTGCGCCGGGTCGGGTTGCGCAGGCTGCGAACGCCCGCCGAACCTTCGACCGAGATGCGCGGATAATAGGCGCCCTGGCCCTGAATCCGCTCCTCGTTGGTCGCCTGGCGATTGGCGACAGCCTGCCGAATTTCCGGATTGGTATTCAGCGCTGCCTGGATGGCTTCGCGAAGGTCGACCGCGAAGGCCGGAGATCCGCTCAGCAAAAGGGCTCCGGGAAGAGCCAGCGTCCAATGCTTCTTAGTCATAAACCCCCTCTGGTGTTTGTGGGGTCCGCAAGTGTCCACTCTTGCGGGCCCCTATTGCCCCAAACTCAATCAGGCGTGTGGTGGAGGCGCGTCGTGATGCGCCGCCATGTGATCCATAGTCAGCATGTTATGCCCGGTGGAGAAAACTCCGGCGAAAGCCGTGTGCCCATGTGGCACATGGCCGTCGGCGTGGCTTGCCAGCGCCGCAAGCGCCGGCCCGTGCCCGTGGCCCGGAAGCGAATTGATCAAGGCTTCCAGGTTCGGCCCATGGCCCTCGCCGCCCTGAAGCGCATCCGCGAGCACCTTGCCGACGACTTCATTATGCTGCGCGTCCCCACCCTTGCCGGTCACCGCCGCGAGTTGCTCGGCAGACGGCATGGCGACGGCCGCCGCGATCACCGCGGCGTGGCCGCCTTCGTGACCGTGAGCCGGGGCCGAAGTGCCCTGGAGGAGGGCGGCCGGTGCATTCTGCTGGTGGTGGTCGTTGCTGGCGTGCTGCGACAGCACCTCGTCGTGGATGACCGCAGTCTTGGCGACTACCGCATCGTGACGACCGCCGTCGCCACGATCAAGGTGGTCGGCGCGATGGCCGCCGGCATCGTGGCGATCGGACGCGCTCATCAGCTGAGCGTGCTCCGCGGCGCGAGCCTCGACGCGAGCCTCGTGCACGGCGGCATGATCGACATTGTGGTGCGCCGCCGCATCCTGCGATGCGACCAGCCCCGCCGCCGCAACCGCTCCGAGGAGCGCCGCGTTGGTGTTGCTGCCATTGTCATTTGACGGCGCCAGGGCGGTCTTGAAGCCCTGGGTCGTGACGGAATTGAGCGCCAACAAGTTGCTCGGAGCTTCCCCAACCGGGTACACCGTCACCGGAACCGTGCCGCTTGACGTATCGCCGTCCCCATCGGTCAAAGTGACCGGCAGGTTGAACGCGACCGGATCGCCCGGGTCGTTCACGCCATAGCTGAAGCCGCCGATGCCGAAGTCCGCGCCGGTGAAGTTTACTCCAGCCCCCGCGCCGGGAATGTGGTGCCCCGCAGCATTGGTGATTTCAACCGCCTCGAACGTCGCACCGCCAATCGCCTGAACCTGGATAACGGCGCCCTCCGGGATGCCGGAAACATAGACGCCATTCCCGGAGTCGTAGACGTCGTAGTCGGTACCCTCGACGAGCACGGTGTTACCGAGCTTGACGACGATCGAGGCCGGATCGAGCTCCACGGCGGTATTGTTCGCGATCGCATGGACGTCGCCTTTCGACGTCGTCTCATTGGTCGTGTTGAACGCTTCCAGCAGCACGGACGTATCACCGTGCGCCTTCGGGTTGACCATCGTGAAGCTGAACACCTTCTCGCCGATGTGGGTGTCGAAATTGTACCCGCCGGCGGTGCTTTCATCCACGAGCGGATCGCGCGTCAGGTCCTGGACGAAATCGATTCGGGTTGTTTCATTGGCCCCGTTGGCCTGGCCGCTGCCAGCGCCAATATCGTCGGAGTCACGGTTGACCGTGAGCGCCGCGCGACTGGTGTGATTGAAGGCGCTGATGAGCAAGTCGGTCGATTCCGGATTCGGATCGCTTGCGCTGGCGATATCGATCGTCTTGCCGCCGACGAGATCAGGATCAATGCCAATCCACTGATTGTTGCCAGCTTTTGCCCCCTCGAAGTTCGACGCCGACGTGCTGCCGTTGTCGAGCGCGCGGTCGAAATCGATGGTGTAGGAACTCGCGCCGGAATCCAGCGTAGCCGTGAACACCTTGGCGGCCGCGCTACTGATGTCCGTCGTCGCGACGAGCGAGCCGTCGAGCTGGATGTACAGCTTCACGTCCTGACCGCCGACCGTGACATGGTTGCCGTCGGTATCGAGCAGGATCGTCCCCGCTGCTCCGGTATTCCAGACCAGCGACGCAATGCTGTCCGCACCGCCATCGTTGGCGAGAGTTCCATCGTCGTCGAGCGAGCCGGTGACAACATCCGTACCGGTATTCTCTGCCACCGCGGTGTCGGGCTGGAAGTTCAGCGGCGTGTCGTCGGTAATGTGGATGGTCAGCGTATCGGTGACCTTGTCCGCGGTGCTGCCGTCGCTGTCGTCGACAGTGATGGTGAAATCGTCCTGCGGGGTCTGGGTCGAATGATTGACGTTGTCGGTGAGCGTATAGGTGTAGCTCACCGTACCGCCGCTGACCCCGGTCACAACCAGGCTACCGTAGCTGCCGACGATCGCCGCCGTCGGGAACGGTCCGCCAAGCGGGATCGTGAGCGGACCGCCCGCGCCTGCCCCGTCGATGGTGATGACCGTCGCGCCATCGCCGGCGGTGAACGTGAACGTTCCGCTGACGATCTCGCTGTTGTCATTATTCGGGGTCGAGTCGACGGCCTCACCGGTACCGGCGAGCTCGCCGGTGCGGGTCGGAAGGCCGGCCTCGTCGACCGTCTTGGTGTCCCCGCCAGTGTCCGGAACCGTCAGCGTCGGCGTATCGTCGGTACCCGTCAGGCTGATCGTCAGGGTGGCCGTGTCGGTGCTGCCGTCAGTATCGGTGAGGGTGTAGGTGACGACTTCGGCAGTGAGGGTCTGGCCGGCGCCCTTTGCCTCGAGCGCAGCCAGGCCGGCGGTGCTCAAAGTGTAGGTGTAGTCGCCATCGGGCTGGATGACGATCGTGCCCCACTGGCCCGTCACGGTGACGTTGCCGTCGCCGTCGACGGTTCCCGCGCCGCCAAAGCCCGTTGCCCCGGTGACCGACGCATCGTCGGCGCCGACACGGTCATCGCCCGCAGCACCGCTGGTGGTGCCCACGCCGGTGATGACGTTGCCGCTTTGCGAGGTCTCGCCCTCGACCAGCGCATCGGTGTCATTGTCGGCAATCGGCGCATCGTCGGCGATGTGGATGGTCAGCGTATCGCTGGCGGCATCGCCACTGCTGCCATCGCTGTCGTCCACGACGATCGAGAAATCGTCCTGGTTGGCCACGCCATCGCTGTGGTCGATATTGTCGCTCAGCGTGTAGCTGTAATTGACGGTATGACCCGAGACGCTGGTGATTGTGAGGTCACCAAAGGCGCCGGCGATCGGAGCCAGCGGGAACGGACCATCGAGGTCGATGGTCGTGCCGTTAATCGTCACGGTTGAAGCGCCGTCGCCGTCGCTGAAGGTGAACGAACCGGTCACGGTCTCGGTCGGCGCATCGTCATTGGTGCCGTCGCCGTCAGCGGCTTCGGCGGTGCCCGCCGGCTCACCGGTGCGCTCCGCAAGGCCGGACTCGTACACCGTCTTGGTGTCATCGCCCGTATCCGGAACGTTGACTCCAGGATTGTCGTTCGCGCCCATCGGCGTGATCGTCAGGGTCGCGGTGTCGGTGCTGCCATCACCATCGGTCAGCGTATAGGTGAACACCTCCGCAGTCAGCGACTGGCCTTCGCCGAGCGCGTTCAAAGCGGTCGTTCCAGCCGAGCTCAATGTATAGGTATAGTCGCCGTTCGGATGGATCACGAGCGTGCCCCACTGGCCGTCGACAGTGACATCGCCAGAGCCATCGACCGATCCGACACCACCGGTCGGGTGGGTCACGCCGGTCACTTCGGAATCGTCCGCGCCAACGCGGTCGTCGCCGGTGTCGCCGCTCGTCGTGCCGACCCCGGTGATGACGTTGCCAGTCTCCGAAGTGTCGCCCTGGTCGATGACGTCGGTATCATTGTCGGCAATCGGCGCATCGTCGGCGATGTGGATGGTCAGCGTATCGCTGGCGGCATCGCCACTGCTGCCGTCGCTGTCGTCCACGACAATCGCGAAATCATCCTGGTCCGGCGTGACGTCGCTGTGGTCGATATTGTCGCTCAGCGTGTAGCTGTAATTGACCGTGTGGCCGACGACGCTGGTGATCGTCAGGTCACCGAAGGCGCCCGCGATCGGAGCCAGCGGGAACGGACCGTCGAGGTCGATTGTCGTGCCGTTGATCGTCACCGTCGAAGCGCCGTCGCCGTCGCTGAAGGTGAACGAACCGGTCACGGTCTCGGTCGGCGCGTCGTCATTGGTGCCGTCGCCGTCAGCCGCTTCGGCGGTGCCCGCCGGCTCACCGGTGCGCTCCGCAAGGCCGGACTCATAGACCGTCTTGGTATCGTCGCCCGCATCCGGGACGTTGACGCCTGGATTGTCGTTCGTGCCGGTCGGAGTGATCGTCAGCGTCGCCGTGTCGGTGTCGCCGTCGCCGTCCGTCAGGGTGTAGGTGAACACCTCATTGGCCAGCGTCTGGCCCTCGCCCTTCGCTTCGAGCGCGGCCGCGCCTTCGGTGCTCAGCGTGTAGGTGTAGCTGCCGTCCGGGTGGATGAGTAGCGTGCCCCACTGGCCGGTAACGGTGACGTCGCCGGATCCATCGACAGTGCCAACCGCCCCGAGATAACCCGTGGCACCCGTCACAGCTCGCGCCGTCGGCGCCCTTGATATCGTCCCCGCTATCGGCCGGAAGGGTGGTCGTGTCGTCGCCGGTGATGACATTGCCGGTTGCCGACGCGTCGCCTTCGGTGATGACGTCGGTGTCGTTGTTCGCCGTCGGGACGTCGTCACGGACGTCGACGGTGATCGAGCCCGTCGTCGTCGCACCAAGCGAGTTGGTAGCCTCATAGGTATAGGTCACGACGCCGTGCTCGACGTTCGTGCCGTCGTTGGCATCGGAGCCGTCGACCGGCGACGTCAGCGTGAAACTGTAAGTGCCGTCCGGATTCAGCGTCAGGTGGCCGTACGGGCTGTCGCCATTCGAGTTCGAACCAGTGAGAACGAACGAATATGGGCCGGTGCCGCCGGAAACGACGCGAGCTGAGGTCGCCGCCATTGGTCTCGCTGTCGCTCAGCGGGTCGCTGCCGACGCTGTCGAGGCCGGCCTCGTTGACCTGGAGCACGACGTTTGCGCCGCTGGCGCCCGGGGTGAGGTTGATGTCGATGTCGCAGGAGACCGGATCGCCGTCGGCGTCGGTCATGGTGATCGGAACCGTCAGGTCCACGTCGCCTTGGACAACGGCGGTGAGGTCGATTGCGCCAAGCTTGAACGTATCGGTGCCGCTGTCAGCACTGATCTCGACGGCCTGGAACGCAGTGTTCGAGGTGATTTCGAAATCATAGCTCTGCGGTAGACCGGCAATGCTCCAGCCGCCGTCACCGGTCGCGGTGACCGAGATGCCGAGCGAGCCGTAGTCCGTCGGATCGACCAGCGTTCCGCTGTCATTGTAGATGTTGAGCGCAGTGACCGCGACGAACGTGTCGTTGGTATCGCCGTAGAACGTGTTGTCGCCGTCGGCCGGATCCGCGGGATCGCTTCCCGGCGCTTCACTGACCACGACCGCGTGAACGGTGAAGCTGGCAAACTGGACGTTATTGAGGCCCCCGACATCTTCGCGGAAGCTGTTGGCGTCATAATATTCGCCGAAGTTCAAGACGGCGCCGCCACCGCTTCCGGTGACGAACGCATCCTGCACGAAGTCGACGCGGATGACGTCGCCAGAGGACAAGCTCTGGCCACCGCTGACTCCGATCCAGTCGGCGCTGGTGTTGACGGTGTTGCCCGACGATGTCGACAGGATCAGGTCGTAGGGCGAATCCGGAACGTCGATCGCCTTGGCTTCGACGTTGCCGCCGCCGATGCTCGACAGGTCGGTGATGTTGAGCTCGGTCTCGGACGAAATCGGCTGGAATTGATGGAACGTGTAGGTCCCGTCCGCGGGATTGAGGTCGACCTGGAACACGAGCGTGCCCTCACCCGGATCGGGATCGGTGCGCGCTTCGAGGATCGTCGGATCACTCTCGTTCACGGAATAATAGAGGAGCTGGCCGCCCGACGACAGCTGTTGGCCGCCATTGTCGAGGACTGGATCACCGTCTTGAGTGTCGCCAAAGGACAGCACGAACGGAAGGTCGGTGCCTGGGTCGGGCAGGTTGAGCGAAACAGGATCGCTCTCGTCGCCGGCGCCATTGACGGCATTGATTTCATCCGGGCAGCCGTCGAACGGCTGCGGGCCGTCGTCCTGGATCGAGAACGCACCGCTCAGGTCAACTGACGCGCTGTCGACGTCGCCGTCACCGTCAGTGATGGTCTGCACCAGGCTGAGCGTACCGCCGTCCGGTACGATCGACACCGACTCGTCATTGCTGGCGGTGTCGGGATGCCAGATGTTCTGTTCCTGCGTGAACGTCACTTTGCCGTCTGAATTGACGCTGATGACGAAATATTCAGTCGTGCCGATCACGCCGCTGACGGTGCCGTCGCCATTGTCGACGAGCATGATCTCGTCGCCCTGGCCGTAGCCGTCACTGTCGCCGGTCGTCGTGTCGCCGGCCTCCAGCGCGTAGAGGCCCGAGCCGACGTTCGAGCCGGTGACATGCACCTCGTAACCGACGCTGCCTTCGCCGTCGGCGCCGAACACCGGCGCCGCGAACGCGTCTGAGAAATCGACCGTGTCACTGGCGATGCCGTTCGGCAGTGTACCGTCCGAGCTGTCGGTGCCAGCAGCGCTCTCGTCGAGCGTGATGCCGGGGACGCCTTCGCCGCTGAGGGCAGCGGTCGGCACGTCGTCGACGACGGTGACGTCGAAGGTGCCGGTGGCGTGATCGCCATTGCTGTCGGTGATCGTGAAGGTCACGCCATTCAGCGAAACCGAGTCTTCGCTGTTCGGATCGGAATGCTGGATCGCGCCCAGCAGATCGACCTCGTAGCTATAGGTTGCGTTGCCGCCAGAACCCGGAGTGACGCCGGTGATCGTGATGGTGATCAGCGGGTCGCCGGTGCCGTCCGGCCGGCCGACCAGGACGCCGCCCTCGAGCGCGAACTTGATGTCCGTGCCGTCGAGGGCGTGCAGCTGACCGTCGAGCGCCGATGTATCGACCAAGGTGATCGCGTTGGTGAGATTGCCCGGAACGTCGGTCTTGAAGTCGACATGGATCTGGCCGTCGAAACTTGCGTCCTCGGTCGAAGTCGGTCTCGTTCGGGTTATTCTGCAGCGGGTTGGCGTCGACGTTGGCGTTTTGCAGCCCGTCCTCATCGACAATCGCATCATCAACATCGCCGATCGAAGGCGTCGTGTTGATGTTCGGCACCGTGATGGTGAGCGTCGCCGTATCGGTATCGCCGTCGCCGTCGGTCAGCTGATAGGTGAAGACCTCAGTGCCGCCCGCGACCGAATTCGGTGAGCGCGTGTAGGTGTAGCTGCCGTCGTCGTGGATGACGAGGTCGCCGAACGAGCCGTGCACCAGCACGTCTCCGCCGTCCTGCGGAACCGCAGTGAAGCTGCCGCTGGTGCCCGGATGGATACCAGTGACCGAGCCAGGGCCGTCGGCGCCATAGGAATCCGCGCCGCCGTTGGTCGTGCCAACGCCGGTGACGACATTGCCCACCGCCGTGTTGCCTGACACCGAGTTGGTGTCGTTGACCGCGTTCGGCGCGTCGTCCTCGACTGTCACGACGATGTTGGTCGAAACGGTCTCGGTGCCGTCGTTGACGCTGACCGGAACGGTAAAGGCGATCGAATCCTCGATCGCGACATTCGGATCGTCGAACGGCTGGACCAGCGTGACCTTATAGGCTCCGTGGTCGTCGATCAGTGACTTCGATGACGTGGTTCGCGGTCGAATCGCTGCCCGTGTATCCGACCAGCGTGTGGCCGTCGGACGAAACCGCCCAATGCACGGCTTCACCGCCCGAGGTGTAGCTGCCGGTCGGGACGCCGAGCGTCACCGCGGTCGCGTCGCCGTCGGGATCGGTCAGGCCGATGTCGCCGGTCGCGACCTTTTCGTTGGTCGTGTCGGGAGAGCCGCTCGTGTCGGGATTGCCGCCGGGCAGACCTTCTTCGGACACACTGACCGCGCTGCCTTCGACGACCGGCGGCTCGTTAATGTTGGGGATGGTGATCGTCAGCGTCGCCGTATCGATGTCACCGTCACCGTCCGTCAGCGAGTAGGTGAAAACGTCCTTCACGTTGTCCGGTGCGTTGTCGTCCAGCACGTACGTGTACTGGCCGTTCGCATCGATGGTCAGCGTGCCGTAGGCGCCATGAACGACCAGATTGCCGTCGCTGTTGAAGCTGGAATCTGAGCCATCGGCACCGGAGACGGCCGTGAGGCTCGCATCGTCGGCGCCAACCGTGTCCTTGCCGGACGCACCGCTCGTGGTGTCCGCCCCGGTCATGACGTTGCCGGTCGCCGTCAACGTGTCGACGTCGAGCGTGTCGGTGTCGTCAAGCGCGATCGGTTCGTCGTCGGCAATGTTGATGTGCAGATTTCCGGTCGCGACATCGCCATCCGAATCGGTGACGACAACGGCGAAGTCTTCGAAGTCGTTGACGCCGTCGGTGGTGTTGTCGGTCGCGGTGTAGCTGAAGCCGATCTGGCCGGTGGCGAGGTCGATGCTGGTGATCGTCAGGACGCCGTGGGCGCCGATGATCTGCTGGTTGACCGCAGTGACTTCCGCGCCGCCGACGGTGATGCTGTCGAGGCCGTCCTCGGCCACGAACACGATCGATCCCGACGTCGTTTCGATATCCTGCGAAGCCAGCGTGCCTTCGGGCTCGGAGCCGCGCGCGGGCAGGCCGCTTTCATCGACGTTGGCGACCGCATCGACGGCCCCGGACGGATTGTCCGGCGTGATGATGATGACGGTCGGCTTGTGGTCGATGGCGTTTGCCAGCTCCTCGAACTCGGGCGGCGAGTAGCTGAGCTCGGTCGGCGGGATCAGGTCGCCAAGGGGAACGCCGGGATCGAGCGGCGGAACGTCGACCGCGAAGTTGCCGCCGCTGCTCTGCGGCGTGCCGGCCGCCGGCTGCGGCTCGGAATTGATGAGAAGGGCGGCGAGGTTGGTCGCCGGGACTTCGACGTCGCCGATGGCGAGCTGCGGCACGAACACCGCGCCGCCGGGGATGACCATCTGCGTGCCGTCGGGCATGTCGATCACGAGATCGCGGCCGTTGACGTGGATGTCGGACATTTCGACGCCGGCCGGCAGGTTGACGATCCCCTGCCCGGCCTGGGCCGCGGCGACCTGCGCAATATCGATGGTCAGAGTCGTCGACGACTGCGCGCCAGCGGCATCGGCGAGCGTGTACTGGAAGACGTCCTGGACGCCGTCGGGCGTGCCGGGATTGCGGACGTAGCTGAAGTTGCCCTCGGCATCCATCGACAGGACGCCATACTGGCCGAGCGCGTGGAAGCTGCCGGCCGCCTGACCGGTTGCTCCACCGGCGCCCTGAACCGCGGCGATGGACGCCGGGCCGGCGCCAACGCTGTCGGCGCCGTTGGCGCCGCTGGTCGTGCCCGCGCCCGAAATGGCGTTGCCGGTGGCTGGGCCGAAGGACCCCTGCGGCAGAACCTCAGTGTCAGCTCGCGCAATCGGCTCGGCATTGGCCGAGCTGGCCTGGGAAGCGTCGTCGTACCGCATATGTTGCCCCTATCGTCGCTCTGTTTTGAACCGCTGCGATCGCCACCGAGAATGCTACGAAATGGCACTTGCCGAGCGGAATTCGTTGAACATCAATGGTTAACGCCAACAGCTGGCGCTTTCTAACTTGCCCAATGAGAACACTACTCAATTTATTTTACAAGCAGACGACCGGAATGCTTCATTCCTTAAGGACAAAGCTGGGGTGGATGAATACAAGTAAATCATGGTTAAAGGTGGTCGGCGTCAAGGTTTTCTAGTTAACTTTGTTAAGGGGACGACTTGCCCTTGTACCGATGTCTTCAAATATTCGACGTACGAGTACGATATGAAATCAACCAGCTTTAGCCGAGTCGACGCCACATTCGATCGCGCCGCTTATCTTTGTTGCGGATACGTAAAATTTAATGACTGCCGTTAAGGCCCGCGAATACTCGCTCTGGGATCAACCGGATCGACCCGGTCGGTCCCCAAAAAATGTCCGGCGGCGCGTCCCACAATGGGATTCACGGGGCTTCGTGGCCAATGTCGTGTCCGCGACTCGCACCGAGTCTCGCGAATCGACTCGCTCAGCGCAGGCGCCGTGCAGGAGACGTTTCAGCTGTTTGACCGTTCGGCGATGATGGCTGGCTATCAACCCGACCCGAAGATCTTGGACCTCGGGCCAGATTTCTTCGATCCGGTTGAGCCCGCGCGCTTTCCGCAATGCTTGCCGCGCTATCTCAACCGAGGCTGGTCGGACCGGATTGGGCTCGACTTGGGCGAGGACCAGTGGGCAGCGCATTTCTGCCGGTTCGAGCCACTGCCCGGCAACCTCACCAACCCGCTGGCGCTCCGTTATCATGGCCACCAGTTTCGCGTGTACAATCCCGAGATCGGCGACGGGCGCGGCTTCCTGTTTGCCCAACTGCGCGATGACCGCGGCCGTTTGCTCGACCTCGGCACCAAGGGTTCGGGCGAGACGCCCTACAGCCGCCACGCCGACGGCCGCCTGACGCTCAAGGGCGGGGTCCGGGAAGTGCTGGCGACCGAGATGCTCGAAGCGCTCGGGGTCAACACCTCGAAGACATTTGCCCTGTTCGAGACCGGCGAAGCGCTGGAGCGCGGGGACGAGCCCTCGCCGACGCGATCGGCGGTGCTGACCCGGCTTAGTCACGGCCACATCCGCATCGGCACGTTCCAGCGCCTCGCCTTCTTCGGGCAGATCGAGAATATCCGGAAGCTGGTTAGTTATTCTCTCGCGAACCTGTTCGATGAACCAGGCGATGACCCGGTGCGGCTGTTCGAACTGGCGGCACAAGCGACGGCGGAGCTTGCAGCTTCCTATCTCGCCGCGGGCTTCGTCCACGGCGTGCTCAACAGCGACAATATCAACATCACCGGCGAAAGCTTCGATTACGGCCCGTGGCGTTTCACGCCCGAATGGGATCCAGCCTTCACCGCGGCCTATTTCGACCATTACGGGCTCTATGCCTTCGGCCGCCAACCCGAGGCGATCCACTGGGACCTGGCGCAGCTCGGCGGCGGCCTCTCGCTCGTCGCCGATGGCCCGCGACTGTCGGACATTTTGGCGAGCTGGAGCGATCGCTTCGAAGCGGCGCTCACCGACGCTCTTTGCCGACGTCTTGGAGTTCGCGCGCGACTCCACGGTTGCCGCCGCTCTGCTGGAGGCGCTCGCCACGCGCGAAGCGGCCATCGATCGCGTCTTCTTCGATTGGCGCGGGGCGCGCGACCCCGGGGTGGAGCTCTATCCTTCATCGCCATTCCGTGCGCTGGCCAAGGCGCTGGAGGGTCGCACCCGCGATCGGGCGCACCCATATTGGAGCGACCCCGGTCCCTGCTCGATGCAAATCGACGAGGTCGAGGCCATCTGGTCGGCGATTGCCGAGCGCGACGACTGGCAGCCATTCGACGACAAGGTTAGAGCGATCCGGCGAATGGGCGAAGCGATGGAGCAAGATGCACAAGCCGGTTGAACAAGAGGCGCAGCGGTCGCTGGTGTCGACCAATCCCGCAACCGGCGAAATCGTCTGGTCCGGCGAGAACGGCGATGCGTCGGCTGAGGTTGCCGCCGCCCGCGCCGCGCAGCCCGCCTGGGCCGCCCATTCGGTCGCCTACCGGATCGAGGCGGTGCGTCGCTTCGCCAATGTCGTGCGCAAGCGCGAGGCCGAGTTCGCCGAGCTCATCTCGAACGAAACCGGCAAGCCTTATTGGGAAGCCAGGACCGAAGTCGGCGCGGTCATCAACAAGGTCGAAATCTCGATCGAGGCCTATGCCGAGCGGACTCCGCAACGGAAGCTCGAAGCGGCAATGGGCAATAAGGTCGCCGTTCGCCACAAACCGCATGGCGTGCTCGCGGTGCTCGGACCCTACAATTTCCCCGCGCATTTGCCCAACGGCCACATCGTCCCGGCGCTCATCGCCGGCAATGCGGTGGTCTTCAAACCATCGGAAAAGACTCCAGCAGTGGGCGAATTCCTCGTCCGTTGTTTCCACGAAGCGAAGATTCCGGCAGGCGTGGTCCGCCTGCTGATCGGCGGACCCGATCAAGGCAAGGCGCTCGCGGCCGAGCCCGGGATCGACGGCCTGCTGTTCACCGGTTCGGCCCGCGCCGGTCAGTCGCTGCACCGCCAGTTCGCCGAAACCCCGCACAAGATCCTGGCGCTCGAGCTCGGTGGCAACAATCCGCTGGTGGTGTGGCACGCCAAGGACCTCGAGGCCGCGGCCGTCATCGCGGTCCAGTCCGCCTTCCTGACCGCCGGCCAGCGCTGCACCGCGGCGCGGCGGCTGATTGTCGAGGATGGCAAGGAAGGCCCGCTGATCGAGGCCATCCAGGCGTTGATCGACCGGATCATCGTCGATCATCCGTTCGCCGACCCCCAACCCTTCATGGGTCCGGTCATCGACCTTGCCGCCGCGGACCACGTCCAGGATCAGTGGCTCAACCTGCTGATGAAGGGCGGCAAGCCGCTGCGCAGGCTCGATCGGCCGGTCGCGGAGCGCCCCTATCTGACGCCGGGTCTGATCGACGTGACCGAAATCGCCGAGCGGCCCGATGAGGAGATTTTCGGGCCCGTTTTGCAAGTCGTCCGGGTGCCCGATTTCAGCGCCGCCATCGACCAGGCGAACAACACGAGCTTCGGCCTTGCGGCCAGCCTGGTGGGCGGAAGCCCGGAAATGTTCGACCGCTTCTGGGCGCACGTCCGTGCCGGCGTGATCAATCGCAACAAGCCGACGAACGGCGCGCCGTCGAATGCACCGTTCGGCGGCATCGGTCTCAGCGGCAACCACCGCCCGAGCGCCTTCTACGCCGCCGATTATTGCGCCTATCCGGTGACCAGCGTGGAGGGCGACCGGCCCCGCGCGGCGATCAACGACGGGCTGCGCGACCCGAATATGATGGAAGACTAGGACCTCAGCGGATCGTTTTACGCGCTCCTCGCGTTCAGCCGATCCTATGACCCAGCGTAAATGGATCGGCACGGCCATCGGCCTTGCCATGTGCACCACCGGACTGACCGCCTGCTCGCAGGCCGACACCTCCAACCAGCCCACCGCCAATGCTTCGGCCGATGCCTCGGGCATCACGCTCGACCAGAAAGCCGAGAAGGACCTGCGCGAGGCCATCGCCGGCGCCCCGGCGCATGGCCTCAAGCCCGAGCTGTTCCTGAAGGGCGGCGAGAGCGGGCAGGCACTCGTCCAGGCGGGGCTCAAATATGCCGCGGCGCTGGCCAACGGCTATTCCGACCCGACCAAGCTCCACGAAGTCTACACGATCCCGCGCCCCAAGGCTGACGTCCGTGCCGGCATGGCGCAGGCCATCCAACAGGGCAATGTCGCCGAGTGGCTGAACTCGCTGGCGCCGCAAACCGACGAATATAAGGCGCTGAGCAAGGCCTTCCTCAGCTACGTCAAGCAAGCGAACCAGGCGGACCAGCAGTCGATCTCTGCCGACAAGCCGATCAAGCCGGGCGCCCGCGATCCGAGGATTCCCGCAATCGTTTCCGTGCTTCGCGTCGGCGGGTACCTGCCTGAAGAGCAGGGGGCAGCCGAGCCCAGCAGCTACACACCGGCGCTAGTCGCGGCGGTCAAGCAGTTTCAGGCGGATTCGGGCACCAAGCCGGACGGCGTGCTCGGGAAGGAAACGATCGGCGCGCTAAGCGCGGGCCCGGGGCTCCGGGCGCGCCAGCTCGCCGTGGCGATGGAGCGTCTCCGCTGGCTTCAACGCGATCCGCCGGGGACGCGGATCGACGTCAATACCGCCGCCTCCTTCTTCGATTATTGGCGCGACGGTCAGCACGTTGACCATCGCAAGGTCATCAACGGCGAAAGCGACAAGCCGACTCCGCAGCTTCAGTCGCCGATCTTCCGGCTGGTCGCCAATCCCACATGGACTGTACCCAAGGGGATCGGCGAGAAAGAGTTGGCGGGCAAGAGCCAGGCGTGGCTGGCGGCCAATGATTTCGTGATGAAAGACGGCCAGTACGTCCAGCAGTCGGGGCCCAAGAGCTCGCTGGGCTTCGTCAAGTTCGACATGCAGAACCACCAGGCGATCTACCTCCACGATACGCCCGCCAAGTCGGCGTTCGCGCTTTCGGACCGCCACCGTAGCCACGGCTGCGTGCGGGTCGAGAACGCAGTTCAGTTCGCGACCGCTTTGGCCGAGCAGGAAGGCGTGCTCGACCAGTTCCAGAAAGCGATGGCGAGCAAGGACGAAAGCTTCATCAAGCTGCCGCGAGAAATCCCGGTACGGCTGCTCTATCAGACCGCATTCTGGGATGGCTCGCGCATCCAGTTCCGGCCGGACGTGTATGGCTGGGACGAGAATATCGCCAAGGCGCTGGATCTCTCGCCGGGCCCGCCGCAGAAGATCGAGCAGCCCGAAAGCAGCGACGACGTTGGTCCGTAATTGCGGGCCCGTAGATGAACTGAGGGCGCCCGGCCGAAACCGTGGCGCCCTCGTCCCCCACCCCCTCGGGTGTTCCGTTAGCCGCGCATCTCCGGCAGATAGCTTTCGTCGGCCGGATCGCTGAACTTGGTGATGCGGCTGTCGAATTTGAGCCGAATCTTGCCGGTCGAGCCGTGGCGCTGCTTGGCGACGATGACTTCGGCGGTGCCGTAAACGCGCGCCATTTCCTCGCGCCATTTGTCGATTTCCGGATGGTCGTCGGACGGCTGCTTGGCGGCGAGATAATAGTCTTCGCGGTAGATGAAGAGGACGATGTCGGCGTCCTGCTCGATCGAGCCCGATTCCCTCAAGTCCGACAGCTGCGGCCGCTTGTCCTCGCGCTGCTCGACCTGGCGGCTGAGCTGGGACAGGCCGATCACCGGCACGTCGAGTTCCTTCGCGAGCTGCTTCAAGCCGCGGCTGATTTCCGAAATCTCCTGCACCCGATTGTCGTTGCTGCCGCGGCCGGTGCCCTGGAGCAGCTGGAGGTAATCGACGACGACCACGCCGATGCCCTTCTGACGCTTGAGCCGGCGCGCGCGGGTGCGCAGCGCGGCAATGGTGAGCCCCGGCGTGTCGTCGATGTAGAACGGCAGCGTCTGCAGGTCCGCAGCGGCCCGCGCCAGTTGGCGGAATTCCTGCTGGCTGATTTTGCCCATGCGCAGATTTTCGGAGCTGATGCCCGAGGCCTCGGCGAGAATACGCGTCGCCAGCTGATCGGCCGACATTTCGAGGCTGAACAAGGCGACCGGCGCGCCCGCCGACTTCTCCGGCTCGATCCCCGCTTCCTGGTCCTTGAGGAAGCGCTGGGCGGCGGCGAAGGCGATGTTGGTGCCGAGCGCGCTCTTGCCCATGCCGGGACGGCCGGCGACGATGATCAGGTCCGATTTGTGAAGGCCGCCGATCTTGGCGTTGAGATTGTCGAGGCCGGTGGTGAAGCCCGACAAATGGCCGCCGCTGTTGAGCGCGCGCTCGGCCATGGCGATGGCTTCCTTGGTGGCGTCGGAGAAGCTCTTGGCCTTGCCCTCGGCTCCGCCCTCCTCCGCCACCTTGTATAACTCGGTCTCGGCGCGCTCGATTTGAGCGAGGGGGGCAACGTCCTCACTCGTGTCGAGCGCGCCTTCGACCAGGTCGCGACCAACGCCAATCAGGGCTCGAAGCAACGCCAGATCATAGATCTGTTGGGCGAAGTCCCTTGCCCCGATTACGGCCGCGCCCGATCCCGTTAACTGCGCCAAATATGCGGGCCCGCCAACATCTTTTATAGAATCGTCATTTTCAAAGATGGGTCGGAGGGTTACGGGATTCGCAACCCGGTTCTGATCGGTCATCCGCAGAATCGACTCGTAGATTCGGCCGTGTAACGGTTCGAAAAAATGATGGGGCTTGAGCTTGAGCTGGACGTCCTCGACCAGCCGGTTGTCGATCATCAGCGCGCCCAACAGAGCGGCCTCGGCTTCGACGTTCTGCGGAAGGGCTTGAGACGCGGTTTCTGACGCTGACTCGGCGATGCGGATGATTTCGGCCATGGCGGCGCTCCTGCGCTTCAAACTAATCCGTTCCAAGGGAGAACGAAAGAGAAACGCCTGTGGATTGATTGTGCGCGAATCGGAACGGCGGTCCGAACGACCGCCAAAAATGCTGACCGGCGCTCCATCCACAGAAATAATCCCGGCCAAATTGAAGCGCTGAATCAACCACGGTTAGGCGTTTCACTCATGGCCATTCTGTCCGACCGCTGGATTCGCGAACAAGCGCAGAAGCACGCCATGATCGAGCCGTTCGTCGAGGCGCAGCGGCGCGAAGGCTGCATCAGCTACGGCCTGTCGTCCTATGGCTATGACGCCCGCGTCGCCGATGACTTCAAGATCTTCACCAACGTCGACAATGCGATCGTCGACCCCAAGGATTTCGCCCACAACAGCTTCGTCGACCGCAAGACCGATGTGTGCGTGATCCCGCCCAACAGCTTCGTGCTGGCGCGGACGGTCGAATATTTCAGGGTGCCGCGCGACGTGCTCGTCATCTGCCTCGGCAAGTCGACCTATGCGCGGTGCGGGATCATCGTGAACGTCACCCCGCTCGAACCCGGCTGGGAAGGGCATGTGACGCTGGAGTTCTCCAACACGACGCCGCTGCCCGCCAAGGTTTACGCCAACGAAGGCGCGTGCCAATTCCTGTTCCTTCAGGGCAACGAGCCCTGCGAAGTCAGCTACGCCGACCGCGCCGGCAAATATATGGGACAGAAGGGCGTGACGTTGCCCAAACTGTGAGTTTCTTTCGTCATTCCCGAGGAAGCGGGAATCCCGCTTTTCTTGAATCATGCGCGCGGCCAAAAGGCAGCGGGACCCTCGCTTTCGCGGGGGTGACGGAGAGTGGATGAACCTCGACGAAGCCCAAAAGCTCGACGCTTCCGACCCGCTCGCCTTCGCTCGTGATCGGTTCCGTCTGCCGGAAGGCCTCATCTATCTCGACGGCAATTCGCTCGGCGCGCTGCCGAAATCGGCGGCGGCGGCGCTGGCGGAAACCGCCGAGCGGCAATGGGGCGACGATCTCATCGCCAGCTGGACGAGGCACAACTGGATCGACTGGCCGACGACCATCGCGGCCAAGCTGGCGCCGATCGTTGGTGCCAAGCCGAGCGAGTTGCTGATCGCGGATTCGACCAGCGTCTGCCTGTTCAAGCTGCTCGCGGCGGCGGTGCAGGCCCGGCCCGGCCGCAAGACCATCCTCACGCGCCGCGCGAATTTCCCGACCGATCTCTATGTGGCGCAGGGCCTGGCGGACATGCTCGGGCTCAGGCTCAAATCGGTCGAGCCGGACGACATCATCGCTGCGATCGACGAGGACACGGCGGCGGTCACGCTGACCCATGTCGATTACCGGTCCGGCGCGATCCTCGACATGGCCGGCATCAACGCGGCGGCGCACGCGGCGGGAGCGCTGACGGTCTGGGACCTGTCGCACAGCGCCGGAGCAATCGCGCTCGACCTTAATGGAGCCGGCTGCGATCTGGCGGTGGGGTGCGGCTACAAATATCTGAACGGCGGGCCGGGAGCGCCGGCCTTCATTTATGTCGCCGAGGCGCTGCAGGACACGCTTCGCAACCCTCTCCAGGGCTGGATGGGCCATGCCGAGCCCTTCGCCTTCGACGACGACTATCGCCCCGCCGCCGGCATCCTGAAATTCCTGACCGGCACGCCGTCGATCCTCGCGATCGCCGCGCTCGACGCCGGGCTGGCGACCTTCGACGGCATCGCCATGGCCGACCTCGCGGCCAAGTCGCGCGCGCTGTCGTCGCTGTTCGTCGACGAGGTCGAAGCACGCTGCGGCGACGAGGTCCGCCTCGCCTCCCCGCGCGACCCGTCGCAGCGCGGGAGCCATGTCGTGTTCGCCCATCCGCGAAGGTTATGCGGTCGTGCAGGCGCTGATCGCGCGCGGCGTGATCGGCGATTTCCGCGCGCCCGACCTGATGCGCTTCGGCTTCGCGCCGCTCTACAACCGGTTCGAGGACATGGTGCGCGCGGCGGAAATCCTGTCGGACGTCCTTGCCGCGCGCGACATGGGACCAGCCGCGCTTCAGGCAAGGCGCCAAGGTCACCTGATCGGCGCGTTCCTCGTCCGCGCGTTGTCCAGCGCCAGGCGCCCGGCCCGGCCGCGGCCAGATAGAGGAAGATGAAGCAGAACAGGATGGCTCCTTCGCCCATGTTCGCGACCGGCCAGAAGCCTTTCGGCAAATGGCCGATGAAATAAGCCGCCGCCATCTCACCTGACGCGATGAAGGCAGCGAGGCGCGTAAACAGGCCAAGCGTGACGAGCACGCCCGCGACCGTCTCGATCAGGCCGGCGGCGATCAACATTGGCGGCAGCGGCTGAACTGGAAAGGGTACCGGAAAGGCGAAGAACTTGGACGTGCCGTGCTCGAGAAACAGGAGGCCGGTGACGATCCTCAGGAGAGCGAGAATTTGCGGCTGCCAACGCCCGAGCCAAGGTAGCTCCATGATAATCCTCCGATAAGATTGCCGACTAGCTAAGCAACTAGTCCTCCACCGCCAAGGGTCAGGCGTGTTCCTTGTCCTTCTGCGCGGCGTGCGCCAAATCCTCGGCAAGCAGCTGGCGCGACCGGTGGATCATCTCGACCCAGTCGTGGAAGGCGTGGGCGAGCTTCGTCGACCAGTTCCTTCAGCGGCCCGTCCTTCAGGCACCCGCTGTCGTCGAAACTGTCATCGGTCACGTGGCCGAGATAGGCTTCGGGCTGCTGCATCAGCGGCATGTTGAGGAACACCGCCGCCTGGCGGATCTGGTGATTGGCGCCGAACCCGCCGATGCTTCCGGGCGAGGCGGTCACGATCGCGGCGGGCTTTTTGTCGAATACACTCTGGCCATAAGGTCGCGAGCCGACGTCGATGGCGTTCTTCAAGACGCCGGGAATGCCGCGATTGTATTCCGGACTGACAAAAGAGCACGCCGTGGGAGGCGCCAACCTGCTCGCGAAAGCGGGTCCATTGCGGCGGCGGGTTGGCGTCGAGGTCCTGGTTGTAAAGCGGCAGGTCGCCGATTTCGATCATCGAGCAATCGAGATTGTCGTTGCGAAGTCCGCAGATCGAACGCGCCACCTTGCGGTTGATGCTGCCTTCACGAAGGCTGCCGACGATGATTGCGATTTTGTAGGCCATCCGACTCTCCCTTGGAGTTCGAAGGCCCAATACGCTCGATGCTGGAAAGTTGCGTCCGCTACGGCGTGCGCTTGGCGCGTTCGGCGAGATAGGCGTGGATCGCAGCAATCTCGTCATCATTGAGGTTCTTGAAATCGGTACGCGCAACTTCGCCCATCAGGCCGAGTTTCTTGCCGGGCGCCACGCCCTTGCGGAGTAGCGCCTTAAACTGGTCGAGGTCGTAGGCCCCGGCCAGCGCGAGGTCGGCCGACTGGACGCCCGGCTTTACTTCCTTCCCCTTGAGATCGGCGCCATGGCATTCGGCGCAATTGGTCTCGACCAAGTGGCGGCCGCGGGCAAACTGCACACCGAGGTCAGGAATCGGCGACGCGCGATAGTCCGCGACCAGCTTGGGCGCGGTATTGAACTTGCCGGCCAGGAGTCCCACCCGCCCGAGCGGCCCGATGCTCCGCGCGGGCTGCTCCTGCCCCGACTTCGGCGTGGCGCGGATCGCGGCGATCAGCGCGGCGGTCTCGGCGTCGGTCAGGAACTGATAGCCTTCCGACGGCATGATCACGAGCGCCCGGCCGTCATGGCCGATGCCCTGCCGGATCGCCTGGTCGAGCTGGGCGTCGCTGGCCTTGGCGGCGACCAGCGTCAGGTTGGGCGCATAGACCCTGGCGAGCTCGGGCTCGTCGATGAAGATGTCGCCCTGAAGCTTCGGCCCATGGCAATTGGCGCAGCCGAGAACGTGGAGCTGGCGCTGCCCATCGGCGAGCTGGGCCGCGCTCGGCTTGGCGAGGCGCGAAGCCTGCGGCGACGTGTGGGCGAGTGCCCGCGCGGACATCAGGTAAACGATCAGCGCTGCGACAGCGGCAAGCACGACCAGCGCTCCGAGTGCATAGCCGAAGAACCGCATGATCTTCATCGAAACCCCCCGGTTGCAAACGCCGGTTCAAGCCAATCGGCGTGAGAGAATCAAGAGCGGCGGCGTCCGCCCTGGTGACGAATGTTGGCCGGCCGTCCGCGGCGCGTGCGATCGTTGCGGCGCGGCGGCCGCGGCGCATGGCCGTAGCTGCCCTCCGGCAGCTCGAACCGCAGCGATCCCGAGACTGGATTGGCCTCGGCCAGCCGAAGCGTCAGCCGCTGACCGACACGGTAGCTCTCGCCGGTCTCCTCGCCGACCAGCTGTCGGGCCGCTTCGTCGTAGCGGAAATATTCGCGGCCGAGGTCGCGGGCCAGCACCAGCCCGTCGCCGCCGAGATCCTCGACCGTGGCGAAGAAACCGAACGGCTGCACGCCGGTGATGCGGCATTCGACCATTTGCCCGACCTGGTCGGCGAGGAAGGCGGCGACATAGCGGTCGATGGTGTCGCGCTCGGCCTCCATCGCCCGCCGCTCGAGCATCGAGATTTGCTCGCCGATCGCCTCGAACCGTTCCTCGTCGCCCTGCGGCAGCCCCCCCTCGCCGAGCTTGTAGGCCTTCACCAGCCCACGATGGACGAGGAGGTCGGCATAGCGTCGGATGGGCGAGGTGAAATGGGCATAAGTGGCAAGCGCCAGCCCGAAATGGCCGAGCCGCTCCGGGCCGTAGCGGGCCTGCATCTGGGTGCGCAGCAACTGCTCCATGATCTCGGCACGGCCATCGCCGTCGCCGACGCGCTCGATGATCCGGTTGAACGTGCCCGCCTTGACCACCTGGCCGAGCGTGAACTCGACCCCGAAGGTGGCGAGATAATCCTTGAGCGCGACCAGCTTCTCGCGGCTCGGGCTTTCGTGGACGCGGTACATCACCGGCGCCTTTTTCGCCTCCAGCGCGCGCGCCGCTGCGACATTGGCGGCGATCATATAGTCCTCGACCAGCCGGTGGGCGTCGAGCCGGTCCCGCGCGGCGATCGAGGTGATGCGGCCTTTCTCGTCGAGCACCACGCGCCGCTCAGGCAGGTCGAGCTCGAGCGGATCGCGCTTCTGCCGCGCCGCGAACAGGGCCCGCCAGCAAGCCCAGAGCGGCTTGAGCGACTTTTCGACGATCTCCGACGGCACGCGGCCCTCGACCGGCGGCATGGCGCAGGTCGGCGAGCTGACCTCGATCCGCTCCTCGTTCGCGGCATCGATTGCCGCCTGCGCGTCTTCGTAGGCGATGTTCGCGGCGATGCGGACCTTGGCGCGGGTGAAGCGCCAGCTCTTGAGCTCGCCGTCCTTCCCGATCTTGAGGTGGCAGGCCAACGCAGCGCGGTCCTGGCCCTCCTTCAGCGAGCAGATGTCGGCCGACAGCTCCTCGGGCAGCATCGGCACGACGCGGTCGGGGAAATAGACGCTGTTGCCGCGGGCGCGCGCTTCGCGGTCGAGCTCCGAGCCGGGGCGCACGTAGAAGCTGACGTCGGCGATGGCGACGATGGCGTTCCAGCCGCCCTCGCCATCGCTTTCCGCCCAGATGGCGTCGTCATGGTCGCGGGCGTCGGCGGGGTCGATGGCGACGATGGGGACGTGCGTCAGGTCCTCGCGCTCGCCGAGCGGCTGCTTGGCAACGCGGTGGGCTTCGTCGATCGCCTCCTGCGCGAATTCATGGCGAAGGCCGTGCTTGTGGATCGCGATCAGGCTGAAGCTGCGCGGCGCGAAGGGATCGCCGAGCACGGCATCGACCCGCACGCGAAACGCGCGGCGGCCGGCCGGTGACTTCGCACAGGACGAGGTCGCCTGCCTCGGCGTCCTTCAGGTCGCTGATCGAACAGCTCCCGCCGCTCCTTCTTGTCGACCGGGGACAGCCAGAAGCGCTCGCCCTCCTGCTTGACGACACCCAGCGCGAGCTCGGCCGAACGCGCCAGCTTCTTGAGCGGATGGGCAATCCAGCCAGCGCCCTTTTCCTCGGTGCGGGCGAGCACGCGGTCGCCGATGCCGAGCGCACCGCGGCGGCCCTTTTCCATGATGCGAATGCGCGGCGGCGGGGTTTCGGCATGCCATTGCTCGGGTACCGCCCAGACATTGCCGCCGTCATCGACCGCGGCGACGCGCAGCACGGTGACCTTGGGCACGCCTCCCGACTGGTGGAAGGCGCGGCCCGGCGATGAATTGATCATCCCCTCGTCCGCCATGTCCTTGAGCAGGCGCTTCAGGTCGATCTTGGCCTGGCCCGACAGGCCGAACGCCCGCGCGATCTCGCGCTTCCCCGCCGGCTGGTCGGACGAAGCGATGAAATCGAGGATCTGCTTGCGGCTGGGCAAAGATGCGATGGGCTTGCGGGCCATGACGCGGCCCTAAACGCGCCTAGCGCAGCTGGCTATCCTTGCTGCCGCGGCGATTGATCGTCGAATGCACGACAGCCTTGTCGCGCTCGGCCTGGCAGGCGACGCAGGTGCGTACGCCGCGCACGGCCTCGCGGCGCTTCTTGGGGATGGGTTCCCCGCAATCGTCGCATTCCTCCGCGCTTTCACCCTGCGGGGTAAGCGCCCGGGCACGCAGGATCGCATCCTTCACCGTATCGTCGATCTGGTCCTGGACTGCTCCGTCGCGGGTCCATCCGCCGGCCATCACTCGCTCCTCTCGGTGCAAATTCGATAATGCAATTGATACAAAGCTGGAGCCGCCTTGCCTGTTCCGTCGGACTTGCCGGTGGGCTAGCGTGTTCGGATTGGGGGAGAATCATCATGCGTCGCTATCGCTCTGTGTTGTTGTTCGGCTCGGCTCTGTTCGGAGGCCAGGCGCTCGCCGCCCCGGCGATGCCGCCGATCCTCAGCGGCAAGCCAAGTGCGGCCGCCATCACCGCGCGCTGCAATATGCTGGTTTCGCGCAGCACCGCGATGCGCACAGCGCTTGAAACATCGAAAGCCAAGCCCGGCATCGAAACGACGCTTCGCGCCTACGACAACCTCAACCGCCTGCTGCAGGACGGCGGCAGCGAAGCGACGCTGTATCGCGAGGTCGAGCCGACCGCGGCGACCCGGAGCGCCGCGGAAAAATGCGAAGTGCGCATGTCGAGCGAGCAGACCAAGCTGCAGCTGTCGCGGCCGATCTACGACCATCTGAAGGCGATCGACGCCTCGGCGGCGGATGCGCCGACCAAGCTTTACCTGACGCGCACGCTCGGCGCATTCGAACGCGCCGGCGTCGCGCTGGAAGGCGCAGACCGCGCCAAGGCGCAGAAGCTGGCCGACGAGATTTCCGAGCTCGGCACCGCATTCAACGCCAATATTCCGAAGGGTCAGCGGACCATAACCACGACCGCCGCCGAGCTCGACGGCGTGCCGCAGGACTTCATCGACGCGCATAAGGCGGGCCCGGACGGCAAGATCACGCTGCGCACCGATTCGACCGATTACGTGCCGGTCATGACTTACGCCAAGAGCAGCGAGCTTCGGCACCGCTTTCAGCAAGCCTATTACCTGCGCGCCTATCCCGACAATGACGCGGTGCTGCGCGATCTCCTCAACAAGCGCGACGAGCTTGCCCACCTGGTCGGCCGTCCGAACTTTGCGACCCTGAATTTCGAGGACCGGATGCTGAACACGCCGGCCAAGGTGCAGGCGCTGATGGACGACATGGCCGCGGCGGCGAAACCCGCGGCACAACGCGACTACGCCAAGAAGCTGGCGCTGCTGCAACAGCTGCAGCCGGGAGCGACCAAGGTCGAGCCGTGGGACAACGGCTATGTCAGCCAGCTCGTCCAGAAGCAGTCCTACGGCTACGACCGGCAGGAAGCGCGCAAATATTTCAACTACGACAATGTCCGCGACGGCATCCTCAAACTCACCGAAGAGATGTTCGACGTCGACATCCGCCCGTGGGCCATGCCCAAATGGGACAAGCTGGTCGAAAGCTACGAGGTCTACGACCACGGCAAGCTGATCGGCCGTTTCATCTTCGATTCGCATCCGCGCGACGGCAAGTACGAGCACGCCAATTCCATTGAGCTGCGCAAGGGCGTGAACGGATCGATTCCAGTCGGCGCGCTGGTCATGAACATGCCCGCCGGCAAAGGCCTGATGGAGCATGGCGACGTTGAGACTTTCCTGCACGAATACGGCCATCTGCTGCACGGCATTTTCGGCGGCCAAAACCAGCGTTGGATGGGCTTGAGCGGCGTCGCCAACGAATGGGACTTCGTCGAAGCGCCGTCGCAGATGCTCGAAAATTGGGTCTACGATTACGACACGCTGAAGGCGTTCGCGCTCGATTCGTCGGGCAAGCCGATCCCGCGCGAGCTGGTCGATCAGATGAACAAGGCCCGCTACTTCAGCATCGGCATGGACGACATGCGCCAGCTCGGCCTGTCGAACGTCTCGCTGGGATATTATCTGCAGCCTGCCCCGCCGACCTCGGCGCCGCAGCCCGCGCCTGGACGCCAAATACAGCATCATTCCACTGCCGGCGGACAGCCAGTTCCAGGACGGCTTTTCGCACCTGTCAGGCTATGCCGCTGCTTATTACACCTACCGCTGGTCGATCGTGATTGCCGACGATCTGTTCACCGAGTTCCAGAAGAACGGCCTGCGCGACAAGGCCACGGCCGCGCGCTACCGCAAGCTGGTACTGGCGCCGGGCGGATCGCGACCGTCCGCCGAACTGGTCGCCGAGTTCCTCGGCCGTCCGATCAGCCTCGATGCCTATCGCGCCAAGATGGAAAAGGACCAGTAGCGAAGGTCAGGCGGCTTCTTCCGGGACCGCGGCAAGCGCGCTCGCAACGCGCCGCAGGTGCCGCTCGCGCCACAGGATGACGAGGCCGGCGGCAATGACAATCGGCACGCCGAGCGCTGTCCAGTGGGATGGCAGTTGGGAGAAGACGAACCACCCGAGCAGGCTCGCCCAGATCAGCGCGACATAATCCATCGGCATGACGAGCGCGACCGGCGCCAGCCTGAGCGAGCCGGTGAGGAGCAGCTGGGCCAGCCCTCCGGCGAGGCTGAACCCGGCGATCACGGCGAAGGTCTGGGCATCGTGCGGCTGCGCGACGAACAGCATCGCCAGGCCGAGCGGGACCAGCGAACTGAAGCCGAACCAGAAAACCGTCGTCGCGGCGGCTTCGGTAGCGCCGAGACGGCGAATGGCGATGGTTACGCTGGCCGTGGTCAAGGCAGCGCACAGGGCAACCAGCCCGCCCCAGCCGCCGATATGGCCACTGCCGGGCTGCACGATCACCAGCACGCCAATGAAGCCGACGATCACGGCGCCCCAGCGCCAGCGGCCGGTGGGCTCGCCGAGCACCACCGCCGCAAGCAAAGTCGCGAACAGCGGCACCGAGAAACCGATCGCGGTTGCCTCGGCGAGCGGGAGCAGGATGAACGCGAGGAAGTTGAGCCCCATCGCTAGCACGCCGAGACTCATGCGCAGCACGTGGGCCACGACCCGCCTGGTGCGGAGCGTCGCGAAGCCCGGACCGGAGGCGACCCAGGCGGTGGCGCACAACGCCGTCCCCAACTGGCGGTAGAACAGGCTTTCGATCACGCCCACGCCATGCTGCCCGGCCCATTTGACGCCGGCGAACATGCACGCGAGGGCGAGACCGCTGCCAATCCGGAGCGCCATGCCGCCGACAACATCGGGTTCGGCGGGACGGTCGGTATCAAAGCTGCGCGCCATCCCGCATGCCTAGCCATGCGACGGTCGAGGGACTAGGGGAGCGCCAACCTTAAAACTCACAAACCAGGACGCGTAACATGCTTCGCAGCATCGACCATTTCATCGGCGGTTCCAGCTTCGCTTCGGGCGAGCGCCAAGGGGAGGTGTTCGACCCTAACCAGGGCCAGGTCCAGGCTCACGTCCGGCTCGGCTCGGCAAACGATCTTCAAAAGGCGGTAGATGCCGCCAAGGCTGCGCAACCGGCCTGGGCCGCGACCAATCCGCAGCGGCGCGCGCGGGTCATGTTCAAGTTCAAGGAACTGGTCGAAACGCACATGGACGAGCTCGCGCATCTGCTGAGCTCGGAGCATGGCAAGGTCATCGCCGACGCCCGCGGCGATGTTCAGCGCGGGCTCGAAGTGATCGAATATGCGTGCGGCATCCCCCAGTCTTTGAAGGGCGAATATACGGTCGGCGCCGGCCCGGGCATCGACGTCTATTCGATGCGCCAGCCGCTCGGCATCGGCGCCGGCATCACCCCGTTCAACTTCCCGGCGATGATCCCGATGTGGATGTTCGGCATGGCGATCGCCGCGGGCAACGCCTTCATTGTCAAGCCGAGCGAGCGCGATCCGAGCGTACCCATCCGCCTTGCCGAGCTGATGAGCGAAGCCGGGCTGCCCGACGGCATCCTCAACGTCGTTCACGGCGACAAGGAAATGGTCGATGCAATCCTCGACCACCCCGACATCGCCGCCATCAGCTTTGTCGGTTCGAGCGACATCGCGCAGTATATTTACTCCCGCGGCACGGCGAACAACAAGCGCGTCCAGGCCTTCGGCGGCGCCAAGAACCACGGCATCGTCATGCCCGACGCCGACCTCGACCAGGTCGTCAACGACCTTGCCGGCGCCGCCTTCGGTTCGGCCGGCGAGCGCTGCATGGCCCTGCCGGTGGTCGTGCCGGTCGGCGAGGAGACCGCCGATGCTCTCCGCGCCAAGCTGATCCCGGCGATCGAGGGCTTGCGCGTCGGCGTGTCGACAGATCCCGAGGCGCATTATGGCCCGGTCGTCAGCAAGGCGCACCGCGAGCGGATCGAGCATTATATCCAGATGGGCATCGACGAAGGCGCCGAGCTGGTCGTCGACGGCCGCGGCTTCTCGCTCCAGGGCCACGAGGAGGGCTTTTTCATTGGCCCGACCCTGTTCGACCATGTGACGCCGAGCATGAAGAGCTACCAGGACGAGATTTTCGGGCCCGTCCTGCAGATCGTCCGCGCCAAGGATTTCGACGAAGCGGTCCGGCTCCCGTCCGAGCATGAATATGGCAATGGCGTCGCAATCTTCACCCGCAACGGTCATGCCGCCCGCGAATTCACCGCGCGGGTCAATGTCGGGATGGTCGGGGTCAATGTCCCGATCCCGGTGCCGGTCAGCTATCACAGCTTCGGCGGCTGGAAGCGCTCCGGCTTCGGCGACATCGGCCAATACGGCCAGGAAGGCCTGCGCTTCTGGACCAAGAACAAGGTCGTGACCCAGCGCTGGCCCGACGGCGGCCCCCACGGCGAGAACGCGTTCAACATCCCGACCTTCGGCTGAGGCTGGACCCGCCCGCGCGGCGGAGCGTTACGGTAGCGTCACCGAAGGGAGACGATCATGGGCAATGTATCGAAGACGCTGCTCCTGGCGAGGCGGCGCTGGCCGCGGCCGGCTGCCACGGTCAGCAGCAGGAAGACCAGAACATCGTCATTACCAACGAGATGCCGGCAAATGCCGAAATCGAGGCGCTGCCGCCCGACGAAAGCAGCGGAACAACGACCAACGAGCTTGCGAACGGCGAAGACAATCCGGACGTCAACGACCTCGACGCCTCGTCGAACGGATATTGAGGAACAACGCCGGTGATGAAGCTCTATTATTCTCCGGGCGCATGCAGCCAGGCACCACACATCCTGATGCACGAGATCGGGATCGGCCATGATGCGGTCCGCGTCGACCTGAAGACCAAGACGCTTGAAGATGGCTCCGATTACCTCGCCAAGAATCCCAAGGGGTCGGTGCCGGCACTCGAGCTCGACAATGGCGAGGTCCTGACCGAGAACGCCGTCATCCTGCAGTACCTCGGCGACCGCGCCGGCAGCGACGAGGCGCTTCCGGGCGTCGGCCATTTCCGCCGCTATCGCGTGCTGGAGCTGGTCAATTTCATCACCACCGAACTGCACAAGCGCTTCGCCTATCTGTTCAACCGCAAGGCGGGGGACGAAACCAAGGCGCTGGTTCGGGAGGAGTTGGGACAGAAGCTCGACTATATTTCCGAGCAACTCGGCGAAGGGCCGTTCCTGATGGGCGACACGCTGACCATCGCTGACCCCTATCTGTTCGTCATCGCCCGCTGGACCGACAAGGTGATTGGGATCGAGCGCTGGCCCAACCTCGCCGCTTTCTACGAACGGATGCAACGGCGGCCCTCGGTTCACGACGTGCTGGCCTTCGAAGGATTGCTAGAGAGCGAGACGGCGGGCTAGAGGCCGCGCCGATGACGCAATTCGACCTCACCGACGACCAGCTCCAAATCCAGGAGATGGCGCGCAAGTTCACCGCCGACGCGATTTCGCCCTTCGCCGCGGAATGGGACGAGAAGCATATCTTCCCGCGCGACACGATCCGCGAGGCGGCCGAGCTCGGCTTCGGCGCGATATACGTGTCGGAAGAGAGCGGCGGCATCGGCCTCGGCCGGCTCGAGGCGGCGCTGATCATGGAGGCGATGGCCTATGGCTGCCCGTCGACCAGTGCGTTCATTTCGATCCACAACATGGCGAGCTGGATGATCGACCGCTTCGGCGGGAGCGAGGTCAAGGCGAAATACCTGCCGTCGATGGTCGGGATGGAGCGGATCGGCAGCTATTGCCTGACCGAGCCGTCCTCGGGATCCGATGCCGCGGCGCTCAAGACCAAGGCGGTGCTCGACGGCGACCATTATGTCGTGTCCGGCTCCAAGGCGTTCATCTCCGGCGGCGGCGAGAATGAAATCTACGTGACCATGGCCCGCACCGGCGAGGAAGGTCCGAAGGGCATCACCGCGCTGGTCATCGAGAAGGACATGAAGGGCGTCAGCTTCGGCGCCCAGGAAAAGAAGCTCGGCTGGCATTCGCAGCCGACGGCGCAGGTCAATTTCGACGAGGTCCTGGTGCCGGTCGCCAACCGCGTCGGCGCCGAGGGCGAAGGTTTCCGCATCGCCATGATGGGCCTCGACGGCGGGCGGCTCAACATCGGCGCCTGTTCATTGGGCGGCGCCCAGCGCTGCCTCGACGAAGCGATCGCCTACACCAAGGGCCGCCAGCAGTTCGGCCATCCGATCGCCGATTTCCAGGCGACCCAGTTCACGCTCGCCGACATGGAGACCGAGCTGCAGGCCGCGCGCTACCTGCTCTACGTCGCCGCCGCCAAGGTCACCGACAATGCGCCCGACAAGACCCGCTTCGCGGCCATGGCCAAGCGACTGGCGACCGATACCGGATCGTCCGTGGTGGATCGCGCGCTGCAGCTGCACGGCGGATACGGCTATCTGATGGACTATCCGATCGAGCGCTTCTGGCGCGACTTGCGCGTCCACTCCATCCTTGAAGGCACCAACCAGATCATGCGCGTGATCGTCAGCCGGGACCTGCTGCGCCAGTGACCGACGACGTCCTGATCAGTGTCGAGGGCGGGGTCGGCCGGCTCCGCCTCAACCGGCCCAAGGCAATCCACGCGCTGACGACGGCAATGTGCGACGTCATGAGCGAGGCGCTGCTCAAGTGGCGCACCGACGACAACATCCAGGTCGTGCTGATCGATCATGCGGAAGGTCGCGGTTTCTGCGCGGGCGGCGACGTGGTGATGCTGGCGCGCAGCGGGTCCGAGGATGCCAACGACGCCAAGCGCTTTTTCGGGGCCGAATATCGGCTCAACCACCTGCTGTTCACCTACCCCAAGCCGACGATCGCGATCATGGACGGGATCACCATGGGCGGTGGCGTCGGCATCTCGCTGCCCTGCACCCATCGCATTGCGACCGAGAACACGCGTTTCGCCATGCCCGAGACGAGCATCGGCCTGTTCCCGGATGTCGGCGGCGGCTGGTACCTGCCGCGCCTGCCCGGCCGCGTGGGCGAATATATGGCGCTGACCGGCGCCCGCCTCGACGGTGCCGAATGCAAGTACCTCGGCCTCGCCACCCATTATGTCGAGCAAGCACAGCTGGCGGACATGATCGAGCGTATCGCCAAGGCCCCGGGACGCGTCCAGGGCGCGGTCGGGTCGGCCGCGACCACACCACCCGACGCAAAGATCGAGCAGAGCCTGCCGCTGATCACGAAGCTGTTCGTGTCCGATCGCCTGGAGGATGTCCTCGCCGCGCTCGAAGAGGACGGAAGCGACTGGGCGCAGAGCGAGCTGGCCAGCCTGAAGACCAAGAGCCCGCTGTCGTGCAAGGTCTCGCTGCGCCTGCTTGCAGAGGGGGCGAACCGCGCGAATTTCGCCGACGAGATGCGTGCCGAATATGCGCTCGCCAGCCGGGTGGTTCGCACCCACGATTTCCGCGAGGGCGTCCACGCGCTGCTGATCGACAAGCATAACGAACCCCATTGGGACCCGGCGACGCCCGAGGAAGTGACCGAGGAAATGCTCGACGTCCTGTTCGAGCCGCTTCCCGAGACCGAAGCCTGGACGCCCTTCCCGGAGGCCCAAGAATGAGCGACTTCCAGACGATCATCGTCGAGCAACGCGGCGCCGTGACGCTGGTCACGCTCAATCGGCCCCAGGCGCTCAATGCCCTCAACGGCGAAGTTTTGAAGGAGCTGATCGAGGCTTTCTCCGCCTACGACGCCGACGACAGCCAGCATTGCCTGGTCCTGACCGGATCGGAAAAGGCGTTCGCCGCCGGCGCCGACATCAAGGAAATGTCGAGCCAAGGGTTCGCCGACATGTACGGCAGCGACTTCTTCGCCGGCTGGGAAAAGGTGACGGCGACCCGCAAGCCGTGGATCGCGGCGGTTTCGGGCTATGCCCTCGGCGGCGGGTGCGAAGTGGCGATGATGGCCGATTTCATCGTCGCTGCCGACAGCGCGAAATTCGGCCAGCCCGAGATCAAGCTCGGCGTCACGCCAGGCATGGGCGGGTCGCAGCGCCTGGCGCACGCCATCGGCAAGGCCAAGGCGATGGAAATGTGCCTGACGGGCCGAATGATGGACGCGGCCGAGGCGGAGCGCTCCGGGCTCGTCGCCAAGGTCGTGCCCGCCGCCGACCTTCTCGACGAGGCGATGAAGACCGCCGAAGCGATCGCGGCCATGCCGCCGCTAGCCGCCGTCGCGGTCAAGGAAATGGTCAACGCTGCCTTCGAAATCTCGCTCGGCCAGGGCATCCGCTTCGAGCGGCGGCTGTTCCACGGCCTGTTCGGGACCGAGGATCAGAAGGAAGGCATGGCCGCCTTCGTCGAAAAGCGGCCGGGGAATTGGAAAGGGCGATAGCCATGGCGAAGATCGCATTCATCGGCTTGGGGCACATGGGCGGCGGCATGGCGCCGAACCTCGCCAAGGCGGGACATGAGGTCCGTGCCTTCGACCTGGTCTCGGAAGCCGTCGACAAGGCCGTGGCGGGCGGCTGCGAGGCCGCGCCGTCGGCGGCGGAGGCGGTCAAGGATGCGGATGTCGTCGTCACCATGCTGCCCGCGGCCAAGCATGTTCGCGCCGTGTTCGAGAACGACATCGCCCCCAACGCCAAGGCAGGCGCGCTGCTGATCGATTGCTCGACCATCGACGTGCAGAGCGCACGCGACGTTGGTGAAGACATGAAAGCCAAGGGCTTCGATTTCGTCGATGCGCCGGTCTCGGGCGGGATCGCCGCAGCGGCAGCCGGGAGCCTGGCACTGATGGTGGGCGGCACCGACCAGCAGTTCGAGCGCGCGAGGCCGTTCCTCGAACCCATGGCCAAGGCGGTGATCCACGCCGGCGGGCTCGGCGCCGGCCAGGCCGCCAAGATCTGCAACAACATGATCCTCGGCGCGACCATGGTCGCGACCTGCGAAGGGTTCGTGCTGGCGCAAAAGCTCGGGCTCGACCCCCAGGTCTTCTTCGACATTTCCTCCAAGGCTTCCGGGCAGAGCTGGTCGATGACGAGCTACGCGCCGGTGCCGGGCGTCGGTCCCGACACCCCGGCCGACCATGATTATGAAGGCGGGTTCGCGGCGGCCTTGATGCTCAAGGATTTGAAGCTCGCCGAGGAAGCCGCGCAAAGCGTCGGCGCCTACACGCCGATGGGCGCCGAGGCCGAGGAGCTTTACGAGCGCTTCGTGAACCGCGGCGGCGCGAGCAAGGACTTCTCAGGCATCATCAAGATGATCGACGACAGCTGGACCCCACCGAAGGAGTGATCATGCGTCTATTCTTGCTTGCCGCCGCTTGTGCTCTGGTTGCCTGCGGAAGCTCACAGTCGAGCCAGGCCAATAATTCGCAAGCGAACGCGAGCGCGAACGTCGCGGCCAGCGCTGTCGTGGCAGCCGCACCGGTCAGCGGCGCGAAGGCGGCCGCGATCATGCACGAACGTCATGAGGGCATGGAAGCGATCGGCAAGGCGATGCGGAACCTTCATCGCCAGCTCGATTCCGCTAATCCCGACATCAACGTCATTCGTGCCCAGACGTCGGCGATGGCCTCGGCCGGCGGCAAGATTCCGGGCTGGTTCCCGGCCGGAACCGGACCCGACGTCGGCAAGACCAGAGCCAAGGCCGAGATCTGGACGCAGCACGATCTGTTCCTGCGCAAGGCGAAGGACTATGCGGCAGCGGCCCAGGCGGTCAACGCGGCCGCCAAGGCCGGCGACCTGAACAAGGTGATGGCTCTCCACGAGACCCTCGATAAGGCCTGCAAGGCCTGTCACCAGCCGTTCCGCGCGCCCGAGCATTGAGCGCTGGCCTTTCCGCCAGGCAGCCGGTCTGGGACCTGCCGATCCGGCTCGTCCACTGGCTGTTGGCCGCCCTGATCGCCTTCAGCTGGTGGTCGGCCGAATACAACCACACCGACTGGCACATCTGGTCGGGGATCATGATCCTGACCCTGCTGGTGTTCCGTTTGCTGTGGGGCTTTTTCGGAAGTTCCACGGCGCGCTTTGCCAGCTTCGTTCCAGGACCGGCGCAGCTGATGCGCTACTTGCGCGGCGACTGGTCCGGGATGGGGCATACGCCGCTCGGCGCGCTAAGCGTCCTCGCCTTGTTCGCGGTAGTCGCCGTCCAGGTCGGGCTCGGCCTGTTCAACGAGGATGAAGACGGGCTCTATGCGGGACCGCTCGCTGCGCTGGTCAGCACCGACACCTCCGACCGAGTGCGCGGGCTGCACGCGACCTGGTTCTACGTGGTGCTGGGTGTCATCGCCCTGCACATTGCCGCGATCCTCTTCTATCGCGTCGCGCGGGGGAAAAAGCTGACCAAACCGATGATTACCGGCAAGGCGATGCTCGCCCCCGGAGCGGAGCCGATGCGGCCGGGCAAATGGTGGGTCGCCTTGATCTGCCTTGCCGCCGCTTTCGCGTTCAGCAGGTGGATCGTGGCGGGCGCCCCGCCTTTTGGTTCTTGATTGCAACCGGCCTCGGGGCCACATCGCAGCCATGCTGATCCGTACCGAACAGACGCCCAACCCGGCGACACGGAAGTTCCTGCCCGACCAGGCGGTGATGGAGTCCGGCACGCGCGATTTCGCCGATGCCGAAAGCGCGCAGGCATCGCCGCTTGCCACTGCTTTGTTCGACAGCGGCATGGTCGAAGGCGTGTTCTATGGCCGCGACTTCATCTCGGTGACCGCGGCGCAGGGCGTGTCGTGGACCGACCTCGAGCCGCTGGTCGTCGAGACCCTGCTCGATCATTTCGTCAGCGGAGCGCCGTTGTTCGCCGCCGGCAGCGCGGCCGGAATCGACGTTGCCGACGATCAGGCCGACTTCGACGAAGACCCGGCCGACGCCGACATCATCGACCAGATCAAGGACTTGATCGAAACCCGCGTCCGTCCCGCGGTCGCGCAGGACGGCGGCGACATCGCCTATCGCGGCTACAAGGACGGCCGGCTATTCCTGTCGATGCACGGCGCCTGCTCGGGCTGCCCGTCCTCGGCCGTCACGCTGAAGCGCGGGATCGAGAGCCTGATCCGCCACTATGTGCCCGAGGTGGAATTGGTCGAAGCGGTTTAATTCAGGCACTTGCGGCTTCGCGCCGCATGTGCCCATCATCAACCATGCTTTTGGCGTTCGACACGTCCAGCGCAGCCTGCACCGCCGCCTTGTTCGACGGCAGCGGCGCCTGCATCGCCCGCGCCGACGAGCAAATTGGCCGCGGCCACAGCGAGCGGCTGGTGCCGATGATCGCCGAATTGCTCGACGGCCGAAAAGCGGATCGCATCCTGGTCGGGGTCGGCCCGGGAAGCTTCACCGGGCTTCGCGTCGGGATCGCCGCCGCGCACGGCCTGGCGATCGGCTGGAGCGCCGAGGTCGCCGGCATGTCATCGCTTGCACTCCTCGCCGCCGGTGTGCGTCAGCCCGGCGAAATCGCGGTTGCGGTCGTTGGCGGACACGGCGAGCTGTTCGTCCAGCAATTCGACGGCATGACGGCAGAGTCCATCTCCGATCTGGCCAATCTCCCTCCGGCCCAGGCTGCCGTAGCTACGGCTGCTCCGCTGATCCTTGGGTCGGGCGCCCGGCAGCTGGTCGATGCGCGCGGCTGGGGCGAAGCGCGCGAAGCGTGGCCTGCCGCCGCCCACGCCCTCCGGCTGCCCGAGGCTCTTTGCAGCCTGGCGCCCAAGCCGGTCTACGCCCGCGCCCCCGATGCGCGCGCCACGGAAGCGGCGTGATGGCGACGATCGATCATCCCGTGCGCATCGAATTCGGGCTCGTCCGGTGATCTCAACGCGGTGATGACCGTTATGGGCACCGCCTTCGGAGATCGCTTCGGCGAGGCCTGGACCCGCTCGCAGCTGAGCGGAATCCTGCCCATGACCGGTGTGTCGCTGGTGCTGGCCTGGGACCGCGACAGCGGCGAAGCGCTGGGTTTCTCGCTCAGTCGCACCGTCGCCGACGAGAGCGAGCTGCTGTTGATTGCGGTGCATCCCGAGCATCACCGCTGCGGCGTCGGGCGCAAACTGCTGTCCAGCTTTTTCGAAGCGGCGCGGGCTGACGGGGTCAGCCGGGTGCATCTCGAAGTCCGGGACGGCAATCCGGCAATCACCATGTATCGCTCCGCCGGATTCGCACCGGTTGGACGGCGCCCAAATTACTATCTGGCCGCCGATGGCCGGCGCTTCGACGCCATCACACTCGCTCTCCAACTCTAGTTGCGCGGCAGCAGTAACCGGCCTAGGCGCGGCCTGTTCAGTCGCTTTGACTGTACAGGCTTCTGCTCAGGTTCAGGAATTCATCATGGCCGATAATGAAATGTCCGAAGATACCCTGCTGACTTTGACTGCGGACATTGTCGCCGCGCACGTCAGCAACAATAGCGTTGCGGTCAATGACTTGCCCAATCTCATTCAGAACGTCCACGGGGCGCTGTCGAGCATTTCAGGCGCCGCTTCGGCGCCCGAAGCGAAGCCCGAGCCCAAGGTTTCCATCCGCGCTTCGATCAAGCCTGACTATATCGTGTGCCTGGAGGACGGGAAAAAGCTGAAGATGCTGAAGCGGCATCTGATGACCCATTACAACATGACCCCGGATCAATATCGACAGAAGTGGGGACTTTCGCGCCGACTATCCGATGGTTGCGCCCAATTATGCAGAGCAGCGCCGAACGCTTGCCAAGTCCATCGGGCTCGGCACCAAGCGGCGGCGCACGCGGAGCGGAAAGTAAGCTCCGGTCGCTGGACGATGCGCCGCGGCGCACCTAGTTTAAGGGCATGACGCGCAAGATCGACATCGAGGCGCTGTGCGCCGACAAAGGCCTCCGCATCACCGAGCAGCGCAAGACCATCGCGCGGGTGCTCGGTGACAGCGAGGATCATCCCGACGTCGAGACGCTTCATTCGCGCGCCGCGGCGATCGATCCCAATATTTCGATCGCCACGGTCTATCGGACGGTGCGCCTGTTCGAGGAGGCCGGGATCCTCGAGCGCCACGAGTTCGGCGACGGTCGGTCGCGGTTCGAAGCGGTGTCGGAAAGCCACCACGACCATTTGATCGATGTCGAAACCGGCAAGGTGGTCGAGTTCGTCGACGACGAGCTCGAAGCCTTGCAGAAGCGGATCGCCGAGAAGCTCGGCTTCCGCCTGGTCGACCACCGCATGGAGCTGTACGGCGTCGCCCTCGACCGCGAACGCTAGGTCCGCCCAGCCGGGGCTCAACGCGCGCGCCATCGCGCGCATTGCCGGCTGCTGGCTGCTGTTCGCGGCGGTGCTGCCGCTGCATCTTCTCAGCAAGCTGCTGTTCGGCCGTTCGCTATGGCCCTCCCGTTTTCTCGCCGGCATCGCCTGGATTCTCGGCGCCCGGGTCGAAGTGCAGGGACGGCTGCCCGGCCCGCACAGCCTGCTCGTCGCCAACCACCTCAGCTGGTTCGATATCGTGCTGCTCGGAGGGACTTTGAAGAGCGCCTTCGTGGCCAAGGACGAACTTGGCTACGGCTTCCTTCACTGGCTCGCCGACCAGAATTCGACGATCTACGTCAGCCGCAGCAACCGCCGCGGCGCCAAAGACCAGGCCGTCACCATCGCCCGTGCGCTGGAGCGCGATCAGCCGGTCACGGTTTTCCCCGAGGGTACGACTGGGCCGGGGACTCACCTCCTGCCCTTTCGCTCGACCTTATTGGAAGCCGCGCACATTGCGGCCCGGCAGGTCCAGGTGCGCCCGGTCGCGATCGATTACGGCGACGCACGCGACGAAGTTGCCTGGTTCGAGGAGCCCGGCAGGGCCAATGTGATGCGGCTGTTGCGCCGGCGCGGGACCATCGCCGTCACCATCCACCTGCTCGATGCGCTCGATGCGAATCTCGACCGCAAAAGACTGACCGAGCGGGCGCAGGAGGCAATCGCCCGAACGCTCGGCTTCAAGTCGCCGCCGCACTCGCCTATAGCAGCTCGAGAATGACTCCCAAGACCTTCAAAATCAAAAGCTTCGGTTGCCAGATGAACGTCTATGACGGCGAGCGGATGGCGGAGCTGCTCGGCCGGCAGGGACTAACAGCCGCTGAGACCGAAGACGCCGACCTCGTCGTGCTCAACACCTGCCACATCCGCGAAAAAGCGGCCGAGAAGGCCTATTCGGACGTCGGCCGCCTGCGCCGCGAGGATGGGTCGAAACCGATGATCGCGCTTGCCGGTTGCGTCGCCCAGGCCGAGGGCGCCGAAGCTCGCCGACGCGCGCCGATGATCGACATCGTCGTCGGCCCGCAATCCTATCACCGCCTGCCGGAACTGGTTGCCGAAGCCGAGCGCGGGGGCCGGCCCGTGGACACGGACATGCCGGCGATCAGCAAGTTCGACGCGCTCCCGGCACGGCGCCGGGCGGCACCCTCGGCCTTCCTCACGATCCAGGAAGGCTGCGACAAATTCTGCACCTATTGCGTCGTGCCCTATACCCGCGGCGCGGAAATCTCGCGGCCGTGGGGCGACATCATCGCCGAGGCGCACTCGCTGGTCGAAGCCGGCGCGCGCGAGATCGTGCTGCTCGGCCAGAATGTGAACGCGTGGGCGGATGGTGGGCGCAGCTTCGCCGACCTCATCCGCGCGCTCGACCGGATCGATGGGCTGGCGCGCATCCGCTACACCACCAGCCACCCGGCCGACATGAATGACTCGCTGATCGCGGCGCATGGCGAGGTCGGCAAGCTGATGCCCTACCTCCACCTGCCGGTGCAGTCCGGCAGCAACCGCATCCTCAAGGCGATGAATCGTAGCCACACGGCCGAAACCTATCTTGGCATATTGGCCAGGATGCGCGCGGCGCGCCCCGACATTGCCTTGTCCGGCGACTTCATCGTCGGCTTCCCCGGCGAGACCGAAGAGGATTTCGAAGCGACCCTCGGCCTGGTCGATGCGGTGGGTTACGCCGGCGCTTATTCGTTCAAGTACAGCCCCCGCCCGGGCACTCCGGCGGCAGCGATGGAGGACCAGATTCCCCGCGAAATGATGGAGGACCGCCTGGCGCGGCTGAATGAGCGGATCAATGCGCACAGCCTCGCGTTCAACCGATCGAAGATAGGGTGCGACACACAAGTGCTGATTGAACGCAAAGGGCGGCGCGACGGCCAAATGATCGGTCGCTCGCCATGGCTCCAGTCGGTTCACGTCGAAACCGATGCTCAAGCGGGCCAGATGGTCGACGTCACGTTGGTCGCGGCTGGCCCCAACAGCATGACGGGCGCGCTGCTGGAACGGGTGGCCGCCTGATGGCCCGCCGCGACCTTGCCGCAGTTCCCGCCAATGAAGGCGGCCGTGCCCGGCTCGAGCTGGAGTTCGAGCAGCCTTACCTGCTCGGCCCATTGTTCGGCGATTACGACCGGCATCTGATCACGATCGAGCAGCGCCTGGGCGTGCACATTTCGGCGCGCGGCAATCGCGTCCAGATCGAGGGCGAACCTGACGCCGCCGGCCGAGCCCGTGACGTGCTGACCGGCCTCTACAACCGTCTCGACAGCGGCCAGGACGTCGATGCCGAAGCGGTCGAGGGCGTGCTCGGCATGGCCGCCCAGCCGCACCTCGACGGCATCATCCAGGAGGAAGTGACCTCGGCCCCGAAGGTCATGATCCGCACCCGCAAGAAGACCATCGTCCCGCGCTCGGCGGTCCAGACCACCTACATGGAAGCGCTGGGCCGCGACGAGATGATCTTCGCGCTCGGTCCGGCCGGCACGGGCAAGACCTATCTCGCCGTCGCCCAGGCGGTGTCGCAGCTGATTACCGGGAGCGTCGACCGGCTGATCCTGTCGCGGCCCGCGGTCGAGGCGGGCGAGAGGCTCGGCTTTCTTCCCGGCGACATGAAGGAGAAGGTCGATCCCTATCTCCGCCCGCTCTACGACGCGCTGTACGACATGCTGCCGACCGAGCAGGTCGAGCGACGCATTGCTTCGGGCGAGATCGAGATTGCACCGATCGCCTTCATGCGCGGCCGTACCTTGAACGACGCCGTCATCATCCTCGACGAAGCCCAGAACACGACGCCGGCGCAGATGAAGATGTTCCTGACGCGCTTTGGCATGCGCAGCCGGATGGTGATCTGCGGCGACCCCAAGCAGGTCGACCTTCCCGATGCGAGCAAGTCCGGCCTCGCCGATGCAGTCGAAAAGCTCGAAGGCGTAAAAGGGATCGCCACTGTCCGCTTCACCGCCGCCGACGTTGTCCGCCACCCGCTGGTCGGGCGCATCGTCGAGGCTTATGAAGGGCCCGGGGGTTAAGCCGCGAATGATGCTCGAGATCGCCATCGATAGTGACGAGGAGTGGGACAGTAGCCGCTCCTGGGCGGACCTTGCCCGCGGCGCCGCCGAGGCGGCGATAGCCGAAAGCGCGTTTCCGCAACTGGGGACTTCCGGCCGTTCCGTCGAATTGTCGATTCGCCTTGCCGACGATGAGCAGGTGCGCGCCCTCAACGCCCAATGGCGGGGCGTGGACAAAGCGACCAACGTCCTGTCGTTTCCGCTAGCACAACCGGATGACCTAAAGACAAATGTTGCCGCACCAGAATTGTTGCTCGGCGACATCATCCTTGCTCGGGGGGTTTGCGAAGCCGAAGCCGCCGACAAAGGCGTCGCCGTGGAGGACCATGCCGTGCATCTGCTGGTCCACGGCACTCTGCATTTGCTCGGCTACGATCACCACGACGACGAGTTGGCGAGCGACATGGAGGCCCGCGAGGTCAGGGCGCTGAAGCGGCTGGGCATCGCCAACCCTTATGAAGGGCATGCCTGATGGCCAGCAGCCCTGACGGCGGGTCGCGACTGTGGCGCGGAATCCAGCACCTGATCTGGGGCGACGATGCCGAGCCGACGCTGCGCGGCCAGATCGAGGAAGCGATCGAGGAGTTGGAGGATTCGCGGCCCGTTGCCGGCGACCTCACCCCGCCCGAGCGGCAGATGCTGCGCAACCTGCTCGACTTCGGCGACCAGACCGCCGGCGACATATGCGTGACCCGCGGCGACATCATCGCCGTGCCCAGCGACATTGGCTTCGATGCACTGGTCGCGGCTTTCAACGACGCAGGACACAGCCGTTTGCCGGTCTATGGCGAGAGCCTCGATTCGGTGGTCGGCATGATCCACATCAAGGACGTATTCCTGGCCAAGGTCGACGCCGCGCGTGATCGCTCCATGGCCGCGCTGATGCGCGAGCCCCTGTTCGTGCCCGAATCGATGGGCGTCATCGAATTGCTGGCGCGGATGCGCACGCAGCGCACCCACCTCGCGATCGTCGTCGATGAGTTCGGCGGTACCGAAGGACTGGTGACGATCGAGGACGTGGTCGAGGAAATCGTCGGCGAGATCGAGGACGAGCATGACGAGGCCGAGGCCGGCATGCTCACCCTGCTGGAAGACGGCTTGTGGGAAGCCGACGCGCGGATCGAGCTGGAAGAGCTGCAGGAGGTCGTCGACAAGCGCCTGACCGCCGAGGATGACGAGGTCGATACGCTGGGCGGCCTCGTGTTCCTGATGGCCGGCCGCATTCCCGAAAAGGGCGAAAGCGTCGACCATCCGTCCGGATGGAAACTGGAAGCCATCGATTCGGATCCGCGGCGGATCATCCGCGTCCGCTTGCACGCCCCCGAACGCGACATTCCGCGCGACGACTAGCCCTTGGCGAACAGGTTCGCCGGGTTCGCCAGCGCCTTGAATTCCAGCGCATTGCCGGCCGGATCGAGCAAGAACATCGTCGCCTGCTCGCCAGGCTCCCCTTCGAACCGCACCGTCGGCGCGATCACGAACTCGGTCCCCGCCTCCTCAAGTCGAGCGGCAAGCCTCTTCCACACGTCCATGTCCAGCACCAACCCGAAGTGCGGAACGGGCACATCATCTCCGTCGACTTGGTTCGTCCCGCGAGCGCGCACGGATTCCGGCGCCAGATGGGCGACGATCTGATGACCGTGCAGATCGAAATCGACCCAATGGGCCGCGCTCCGCCCCTCGCGGCAGCCGAGCAGTCCGCCGTAGAAGGCACGCGCCGCCGCCAAATCGTCGACCGGAAAAGCGAGATGAAAGGGCGGCAGGCTCATTGTCTCGAAATGTCATTGCGAGCGTAGCGACGCAATCCAAAGTCACTTTCGGGATTGCTTCGTCGTTAACTCCTCGCAATGACTGCAACGGTAATGCTGTACGTCCTTTACGCCTTGCTGACCGGCGCGGCTTCGGCCCTGGCTTTCGAGCCGACCGGATGGTGGCCGCTGCTTCCGGTCGGCTTTGCCTTGCTGTGCGAGTTCGTGCACCGCACCAAAAGCCTGTCGAAGGCCCTCCTCATCGGCTGGGCGTTCGGCTTCGGCCAGTTCGTGGTTGGCCTCAACTGGATCGCGACAGCCTTTACCTACCAAGCGGCCATGCCGGCGTGGCTTGGCTGGGTCGCGGTCGTTCTCCTCTCCGTCTATTTGGCCCTCTATCCCGGCACTCGCTACCGGGCTCGCCTGGCGCCTGGGGCGCCACGACCGGTTGGCGTTGGTGCTGATCTTCGGCGGCGCCTGGGCGATCACCGAATGGCTGCGCGGCTCGATGTTCACCGGCTTCCCGTGGAACCCGGCCGCGGCCGTGCTGGTGCCGACTCCGCTGATCGGGATCAGCCCGCTGATCGGGACCTATGCCCTGTCCGGCCTCGTCGTCCTGCTGGGCGGGGCGGTGTGGCTCGAATATTACAAGAAGTGGCTGCCGCTGGTCGTCATCTTCGGGCTGACGCTGTTCATGTGGCTGTTGCCTTCCTCGCCCGTTCCGCCCGACCCGCTGACGATCAAGAATATCCGGATCGTCCAGCCCAACATCGGCCAGCAGGACAAATGGACGCCGGGTTTCGACGCCGAAGCGGCGCGGAGGCTGGCGACCCTGTCCGGTCCGCCGAGTGGCCAGGCCCGGTTGCTGCTGTGGCCGGAGGCGGCGATCACCGACCCGGTCGAGGACGCGCGCACCGACCAGCATCGCGCCGCCGCCGATTTCCAGCGGACCCGCGCCGCCTCATTGCTCAGCCCCGACGACCGGCTGCTGACCGGCGGCATCGCGGTTGCGTCGCGCGATGGCGTCCACGTCAACGGGGCCGCCAACAGCATCTTCGCCATTGGCCCCGGCGGGCGCATCGTCGGCCGCTACGACAAGGCCCATCTCGTCCCCTACGGCGAATATCTGCCGATGCGGCCGCTGCTGTCGGCGATCGGCCTGTCACGGCTCGCGCCGGGCGACATGGACTTCACTGCTGGCCCCGGCCCGCGCACCATCGCGCTTGGCGGCGAATGGGGTTCGGTCGGGTTCCAGCTTTGCTACGAAATCATCTTCTCCGGGCATGTCGCCGACGAGCGCCATCGCCCCGATTTCATCTTCAACCCATCGAACGACGCCTGGTTCGGGAGCTGGGGTCCGCCGCAGCACCTTGCCCAGGCCCGGCTTCGCGCCGCCGAAGAAGGCATTCCGGTGCTTCGCGCGACGCCGACCGGGATCAGCGCCGTCATCGACGCCCGCGGCCAGGTCGTAAAGTCGCTCGGCTGGCGCAAGGCGGGCGTCATCGACGCCGTGCTTCCACCAGCGGCCAATAGCGCCACCGTCTTCGCGCGCTTCGGCAACGCCATCGCCCTGCTGCTTGGGTTCGCGGTCATGATCGCCGGCATTGTGCTTGCCCGCCGCGGTCGCTAAAGCACATATAAAGACTTCCTTATATCCCTAAATCCGAGGTTCTCCGCCCGCGATGCGTAGCTCTTATTTGTTCACGTCCGAATCCGTTTCCGAAGGCCATCCGGACAAGGTCGCCGACCAGATTTCCGACGCGATCGTCGACCTGTTCCTGTCCAAGGACCCCGAAGCGCGCGTTGCCTGCGAGACGATGACGACGACCAACCGCGTCGTCCTGGCGGGCGAGATTCGCGGCGTGGGAATCATGGACGAAGAGGGCAATTGGGCACCCGGCGTCCGCGAGGAAATCGAACATACCGTCCGCGAGGTCGTGAAGGACATTGGTTACGAGCAGGAAGGCTTTCACTGGGATCGCCTCGATTTCGCCAACCACCTTCACCCGCAGTCGGCCCATATCGCCCAGGGCGTCGACGCGGCCGAGAACAAGGACGAGGGTGCTGGCGACCAGGGCATCATGTTCGGCTTCGCCTGCGACGAGACCCCGGACCTGATGCCGGCGACGCTCGATTACAGCCACAAGATCCTGGCGGAGATGGCCAAGGACCGGCACTCCGGCGCCGCGCCGTTCCTGGAGCCGGACGCCAAGAGCCAGGTCACACTGCGCTTCGAGGACGGCAAACCGGCCAAGGCCACCGCCATCGTCGTTTCGACCCAGCACAAGCCCGGTTACGACAAGGGCGAGAAGCAGGCCGAGCTTCACGCTTATGTGAAGCAAGTCGTGGCTCGCGTGATGCCGCAGCAGCTGCTCGGCAACGAAACCGTCTATCACATCAACCCGACCGGCAGCTTCGAGATCGGCGGTCCCGACGGCGATGCCGGCGTCACCGGCCGCAAGATCATCGTCGACACCTATGGCGGGGCGGCTCCGCACGGCGGCGGCGCTTTCTCGGGCAAGGACCCGACCAAGGTTGACCGTTCGGCTGCCTACGCCGCGCGCTACCTCGCCAAGAACATCGTTGCCGCGGGGCTGGCGACGCGCTGCACGATCCAGCTCGCTTATGCGATCGGGGTGAGCGAGCCGCTGTCGCTCTATGTCGACACCCATGGCACCGGCACCGTCGGCGACGAGCAGATCGAGGCCGCGATCGGGCGCATCGACAAGCTTGGCAAGCTCACGCCGCGCGGCATTCGCACGCAGCTTCAGCTCAACAAGCCGATCTATCGCGCTACCGCGGCGTACGGCCATTTCGGCCGCAAGTCGGTCGGCGACACCTTCCCGTGGGAGCGGATCGACCTGGTCGACGACCTGAAGGCGGCGATCGCTTGATCGAATCGGATGCCGCGGGCCCGGAGCGGCCTGTCGCGGTATCCGAGGATGCGCTGCCGCCGGCGCGCCCATGACGCCCTTCGAATTCGTCTTTTTCCTCTACGCCATCCTGCTGTCGCTGGCGCTGACCCATCTGGTTAGCGGATGGACCACGGCCGTACGCAACGCGCGCTCAATCTGTTGGTCGATCCCCTTCGCGTTGTGGTCGGCATCTGCCCTGCTGCTGACCATCGGCAACCTCGCTTCAATCTGGCTGATGCGGGACGCGCCGTCGTGGAACGCCTGGCTGGTCCTGACCAATTTCGCGCTCGCGCTCATCAATTACGTCTGGTGCGTGTTCATCACGCCGGAAGTTGCCCGCGGCGACGTGCTCGATTTGGTGCAATTTCACGAAACCGAGCGGCGCCGGTTTCTTGCACCGCTCGTCGCTCTGGAGGTTTTCGCGATCGTTTCGACCCTCGCAAATGGCTTTTATGCAGGATATTCGAACTGGTTGAGCGACACCGTGCTCAGCGTACTGCTCCTTGCCTTGACAGTAGGAGCCATGGCGCTGCGCCGTTACCGGGCGCAAGTCGCCATTTCCGTGGCCGTGCTGGCAATCAGCGTCTGGTTCGTGTTCTCCGCCTCAAACATCATCGGCAAATGAAGTCCCGGCGTCTGGAAAAACTCAGGGATGGCCGCTGGCGTCCCCCAATGACCCCGAACAAGCCCGGCGATCCGCTGACACTCAACCGCCTCTATGGCCGGTCGAGCGGGCACAAATTGCGCAAGAGCCAGGCCGAGCTGGTCGAGAAGCTGCTGCCGCAGATCGAGGTGCCCGCCGAGGGCGAGGTGACCGCGTGAAGCTGTTCGGCGAGGATCGGCCGCTGCATTTCGAAATCGGGTTCGGATCGGGCGAGCATCTCGCGGACCGCGCCGACATGTTGCCCGACCACGGCTTCATCGGCGCCGAGCCGTTTCTCAACGGCGTCGCCACCGCGCTCGGCCATGTCCGCGACAAGCATTTGCGCAACGTCCGGCTGTGGCGGGGCGACGCGCTGGAAGTGCTTGCAGCGCGTCCCCGACGGGGCACTGAGCTTTCTCTATCTGCTTCACCCCGACCCCTGGCCCAAGGCGCGCCACGCCAAGCGGCGAATGGTCAACGACGGGCCGCTCGAGCTGTTCGCGGCCAAGCTCAAATCCGGCGGCGAGTTTCGGCTGGCGACCGACGATCCGACCTATCTCAACTGGTCGTTGATGGTGATGCAACGCCACTCGGACCAGTTCGAATGGCTGGCCGAACGGCCGAGCGATTTCCTCGAACCGAGCGGCGGCTGGATCGAAACCCGCTACGGCGCCAAGTCGCGGCGCGAGGGGCGCCGGCCGTACTATCTGCGCTACCGCCGCGCCTGAGCCGGCGTCAGCTTGAGCAGCCGCCCGCCATCCTCGAGCAAATAGATCGCACCTTCAGGTCCCTGCCCGACCCAGCGAATCCGCGCGCCCATGTCCCATTGATCGGCCTTGCGCGCGGTGTCGCCGCTGAAGGTTACCCGGACCAGCGCCTGCTGCGACAGCGAACCGATGAAGCCGCTGCCCTTGCCACTGCGGAAACAGGCTGCCGCTGTAGAACATCAGGCTGGTGGGAGAGATGACCGGATCCCAGTAGAGCTTCGGCGGTTCGAGGTCGGGCCGGGTCGAATGTTTTGGGATCGGGACGCCGTCATAGTTCCGTCCCTCAGACACCAGGGGCCAGCCGTAATTCCTGCCGGCGCGGATCAGGTTGAGCTCGTCGCCGCCGCGCGGCCCCATCTCCGTTTCCCACAGCCGTCCCTGCGCGTCGAACGCGAGGCCGTAGGGATTGCGATGTCCGCTGCTCCAGGTCTCGGCCGGCGTCAGATTGTCCTGCGTCCATCGATAATTGCGCCCGGCCGCCGACTTGGCCTCTTCGGTGTCGCCGGGGGATCGGTCACGACCGTCAGGAACGGACCGACCTGCCCCCAGCCCGGGTTGTTGGATGCGGGCTTTCCGTCGAGCGTCAGGTGCAGGATTTTGCCGAGCGGCTGGCCGGCGTTCTGTGCCGGGGTGAAGCGCTGGCGGTCGCCCGTGCTCAGGAATAATGAATTGCCGTCGGGGGCGAAGGCGATGATGCCGCCGAACTGGCCGCCGCTGCCGCCCTGGGGATCGCGCCAGATCAGCTGAAGCCCGTTGAGGCCGGTGCCGCTGAGCCGGGCGCGGGCAAGCGCCAGGCCGCTGCCGCTCTCCGGCGACGGTTCGGAATAGCTCAGGTAGACCAGGCGATCGCTGGCGAAGCGGGGTGACAAGGCGATGTCGAGCAGCCCGCCCTGCCCCCCGGCTCGCACTTTGGGGACGCCGGAGATTTCCTGCTTGGCGCCGGTCGCGATGTCGACCAGCCAAATGCGGCCGCGCTTTTCGGTGACCAGCGCACGGCTGGTGCCCGGCAGGAACGCCAGCGCCCACGGCGAATCGAAGTCGGCGATCGGCGTTGAAACGAATGGGGGGTTGGCGGACTGCTGGCCGGACGAACGGCCGCTGCAGGCGGCAAGCACCAGCATCGCGGCGGCCTGTAAGTGTCGAAATTTCATGCTGCGCAAACGCGCGGCGTCAGGACGGGAGCCAAATCAGCGCTTGCTGAGTTCGATGAGGCGGAAGACCGCGCCGCCTGGCCTGGTCCGCGCCTCCCCACTCATGTGATTGCCACGAACGGTGAAAAGCCAGGGATGCTCGACGCCGCCGCGATCGCGATTGGAGCCCGTAGGGTGAATGCTGCTCGCATCGAGGGCCATGTCGAGTGGACCCATATAGTCTTCCTTGCCGGCGACGATCTTGTAGGCCTCGATCCGATATCGGCGAGGGCCAGTGTTCGCGATGCGATAGACGACCTGCTCGTCGTGGCACGGCGACGGCTTGATCTGGCACAGCGAGGTTCCGGTCCAAACGCCCGCAATCGGATCGGAAGCGGCGGCAACCAGCAGCAGGAACTCGGCGATCATTTCGCCAAAGCTATCGCCTTCGCCGGTTGCTCGCCAGCCCCGCGATAGAGGTAGACATCATAGTCCTCGTCGGTGACCGCGCCGCGCAGCTTGGCGATCAACCTGGTCGACTTGAGGAAATGATCCACGCCCGCGGGATCGATGACCATGCGGTCGTGATAGAGGCCGCGGAACCGGCCGTGGGCGCCCGGATAGAGCTTCGAGTGGCTGAGGATGACAACCGGGCGGCCGGTCTGCCGCGACAGCCGCTCGGCGTCGCCGAGCAGGTCGTCGAGCAGTCAGGAAATGCCGGTCCGGCGCGGTTGCCCAGATCATGTCGGTGAAGCGCTTCTGCCGCGCGAACCACAACGGGTTGTCGACATAATAAGGCAGCGGCTCCAGCAACGTATCGAAGTCGGCCATGACGATGGCGCGCGACAGCGCCGGTTGCTCGAGCAAATGCGCTGCGTCGGCCGACCGGCTGTACGGTGTCCCGCCCATATGGATGCGGAGGGGGAAGGTCAGCAGGAACGTCTGCACGATCAGCAGGGCGACCAGGAACATCGCCCCCGCCGTCTCGACGAAGTTCATCCATTTCCTTTCCGCCCACTGGCCGCCCGCGCCGTTGGCGATCATCCACCACAGCGAGATCAGGAAGACGAGAAACAGCATCTCGTGGCGGTAGGCGGATGGGTAGACGGTGTAGAAAAACAGCTTCAGCCCAAACAGGCATACCAACGCCGCGATCAGCGCCGCGGGCCGGCGGATGAATCCGAGGCAGATCACGAACAGCACCAGCGGGCTCATGGCCAGAGTGGCAAAGCCGACCTTCGACTCGACCAGGTCGCGGGCGAAGTCCGAAAGGCTGAAGTTGGTGACATGGGACGACACCGCCTGCGCGTTCGCCGGCGGATAAATGACGAGAAAACATAGCAGGGCCCCGAGTGCGGCAAGCCCGGCGTTGATCGCGAAGACGGTCCAATCGCGGGCCGCCGGCTTCGACCGGTCGGTCAGCATCTCGACAAAGCGGAACAGCAGGAAGGCGGCGGCAAGGAAGCAGCTCGGCACGTTGGTGTTGCACAAGACGAGCAGGATCACGCCGAACCAGGGCGAATTGCGTAATCGCTGATACGTTGCAGCGAGCACGAACATGACCAGCGCCGACATGCCGTAATTGCGTGCGACCACGACGAATTCGTAGGCCGCCCACAGGCTGAACATCACGAGCGCGATGACGAACAGGCGGAACGGCGCCCGAAAGGCGAACACCGCCATGGTCGCGACGCCGATCAGCCCGCCTGCGACCGGCAGCACCTCCTTATAGGGAAACAGCGCGTGGGCGCCGCGCAGGATGAAATACCAGGTTGCCGGATGTCCCTCGCCGTGGATGTTGCGGAGCATCTCGACAGTGTTGGAACCCGACAGCGCCAGGTTGAGCGCGCGGACCTCGTCCCGCCACACGACGTGATTCCACCAGAACCAGCCGACCAGCACGAGCCAGGCGGCGAACAGGAATAACCGGGCGGCGCGATGACCCGATCGATCACGGCCGACCAGCACATTGGACGCGTGCTGCAAGCTAATCCCCCCAAATCCCAACGCGACGGTAACTAAGTTCGTGAGCATTTAGAAAGCATTTACGCCCGTCACTCTACACAGGCCCGGCAACCGGGGGAGTTTCGTGCATGATTGACGGCCTGAAAGTCGCGGTGGTGATGCCGGCGTACAACGCCAGCAAGACGGTCGAGCGGACCTTCGCGGAAATCCCGATGGACATCGTCGACGACGTCATCCTGGTCGATGACGCCAGCCGCGACGAGACCGCCAAGGTCGCCGCGAAGCTCGGCATCCACGTGCTGATCCATGCTCGCAACGGCGGCTACGGCGCCAATCAGAAGAGCTGCTACACGATCGCGTTGGCGCGCCGCGCCGACATCGTCGTGATGCTCCACCCCGATTATCAATATACGCCCAAGCTGATCACCGCGATGGCGGGCATGATCGCATCGGGCCATTATGACGCGGTCTTCGCTTCGCGAATCCTCGGCAATGGCGCGCTCGCGGGCGGCATGCCGCGCTACAAATATATCGCGAACCGGCTCCTGACCGCGTTCGAGAACCTGCTCCTGGGCGCCAAGCTCAGCGAATATCACACCGGTTATCGCGCCTGGAGCCGGACGGTGCTCGAGCAATTGCCGCTGCTCGCCTGCTCGGACGATTTCGTCTTCGACAACCAGATGATCGCGCAGGCGCAATGGGCCGGCTTCCGCCTTGGCGAGATCAGCTGCCCGACCAAATATTTCGCCGAAGCGTCGAGCATCAATTTCCGCCGCAGCTGCGTCTATGGCCTCGGCGTCCTGCGCACGGCGATCACGTACCGCCTGTGCCGCTGGGGCCTTCACTCGTCGGTACTGTTCGCCCGTAACACGGCCGGCAGCGCGCCGATCGCCGCCGAGCTCCCGGCCGAAGTGCCGGTGCCGCCGAGCATGACCGTCGCCGAGCCCCTGCCGCGGTTGCGCGCCGCATGATTGCTGCAGCGCTCCAGCGCCTGCCCTTCCTGCACGAAATCCTGATGCGCCCGGCGGCGCGGCAGCTGCTGCGCTATGCCTTCGCCGGCTTCTGCGTCACGCAATTCGCGGCCACCATCTACGCCGCGCTGGTGACCTTCGGTCACGTCCCGGCGTTCCGGGCGAACATGATGAGTGCCTCGTGCGGACTGCTCGTCGGCTATGTCGTCCACAGCCGCTGGAGCTTTGCCGGCGGCACGGCTCCGACCGAACATGGCAAGGTCGGCCGGTTCCTGCTCAGCTCGAGCCTGGCGTTCGCCATCAACAGCCTGTGGGTGTGGCTGCTCGTCTCCAGCCTTCACCTGCCGCCCCTGGCGCCAATCCCGCTGATGATGGGGGCGACGCCGCTGATGAGCTTCCTGCTCAACCGTTATTGGGTGTTCAAAGCGGCCTGATTCGCCGCTGCTCAAGACGCTTGCCGCCTCGCAATCAAGCGCCTATATCGCAGCTCTCTCCTCGACATCGCCAGATGCCTGAGGCTGGGGCCCTACGGCTCCGGTCCGAGAGACGTTTGGACTGCTTGGGAGCGCGAGTGGCGGACATTGCCGGCCTTGAACGGATGATCGAGCCCGAGGTGACGAGCCTCGGTTACGATCTCGTGCGCCTGCAGATGATCGGCGGCGAGTCCGACCCGACGCTGCAGGTCATGGCCGAGCGGCCCGACACCCGCCAGCTCGACATCACCGATTGCGAACGCATTTCGCGCCGGCTGTCCGAAGTGCTCGACCTGTGCGACCCGATCGAGGGCAGCTACCGGCTCGAGGTCTCGTCGCCCGGGATCGACCGTCCGCTGACCCGGCTCAAGGATTTTGGCGACTGGGCGGGCCATGAGGCGCGCATCACGCTGGCCGAGCCGCGCGACGGCCGCAAGCAGTTCAACGGCACCCTGCAGGGGATCGACGGTGAGCAGGTCCGCATCCTCGCCAAGGACGGAGCCGTCCATGCCCTGCCCTTTTCCGACATCGCCTCGGCCAAGCTGGTCTTGACCGACAAGCTCATCAACGCCACCGCGCCGCTCAACACCGAAGGCGCCGACATCATTCAGACCCAAGAGGAAGAAGTTTAATGGCCACTGCTCCCGCCGCCGTCAGCGCCAACAGGGCCGAGCTGATCGCGATCGCCGACGCGGTCGCGCGCGAGAAGCTGATCGACAAGGGCATCGTCATCGAGGCGATGGAGGACGCGATCCAGCGCGCCGCCCGCGCCCGCTATGGCGCCGAGAACGACATTCGCGCCAAGCTCGACGGCGAGACCGGCGACCTCCGCCTGTGGCGCGTGCTCGAAGTAGTCGAGGAGCCCGAGGATCATTTCAAGCAAGTCGACCTCAAGGGCGCGCAGAAGCTCGAGAAGGGCGCGAGCATCGGCGACTTCATCGTCGACCCGCTGCCGCCGATCGAGTTCGGCCGCATCGCCGCCCAGGCCGCCAAGCAGGTCATCTTCCAGAAAGTCCGCGACGCCGAGCGCGAGCGCCAGTTCGAAGAATTCAAGGACCGCACCAGCGAAGTCATCACCGGCGTCGTCAAGCGCGTCGAGTTCGGCCACGTCGTCGTCGACCTCGGCCGGGCCGAGGGCGTCATCCGCCGCGACCAGCAGATCCCGCGCGAGATGGTCCGCGTCGGCGACCGCATCCGCTCGCTGATCATGTCGGTCCGCCGCGAAGCCCGCGGCCCGCAGATTTTCCTCAGCCGCGCCCATCCCGACTTCATGAAGAAGCTGTTCGCGCAGGAAGTGCCGGAGATTTACGACGGCATCATCGAGATCAAGGCCGCCGCCCGCGACCCAGGCAGCCGCGCCAAGATCGGCGTCATCAGCCACGACAGCTCGATCGATCCGGTCGGCGCATGCGTCGGCATGAAGGGCAGCCGCGTCCAGGCCGTCGTCCAGGAGCTTCAGGGCGAGAAGATCGACATCATTCCGTGGAGCGAGGACCTGGCGACCTTCGTCGTCAACGCGCTCCAGCCCGCGACCGTCAGCCGCGTCGTCATCGACGAGGAAGAGAGCCGGATCGAAGTCGTTGTCCCCGACGACCAGCTGAGCCTGGCCATCGGACGCCGCGGCCAGAACGTCCGCCTCGCCTCCCAGCTCACGATCTCGCAGATCGACATCCTGACCGAAGCCGACGCGAGCGAGAAGCGCCAGCGCGAGTTCGTCGAGCGTTCCTCGCTGTTCCAGAACGAGCTCGACGTCGACGAGACGCTGTCGCAGCTGCTGGTCGCCGAAGGCTTCACCAGCCTTGAGGAAGTGGCCTACGTGCCGGTTGACGAGATCGCCTCGATCGAAGGCCTCGACGATGACATCGCCGCCGAGCTTCAGAGCCGCGCCAGCGAAGCGCTCGAGCGGCGCGAAGCCGCGTCGCGCGAGGAGCGTCGCTCGCTCGGCGTCGAGGATGCGCTCGCCGAAATTCCGCACCTCACCGAGGCGATGCTGGTCACGCTGGGCAAGGCCGGCATCAAGACCCTCGACGATCTCGCCGACCTCGCGACCGACGAGCTCATTCAGCGGAAGCGCGTTGAGCCGCGCCGCCGCGAGCCGAGCAACCGGCCGGAGGACAAGGGCGGAATCCTCGCGGAATATGCCCTCAGCGAAGAACAGGGCAACGAGATCATCATGGCCGCCCGCGCGCATTGGTTCGAGGACGACGATGCCGCGAAGCCGCAAACCGAGGAGGCCGCCGATGCGGAATCCTCGCAATGATGCCGCGGCGGTAGAGTCCGGGCACACCCCCGAACGCACCTGCATTCTCACTCGCCGCAAGGGGACGAAAGGCGAGCTGATCCGGCTTGCCCTCGGTCCCGGTGGCGAGGTCGCACCCGACGTCCGCGCTCGCGCGCCCGGCCGCGGCGCCTGGATCTCGGTCGGGCGGGCGGAGCTCGACGCGGCGAACGCCAAGGGCCAGCTCAAGGGCGCGCTGCAGCGCGCCTTCAAGACCGGCGAAATCGATGTCCCCGCCGATCTCGGCAAACGGACCGAGGCCGCGCTCCGCCAGTCGGCGCTCGATCGGCTCGGCATGGAAGCCCGCGCCGGCAACCTCATCAACGGCTTCGACAAGGTCGAAACGGCCGCGCGGGCCGGCAAGGTCCATGCGCTGATCCATGCCGCGGATGCCGGCGAGGATGGACGGCGGGCGCTCGACCAGGCCTGGCGCGTCGGCGGCGGTGAGGACCGGGGGATGATATTCCCCTTGGAGCGCACTATCTTGTCCATGGCACTTGGGCGCGACAATGTGGTACATATCGCCCTGACCGATCCCGCCGCCGCTTCGCGTGTCTCCCACGCGCTCAGCCGGTGGCGGAATTTTAATGATCCCGATTGCGGTCCTGGAGGCGGTTCCCCCGCCTGCGAGACCGGCTCGACTGACGCTTTTTTGACGAAGGAATAGAATGACAGACCAGACCGAAAAGCCGAAGCTTGGAACCCGGCCGCCGCTGGGCCTCAAGCGCACGGTCGAGACCGGAAAGGTGAAGCAGAGCTTCAGCCACGGCCGCTCGAACACGGTGGTGGTCGAGGTCAAGAAGCGGCGCATCCTGGGCCGCCCTGGCGAAGCTCCGCCCGTCGAAGCGCCCAAGCCCGAACCGGTCGCCGAAGCGCCCAAGCCGGCGCCGAAGCCGGCCGCTCCTGCTGCCCGCAAGCCGTCCGCCCAGGACGAGATGACCAGCCGCAAGGAGCTTCAAACCAAGCTGCTGCGGGAAGCCGAAGAATCCCGACTCCAGACCGCGGAAGAAGCGCGGCGCCGCGAGGAGCGCGTCCGCGCCCAGCAGAGTGAGGAAGAGCGCCGCCGTGCCGACGAGAACCGTCGCGCTGAAGAAGCCGCGGCCGCCGCTGCGGCTGAGGAAGCCGCGCAAGCCGCCGCGGCTCCGCCTCAGCCCGAAGCGCCCGCGCCGGCCGACGAAGACCAGCAGGAACGCAACTTCCGCCGCCCCGGCCACGCTCCAGCGCCCAAGCGTCCAGAGCCGGCACGTCCGAGCCGCGGCCGCGACGAGCAGCGCCAGCGCGGCAAGCTGACCGTCAGCCGCGCCCTGTCCGACGAGGATGAGAGCCGCGCCCGTTCGTTGGCCGCGCTTCGCCGCGCCCGCGAAAAGGAAAAGCGGCACCATATGGAAACCGGGCCCGCGCAAAAGCAGGTTCGCGATGTCGATGTCCCCGAGACAATCACGGTCCAGGAACTCGCCAAGCGCATGGGCGAACGCGGCGCCGACCTGGTGAAGGCGCTGTTCAAGATGGGAACGCCGGTCACGATCACCGAAACGATCGACCAGGACACCGCCGAATTGCTGATCGGCGAGTTCGGCCATCGCATCAAGCGCGTCAGCGAAGCCGACGTCGACATCGACACCAGCACCGACGTCGATGAAGCTGGGACGCTGAAGCCGCGCTCGCCGGTCGTCACCATCATGGGCCACGTTGACCACGGCAAGACCTCGCTACTCGACGCGATCCGCGGCGCCGACGTACAGTCGGGCGAAGCCGGGGGCATCACGCAGCACATCGGCGCCTACCAGGTCGCGTTGCCCGACAAGTCGAAGATCACCTTCCTCGACACGCCCGGCCACGAAGCCTTCAGCGAGATGCGCGCGCGTGGCGCCAATGTCACCGACATCGTCGTGTTGGTGGTGGCGGCCGATGATGGCCTCCGCCCCCAGACGATCGAGGCGATCAATCACACCAAGGCGGCGGGCGTGCCGATGATCGTTGCAATCAACAAGATCGATAAGCCCGAGGCCAAGGCGCAGAAGGTCCGCGAGGAGCTGCTACAGCACGAAGTCATCGTCGAGGAAATGGGCGGCGAAGTGCAGAACGTCGAAGTGTCGGCGACCAAGAAGACCAACCTCGACAAGCTGCTGGAAGCGATCGAGCTGCAATCCGAAATCCTCGAATTGAAGGCCAACCCCGACCGCGCCGCCGAAGGCACGGTCATCGAAGCCAAGCTCGACAAGGGCCGCGGCCCGCTCGCGACCGTGCTGGTCCAGCGCGGCACGCTGCGCGTCGGCGACGTGTTCGTCGCGGGCGCGTCGTCGGGCAAGGTCCGGGCGATGCTCGACGACCATGGCCGCCAGGTGAAGGAAGCGGGCCCCTCCGTCCCCGTCGAAGTGCTCGGCCTGTCGGCCGTGCCGGCGGCGGGCGATCCGTTCACGGTGGTCGAAAATGACGCGCGGGCGCGCGAAGTGGCGACCTATCGCCAGGGCGTGCTCGATCGCAAGCGCACCACCAGCGCGCCGGTCAGCCTGGAGAACATGTTCGCGACCCACGCCTCGACGACCATGGAATTCCCGATGGTCGTGAAGGCCGACGTCCAGGGCTCGGTCGAAGCGATCGTCCATGCCCTCAACCGGCTGTCGACCGACGAGATCAAGGTCCGCATCCTCCATTCGGGCGTCGGCGCCATCACCGAAAGCGACGTCACGCTGGCAAGCGCGAGCGGGGCGCCGATCATCGGTTTCAACGTCCGTCCCAATGCCAAGGCGCGCGAGGTCGCCGAGCGCAACAAGGTCGAGTTCCGCTATTACGATGTCATCTACCACCTCACGGACTGGGTGAAGGCGGCGATGGGCGGCCAGCTTGGCCCCGAGATCATCGAGACCGTCGTCGGCCGCGCCCGCGTCCAGGAAGTCTTCCCGGCCGGCAAGCGCGACAAGGCCGCCGGCCTGCTCGTGCTCGAAGGCGTCATCCGCAAGGGCCTCAACGCCCGCCTGACCCGCGAGGACGTGATCGTCAGCAAGACCACGATCTCGTCGCTGCGCCGGTTCAAGGACGACGTTTCCGAAGTCGCCGCGGGCATCGAATGCGGCGTCCTGCTGGCCGACACCAACGACATCAAGCCGGGCGACAACCTGGAGGTGTTCGAGGTCGAGGAGCGCGCGCGGACGCTGTAGCGCGATGCGTCGCACCGAAACTCCCGAAGGCCGTTCGGTCCGCCTACTCCGCGTCGGCGAGCAGGTGCGCCATATCCTGAGCGAGCTTCTGCAGCGCGGCGACGTGCATGACGAGACGCTGCAGAGCCACCTCGTCAGCATCACCGAAGTGCGGATGTCGCCCGACCTCCGCCACGCGACAGTGTTCGTGAAGCCGTTGCTCGGCCAGGACGAGGAGGCGGTGCTGAAGGCGCTGCGGACCAACACCGCCTTCCTGCAGCGCGAGGTCGCCCACCGCGTCCGCATGAAATATGCCGCGAAGCTCAAGTTCATCGCCGACGAAAGCTTCGACGAGGGCACGCACATCGACCGCGTCCTGCGCTCCGACAATGTCGCGCAGGACATCGGCAAGGAATGATCGATCTCGAGCGGCTCGCCGAGCCGATGACCGGCGACGGCTGCCGCGCGGAGCTTTTCTCCGATCAGCACCGCGAAGCGCTGAAGGCAGCCTGCGCCGAGGACCGCGAAATCTGGCAGATTTACGCCAACAATTTCGGGCCCGACGGCTTCGACGACAGCATCGATCGCTACATCGCCAGTCCCGCCAACCGCACCTTTGTCCTGTTCGACGGCGACGAGTTGGCCGGCATGTCGAGCTTCCTCGGTATCGACGAGGGCCGCCAGGCGCTGGAGATCGGCGGCACTTACTACCGCCCGCAATTTCGCGGCACCGGCTTCAATCGCCGCATCAAGGACATGATGCTCGCCCGCGCGTTTGATTGCGGAATCCGCCGTGTCGAGTTTCGCGTCGACGCCCGCAACGGCCGCAGCCAGGCGGCGATGAAGAAGCTCGGCGCCGTGCGCGAGGGCGTGCTTCGCGCCGACCGCATCACCTGGACCGGCCATGTCCGCGACACCGTGCTGTTCGCGATTTTGAAGGACGAGTGGCCGGTGTAAGCCGGCGCGTCATGCTTCACGGCTGGATCATCCTCGACAAGCCGGTCGGTCTCGGCTCGACCACGGCGGTGAGCGCCGTCAAGCGCATCCTTCGCCAAGCCGGAGAGCCCAAGACCAAGGTCGGCCACGGCGGCACGCTCGACCCGCTGGCGAGCGGCGTGCTGCCGATCGCGCTGGTGAAGCGACCAAGCTCGCCGGACGCATGCTCGATGCGACCAAGGCCTATGACTTTACCATCCGCTTTGGCGAGGAAACCGATACGCTGGATGCCGAAGGCGAAGTCGTTGCCGCGAGCAACGTGAGACCGACCATCGAGCAGATCGAGGCGGTGCTCCCGCGCTTCACGGGGTCGATCGAGCAGGTCCCGCCGGCTTATTCCGCGCTGAAGATTGACGGCAAGGCCGCCTACGCCCGTGCTCGTGCCGGTGAAACAGTCGAATTGAAACCGCGCAAGGTAACGATTCATGAGATCTCAATTCGTCACCCCCGCGAAAGCGGGGGTCCCGCTTCACTTCAAGGACAGCGGGATTCCCGCCTGCGCGGGAATGACGAGGTAACGTTGTCCGTGCACCGTCTCCAAAGGCACCTACATCCGCAGCCTCGCCCGCGACATCGCCCATGCGTCGAATGCGGTAGGCCACGTCACCATGTCGAGGCGGACCCGCGCCGGGCACTTCTCCCTCGAATCCGCCATTTCACTGGACTTTCTGGAAGAAGCCGCTAAGGCGCGGCGTCTCGACGAGGTGGTTGTTCCGCTTGAAGCGGCGCTGGACGACATCCCGGCCCTCCCCGTCACCCCCGACCAGGCTCGTCTGCTCCGTCATGGGCAGGTGCTGTTCGGGTTCCCCGCACAGCCGGGGCTTCAACTGGCGACCTTGGAGTCCACTCCAGTCGCGCTCGTGGAAGCTACGGCCGACGGCCTGAAGGTCGTCAGGGGTTTCAATTGCCTCGATGTCGCGGAGTAAGAATGAATGTCGATTACCGCTGAACGCAAACAAGAAGTGATCAAGGAACATGCCCGCGACAAGGGCGATACGGGTTCACCCGAGGTCCAGGTCGCGATCCTGACCAGCCGTATCCAGACGCTGACCGAGCATTTCAAGAGTCACGCCAAGGACAACCATAGCCGGCGCGGCCTCCTGATGATGGTCAACAAGCGCCGCTCGCTGCTCGATTACCTCCGCAAGGAAAATTCGCAGCGTTATACCGATCTCATCGCGAAGCTCGGCCTTCGCAAGTGACAAAAGGCGCCGGGTCCGGCGCCTTTTCGTCATCCTGAACTCGTTTCAGGATCCATTTCTCCATCCCACGCGAGGTCTCCGGGATGGATGCTGAACCAAGTTCAGCATGACGATCAGGAGACCAAAAGTCCCGCAATTCGGCGGGGCGCAGTGGGGCCATTGAGCGCCCCGAACCGCTGACGGACCGGATTGTTCGTCCATAGCTGTCCCGCCGGCATCCGGCCCGCGGGTGAAGGAAAACAAATGTTCAATACGAAAACTGTAGAAATCGAGTGGGGCGGAAAAACCCTCAAGCTCGAAACGGGGCGCATTGCCCGTCAGGCCGATGGCGCGGTGCTCGCGACTCTCGGCGAAACCGTCGTGCTGTGCGCAGTCACCGCAGCAATACGAACCGAACCAGTAAGATGCACAACCGGC
>CAWHYD010000001.1:0-36589 GCA_963833685.1 uncultured Alphaproteobacteria bacterium | reverse complement strand
GGGCGTGGTCGACCAGGCGTGGATCGACGAGCAGACCAAGGCCTATGTCGCGCACCTCGAGGAAGAGTTCAAGTCCGCGACTTCCTACCTCCCCAACAAGGCCGACTGGTTCGAAGGCCGCTGGGCGGGCCTCGGCCGTCCCGACGAGCCGGTACTCGGCCGCCGCAACACCGCGTCCGCGATCGCCGACGATGAGTTGAAGAAGCTCGGCAAGCTGCTGACCACCGTCCCCGAAGGCTTTGACATCCACAAGACCCTGCAGCGCATGCTCGACACCAAGAAAGCGATGTTCGATAGCGGCGACGGAATCGACTGGGCGACCGCCGAAGCGCTGGCCTTCGGCAGCCTGGTCGCGGAGGGCCATGGCGTTCGCCTGTCCGGCCAGGACAGCGGCCGCGGCACCTTCAGCCAGCGCCACGCGGTGTGGGTCGATCAGCAAACCGGCGACAAATACATCCCGCTGTGCCACGTCGAGCGGCGGCCGCTTCGAGGTCCGCGACAGCCCGCTGTCCGAGTTCGGCGTGCTCGGCTTCGAATATGGCTACTCGCTCGCCGACCCGCAGTCGCCTGGTGATGTGGGAAGCGCAGTTCGGCGACTTCGCCAACGGCGCGCAGACCATCATCGACCAGTTCATCGCCGCCGGCGAGCCAAGTGGCTGCGCGCCAGCGGCCTCGTCATGCTGCTTCCGCACGGCTTCGAAGGGCAGGGTCCGGAGCATAGTTCGGCCCGGCTCGAGCGCTACCTGCAGCTGTGCGCCGACGACAATATGCAGGTCGCGAACTGCACGACCCCGGCCAATTATTTCCACATCCTCAGGCGGCAGATTCGGCGCGATTTCCGCAAGCCGCTGATCCTGATGACGCCCAAGTCGCTGCTTCGCCACAAGCTGGCGGTGTCGGATGCTCGCCGACTTCACCGGCGAGAGCCATTTCCGCCGCATCGTCTCCGACCTCAACCCGCCGGCTGAAGGCGAAACCCGGCGGCTGGTCCTGTGCTCGGGCAAGCTCGCCTACGAGCTGATGGAGGCGCGCGACGAGGCCGGCGACCTCGGCGTCGAAATCGTCCGCATCGAGCAGCTCTATCCGTTCCCGTCGGAGCCCCTGGTCAAGCGCCTCAAGGCGATGCCCAACCTCAAGGACGTGATCTGGGCGCAGGAAGAGCCGAAGAACAACGGCGCCTGGTTCTTCGTCGAGAATCTGCTCGAGCAATGCTTCGCCGAAGCGGGGCTTAACGACCTGAGGCCGCAATATGCCGGGCGCGACGCCAGCGCCTCGCCGGCGACCGGCCTCGCCAAGCGCCACGCAGCGGAGCAGGCGGCTTTGATCGCGGCGGCGCTCGGGCATCCGGCCTCGACAAACGGCGGGGCGCAGCCCAGTGAGCCGGCGCACGGCCCCGCGGTCGCGGCACAGTAAAGGGAAAAGATGGCTACCGACGTCCAGGTCCCCACGCTCGGGGAATCGATCACCGAAGGAACGCTTGCCGAGTGGCTGAAGAAGCCCGGCGAGGCGGTCGCCGAAGACGAGCCGATCGCCAGCCTCGAGACCGACAAGGTCAGCGTCGAAGTGCCGTCGCCGGTCGCGGGCGTGCTGACCGAGCAGTTGGTCAAGCAGGGCGACAATGTCGCGGTCGGCGCGGTCATCGCGCGCATCGACCAGGGCGCGACGGCATCCGTTCCTGCCTCTCCGCCCCCCGTCAGTGCTTCGGTTGAAGCGCCGGTCCTATCGACTCCGGCTGAGGCTGCCGCCGAGGCGACTACGAACCCGCCCGGCGCTGGTGAAACCCCGGAACTCCGCGAGCCAGCGGAAGCGGGACGACGATGCCGTGACGACTTTGTCGCCGGCGGTTCGCCGCGCGGTGCTGGAATATCATGTCGACCCGACCAGGATTCGCGGCACCGGCAAGGACGGGCGGCTGACCAAGGACGATGTCATCGCCGCCGCGGAGGCGCAGAAGAGTGCACCAGCGCCCGCTCCGCAGGCGAAAGCGCCTGAACAACCAGTCGTCACCCCAGCGAAAGCGGGGGCCCAGCCGATCAAAAACTGGCCTCCCGCTTACGCGGGAATGACGAAAGGCGGGAAGAGCGCGTCAAAATGTCGCGCCTGCGCCTGACCATCGCCAAGCGCCTGAAGGAAGCACAGAACAGCGCGGCGATGCTGACGACGTTCAACGACGTCGACATGTCCGCCGTCATCGACGCCCGCGCCCGCTACAAGGACTTGTTCGAGAAGAAGCACGGCATCCGCCTCGGCTTCATGGGCTTCTTCGTAAAAGCCTGCGCGCTCGCCGCCAAGGACGTGCCGAGCGTCAATGCCAGCCTCGAAGGCGAGGACATCGTCTATCACAATTATCTCGACGTCTCGGTCGCGGTCAGCGCGCCCAAGGGCCTGGTCGTCCCGGTCGTCCGCAACGCCGATGCGATGAGCTTCGCCGAGATCGAAAAGACCATCGCCGACTATGGCAAGCGCGCCAAGGACGGCACGCTGACCATGGATGAGATGACCGGCGGCACCTTCACCATCTCCAACGGCGGGGTGTTCGGCTCGCTGCTGTCGACCCCGATCATCAACCCGCCGCAGTCGGCCGTGCTCGGCATGCACCGCATCGAGGAGCGGCCGGTCGCCAGGGACGGCCAGGTCGTCATCCGCCCGATGATGTATCTCGCGCTCTCCTACGACCACCGCCTGATCGATGGTCGCGAGGCCGTGACCTTCCTCGTCCGCGTCAAGGAAGCGATCGAGGACCCGACGCGGTTATTGATCGACCTTTAGCTCGTCACTCCCGCGAAAGCGGGAGTCCCGCTGTCTTGAAAACACCCCATATAGAATAGCGGGATTCCCGCTTTCGCGGGGATGACGGAAGAAGAATATGGCTGAAAATTACGATTTCGACGTCCTGGTGATCGGCGCCGGCCCCGGCGGCTACGTCGCCGCGATCCGCGCCGCGCAGCTCGGGCTCAAGACCGCCTGCGCCGAGAGCCGCGAGACGCTCGGCGGCACCTGCCTCAACGTCGGCTGCATCCCCTCCAAGGCGCTGCTCCACGCGTCGGAATATTTCGAGGCCGCGGCGGGCGGCGCGATGGCCAAGATGGGCATCAAGGTCACGCCCGAGCTCGACCTTCCGGCGATGCACGCGCAGCGCCTCGACGCGGTCAAGGGCCTGACCGGCGGCATCGAGTTCCTGTTCAAGAAGAACAAGATCGAATGGCTGAAGGGCCATGCCAGCTTCGAAAGCGCCGACACGGTCAAGGTCGGCGACCGCACCGTCCGCGCGAAGAACATCGTCATCGCCACCGGCTCCTCGGTCACGCCGCTTCCCGGCGTCGAGATCGACGAGAAGATCGTCGTCTCCTCGACCGGCGCGCTCGAGCTGGACAAGGTCCCGGGCCACCTCGTCGTCATCGGCGGCGGCGTCATCGGGCTCGAGCTCGGCAGCGTCTGGCGGCGCGTCGGCGCGAAGGTCACCTGCGTCGAGTTCCTCGACCAGATCCTGCCCGGCTTCGACGACGACGTGCGCAAGGAAGCCAACAAGATCTTCAAGAAGCAGGGCATCGAGTTCCGGCTCGGCACCAAGGTCACCGGCGTGAAGGTCGACTGGCGGCAAGGCGACGCTGACGGTCGAGCCGGCCAAGGGCGGCGCGGCCGAGACGATCGAAGCCGACGCCGTGCTCGTCTCCATCGGCCGCCGGCCCAACACCGAGGGCCTCGCGCTCGACAAGGCGGGCCTCAAGTCAACCAGCGCGGCCAGGTCGAGACCGACCACGAGTTCCGCACCTCCGTCCCGGGCATCTGGGCGATCGGCGACGTCATCCCCGGCCCGATGCTCGCCCACAAGGCCGAGGACGAGGGCATCGCGGTCGCCGAGAATATCGCGGGCCTGACCGGCATCGTGAACCACGATGTGATCCCGTCGGTCGTCTACACCATGCCCGAAATCGCCGGCGTCGGCCTGACCGAAGCGCAGGCGAAGGAGCATGGCGAGGTCAAGGTCGGAAAATTCCCGATGCTCGCCAACAGCCGCGCCAAGACCAACCACGAGCCCGACGGCTTCGTGAAGGTCATCGCCGACGCCAAGACCGACCGCGTGCTCGGCGTGTGGATGATCGCCAGCGTCGCCGGCACGATGATCGCCCAGGCCGCGCAGGCGATGGAGTTCGGCGCCACCAGCGAGGACATCGCCTACACCTGCCACGCCCACCCGACGCATTCCGAGGCGCTCAAGGAAGCGGCCATGGCGGTCACCGGGAAGCCGATCCACATCTGACGACGCTTGCCGGCTTGACGGCAGGCAGCGCTTCTGGCCCCTTCTGAGCGGGGGGTGACCATGCTTGCTGTCGCACTGGCCCTGGCGGGCGCCGACCTGCCGATGTTCGAACCGTTCGTCGGCGCCTGCTGGCGCGCCCAATTCAGCGCGACCGTCAGCGACACGCATTGCTTCGAGGCGATGTACGGCGGCGCCCACGTCCGCGACAGCCACGAAGTGAAGGACGGCGGCAAGGTCGTCTACGCGGGCGAGACCGTCTTCAGCGTCGAAGGCCCTGACGTGGTCTTCACCTATGTCAATTCGACCGGCGGGATCGGCCGCGGCAAGGTCAGCCGTGCCGGCGATATCCTGAAATTCGCCGGCTCGATGCGCGGCTCACCCGACAAGCCGCCGCAGCCGATCGACAGCGAATGGCGCCTGGTCGACGACGATCATTATGAGGTCCGCTCGCTGGTCAAATCGCCGTCCGACCCGACCGGCGCCCCGCTGCGCTTCACTCGTGTGGAAGACGCTCCACGGAAATAGGCTCGATCGGAGCCGCCGTGCGGGCCGCGAGGTTCTTTTCCCACAGGCCGACATCGAGCCACTGGCCCATCTTGAAACCAACCTGGCGATAGATCCCTGCGTGAGCGAAGCCGAGCCTTTCGTGCAGGGCCACGCTGACAGGATTGGGCAAAGCGATCGCGCCGATCGCCGCGACGTAACCCTGCCGTTCAAGCTCTTCCAACAACGCCGACAGCAACCGCCGGCCGATGCCCCGGCCGGCCGCGTCCGGTGCCAAATAGATGCCCGTCTCGACCGTCCAGCGATAGGCGTGCCGACTCCTGAACGGCGCGCTGGACGCGAAGCCGCGCACTTCGCCTTCCTCCTCCGCGACGAACCAGGGGTAGAAGCCGGGTCGGTCGCCGCGAATGCGCCGCCCCATTTCCGCTTCGCCGGGTGCGACTTCCTCAAAGCTGACGCAGCTGTCGGTCACGTAGGGCGCATAGATCGCCGCGATCGCCGCAGGGTCCTCTTCGTTCGCCAATCGGATCAGCGCATCCATCGCCGCCGAATACACCGCAATCGCGGCGCAACCGGCGCGAGATGTTCACCCGGTCAGTTCAGCCAGGCCGCGATTTGCGCGAGCAGGCTCAGGTCCTCGCGCTTGACCGGCTGCGGTGCGACGCCGCCGCATTCCATGCAGCGCGCCTGGATGCTCGGGCCGGTCAGAATCGACCGCACCTCGGCCAGCATCGCCGCGAGCTGAAGTTGGGGCCGCCGGGCGAGCGACGCAAAGGCGTCCTCCGACGTCGCATCGTCGTCACCGTCCCGGCTCGCTAGCGTCTCCAAGAGCTGCTCTTTCCAGCTGACCGGCGGCTCGAGATAGGTGACGCGCCGCTCGTCGCCGAGCTTGGCCAGCGCCGCCGCCTTGCCGATCGCTTCGGGCATGCCGCCGAAACCGTCGACCAGGCCGAGCTGGTGCGCCGTGCCGCCGTCCCACACGCGGCCTTGGGCGATCTGGTCGACCTGCTGCGGCGTCTTGTGGCGCGAGGCCGCGACGATCCCGAGGAAGCGCCCGTACATCGAATTGACGCCGTTCTGGATCAGCTGGTTGGCTTCGGGCGAGGGGCCCTTGAACAGGTCCGGCTCGCCCGACAGCGGCGTCGTCTTGACGCCGTCCGCGCCTATTCCGAGCTTCTGCAGCGTTCCCTGGAAGCTCGGAATGACTCCGAACACGCCGATCGATCCTGTGATGGTCGAGGGCTCGGCGTAGATGAAGTCGGCTGGGGTCGAGACCCAATAGCCGCCCGACGCCGCGACGCTGCCCATCGACACCACGACCGGGATCTTGTTGGCCTTGGCGTCGATCAGCGCCTGGCGGATGCGTTCGGACGCAATGACCGAACCGCCCGGACTGTCGACCCGCACGACCAGCGCCTTGATGCCGCGCTTGTGGATTCCGTTCTCGATCTCGTCGGCGATGGTCTCGCCGCCGGCGGTGCCGGCGCCGGCCTTGCCGTCGACGATCATGCCGGCGATGGTGACGACGCCGATCGGCCCCCTTGGGTGTTCATCGACGACATCGCGGACGTAGGAGCGGAGCTTGACCCGGGCGAAGGGCTCGTCGGCCTCGCCCTTGCCGCCGAGCTGCGGCGAGCCGCTGCTCGAACTGGCGCCGCTCGCCAAGCTTGTCGACCAGGCCGGTCGCCAGCGCGGCCTTGGCCATGTCCCCGCCGGCCGCGGCGACCGCGCCGTTCATGTCCTTCAGCATGACGTCGACATTCGCCTTGGGCCGGTCGCGGCCGACGCTGGCCCGCCAGCTGTCGAGCTGGGCGGTATCGAGCGCCATGTAATTCTGCTTCGCCTCGGGCGACATGTCGTTGCGGATGAACGGCTCGACCGCCGACTTGTAGGTGCCGACGCGATAGACGTTCGCGGTGACGCCGAGCTTGTCGAGCAGGCCCTTGTAGTAAAGGTTCGATCCGCCCGGCCCGGCGATCAGCACCGCGCCCAGCGGGTTGAGCCAGATTTCCGACGCCGCCGAGGCGAGCTGGTAGCTGTCGTCGCTATAGCCGACGGCATAGGCCACCACCGGCTTGCCCGACGCGCGGACCTGGCGAACCGCCTCGGCGAGATCGCCAATCGCGGTCTGGCCGCCGCCGGTGAACCCGTCGAGGTCGAGCGCGACCGCCTTGACCCTCTTGTCGGTACGCGCCTTGTCGAGCGCGGCGACCAGGTCGCGGAGGCGAAATTCGCGCGGCCCGCTGTTGCCGGCGACGGAAGACCAGCTCGCATTCGAAGGCTGTTCGACCAGCGCGCCGGAAAGGCTGAGGTCGAGGACTCCGTCCTTGACCGGGGCCGGCTTGGCCGACAGCCCGGCATAGATCACGCCGAAGAACAGCAGCATGAACAGCAGGACCAAAGCGTCCTTGATGCCGACGAGCAATTTCCAGATGGCGCGGACGAACTTCATTCGGTGAGCCTCTATAATTTCGCGGGGTGGCTAGCGCAGAACCCACGTCATTGCGAGCGACGCGAAGCAATCCAGTTTCTACCAGTTGTTGGATTGCTTCGTCGCAATGCTCCCCGCAATGACGAAAAATGGGCGTGACGGGAACAGCGGTCGTCGATCGGGCATGGCGCGGCGAGCTTCGCGCGACGCTGGCGCTCGCCTGGCCGCTGATCCTCGCCAACCTCACGCAGCAGCTGATCCAGGCGACCGACGTCCTGCTGATGGGCCGGCTGGGCGCTTCGCAGCTGGCTGCGGCGACCCTGGCGCTCAACCTCACCTACACCTTCAACCTGCTCCTGCTGGGACTCGTCACCGCCTCCTCGCCGATGATGGCGACGGCGCTAGGCCAGCGCTTCAACGCCGTGCGCGACGTCCGGCGGACCTTCCGCGCCGGCCTGTGGCTGATCGCCATCGCCATGCCGCCCTACTGGCTGCTGCTGTGGCACGTCGGCAGCTTGATGCGCGCCTTCGGCATCTCCGACGAACTGGCGAGCCAGGGCCAGACGTTCCTTCGCGCCTACATGTGGTGCACGGCGCCCTGGCTCTTGTTCCAGCTGCTGCGCAACTTCGTCGCCGCGCTCGAACGCCCGCGCATCGTGTTTTGGCTCAGCATCGGCGGCATCCTGCTCAACGCCTTGCTGAGCTGGTCGCTGATTTTCGGCCATTTCGGGCTTCCCGCCTTCGGGTTGGTCGGCGGTGGCATCGGCAGCACGCTCACCTGGATTATGCTGTGCGGCGCGCTGATCGCCGTGATCCTTCGCGAAAAAAGGTTCCGGCGCTTTCGGCTGTTCGGCAATTGGTGGCGGTTCGACGGGCAGCGCACGCTGGCGATGGTCCGCCTCGGCTGGCCGATCGGCCTCACCATGGCGCTGGAAATGGGCGTGTTTGCGCTCGCCGCTTATTTCATGGGCTGGCTTGGCGCGCCTGCGGTCGCCGCGCATGCTATCGCGCTGCAAATCTCCGCATTGACCTTCATGGTCCCGCTGGGCCTGGGTCAGGCGGCGACGGTCCGCGTCGGGCTGGCGCTTGGCCGCAGCGACGAGGACGGCGTCACCCGCGCTGGCTGGACATCGTGGGTGATGGGGGTCGGCTTCATGGGCGCGATGGCGCTGCTGATGTGGGCCTTTCCGCGCCACCTCGTCACCCTGTTCCTCAACGACGTGCCGGCCAATGCCACGGTCATCGCGCTGGCGGTCAGCTTCCTCAGGGTCGCCGCGGCGTTCCAGCTGGTCGATGGCGCGCAGGTCATCGGCGCGGGCATGCTGCGCGGACTCCACGACACGCGCTGGCCGCTGTTCTTCGCATTGGTCGGCTATTGGGTCGTCGGCCTGGGCATCGGCATCTGGCTGGCCTTCGGACGCGACTGGAGGGGTGTCGGCATCTGGGTCGGGCTCGCCGCCGGCCTGGCCGCGGTCGCGGTCCTGATGCTGCTGCGCTGGGTCATCCGCGACCGCCTCGGGCTGACCCGGCCCGCCCACGCCTGACACCAAACTCCTTGCGCCGGCCCGGTTGACGGATGAACGCGGCGCAACCATATCCCCGCCAGCGCTGGCACTCTCGCTGCGAGAGTGCCAAAGCTACAGTTCAACCTTAGAAGCAAAGAGGGTTCACCCATGGGTTTCAGGCCGCTTCATGACCGCGTCCTCGTTCGCCGAGTCGAAGCCGAGGCGAAGACCGCCGGCGGGATCATCATTCCCGACACAGCGCAGGAAAAGCCGCAGGAAGGCGAAGTCGTCTCCGTCGGCACCGGCGTCCGCGTCGGACGATGGCAAGGTCACTGCCGCTGGACGTCAAGTCCGGCGACAAGATCCTGTTCGGCAAATGGTCGGGCACCGAGGTCAAGATCGACGGTGAAGACCTCATCATCATGAAGGAAAGCGACATCCTCGGGATCGTCGGCTGACCTTTCAGGCCTCGCGCCTGTGCGCGGGGCAGCGAACTTAGCGAACTTCCAAATCAGGAAAGGGTAGCCAGATGGCAGCCAAGGACGTGAAATTCAGCCGCGATGCGCGTGAGCGCATCATGCGCGGCGTCGACATCCTCGCCGACGCGGTGAAGGTGACGCTGGGCCCCAAGGGCCGCAACGTCGTCATCGACAAGAGCTTCGGCGCGCCGCGCATCACCAAGGACGGCGTCACCGTCGCCAAGGAAATCGAGCTCAAGGACAAGTTCGAGAACATGGGCGCGCAGATGGTGCGCGAAGTGGCCTCGAAGACCAACGACATCGCCGGCGACGGCACCACCACCGCGACCGTCCTCGCTCAGGCGATCGTTCGCGAGGGCATGAAGTCGGTCGCCGCCGGCATGAACCCGATGGACCTCAAGCGCGGCATCGACCTCGCCGTCACCAAGGTCGTCGAGGATCTCAAGAAGCGCTCGAAGCCGGTCTCCGGCTCGAACGAAATCGGCCAGGTCGGCAGCATCGCCGCCAACGGCGACACCGATCGTCGGCGAGAAGATCGCCGAGGCGATGGAGAAGGTCGGCAAGGAAGGCGTCATCACCGTCGAGGAAGCCAAGGGCCTCGAGTTCGAGCTCGACGTCGTCGAAGGCATGCAGTTCGACCGTGGCTACCTCTCGCCTTACTTCATCACCAATCCGGAGAAGATGCAGGTCGAGCTCACGGACCCCTACATCCTCATCCACGAGAAGAAGCTGTCCAATCTTCAGGCGATGCTTCCGATCCTGGAAGCGGTCGTTCAGTCGGGCCGTCCGCTGCTGATCATCGCCGAGGATATCGAGGGCGAAGCGCTGGCGACCCTGGTGGTCAACAAGCTGCGCGGCGGCCTCAAGGTCGCGGCGGTCAAGGCGCCGGGCTTCGGCGATCGCCGCAAGGCGATGCTCGAGGACATTGCGATCCTCACCGGCGGCGAGATTGATCAGCGAGGATCTCGGCATCAAGCTCGAGAATGTCACCGTCGAGATGCTCGGCACCGCCAAGCGCGTCACCATCGACAAGGACAACACCACGCTCGTCGACGGCGCGGGAACGCACGAGACGATCAAGGCGCGGACCGAGGCGATCCGCCAGCAGATCGAGAACACCACCAGCGACTATGACCGCGAGAAGCTGCAGGAGCGGCTGGCCAAGCTCGCCGGCGGCGTTGCCGTGATCAAGGTCGGCGGCGCGTCCGAGATCGAGGTCAAGGAGCGCAAGGATCGCGTCGATGACGCGCTCCACGCGACCCGCGCCGCGGTCGAGGAAGGCATCGTTCCGGGCGGCGGCGTTGCGCTGCTCTATGCCACCAAGGCGCTCGAAGGGCTCAAGGGCCAGAACGACGACCAGACGCGCGGCATCGATATCGTCCGCAAGGCGCTCTATTCGCCGGTCCGCCAGATCGCTCAGAACGCCGGTCACGACGGCGCGGTCATCTCGGGCAAGCTGCTCGAGGGCAAGGATCGAAGCGATCGGCTTCAATGCCCAGACCGAAGTCTATGAGAATCTGGTCAAGGCCGGCGTGATCGACCCGACCAAGGTCGTTCGCACCGCGCTTCAGGATGCGGCGTCGGTCGCCGGCCTGCTGATCACCACCGAAGCGGCGGTCAGCGAACTGCCCGAAGACAAGCCGGCCATGGCCATGGGCGGCGGCGGCATGGGCGGCATGGGCGGAATGGACTTCTAAACCAGTCCGTCAGTCCGACGAATTGGAAGGGCCGGTGGAGCGATCCGCCGGCCCTTCTGCATTCCGGTCCATGCCGTTCAGCATGTCCTCGGCATCATTGAGCTGCGCGGACTGCTCGGCGGTGGGTGCCTGCGGTTCGTCCTTGTGACAGGCGCTCAGCGCCAGGATCAGCAGAAGCACTACGGTTCGCATCGCGAAAACCCCTATCGTTCAACGCTTCATCAACCAACGGTTGTTACTGCGCGAGCGCGGTTTCCCTTCGAAAGATGCGTTCGTGGCGGAGTTGGAGCGGTTGGCCTCCTAGGCCCAAGAAAAAGGGCCGCCCCGGCTGGGACGGCCCTTCGCATTTCCGAATCGGAAACGAGCGGCTTAGTGAGCCGCGTTCTCGACGACGTTACCGGCGTTCTCGACGGCATTGCCGGCGGCGTTGATGTTGTTCTCGGCAACGTTCAGCGCGGCGTCGGCGGCGTTGCCAACGTCGTTGGTCGCAGCGTTGACGTCGGCGTCGGCGTTGTTCTCGACAGCCGTTTCGTTGGCTGCGTTGTTGTCGGTGTTGGCCGGCTTGCAGGCGGCGATGCCCAGCGCGAGGACCGCAACGGTCACAATGGCAACTTTCTTCATGATCGTTCCACTCCCTTCAATGGCGCCCAGGGACGGGCGCTTTCGCGGCCTGTACGCGCGAGTCGTTCAAGCCAGGGGCGGGGCAATAGCTGCAATCTCTACCGCCATACAAGAGATTATTTTCAAAGGCGGAATTGACCATATAAAGATATCTTTATATCGTTAAGCCATGGACGCCGCCCTTCCGCTCGCCGATCGAATTCCAGGCGCTTGCCGACCCGACGCGGCTGCGCGTCCTGGCGTTGCTCCGGATTATGGAATTGTCGGTCGGCGAGCTCGCCCAGATCCTTGGGCAGAGCCAGCCGCGTGTCTCGCGCCACCTCAAGATCCTCGCCGATGCTGGGGTCCTCGAACGGCGCAAGGAAGGCAGCTGGGTGTTCCTGACTCTGAGCGACAGCGACCGCGTCACGCCGATGTTCGCGCTGATCGATCGCTGGGCCGACGCCGCCACCGAGCGGCTGTTCGCGCTCGACGCCGCGCGCACCGAGGGTATTCGTGCCGACCGCGCCGAAGCCGCCAACCGCTATTTCGCCGGCCATGCCGAGATGTGGGATCAGATCCGCTCGCTTCACGTCGCCGAAAGCGAGGTCGAGCGCGCGATCGATGATTCGCTTGGCTGCCGTCCGCTCGGTCGGCTGGTCGACATCGGCACCGGCACCGGGCGGATGATCGAGCTGTTCGGTCCGCGCGCCAGCCAGTCGATCGGCATCGACCGCTCGTCGGAGATGCTGCGCCTGGCCCGGGTCAAGCTCGAGGCGGCGGGCATTCAGCCCAGCCTTCGCCAGGGCGACATGTACGCGCTGCCGTTGGCCGACCAATCGGCCGACACCATCGTCATCCATCAGGTCCTCCACTACGCCCATTCGCCCGCCGTCGCGATCGGCGAGGCGGCGCGGGTGCTGGCGCCCGGCGGGACCCTGCTCGTCGTCGATTTCGCCGCCCACGAGCGCGAGGAATTGCGCGAGCGCGACGCTCATATCCGCCTCGGTTTTGAAGACGAGGTCATGGCCGGCTGGTTCGGCTCGGCCGGGCTCGAAATCGACCAGGTCCGCCATCTCGAGGGTGGTGAGCTGACCGTCAGCCTGTGGCGCGGCGTCAAGATGGCCATCTCGCAGCGGAAGGCGGCATGAACGCTTTCGACCAGCTCGCAGCGCCACTTGCCGCTGTTCGCGGAAGCCCGTGGCGACATCGCCGTCAGCTTCGAATTCTTCCCGCCGAAGAGCGAGGCCATGGCCGAGACCTTGTGGGGTTCGATCCAGACGCTGGCACCGCTTGGCCCGCGCTTCGTCTCGGTAACCTATGGCGCCGGCGGCTCGACCCGCGAACGGACGCACGCCACCGTCAAGCGCATCCTCGACGAGACCGACCTTACGCCTGCCGCGCATCTGACTTGCGTCGGCGCAAGCCGCGGCGAGGTGGACGCGATTGCGCGCGATTATTGGGAGCTCGGCGTTCGCCACATCGTCGCGCTTCGCGGCGACCCCGCGGACCCCGGTGCTGCCTATCAGGCGCATCCGGATGGCTATGCCAATGCTGCCGAGCTGGTGGCGGGCCTCAAGGCGGTCGCCCCGTTCGACATTTCGGTCGCGGCCTATCCCGAGATCCACCCGGATTCTGGCACGCGTACAGCCGATCTCGACAACCTCAAGCGCAAGGTCGACGCCGGCGCTGACCGCGCCATCACCCAGTTCTTCTTCTCGCCTGACTGCTTCCTTCGCTTTCAGGATGAAGCGGCGGCGGCGGGCATCGACGTTGAACTGGTTCCGGGCATCCTGCCGGTATCGAACGTCGCCACGACGCGGCGTTTTGCCCAGTCATGCGGCGCTACGATTCCGGATTGGCTCGACGATCTGTTCGAAGGCCTCGACGACCTGCCCGCGGCACGCCAGCTGATCGCGGCTACCGTCGCCGCCGAACTCGCCGGTCAGCTCTACGCTGGCGGTGTCCGTCACTTCCACTTCTACACTTTGAACAGGGCCGAATTAAGTTACGCCATTTGCCATTTGCTCGGCGCGAGGCCGCGCGCATGACCGCCGCCCAGACCTTTCGAGCAGAAGCCGCCAAGCGCATCCTGATTAAGGACGGCCCGTACGGCACGGCCATCCAGGCCGAGCGGCTGCAAGCGCCCGATTACTGCGGCGGTCTTGATCTTCTCAAGGATCAGAAAGGCAACAACGACCTCCTGAACCTGACAAGGCCGGAGATCGTGCGGTCGATCTGCGAACAGTTCGCCGATGCGGGTGCCGAGGTGCTGGCCACCAACACCTTCAACGCCAACGCGATCAGCCAGGCGGATTACGGCGCCGAGGCGCTGGTCCAGCAGATCAATGAAGAAGCAGCGCGAATCACCCGCGAAGTCGCCGATCGCGATGGCAAGCGAGGCGCTGGGTCGCGGGCGCGATCGGTCCGACCAACAAGACCTTGTCGCTATCGCCCAATGTTAACGATCCCGCCTATCGCGAGGTGGATTTCGACCAGGTGAAGGCGGTCTATCGCGAACAGGTCGATGCGCTCGTTCGCGGCGGCGTGGACTTCATCCTGGTCGAGACGATCTTCGATACGCTCAACGCCAAGGCGGCGATCGTGGCGACGCTTGAGGCCGAGCAGGCGCTCGGCCGCGAGCTTCCGCTGATGATCTCCATGACCCTCACCGACCTCAGCGGCCGCAACCTTTCGGGTCATACGGTCGAGGGGTTTTGGGCATCGGTTCGCCACGCCAGGCCGCTCACCATCGGCCTCAATTGCTCCTTCGGCGCGGCCCAGCTTCGCCCGCATCTCGCGGCGCTGTCGGCGGTCGCCGACACGTTGGTGATGGCTTATCCCAATGCGGGCCTTCCGAACGAGCTTGGCGAATATGACGAGGCCGCGGCGGAAACCGCGGCGCAGGTAAAGGACTGGGTCGAAAGCGGCCTGGTCAACGTGGTCGGCGGCTGTTGCGGGACGACTCCCTCGCACATCGCCGCAATATCCGGGGCGGTGCGCGAAAGCACGCCGCGCGCCGTCCCGGATGCTCGCCCGGGGACCTTGCTCGCCGGGCTCGAGCCGATGACGATCGCGGCCTGAAACCATGGAGCACAATCGGGTGGAAACTGCGGGGGCAGGTGCGCGCTTCGTCAATATCGGCGAGCGCTGCAACGTCACCGGCTCGGCCCGCTTCAAGAAATTGATCCTGGCCGGCGACTATGACGCCGCGGTCGAGGTCGCGCGCGACCAGGTCGAAAACGGCGCCCAGATCCTCGACGTCAACATGGACGAGGCCCTGCTCGACTCCGAGCAGGCGATGACAATCTTCCTCAAGCGCATCACCGCCGAGCCCGACATCGCGCGCATCCCGGTGATGGTCGACAGCTCCAAGTGGAGCGTGATCGAAGCCGGCCTCAAATGCGTATCGGGCAAGCCGATTGTGAACTCGATCTCGATGAAGGAAGGCGAGGGGCCGTTCCTCGAGCTTGCCGCCAAGTGCCGCGCCTATGGCGCCGCCATCGTTGTCATGGCCTTCGACGAGGTCGGACAGGCGGACACCGTCCAGCGCAAGGTCGAAATCTGCGAGCGCGCCTATAAGCTGCTCGTCGCCAACGGCACCGAACCCAACGACATCATCTTCGACCCCAACATCTTCGCGGTGGCAACCGGCATCGACGAGCATCGCCGCTACGCCCTCGACTTCATCGAGGCCGCTTCCGAAATCCGCCGCCGCTGCCCCGGCACGCACATCTCCGGCGGCCTCTCGAACCTCAGCTTCTCGTTCCGCGGCAACGAGCCGGTGCGGCGCGCGATGCACAGCGTGTTCCTCTTCCACGCCATCCCCGCCGGCATGGACATGGGCATCGTCAACGCCGGCCAGCTCGACGTTTACGATGCGATCGATCCAGAGCTGCGCGAGGCTTGCGAGGACGTCATCCTCGACCGCCGCGACGACGCCACCGAGCGGCTCATCACCATCGCCGAAGCCTTCAAGGGCATCGACCTCGTCGAGGAAAAGAAGCTCGCCGAATGGCGCACGCTGCCAGTCAACGAGCGCCTGTCCTATGCGCTGGTGAAGGGCATCGACGCCAATATCGTCGAGGATACGGAAGAAGCGCGCCTGCTGGTCGCCGAAAGCGGCGGGCGCACGATCGAGGTCATCGAAGGCCCGCTGATGGACGGCATGAATATCGTCGGCGACTTGTTCGGGTCGGGCAAGATGTTCCTGCCGCAGGTCGTCAAATCCGCGCGCGTGATGAAGCGCGCGGTCGCCCACCTCATCCCGTTCATCGAGGCGGAAAAGGAAAAGACCGGCGCCACGGCGGGCAAGGGCCGGATCGTCATGGCGACCGTCAAGGGCGACGTCCACGACATCGGCAAGAACATCGTCGGCGTGGTTTTGCAGTGCAACGGCTTCGAGGTGATCGACCTCGGCGTCATGGTGCCGTGGCAGGACATTCTGCAGTCCGCCAACGACAATAACGCCGACATGATTGGTCTGTCGGGGCTCATCACCCCCTCGCTGGACGAAATGGTGACGGTGGCGGGGGAAATGCAGCGCCTCGGCCTCAAGACCCCGCTGCTGATCGGCGGTGCCACGACCAGCAAAGCCCATACCGCGCTTGCGCATCGATCCCGCTTACACGGGGCCGGTGATCCACGTGCTCGACGCCAGCCGCGCCGTCGGCGTCGCCTCCAGCCTGGTCTCCGACACGCAGCGCGAGCCGCTGATTGCAACCACCGCCGGCGATTACGACAAGCTGCGGCAGTCGCGTCTGAATGCGGGCCAGAGTGAGCTTTCCTCGCTCGACGACGCCCGCGCCAACGGTTTTGCCTTCGACCCGTCGGGCCAGGCGCCCGCGCCCAAATACCCCGGGCTTCATCATTTCGGCGATTGGCCGCTGGCGGACCTGCGCGCGTCGATCGACTGGACGCCCTTCTTCCGCGCGTGGGAGCTGGCCGGCAATTATCCGGCGATCCTCGACGACCCGATTGTCGGGGAAAGCGCGACCAGCCTGTTCGCGGATGCGCAGGCGATGCTCGACCAGCTCGTCGCCGAGCGCTGGATCACGCCCAAGGCGACCGTCGGGCCTGTGGCGCTGCAAGCGCGAGGGCGACGACGTGCTGGTGCTCGCCGGCAACGACTGGACCCGGCTGCCTTTCCTCCGCCAGCAAGTGAAGAAGCGTGAGGGCCGCGCCAACATGTGCCTGGCCGACTTCATCAATCCCGACGGCGAGGACTGGATCGGCGGCTTCGCGGTCGGCATCCACGGGCTCGAGCCGCATCTCGAACGTTTCAAGCAGACCGTCGACGATTATGACGACATCCTGCTCAAGGCGCTGGCCGACCGGCTGGCGGAAAGCTTCGCCGAGGTGCTTCACGCGCAGGTCCGCAACCGGCTGTGGGGCTATGCCGAGGAGCATTTGTCCAACCAGCAGCTGATCCGCGAGAAATACGAGGGCATTCGCCCCGCGCCCGGCTATCCGGCCTGCCCCGACCACAGCCTGAAGCCGATCCTGTTCGACATGCTCGGCGGCCACCCGGCCGAAGTCACGCTGACCGAGAATTTCGCCATGCTTCCGACCTCGGCCGTGTCGGGCTTCTATTTCGGCCACCGCGACAGCCAATATTTCGGAGTCGCCCGCATCGGCCGCGACCAGCTCGACGATTATGCCGCGCGCCGCGAGGTCAGCATCGAGCAGGCCGAGCGGTGGCTTCGTCCTAACCTCGATTGAGCCCCACCGCCGTCACCCTGAACTCGTTTCAGGGTCCATTTTCGAGGCCCGCACCGCACTTCACCGGAATGGATGCTGAAACAAGTTCAGCATGACGTTAGAGGACCAAGATGCTTCGGCGCCTGCTCTTACTTCTCTGCTTGCTGCTGCTTCCGGCCTTGGGCCATGCGAAGGGTATCACACCGCAGCTGGTCGCCGAGGGCCCCGCGCCACCCGGCCGCGAGGTCGAGCTTGCGATCCATATGCGTCCAGCGCCCGGCTGGCACGGCTATTGGCTTAACCCGGGCGACGCCGGCCTGCCGATGGACGTCCAGTGGCAGCTTCCCAAGGGCTTCGCCGCCGGCCCGCTGCGCTATCCGGTGCCGCAGCGCCTCACCGTCGCCGGCCTGATGAACTACGTCTACGAGCGCGATTATGCCGTGCTCGTGCGGCTGAAGGTGCCGTCGGATGTGCGCGGCACGATCCCAATCCGCGCCCAGGCACGATGGCTCGCCTGCACCGACAAGGTCTGCGTGCCCGAGCAAGGTGAGTTGTCGCTCGATTTGCCAGTGGGGACCGGAACCCCGCAGCGCGCGCAGTTCGATCAATGGCGCAAAGCGCTGCCACGGCCGCTCGCCAGCGTCGGCCATTTCGCCGCAGCGGGGGGGCAGCTACGCGTCGCGATCCCGCTTCCCGCGAGCGTGAAGGTCGAGCAGCCCTACGTTTTCCCCGTCACCGACAACGCGATCGATTACGACGCGAAGCAGCAATTCCGGCGCGTCGGCGATACTTTGGTCGCGGAGCTGGCGGCCAAGGGAGCAACGCAGTCGCGTTTCCAGGGCGTGCTCGCGCTCGGCGATGGCGAAGGTCTCGAGTTCACCGCGACGTCGGGGCCCGTGCCGGAGGGTGGCGCGAGGCTAGGCGAGCTCGGCGCTGAAGCGCTGCTCGCGGCCGTGCTGGGTGCCCTGGCCGGCGGCGTGCTGCTGAACCTGATGCCCTGCGTCTTCCCGATCCTGGCGCTCAAGGCGCTGCACTTGTCCCGCGCCGCCGAGGGTCCGCGCGAGGCGCGCGCCGACGCTTTGGCCTACACGGCCGGAGCGATAGCCGGCACCGGCGCGCTCGGCGTCGCCTTGCTCGCCATCCGGGCGGCGGGGAGCGAGGCGGGCTGGGCCTTCCAGTTGCAGGACCCGCGCACGATCATGCTGCTCCTGCTGCTGGCGGTGGCGATCACGGCCAACCTCGTCGGCCTGTTCGATCTGCCGGTCCTCGGCGGCAACGCCCGCCCGGCTGGCAGCTTCGGCACCGGCGCGCTCGCCGCCTTCGTGGCGACGCCGTGCGCTGGCCCGTTCCTCGGTGCGGCACTCGGTACGGCGCTGCTGCTGCCGCTGGCGGGATCGGTGCTGGTGTTCGGCGCGCTCGGGCTTGGACTCGCGCTGCCGTTCCTGGCGATTGCCTTTGTTCCAAGCTTGCGCGCGAAGCTGCCGAAGCCCGGCAGCTGGATGAAGCGGCTCCAGCGCTTCCTCGCCATCCCCATGGCCGCGACCGCCGTAGCCTGCCTGTGGCTGCTGTCGCGGCAAGCGGGCAATCCCGCGATGCTGTTCGCGCTGTTCGCGGCCGCCGCGCTCACCGCCTGCCTCTATTTCACCGGACGGATTCAGCGGAGCGGCGGAGCGCGCGCCATCATCCCAGCGCTGCTCGCGGTTGTCGTGGTGATAGCCGCCGTGGCGCGGGTGCCGGCCTCATCCGTTCACCAATCCGTTCCCTCGGGCGCCGAGGTGTGGGCGGAGGGCAAGGCCGAGCGCTATGTCGCTCAAGGTCATCCCGTGCTCGTCTATTTCACCGCCGATTGGTGCCTGACCTGCAAGGCCAATGAAGCGGCCGCGATCGACCGCGCCGAGGTTCGCGACGCATTCCGGCAACGCGGCGTGAAGGTCCTCGTGGGCGATTGGACCGCCGGCGATCCGGCGATCACCCGCTTCCTCGAAGCCCACGGCCGCGCCGGCGTGCCCTTTTACCTCTGGTATGCGCCCCGAGCAGCCACCCGAGGAGCTGCCGCAGCTGCTCACCCCCGGGATGCTTACTTCCCGCGCTCGGTCGGCGAAGCGCTAGGCGCGGCCCGCTCCCACACCTTCTTGCCGGCGATCCAGGTCTCCAGCACCTCCGTCCGCGCCAGCGCCTGCGCGCCAACCGCGGTCGGATCGCGGTCGATCAGGATGAAATCCGCCCATTTTCCGGGCTCCAGCGCACCGATCTTGTCCTCGGCGAAGCCGGCATAGGCCCCGGCGCGCGTGTAGGCGTTCAGCGCTTGCGCGAACGTCAGCCGCTCAGACGGAATCCACCCGCCCGGCGGCTGGTCCTGCATGTCCTGGCGGCTGACGGCGGCAGCGAGGCCGGGGAACGGATTGGGCGATTCCACCGGAAAGTCGGTCCCGAACGCCAGGCGCGCGCCGCTCTTCAGCACCGTCTGCCAGGCATAAGCCCCGGCGAGCCGGTTCGGCCCGAGCCTTTTCTCGGCCATCAATCGGTCGCTGGTCTGGTGCGTCGGCTGCATCGAAGCAATGATCCCGGCGGGCGCCAGGCGCGGAATGTCGGCCGGATCGACGATCTGGAAATGCTCGATCCGCCAGCGCTTGTCGCCCGGATACTTCCTGTGCAGCTGCTCATAGGTGGAAATGACCTGGGCATTGGCGGCATCGCCGATGGCATGGGTCGCGATCTGGAATCCGCGCGCCGCCGCGGCGTCGGCCTGGCTTAGCAGCTCGGCATCCGAATGGCGCGGGATTCCACGCGTGTCCGGCTTGTCGGCATAGGGTTGCTTCAGCCACGCTCCGCGCGAGCCGAGGGCGCCGTCGGCGAACAGCTTGACGCCGACCAGACGGAGGTGGTCACCGTATAGCCAGCGGGTCGGGCGCTGATCCGTGGCTGCGGCATCGGTCGCGGTCATGTAGGACATCAGCCGGACCTGCAGCCGTCCGGCGTCGCCGGCCCGCCGAAACGCCTGCCAGTCGCTCGCCGAGGTGCTCATCGAGCCGACGGACGTCACCCCGAACGACAGAAGCTTTTCCTGTGCTTTGGCCAGCGCCTCGTCCGATTGGGCGGCAGTGCGGGCCGGTATCGAGCGTTCGACCAGGCTTCGCGCGTTGTCGACGAACAGGCCCGTCGGATTCCCGCTCGCGTCGCGCTCGATCTTGCCGCCTTCCGGGGCCTGGGTCGCGGCGGTGATACCGGCGGCCTTCAGCGCCGCGCTGTTGACGACGATGGCATGGCCGTCGACCCGTTCCAGCACGACCGGGCGATCGCTGACCACCTTGTCGAGATCGGCCGCGGTTGGGAAACTCTTGTCGGCCCAAAGCTCCTGGTTCCAGCCGAAGCCGACCAGCCAGCGGTTGTCAGCCCGCGTCGGCGCATAGGCGGCCAACCGCCGCTGCATGTCGGCGATCGAGCTGGTTCCGACGAGGTCAAGCGTCAGCGCGGCAACGCCGAGGTCGACGACATGGCCGTGGGAATCGACCAAGCCCGGCAACAGGACACGCCCGCCGCCGTCCACGACAGCTCCCTTCACCCCAATGTCATCGAGCGGTCCTAGCGTTCGAATAACCTTGCCGTCGTCGCCGATCAGCAGTCCGCTGAAATGCTGGAGCTTGCCGTCGGCGCCAATCTGGATGCCGTTGACGTTGGTGACGAGCGTATCCGCGAGCGCGGCGGAAGCGGAAAGCGCTGCGGCGAGCGCGAGGAGTGATCTGATCATCGCGGGCGCTTAGCATTGTTCCGCGCGCGAGTGAAGCGCTAGGCCTCGCCGCCGATGGAAGCGCCCACGATCGAAGACATCCGCACCGCCGCCGAGCGGATCAAGGGCGCGGTCATCCGCACCCCGATGCTGGTCAGCCAGACCCTGTCCGAAATCATCGGCGCGGAAGTCTGGCTGAAGTTCGAAAACCTCCAGTTCACCGCCGCCTACAAGGAACGCGGCGCGCTCAACAAGCTGATCCAGCTCACACCCGAGGAACGGGCTCGCGGCGTGATTGCCGCGTCGGCCGGCAATCATGCGCAGGCCGTCGCCTATCACGCCAAGCGGCTCGGGATTCCGGCGACGATCGTCATGCCGGAGTTGACTCCTACGGTGAAGGTCACCCAGACCGCCGGCCACGGCGCCACGGTCGTGCTTCACGGCGACATGTTCGACGACGCCTATGCCAAGGCGCGCGAGCTGACGCTGGAGAAGGGCTATGTCTTCATCCATCCCTTCGACGATCCGCAGATCATCGCCGGGGCGGGAACGGTCGGCGTCGAAATGCTCGAGGATGCGCCCGACCTGGACGTCATCACCGTACCGATCGGCGGCGGCGGGCTGATGTCGGGCGTCGCCATCGCAACGCGCGCGCTGAAGCCCGAAATCGAGCTGATCGGGGTCGAAGCCGAGCTTTATCCCGTCGATGAAATGCGCGATCGAAGGCTGTTTCCTGCCGCTTGGCGGCGACACGCTCGCCGAGGGCATTGCGGTCAAGCAGCCGGGCGAGCTGACCCGGCGAATCCTCAAGGACCTCGCGAGCGATGTCATGCTGGTCAGCGAGCGCGATCTCGAACGCGCCGTCTCCATGCTCGTCGGCATCGAAAAGACGGTCGTCGAAGGGGCGGGGGCGGCCGGTCTCGCCGCGATGCTTGCCCAGCCCGAGCGCTTCAAGGGCAAGAAGGTCGCGACCATCCTGTGTGGCGGCAACATCGACACGCATTTGCTCGCCAACGTCCTGGTCCGCGACCTGGTCCGGCAGGGCCGCATCGCCCGCCTCCACGTCGCCGCCCACGACCAGCCCGGCGCGCTCGCGGCGATCACCAGCAAGGTCTACGAGGCCGGGGTCAACGTCATCGAGATCAATCACAGCCGCATCTTCACCCGGCTGCCGGCCAAGGACACGATGATCGAGGTCGAATGCGAAGCCCGCGACGCTAGCGCGATCGACGATGTCGTCGCGCGACTTGAAGCCGCCGGCTTCCGCGTCGAGCGGGCTTTGCTGGACTGAACCCGGCCAAACGGCGTCCCTTGACGGGACACGGTCTTTATTCCGGCCACTCTAACGCAGCCAAAGGCTTTTCATCGGCGTTGTCCGGCAGCATAAAGAGATCAGTAACCAAAAGGATCGAGGCCGCCGGGTGAGCGCACCCTTCCGCTTTCCCAAGTTCTTTGTAACGAACCCGAGCCCGTGCCCGTATCTCGCGGGCAAGGTCGAGCGGAAAGTGTTCACCGAACTTGGCGGGCGCCACGCCAGCGAACTCAACGAAGCCCTCGGCCGCATCGGCTTTCGCCGCAGCCAGTCGGTCGCTTACCGTCCAAGCTGCATCGACTGCTCGGCCTGCGTCTCGGTCCGCGTCCTCGCCGCCGAGTTCGAGCCGAGCGTCACCCAGCGCAAGGTGCTGCGCCGGCATGCCGACCTCGAAATCAGCGCCTGCAAGCCATGGACAACCGAGGAGCAATACGAGCTGCTCCGCCGTTATCTCGCGGCGCGCCACCCCGGCGGCGGCATGGCGGAGATGGACGAGGGCGACTTCGCCGACATGGTCGAACAGACGCCGGTCCACACCTTCGTCATCGAATATCGCGAGCCGTCGGTTGACGGGCGCCCCGGCCGGCTGGTCGGTGCCTGCCTCAGCGACCAGCAGAGCGACGGCCTCAGCATGATCTACAGCTTCTTCGACGTCGGGCCGGATTCGCGCAAAGGGCTCGGCACTTACATCATCCTCGACCATATCAGCCGCGCCGCGCGCGCCGGCCTGCCTTACGTCTATCTTGGCTATTGGGTCGAAGGCTCCACCCGCATGGCCTACAAAACGGCGTTCCAGCCGCTCGAGCGGCTCGGGCGTGACGGATGGCGGCGGATGGATGATGCGGCCGCTGACATGGCGGTCGGCGATCCGCTGGTGCTCCCGGCGCGCCCGACTTCGAAGAAATTGAACATCAAGGCCTAAGGCGTGCGCCTGCCGTAGCTGATTGCGGTGACCGTGCAGGCGGCGAACAGTGCTGCCTCCAGTCCACATGAGACGATCAACGTCAGCGGACCAAGCCCGCTTTCCCCGAACAAATGGCCGATCTGGTCGAGTCGCAGGCGTGAGCCGGGCACGTCCTGTGCCAGCAGCGCGAGGCTGCCGAGCATCAGCCGCCCGCCCGCAAGGCCGATGAGGATGCCGGCGATCCCGCCGATGAGAGCCGACCGGGCGGCGCCTTCGCCGATTGAGCGGGTTGGGCCAACCACGGCAGCCCCGAGCCCCACGGCCGCGCCCAGCAGCGCCCCTTCGGCCGCCCCGGTGATGTCATGCGGCGAATGGCCGACCAGCAGGGTGAAGGCATCGAGGCCGAACAGCTTGGCCGCGGCACCGACGATCATTCCGCCCACGGCGCCGCTGGCGACGCTCCAGGCCAGCGAGCGGGGACGGATGGTCTCGGCGGCGGCGATTCCAATGCTGACGCCCGCGCCCCCGATCAGCGCCACCAGCGTCGTGACTCCGAGCAGCACGAGCAGGATCGACAAGCCGCCGACTCCTTGCGGCGCGGGCTGGGACGCGCCGACAAAGCCATAGAACAGGCCGCCGATCGCGCCGGCCAGCCCACCGCCGAGCGTTCCCGCGATTGCGATGGTGACGAAGCCGCTCAGGTTGCTGGGCATGGCCTCAGGAACGCGCGCCGGGGCAGCGCCGCCGTCCATGACTTCGACCTGGGCAATGAAGCGATAGCCGTGCTTGGGCACCGTCTCGATGAACCGCGGGCTCGACGCGCTGTCGCCGAGCTGGCGGCGCAGCGTCTTGATGCATTGGGTCAGCGCCTCGTCGGTGACCGGCACGCCGTCCCAGACCTCGTCTAGGAAACGGTCCTTGGATACCAGGCTGCCCTGCTCGCGGACCAGCAGCGCCAAAGCGTCGAGATAGCGGGCGTTGAGCTCCACCGCGTCGCCCCCGCGCTTGAGCCGCCGGTCGGCGGGATCGAGCACGAAACCCTTCAAAGGCAAAGCATGCGGCCATTTTTCAGCAAGTCCTCACAAGTTGCTCATGCCGCTCACCCGCCGCTCTGGCACATCGTCACCGTAACATGCATGGAGGCATTGAGATGGCAAGCAGGGCGGACAATGGCGGCAAGAAGGGCGGGGTGCCGTGGCGGATCATCGGTTGGGGGACCGCCGCGTTCCTGCTGATCCTGCCCTATGTCGCGGGCGCGCCGTGGACCGGGTCGGATTATGTGTTTGCCGCGGTCATGTTCGGGATCGTAGGCGGGCTCATCGAGCTCGCGGTGCGGACCTCGCGCAATTTCTATTACCGCGCCGGGGCCTTGGTCGCGGTCGCGGCTTCATTCCTGCTGGTGTGGATCAATGGCGCCGTCGGCATCATCGGCGATGAAGGCAATCCGGCGAACCTGATGTTCCTGGTCGTGATCGTCGTTGCGCTGGGTGGCGCAATCGCCGTCCGCTTCCGCGCCGATGGGATGGCCCGGGCGATGGCTGTTGCGGCGGTCGCCGAGGCTTTGGTCGCGCTACCAGTCGTTGGCTACGGCCTCGGCGCCAACGAACCCCCGGGGTTGGCCGGCGTTCTCGTGCTGATCGGCGGCTTCACGGCGATGTGGGCCGGCTCCGCGCTGCTGTTCCGCAAGGCCGCGCAATGAAAGGCGCCGGCTGGTGGGCGCTAGTCGCAGGCGCCGTGGCGCTGGCGCTGTTCGTCGAATGGCACACCGACGAGGTCACGGTCGTCCTTGCCGTCATGAGCGTGATGGCGGTCGCGCTAGGCGCATTGCGGCCCGAGCGAGCGCTGGTCGCCGGCGCGATCCTCGGTTTCTCGATCATCGCCGCGCACGCCGTCACCGAAGCCATGGGCACGATGCGGCCCAGCTACATGCATTCGGCGGTCGTGACCGGCGACTGGATCGCCATGGCCGTGCTCGGCTTGTGGATCATCGCGCTGGCCTGGTTCGGGGGCTGGCTCCGCACGCGGCTGGAGCTTGCACGGGCCGCATAAGCAAAAGGCGGGACGCTTTTTGAGCGCCCCGCCTTCCGTTCCCCCGTTGGAACTTGATTAAGCGACGGCCGCTTCCGGCTCCGGCTCGCTGATCTCTTCGGGATCGCGCAGCACATAGCCGCGGCCCCAGACGGTCTCGATGTAATTGGCGCCGCCGCAAGCCAGGCTGAGCTTCTTGCGCAGCTTGCAGATGAACACGTCGATGATCTTCAATTCGGGTTCGTCCATGCCGCCGTACAGGTGATTGAGAAACATTTCCTTGGTCAGCGTGGTGCCCTTGCGGAGCGAAAGCAGCTCCAGCATCGCATATTCCTTGCCGGTCAGATGCACCCGGGCGCCATCGACCTCGACCGTTTTGGCGTCGAGGTTCACGGCGAGCTTGCCGGTGCGGATGACCGATTGCGAATGGCCCTTCGAGCGGCGGACGATCGCGTGGATGCGCGCGACGAGCTCGTCGCGGTGGAACGGCTTGGTGACATAATCGTCGGCGCCGAAGCCCAGCGCGCGGACCTTGCTGTCCATTTCGCCGATGCCTGACAGGATCAGCACCGGAGTGCCGACCTTGGCGGTGCGCACCTTCTTCAGCACGTCATAGCCGTGCATGTCGGGAAGGTTCAGGTCGAGGAGGATGATGTCGTAATCGTAGAGCTTGGCGAGATCGAGGCCTTCTTCGCCCAGATCCGTCGTATAGACGTTGAAGCCCTCCGACCCGAGCATCAGCTCGATGCTCTTGGCGGTCGTCGGCTCGTCCTCAATCAGCAGCACGCGCATCGTTGGCTCCCCCGTTCGCGGCCCCGGAGCGGTGCAACTTCGTTACCCGTCCTTAATGGCCTTGAAGCGCTCATTAACCATCTGCTGTCTGATGGGAAAAGGTTAATATTGTGTAACACGCTGGATTCCTTGGCTTCGTTGCAAGGGAGTCACAAATCGATCCACAACCGCTAAAGCCGGACCATGCTTTCCGATCACATTCTCTTCATCGACGGCGAAGCCATCGTCCTCGACAAGCCGGCCGGGCTCCCCGTGGACACGCCGAGGCGCGGCGGGGAGTCGGTCGCGTCGCGCCTCGACGAGCTGAAGTGCGGCTTCAAACGGCCGCCGACGCCGATGCACCGGCTCGACACCGATACCAGCGGCTGCTTGCTGTTCGCCCGCTCGCCCAGGGCGCGCGCCGCCTTCCAGCAGGCGTTCGAGGGTCGGGCGGTCGAGAAATACTACCTCGCCGTGGTCGGCGGCGAGATTGCGGAGGAGAGCGGGGTCATCGATACTCCGCTCGCCAAGACCTCCAGCGCAGAGGCGGGGTGGAAGATGGTCACCGATCCGCATGGCCTTGAAGCGACAACGCACTGGCGCCGGATTGCGGTTCGCGATGGGTCCACTCTGGTGGAGTTTCGTCCGCGAACGGGCCGGACTCACCAAATTCGCGCGCATGCGAGGGCGGCGTTCGGGACCGGCATCGTCGGCGACCGCGTTTACGGGATTCCGGGCGGCCTGATGCTGCTCCACGCCTCGCGGCTGGTGGTTCCGCGCGAGGGCAAGCCGGCGATCGACGTCACCGCGCCCTTGCCGGATCATTTCGCGGACTGGCGGCGATGCGGCCTGAGGACGTGGTCATTCCCGAGGACGCGCTCAGCGAAAGCTTCCTCGCCGCGACCGGGCCGGGCGGGCAGAACGTCAACAAGGTCGCGACCGCCGTCCAGCTCCGCGTCGACTTGTTCAAGCTCGGTCTTCACCCCGACGTCTACGAGCGCCTCAAGCGCATCGCCGGAGTCGAAGGTAACCGGCGGCGGGGAGTTGCTGATCACCGCCCGGCGCTTCCGTACGCAGGACGCAAACCGCACCGACGCGCGGGCGCGGCTGGCGGAAATGATAGCGGCCGCCCATATCGCCCCGCGCAAGCGCAAGGCGACGCGCCCCAGCCGGGCCGCCAAGGCCGAGCGGGTGGACAAGAAGCGCCAGCGTTCGCAAGTGAAGCAGGGGCGCGGAAAGGTGGATTTCGACTGATGTACGACTTCAAGATCGAAGCAGCGGACAAGGCCGACGCTCTACAAGGACCTCGCGCTGGCGCTCGAAGGACTGGTCGCGGGCGAGCCCGATCCGATCGCCAACATGGCCAATGCCGTCGCGCTGATCTGGGAAAGCCTGCCCGATCTCAATTGGGCCGGATTCTATCGCAACATCGGCGGCGAGCTGGTGCTTGGGCCGTTCCAGGGCCGCCCGGCCTGCATCCGCATTCCGTTCGGCACGGGCGTTTGCGGCGCCGCCGCCGCGACGCTGCAGGTCCAGCGCATCGACGACGTCCACGCCTTCCCCGGCCACATCGCCTGCGACTGCGCCTCGAACAGCGAGATCGTGGTGCCGATCGTGATCCGCGACGGCGAACTGATCGCGCGTGCTCGACCTCGACAGTCCGAAGCACCGGCGCGGTTCACCGAAGAGGACGAGGCCGGCTGCGTTCGGCTGGCGGAGATACTGGCGGCAGTTCTCTAGCTCAGCTGCTCGAGCCGCTCGTCGCCGAGCGCCCGGGATGATCATCACCGGGCAGGGCAGCTTGCCGGCGTCGTTGCCGGCGAAATTGGCGACCAGCGGGCCCGGGTTGCCGCGTCGGCGCCGCGCCCAGCACCAGCGCCGCAATCTCCGGCCGTTCGCCGACATAGTCGCGCACGGCCTTCGCCGCTTCGCCCTGCTGGACGATGACATGCGGCTTCGACTCCGGACTCGTCGAGGATTTCGCCGATCGCGGCGCTGACCACGCCCTCGATGCGCAGCGTGCTGTTCCTCGCCATCGCCTGCCTGGACGCCGCCGAATTGCACGAAATCCTGCGGCTCGACGATCCCCAGCACCTCGATCCGGCCGTTGGTCTTGGCGGCGCGGCGCGCGGCGAAGCGCAGCGCGACCCGCGCCTCGGCGCTGTCGTCGACCACCACCAGATAGGTGCGTTTCGCCTTGCCGTCCCCCATGCGGCGCCAGTGCTGCGTTAAACCGCGCGCTAAGCGCAAGTCGGCGCGGACGGTTCGGCGCGCACTTGACCGCGCCCGCCGCATTGGCTTTGAGCCAGCGAGCCTTCCTGCAAGGACACACGCCTCATGCCGATCGAACTCAAGATGCCCGCCCTTTCTCCGACCATGGAGGAGGGCACGCTCGCCAAATGGCTGGTCAAGGAAGGCGACGAGGTGAAGTCGGGCGACATCCTCGCCGAGATCGAGACCGACAAGGCGACGATGGAGTTCGAAGCGGTCGACGAAGGCAAGATCGCCAAGATCCTGGTGCCCGAAGGCACGCGACGGCGTGAAGGTCGGCGCGCCGATCGCGATCATGGCCGGCGAAGGCGAGGATGCGTCGGCTGCCGCGCCGCGCCGCGCGCAGAGGCCGATAGCGCCGCGCCGGCGCCGCCGAAGGCGACCGCTCCGAGCCCGAAGGCCGACGACCGCCGCGCCGGCCGCGACCTGCCGCCGCGCGCCGGCAGCACCCGCGCAGCTCGCCGCAGCACCTCACCGCAGGGCAGAGGGCGACCGGATCAAGGCATCGCCGCTCGCGCGCCGGCTCGCCGCAGGCGCAGAACATCGACCTGTCGAGCGCTGCAAGGGCAGCGGCCCCGGCGGGCGCATCGTCCGCGCCGACCTCGAGGCGCGCAGCCGGCAAGGCGCCCGCTGCAGCGCCAGCCGGCTGCCGCGCGGCACCGCGGCCGCCGGCGCCCAGCTCGTCATGCCGGGCCGATGGAGCAGGCGATCCCGCACGAGGCGGTCAAGCTTTCCAACATGCGCAAGACGATCGCGCGCCGCCTGACCGAGTCGAAGCAGCAGGTCCCGCACATCTATCTGACGGTCGACATCCAGCTCGACGCGCTGCTCAAGCTCCGCGGCGAGCTCAACGCCGGGCTCGAGAGCCGCGGCGTCAAGCTCAGCGTCAACGACCTGCTGATCAAGGCGCTGGCGCAGGCGCTGATCGAAGTGCCGGAATGCAACGTCAGCTTCGCCGGCGACCAGCATGATCAAATACAGCCGCGCCGACATTTCGGTCGCGGTCGTCGATCCCCGCCGGCCTGATCACGCCGATCATCGCCGACGCCGACAACAAGAGCGTGTCGGCGATCTCGACCGAGATGAAGGACCTCGCCGGCCGCGCCAAGGAAGGCAAGCTGCAGCCGCAGCGAATATCAGGGCGGCACCGCCAGCCTCTCGAACATGGGCATGTTCGGGATCAAGCAGTTCGAAGCGGTCATCAACCCGCCGCAGGGCATGATCATGGCGATCGGCGCGGGCGAGAAGCGGCCCTATGTCATCAACGACAGCCTGCAGATCGCGACCGATCATGTGCGCCACCGGCAGCTTCGACCACCGCGCCATCGACGGCGCCGACGGCGCCAGGCTGATGAAGGCGTTCAAGGAGCTGGTCGAAAACCCGCTGGGGATGCTGGCCTGAGATGAAGTGGATCACCGCCCTGCTGATCGGCGCGATCCTCGGCTTCGCTGCTGCCGACTGGTCATTCGGCGGCGCAGGCCGGCGTCTGGATGGATCAGCTGGGCGGGCTGGGGGACCGTTCGCCCGCATCGCCGGATCGCCGGGACTGCTGTTCTCGATCCCGCTTTTCGCTGGGGTCGGCGCTGGCGCTCCGCTTGTTCTTCAACTGGCACAGCCGCTGAACGGCGGATTGGCCGACCGCATTCCCCTCATCCGCGTCACCGCGATGCCGGCCGACACCAATCCCTATGGCGGCGTGTTCGGCGGCTGGCTGATGAGCCAGATGGGGCTGGCCTGCGGGTCGTTCGCGTCGCGGCACAGCGCGGCAAGGCGATCCTGGTCGCGGCGGACGCGCTCAAGTTTCCCGGCGCGATGGCGGTCGGCGACGAGCTCAGCGTCTATGTCGACCTGCTGAAGCAGGGCCGGACCTCGCTGCGCCTCAAGGCCGAAGCGATCGCGCGCGAACGCGACGGCGAGGCCGAAATCGACGGTGGCCGAGGGCGAGTTCACCTTCGTCGCGCTCGACGAGAAGGACAAGCCGCGCGAGATCGCGGCGAAAGAGGAAAGCAATGGCTGACACCTACGACCTCATCGTCCTCGGCTCCGGACCCGGCGGCTATGTCGCCGCGATCCGCGCGGCGCAGCTCGGCCTCAAGACCGCGATCGTCGAGCGCGAGAATGCTGGGCGGCATCTGCCTCAACTGGGGCTGCATCCCGACCAAGGCGCTGCTGCGCTCGGCCGAGGTGTTCCACCACATGAAGCCACGCCGACGCTTACGGCCTCAGCAACGACAAGCCGTCGTTCGACCTCGCCAAGGTCGTCGCGCGCAGCCGCGCGGTGGCCAAGCAGCTCAACCAGGGCGTCACGCACCTGATGAAGAAGAACAAGATCACGGTGCACATGGGCGAGGGCGACGCTCACCGGCAAGGGCAAGCTGTCGGTCACGGCGCGGACGGCAAGGCGACCGAGCTTGCCGCCAAGCACATCATCGTCGCCACCGGCGCCCGGGCGCGCGACCTGCCGTTCGCCAAGGCCGACGGCAAGCGCATCTGGACCTATCGCCACGCGATGACCCCGCCGGAAATGCCGACCGAGCTGCTGGTCATCGGCTCGGGCGCGATCGGGATCGAGTTCGCCAGCTTCTACGACGACCTGGGCGCCAAGGTGACGGTGGTCGAAATGCTCGACCGCGTCGTCCCGGTCGAGGATGCGGAGGTCAGCGCCCAGCTCGCCAAGAGCCTGCCGAAGCAGGGCCTGACGATCCTCACCAGCGCCGGCGTCGAGAGCCTGAAGGCCGACGCCAAGGGCGTCGCCGCCAAGATCAAGACCAAGCGACGGCAAGTCGGCCGAGCAGCGCTTCAGCCATTGCATCGTCGCCGTCGGCATCGTCCCCAACACCGAGAATATCGGGCTCGAGGCGCTCGGCGTGAAAACGACCAAGGGCCACATCGACACCGACCCGATGTGCCGCACCAACGTGCCGGGCATCTGGGCGATCGGCGACGTCACCGCGCCGCCGTGGCTCGCGCACAAGGCGAGCCACGAGGGCGTCACCGCCGCCGAGGCGATCGCGCAGGAGCTCGGCAACAAGGACGTGCACCCGCACGCGACCGACCCGCAAGAACATCCCCGGCTGCACCTACTGCCGCCCGCAGGTCGCCAGCGTCGGCCTGACCGAGGCCAAGGCCAAGGAGAAGGGCTATGAGGTCAAGGTCGGCAAATTCCCGGCCATCGGCAACGGCAAGGCGATCGCGCTCGGCGAGGTCGAGGGCTTCGTGAAGACCGTGTTCGACGCCAAGACCGGCGAACTGCTCGGCGCGCACATGATCGGCGCCGAGGTCACCGAGCTGATCCAGGGCTACACCATCGGCAAGACCGCCGAGCTGGTCGAGACCGACTTCATCAACACCGTCTTCCCGCACCCGACGCTAGCGAGATGATGCACGAGAGCGTGCTCGCCGCGTTCGGGCGGGTGATCCACATCTGATGAGACGCCCACCACCTCCAACCGGACGCTCGTCATCGCGCTTCTCGCCAACCTCGGCATCGCCGTCTCGAAGTTCGTCGCCGCGGCGATCACCGGCTCGTCGGCGATGCTGACCGAGGGCGTCCACAGCGTCGTCGACTGCACCAACCAGCTGCTGCTGATGTGGGGCCGCCACGCCGTCGCGCCGCCCGCCCGACAAGATCCACCCGTTCGGCTACGGGCGCGAGCTCTATTTCTGGAGCTTCGTCGTCGCGGTGCTGGTGTTCGCGCTCGGCGCCGGCGTGTCGATCTACGAAGGCATCATCCACATCGCCAATCCCGAGCAGGCGGTGTCGCCGATCATCGCCTATGCCGTGCTGCTGATCGCCTTCCTGCTCGAAGGCTGGTCGACGCTCGAAGCGTTCAAGGAATTCAGGGAGGCCAAGGGCGAGCTCGGCTGGCTGGCAGGCGGTCCAGCAGTCGAAGGACCCGCCGGCCTTCATCGTCCTGCTCGAAAATGGCGCGGCCATGGCCGGGATCATCGCCGCCGCGATCGGCCTGATGCTGTCGCAGCTGACCGGCGATCCCGTTCTACGACGGCGCGGCCTCGGTCGTGATCGGGATCATCCTCGGCGTGACCGCGGCGCTGCTCGCCTATGAATCGAAGGCCCTGCTGATCGGCGAGGCGGCCGACCCGGTCCTGGTGCAAACCCTCCACGACCTGTCGCTGCCGACGAAAAAGGGGTGGTCGGCGTCGGCTATGTGCTGACGGTCCATTCGTCGCCCGACCAGATTACGGTCATGATGAACGTCGATTTCCAGAACGACCTGCCGGCGGGCGAGGTCGAGCGCATCGTTTGCCGGATCGAGCAGGAAGCGCGCGAGCGCTGGCCGGAAGTCAGGCGGTTGTTCGTGCGGCCGATGGAAGGCGCCGGCGGCCAGGTCGACTGGTAACGGCGGGCAGGCGGGGCCATTCGGCTCCATTGCGGCGGGCCAGGACATAGGCTGCGATCATGGCCGCCGTGCTCAACCCGGCGCCGACCATGGTCAGGTAAGGCCGGTTGAAAAAATACATGTAGGTGAAGACCGAGAAGGTGGAGGCCAGCTGCATCGCCACTGCGATCAGGATCGCCGGCCGCGTGCGAAGCGCAAGCGCGGTCGAGAGCGACAGCAGGTCGGCGAGGAAGAAATAGCGTTCCAGCATCTTTGGGAAGAAATAGGGCAGGGCGATCGCCGACAGCAGCGCCAGGAACAGCATCGCCCGAGGCTTCGCGATCGACTTGGCGGTCAGCACCGCGATCGCCGTCGCCGATACCGCAACCCCGAGGAATCCAACCCAATAGAACTGCTTGCCGGCCTCCCGCGCGAACCAGCTGAAGAAGATCCACGGATTGGCCAGGTCGCCGGGATAAGGAACCCAGCCGGGCTGGTTGGGATAGACCATCGCCAGGTCGTAGGCGGGCCAGCCGGCGAACCAGGCCGGGAGCATCAGCGCCGCATAAGTGAGCGGCGGAATGAGCCATTGCCACAAGGGCGTTCGCCGCCCGATCAGCGCGCCGATGATGAAGGGCGCGACGAACACCGATTGCGCCTTCAGCGATATCGCGAGGCCGCACCAGATCAGCGAACGCGCCGACTGGCCGCGGATCATCGCCGCGACGGCGAACACGCAGGCACCCGCCCACAGGGCATCGCACTGCGCCAGGAGGGCGGCGTTGATCACCGCCGGCGGCATGATCAACAGCAGCACCGCATGGCGCGACCGGCCGCCCATCGTCCGGACCAGATCGGCCACCGCAAGGGCAGCGAAGGCCGTGCCCGCGACCGACAGAATCTTGATCAGGTAAAGCGGCGACATCAGCTCGTGGAAGAGCGATGCGAAGGCCATCAAATAGAGATAGACCGGGGTGTAATTGCTGAACGGATGCGCAAAGGCGCCGACCGGTCCGTAGCGCACGAGATGCTCAAACCACGGGCCCTGGAACAGTGGCATGTCCCTCGGCTCGGTCCACCAGAACACGGAATGGAGATAGAAAGCGAGTGCAAGGATCGCCGCCAGCACCACGTTCCACGACAGGCGTGGCAGCACCGGCGGCTTGTGGAGATCGGCGAACGCGGCACTCGGCATGATCGGCCTTGTGCAAGGCGCATGGTTAAGATCAGGTTTGTGGCACGCGGAGCCGAGCGGCGGGACGGAACAAGGGCCACGTTGAACCCGGCGCCGCGTGCTGCGATGCCGATGCCATGAAGGCGATCGACCGCGACAAGATCATCGGCAGCTTTTACCGTGCCGTGAATATGACTGCGGGCGAAATCCAGGCTTGGCTACGCACGAAGCAAAGCCGCGAGGTCGGCTGGAAGGGCAAGGACGGCGCGGCAGCCGAAAGCGTCGGCCATGCCAGCGGACGACGGATCGTGGGCATCCTCCGCAAGCCACGCGATGAGCTTGGCGACGAGGATGTCGCGCACATGCGCAAGGTGGTGGGCTTCATCCATCGGCATCGGGCGCAGCGCCCGGCCAACATCTACACCTCGCGCTGGCGCTACAGCCTGATGAACTGGGGCCACGATCCCACGAAGGAATAGCTATTTGCGCTCGAAGGTCCCGACCAGCTCGGCTCGACCGAGCGCATGCTTCTGCGCGGCCTGCTCGACCTCCTCGACCTTGGCGCCGTCGCCGACATCGAGCGTGTCCGTGTCGAGGGCGTAAAGCTTGAAATGATAATGGTGCACGCCGTGGCCGGGCGGCGGGCAGGGGCCCATGTAGCCGGACTTGCCGGCGCCGTTCACGGCCTGCTTGCCCACCGCCTGGCCGGCGGCGAGCGAACGCGTTTCGGCGGGAATGTCCCACGCGCCCCAGTGCCGGAACGTGCCGCTCGGAGCATCGGGGTCATCGACCACCAGCGCGAAGCTCTTCGTGCCGGCGGGGGGCTCCCCCAGCTCAGCGCCGGAGACTGGTCGGCCCCATCGCAGCTATGTTGTGCCGGGATCGGTCCGTTCGGCTGGAACGAACTGCTGGCGAGGTCGAACTTCGTAAGCGTGGCATTGTCCACGGGGGAATCTCCTCGGTTGGCTGCACGATCGCCCCCGCCGCAGCTCGTCAGTGCGAGCATGAGTGCGATACTCAGCAGGACGTGCTTCATCCTCAGTCCTCCGGACGGGACGCTTATCATCGAACGATGCCTCGGCTATGCTGTTCCTCGGCTCGGCTTTCGTTCGTCTCGGCTGCCGCCGGTTGACCCTTAGCCGCCCCCTCGCTATGTGCCCGCCCGTCCGATGCATCAGGGATGCGCATCACTTGCGTCGGGCAGAGCTGAACATTGCTCAACGACCGTGAAGGCCGGATGGCCCAAGGTCATCAGGACTTCGCGCTTTTGCGTTGGGCAAAGTAACCGCCGGGAATGCCGGCAACGAAAGGTGAAGGGCTTCATGCCAACGATTAACCAGCTGATCCGCAAGGGTCGCGAACCGCAGAAGGCCAAGTCGAAGGTCCCTGCGATGGAGCAGAACCCGCAGAAGCGCGGCGTTTGCACCCGTGTCTATACGACCACCCCGAAGAAGCCGAACTCGGCGCTTCGCAAGGTCGCCAAGGTCCGCCTGACCAACCAGCGCGAAGTCATCAGCTACATCCCGGGCGAAGGCCACAACCTCCAGGAGCACAGCGTCGTGCTGATCCGCGGCGGCCGTGTGCGCGACCTTCCGGGCGTGCGCTACCACGTGCTTCGCGGCGTCCTCGACACGCAGGGCGTCAAGGACCGCAGGCAGTCCCGTTCCAAGTACGGCGCCAAGCGCCCGAAATAAGCCGGCAGCGGTAAGCCCCGGATCGGGTTCCGGACCGGCTGAAGAGAAAGGAAACATCCAATGGCTCGTCGTCGTCGCCCAGAAAAGCGCGAAATCCTTCCCGATCCGAAGTTCGGGGACATCGTCCTGTCGAAGTTCATGAATTCGGTCATGCTCGACGGCAAGAAGTCGGTCGCCGAAGAACATCGTCTACGGTGCGCTCGACACCGTCGAAACCCGCCTCAAGACGCGAACCGATCGGTGTGTTCCACGACGCGCTGAACAATGTGAAGCCGGGCATCGAGGTCCGCAGCCGCCGCGTCGGCGGTGCCACCTACCAGGTTCCGGTCGAGGTGCGCCCCGAGCGCGCCCAGGCACTGGCCATCCGCTGGCTGATCACGGCGGCTCGCAGCCGTTCGGAAAAGACCATGTCGGCGCGCCTGTCGGGCGAGCTGATGGATGCTTCGCAGAACCGCGGCAACGCCGTCAAAAAGCGCGAAGACACCCACCGCATGGCCGAGGCGAACCGCGCCTTCAGCCACTACCGCTGGTAAAAACCGTACCTATATTCGGGGAAGCCGGGTCCGCCGGCTCTCCACATCGCTAAGGAAATCACGACCATGGCCCGCAGCCATCCGCTCGAGCGTTACCGCAATATCGGCATCATGGCCCACATCGATGCCGGCAAGACGACGACGACCGAGCGCATCCTCTATTACACCGGCAAGTCCTACAAGATCGGCGAGGTCCACGAGGGCACCGCGACGATGGACTGGATGGAGCAGGAGCAAGAGCGCGGGATCACCATCACCTCGGCTGCGACGACCTGTTTCTGGAGCGCCGGCGAGGGCAAGGGCGAAGAGCACCGGATCAACATCATCGACACCCCGGGCCACGTCGACTTCACCATTGAAGTCGAGCGTTCGCTGCGCGTTCTCGATGGCGCGGTGGCCTGTTTCGACGGCGTTGCCGGCGTCGAGCCGCAGTCGGAAACCGTGTGGCGCCAGGCCGACAAGTACGCCGTTCCGCGGATGTGCTTCATCAACAAGCTCGACCGTACGGGCGCCAATTTCGAATATTGCGTTCAGTCGATCATCGATCGCCTGGGTGCGCGTCCGGCGGTGCTTTATCTTCCGATCGGCATCGAAGGCGGCTTCAAGGGCCTCGTCGACCTCGTCGAGAACCGCGCGATCATCTGGCTTGACGAAAGC